>CBDCBP010000021.1:0-140778 GCA_965214315.1 Puia sp. | reverse complement strand
GGAAGTAAATGCTGCAGTCCTTGATGTACTTGTAGAACTCGTACTCGTTTTCGCAGTTCTTGATGTATTGATAGCTGGGCCGGTAGAGGCGCATGAACGTGTCGATGGCGGGCCGCTGGAGGCCGGTGAGCCTTTTGACTAGGGTTTTGTTGAACCGATAGTCTACGTATTTGTCTTGTTCTTCTTCCAACAGCCGGCGCTGCAGCGAGAGGGTCTGGCGATTCTTTTTGGCGTTGAAGAGCATGTCGAGGTTGAACCCAATGCCGCCATTTGCTCCGCCGACGACGTAGTCGGGCTGGTATTCAAATACCTTCCGGTATTCGTCGCGGTTCTCTGCCGAGTCATAACGATAGGGTTTTGGCCGCACGACGACGAGTGGCAGGCTGTCCACCCTTACCGCCAGGCTCATGTCGAGCGGATAGTCGCGGGCTATCCTTCTTACGGGGAATTTGGCGGTGCGCCTTCCCAGGTAAGAGAAAAAAACAGAATCCGAAAGGGGAAGTTTGAGCCTGTAGCGGCCCAGCGAGTCGGTCGTTGTCCCCTGCCCGGATGTGCTCATGACGCTGACACCGGGCATGGCAAAGAGTTGCGACTGGTCGTATACCGTTCCCCTTACCTCCACCTGGGCGAGGCCGCTGAGACGGATAAGGCCCAGCACCAGTAATAGTATACTCCGTTCGTATTTCAAAGTCCCTTGGACTGGGTATTTTTGTCGTCAATTTAGAGTAAAATAGTTACAAGTTGTTGTTGTTTTTTGTTTGGTTTATATTCAGCATATGAAAAGCATACTCATTACCTGTTTGCTGCTGGTGCTGCTGGCGGCTGCCTGCACGCCATCAACCCCTGCTTCGAAACGCGATTTCCTGACTGCGAATATCGACAGCTCGGTTCGCCCTGGAGATGATTTCTTCTTATTTGCCAACGGGGGATGGTTAAAGAAGACGCCGATCCCCGATGCGGAGAGTGGCTGGGGGCTGGGCAACCTGGTCGAGGAGGATATCTATGGCAGGTTGAGAAAAGTGAATGAAGATGCGGCACATCAACAGGCGGCGGCGGGGTCCATTCCGCAAAAGATCGGCGACTTTTGGTTCAGCGGTATGGATACAGCCGATATCGAAAAACAAGGGTTGGCGCCATTGCGGCCTGAATTGCTAATGATCAATGGTATCCAATCGAAGCCGGAGATTGTGAAGGCGGTCGGCGCTTTTCACCTGATGGGTATCCGCGTACTATTCTTCGATTATGTAGCACAGGACGATAAGAACAGCGCTGAAATGGCGTTCGAGCTTGGGCAGGGCGGGCTTGGGATGCCGAATAAAGACTACTATTTCAAGACTGACAGTGCCGCGGTGGCCGTGAGAAAAGCTTACAGTCAATACCTCATGGCGACGTTTATGCAATTGGGAGCAGCCAGTGCTTTGGCGACGGCTAAGGCAAATGCCGTATTGCAACTGGAGACGAGGCTGGCGGCTGCCTCGCGGGCGAGAGCCGCGCTGCGTGATCCGAACAAGAACTACAATAAAATGACCGTGGCTGCATTACAGGGGCTTGGCGGCGGTTTTGATTGGGTGTCTTATTTCACAGCCGTAGGTGCGGGGAAGCTGGACTCGGTGATCGTGGGCCAGCCTGAATTCTTTAGTGCTTTGAGCAAGGAACTTACGAACACGCCGCTACAGGATTGGAAGGATTATCTCAGTTTCCACCTGGTGTACCGTAGTGCGCCTTACCTGGACACATCAACTTACCAGCATTATTTCGATTATACGGTTTTGCTGTCGGGTGTCAAGCAACCAAAACCCAGGTGGAAAAGGGTGATCGATGCCGAGGAGCAAGCCATGGGTGAGGCGCTGGGGCAATTGTTCGTGAAGGAATTTTTCAGCGATACGGCCAAGCGACGCTATAGTGAGCTGATCGAGAATATCCGGGCGGCGTTCAAGGAGCGGATCGAAAAATTAACTTGGATGAGTGACAGTACTAAGCAAAGAGCCTATGATAAACTTGCGCGGATGACGAAGAAGGTCGGCTATCCAGACAAGTGGAAAGACTTCAGCAGTCTGGAGATCGACCGGGGCCCTTTTGTGTTGAATATGCAGCGGGCGCGGGCCTGGTGGTATCACTATAACCTGGGTAAATTGGGAAAACCCGTGGACAGGAACGAATGGGAGATGAGTCCGCAGACGTACAATGCCTATTACAATCCAAGCAACAATGAGATCGTGATGACGGCCGCGGGATTTACGATCCCCGGAATGCGGGATGCGGAGCTGGACGATGCGTTCGTCTACGGTTATGCGGGCGCCAACTGGATCGGGCATGAGATGACGCATGGCTTTGACGACCAGGGGCGGCAGTACGATGCAGACGGAAACCTGAAGAGCTGGTGGCAGGCAGCCGACTCGGTGCAGTTTGCACACCGGGCACAGAAGATCATCCAGGAATTCGATGGCTTTGTGCCGGTAGATACATTACATATCAACGGGAGTGCGACGCAAGGTGAGAATATCGCCGATCTTGGCGGGATCCTGCTGGGCCTCGATGCGTTCAAGAAGACCGATACCTATAAAAAGGGCGAAAAGATCGACGGGTATACGCCGTTGCAACGATTCTTCCTTGGATATGCTTATGGCTGGATGTTCCAAAAGCGTAAGAAGGCACTGGTCACGCAGGTGATGACGGATGAACACTCACCCGAAAAAGAACGGGTGAATGGCCCGCTGGTAAACGTGCCCGAATTTTACGAGGCGTTTAACATCAAGCCCGGAGACAAGATGTATGCGCCCGATAGTGTGCGGGTGAACATCTGGTAGATCGCTATGGGATTTACTGCTAGTGCCTTGGGAAAATCAGCGCGAATGACATGAGTATTGCGTAAGGCATTGCCAATACAGCCAGGGAAACGAAGAAATGCTGTTTTTGCCTCGGGTTTTGTAAAAATGTCTCCTCATAGCGGCCGAAGATGCGAAGATCGCGGTCGCGGACGATAAAGATATAATGAAAGAAAAAGGCGGTCAACGTGTAGATGGAGGTAGCGAAGATCATGGATTGCATTGGTGAAACAAAGCGGGTATGCTTGATAAAATGCAGGTAGATCGATTCGAACAATAACAGCCAGCCGCCGGAGCCGATCGAGAACAAGTACATGGTTTGGAGGCGGGGGTTAGCGGTAGGGCGTTCCTGACTAACGCGATAGAAATAGTTGTAGATGTTGAAATAGAGGTAGTCTACGTGCTTCATTAGAGTCGTTTTCATTTAGGGTATTAGATACGGGGACCGAAGTCCGCCTATTAAACGTCCGGTGAGGGAAAATCGTACGGCTGGAAAGTGGACATCTGGGCAATTAGTTGATTGTCAATAGGGAAAATTAAGGCAAGCCTGATTAAATCGTAATATTTTGCCCTTAAATCTTACTCTGGTGCATCCAGTATCTGCTGCCGTCGATGGTGCGCTTTTACCGGTGCGCACGCGTCGTTGCAAATCAGCGACTTAGCCGTGGACCGCCGATTTGGCGTCTTTGCTTCGTTTAAAACGTTGAATAACAAGCACGTTTTCTTGGAGGAGCATTCGGATCGTTTTTTGGCGATCTGCACCCGGCCTGCGGCTGGATGTGGGCAAGCGTAAGGAGGAGATTTTCTAATGATTATCTGGCTGCAGTCTTGTGTCCGCGAGCGCAGGGAAGACGGGGTGTTATATCATTTGGAGCGAATGAGCTCCGAGTTTCCGCGGTCGAATTGTTTTTTGGTGACGGACGATGATTGGTTTGCGGAGCTGGTTTGCCGCTCTGGTTTGCGGCTTTGGTTTGCCGCTTTGGTTTGCCGTTTTGCCGCTTTGGTTTGCGACTGAGCGTGGGGCATAATTGTTGCGTTCGCAGCGGGGAGCCCGACTACATGGAAAATAAATCCTTTCTCACGCATTACGTTTTCAGCACCGACCATAAAGTAATAGCCAGGCAATTTCTGATAACGGGCATGGTGTGGGCCGTTATCGGCGGCTTCCTTTCGGTCCTGATGCGTTTACAACTGGGCTATCCCAACAGTTCCTATACGATCATGCAGCGGCTGGCCGGCCATATTTTTGTAGATGGCAAGGTGCAGCCTGTCAACTATTATCAGTTGATGACGATGCATGGAACGATTATGATCTTCTTTGTGCTGACGGCCGGGTTAAGCGGGACTTTCGCCAATTTCCTGATCCCGTTGCAGGTTGGGGCGAGGGATATGGCTTCGCCGTTTATCAATATGCTATCCTATTGGAGTTTTTTTATTGCCAGCGTGATCATGCTAGTGTCATTCTTTGTACCTGGGGGCCCTTCCGGGGTGGGGTGGACGGCGTATGCACCACTGAGTGCTTTGCACGATCCAAATTCTTCTTCGGGTCTGGGACTTGATCTGTGGATCATCTCCCTGGTATTCTTTGTCGTCTCTACTTTGATGGGGGGGATCAACTACATCGCCACTGTGCTGAATATGCGCACGAAGGGCATGGCCATGAACAGGTTGCCGTTGAGCGTCTGGGGCCTGTTGTTTACGGCGATCATGGGTCTATTGTCGTTTCCGGTGTTGCTGGCTGGTTTTGTGCTGCTGCTATGCGACAGGAATGCGGGAACGAGCTTTTTTCTTTCCGATATTTTCATGGGCACGACGAACAGGGCCCTACCCTATACAGGAGGTAGTGCTATCCTCTATCAGCATCTCTTCTGGTTCCTCGGGCATCCCGAGGTCTATATCGTGATCTTTCCAGCCTTCGGGATGGTCTCGGAGATCATCAGCGTGAATGCCCGCAAGCCGATCTTCGGCTATCCTGCTATGGTGGCGTCGATGTTTGCCATCCTGTCTTTGAGTTTTATGGTATGGGCGCACCACATGTTCGTAACCGGGCTCAATCCTATTTTGGGGTCAATATTTGTGTTGTTGACGTTATTGATCGCCGTGCCTTCCGCTATCAAGGTCTTTAACTGGATCACTACGTTGTGGCGGGGCAACATCCGATTCACGCCGGCCATGCTTTTCGCGATCGGTTTTGTGAGCACCTTTATTTCCGGCGGGTTGACGGGTATTTTCCTGGGTGATTCGGCCATCGACATCCAGTTACATGACACCTATTTCGTGGTGGCGCATTTTCATTTGGTGATGGGGGTATCGGCAGTCTTTGGGATGTTTGCGGGTATCTATCATTGGTTTCCGAAGATGTTCGGGCGGCATATCAATCCTTTTCTCGGGTACGTGCATTTTTGGATCACTTTGCCCGCGGCCTACCTGATCTTCTGGCCGATGTATTATGAGGGCTTGGCGGGAATGCCGAGGCGTTATTTTGACTTCTCGGCTTGGGTGAGCTTCAATCAATTCGAGGGGCTGAATGAATTTATCTCCGCGATCGCGATCTTGTCGTTTGCGGCGCAACTCGTGTTCTTGTATAATTTCTTTTCATCGATCTTCCGGGGGGACAGGGTCACCGAGCGAAATCCATGGAAGGCCAATACGCTGGAGTGGACGACGCCGATCGTGCCGGGGCATGGGAACTGGCCGGGTGAGATCCCCGAAGTTTACCGGGGCCCTTATGAGTATGGAAAGGATGGAAGGGAGTTTCATCCGCAGGATGAGCCGCCTCCGCCTGAAGTTGTTCCCGAGCCGGCGCCGGTGGTGGTTCCGGATAGGCCGCCGCCGGTCGGGCTGCCCGATTAGCAGGCATGTTACCGCATTACCCGTTTTATGTCTGAGAAAGTTGAATGGTTGCTGGCTTGCTGGTTTGCTGATTTGATGGTTTGATGATTTGATGATTTGCTGGTTTGCGATTTGCTGGTTTGCTTGGTTTGCTGGTTTGCTGGTTTGCTGGTTTGCTTGGTTTGCTGGTTTGCTGATTTGCTGGTTTGCTTGGTGCGCGAGCCAAGTCTTAGTTTTGACGTCAGAGGGGTCGCATTTTCGTTTTTCGGGGAGTTGTATATACAAGTGTTAAGCGAGGATTTTCTGGCAGGTCGCGCTGATCTTAGCTTTAATAGTGGCACTTCTGGCACTCGGTGCCGCCGATGGCTTCAACGGTAACGGAATCGATGTCACCGTTTTTCAGGTCTTTCTTGAACTTCGAATAGATGTTATAGAAGTTGTTGCCGTGAACGCCGCCTGTGCTTGCGTTACCGCTGCCGGTTGGGAAATCGACTTTGGTGGTGCGATGGCAATTGATGCACCAGCCCATGCTAAGGTCTGCAAATTGGCGTACCTCGTCCATCTCCTGGATAGGACCATGACAGGTCTGGCATTGCACTTTTCCTACCCTAACGTGCTGTGCATGGTTGAAGTAGGCCAGGTCCGGGAGGTTGTGGATCTTTACCCACTGGATGGGATGCCCGGGGCGGGTGTATCGGTTGCTATCCGGGTTAAAGCCTGTATAGCTGTATAATTTCCTTATTTCTTCATTGGGGTCGACGCGGCTACCGTCGGGGCGGGTGAGCTTTTCGCCGTGATATTCGGTGATCGCGGCGTGACAGTTCATACAAATGTTTGGAGAAGGTACGGTGGCGTGTTTGCTTTCCCATGCATTGCCATGGCAGAGCAGGCAATTGATCTGGTTGAGACCCACATGGACGCGATGCGAGAAGAAGATAGGTTGTTGCGGCTGATAGTTCTTTTGACGACCGAGGCCGACGCCCCATTCTATCATCCACCAACCAAGGAGCATAAAAATGACGAATGAGAAGGCGGTGATGTAATACTTATTGCGGTAGAAAGGGATGTGGGGTTGGGCTGGGAGGCCGCGTTTTTCATCGGCGAGCCGTTTAAGGTTGGTATTGACAAGGTAGAGACCGCCGACGAAGACCGCGAGGATAAAGGTCACGATACCGAATAAGGTCGTGTGGTCGTCCTGCTCGGGATGGGGTGCATAATTGGAGGTATTGGTTGCCGCCAGGGGTGCGGCGTAGGTGTCTACATATTTGATTATGGCGTCGATGTCGGCGTCGCTCAGGTTGGGGAAAATATTCATCGGCGCCCTGCCGTAAGAATTATACAGGTTGTTGAAGTAGGTGTTGCCGGAGGCCAGTACCTTGTTGTTGTTATGGATCCAGTCGTGGAGGAGCTGGCGATCGGTGACTCTTTCCGTGATGCCTTTCAGGGCGGGGCCTGTGACAACGCGGATCGGGTTGTGACATTGGGCGCAATTTGATTGGAACAGGGTCTTGCCGTCTTCCTGGCAGTAGGCGGACGGCGAGAGCAGGATAGTGAGGACGATGAGAAGCAGCGGGCGCATAGCTAGCGGAGGTATGGAATAATCGTGCCAGGTGGTGCTGCTACTGCGGCCGCCGGTTGGGCGTCCGCTGCGATTGGCTGCAGTTTCCTGCCATTGGCTCCGATTGCTTGTGTTTGCTTGTGATTGCTTGTGATAGGCTCCTATTGCCTGCCATTGGCTGCCATTGGCTTCGATAGGCTGCGATTGCTTGCGATAGCTTGCGATTGCTTGTGATTGTTTGTGATTGTTTGGGATTGCCTGCGATTGCTTGTGATTGCCTGCGATAGCTTGCGATTGCCTGCGATTGCTTGCGATAGCCTGCGATTCCTTGCGATTGCTTGTGATTGCCTGCGATAGCTGCGGTTGCTTGCGATAGCCTGCGATAGCTTGCGATTGCCTGCGATTGCTTGTGATAGGCTATTGCCTGCCATGGGTGCCATTGGCTGCCATTGGCTTCGATAGGCTGCGATTGCTTGCGATAGCTTGCGATTGCTTGCGATAGCCTGCGATAGCTGCGGTTGCTTGCGATAGCCTGCGATAGCTTGCGGTTGCTTGCGATAGCCTGCGATAGCTTGCGGTTGCTTGCGATAGCCTGCGATAATGCGATAGCCTGCGATTGTACCAATTTGTACCAACATGTCTCGGTCTTGAACTGATTATTTTACCGCATATGGTCAATTTTACAAGGGTTGGGGCCGTCTTCACTGTCAATTGGGCCTACCTTCAAAAATTGAGCTTTATGGAAAAGATCACAGGGGCGGGGCCATATTTATATGCCACGGCGATTGCTGCTTTCGCGGTGATCCAGCTCGTGGGGCAACATTTTCTAACGGGCATGCTTCCGGTGCCGGCGACCCTGCCGCTGCGATTTTTTTGGGTGGATGTCAGCAGCGGGATATGGCTGGTTGCCGCCGTGGGCATTTTCATCCGTCGCTGGCGCCGGATGGCTGCGGCGGTGGCCGGTGCGTTGTTCTTCGTGTTCTTCATCTCGCTGGGGCTGCCCAAGCTAGTAGGTGATCTGTACAATCCAAATGGGTGGACACCGGCGTTTGAGACGATGATGCTGGGAAGCGGGGGTTTTATCATTGGCGGCAATTCTTTTGGTTGCAGCCGCGACCCGAAATGGGTCCAGTTCGGGGCGGCGGCGGGCCTTTACCTGTTTGCGATAAGCCTGATCGTGTTCGCCGTCTTACATATTCGATACAACGGCTATATCATCACCCTTATACCGAATTGGCTGCCGGGGAAAGTGTTCCTGTCTTATGTGGTGATCGCCGCCTTTTTCTTGTCTGCCTTTTGCTTATTCACCAATATTAAAGTCCGCCCGGCGATGTGGTGGCTGGGGATCATGTATTTGTCTTGGGTGGGGGTATTGCATGCGCCCCGTGCCATCGGGAGACTTACGGTAGAGGCAGAATGGTCGTCTTTATTTGTCGCGCTGGCTTGTGCAGGGATTGCCTTTAGTATCTGCCGCAGGGTGATCGATGTGGGATCGGGAGGTGTCGGGCGACTGGTCACAGTACCGATACAAGCCGGAGGTTAGCCGCTGTACCGGCGAGATCGGAAAGACTGGGGTCTGGGGCATAAGGGAAAGATGCGCCGGGCCCCTTTTTCATTGGGGGGGTTGGTGGGTATTCCATTTTAGTGTTGAGCGACTTTGAATGGCTTGGTGAGGTAGCCTTCGCTGGCCCTTTGCTTGCCGATGGCGTCGTATACGGGGGGGTCCTCGGGGGCCCAGGTTGCCAGGCCATCGACATAGCGGTTGAACAAGCAAAAGGTGGCGGCGATTAATACCGCGTCATGGATCTCTTTGTCGGTAGCGCCCTGTTCGCGGGCTTGCTGGATATCTGTGGGGGTGACGTTCTTGCCGCTTACCTGGACCTTTGCGGCGAGGTTTAGCAGGGCTTTTAGTTTAGGCGTGATTGGGGCCGTAGCGGGGTTTGCCCTGACGGCTTCCACTACATTCCCGTCGCCGCCGAGTTGGTATTTGGCGATGGCGCCGTGGGTATTCGCGCAGTAGGTGCACTCGTTGAGGCTGGAAGTATAAGTGGCTATTAATTCCCTTTCACCGGGGGTGAGGGTGGATGTAGCGGGGTCATGCAGGAGGGTCTGGACCAGGTCGTTGGGTGGTTTTGCGGTGGCTGGGCTATACATGAACAGGCTGCGGACGCCGGGATATTCCGCGGGCAGAGCAATGTGTGGCATATTGTTGGGTTTTTGCGCTGTTAATTTAGTAAAAAAATAGGCCGCTTGTGAGCAATATGAGCGGCCTATTGTTCGATGGTGTCCGGCGAAGAGGCCTTTGCGGGGGCGCCTTGACGGGGGCTTTTTTTATTGCATGCCGCCGCTGGCGTCTTGCATGCCAGAGCCGTTCATGCTCTTGCGTTTAAAGAGGTTGAGGTCCATTTTTCCGAAGCGGTAGGCGAAGACGACCCGAACGAGTTGCGGGTCTTTGAGCCGGTCATATTCCTGCGAGAAGAGGTTACTGGTGCTATATTGATCGGACCAGCGGGTGCGGAAGATGTCGGTCATGCTGACGGTAAGCGAGCCAGCCTGGTTTTTCAGGAAGGTTTTCTTTACGGCCAGGTCGAAACCATAGTACGCTTTGATGTATCCCTGTGAAGAACTTTGCGTCGAAGAGTTTGGCGGCCCGAATTGCTGGGAACTCAGGTTCACCGGCAGCTGGGTCTTCGACTGGTAGATCGCTGTCAACTGGATTGTAAAGTTCGCCGGCAACTTGAAGTTGCTATTGAACTTGCCAAAGTAGCTCAGGAGCGCCGGTTGGGAGACCTCGTTGAGGTTGTTGGTGTTGATATGCGCATCATACACGTTGACGTTGAACGTAATGTCCCACCATTTCGTCAGGGTGTTGGTAGTCGTGATCTCACCGCCAACGGTATAGGCGTTGTTGGCGTTCTCGTAGGTGTTGATGAGGATCGGTTTGCCGATGGGGTTGAGGCCGCTGTCCTGGTAGCGGGTGATCAGGTTGGTCGTGTATTTGTAGTAGCCGGACACCAACAAGGTATTCTGATGCGGGAATGTCCACATATAAGTCATTTCCGAGTTGATGGTGAATTCAGGCACCAAGGCAGGGTTACCGCGGGTGATGTTAAGGGTATCGGAATAGTCGGTGAAGGGGATCAACTGGAAGAAGTTTGGCCGGTTGACTTTGCGGGTCACGCTGAGCTGGAGTTCCTGGTCGTGTTTAAACTTCTGGCTAAGGAAGACGGAGGGGAACAGTGTGATTGGATATTGGTTATGGAAATGCTGGCCTGTATTCAGCAAGTCGCCGCTGTAGTTCGAGCTCTCGGCGCGGAGGCCCAGTGCGTAGCCGAAATTCTTAAATCCGCTGGTGAAGTTCACATAAGCGGCAAAGACGTTGTTGTTACTCTTATAGTCGCTGATACCAAGCGAGTCGAGGGTCTTTCCACCCTGCCCATCGAGGGAATAGGTGTTGTTGTCGTTGCCGAGTTTTTGAATACTGGCGCGGACGCCTGCTTCCAGTTTTGTTTTTTCGCCGAGCGGGTCGGTATAGTCCGATTGGATCGTGTAGAAATTCGGGGAGGAAGTGCCGACAGTCTCCTGCTGCGTCACTGCCGTGATAGCCGACCCTGGTTGTCCCTGGTAATAGCTTGTGGTGTACAATTGAGAAAGCGTAGCGTTGACGCCGAAATAGGAGAAGTCGGCGGTGAGCTCTTCGCCCTTTTTATCGAACAGGTGCTTCATACCGCTCTGGACACCATTGACATGAAAACTCCTATCGCCCCTGGAATTGCGAAGCGAATAACTTGTGCTGTCCCAGGCGCCTGAGTAAGAGTCGGTAAAAATATTGGATACATCGGTTGGAGTGAAGGAGCCGCCAACGCGGATATAGGAAGCGGACAGGGTGGTCTTGTTGGTCACGAACCAGTCGGCACCGATCTGACCGAACATGAAGTGCCCTTTATTGCGGCTGAGATCTCCCTGCAAGAGATGAGTGGTCGTATCGCTGAGGTAGGTGTAGCGATTGGTGTTCCCGATAGTCTTACCATTCATGCCATTGTACATACCATTGGCAGAGAAGTTGACTTTACCCTGGCGGAGGTTCAGGCCTACGAGCGCGTTGGGTGCGCCGTGGGAGTCGAGTCCGGCGGAGATACTTCCGTTATAGCCTTGTTTCCGGTTCTTTTTGAGGACGATGTTCAGGATGCCCGCGCCGCCGCCGGAGGCGTCGTATTTGGCAGAAGGGTTTGTCATGACCTCTACGCTTTCGATGGCGTCGGCGGGGATTTCGTCGAGGGTAAGTGTAGTAGGCCGGCCGTCGATGAAGATGGTCGGTGTTGATCCGCGGAGTGTTACGTTCCCATCGATGTCCACGTTTACAGAGGGAACGTTGCGCATGACGTCGACGCCTGTACCGCCGGCGCTGACGATATTCTGTGCTACGTTGAACACCTTCTTATCCAATTCGAGCTTCATCGGGGGCGTCTTGGCGGTAACGGTGGCGGCTTGCAGTTGGGTAACGTCGACAGCCAGTTTTACGATGCCAAGGTCTTTATCGAATGAAGGCAAACCAGCCATGGGGTTACCGCTGCTTTGACCTGCGGGCGCGGCTGCGGCGGCGGCTTGCGCGGGCATAATGGTGAAGGGGACGTCCAGGGTCTTATACCCGGTAGCGGAGAGGCGCAAGACGAGTCCCTGAACGATGGGGAGGTCTTCGAAATCGAATTGGCCGTTGGCTTTGGTGTCCATTCCTTTCATCAACACGAGTTTTTTCTTTTTTGTCGCCGGGTCGATGTTGGACTTCAGGACGACGGCGGTAGCCTGGATGGGCTGGCCGGTAGAATCCGCGACGGTGCCGTAGGCACGACCAATAGAAGGAGGTGCTTGGCGCGCTCCGGGGGCTCCGGGAGCGCCTGGGGCGGCCGGCGTACCTTTTGCCCCAGGCTGGCCGCCGCCGGGTTGTCCGGCAGGTGGTTGCGCCAGGGTCGTCAGCACGATACAAAAGGAAAAGGCGATGGTAGCAACTAATTTTCTCACAAACGTAATTTTATAGGACAAATGTAATTTGTGCTTTGCACTTCGTTCCTGTCAATACTGCAAACGGAGCAAAAAACGCGGTAAACGGCACAAATCTGTCGGCCAACGAAAATCGAAATAACACCTAACTTTGCTGCAATGAGAATGCCATATGCCATAGCCGTGATGTCTTTTTTAATTATTTGCAGAATGGAAAACACTTATAGCCAGGCAGTTGTTGTGAAAGAAGTGGAGGATCGGAAATGGTGGAAAGAAGCAGTTGTCTACCAGATCTATCCGCGCAGTTTCAAAGACAGTGATGGGGATGGAATCGGGGATCTCAAAGGGATGCTAAGCAAGTTAGATTACCTCAAGAGCCTGGGTGTGACGGTCATCTGGCTGAATCCGATCTACAGTTCACCGAACGACGACAACGGATATGATGTGAGCGACTACCGCCAGATCATGAAAGAGTTTGGGACGATGGATGATTTCGATGCGTTGTTGAAGGGGATGCATAGCAGGGGCCTCAAACTGGTGATGGATCTGGTAGTCAACCACAGCAGCGATGAGCACGAGTGGTTCAAACAAAGCCGCAGTTCGAGGACCAGCCCCTATCGCGATTATTATCACTGGTGGAATGCCGAGCGGGGTAAGCCGCCTTACCGGTACAGTCTTTTCGATGTCAACCATGATGCGTGGAAGTATGACTCGATCACGAACGCTTATTACCTGCATTATTTTTCGCGGAAACAACCTGACCTGAATTGGGAGAATCCACGGCTACGGCATGAGGTTTATGATATTATGCGCTTTTGGGCGGATAAGGGTATCGATGGTTTTCGGCTGGATGCCTTTCAGTTTGCTGCGAAGGATACGAGTTTTCCTGTTTGGCCGACCGGTTGGGAGGCGCATTTCAGTCAATATTATGCGATGGGGCCGCAGCTGCACGATTACCTGAAGGAGATGAACAAAGAAGTGTTTGGCCGGTACAATGTGATGAGCGTCGCTGAGGGAGCGGGGAATTCGTTCGAGGATGCGCATGATCTGGTGGATGCCCACCGTAAAGAGTTGAATATGGCCTATGCCTTTGATGCTGTAGACATCGCAAAACCTGATGGTTATAGCCTTATCCGGCTCAAGGATATTTTCAGTCGATGGGACAGTGCTTTTGCGGAGAAGGGATGGCTGGCTATCTTTCTGGCCAATCACGATCAGGCGCGGCTTGTAAGCCGCTTTGGAAATGCCAGTCCTGCTTTCAGGGTGCCGTCGTCGAAGATGCTGAGTACTTTTCTACTCACGATGCGAGGTACGCCGTTCTACTACAATGGCGATGAGCTGGGTATGACCAGCCCGGGTTTCTCGACCATTACGGACTACCGGGATGTCGCGATATTGAACGAATATCAACATACGCTGGATGCGGGTGGTGATCTGCCCAAGTATATGAAGGAGATCGCTTTTACCGCGAGGGATAATTCGCGGACGCCGATGCAATGGACTGCGGAGCCGCAGGCTGGATTTACGACGGGGGAACCCTGGATCCGCGTCAATCCCAATTACGATTCCATCAATGTGGCTGCGCAAGAAATTGACAGCAACAGTTGTCTGAATTATTTCCGGCGGCTGGTGCAGTTGCGGAAGGATCATCCTGTGCTGGTCTATGGCCGTTATAATCTGCTGGACCGGTACAATCCCAATGTATATGCCTATACCCGGTCGTTGGATGGAAGGGAGTTACTGATCGTTTTGAATTTTTCAGCTGTTGAAGCCACGGCGCAGGTCGGGCCTTCCATGCGCAAAGCGAAGCCGCTGCTAGGCAATTATCCCGGAGAGGTGGACAGGAGTACCAAGGCGGGGACCCTGAAGTTACGGCCTTATGAGGCGCTGGTCTATCAGGTGCATTGAGGGTGGCGCAATTGCCCCTTTAGCTCTGCGCATGTAAGGCGCGTGTAAGCGGATCATTGCGGTTAGCTTCGAGAAAAATTAAAATTATGCGGAAAGTTAACTTGCTTATAATAAAAGCTCGGTTGTGGTCGCCGTGCCCGACGGCGGTGAAGCCTCGGGGGCGCCTTTAAAAGATGTTCAGGAACCGGCTCAACTCGTTTTGGCGGTCGCGCAGCCAAAAAAGGGCCATCTCGACTTTTTGAGGGATTTGCTTCAATTCAATGATCTTAACCTTCATGGTCACTCCCCGAACGGAAGACATGGGTTCGATGGCGATTCCGAGACCGGCTTCAACGAGTCGCAGCACGCCGATGGAGTGAGCCGATTCATGTGCAACATTTGGTCTGAAGCCATACCCCTGGCATATCTGCAGAATGGTCTCGACGTACCCGATGCCTGTTGAAAGCCGGGGCAGGATAAACGTTTCGCTTTTAAGTGTAGATAGGTCAGTGACCTTTTTCTTTGACAAGGGGTGGCGCCCGGGCAGGAGCAAGGCGAAATTTTCTTTGTAGAGGATTTTCGTTTCGATCTCTGGTGGGACAATAATATTGGGGGCGATGCCGATGTCTGTTTCGCGTCTTAGCATCATTTCGATCTGCTGGTAGTTGGATGTTTCGTCGGCGATGGTCTTGAGGTTGGGCCACTTTTGTCGCAGCCTGGCCAGAAAGCCGGGCACCACGGTATTCATGGCCGAGCTGGCGTGCGTGACCCGGATCTCACCTGCGTCGCCGGTATGCAGTTGGGCAGTGCGGTCAATGACTGCATTCAGATCGCGCAGGATCCTTCTTGCCTCTGTTTGGAAATAGGCGCCGGCCCGGGTCAGTGTAACTACTCTTTTGGTTCTGTGGAACAGCAGTGCGCCCAATTCACTTTCCAGCAATTGTATTTGCCGGCTTAGTGCGGGTTGAACGATATTGATCTGCTCCGAGGCGATCCGGAAGTTGAGCGTTTGGCTCAAGACGAGAAAGTTTTGGATCTGCCGTATATCCATAGTAATCAAATTATATGATCAATCAATCAAAAGTAAGTATTTTGTTTTATTAAAGAATCGGCCGTCCTTTGGTTGCCAGCAAAGGACGTTTGTCAATGTTGGGTCAAGCCCGGGCGCAGGTCCGGGCTATTTTAATGGTCGATAATTTGGGCTGGTCGATGGTTTGGGCTGGCAGATAGTTTGGGCTGGCAGATAATTGGGGTGGCCCATAGTTTGGGGTGGTCGATAGCTTGGGCTGGCTGATAGCTTGGGCTGGTCGATGGTTTGGGCTGGCAGATAGTTTGGGCTGGCAGATAACTGGGGTGGCCCATAGTTTGGGGTGGTCGATAGCTTGGGCTGGCTGATAGCTTGGGCTGGTCGATGGTTTGGGCTGGCAGATAGTTTGGGCTGGCAGATAATTGGGGTGGCCCATAGTTTGGGGTGGTCGATAATTTGGGGTTGCCGATAGTTTGGGGTTGCCGATAGTTTGGGCTGGCGCATAGTTTGGGCTGGCGCGTAGTTTGGGCGCGGATCGTTTCGGTGCGCGCTATTTTGGGGGGTCGGCTATTTTGCGGTCGGCTGTTTTGCGGTCGGCTATTTTGGGTTCTGTTATTTTACGCCTTTGTCGGGATTCCAGTTGCCGGCCAGTTTGCGGATGTAGAGGATCTGGCCGGTATGGTAGGCGTTGTGAGTGTTGATATTTGCGATGGTCGAATACCATTTTTTGAGTTTTGCGTCGTCGGCTTGTTTAATAGCTGTTTCCCAGTCCTGCATGACTTGGTTCAGGTCTTTTACTGTTTTGGTCCAGGTTTCCTGCGTGAAATTGGTGAAGGTCTCGTTGTTATTACCATCGAATTCATCGGCTTTGCGGCCATAGAATTTGTCGAGTGACTGTTTGTTCCAGAAAAGCAAGTGATAGGTAAGTTGCCCTACCGAGTGGCTGGAATCGGCTGGTTTCCACATGGCCTGTTGGGCGGTTAGCCCATCGACGGCGATGCTCACGGGCACGAACCAGTCTTCCTGGTTCCAGGTTGTCTGAAACTGTCTTAGTAAAATGGATCTCAGGGTGGGTGCTATCGTGTCTGGTTGCTGGGCGTAGAGACGTGTTGACGCGAAGGCGATGAGCGCTGTGAGCAGGAGTGTTTTGGTGTGACGCATGGGTTGAAGAGTTGAGTGTATAAATATAGGTCATCTTTATGGCGATGGGTGCATAGGCTTCGGCAGCGCCGGTGATATGGAAGCGATAGTTGTCAATAAACATGGTGGCCCTGGTCGACGCGTTTGGCAAGGTCTTCTTTTCTCACGTTGACCTGTTGGCCGATCGGATGACCGTCGCGGTAGGTAATGACGTTGAGCTGGGCTGCACCGACGGGGAATTTTACCGGTGTGCCGTCGTATTTTGGGTAGGTGTTGTCGGGGTTGGTGTCGTCAAAAGTATAATAGATGTCGAGGCCTGTGATCTCCGTGGCCATGGTGACGGCGAAGTCATTGCTGCCGCCGCCCGAGACCTTTTTCGGCATGAGGATGACGTTGAAGGCGCTACGGGCGTATTTGATTTGATCGGCGTCCATGCGTTGAAATTCCATTTCCATTCTCCTGGTGAAATCGTCCCAGTTGCGAGCCGATTTAGGGCTCCAATAGACTTCGGCGAGGGCCAGGCCACGGGGCCAGGTCATGTACTCCGCGTGGCGGAAGGTGGGTACCGATTCGGACCAGAGGTTGCCCTGGCCGCCGAGGATCAGTTTTTCATCGACGCTGTCTGGAACGGGGTCGTAGGTGTAGGAGTCTTTTAGCCGGCAGATACCGTAGGTGGGGGGTTCCACGACGTTCTCGCCCTGGTAGAGGTCGAGGTAGGTATAATCCCAGGGCGTCATGACTACGGCATGGCCCATGTGCGCGGCGGTGACGCCGCCGGACATACCGCGCCAACTCATCACCGTTGCTTCGGGGGCCAGACCGCCTTCGAGGATTTCGTCCCAGCCGATCATTTTCTTGCCTTTGTCTTTCAGCATTTTCTCTATGCGTTTGACGAAGTAGCTTTGGAGTTCGTCGACATTATTCAGGTGTTCGTCTTTCATGCGTTTGGTGCATTTGGGACAGTTGGACCAGAATCCTTTGTAGGCTTCGTCGCCGCCGATGTGGATATAGGGATTGGGAAAGAGCGCTGCGATCTCGGTCAGTATTATATCGAGTGTCTGAAAGACGCTGTCATTGCCGATGCAAAGGGCATTGTCTTCGCGTATGGGCCCGTGGGCGCCGGGGTTGACGGCATATGGCTGTTGGGTACAGGAGAGATTTGGATAGGAAGATATCAGGGCCAGGCTATGAGCGGGTATATCGATCTCGGGGAGGATGGTCACATAGCGTTGGGCGGCGTAGGCGATGATCTCGCGCATATCGTCCTGGGTGTAGAAGCCGCCATAGGGCGTATCCTCGCCTACCTGTGCGGGTGGGTACTCGCCCCAGCGGCCGGTACGGGAGACGCGCCATGCACCATGCCGGGTAAGCGCAGGCAAGCTTTTTATCTCGAGGCGCCAGCCGTTGTCGTCACTGAGGTGGAGGTGCAGGACATTGTATTTATAGCGGATCATGTCGTCGATATAATGTTCCACTTCTTCTTTGGTGAAGAAGTGGCGGCTTACATCGAGCATGAGACCGCGCCAGGCGAAACGGGGGTAGTCGGTGATCTCGGCGCAGGGGATTGCGGCGCCCGATGCGGCGGTTGCCCCCGCGGGAATGAGTTGGAGCATCGTTTGAACGGCGTAGAATGCGCCGGCGGCGCTATTGGCGTAAATGCGGATGGTGCCCGGGGCGACATCGAGGGTATAGCCATCGCGGTGGATGTTCTTATCGGGGTTCAGACTGAGTATGATGCGTTGTTTGCCGCCCTTTCCTTGCTGGATGTGCAGTTTCTCTGCGAGCCAGGCGGCAGTTTGTGCGAGGGAGTCGCCTTCGGCGACGATGCTAGTGGAGCCGCTTAGGGTGAAGTGGCCGGGTCTGGCGGTGACGGAGACCGGTTCAGGGATGATGTGTATTGCCGGGGGCGCGGCCTGATGGGTTGGGGTGCCGGGCGCGGCGAAGGTTGAGGCGGAGGTAGAGATGGCGAGAAAGGCAGTCAACAGACGAAGTGCGATGGACATGTCGGATCGTTTTGAAAATGAAGCATGAATTTAGGCATTATTGCTTAGATAAGAAGTCTCCGATGCATGGTACAATTTATTAACTTTATCGGTAAAAGCTATGCCGTTAAAGCTACTGACTTTTGCTTCTCTCTTCATGATCTCCTTCTGGGCGGTAGCACAACCCGATGAAAAACTTACCCAACGGATCGACAGCATCTTCAGCCGATGGGACAGGACTAACTCCCCAGGTTGTGCGCTCGCCGTTGTAAAAGATGGCAAGATCATCTACAAAAGGGGTTATGGCATGTCGAATTTAGAATACAATATCGCTATCACCCCGGGTTCACTTTTCCACGTCGCGTCTATCTCCAAGCAATTCACAGCTGCCGCCATACAGCGGCTGGCCATCGAAGGGAGGTTATCATTGCAGGACGATGTCAGAAAATATATTCCGGAGATGCCCGATTTTGGTCATACCATCACCATTGCAAATCTGATCCATCACACCAGTGGCCTTCGGGATCAGTGGGACCTGCAAGCACTGGCGGGATGGCGGGACGACGACGTAATCACCGAGGCCGATATCATGGATATGCTCAAGCGTCAACAGGTGTTGAACTTTGTGCCGGGTGAGGAATATGTCTATTGCAACACGGGCTTTACGCTGCTTGGCGTCATCGTGAAACGGGTGACGGGGGTGAGTCTGCGGAAATATACTGATTCGGTATTTTTCAAGCCGCTGGGAATGAACAGTACGGTCTTTCACAGCGATCATACGGAGATCATAGTCAACCGTACTTCGGCCTATGAAAAGCACGATGACGGACGGTGGGCGATCAGCATCCCGGTATTCGACAATTATGGGGCCACGAGCCTTTTCACCACTGTGGAAGATCTGGCGAAATGGGACGAGAACTTCTATTCCAAGCAAATCGGGGGAGACGCCTTTATCCGGGCCATGCTGGAGCCGGGTATATTGAATGACGGCAAGGTACAGACCTATGCCAGTGGCCTTGGGATCGGCGAATACAAGGGCAACAAGACGGTCGAGCATTCCGGCGCAGATGCGGGTTATCGTGCCGATATCCTGCGTTTTCCCGACCGGCATTTGTCGGTGATCGTGCTGGCCGACCTGGCCAATATCAATCCTTCGGATCTTTGCCGCAAAGTGGCCAATCTGTTCCTGCCGGGCAGGGGCGGCGACGTGACGATGATCACGGTGGCTGATAAGGAAGCGGTGAGGGGAAATGCCGGAGATTATTTCGATCCGGTTACCAAGGGGATGGTCGAAATAAAATACAATGACGGAAGCCTGGTGCAAAATGGAATGACACTGGGGGTGGAGAACGACAGCGTTTTCTCATTGCCCAACGGATCGACCTATACGTTCCGGCAGGGTGGCCCCCGGTCGAGCTTTGTGATGCGGTCTGCGGGGATGAAGGACAGGGTGTATGAACAGGTGACGCGGGTGGTGCCGGCGCGGGCCGAGCTTTCTGCCTATGCCGGCACCTACCATAGTCCTGAGCTGGATGCGGATTTTGTGATCTCGGTGAAAGACAGTGTGTTGATGGTAAAAATACCGCGGAATGAGGCGTCGGAGCTGCGGCCTTATACAAAGGATGTGTTTACAGGGAATTTTGTGGTGGAGTTTGTGCGGGACAAGCGGAAGCGGGTGACGGGGTTTGCGTTGTCTACGGGGAGGTCGAGGAGTTTGGTGTTTACGAAAAATTAATTATCAGTCACGGTGATCCGACATTTTTACGGCGCCGGCAGGGAGTAATGATTGCCTTGTATAGGGTTTATTTGATGCTACAATGGGTGGGGCGATTTGACGGTTAGCGTGCGGTCAATCGCTCGATGAGCTCGTCGAAGGTCTCGGCTTTGACAAAAGCGTCCGTTTTGCCATTCAGTTTAATATGTTCCAGCAGGTGCATTTCCACCAATCCCTGCAGGTCATGTCTTGCTGTCTGATTGGATACACCAGATCTGTTTTGCAATTCCCTTACGGTTAGCATCATGGCAGACTCTTCGCTATACCATTTGATGATGAGGGCCTGGCGATCATTAATCCCAGGGATTCTCACAAATTCGGTCAACCTTCTTTTTTCGGCTATCTTCCGCCCGATATATTCCCGGAGCGACTCGAAGGCCAGTTTCATCGTGCGGAGTTTATATTTGATGAAATAGGTGAGATCATTATCATCTATTTCGGTATAGAGATAGGCACGCGCATATTGCGCCTTTGAGCGGAGGATCAATTTGGAGATGGACAAGTATTCAGTCAGCCAGTAGCCTTTTTTCAGCAAATACCAATAAAATAGTGCGCGCGCTGTTCTGCCGTTTCCATCTACGAATGGGTGGATGAAGCCAATCATAAAATGGATAATGCAGGCTTTGACAATAGGGTGAACAAAAGGGCTATGGCTTTCCGTATTGAAGAAGACGCACAATTCATTCATCAAGGCGTCCAAATCTGCGCTGGGGGGTGGTGCGTGCAAAATATTCCCATTCACGGCATCGACAACATTCACATCATCGGTGGTCCTGAAACTGCCTTCATCGCGTTTGTCTACCAGGGTATCCTGAGCAATTAATTTATGTATCTCCAGAATCCGTTTCAAGGATAGGTTTTCGTCTTTTATCTCCAGTATTCGTTGGATGGTGACGTAATTATTGAAAATCATTTGTTCGGACTTCGTCTTTGGGGGAGTATTCTTACGTAACATTTCCTTGGCACGTTTCCTGGTGGTCACTGCGCCCTCTATCTGGCTGGAAGCGATCGCCTCTTCCATAATGGAGTTGATGAGGTACTTGTGTTTTTCATCCTTAGGGATCAAACTTTTTGCTTGGAGGCTGCCACCAATGTGCAAGTCGAACTCATGAAGCAATTCTTGCAATTGACTGTTGAGGTACCAGGTGAAGTTGTATTTGCCGAAAGAAATGGAATAAGGACTACCGTTTCGCTTGAATTTTGCGGCAATCCAGACATCTGTCGGCGTAAAGCCATCGGGAGGTTCTGCATATTTAACTTTGTCCCAATATTTATACGTCTCGTTGATGTGATCTACCAGCGCGTTTAGTTCCTTATTCGTGACCAATTCGCTCAATCTTTTGACGGATTCAGGATTAGAAAAGTAGGCTAGCATGGTCGGTGGCGGTTCGATCTTTTTCATCTAATATCTCCTAATATTTAAAGATTAGGAGATTATAAAGATACTGCTTAATTCCTAAAATCTCCCAATATGGAATAATTAGGAGATTTCAGCGGGTTATAAACTTATAATCATTTCATTATCAATTGTTTGAAACGGCTGATTTCCAGAGGGGCAAGGCTGCAGGTCTCAGTTGGTTGGCAGGATCAACCCTGAGAAGTGGCGACTGCCACGGCTCTCCCGATGATGGACAAAGGATCATATATCACGGGGATTGAGCTTCGCGTGGATGGCGGGATGTTGTCGAAGGGCTTATAGCCGGGCGACTGATGAACTCCCGGCTGAGGTCGTCGTAGAGATAAAGCAGCTCGTTGGCTTTGCCGTCTTTTTCGAAGATCTGTTCCCAGGTATTGAGGGGTTCCCAGATACAGGTGCCTTTTCCCAGGCCATCGGGGACGTTAAAGGCGATGTCATTGACCTCGCGTTTGAGCTGGGTGTATTCCACTACAATGATGTCTTTGCCATATTGGTGGGCCAGGTCGTCGACGTTGTAGCGAAGGTCGGAGAGACTGCCATGCCAGCGGGGATAGTACGACAGGCCGATGACGTCGAAGGGCAGCTGGCGTTCCAGCATATTATCGAGAAAGAAGTGTGACTCGTCGTTTTGGCCGCCGAGGGCGATGTGGAGCATGATCGGGCAGGTGGGGTCAGCGGCTTTTACGCCCTTGATGCCGGCATAAATGAGCGCTGCAAGACTATCGGGATGACGAATGTTGCCGTCGGGCCAGATCATGCCATGGTTGATCTCATTTCCTACCTGTACCATGTCGGGTGTCGTGCCCTGGCGGCGCAATGCTTCTATTACCCGAAGGCTATAATCATACACCGAGTCGAGTAAGGTGGCGAAGTCCAGGTTGCGCCAGGCCGCGGGTTTGAATTGTTTGCCGGGGTCGGCCCAGTAATCGCTGTAATGAAAGTCGAGCAGCAGCCGCAATCCGGCGGCTTTTACTCTTTTGGCCATGGCGAGGGTGTGGGGCAGGTCGCAGAAGCCCTTGCCTGGTGAATAGCCGCTGTCGCGTGCGGGGTCGTTGAAGATACGAAGGCGGATATAATTGAAGCCGTGGTCTTTCAGGATGGCGATGGCGTCGCGTCCGCCTTTGTTATCCGAGAAGTGGATGCCGCGGTCTTCCAGTTCCGGGAGGAAGGAGATGTCGGCACCGAGCATTTTTGTGATAGGGCGATGGGTTGATGGGATGGGGCGATCGGCGACTGCTGCTGATGGGATGGATCGAGGGGCGGCCGAGGCTGATGGGATTGATCGATGGGCGGCGGCTGATGGGATGGTCCGATGCGTTGCACCGGCTTCCCGATGCCAGGACAGCACCGAATGCGGTAGTCCGGGGACGACCAGGGAGACGTCGGTGGCGCCGGCATACAGGCTGTCGCCGGTTGCCTCGAAGTGGTACATGCCGGGATGGGTACCCGACTGAAGAATGACCTGGCAATGGCCGTTGAAGAGATGGCGGGAAGCGGTACTGTCCCCGGCGTCGAGGGTGGTGGCGTCGTTACTGGTGGCGTCGTTACTGGCGGCGGCGTTGCTGGCGGCGGCGTGACTGTCGGCGTCGAGACTAGTGGCGTCGTGGCTGGTGGCGGTCTGGCTGGTGGCGGTCTGGCTGGTGGCGGCGTGGCTGATGACGTCGAGGCGGGTGGGTTTGTCGGATTCGTGGCTGCTCGGATCCCCATTGCCGACGCCGATGATATGCAGGTCGCCGGAGGCTTTGAAGCGGATGAGGTTACCGGCGTCGGGCACTTCCCTACCCTGGCGATCGACGACGCTGATATTGACGATCGTGGCTTCGGTGCCGTCGGCGTTCATTGTCGTTTTATACGGTGTGACGACGATCTCGCGTGGTTCGCCGGTGGTCTGGACCATGGCCGTTAATTTCTTTCCTTTCTTATAGGCTATCGCCGAGAGTGTGCCGGGCTCATAGGGGACGGTCCATTCCAGGTGGCTGTTGCGGGGCATGTTTTTTTTGCCGAGGCTTTTTCCATTTAGATAGAGTTCGACGTCGTCAGCGTTCGTGTTGACCCATACGGCGATGGGTTGTCCTTCCTTGCCTTTCCAGTTCCAGTGCGGGGAGATGTGGAGCACGTCTTCGTCGGTCCACCAGGATTTGTAATAATAGTAGATGTTCTTGGGGAAGCCGCACATGTCCATTACACCAAAATGGGAGTTGATGTTTGGCCACTTGTAGGGTGTGGGCTCACCGCGATAATCGAAGCCAGTCCAGACGAAACCGCCGAGCCACCAGGGCCGGGTGGCGGCCTGCGACCACCATTGTTCGGCAGTGTTGGCCCACGAAGGGGCGGTCATGTCCTCGTCCGGCAGGTAGCCGTTGACGGTATCTTTCGTATAGATGCCGCGGGTGGTCACCGTGCTGCCCATTTCGGTCCCTATCACGGGCTGGTTGGGATGGTCGAGGTGATAAGGTTCGACGCCTGCGACGCGGTAGTTGAAGCCACGGACCGGGATGATCTGGTTGATACCCTGGTAGACGTTCGCAACGTCGGCGGCATAGGTGCAGGTGCGGGTAGGATCCCATTCCTTCAGGTGTTGCATAATGGTGGCGGCGATGAGACGGCCGACGGGGCGCGTTTGAACATAGCCTTCTTCATTGCCAAGGCTCCAGAGAAAAACGCTGGCGCGGCTTCGGTCGCGCAGGACGAGGCGATGGAACTGGTCCAGGTATTCCGGGCTGCTGTTGAGCAGGCGGTTCTCATCGAGGACGAGCAGGCCGAGGCTGTCGCAGGCGTCGAGCCATTCGGGTGTGGGCGGGTTATGGCTTGTGCGACAGGCATTGGCGCCCATCTGTTTGAGCAGTCTTGCGCGGTAGTATTGCACGTAGTCGGGTATGGCGCTGCCGACGCCGGCGTGATCCTGGTGATTGCAGACACCTTTGATCTTCGTGTAGGTGCCATTCACATAGAGGCCGGAAGCGTCGATGCGGATGGTGCGGATGCCGATGCGAATTTTTTTATCGTCTATAGTGGTATTGCCTGATCGAAGGGTTGCGCCGGCGCGATAGAGATAGGGCGTTTCCGGTGACCAAAGCCTGGGTTGGGCTACTGTGATCGTCTGGCTAATCGTATGCTGTTCGCCGGGTTTCAATACCAGCGGTTGGCCGGTCGCGTGACCGACGGGCTTTCCGGAGCGATCGGTGAGGTAGGCCGCGACGGATGTGCTGGTTACGTGGTCCGATTCGTTGATGACCGTTGTTTCCACGGTGACTGCGGCATCGGCATTCGGAGGGGTGTCCCGGTCAGCGGTGCTGCCGCCGGTCCGACGGGTTGGCCCGACCACTGCATGCACGAAGAGGCCGTCTTCGGCGATGTGGGTGTTGCTCGTCTCGTCGAGCCAGGCGTGGCGGTAGATGCCGGCGCCTTCATAATACCAGCCCTCGTATTGGGAGGCGTCGACCCGGACGACGAGGACGTTGTCCTGGTCATAGCGAAGGACGTCGGTAATATCGCAGGAGAAGCCGCTGTAGCCGCTGAGATTGGACGCGAGATAGAATCCATTGACGAAGACTTTGCTGTCACGGAAGATGCCGTCGAAACGGACGACGAAACGACGGCCGCTGTCGGCTGAGGACACGCGGAAGTGTTTGCGATACCAGCCGATACTTGTCGCGGGGTAGTGGCCGCCAACGGGTTTGTAGCCATGCGACATGACGTCGTCGTCGGGAGAATATTCGGCCGGCAGTTCGGCGACCCAGTCGTGGGGGAGCGAGATGTGACGCCAGTCGTGGTCATCAAAGTCGGCGGCGATGGCAGTTCCCTCCGCTTTGCCGGATTTTGAAAAGATGGTGACGGTGCTGTAGTTAAAGTCCTTTGCGGGGTCAGCGGCATTGCCGAAATGGAAGCGCCAACCGCTGTCCAAAGAGGTATGGAGGCGTTGCGGCGCCTGCCGGGCAAGCGTTACTAGCGGAAAAAACAATAATACGAGTAGCGTTCTCAAGCGTATGAAGTTACATTAATTATCGAGAAATGCGTTCATGGCAACGGTGGGTTTGCCGCTATTGTCGAAGGCGCCGAGGCCATAGCCCTGCCAGTTGTTGTAACATTCCGGTTCCCAGTAAAGGATGCCCAATCCTTTGCCATCGGGCACGGCTTTCACCTTATGGATAAGATCGGTGAGGAAAGATTGGCAGGCGGTGGCCGCGTTCTCCGCCATTCCCACTTCGCAGATCATCACCGATTTATTGTAGCGGGAGACCATATCGAGCATGTTGGCGGCGCAGGAGTCGTTGTAGGACGACCAGTTCGATGACGTCGGGTACAGCGACATGCCGATAACATCGTACTGTGCGTTGTTGGCGGTGAGGCCGTCGAACATCCAGCGGAAAGTGCTATTGTCATAACCGTTAGAGAGATGGACGATGACCAGGGTGGTATCGCTTACCGATTTCACGGCTTTGTAACCGGCGGTGACCAATGCGGCAAAATTTGACATGTTGGTATTGGCTTGACCATCCGGCCAGAGCATGCCGTTGTCAGTCTCGTTCCCGATCTGCACCCAGGAGGGGACGACGCCTGCTGCTTTCAGGGTATCCAGCACACCTGCGGTATACCCGTTCAATGTGGACGTGAGGGTGGGAAAATCGAGGGCGGCCCAGGCGGCGGGTTTTGTCTGGTGGGCCGGGTCGGCCCAGGTATCGCTGTAGTGAAAATCCAGGAGGATGCGCAGACCCAGGTTATGGGCGCGGACTGCTTTGGCGACGACGTCGGCGGTGCCGCAGAAGCCATTGGCCGGGTTGACCCAAACGCGGAGGCGGATGGCGCCGATGGTCAGCGACTCCATCAGTTGGAAGCAGTCCGTTGCCGTGCCGGCAGCATTGTAAAATTTATAGCCGGAATCTTCCATTTGGGTCACCCAGCTGATATCGGCGCCTTTGACGATGGGGGTATCTGCTGTGGTTTTTTTGGTGGTGTCGGTTCCGCCGCCGGTGGATGAGTTGCCGGCTGAAGCGCCGCCATTTTTGCTGCAGGCGGATAGCGTGATCAGGAGGCAAACGGTCGATATAAATGCTGTAATCTTCATATTCAAGATTCAAGTGGGACTGTCGTCACCGGTACGAATGTTATTACGCGATTTAAATTCCTTATAATCCGTCAATAAATGGATCGCCAGTATGGCATTGTCCTTTATCAAACAAGGTATACCATTAATCACAGGGTAAGCCAGAAAACTTTCTTTTGAATACATCAAATACGCATTATATCGCTGTAATGCGGCATGTGTAATGGGACAAACCAGGTCCGGCGAATTGGATCCGGACGCCTGCTTCTTGATGATCATTAAGCCACTTGGATTCAAAGGATTTATGGTGTAGTCGAAAAGTCGATGTTCGAGGATGTTGTAGCCCAATTTTTTTGCCGTCGTATATAATTGGGTGACATACCGATGTTTTTCCATTCTTTTTTTTGCTTCTTCGCTCGCGAATTCATAGGAGGGTTCAATCAGAATGAGGTATTTGTTGGTGATACGGTATAATTCTTTTAGGGCTTCCTCTTCCCTTCCCCCATTTGGTTCTATGGAGTGAGCCGTATATACAACGTCAACCGAGCTGTCTAAAAGAGGAATCTCGAAAAGATCGGCGGTAAACAGATTGACGTTTTTGATTTGGCGATCGGCCAAAAGTTCGCTGGCAAATTTCAATCTTGACCAGGAGATATCGAAACCAAGGATCGTGGGTGGTTTGTTTTCCAGCGATCTTACCACCGTGCTTAGTGTTGTTGCCTCGCCTACACCTACTTCCATTAAAGATCTTACGTTCTCTATCGGATCGATTATTTTGGCAATTGCATTGCAATAGTTAGTTAACTCCGGATTCTCAAATAAGTTTTTGATATAGGTGCCTGATTGAAAATCATAACTTATGAGAATGTCTTCTATTGAATTGGTATTCTCTTTGCCAATACTTTTGAGATACTGAATTATATTATCCCCGTTGTCATAGATCTCTTTTATTTTCTTAAGCTGTTTAAATTTTTCCATATCCTTATAAAAGGACTTAAAGATAGCAAAAAGTGCAACAATCGGTGTTCGAAAGCGGACAACGGTGGTGGTTCAACCGCGGAAATGACAGCTTCACCGGGTTTTGGTATATTTAAGTGGCGAAGTGCCGCTTATTTTGTCAGTATGACCATGCTGAATCGCAGAAAGTTATTCGTTTACAGCTCGCTATTCCTCTCTTGTGCGTTGAATGGGACGAAGCTGTTGGCCTTGCGGAAGGCGGGGGTGATCGCGCGTTTCTGGCATTTCGACCTGATCGAGCTCTGCTTTCAGTTTGTGCTGACCTTTTTGTTTTGTGTGGCCGTCTTTTTCTATAACAAGGATCGTGGCCGCAGTTGGCTAAAGCCGTGGACGATGCCCAGGAACGGCCGGTATTTCCTGGTCAACCTGCTAATCCTGGCGGCATTCACGATGCTAGGCATTACGGTGCAGCGGCTTTATTTTTTGCAGGAGCCCTATCTGCTCGGCGGCTATGGGCTGCGTTTCTTCTTCTGCCTTGTCCTGGTGGGGCTGGAACTGCGCATCTGGTACCTGATGGAAGATGCGCGGGAAAAGGAGATCGAGAACGAGCACTTGCGCACGGCCTATCTGAAGTCGGAATTGTCCCTGCTGAAGAGTCAGTTGAATCCGCATTTCTTCTTTAATGCCCTGAGCAGCCTTAGTGCGGTAGTGCGGGAAGATCCGCGTAAAGCGCAACAATATATCCATCATCTTTCGAAGGTGTTTAGGTATTCGTTGCAGCACTCCGAGGCCAATCTAGTTTCGCTGGAAGAAGAGCTGGAAGGGGTCAGGTCCTATGCAGCATTACTGAAGATGCGGTATGAGGGCGGCTTCGAGCTAGTCTTTCCGGCGGACGACGAGGTCAATGGCGCACGGCTGCCGCCGATGTCGCTGCAGCTGTTGGTGGAGAATGCGCTGAAGCACAACAGCGCCTCCGTGCATCAACCGCTGCGGGTGGAGATAACAGTGAAGGATCAGCTGCTCGAGGTGCGCAACAACCTGCAGCCGGTGCGATTTCCGGAGCCGGGCACGGGCATTGGGCTGGCCAACCTGAACGAGCGTTATAAGCTCATCCTCCACCGGGAGATCGAGATCACCCGTAACTCCACCGATTTTGTAGTCAAACTACCTTTATCATAATTATGGCTTTACGCGTAGCGATCATTGAAGATGAGCCGGCGACGGCGCGGAACCTGAAATTCCTGCTGCAGGAACTGGAGCCGTCGATCGAGGTGCTGGTGTTGCTCAGCAGTGTGAAGGAATCCGTGGAATGGCTGGGCGCCAATGGCGGTCAGTGCGACCTTTTGCTCATGGATATCCGGCTGAACGATGGGCTTAGCCTGGAAATCTTCGAACAGGTATCCGTAGACGCACCGGTGATCTTTGTGACCGCCTACAACGACTATGCGCTGCAGGCCTTCAAAGCCAACGGCATCGATTATATCCTAAAGCCTATCGGCGAGCAAGAGCTGGAACAGGCTTTGGCGCGCTTTAAACGGCTCACGCAGCGGGTGGCCCGGGAGGAAGGGTCTTATGCCCAACTCCGGCAGCTGGCGGAGCGCATCAAGGGACAGGGTCAGGCGTATAAACAGAGTTTTCTGGTCCATTTCCGCGACAAGCTCATCCCTTTGAGCATACAGGAGATCTGCTGGTTCCAGCATTCGAACGAGACCACTTTTGCGCGAACGGCAGATAACAGGAAGCTGATCGTCGACTTTACTTTGGAACAGTTGCAGGGGCAGCTTGACCCGGCGCAATTCTTTCGGGTCAACCGGCAATTTATCGTGCATCGCAAGGCGATACGGGAGATCGACTTCTATTTTAATGGCCGGCTATTGGTAAAGACCAATCCGGAGCCGGAAGATAAGATGTTGATAAGCAAGGCGCGGGTGCCTGAATTCAAGGCCTGGATGAATGCCTGACAGTTCACCCCCTTAATTGACAGGTTCACCCCGTTAGGCGATTCCTCTCTCCTTTTTGATGATCATATTTGCAGCGGAAATTTAGCTGTCAAAAAAACTACAACTATGCAACACTATCGTTTTGAAATTCTGGGAATACTCTTCCTGCTCATATTGGCCGAGGTCATCTGGAGCTGGCGGAAAGACAAGAAAGTCTACCAGGTCAAGGAGACCGCCGCCAACCTGGCTATCCTTTTGGGCTTCCAGTTCTCGAAGTTCGTTTTTGCCGGCTACCAATTGGCGATGCTGGGTCTGGCGGCTGATGTGGCGCTCTTGCCTCTGCCGCATAACGGCTGGGTGTTTGCGCTTTGCTTCATCCTTGCCGACTTCAGCTATTATTGGTTCCACCGGGCCTCGCATGTCTGGAAGCCTTTGTGGGCCTTTCACCTGATCCATCATTCGAGCCCGCTGATGAACCTTACAACGGCCTACCGGCTGAATTGGTTTGGGGCGCTGGTAAGCCCGCTATTCTTCGTGCCGCTTGCGGTCCTGGGCTTTCCGCCAACCTATATCGTCGCGTCGTATGCCATAAATCTCCTGTACCAATTCTTCTTGCACACGGAAGCCGTTGGGAAGTTGGGACCTGTCGAGGGATTCATAGACACGCCTTCCGCGCATCGGGTGCATCATGGCAGCAATCCGCTGTACATAGACAAAAATTTCGGCGGGGTGCTGGTGATATGGGACCGTTTGTTTGGCACCTACCAGCCGGAGACCGAGAAGGTGCGGTATGGAATAACCACGGGGTACATCAGTGCCAATCCTTTCACGCTTGTATTCAAGGGCTTTATCGACTTGTTCACGAACAAAATGAAATATAGCCGCTAAACCACGTAAATTGTAATTGCAATGAAAAAGTTGGTCCTGTTGGGGTTGCTGTCAGCGGGTGCGGCCTGGTCGGTCCGGGCGCAGAGCGTTTTTGTTAGCAGTGGCGCGGGAAGCGGCAACTGGACTGACGCAGCCAGCTGGACGAAGGTAAATGGAAGCAGTACACTTGGCTTCCCGGCGGCGGGCGACACGGCCACGATCAGCGGGGCTGCGGTGATATCCGTCGACAGTACATTGCAATGCAGTGCGCTGACCATCAACGGTGGAAGCAGTCTGTTGTTCCATTCGACAACCAGTATACTAACGATCAGCAATGCCTTATCGATGTCGGCCGCCTCCAGCATCGATCTCAGCCTGGGGGTGCTAACCGTAACGGGTAACGCTACGGTGGGCGGCGCTTCGACCATCACGATCAACCAGGCGGCAATGACGGTAGTCGGGCTTTTCCTGCTCAACTCGCCGGCTTCGGCGGGGACGACGTTGTTGGATGTCGAAGGGGGTATCTTCAGCTGTGTCGGCGGAATGACCGTTACCGCGACGACCGTGCCGGCGGGTCGTTTTGCCCAGCTGCGTATCGGCGCCGGTGCAGTAAACCTCGCAGGCGGCGTCGCCACCATTTCTTCGAATGCCCAGATCAACTTTACGGGCGTGGGGACGCTGACGCTGGCCGGGGTGATCAGCATCGCTAACAGCAGCAGCTTTATCGCCGGCAGTGGCAGGGTGGTTTATTTGGGCGTCCCAGGGTCCAACCAGACGGTGGCTCCTCTTACCTATTACCGGTTGGTGATCGCGGGTATAGGAACGGGAGTCAAGCAGATCAACGGTGCGGTCGCCGTAACGGACTCGTTGACGTTGCTAACGGATACGCTGGAGATCAACGCAGGCGGGTCGCTGAATTTAAGCGATGCCATCACCGTGGTGCGAACGGCGGGTCGAATCCTGTCGGCGCCGACTTATGCGGGCGATGTCAACCTGGTCTACAACGATGTTGCCAGGGATACGACGGGCCCCGAACTACCGACGGCAGCGACCGTGCTGCAGCGGCTAACGATCGCCGATTTCGGCGGCATCGCGTTGGGGGCCCCGGTAACGGTCAATAACAATCTGGCCCTGCAACTAGGGCCATTGATCACGGGCGGCTATGCGCTAACAGTGGCCAATCTCGCCGGCGGTGCGGGGGCGGACCCCGGCATAACGGTGACGAATGGGTATGTGCTGGGCACCCTGACGCGGCTCATCGGTGCGAGTGAGGGGCTGCGGATCTTCCCTATGGGAATCGACAACCAGGATTACAGGGAATTCGATATCGACTACACGACTGCGCCTACTGCGGGGGGGCAGCTAACGGTGTGGGCCATCGACACTGCGGCTCCGGCACAGAGTGGTCTGCCGCTGACCGACGATGGGGTGACCATCACGCATGTTGCGCCGGTCTATTGGGAGGCGGATGCGGGCGGTGGGCTATCGGGCGGACAATATACGGCGACGCTTACGGGCCAGGGTGTGCCGGGCGTGAGCGATGTCAATTCGTTGCGGATCGTCAAGCGGCCTTCTACGGGCGGGGCCTGGATCCTCGATGGCACTGATGGAACCCATGGCGGAACGGTTGCGGAACCGGTGGTAAGCAGAACGGGGATGGCCGGTTTTTCGCAGTTCACTTTTGGCAGCGACAACAGCAATGCGCTTCCGATCACACTGCTTTCCTTTACCGGGCAGGTGCAGGGCAGTGCGGTGGTGCTGAATTGGACGACCAGTTCCGAGAACGACAATCTGTCTTTCACGGTAGAGCATAGCGTGGATGGGCTAATCTTTTCGGCGTTGGGGACGGTGGCGGGAGCGGGGACCACGGACCTGGAACAACATTATTCCTATATACAAGACCCTGCTGCCCCGGGCGTCAATTACTACCGGCTAAAACAAACCGATGCGAATGGGCATTTCACCTATAGCCAGGTAGTCGTATGCACCGTCGGCGGTTCGGTGGCGTTGTCGATGTACCCCAATCCGGTAAGTGCGACGCTGCATATCACGGGCACCGTCGGCGGCCCGCTTCTGCTGTTGGATGCAAGTGGTCGTGCGATGGGTTCGCTTAAAGTTGGTGCGAATGAGGTGGGCGGACTGGCGGCGGGTGTCTATTACGTCAGCTATGAGGGGAAGCTTTATCCTTTTGTGAAGCGTTAGCCTGTGGGCGGCGCAGGCGTTTCTTCTACGAGCGCCGTGATCATCGTGTTCCGAGCCAATTGATGGCGTCTTCGAAGAGGCGGTTTTGAATGGGTGACGAAAGGATCTGGTCGCCATGGCCCATGTTCAAGTAGAGCATATGGTAGTGCTTGTTGGTCCAGACGACGGGGATATCGGCGGGGTGCAGGATATCTTTTTTCCCGAGGGGATAGTTGGCGGGGTCGAGGGTGACGAGCACTTTCACGCCTTTGCTTTTTCGCGGATCGGGCTGCCAGCCGTACCATTCGTTGATCGGGGCCGTGAAATGAGCGGGCAGGCGATGTGTGGCGGGGTGCGTGCCGTCGTCGACGGTAAGGCGGGCGGGAAGGGGTGGCCAGCTATTGTTGTAGAAGACGGCGTCGCCGAAGAAATGCACGAACCAGGGCCATTGTGTGTCTTTATCGTTGTATCCGGATACATGAAACCCTAGCCAGGCGCCGCCGTTCTCCATGTATTGCTGAAAGGCGGAACGTTGCGCTTCCGTGTGGGGGAAGTCATTGAGCCAAATGACGACCTTGTATTTTTTTAAGGTGCTATCGCAATTGTCCCAATTAGACGTCGTGTCCAAGGCGAAGTTGTCGCGGGCGGACAATTCCGAATAGAAGCGGATGGCATCGCGGGCGAAATCGACGTGATCGGTCTCGACGGCAGTCGAATAACATATGAGGGCGCGGTAGCGCGGGTTGGCGGCGGGTTGGGTATGGTCTGCGGCCAATGCGGGCGCGGGTCGCTTGGGTGCGGAAGCCGCCCAGAAAATGGCGTTGGAGAAGAGGTGACGGTAGACGGAATCGTTGAAGAGAATGGGGTCGTGGCCCATGAAGAAATAGACGTTGCGGGCGCGGACCTTCTCGTTGCTCCAGATGACAGGATGATCGCCCATCTTCACTGAAGTATCGGGTTGGTAGGAAGATTCATCGACGTGTGCGAGGACGTGGACGTTTGGTCTTGGGCTTTTATCGTAGGTATACCATTCTTCTTTTTGTACAACGAAAGAATCGGGTATGCCTTGCAGTACCGGATGATCGTGGGTTTCGAGATGGACCGTCGCTTTTGCGAATTTGGCGATGTAGTCTTTCCAGCGGATGCCGCCCATAAAATCGTGGAACCAGGGCCACATGGGGAAGCCGTCGAACTCGCCCAGCAGGGTGGCGTGGTGAAAGCCGACCCAACCGCCGCGGCCTTCGTCGATGTAGCGCTGAAAGGCTGCTGCGGCCGTTGGTTTCCACCCGTAGGGGGCATAATCCAGCTGGATAAAGAGCTGGTAGTGGGAGAGTAAGTCATCAGTCAGGGTGTCGGCGCGCGTGATGTAGTCGATCGAAAAATTGCTGTCGGCTGCAAGGTTATCCAGCCAGCCTCTTGCGCGCCGGGAAAAGGCGGTATGCCATCCGCCGTTCTCATACATGGCGAGGGTATGGAATCGAGGGCGGTTCATCCGGCTATACAAGTTGTCGAGAGATGCCGTCATGAGCGAGTCGAGGCCGGAAAAGAGCAGGCTGTCGCCTGACTGCCAGGGATGCCCCTGGCGGAAGTCCCACCAACGGTACTCTATTTTGGAATACTCCCCGGTGGTGCCGATGCCTACTGGTTTTTCATAAAAATGCGTTGCTTTGAAGGTGAAGCGGCCGTTGGTAGTACCGGCCACCCAGTTGAATCGAATGCGGTAAGATTGACTGGTGTCGCCGTTTTGCTTTTGCGTCGTTATGACCTTGAGATGCCCGGTTCCCATGAGTGTGCCGGTCTCAGCGTCTGCAGTTGTTATCGTGAAGGGAGACTTCGAGAGGGCCTGGTGAAGTCGTGCGAATCCTTCGCTGCTTACGGGTCCGAGCGGCAGGTCGTATTGCTGCTGAAAGGTAACGCGGCTGTCCTGCATGGGGAGCGAAACGGTAGCGGGGCCAGCGGATGCGGCCCAGGTGATGGCATCGCGAAGAAGGGTAGCATAGTGGTGATCGGCAAGGAGCTCGGGGTCATGACCCGGGCCGATATAGATCATACGGCGATAGCGTTGATTGGTCCAGATGATGGGGTGATCGCCCATAGGCTTGTTCTGGTGATAGGTAGACTCGTCCACGGATGCCAGGACATGCACGGTATTCCGGGGGCTTTTGTCGAACTCGTACCATTCGTCGGGGATGTCCATGCGGGCTGGGAGGTGCCGGGTGGCGGGGTGGTGATGGTCTTCGACGACGAGGGTCGCGTGTTGATAGGCCGGATGCGGCGAGTAGACGATGCCGCCGAGGAAGTCTTGATACCATTGCCAGTAGCGGGTGTCTTTGCCGAGGAATTGTTTACCCGGGAGGCCGGCGGCATGGATGCCCACCCACCCTTTTCCTTGTTCGACGAAATGCTGCAGGGCTTCTTGCTGGCTATAGGACATGTCAAAGGGGGCGAGGTGGAGCATGACGAAGACCTGGTAGCGGGCCAGGTTAGCCGGATTTATCTGGCTGGTATCATCGGTAAAGTCGAGTGTGAAATCATTTTCGGCGGCCATCTTCTCGAAAAAGGGCGGGCGGCGGAAATCATCTGGAGGTGATCGTGGGCGCGGGACGCGACCACCAATACCCGAAACGACTGCGCATCCGCGCCGGTCTGTGCAATGGCTAACAGGAATAATAAGGTGAGATAATGCGAATATGTTTTCCACATTGGTTGAGCAAATTGGCTGTTCAAAGATGCACCTTATCCGGCAATCGTACAAGTTGTTCACTCTTACATTGGCGCTACATCGTGGGCTTTTAAATATATTGACGGTTGAATTGCCACGTGGTGGAAAGTTGGTGCGTCTGGTTTTTGTTTTTGGCGGCGTCGGGGGCGAGGTGTCAGTCGATCGTGGGGGGGAAGCTGGGGGGTTGGCGACGCATGACTATTTTTATACGTGACGAGGGTTGCCTGGTTGTCTGGGCACTTGGGCTGGTTGGGTGGTTGGGTGGTTGGCTGGTGTTCTGGTTGCTCGGTGTCCTGGTTGGTTGGTGTACTGGTTGCTTGGTGTTCTGGTTGCTTGGTGTTCTGGTTGCTTGGTGTCCTGGTTGTTTGGTGTACTGGTTGCTTGGTGTTCTGGTTGCTTGGTGTTCTGGTTGCTTGGTGTTCTGGTTAGCTGGTTTCTTGGTGTTGTGGTTGCCTGGTGTTCTTATCGCCTGGTGTCCTGGTTGGCTGGCGTTCTGGCAGCCGGGATCTTGGTTGCTCGGTTTCTTTGTGTCCTGGTTGGCTGGTGTTCTTATCGCCTGGCGTTCTGGTTGGCTGGTGTTCTGGTTGGCTGGTGTTCTGGCCGCCCGGGGTCTTGGTTGCTCGGTTTCTTGGTATCCTGGTTGCTTGGTGTTCCGGTTGCCCCGCGGCCTGGTGTGTTGGTGTCCTGGTTGCCCGGCGGCCTCGCGATTTACTGGTCGTCTAGGAATAAGTTCCTATCTTTTTTTGGAAAGTAGGAATTTTTTCCTACTTTAGTGAAATGAAGCCAGAAAAACAGGGTAAGCGGGAGCAATCGGAGCCTACAAAATCGGAGTTGGAGATACTGCAAGTGTTATGGCAGTATGGCCCCAACACGGTGCGTTTTGTCAATGACAAGTTGAATGAGTTGAAGCGCGAGGTGAACTATGCTTCGACTTTGAAGTTGATGCAGATCATGGCCGAAAAGGGATTGCTGCAAAGGGATGAGCGTCAGGTGAAGCATGTCTATAGTGCTGCTTCGGAGGAGGACAAGACGAAGAGTCTTTTGGTCAACCGTTTTGTCGACTCGCTTTTCAACGGTTCGGTGAGCAGTCTGATGATGCATCTGCTGGACAATCCGAAGGCATCGCAGAAGGAATTGGATGCCATCCGTAAATTATTAAATCAAGCAAAAGACAAGGGATGATCCTGCAACAATCATTCATGGATATCCTGTTGACGGATGCGGCGGCTAAGGCCGTTTGCTGGACGCTTGTGCATTCGTTGTGGCAGGGGTTGGTCGCTGCGCTTGTCGCGGGCGCCGTCATACTGCTGACGCGGAAATCGGCTGCCGTTCTCAGGTACAATCTGTTGACGGCGGATCTCGTACTTTTTCTGCTTGCTTCGGTGGGGACGTTTTGGTATGAGTGGCACGTTGGCGGGGGTGCTGCTGGCGAGCCGGCAGATATTGTGGTTGTAGATGGCGTGCGGGATGCGGCGGGTGGGATGGGTATACATGTGCGTTATGCGGTTGCGGCGCCGTCGTTGCCGGAGCGTGTGGGAATATTCTTGAATGAACATGCTGTTGTGGTGGTCATGGTGTGGATGGCCTGTCTGTCGATACAATTGGTAAGAATGACCGGCGGGCTCTATCGGATGCATCGGTTGCGGCATGAACGTGTTTTTTGGGCCGCGGATTGCTGGCAGCAGCGGATGTCCATGCAGATGGCGCGGATGGGGATAGAAAAGAAAGTCGTTTTGCTGCAATCGGGTTCGGTGAAGATGCCGGTGACCTTTGGCTTCCTGAAGCCGTGTATATTGGTGCCGCTGGGGATGCTGGCGAACCTGCCGGCGGAGCAGGTAGAGACGATCCTGTTGCATGAATTGGCGCATATCCGGCGCGGTGATTACCTGGCGAATTTGCTGTTGCATATCGGCGAAGCGGTCTTCTTGTTTAATCCAGGGGTCCGGTGGGTGGCTTGGCTGATCCGCGAGGAACGTGAAGCTTGTTGTGATGACCTCGTGTTGGCTGGTGTTAAGGACAGGAACAGTTATTTCGAGGCTTTGATAGCCTTTGGGGACTATGCGATAGGCAAGCGATCCATGGCGTTGACATTGGGTAGTGGGGGGAGTGATCTGTTGTGGCGCATCCGCCGGATGTTGAACCAGGAAAATAAAAAATTGCATCTTATGGAGAAGACGATCTTATCATTTGGGTTGATGGCCGTGCTGGCGATTGGGCTGGTGAGTATGAAGGGGACCGGCGGTGCGGTGATGGGCCGTGGTGCGGCGGGGATGCGTGGTACGGTGGTAGTGCGGGGTGCGGGGCGGGTAGTGGATATTTTGCCTGCGTCGGCGGTGAGCGGTTCCAAGAAATCGCGGATGGCAATGACCGCGGCGCTTCCTGAGGTGGATACGGTACCCACGGTGAGGGGAAGAATCTGGGAAGGGCTACGAAGGCGCTCATGGCGGTGCCGGACACAGCTGAGGCTTCGATCATGCTCGATTCGATGACCGCGATTACGACTTATGCCGGGCCTGGCGCGATAACGATACAGGTTACTGCCACACATCTGAATGCGCGGGCCGCGTCGACAATGGCCGCGGCTGTGATGAAGGTGGCCGGGGAGAGTGCGACGGCGGAAACGCATGCGCCTGTGACGACTATGACTACGATTAAGGTCGAGAATGATACGCGGATAACTCCGGTTACTACGGTTAAACTTGTGGCAGGTGCGCCGTCTGCTCCGATGACGACGATTTCGGCGCCGAAGGCCGACCTGATCGCACCGGAAACGGAGATTGCCGCGTCAAAGGTGCCCGCGGCCCCTTCGGTCGAGATCGGCGCATACATGAAGCCAATCATTGCGGACCTCAAAGCCAGGGGGATCATCCAAACCGAAAATCCGCTGACCTTTATTCTGAATGTGCATGGACTGGAAGTGAACGGAGTCCAGCAGCCAGCTGAGATCTATCAGGTTTTTAAGGAGAAATACATCAACAACTTCACGAATTCATACCACTATTCGTTACAAGAAAGCTCTACCTATTCGAGTGTTGGATTAACCAATGAATGATCGGTTGCGGACGACGGGTGTATCGAATACGGACGGTCCGGCCCTTGAAGCAGATGTTATAGTTATAATAACCAATGATTTGCCGATCCGGCACGTCGTTGGAGCAAAATTCACTAGAAAAAACTGCATATCATGGAAAAAACGATGGTGTACCTTGGTTTATTAGCCACACTGGCCATTGGTCTTATCAGTATGAGGGCCGGGGACAGGCTGGTTAGCAGGTTCAAAGCTGGTTTCGCACCGGCCGATACGATTCCTGCCGCCATGGCCGAACAGGACCCCAAGCGGGGCCAGGCGCTACAATTTCCCAGCGTTAGTACCAGCATCGAGACCAAGGATGGAGTGAGACAATACAAGGTCGAAGCGGTCGATGTGGCCGGAAATGCGTTCCAACTAATAAAGGTGGGCGAAACCGTTACTGAAGTTACAATCAATGGCACACAGATACCGAGAGAAGATTTTGGTCAGTATTTGTACATCTTCGACAAAATACTGGCTGGTCCGGAGGCCGATGACGCGGAAGTAGAACCTGCCGAGCCGGCTGAAGCAATGGAGCCAGCGGAACCTGCGGAGCCTGTTGAGGCGGTAGAGCCGGTTGAAGCACCGGAACATATGGATGCCGATGCGCCGGAGGAAGTTGAGGCACCTGAAGCTACGGAGGCTACGGAAGCACCTGAAGCACCTGAAGCCATTGAGGCAACAGAAGCAACGGAAGCGCATGAAGCCACTGAGGCTACTGAAGCAACGGAAGCACCTGAAGCAACAGAAGCCACGGAAGCGCCAGAACCGCCGGAGATGGCCGAGGCGCCGGAAGCACCTGAAATTCCGTCTCCCTCTGCTATGTGTATCCGTGCGATCATTGTAGAACTCGTCGATCGCGGGCTGGTCAGTGCGAAGGTCGATCTGCGATCATTTTCACTTGATAATAATGGGTTGGTGGTGAATGGGCTCAAGCAATCCGATGCCGTTTTCGCCAGCTTCAAGGAAAAATATGTCAGGGATGCTACCGATCACTATGTCTATTCGCATGATGGCGGGTCGACGACGATCGATGTGCGGCAGCAGCGCGGGAATTAGATTATTTTGCGGAAATTTTTGGGCAACCCCGGCTTAGAGTGCCGGGGTTTTTATTTTTGGGGCGGCCTTCGCTTATGGTGGGGAGATGCTTTGGGGTGGCCGGCGCTTATGCTGTCTCAAAATCTGGTTATCGCAAGGTAGTGCAGGTTCGATTGCTGTTCCGGTCACATGGTTTTCAACCGATTAAGAGGGCAGCATAGTCGCTGCCTTTTTTCATTTGCAAACAATTTGAAAACAAATTTTTGGCGGAGGTGAGAAAGAGCTTGTTGTCATAAAGATAATTCAAATTCGCTTGCTTTTATAGGCATTCATATAATCGACGATTTGAGCATGCTGGTTGTGTTCGGCTCGGGCAAAGATCGGAATTCTTTCCGGTTTGTGATTCCGTAATAGGATCGATGTAATTACAGCCACCGCTAAGGTCAAATTGCATTTTTTTTCCCTTTGGAATAGTATAAATTTGTTTAACGTATCTTCAATGCATCCGGTATGATAGAAAAATTGCGCATAAAAAATTTCAAATCCGTCAAGCACGTTGAACTAGAATGTAAAAAGGTTAACGTATTCATTGGCGAACCGAACAGCGGAAAAAGTAACATAATTGAGGCCATGAGCTTGTTGAGTCCAGGTATCCTGGATCAAGCTATCTCAAAGGACGTGCTTCGATTTAAGACCATGAGCGATCTTTTCTATGATTCAAATATTAACAAACCTATCGAAGTATTTACTGAGAAACTAAATTACTGGTTGCGTTTTGCCATGCGGGAAAACAACGCCCCTGAAAATCAGTTTGAATTCGAAATTCGAGACCCTTCAAAGAAACCGGATGCTCAGACTGTCAAGATCGATCATCTCGGAAAAATTGTGGGCGGTCACATCCCATTATCAACCTCATTTCGATACTATCAGTACAAAAGGCTAGACGCCTTCCTCCCTGGATATGCCAACTATCTGCTTACGCCCTACGGGGTCAATCTGCCGACCCTTCTACTTGGCAATGAAGGCTATAGAACTTGGGTAGAAGATTTTTTTACTGAAAAGGGTTTTATTTTGACCATGAAACCGGCTGAGCTGGATATTAGTATTAGCAAACTGGTAAAAAATAGCATTTATAGCTATCCATACTTAACCGTTTCTGAAACACTTCAACGAATCGTTTTTTACATTTTAGCTATTAAGTCAAATAAGGACGCGATTCTCTTACTGGATGAACCAGAGTCAAACACATTTCCCTTCTATACAAAGTTTCTGGGAGAGCGTATCGGACTAGATGAATCAAATCAATTTTTCATCACAACTCACAATCCCTACTTACTCTTGAATCTTTTGGAAAAAACGCCAAGTAAAGACATCAAGGTCTTCATATCTCAGATGAAGGACTACGAGACCATTGTAACTCCCCTGGACGACAGTCAGGTAAAAGAAGTTCTCGATTTTAATTCGGATGTATTTTTTAATTTAGACAGAATTTTAGATTAGTATGGCTTTGCACGTCGAATGTTCGCCAGATGAAACCTTGGTCAAAAAGCTGGGATTTACCAGAAAACAAGTAGAACACCATGACGGGAAATCAAGGGTATTTGCCAAATTGAAAAAACTTCAGAACCAAATAGCGTTGGTAGACGAAGACCCGGGTTCCGCCACCACATCATATGAAGACAATCTTAAAACAGAACAATCAACTCTTGGTATTACGGTAAAGATCGATACTGAACGTCACAACCGAATTTTATTTTTGAGGATAAAATTGGAAGATTGGATTGTTACCGCATGCAATCATAGTAAAATCAAACTGTCCGACTTCGGGCTACCCTCTCGGCCAAATGATTTACACGATGTAATTAATAGTAGATTGCAGGTTTTTGAACGCCTCATTGATGAATTAGTAAAAAGAGAAAATCCGAACCTGCTCAAGCTTTCGGAATTGCTTATCAAATGATATAATATAAGAACAATAGATTTTGTCCTAGACTGAGTTGATTTCCTGAGGGCGCGCAGGGACCTGAAAGACAATACGTTAAAGCCACCTAGCGGCCCTGACCACAACTATCCCCAGATCCTGATGTTCAATGAAATCGGATATGAAGACTCATTTGATACTGGAAGCCCTCAATATGGCTATAAAGGCACGAAAACCGAAAGCCGGCCTTATTCATCACTCCGATCGGGGAGTCCAATACGCCAGCTGTCTTTTCCAGGAGGCGCTTCAAAAAGCCCGGATGCGGTGTAGTATGAGTCGTAAAGGGAATTGCTGGGATAACGCGGTGGCAGAGAGCTTTTTTTCGACGCTTAAACGGGAGTTGATCTACCCTCACGGCGTATTGGCCAGCAAGGAAGAAGCACGAAGTAAAATCTTCCGGTATATCGAAACCTGGTACAACAGGATGCGAAAACATTCGGCATTACAATATTTGTCACCGCTAGAACATGAGTTTGAAATGGAAAATATATCTTTAACAAAGGCAGCTTAACTCGGTGTCCAGATTTCTAGATCAAGTTCAGTAACTACCCGTGATATCCACAAACCGAACGTTTCCCCGAAACTTTACCAATGAGTTATACGTGTCCTGATAATTGAGGGCGCTCCCTATCCGGCCTTCTTCCAGTAGCCGTTTAATGTAGGAAGAAAGGTCAGCGAAATATAATCTTTGTCCGGGTGTATTTCATGAAGGATGGCAAATCGTTTTTGGTAGGGGTGAATATCGAATTTCGTATTGAGTAGGGTCTGTAAATTGAACTGTGTCAGAATATAGTTTTGAACTAGTTTAATTGAGGCGGCGGCGGCTCCATCCAAAGAGCAAGGCGCCGCCTCTTTTTTACGGCGTTCTATCATAGATCGGTACTCATTCTATCGCCAAATATAATCTTTAGCTGGGAAGCGGAGACGGCCCATCCCTGTAAAGGCATGGTCCATTTTTTGGCGATCCGTTCTGTGGCCAGGTAGATCAATTTCAGCAGGGCCATGTCGCTGGTAAACGCTCCCTTATTCTTGGTCACTTTGCGGATTTGGCGGTGGTAGCCCTCGATGGTGTTGGTCGTATAGATCATTTTGCGGATCGCATCCGGATACCGGAAGTAGGTCGTCAGTTTCTCCCAGTTGCGCCGCCAGGAATCGATTACCACCGGATATTTCTTGCCCCACTTCTCCTCCAGGTCCAGCAGGTTCGCTTCGGCCTGGTCTTTATTCATCGCCTGATAGACGGGCTTTAAATCGGCCATGAATGCCTTCTGGTCCTTGCTGGCCACATACTTCAGTGAGTGGCGGATCTGGTGAACGACGCAGCTCTGGACCTCTGTACCGGGAAAGACCGTCCGGATCGCTTCCTCAAATCCCTTCAGGCCATCGATGCAGGCGATCAGGATATCCCGGACGCCTCTCTGCTTCAGATCGGTGATCACCCCCAGCCAGAAATTTGCTCCCTCGCTCTGAGAAACGTACATCCCCAACACGTCCTTTTTGCCTTCCTTGTTAATCCCGAGGATATTGTATACTATAATACTCCCCTAAAATCGGACCACCGGGCTAGTTAAATATTTATCGTAATTTAACTATCTCAAAATGCAAAAACAAACACGCCGCAAATTTTCTCCCGCCTTCAAAGCCAAGGTTGCTCTTGAAGCTGTTAAGAACCAGCAAACGCTTGCGGAGCTGGCCAAGAAGTTCGATGTTAACCCTGTTATGATCTCTAAATGGAAGGCAGAGTTTCTGGAGAATATGAGTGCAGCCTTCGAGAAGGCAGGTTCGCCTGAGAAGGAAGATGTCGACACTCAGGAACTATACGCCCAGATCGGTCAGTTGAGGGTGGAGAATGAATTTCTAAAAAAAAGTTTCAAGAGACTTGGAGGATAGCAGACCGGGCAAGTCTAATAAGCCCGAGAGTGAAAAGTATATCGGTCCGCAGGCAATGCGAATTACTTACCGTCAATAGAAGCAGAGTGTATTACAAACCTGTTCCGGAGAAACCGGAGAATCTCAAAATGATGGAGATCATCGATAGGCACCTCACCGATCACCCGACTGAAGGGGTGGTGTCCCTTGTACTGTTTTTGATTGCCAGGAGCTACCCGGTGGGCCCAAAGCGTATCCGCCGCCTATTGAAGATCATGGGTCGTGAAACGCTGTACCGGCGTAAGAATTTGACCAAACTGGGGTTAAGAAAATTCGTAAAACCCTATTTGCTCAACGGCCTGGCCATTACCCGACCCAACCAGGTGTGGTGCACCGACATTACGTATATACCGATGAAGAGGGGATTCATGTATTTGACCGCCATCATAGACGTGTACAGCCGGAAAATAGTAGGCTGGTCGATTAGCAACTCCATGAGTGCGCAATGGTGTCGGGCCATGCTCGAAGAGGCAATAGCTACTCACGGTGTTCCGGAGATCATCAACTCCGACCAGGGTACACAATACACGAGTGCTCTGTGGACGCAATATCTCGAAAGCCTGGGCATACAGATCTCCATGGATGGTAAAGGACGTGCGCTGGACAATGTGTGGATCGAGCGATTCTGGAAATCCATCAAGTACGATTATATCTTTCTGAACCCGGCAGATGATGGTTTTGAACTGTATGAAGGCGTTCAAAACCACATTGCCTACTATAACGATAAAACGCATCATACCACTAGGCAATCACCCAATAATAGGTATCATGAACCAATCAAAAAGGCAGCCTGAGACCGCAGTCTTACAGGCCCTATCTTAACTTAGCACACTGGCCTTTTGGTCTCGAAAATGGGGAGTATTATATACACACCGCGTCTGGACACGGCCTTCCTCCTTTACCTTGTAGTACATCGCATCCAGCCATACAATGCAATAGAGGTCTTCCAGCGGGCGCTGCTGCCATTCCTTGACCAGGGGGATGACCTTGTCCGTAATAGCGCTTAACGTGGCCGCGGAGATATCCGTATCGTAGGTCTCTTTGATGTGGGCGCTGATGTCCCGCAGACTGGTTCCCAACCCATACAGGCCGATGATCTTGTCCTCCAGCGTCTGCGCCATAATGGTCTCCCGCTTTTTTACCATCTCCGGCTCAAAACTGCCCAGGCGGTCACGCGGGGTAGTTACTTCGATCGTACCCGCCGAAGTCTTCAACTGCTTTTTGCTCTTCCCATTCTTGCGGTTGCCGGCATCCCGTTCTTCCTCATCCAGGTGGCCCTCCATCTCGCCCTCCAGGATCGAATTGAGCATGTCCTGCAGAAGTGGCGCAAATGCACCATCTTTGCCGTAAAGCGATTTGCCAGTACGGAACTGTTCCTTGACTTTTTGTTTGATCGTCTCGTAATCTAGTGGTTCTGAAGTTGGTGGGATTTTCTTTTTCATGTTACTGTGTTTGAAGTTAAGAATTTAACTCCTGACACAGTTCATATTACACTCTCATTGAGTAATGATCACCGGCACTTTCCTGATACGCTTTTGCCGGAAAAGCCGGTTATCGGCTATAAAGTCGCGCTCCAATTCTTCAAAAGGTAAAAGGAACTGATTCCTCGACGAATTTTCCGACTTCCCGTTCTAATTTTTGTAGCTGGTTCCGGACCTGTTATAGGTCTTCACTGATCCGAAAAGCGGTCAGTTTTTTGTGTTCATCCTCCTTGAGGTCAAAAACGGTAGGATAGTATTCGACCTTTCTGTCAAATGTGACCCGCAATTTGATCGGGTATTATTTATCTTTCTTTTGCCTCCTGGTGTCCAGGACGACGGCGATGCTGACGGACATGATTGATTAAATTTTTCAGGTTCATGAATGCCTCTCACCAAAAATTTGCAAACAAATTTGCAAACAAAGAGCCGTTAGACGCTCTAAATCGGCCTTTAACGAAGCTAAATCTAAAAACTTAATCAATAGAAATTTAAACAGTTAGTTAAAATCACTTTAAGTCGATTAGCCCTGAAAAGGAAATTCTTGGGGCTCAATGGTGTGATCATGGCCGGGGCCTATGGTGCCGCGATGGTTTGGTCATGGCCGGGCTTATGCTGCCTCGATGGTTTTGGGGTGGCGGGGGCTTATGGTGCCGACATTCGCGGGGTTGGCAGGGGTTGATGCTGCGGGCTTCCGCGAGATTTGCTGAAGCCTATACTATGGGTGTCTACGGGGATTTGAGGGTTCTCGTGGCTTAGGATAAGTTTAGTTGGTAAACGTTAAATAACGAACGAGTGTTCCTTCATTGGGTGTTCATGGCGGTGAGGGCTTGGAGGAACCAGGCGGCATGGGGGAGCCACTGTTCCGTCCAGCGCCATTCGTTGCCGTGGTCTTCGTTGCGGAAGTCGATGCCGCCGCCGTCGCCGTGGTCTTTTGCGCCGGTGATGCCATTGGAGATGCCGCCGCGTTGGGAGCCGTGGCCATAGTTGGAGTGCATGTAGGGGACATTGTTCGCGCCGAACTGATACATGAAGCAAATGTTGTAGGGGTTGCAGCCCAGGATCCACGAGTATTGGCGGGCGGCGAAGATGGTGAGGGAATCCGCGTTTGGTGCGGCCGTCACGCCGGGGGTTTGTGTAGGGCCTGTGGCATGGGTAGCATCAGGGGTTTGTGCAGCGCTGGGGGTTCGTGCATCGTTGGGGATTTGTGCAGCGTTCGGGATTTGTGCAGCGTTGGGGGTTCGTGCAGCGCTGGGGGTTTGCGAAGCGTTGGGGGTTTGCGAAGCGTTCGGGATTTGTGCAGCGTTCGGGATTTGTGCAGCGTTGGGGATTTGTGCAGCGTTGGGGGTTTGCGCGGGGTCGGCGGTATACGCGGGGCCGGCGGTATGTGCAGCGCTGGGAGCTTGCGCAGCCCCGGGGGTTGGCGCAGCATCGGGGGTTGGCGCAGCATCGGCAGTTTGCGCAGCTTCGGGGGTTCGCGCAGCGTTAGGAGTTTGCAGCAGCCTGCTGCCGAGGAGGGCGGCGGTTGCGAGGGAACCGAGGCGCGCATTCTCGCCCTGCCACCACCAGCCGGTCTCGTTGTCGTGGGGAATGAAGAATCCCTCTTTTACCGAATCTTTGTACAGGAATGACTGCCGCGCATAGCCGAAGGGGTTTGCTGTCGCGCCGGTCACGCGGAGGTTATAGGCGAGCGCGCTGCTGATGGTGTTGAGGGCGGGGCTGCGAAATTGCAGGTCTGTTTCCTTATCCAGGTAGCGGGTGAGGGCGACGACAGGGAGGCCCGCATCGGAGGCGTGCCAGAAGGGGCGGCGGCCGTCGTCGGCAATAAAATAACCGGCTGCCGTCATGCGGGCATTGAGGTGAGCGGCGCGGATGCGGGCCTGGTCGCGGTAATAATTGCTGTCCGTCGCGATCCACAACTCGGTGGCTGCCATCAGGGCGCAATAGTCGTCAATAATGTTTTCTTTTCCATCGTCGTCATACCTGGTATTGTTAACGACGAGGTGGGCATAGCCCCTGCGGGCGGCGTCGAGGTATTGTCGTGGTGTATAATCACCGGTCTTGCCCCAGCGCGAGATGCGGGCCAGCGCGGCGATGGCCATGCCTCCGCCTTCGCGAAAGGCACACTGGTATTCGTTGGTCGTGACGCTATTGGCATGGAGGCCGACGACGCGGCGGGCATCGGCGTCCTTACTGAAATAGCTAAAGACCGTCATATAGAAATAGCCCGCCGGATCGAGGGAGCGGGTGAGGTAATCGGCGCCCCAAAGCGCTTCGGCGCTGAGGGAATCGGTGAGGTTCCAGCGTATGAGTTGTGGCCGGAGGTGTTCGCCGGCATTGATCAGCGACCAGGTGACGAGCGGGATCTGCTGGGGCGACATGAAATTGGCATAGGCCAGGTGGGAGAAATATTTGCTGACGTCGCCGGAGGCGTCGCACCAGCCGCCGTGGAGGTCGACGCGGCGATCGCTGCCATATAATCGCAGCTGACTGTCCGCCTTCATTTCCTGCGGCGTATTGGCGCGTTGTTCGTGGTAGTAATGGATGATGGCAGCGACCATCGGGCGGGCCCAATCGGCGTCGCCGATCTCGAATTTTTCGGAAAAGATATCCGGGTTTATTTTGAGCCGGTAGTGCCCGGGTTTTGTGACGGATGAAAAATCGGCCTGGTAGAACTGGTGGCCGGGAGCCCAATCGTTTATGGTCTGCGGCTTACTGAGATAGCCGGTGAATACGACGTTGCCCTTCTCGTCGATGACATCAAACGGTGGATAGGTGAGTAGGGAATCGCTGCCGATGACGGCAATTTTTGGCCCGTTTGGCGGTAAGATGGTCTCGTTGACGTAGATCGTAGGTCGGGCTGGCGGCGAGGCCGCTGCGCGATCGCCGGACGGCTGTGACATGGGCCTGTCGGCGGGGGCTTCGCCGAAATTCGGGTTGGGTTTATTGCCCATGTATAGCCGAAGTGTCGAGCCTGCTTTAATGCTTTTGTAGTCAATGTATGATTTGGTGTAGGGAGCGCCGTTGAGGGTGGCGTGTTGGATATAGATATTGTGGTTGCCGAAGTTTTCGGTTTCCATGGTGAACGGTTTCCCCTCCCCTGCCTGTAAAACAGCCCGGCGTACCAGCGGTGTACCTAATACAAAAACGCCGTTGGCAGGGTTGACGGGATAGAAGCCGAGCGCGGACATGACATACCAGGCCGACATCTGCCCACAATCGTCATTGCCGCAAAGGCCGTCCGTTTTTGCCGTGTAGAACTCCCGGGTTATCTCCTTGATCTTCTCCGCTGTTTTCCACTGGGCGCCGGCAAAAGCATAGAGATAGGGAATGTGGTGGTTAGGCTCATTGCCCTGCGCATACACCCCGACCATACCCGAGATGTCCGGCGGTGCATCTTCTCCCATCGAACCGGTAACGACAAAGAGACTATCCAGTTTCGAGATGAAAGGCTTGTCGCCGCCCATGAGGCCAATCAGTTTTTCGACATCCTGCGGCGCAAGAAAAGTATACTCCCAGCCATTGCCTTCTGTGTAATCTCCCCAATCATGGATCATCGCAGGTTTGAAGGGACTAAAAGGCGTCCGCCATTTTCCGTCTGCCAGGAGGGGACGCATAAATTTCGTAGCAGGATCGAAATAGCGTGTGAAGAGCTCGCCTCGCGTTTGGTATCGGGCCTCGTCGTCTTTGCGGCCCAGGCTGGCGGCCACGCGGGCGATGCACCAGTCATCTATCGCATATTCGAGCGCCTTTGAGACAGATTCCCGTTCCCGGTCCGCGGGGATATAGCCTTCCTGTTTGAGGTAGTTGACTCCATAATCATCGCGGGTCGAGGAGGCTTTCATCGCCTCCAGTGCCAGATTGCCGTCGAAACCATGGAAACCTTTTAACCAGGCGTCGGCGATGATCGGGGCGGCACTGTAGCCCACCATGCAATTCGTCTCGCGGCCCTGCAAGTGCCAGATGGGCAGCTTACCCTGCTGGGTGTAGATGGCCAGCATCGTGTTCATGATATCGTTTACGCGATCAGGCTGGACAAGGGTCATCAATGGATTGAGGGTGCGATAGGTATCCCAAAGTGAGAAGATGGTGTAGTTGTTATAAGGCGCATGTTCGATGACCTTTCCGTCAGTGCCGCGGTAGGTGCTGTCGTGGTCGTTGTATAGTGCCGGGGCGACCATGGTATGATAGAGCGAGGTGTAGAAAACGGTGCGTTGCAGGGAATCGGCGGCTTCGATCTTTATCCTGTTCAGCTGCTCCTGCCATTTTTGATTGCCCTGGCGAACGATTGCATCGAAATCCCAGGCCGGGATCTCGGCGGTGATGTTGGCGAGGGCCGCTTCGCCGCTCGTATTGGAGACGCCGATCTTGAGGAGGGCGGTGGTGGGAGATTTAGGGAAGCTGATGAGTCCCTTGACCGAATCGGCTTCGAGGGAAAGTTCATTGATGGGTTTGTCGCCTTTTAGCAAGGCCAATTCTTTTAGCGAGAAATTGGTGCGGATGGCGAAGTAGATGCGCCTGTCCTGCGCCCATTGAGAAGAATTGCGCCAGCCGATCAGGGTCGAGTCATCCAGGCGGAGCAGGTGTGCATATACTTTGGGGTGTTGCCAGCCGGCGTCGAAATTGCCCTGGAAGAGGTCTACGATGATATGCGCAGCCCGGTTTTTGGGAAAGGTATAGCGGTGGAAGGCGACGCGTTCCGTAGCGGTCAGCTCAACGCGGACGTGATGGTCTTTTAACCATACGGAATAATACGCGGGCCTGGCTATCTCATGACGGTGGTCGTAATGCGAGGAGTACCCTGCCGTGGGGTTGTCCTGGCTACCCGGCTCGGTGCGGATGGCGCCGGTGTAGGGCATGACGAGCACGTCGCAGAGGTCGGGAACGCCGGTGCCATTGAGATGGTTCTGTGAAAAGCCTTTTACGACACTGTCGGAGTAATGATAGCCGGAGCACCAGTCCCACCCTTTGTTGATATTGGTGGGGCCGACTTGTACGGCTCCGAAGGGTACGCTTGCGCCCAGGAAAACGTGGCCGTGGCCGCCGGTGCCGATATAGGGGTCAACATAAGCAAGGGGTGCGGGTTCTTTGAAAGGTGCAGCCGCTTGTTGCGTTCGGCCAGCGGGCTGTTGTGCGAAGAGGGCGGGGCTGATGATTGACGCGAGAATAGTGGTGCGAAAGTTCATGCCCTAAAGATACTGAGAGCGAAGTAAATTGCATTCCTTTTAATGATGGGCTATGAGTAAGTATTTGCAAGTGGTGCTCGTGCTGGTGTACGTGCTGGTGACCATCTTTGCTTTCGAGGTGGTGGTGGCCGTTTCAGGCTGGCGGCTTTCGGTAGTTGTACAGTGGTGGTTGATCGTTGGCTGGGTGGGCTGCTGTTTCGGCTCGGCCTATGTGTGGGCGGGGGTCACCCTATTCCTGCAGTCGCGTTGCCGGAAGCCGTTGCGTGCCGAAGAAGCCCGGCTGACGACTGCCATTGGAGAATTGCTCGAAAAGAGCGGAAGCAGGCGCCGCGTCCGGATATGGATCGATCAGTCCGGAGAATTGAATGCTTATGCGACGGGGTATCATACGATGGTGATCAGCAGCCGGCTGCTTGCCGTGTTGTCGCCCGTGGAACTTCGCGGGGTACTGGCTCATGAGTTGGGGCATTTGCTTAGCGGCGATACGATCGTTGCGGCAGCATTCCTCACGGCGGGTTTATTGCCAAAGGCGGTTTTCGGCATCTGCCGTGCCGGGGTGTTGCTGTTGCGTTCTGCTTTGGCGAGGGCCAGCATCATTGCCGCAATCGTGATCGTGTTGGTGCTGGGTGTACTGTTGGATCGCGTCCATTTGCTGAAGGCGGTCGTGCCGGTGCTGCTATTCGTGCTGCTGTTCATGGTACTAAACCGGGTGTTCAAATTTTTTGCTTTGCTGCTGGGCAGGCTGGCGGAATACCGGCAGGACGCTTTTGCCTTCCGGCTCGGTTATGGCGATGGATTGCGAAGGGCGCTCGAGCGGTTGGCAGCGAGTGCAGAAGTGCCGGTGAGCCGATATTATATTGTGATGCATAGCAGGCATCCGGTGATCTTCAACCGAATCCGGCGCCTGGAGAAATTGGGTGTGGAAGCCGTTGGTGAGCGGTGATAAGGCGGGGAGGGTGAAGCTGCAGCGTTTTGCGGCGGTTTGCAGAAGAGTGCGAGTGCTGATCGATGATCGGTTTGCGGAGGAGCCGCCGATCGCGGAGTTGAGGGTTTATGAGGAGCGGAGGTAGCCATGGCGCCGGCTGGCGGCTATCTCAAAGAGAGTGACCCCTATGATGCCCCAGGCGCAGTCGCTGTTGATACTCCTCAGCTTGCCGATCGACGAACTCGTCGTGTTGGGGAGACAAGCGGAAGAGCAGGGCCCTTGTTTCGGCGGCGTCGGAGTAGCCGGGTTGCAACGCTTGCGACCGGCTATTGTTGGGAAGGTCGAGTTTGTTTTCGAGGTAAAGCTGTCGCAAATCCTGGTCAACGCCGGTGCGTTGGAGGATGGCGCCGGCGGTATATGCGGGACCGAGTTCCGTGTCGCGGATCACGCTGCCCGAGTAAAAGTCCACATAGAATATACCATGCCCATCGTCCGCCGGCTTTGGCTGGATCGGCAATCCGCCGGTCTTGCGTTGGCGGGTCGGGCGCTGTTGGAGGGCGGGAATGACGAGGTGTATATCCCGTTCAAGGAGATCTTTGGCGAACCACCTGAGGCTATAGTAGCAATCGGTCGACCTGGGGAGCATCATGTCTATTCTCGATGCCACGCGGCGGAGTGTTTCGGAGTCGGTCGCCTGGTGATACTCGCGCGATTCCTGGTTCAAAGTGAAGATGCGTTCTAACTTTTTCAGGGTAACAGCACAGTTGAATTTGCTTGCCTTAATAGGCGCCCCGATCTTTTTGCCTTCCTCATCGATCATGCGATAATAAAGTCCGCCGGATCGGTACATCGGACTACCCTCTCTGCCGCGGTCGGCGCGAACCCTGTACAAGCTGAGCACAGCGTTATAGGCCTCGAAAGAGGTAAAAGAGAAGCGCCGGCTCACGTACTCCAGGATGTTTTCGAGCTGTGCGCTTGTAGGCATCCGGCCATAGGTGGCCATTGGCTGTCCGGTTTGTTCTTTTTTGTCCCATTGCATTTTATCGATGCCCAGGTGGCCGGGAACGGGCTTAGCCGGGGTCAAATGGTATTTCTCTTCGATCCGATGACAGAGTTTCCTCAACTGCTTTGGCGATCGCAGGTCGTTTGGGATGCGGCTGCCGTCGGGCTGGATATTCGTGGTTACAATATGGACGTGGGGATGGCCGGCATCGATGTGCTGATAAAGCAGCCAGGGCTGGTCGCCGAATTTTATGCCGTGCATGAATTCCCCCGCGACGCGGATCAGTTGCCGCGCGTCGAGGTGGTCGGACGCCGCGAAGTTGAGGGAGATATGGATCGCCTTTCGCTTCGAGCGTGCATTGAGCTGCGTCAGGCGTTGAAAGATCGCTAGTTCCTGGCGCAGGGTGAGCTCTTCCTTTTCCAGCAAAAAATTATGGGCATCGAGGAACAGCGCTTGTTTCTCCTCTACCTTTTTTATGTTGTACACCAGCCGACCGCGCATGCTGGCCGAGCTTTTTACGATTGCGAGCATTTTTCGGCGATTTGACGGATAGCAGATTTGATCTCCGAGACCTCTCCCTGCAATGCTGCGTACTCCTGTGACGTGGCTTTGTCGAGCAGACCGTCGAGTCGCGTCTTGATCAGGGTGAGTTGTTGCAGGACATCTTCGCGGGATTGGTCGCGGACCTTGACGATGACGGGTTTATTGGTCAGCAGCTTTTTCGCATATTCGGTGAGGCTGCGACACGTAGACTCCGACATGTATCGGTAGACGTCCTTGAATTCGTCCTGTGAGAGTCGGATCGATAAGAATCGGGTCGAAGGATTTTCAGTCATAAGAAGACGGTTTATTTGGTTATAAATGACAATGAAATTAATGGTGGAATCCAGAAATGGAATGTTAAAATTTGGATGCGGAGGTAGCGTATAAGTGTGAGTAAAAGGTATGCTACGGACGGAAGGAGTAAGCCGATGGTTAAAGGACTAGCATCCGAGACACCTGGGTCAATGATAGCCGTGAGCAGTGGGGCTTAGTGGGTGTGTATTTTTGCGGATAGATGTGTCAGTGGATATAGCCGATCAGATCGAAATTGGAGACGGTGCTATCGGCCCTGAGCTGTTCGTAATGGATTCGGATCAGGGGGTTAGGAAGTCCAGCCGCCAGGCCAAGGTCGACCTGGACAACGCGGGCTGCCACGCGGATGCCGTCGATGCCGGTAGCGATATCGGTTTTTTCGAGGTGCCAGGAGTACCCTTGCCAATCAATCGGGGTGGGTGCTACGCCGGTGGCGTGGGTGGTGTCGCTGCTGTTGGAATGGGTGGTGTCGCTTCTGGTGTGAGTGGCGGCGCCGGTGGTGGGGGTGGTGTTGCCGATGGTGTGGGTGGTGTTGCCGATGGTGTGGGTGGCGGCGCCGGTGGTGGGGGTGGTGTTGCCTGTGGTGGGGGTGGTGTTGCCTGTGGTGGGGGTGGTGTTGCCGATGGTGGGGGTAGTCTGGCCGGTGGCGGTGAGGCCGATGCGGTTTGCCAGGCCGGGATCGGAAAATCCGGCGAAGGGGATGGTATCGCCGCCGTACATCAGTAGCCGGTGTACGGGATCGACCAGCAGGTAGTCAAGCAGGTGGTTTTCGCCGGCGCTTCTGAAATGCACGAGGCCGGCCTCTCTTAGGACGGTTACTGTCTGCGTGTCTGAAGGAGCGAGCCGGATGGGGGCACTGGCCAGTTGGAGGATGCGCCGGTATTCTTTGTAGGTGATGCCGAAATGGGGATCATAAGGAAGTTGCTGGCCGGAGGCGGCGTATTTGTCTTTGTACGCATTGAACCATTGCCTGTTGGCAGCGACGGCGTTGTTAAACCGCAGGATGATGGTGTCCATTCCCACGGGCAAGCCTGGCTCGAGTTTTATGAATTGGCAGGTGGGGCGGGCGAAAACGGAGTCGAAAAATCCGAAGGCGGCTTTCCGGTCGGCGAGAGCCTGGGCGGGGGCGGGGGCGGCGGTAAGTGCCCAACAGAAAAGGAGGACCGTGTACTTCATGTCTTGCGCCTGGGAGCCAGGATATTTTGGCAAATAACGTGAAAAATCCCCTATATTTGCCGTCCGATTTGAGGCGGTGTAAGCCGCCACATTCCCCGATAGTATAATGGTAGTACGACAGATTCTGGATCTGTATGTCGAGGTTCGAACCCTTGTCGGGGAACAGTTTAATTTTTTAGACGCCTGCTAATCAATTTATAGCAGGCGTTTTTGTTTGCTTACCACTTTGTATCGCCCGAGCGCTTGGCAGCAACCGTTTAGTCGAAAGGATTGGGATCTGTACCGTTGGCGGCAGAGGCGATACCCGAATGCGAGACCTGCTTCGCTATGCTGCACCTCATGTACCCGGCACCTGAACGGTGATCAGTTTTGGGATTGTTTTGGAGCTGGAACGGGAAGGCGGTTGATGTGGCGTCCGTCGATGGTGATAATGCGCTTCAGATGCGGTCCGAGAGATATGGATGCCCGAGGTGACGACGATCATGGTGGATCCGTCGGCGGAGTATTTGTTCTTCGCGCCTTACATCATGCAACGGTCTATATAGCGCTCGCAGGTGGTTGGTCGAGGTCGATTAGTTTTCCGATGCAAGTCGCTAACCCTGTGTGCCAATTGGGGATGGCGAGGCCATAGGTGTCGCGGATATGGCTTTTGTCCAACAGGGAATATTGGGGGCGTTTGGCGGGGGTGGGAAAGTCGGAAGTGGGGATAGGGTTGACGATGCAGGGGCTTTGGATGCATTCGCGGATAGCCAGGGCGAACTGGTACCAGCTGATACGGCCCTCGTTGCTGTAATGGTAGATACCGGGGATGAAGCGGGGGCCTGACAGGATATGGAGGATGGCAGCGGCGAGGTCGGCAGCGTAGGTGGGCGAGCCGATCTGGTCTTCGACTACATTGATCGCGGGTTTTTCTTTCATGAGGCGGATCATGGTCTTGACGAAGTTGGCGCCGTATTCGGAGTATACCCAGGAGGTTCGGATGATCATGGTGCCTTCGGGGTATTGGCCAAGGGCCTTGCGTTCGCCCTCGAGTTTGGAAGCACCGTAGACGTTTATGGGTCCGGTGGGATCGGTTTCTTTTAGCGGTGTTTCTGAGTCGCCGGAGAAGACGTAGTCGGTGGAGACATGGATGAGTTGGGCGCCGACGGCGCGGCAGGCGGTGGCGAGATAGCCGGGGGCTTCGCCGTTGATGCGAAAGGCGTCTTCTTTTTGGGATTCGGCTTTGTCGACTGCGGTATAGGCGGCGCAGTTGACGCACCAATCGGGTTGGTGGGTGGCGAAAAAGGCGTGTACGCGTTCGGGTTGGTCGATGGGGAGGATATCGTGTCCTGCAAAAAGGAATTCGAAGGAGGGGAAGGCGGGCGCGAGGAGTTGGATCTCGCGGCCCAGCTGTCCGTTCGCGCCTGTGATTAGGACGGTTTTGATATCCATGAGGGTGGTTGGTGCTAGCCTTTGTATTGAAACGTATTGCGGCATTGCGCCATTGTGGGCAGGGCCAGGTCTTTTGCCGAGACGATGGCCTTGTCCGCGGGTATCTGCCAATCGATGTGTAATTCGGGGTCATCGTAGCGGATGCCGCCTTCACTCTCTTTATGGTAAAGGGTGTTGCATTTGTACGCCAGTTGTGCGGTGTCGCTGAGGACGGAAAATCCGTGGGCGAAGCCGGCAGGGATAAAGAGCTGCAACTTGTTATCCGCGGACAATTCCACGCCGACGTATTGGCCATAGGTGGGGGAGCCGTGGCGGATGTCGACGGCGATGTCCAGCACGGTACCCTGGATCACGCGGATGAGTTTCGCCTGGGAATGGGGTTCCAGCTGATAATGGAGTCCCCGGATGACGCCCTGGCGGGAGAAGGACTGGTTGTCCTGTACGAATCGGATATCGATGCCCTGGCGGCGAAAGACATCTTCATTATAAGATTCGAAGAAGTGGCCGCGCTCATCTTCATATATGGCGGGTTGAAAGATCAGTAAGTCTGGAATATCGGTCAAGGTAAAAGGCATGCCTTATCTTTTGCTGTATTGTTCGGTATAATATTTCTGATAGTCGCCCGAAGTCACTTCCTTTACCCATTCCTGGTTGGCAATGTACCAGTCTACGGTCTTCTCCAATCCTTCTTCAAATTGCAGGGAGGGTTTCCAGCCGAGTGCTTTATTGAGTTTTGTCGCATCGATGGCGTAGCGGAGGTCGTGACCCGGTCTGTCTTTGACAAAGGTAATGAGACTGGCCGAGCTTCCTGCGGGCCGGTTCAATTTCTTGTCCATGATGCCGCAGAGCAGGTGGACGATGTCGATGTTCTTCCATTCGTTGAAGCCGCCGATATTGTATTTCTCGCCTATCGTTCCCTGGTGGAAGATGGTGTCGATGGCAAGGGCGTGGTCTTCGACGAAGAGCCAGTCGCGCACGTTCTCTCCTTTCCCGTAGACCGGCAAGGGTTTATTGTGGAGGATATTGTTGATCATCAGGGGGATGAGTTTCTCCGGGAAGTGATGGCTGCCGTAGTTGTTGGAGCAGTTAGACAGGATCACGGGCATATCGTAGGTGTGGTGCCAGGCCATGACGAAATGGTCGGAGGAGGCTTTGGAGGCGGAGTAAGGGGAGCGGGGATCGTAGGGCGTTTCCTCGGTGAAGAATCCTTCGGCGCCGAGCGATCCATAGACCTCGTCGGTGGAGACGTGGTAGAAGCGTTTGCCTTCGAAGGCTCCTTTCCAGGCGGCCGAGGCCACGAGGAGGAGGTTAGCGGTGCCGAGTACATTGGTCCGGACGAAGGCCAGGGGGTCCATGATGGACCGGTCGACATGGCTTTCCGCTGCTAAGTGGATGACACCGTCGGGCTTGTACCGGGTGAAGAGTGCGGTCAGGCGGTCTTCGTCGGTGATGTCTCCCCTTTCGAAGGTATAGTTGGGCGCGTTTTGTATGTCTTTCAGGTTGGCGAGGTTGCCGGCGTACGTGAGCGCGTCGAGGTTGACTATTTGGTAGTGCGGGTATTTCGTCACGAAAAGCCGGACCACGTGTGATCCGATGAATCCGGCGCCGCCGGTGATGAGGATGGTCTTTTTATTTTCTCCCATTAGAGACTCCAGTATTTGCGGTTAGCTATTTTGTTCTTGTAAGTCCCTTTGAGATCGGCGATGAGGGCGCCTTGCCTGGTAATAGAAGTAAAGAAGGCGTCATCGAGGTCTTTGTATTGCGAATGGGGGACGGTGATGACGACGGCGTCGTAGTCGGAGGACAGTTTTTGGGCGAGGTGGAGTCCGTATTCTTCGAATACTTCTTCTTCGGTGGCGTAGGGGTCTTCGACGTCGACGGTGATATTGAAAGCCAGTAGTTCTTTGACGGTGTCCACGATCCGGGAGTTGCGGATATCGCTGACATTTTCTTTGAACGTCACTCCTTTTACAAGGACCTTGGGTTCGTTGGAAATGCGCAGGACATGGGTGATGATCTTACGTGCAACGTAACGGGCCATGTCGTCGTTGATGTAGCGGGATGAGGCGATCACCTTGGATTCGTAGCCGAGTGCAGCGGCTTTGTAGGTGAGGTAATAGGGGTCGATGCCGATGCAGTGTCCGCCTACGAGGCCGGGCTGGAATTTGAGGAAGTTCCATTTGGTGCCCGCCGCTTCGATGACGTCATAGGTATTGATCCCCATGCGGTCAAAGATAAGCGATAATTCGTTCATGAGGGCGATGTTGAGGTCGCGCTGGGTGTTCTCGATTATCTTACTTGCTTCGGCGACTTTGATGGAGGGGGCGCGGTGGATGCCGGCGTCGACGACCAGGCCATACGTTTTTGCGATCTCGTCGAGGGCGAGCGGCGTGTTGCCGGAGACCACCTTTACGACGGTGCGGAGGGTATGCGTCTTATCGCCGGGGTTGATGCGTTCCGGTGAGTAGCCGAGGCTAAAATCGGCGGCCCGGAGGCTGAGGCCGGAGTGTTTCTCAAGCAGGGGGAGGCAGTCTTCTTCGGTGCAGCCGGGATAGGTCGTGGATTCGTATACGACGTAGTCGCCTTTTTTGAGTTGTTTTCCCAGGGTGGTGGAGGCCCCGATCAATGGTTTGAGGTCGGGCACATTGTATTTGTCCACGGGTGTGGGGACGGCGACGATGAAGAAGCGGGCTTCTTTCAAGGCTTCGGGATCGTCGGTGAAGAGGATATCGCGGTCTTTGAAATCGGCCGGTTCTACCTCTTTGCTCGGATCGATGCCCTGGCGCATGAGTGCGACCCTTTTAGCATTGATGTCGAACCCGATCACCGAAATCTTCCGGGCGAATTCGAGGGCAATGGGCAATCCTACGTAGCCCAGCCCGATGACAGCGAGGCGGGTCTTATGTGTGCGGAGGCCTTCGAAGATCCTTGCTTCATTCATGGTATAGGAGGCGTACTTTTTTATTAGTTTCTGCTGACAAACTCTTTTGGCTGACGGGCCCATTCTTCGGGCGGCAGGGATTTGAAGTAGTCATAGGTGATGCTGAGGCCTTCTTTGCGGGCGACCTTGGGTTCCCAATTCAGGATCTCCTTGGCGCGGGTGATATCGGGCCGGCGTTGTTTGGGGTCGTCCATGGGCAGGGGCTTGTAGACGATCTTCTGTTTGGTGCCGGTGAGTGCGATGACTTCTTCGGCGAACTGCCTGAGGGTAATCTCGGAGGGGTTGCCGATGTTCACGGGCAGGTGGTAGTCGCTGAGGAGGAGGCGGTAGATGCCTTCTACGAGGTCGTCGACATAGCAGAAGGAGCGTGTCTGGCTGCCGTCGCCGAAGACGGTGAGGTCTTCGCCGCGGAGCGCCTGGCCGATGAATGCGGGCAGGGCGCGGCCGTCGTTGAGGCGCATGCGTGGGCCGTAGGTGTTGAAGATGCGGACGATGCGGGTCTCGAGGCCATGGAAGGTATGGTAGGCCATGGTCATGGCTTCCTGAAAGCGTTTGGCTTCGTCGTAAACGCCGCGCGGGCCGATGGGATTCACGTTGCCCCAGTATTCTTCTGTCTGCGGGTGGACGAGGGGGTCGCCATAGATCTCCGAGGTGGAGGCGATGAGCATGCGGGCATTTTTGGATTTCGCCAGGCCCAGGCAGTTGTGGGTGCCGAGTGAGCCTACTTTGAGGGTCTGGATAGGAATTTTCAGGTAGTCGATAGGGCTGGCCGGTGAGGCAAAGTGCAGGATGTATTTCAGTTCGCCGGGGACGTGGATGAATTTGCTGACGTCGTGGTGGTAGAATTCGAAGTGTTCCAGTTTGAAAAGGTGTTCGATATTCCGGAGGTCGCCGGTGATCAGGTTGTCCATGCCGATGACATGATAGCCTTCGGCGATGAACCGGTCGCAGAGGTGAGAGCCGAGGAAGCCTGCTGCGCCGGTGATCAATACACGCTGTTTGCTCATGGTGTTTGTTGTATTAATTATTTTTTAGGGTTTGCGGGTGCGCGGCCGATGCTTTCGTAATAGAAGCCGAGTTCGCGGATGGCTGCGAGGTCGAAAAGGTTGCGTCCGTCGAAGATGACCTTGTTCCTGAGGGTGGTCACGATCTTCAGGAAGTTGGGGGTCCGGAACTCATTCCATTCGGTGGCGATGATGAGGGCGTCGGCGCGATTCGAGGGCTTCGTACTGGCTTTCGGCGTAGGTGACCTTATCGCCGATGAGTTGTTTGACGTTGTTCATGGCTTCGGGGTCGAATACGCTGACGGTAGCGCCTTCGCTGACGAGGGCGTCGATCATATAGAGTGCCGGGGCTTCGCGGATATCGTCGGTGTTGGGTTTGAAGGCCAGTCCCCAGAGGGCGAAGTGTTTGCCTTTGAGATTGTCCTTGAAATACCGTTTTATCTTTGGCAGCAGGTGGAGCTTTTGCTTTTCGTTGACGTCCATAACGGCGCCGAGGATGCGAAAATCATAGTTGACCTCTTCCGAAGAGCGTACGAGTGCTTGTACGTCTTTGGGGAAGCAGCTGCCGCCGTAACCGATGCCGGGGAAGAGGAAGCGTTTGCCGATGCGTTCGTCGCTGCCGATACCGCGTCTGACCATGTCTACGTCGGCGCCGAGGCGTTTCGCACAGCAGGGCTACTTCATTCATGAAGGTGATCTTGGTCGCCAGGAAGGAGTTGGCGGCGTATTTGGTGAGCTCGGCGGAGCGTTCGTCCATGAAGATGATGGGGTTACCCTGGCGAACGTAGGGATTGTAGAGGTCGTTCATGAGCTTCCTTGCGCGATCGGAGCTGGTTCCGATGACGACGCGGTCGGGTTTCATGAAGTCGTCGACGGCTACGCCTTCGCGGAGAAATTCAGGATTGGACACGACGTCGAATTCGCCTTTGTAGTTTTTGGCGATGGCGGCGTGTACTTTTTCGGCGGTGCCGACCGGTACGGTGCTTTTATCGACGATGACCTTATAGTCTTTCAGGATCTTTCCGAGGCTATCGGACACGCCCAGGATATATTTGAGATCGGCGGAGCCATCTTCGCCGGGTGGTGTGGGGAGCGCCAGGAAGATGATCTCAGCGTCCTTTATGCCTTCTTCGAGGTTGGTGGTAAAGCGGAGCCTTTCTTCTTTGAGGTTACGGAGGAACAGTTTTTCGAGTCCGGGTTCGTAGATGGTGATTTGTCCATTGGAGAGCTTTTCTACTTTTTTGTTGTCGATGTCCACACAGACTACGTCGTTACCGGTTTCAGCAAAACATGTTCCCGATACCAATCCTACGTAGCCAGTGCCGATCACAGCAATTTTCATAATGATCTTGTTAAGAGTTTAAGAAATCAATTTTCGTTCACGTATTCCAGCACGGCAGCGCTTATCGTTTGCAGTTGATCATCGTCCAGCTCGGTATGCATGGGGAGGGAGATCACCCTTTCCGTGAGCCAGTCGGTTATTGGCAGGTGGTAATCTCCGCCGCCTGAAGCCGCAAACATCTGCTGGCGGTGGGCGGGTACAGGATAGTAGATCATCGAAGGTATGCTCTTTGAAGCCAGGAATTCGTTCAATTTGTCGCGATCCGTGTTTTCCAGGATCAGCGTATACTGGTGAAAGACATGATGGCTATAGGGCGCCCGGAAGGGCGTCTTTATCTTTGGGTGGGCGCCGAAGGCCTTGTCGTAATAATCGGCGGCACGGCGCCGGGGCGGCAATGTATTGGTCGAGCTGTTTCAGTTTGACGTTCAATATGGCTGCCTGGACGGAATCGAGGCGGCTGTTGCAGCCTACCATCTCATGGTAGTAGCGGCGGCTTTGTCCATGGTTAGCGATCATTTTCAACCGGCCTGCTAACGTGTCGTCGTCTGTGAATATTGCTCCGCCGTCGCCGTAACAGCCCAAATTTTTGGAGGGGAAGAATGACGTCGTGCCGATGATGCCGATGGAGCCCGTTTTCCGGGTAGTTCCGTCGGGGTACCGGTAGGTGCTCCCGATGGCCTGGGCGTTGTCTTCGATGACGTGGAGTTTATGGCGGGTGGCGATCTCCATGATCTCCTTCATGGGTGCCGCCTGGCCGTAGAGGTGAACGGGCACGATGGCGCGTGTTTTGGGAGTGATCGCTTTTTCGAGTGCGACCGGGTCGAGGCAGAAGGTTTTTGGGTCGACCTCTACGAATACGGGTTTCAGTTTAAGCAGGGCCACCACTTCCGTAGTGGCGACATAGGTGAAAGAGGGGGTGATGACCTCATCGCCCGGATGGAGGTCGAGGGCCATCATGGCTATCTGGAGGGCGTCGGTACCGTTGGCGCAGGGAATGGTATGCGTGGAGCCGGTATAGGCCGAGAGGCCGGCGGCGAGATCGGTGACCGCTTTTCCATTGATGAAGGCGGCGTTATCTATAACCTCCTGAATGGCGGAATCGACTTCACTTTTTATTTTTGTATATTGCTGCTTCAGGTCTACCATCTGAATCGGGCCGCATAGTCTCTCCTTATTTTTTGATTCTGCCGGTGGCGGTTTAAATCGAGGAGCACAAACCTACTGTAAAATTGTGGTTTATCCAATGTCGGGGGTGGGCGTGCGGGAGCAGTGCAGCGTTTTCGATAGGGCGCAGGGGCGCGGGGGTCCGGTCGAGTGCGGAGGTGAGGGGGTAATTCACATAAATTAAATACGGCCAATTGAGTATTATCTTTCTATCACTTTTTTTTGTGGTTCTGTATAAGATCGGGCATCCGGCTGATCGTGGCGCCGTGGAACAGTCAAGGCTCGAAATTGTGGCTGGACGGGCCGGAAAGCGGATCTTTTGACCGCATTGGGGCAGCGATGGCTCCCGCCTACGCAAAGGCTTCGGCGGACAAGGCGTGATGGGGGTCGGAGTGAGGATGCCGGTGGTCTGGATGCATTGCAGCTTCGCTTGGGGAATTCGAGCAGGGGCGGCCTGTGCATCGAGGAACTTAGACGGCGCTTAAAGCCGGGAGTGCGGGATGGTCCTGACGTTCTTTTCCTCCGTCGGGTTATAATGACGAAGAAGGGGTATAAGCCGGGGCGGATCATATCTTCTATCTTCCGCTCGACAGTTCCGGCGAATGCGCGGCAAGTTCATCGACCTGGTCCGAAACCGACGCTTGGTGTTGTGGGTCAAATACGATTACTGGTATTATTTCCTGGTGGAGCTTGAAGAAAGAGGAATATCCCGAGTGCTGCTGGTCTCGGGGGTATTCCGACCCGATCAGCCTTTTTTTCCGCTGGTATGGGCGGCTGCACCGGTATATGCTGGAGAGTTTTACGTCATCTTATTCGTTCAGACGGAGGCGTCGCGCGAATTGTTGAGGCGGCTGCGGCTGACAGAAAATGTGAAGTGTCAGCGGCGACACGCGTTTTGACCGGGTTATTGAGATCGCGGCGGAAGCGGAGGAACCGTTGCCATTCGGTGAACCGCCTTTCTGCGGTTCGGCAGGGCGGTGATCGTGGCGGGGAGTACATGGGAGGAGGATGAGGAGGAGATTCGATCACTATGCGAATACGCATCCGGAATATCCGGTTCATCGTGGCGCCGCACGAGATCAGCGAAGACAGGCTGGCAGTGAGGTGGAGCGCCTTTTCCGGCATTCGCATCCGGTATTCACAGTTGGAAGTTTCCGAGTCGCGGAGTGAAGGCGGTGGTAGGCCGGGGTGGCCGGAGCCGAATGTGCTGTTGATCGACAATATCGGGATGCTTGTCCAGGCTTTACCGGTACGCCACGTATTGCGTATGTCGGGGGCGGTTTTGGAGATGACGGGGTTCACAATGTGTTGGAAGCGGCGGTTTATGGAAAGCCGGTGGTATTTGGGCCGGTGATCGAAAAATATGTCGAGGCGGTGGAGTTGACAGAGCGTGGTGGCGGCGGACTGGTGATCGACAGCGCGTTGGAGGCTGAAAAGGTGTTTGATCAGCCTGTTGGGGGATGCCCGCGAGATTGCCGGGAGTCCGGTAAGGCGTCGATTGGACTTATGTTTTTTCGCGGTCGAAAAAAGGGGCTACCGAACGGATCGTCCGGCTACATCATCACTTCAAAAAATCGTTGTAAAATTTAATTTTTTGCCTCGATAACTAGCCGATGATCACGAACCGAATTTCATTCGGTTCGGTTAGGAAAACCGTCTTTTGACGAGCTGATAGAAATGGCGTGTGGTCGTCGCGGTTCTCGTCCCAGCCGAGTTTGACTTTGAGTTCCCGTTCCATCCAGTATTCGGCTTCGGGCAGGATGCGGAAAGCATTGATGGTCTTGATGCTCCGCTCGTACATGGCTTCATCCCCCCTAAATAATTGATTTACAAATACATATCGGTCATTTATGCCAATTGCCTTTTTGAAGGTCGCGGACGGGGGCGTCGTTTAGTGCCGACCGGAGGTCGACGAACGTCCGATTTGAGTTTTTCGTTCAGCGGATGAGGTTCCGTGTGCCGCCGATGATGTCATTGACTCTCCCGGGACTTTCTGGGAGAGGGTGAAGCGGTCGGTGGGCTTTCTCGGCGAGGGGGTCGAAGGGCCATTGACGCCGCGTTCCTGCATGGTTCTTGGAGTGTCCGCGGGTTGCCTTTGCCGCGATGGTCGGCTGTTACCGGAAGCTGGGGTGGTAATGCAGCGCAGTGGCGGTTGCGGGCGGTTGGGCAGTGGTAAGCGGTGCTGCCGTTGATGGTGTTGCAGCTGAACGGTGCTGGTGTTGATGTTGTTGGTGTTGCTGGTGCTGCCGTTTATGTTGCTGGTATTGCCGGTGCTGCCGTTTATGTTGCTGGTGTTGTTGGTGCTGCCATTGATGATGCCGGTGCTGTTGGTGCCGCCGTGGATGTCTGCTGGTGTTGACAGGGTCTACCATGCGGCAACGGGATTGCGTTGTTTGTGAGATCTCCTTCTTGGGTTCCGTGATGGAAGGCGCCGTGGGTTGTGACGGGATTTTTAACGGCAGATGGCATCATAACTGCTATCTTCGTCGGCATTACCTTGGCCGGGTGGCGGCTGGGCTGGCCAACTGAACGCAACTCGGCCTCCAATAGTCTGGGTTGTTTCGAAGCATTTGAGGATGGCTTCGACCTTGTGGTCGAACTGCTCCTTCAGCTGGGATCGATCAGTTCTTTTAGTCGTTCCATGCTAGGTACTTAAGTTGTCTGGGCACTTAGTAAGTCGATCGTCCAATGTATTATATAAAGTTATAACAAATTCCAGAACCTAATTTATATGTATCTATGTTCATAGAGCCTCATTTAACAAGTGTGAAAAGCGAGGTTGGATCGAAGTCATTTGCGGGTCAATGTTTTCCGGGAAAACGGAAGAGCTGATCAGAAGACTAAAACGTGCTAAAATCGCTCAATCTAAGGGTCGAAATATTTAAACCATGCCATCGACACGCGTTACCATGAGCAGAAGATCGTATCCCATGATGAAAACGGCCATTCCAATCTACTCCTATCGACAGCTCTCTATGTCGATCCTGCTGTATGGCCGGGGAAGTCGACGTAATCGGGATAGACGAGGCCCAGTTCTTTGATGATCAGCTCCCTGAAGTCTGCGATCAGCTTGCGGTTCGCGGAGTTCGGGTGATCGCTCGCGGGCCTGGATATGGATTATCAAAGCCAGACCCGTTCGGTCAAATGCCTGATCCTCCTGGCCAAAGCTGAATATATAACCAAGTTGCATGCCATTTGTGTCAAATGTGGAAATATCGCGAACTATTCTTACCGGAAAAACCCTGGCGCCCGGTGTGCAGCTCGTTATTGGGGGAGAAGGAGGATGTATGAGCCTCGCTGCAGGCACTGTTATTATAAGGTACCCTAGCAGGGGCAGAAATTTGAACTTTTCTTTTACGTCATGATGGCGGTTTTGGGCGGCTTATCGCCTTTAATCATCTAGCTTTGCGGCAAAATTTTCACAAGATCAGTGGTTCCTCTTCACCTATTCTCAGTTTATTTAAGAAGGATCTGCTGTTGGAAATAAGCGTCAACAGTATACCTTCTACGGCGTCCTGTTATATGTCGCGTCGACCATTTTCGTGCTTGTACCTGGCGATGGGGGAGCCGGAAGGGGCAGTTTGGAAGGGGTTGTTCTGGATGATGCAATTGTTTATTTGCGTGAATGCGGTGGCCAAGAGTTTTTTGCAGGAGGGGCGGGAGCGGCTGTTGTATTTCTATACCATCGCAGGGGCGCGGGACTTCATCCTGTCGAAGTTATTGTTCAATGCGTTATTGATGCTGGTGATGAGTTTGCTTAGTTTGGGTTTGTTCCTGTTGATGCTGGGAGATCCTACGACGGGCGCGCTATCGTTCTTGGTGATCAGTGTCGTGGGGGGAGTGAGCCTGAGCCTGGTATTCACGTTTTTGGCTGCTATCGCGGCGCGGGCGCAGCAAAGCGCGGCTTTGATGGCTATTATGGGATTTCCGCTGGTGATCCCGCAATTGTTGCTGTTGAACAAGGTGTCCTCGATCGCGTTTGGGGAGCTGCAAGGCGGGCTTGGGGGCATGATCCTGGTGTTGGCGGGATTGGATGTGATGATCGTTGCGCTGACGATCATTCTTTTTCCTTTTTTGTGGAAGGACTGATCTTCTCTATTTTTGCACGCCGAAAGGCGGTGTTGTAATCATAAGACTGTAATATGCTTCGTCAGAACTGGTGGAAAATAGTATGCGTCATTTTGTTGTTCTATACGCTCATTGCGGGTTTGCTGGGTGAAGTACCAGCCAGGCCCATTCTGAATGAGACCATCCGCAACCTGTACTTCCATGTGTCGATGTGGATGGCGATGATGATCACCTTTATCATTTCGGTTGTGTATTCCATTATGTATCTGCGCAGCGGCAAGTCCTTGTACGACATTTTTGCGCTGGAATATGCCAAGACGGGGATCGTCTTTGGTTCGCTGGGTGTATTGACCGGCTCCATCTGGGCAAGGTGGACCTGGGGCGCGTGGTGGAGCAATGATCCGAAGCAATTGGGGGCGATCATTGCGTTGTTGATCTACCTGGCTTACCTGGTATTGCGCAATTCGATGACGGATCTGGATAAACGGGCAAGGATCGGTGCTGTATACAATATTTTCGCGTTTGCGATGTTATTCCCTACCATTTGGATCATTCCGCGCATGGTTGAGAGCCTGCATCCGGGGGGAATGGGTAATCCGGCCCTCGACACGCGGGACATCGATGCCAGGATGCGGATGATCTTCTATCCGGCGGCGGTGCCGGGCTGGACCTTGTTGGGGGTGTGGATCACGACACTGAGGGTCAGGTTGACGCTGTTGGCGGAGCGTTTGGAACGCTAATTAACTCTGTAATGTATACAAAAATTTACACGCTGGTATTCCTGTTGATCTGTCAGGCGCTCGCCTTGCCGCTGTTTGCGCAGGATGGTGCGGGTGGTCAACCGGTAGAGATGGCCGATCGGTTCAGGGCTGATGGCAAGATCTTCGTCGTCGTCTTTGTGTTGGGGGCGATCTTGCTGGGATTGATATTGTACGTGGTTCGGCTGGACAGGAAGATAACGAAGTTAGAAAAGGATATAAAACTTTAAACGAGCAAGCCAATGGAATACAAATTTTTCGAAGCCGTAGAGAAAAGCTTTGACAAAGCAGCAGCATTTACATCCTGGGACCCCGGCATCCTGGAGCAGATCAAACAATGTAATGCGGTTTACCGGATGTTCTTCCCTGTTAAGATCGGGGACAAGATAGAGGTCATCAAGGCCTACCGGGTGCAGCACTCGCAACATAAAACGCCCTGTAAGGGAGGTATCCGTTTCGCGCCTTCGGTGAACCTGGACGAGGTGATGGCATTGGCGGCGCTGATGACGTTCAAGTGTGCGATCGTCAATGTCCCTTTTGGGGGAGCGAAGGGAGGGATCAGTATCGATCCGAAGAAATACACGCCCTATGAGTTGGAAAAGATCACGCGGCGGTATACGAGTGAGCTGATCAAAAAGAATTTCATCGGTCCGGGGACGGATGTGCCTGCTCCCGACTATGGTACGGGTGAGCGGGAGATGGCCTGGATCCTGGACACGTATATGAGCATGCGGCCCGGCGAGATCGATGCATTGGCCTGTGTGACGGGTAAGCCTGTGAGCCAGGGCGGGGTACGCGGGAGGCGGGAGGCTACGGGTCTTGGCGTGTTCTACGGCATCAGAGAGATCTGTCATATGGAAGACATGATGACGAAGCTGAAGTTGAACCCGGGTGTGGAAGGAAAGACGGTGGTGGTGCAGGGACTTGGCAATGTCGGCTTTCATGCCGCCAAGTTCTTCCGGCAAGGCGGGGCGAAGGTCATTGCGCTGGCGGAATTCGAGGGGGCGATCATGAACCCGGACGGGTTGAATGAGGAAGAAGTGTTCCAGCACCGCAAGAAGACCGGCAGCATCCTGCATTTCCCGGGGGCTAAAAATATCGAGGACTCCGGCGAGGCGTTGGAGCTGGATTGTGATATCCTGATCCCTGCCGCTTTGGAGAACGTGATCAATGGCAAGAATGCGCCGCGGGTCAAGGCAAAGATCATCGGTGAGGCTGCCAATGGGCCGTTGACGCCGGAAGCGGACGAGGTGTTTGCCAAGAAGGGCGTGCTGGTCGTGCCTGATATGTACCTCAATGCCGGTGGGGTCACGGTGTCATACTTCGAGTGGCTGAAGAATCTGAGCCATGTGCGTTATGGGCGGATGGAGAAGCGGTTCACGGAGAATATGAACACGCATATTCTTAGCCAGATCGAAGGCCTGACGGGCAAGCAGGTGAGTCAGAAAGAAAAAGAATTTATCATGCATGGCGCCGATGAGGTCGACCTGGTCTATAGCGGGTTGGAGGAGACGATGAGTGCGGCTACGCGGGAGATCATGGATGCATGGAAGGCAGACCCGGCGATTCCGGATATGCGGACTGCGGCTTATGTGGTGGCCATCAATAAGGTGGGGACTTCTTATGCTGAACTGGGGATATTCCCATAGGCGGTTTGGCTTAAAATTAATTAATTTGACACCCGCGTCATTTTGGGCTTCTTACCAAGAAGCCCCTTTTGGGGCGGGTTTTTTTTATGAAAAGTACAGAAAGGTTTAGCGATCGTGTCGAAGACTATGTAAAATACCGGCCGCATTATGAAGCCGGGCGGGGTGGTCGCTTTTTAGCGGAAGTGTATGGTTTTGCACCTTCGTGGGAGGTGGCCGATGTCGGGTCCGGTACGGGTATTTCGACTGAGCCGTTCCTGAAGCATGGCAATACCCTATTTGCTATAGAGCCCAATGATGATATGCGGCGCAAAGCCGAGGAGCTGTTGGGAGGGTATGAACGTTTTGTGTCGGTGGATGGAACGGCGGAGGCGACGGGGCTGGCTGAAGCGAGTGTGGAGCTGGTGGTTGCGGGACAGGCTTTTCACTGGTTCGATCCCGTGAGGAGCCGGGAAGAGTTCGTGCGGGTGCTGAAGCCGGGCGGGGTGGTGGCGTTGATCTGGAACGAGCGGTTGATGGAATCGCCGTTCGAGTCGGCGTATGAGGCGTTGATCCTGCATTATGCCAGCGACTATAAGACGATCAATCACAAGAAATCGCCGATCTGCAGATCGCGGATTTCTTTGCTCCGGCGGCTTTCACGCTGGATCAATTTGCCAATGAGCAGTTATTCGGTTTCGATGGGCTGCAGGGTCGTTTGCTTCAAGTTCTTGTATACTGAAAGAGGACGCCGACTTTTCGGCGATGATGGCCCACCTGGAGCGGTTGTTTGACAAGCACTAGCAAAGATACCCGAGTAAAAACCGGGGCCGTCGCCCGCAATGGTGACAGCCATTTTATTGCGGTAGTAACCGGCCTTAAACCACTTCAATTGCACGACCATCATTGGACTTAACACATTGGCAATCGAATTTGACACAGCTATACAATTTCTGCCATAAGAGTTCATAACTGTGAGCTGGTCCAACAAAAACAAATTCTAACAAACGCTTGGTAAATCAAAAAATATTTTCTTACTTAGTTACACCAAGACCTCCACCACGACTAGACCGCGCCCACCACTAATCAATCGTTCTACACCTAAACACTAATCTTATGAGTAGGGTCTTCTCCTATCGGCGCGCTGCTTCGCGCGCCTCGCCATTGATCTCGCCAATCTCCATTTACCATTTTTCAAACTTCTGACAGTTGAATCGCCTATCACAGGGCCATTGACCTGTTAGCTAACGTATGCGTTATGCGTAAAATTCCGGCTTTTGGCGGAGCGGCCTTGCTTTGCCTTGTCCTCACCATTTCCCAGGCCCAGGATGCCGCCGATGGCAGCGCCAGCAATGTTGACAAGGTGGCCGATTTCCCCACTAAAGTATTCAACAAGATCAACGGGCGGACGACCGCCTTACAGCAACAGTTGAAGCGGCAGACGGCCCGTTATCTGATGCGGATGGCAAAAAGTGAAGACCGGTTACGTACAAGTCTATACAACACTGATTCGGTCAAGGCCGCCCAACTCTATCCGCAGGATCCGAAGCTGCAATATGCGGCACTGCTGCAACGATTCCAACAAGATAGCAGCCGGGTCTTTACCTCCATGGGTCCCGAATACTTGCCCCATGCAGATTCGCTCCAGGCCGCACTGGGATTTTTGAGTAAAAACCCGGCGTTGGTCGGCGCTAATCCGGCGTTGCAGCTCCAAATGCAGGGTTCACTGGCTAATTTCCAAAACCTCCAGGCTAAGCTCCAAGACGCAGACGGCATTAAGCAGTTTATGCAATCCAGACAAGCGCGGATGCAGCAGGTGCTTGGGAATGCTAGTAAGTTGCCGTCGGGGGTCAGCAGCGCACTAGCCGGCTATAACAGGCAAGCGTACTATTACGCCGATCAGGTCCGGGCCTACCGCGCCGTGCTGAATGATCCCAATAGGATGATGCAAACGGCCCTTGTGTTGCTAAACAAGCTGCCTGCCTTCGCCAGTTTCATGAAGCGGAATAGCTTTTTGTCCGGACTTTTCGGGGTACCGGCAGGCTACGGCACCGAGCAAGGCCTTGTCGGCCTCCAGACCCATGACCAGGTGATGGCGATGATCCAATCTAAGATCGGTCAGGGCGGCCCCAACGCAGCGTCTTCCCTTCAAAATAGTGTAAATAGCGCCCAACAGGATATTGCCAAACTCCAAAACAAGTTGAGTAGCATGGGCGGCGGAAGCGGGGACATCCCCATGCCTGATTTTAAAACAAACGATCAGCATAGCAAAACTTTCCTTCACCGGCTTGAGTATGGATTCGACCTGCAGACAACCAGGGGTACGCTTTATTTCCCCGCGTATACGGATATAGGAATCTCCGTAGGCTATAATTTGGGACACCAGAATAGCATAGGTGCCGGGGCCAGCTTCAAAGTGGGTTGGGGAACGGACTGGCAGCATATCGCGCTGTCTGGCCAGGGCGTCGGACTTCGGTCCTTTGTGGACATTCACCTGAAAAAGACATTTAGCCTCACTGGCGGTCTCGAACTGAACTATTTACAGCCCTTTAGCAGTTTCAAGGCTATTCCAAAGCTTTCCGGGTGGACCCAGAGTGGCCTTATTGGCATTTCTAAAACGATTTCCAGCAAAAGCACGCTGCTCAAGAAGACCCGAGTCTCCTTCTTCTGGGATTTCCTGAGCTATTACCAAATACCCCGACAGCCCCCGGTGATCTTCCGGCTGGGTTACGGATTTTAAGCCTTATTATTCCTTATAACCGAATACGATGCGACCACTTACAACAATTTGGGTTATCCCCTCGATTCTCGTTTTGTCCTGCCTAGCCGTTGTTGCCAAAGGGCAATCCTATCCCGAGCCGGCAGTGGACCAGAGTTTTTGCCCACCATCCCCGAACGCCCAAGCGATCGGCACCTATGGGAACGAGCCTGTAGCCTTGTATGAGGGCACGCCGGCGATTTCCATCCCCATCTATACCGTCAAGTGCGGCTCGCTTTCCCTGCCCATTTCGCTCAGCTACAACTACAATGGGCTTTTCCCGCTGCAGGACGCCAGCTGGGTGGGCTTGGGCTGGAACCTCAATGCCGGCGGTTGTGTCACGCGCATGGTGGAAGGCGGCGTTGATGAATCGGAGAACAGTGGTTACAACTACGATCAATATAACCTGCACGACACCGTCTTCAATAGTACGGACTTAAGTAATTTCCTCGGTTTGGCCTATAACAATAACCTCGGCAATCCCGGCAAGGCATACGATCTGGCGCCCGATATCTTTGATGCGGAATTCAATGGCTATTCCAATAAATTTCTATGGGCCGGCAACCACTACGTCCTGTCGCGCTACGATAAGGATTTTAGCGTAAGCTGGCCCAACGCCACCCACTTAATCACAATCACGACGGCCGATGGCGTCATGTATACGTTCGGCGCCATGGAGACGACCACCAACTATTATTATGGCGGGGCCGACTCGACCACGCAAACGTTTACCTCGGCCTGGTACCTCACGCAAGTGGTTTCGCCCGATTACCTTGACACCATCCAATTAAATTATAGCAACTACACCTGGACGCAAGCGCAAGTTTCCTATCAGTCATCCTATGTGGAGTCAACCGGCACCCAGGCCGATCTCGGTAGCGACCCTACCGCGTTTTTGGTAACACCCTCCGTGCAAACCAAAGTCTTGCAATCCATCACCTGTCGCAACACCCGGGGTCAACTTTATACCGGATGGAACAACGCGTACGGACATCATTGGTACCAACCCACGACTACGGGAGATCGACGTGATCGATAGTCTTACGGGCTCCCTTATAAAGAAAAATACCCTATCCTACCTCTACTTCGGCCAAACGGGTACCAATCCTGCCAATTACGAAAGACTCGCCTTAAAATCCTTAAGCTCGACCAATACGCTCATAAGCGCCGATTCTCTCACTTACTCGTTTAGATATATCGCTGATACCGGCGCCTGGCCTTCTAAGAGTACAGCAGGCATTGATTATTGGGGTTTTTATCATGGGGGATCAATCAGCGGACTATTGCCGACTAGCACTACTGCTGCAGCCTACTACTTGCCCACTCCTTTGAATACCATCGGGCAAGGCAGCAGAACGCCCAATTTCGCGTACAGCAGCATGGGCGCGTTGGATACGATTGTCTACCCAACCGGCGGCTACACCGCCTTCAAGTATCAACAGAACCAGTTTTACAACAGCTCTCTGGGTGGCAATATTGCAGGGCCGGGCATTTGCGCTCAATCCACTACAACAGTCAGCAACAATCCCACCAGCCCGCAACCTATCGTTAAAAACTATAGCTATCTGGCAGACAATGGTAGTTCAAGTTCAGGCGCGATTGGAAACCTCCCAAGTTATATTGGCAATCCCTTTGTCGAGGTAAATACCAACGGAACGTATGCTTATCGGTTGTACTCCGCATCGGCCAATAGTGGTGGCGTCGGGGGCACTGCCGCACAGTTTTATTATACGAAAGTCTCAGAAACGATCTCAGCCAATGGCGAAACGCACCGGTCGGACCACTACTTTACGTCGTTTCCCGAGCTGTCGCTCGACGTTCGGCAAATCCAGCAGATCGACTACCTGCACACGGTCAACACCAATACGTTCACCCCGATCACGAAGACAACGACCAGCTATTCCAGCAGTTTCGACACCGCCTTTATCACGGCCTATCCCGAGATCGACACCGAATATGTCAATCCAGAACACAATCCTAAGATCTGGTACTCCTTCCAGGACCGTTACAGTTATTGGAATATGTCTTACTGGATCCGCCCTACATCCCAAACGACTTATCAATATGACCAGGACAACGATACCATGGTCAATACACTCGTTTATACCTATAACCCTGCCACCCGTAATCTGGCTAATGTTACCCAAACAACATCCGATGGCCAGACGATCAAGCAAAAATTCAAATATCCGGAAGACTATTCTTCCTCGGTCGAAGGCGCGCTGGTCTCCGAAAGAATCTTAAAGCCGGTGATTGAAAAGCAAACCTGGTTATACCGAGATGCGAGTGACTCCGTGCTAATAAACGGAACGATTACGCAAATCGATCCAATATCCTGTCAGCCCAATATCACCTATGCGCTGGAAACGACCAAACCGCTGCCGGTGTTGAACAATGAGACGACTTCCGGGGGCCTGTATACCACCTTACTGAGCGACAGCCGCTATGTGATGAAGGCGCAGATGCAGTATGACGGCAATCATAACCTGAGTACCGCGGCTAAGAATGCAGACATGAACACCAGCTATATCTGGGACTATCGGCACTCCCAACCGGTCGCGACGGTAAAAAATGCCCTACCGGCCGATATCGCCTATACGAGTTTCGAGGCGGATGGCGGCGGGGGCTGGACGATCGGTTCGACTGTCCGTGACGGCTCACACGCCGCCACCGGCACCCAAGCCTACAACCTCAGCTATGGCGCTGTCACCCATCCAGGCCTTAACAGTGCGACCACCTATATCGTCTCTTTTTGGAATTATGCCGGCTCAGGACCTTCCATAGCGGGCAGCACGGGCGTCGTCGTGGGCAAAACCATCAATAACTGGACTTATCTTGAATATACTGTAACGGGCGTCACAACGGCTAGCGTCTCCGGCAATGGCGACATCGACGAACTACGGCTTTACCCAAAGAATGCACAGATGACCACGTTCACCTATCAACCTTCTGTCGGCCTGTCCAGTCAATGCGACGCCGATAGCCGCATCACCTATTACCAATATGACGGCTTTAACCGGGTCAAGGTAGTCTTCGATCAGGACCACAATATCATTAAGACGATGCAGTATCACATCAAGGGCGAGACTACCGAATAACAGTTGGTTGGCTAACTATACCTTAATTCCTAAACGCTAAAGCCGATGAGTTACCCGCTCAAACACATTCTCTCCCAGCATACTGCCAAAGTGCAGAAAGTGCTTCTTTGCTTTACATTGCTGGCAAATTTTAACCGGATCGCTTTTGCGCAGATTCATCCGGATGTGTCCTGCACTATCAATGGCACCACTACGGTGACCGAAGGACAAACCGTCACTTATACCTTATCGGGATGTTCGGCTAGCAGCTGGACAGCCACCTGTGGATCAATTCAAAGTTCTTCGTCGACGAGTTGCACCGTCTACTTCAATCAGAATGGCTGCAGCAGTTCGGTGATCACGGCTAAAAACGGCACGGGCACGACGCTGGCTACCACGACTGTGACGGTTAACCAACCGCCGACCTTAACCGGCGGGACGATCAATGCCCCGGTAACGCAAACCATCAACTACAATTATACACCGGCAGGCCTCACGGCAACCGCCGCCGGTGGCGGCTACTGCCCCGGTGGGTACACCTACCAATGGTATTCTTCGCCAAACAATAGTACGTTTAACCAGATTGCGGGAGCAACGGGCCAGAATTACTCCCCTGGGCCGTTAACGGCTACGACCTATTATAAACGGAGCGTTACTTGCGGCAGCCAGTTTGTATACACGACTAATACCGCAACTGTCACGGTATACCCGCAGATCGTTCCCGGCACCATCGCGCCTTCTTCACAAACGACCAATTTCATGTACAATGCTACGCCGTTGAATCTAACCGGCGTTTCTGGCGGCAATAGCGTGTATACCTATCAATGGCAGATAACCGATGTAGATGATATACATTGGTCTAATATAGCCGGCGCTACATCGACCAGCTATTCGCCAGGACCGTTTGACGACACGGCACCCGATTCTTTCCGTGTCATGGTCATCAGCAATGCGGACACGGCTTATAGCTCGATTGCCACGATCGTTAGCCTTCCTCAGATCCAGGGGACAGTAACGCCCGCCCTGTCCCTTCCCTACTACAATTCCGCGCCTGGGAAATTGACCCTTGGCTCAGTCTCCGGGGGAAACAATAGTTATACCTATCAATGGCAGAGCTCCCCGGATAGCGTCACCTGGACCAATATCAGCGGCCAAACCGGAACGACGTATAATCCGGGCAATGATACGGCGTTGATTTACTACCATGTCGTCATTACCTCGAACGGCGATCCCGTAGCCAGCACGGCGGCGACGGTCAAGCCCGACCTGATAGCAGGAGCCATCACGCCGGACGCATTGACTATCGCGTCAGGGACGAGCCCAGGCCAGTTGGACGCCGATCCGGCAAGTGGGGGCGCGCACCAGGGGTCGTATCTGTACCAATGGGAGGTGTCATCAAATGGCGTCAATTTTACGCCTATCTCCGGCGCGACCAGCCTGGATTATTCACCCGGAACGCTGAGCTCGAACTTTTGGTATCGGCGCAGGGTCACTTGTACGCCCGATACCGCGGTGACCAATGTCTGCCAGATCACGATCAGCAGCGGTTCCAGCGATCTCACTTTTGTTCGCACGAGGACCATACTGAAGGCAGGCGTGATGGATACCGTGACGGCCGATGGGTTGACCAGCCCCTATGACGTGGCCCAAACGACGACTTATTATGATGGGACTGGCAGAGCGATTCAAACGGTCGCCAAACAGGCCAGTCCCCTTCAAAATGATATGGTTTCCTCAGTCGTCTATGACAATTTTGGGCGGCAGGCCGAGCAATACATGCCCTACACAGCAACGACGAACGATGGCAACTACAAATCCACAGCCATAGAAGATGGTATCAACTTCAATACTGCGCAGTTTCCGGGGGAGCAGTATTACTATGCGCAGACCAACTATGAAGCCTCCCCCTTGAACCGGGTAGTTCAAAGCTATGCCTCTGGATCGAGCTGGGTAGGCAACAATGTTGGCCAGTCCCAGCAGTACCTGTTCAATACGGTGGCTGACAGTGTACAACTTTGGAACATAAGTAGTGTGCAGCTCAGTCTTCCGGTGAACGGGGGCGTATACCAGTCTGGACAGCTCTTCAAAACCGTTTTGACCAATGAGGCTGGGCACCTGGTCGTCGAATACAAAGACAAGCTAGGCAAAGTGATACTGCGAAAAGTGCAGCAAGGCACCTCACCCTCGAGCGGCCATTTTGGCTGGGCATGCAGCTACTACGTGTATGACACCCTCCAAAATCTTCGCGTCATTATTCAACCCAGAGCAGTGACAATCATTAATGGCACCTGGACCATCAATCAAACCATCGCGAATGAGCTCTGTTTCCGGTATGAATATGATGGAAGGCGGCGCCTAGCTATTAAAAAGGTGCCCGGAGCCGGTCAGACCTGGATGGTGTATGACGCCAGGGACAGGGTGGCTATGACCCAAGACTCCCTGCTGCGCAGTCTACATAAATGGACATTCCTCAAATACGACTTGGAGAACAGACCCGATTCATTGGGGCTAATCACAGACGCGTCCAATTACAACAACCTGGCCTATCATGATTCGCTGGCGTACTACAGTACCAGCTACCCCAATGTCACTGGATATACGAATGAAATACTTGGTCAAACATTTTATGACGACTATAGTTGGGTGAGCACGTATGGTGCGCCCGTTTCGAGCACGATGGCCACGAACTATACCAGCAACAGCAATTATTTTGTTACCGGGTATAATACTTCTCCGACTTATTCGGTAGCGCAGACGGCCTCCCCTATTGCAAGGGGCATGGCAACGGGGACCTTGAAAAAGGTCATTGGCACTACCAGTCAATATCTGTATTCGGTGAACTTTTATGACGACCGGGGGCGGGCAATTCAAAGCCAAAGCACCAATTTTACGGGGGCCGTCGACACTGCCACGGTTCAATATGACTTCTCGGGAGCTGTGCTCCGCACGCTCTTGGACCACCGCAAGTCGGGCAATACAATTCAAAATCACACCGTTTCCACAAAGATGGATTATGACCAATCCTTTCGGTTGAGACATATCTGGAAGAACATTGACAATGCTGGGTCCGACCAGTTAATAGATAGTTTACAGTACAATGAACTGGGGCAATTGACTGGTAAATACTTGGGTGCCAGTGTGGATAGCCTTATCTACACTTACAATGTTCGCGGCTGGCTAAACTCTATCAATAAGAATTACATAGCTGGAACTGCTAACCACTATTTTGGAATGGAGCTGGGGTATGACAAGACCACTTCAGCAGCACCCGGAAATACCTATTTGAACCCTCAAGTAGATGGGCATATTGAAGGAATCGTCTGGAAAGGCGCAGGCAGCGGCATCAACCGCAAATATGACTTCTCCTATTATGCCAGCGGCTGGCTACAGTCGGCAGCTTTTTTGCAGAACACCACAGGAAGCGGCTGGGACAAGAATATGGTCGATTATTCCGCGACTGTCAGCGGATATGACGCCAATGGGAATATCACTTCCATGACGCAGCGCGGCTTCACCGTGGGCGGTTCGGCGGCAGTGGACTCGCTCACCTACAGCTACTTGGGTTCGGATAGTAGCAACAAACTCATGGGTGTTGTCGATGCGGCCAATAATCCGACATCGCTATTGGGAGATTTCCATTATAACCCGGCGACAAAGCAAGGCACCGACTACAACTATGACGGCAATGGCAACCTTACGCATGACAACAATAAGAATATCGTACCATAAGCTACAATTTGTTGAATTTGCCGCAGCTAGTACATATGAAAGGAGAAGGCAATATCGTTTATACCTATGATGCTAGTGGCACCAAATTGTCAAAGGTGATCACCGATAGCGTGGCCAAACATTCGACGACCATTTTGTACTTAACTGGCTTTGTATACCAACAAGTCGATACGATCACCAGTCCCGGCGGCGGCATCGATACACTTCAATACCTGGGTCATGAGGAAGGCCGGGTCAGGTGGGCTTTTCACAAATATACCACGGGATCGACAGCCTATAAGTTCGAATATGACTTTTTTGAACGGGACCATCTAGGCAATACTAGAACGGTGCTGACCCAGCAGCGGGACACCACCAACTACTTGGCTTCTATGCAAGCGGCGTACCGGTTGACCGAATCGAAGCTCTTTGGAAACATTGCCAATACCTCGCATGCGAGGAATGCCGTGCTGGGATATCCGGACGATCTGACATTCACCAGTCCCAATGACAGCGTTTCAATAGTTGATAGTAACAGTACAACCGGGCAGAAGACTGGACCATCCTTATTGCTAAAGGTGATGAGCGGTGACACGGTCAAATTTGGCGTGCAAAGCTATTATAATACGGGTTCTGGTAGTACCAACAACAGTTCCTTCAGCGACGCGTTGAATGCCTTGGCCAATGGCCTGGTGGGTGCCACCGGTGCAGCACACGGTACCGTGTCCAATCTGACCGCCAGCAATAGCACAGTCTATACGGGCCTAACCAGCTTTATGGGCAGCAATGATTCTACCCATACCGGCTATCCGCGAGCGTACATCAACTGGATATTCCTGGATGATCAATTTAATTACGTCAGCGGCCTGAGCGGATCTGTGCAGGCAGCAAGCTCGACCTATCCGGCGGGTACGTTGAATCTGGTTGCGCCGGGCTCCCAATTGGCGCTGAACCGAAGCGGATTTTTGTATATTTGGGTAAGTAACGAGACCCAAGGATGGGACGTGTTCTTTGACAATCTCTCAGTCCAGTACAAGCAAGGCCCCCTGCTAGAGGAAAACCATTACTATCCATTCGGCCTGACAATGGCGGGAATATCTGATAAAGCGATAAAAACGCAATACCCGGAGAATAAATATCGTTTCAATAGCGGGACGGAATTGCAAAACAAGGAATTTGCTGATGGCAGCGGTCTGGAAGTGTATGATGCCGGGTATAGAATGCTCGATCCGCAGCTAGGAAGGTTCTCGCAAATCGATCCGTTGGCAGATAGGGATCATTTTATCAGCACGTATCAATATGCTAGAAATAATCCGGTTTCGTACAACGACCCGACCGGGATGTTGCAGCAAAACCCGCAAACAATGCAGGAAGAGAACGACTTGATGAATCGCGCTCAACAAGGCGGTGGCGGCTATAGTGATCCTGGTATGGACGAATTACAATACGAGACCAATTTGAATACCGCTTTGGCAGATGAATACACGGGTGGGATTGATGAGGGTCCTACTTATGGGCAAGGTCCTGCATCAAGTGGTGGATATGGAGATTATTGGAACGCTTTATTTGCCGGTGTACCAGACAATGGCTCGGTAACATATACCTCTGATCCAGGTTCTGTTGGCACAGTATATAACTATGAAAATGCTGGTGGCTCAGCTTCCTTTGAGACTTCAAGTTATCATGGCATTTTCACAAATACGGAGGGTGAAACCTACGGTTTTACTGGGACGACGGAACGGCTAATGCTACCTGGGGCTGAGGGCGAGAATAGTGGTGTTGAAATGGCTCACACCGTTGTTGACGGCATAGACAACACTATTAGGTTTTCGGGTGAGATAGCCTTGGAGTCATCAGTAAATTTGCTAAAATCTGATGGTTATCAGTTTAAGACAGTAGCAGGAATAGCTGGACATTTGAAATCTATTGAGGCAACAGAAGGGTTGCTTAAGGGTGTAAAAGGTGCTGGATACATATTAGGAGCGGTTGGGGGAGCTCTTACGATAGCTGACGGATTAAAAAATGGCTTCCAAATGAAGCATGGTATCGACCTAGCTGTAACTGCATTAAGTTTCATTCCTGTAGTGGGAACCTTTATAGGCGCGGGCTATAATACTCCCCTAAAATCGGACCACCGGGCTAGTTAAATATTTATCGTAATTTAACTATCTCAAAATGCAAAAACAAACACGCCGCAAATTTTCTCCCGCCTTCAAAGCCAAGGTTGCTCTTGAAGCTGTTAAGAACCAGCAAACGCTTGCGGAGCTGGCCAAGAAGTTCGATGTTAACCCTGTTATGATCTCTAAATGGAAGGCAGAGTTTCTGGAGAATATGAGTGCAGCCTTCGAGAAGGCAGGTTCGCCTGAGAAGGAAGATGTCGACACTCAGGAACTATACGCCCAGATCGGTCAGTTGAGGGTGGAGAATGAATTTCTAAAAAAAAGTTTCAAGAGACTTGGAGGATAGCAGACCGGGCAAGTCTAATAAGCCCGAGAGTGAAAAGTATATCGGTCCGCAGGCAATGCGAATTACTTACCGTCAATAGAAGCAGAGTGTATTACAAACCTGTTCCGGAGAAACCGGAGAATCTCAAAATGATGGAGATCATCGATAGGCACCTCACCGATCACCCGACTGAAGGGGTGGTGTCCCTTGTACTGTTTTTGATTGCCAGGAGCTACCCGGTGGGCCCAAAGCGTATCCGCCGCCTATTGAAGATCATGGGTCGTGAAACGCTGTACCGGCGTAAGAATTTGACCAAACTGGGGTTAAGAAAATTCGTAAAACCCTATTTGCTCAACGGCCTGGCCATTACCCGACCCAACCAGGTGTGGTGCACCGACATTACGTATATACCGATGAAGAGGGGATTCATGTATTTGACCGCCATCATAGACGTGTACAGCCGGAAAATAGTAGGCTGGTCGATTAGCAACTCCATGAGTGCGCAATGGTGTCGGGCCATGCTCGAAGAGGCAATAGCTACTCACGGTGTTCCGGAGATCATCAACTCCGACCAGGGTACACAATACACGAGTGCTCTGTGGACGCAATATCTCGAAAGCCTGGGCATACAGATCTCCATGGATGGTAAAGGACGTGCGCTGGACAATGTGTGGATCGAGCGATTCTGGAAATCCATCAAGTACGATTATATCTTTCTGAACCCGGCAGATGATGGTTTTGAACTGTATGAAGGCGTTCAAAACCACATTGCCTACTATAACGATAAAACGCATCATACCACTAGGCAATCACCCAATAATAGGTATCATGAACCAATCAAAAAGGCAGCCTGAGACCGCAGTCTTACAGGCCCTATCTTAACTTAGCACACTGGCCTTTTGGTCTCGAAAATGGGGAGTATTATAATGAGAGTGCTACTAACAATTGTAATCGTTGCGTATTCAACCTTTAATCAATCACCGAAAGTGTTATTGCAGCATATCAATTTGAAAGGTTATAAGTATAAGCTTTATAGGGAAACTCTTTATTCCCATGATGACAATTGGAGTGCCGAATATTTCACGATTTATCGTAATGGGAAGTCAAAAAGTCTTTGCAGTTCTTACCTTGTAGCCAAAAGACATGATACAACTTTCATTGCGGGAAATTATGTTGTCTACAAGAATAAAATCGAATTTACTCAGCATTATTATCACAGTATTAACAATATTGCTATTGACTCGATGAAGACAGTTTTTTTTCCAGATAAAGCTGGCAATTTATTGTTGATCGAAACTAAAGAATTTAAAAATGGGCAAATTACATCAAGCAAGTAATAACTTAAATTCTTTATTTGACATGCATCGTCGAGATGCGCGTGGCGGCTTTTAGGATCAGGTTAACAGCTGACTTGAGGTCATGATCAATTTTTTGAAGCTTTAGTTTAAAGAACGATTTACCCGATAAATGGGGGGACCTCATTACAAAATATGAAACGATTGAGGAACTTCGAACAAAGCTTGGCGACAGGAACCAGCCAATGGGCACCGGTTATTATACAGAGGGCGGGTGCGGGTCGGGTATGATACGAAGGTGTATTCGGGGGTATTGCGGCCGGGTAGTCATTCGTCGTAAGTGGGGAGGGCGGCGAGTTCTTCGAAATCCGTTGGGGTACGAATGAAGGCGTGGCATTCGCCGCCGTTGGTGATCACGATAAAGCGGACGGGGGTGGCCATGTTATAACGCAGTACCTGCCAGAGGACGCGGCTGTCCAGTTTTTCTTCCATGGATTTGCATTCCACGAGCATCCAGGGATGTGCGGCTTTGTCGAATACGAGGAGGTCGAAGCGTTTGGTCAGTTCCCCGAGGCGCAATTTTCTTTCGACCGCGATATAGGAGCCTGGATAATGCTTTACCACGAGGAGGTATTGGATGAAATTCTGCCGCACCCATTCTTCCGGGGTGAGGCGGACCCACTGCTTGCGGAGTTCATCCCAGATCTCTTCTTTATTTTTCTCGGGTTCGCGAATTTTAAAGGGGTAGGAAGGGTAATAGATCCTGATCATAGGCCAAAACTATTTGCTAAATTTACGGATAAATGAAGACCAAAGAAGAGATCGTCAATAATTGGCTGCCTCGGTACACGGGTGAGAAATTAGACAAATTTGGTGAATATATCCTGCTCACCAACTTCGATCATTATGTGCGTTTGTTTGCCGACTGGCATGGGGTGGAAGTGGTTGGGGAGCATAAGCCGATGCAGTGTGCCACTGCCGGCGACATTACGATCATCAATTTTGGGATGGGTAGTCCTGGTGCGGCTACGATCATGGACCTGTTGACGGCGATCAAGCCGAAGGCGGCGCTTTTCCTGGGCAAATGCGGCGGGTTAAAAAAGCGGAACAAGCTTGGGGACCTGATCCTGCCTATAGCGGCGATCAGGGGAGAGGGCACGTCCAATGACTATTTGCCGCCCGAGGTGCCGGCGTTGCCGGCGTTTGCTTTGCAGAAAGCGATCTCGACGGCGATCCGGGAGTATGGGGTCGACTATTGGACGGGGACGGTGTATACGACCAACCGGCGGGTCTGGGAGCATGACCAGGTTTTCAAGGAGTATCTGCAAAAGGTCAGGGCCTATGCCATCGATATGGAGACGGCGACGATCTTTTCGGTGGGTTTTTACAATAAGATCCCCACGGGGGCGCTGTTGCTGGTGAGTGATCAGCCGATGGTGCCCGAGGGCGTAAAGACTGCGGAAAGTGATCTCAAGATCACGGCTGAATACGTCGAGCAACATATCAGGATCGGCATCGATTCTTTGAAGCAATTGATCAATAACGGTGTCACGGTGAGGCATCTAAGGTTTTGAGGTATGCCGGCACTATTATCGATCCGACAATTAGGGATCGCCTTTACCGGTGAGGGCGGCTTGTCGCCGGGGGTGGACGGTATCGATCTGGAGGTGCACCGGGGAGAGATCGTCGCGCTGGTCGGGGAATCCGGTTCCGGCAAATCCATCACTGCTTTATCTATTCTACAATTACTGCCTTCTCCGGCGGCGAGGTATCTTTCGGGTGAGATCTTGTTTACGGGGAGGGATGGTCGAACCATCGACCTGTTGAAGCAGGAGACGGCGGCTTTGCTGCGCATTCGCGGGGCGGAGATCGCGATGATCTTCCAGGAGCCGATGACTTCGCTGAACCCGGTGTTTACCTGCGGCGAGCAGGTCGCCGAGGCGATCAGGGCGCATAGCCGGGTCCCGGCCGCCGAGGCGCGGAGGAAGACCGTGGCATTGTTCGGGCAGGTACAATTGCCCGATCCGGAGGGGATGTATTCGCGGTGGCCGCATCAGTTGAGCGGCGGTCAAAAACAGCGGGTGATGATCGCGATGGCGATGAGCAGTCAGCCTTTGCTGCTGATCTGTGATGAACCTACGACGGCATTGGATGTCACGGTACAGAAGACCATTCTGCAGTTGATCAGGCAATTGCAGGCGGAGACCGACATGGGGGTGATCTTTATCACGCATGATCTGGGGGTGGTGGCGGAGGTGGCGGACCGGGCGTTGGTGTTGTACAAGGGAAAGGTGGTGGAAGCGGGGCCGGTGGACGAGTTGTTCCGCCATCCTGCGCATGCTTATACGAAAAGGTTGCTGCAGTCGCGGCCGGCGCTGCTTGTGAAGGAGCGGCGGGATGCGGATATCGAACAGGTACCGCAGCCGGACAAGCGCGCAATACCGAAACGCGCTTACGGCCCGGCGGGTGGCTTGGCAGGGTCCGATGGGTGGCCTTTGCTTCGGGCGGAGGATGTGCGGGTTTGGTATCCGGCCAAAACGACCTTGTTCGGGAAAGTACAGGAGTGGCGTAAGGCGGTGGACGGCGTGAGCTTCGACGTGTATGCCGGGGAGACGCTGGGGCTGGTTGGCGAATCGGGATGCGGGAAGACCACCCTGGGGCGGGCCTTGTTGCGGTTGGTGGAGCCGACGGACGGGCGGGTCCTGTTCGGGGGAGTAGATCTCGCCACGCTTGGGAAGGGGGAGTTAAAGCGACTGCGAAGCAGGATGCAATTGATCTTCCAGGACCCGTATAGTGCACTGAATCCCCGGTTGAGTGCCGGTGAGGCGATTTCGGAGGCGATGATGGTCCATGGAATAGGGGGATCGGACCGGCAGCGAAGAGAAGCGGTGGTGGATCTGCTGGAAAAGGTGAGTCTGAAGGCGGAGCATTATGGGCGGAGACCGCATGAATTCTCAGGCGGGCAGCGGCAGCGGATCGTGATCGCCAGGGCGCTGGCGCTGCGACCGGCATTTATCGTTGCCGATGAATCGGTAAGTGCATTGGATGTCCATGTGCAGGCGCAGGTGCTGCAGCTGTTGAACGAGCTGAAAGCAGCATTGGGGTTTACGATCGTTTTTATCTCTCATGATTTATCGGTGATCCGCTATATGAGCGATCGCATTTTGGTGATGAACAGGGGCCGGATTGTGGAGTCGGGCGAGGCGGCGGAGGTGTACGATCATCCCCGGTCGGAGTACACGAAAAAGCTTATTGGGTCGATTCCGGGGATCAAATAGGCAGCAGGGTGCACATTAAAATTTCATTAAAACCTGAGGATCCTTTTAACTTAGGCGCCGGAATTCCTTCATATTGCGCTAGGATTCGGCTTAGCGCCATCAAACCATTAGCAAACGGAGTGACTAGATTATCCAGCCGAAAACCTGCTGTCAACGCGTCTATTCCCCTGATCGTTCAGGCCAGAATGCGGTCGACGCGGTATCCGGGCAAGATCGTTCAACCTTTTGCCGGGGGGCAAGCCTTGCTGGAATTTCAACTGACCCGGTTGAAGTCGGCTTTTCCGGAGTCGTCCATTGTGGTGGCGACCAGCAACTCGGATGCGGACGATGTAGTGGCGGAACTGGCTGAGCATGCGGGTGTGCTCGTTTACAGGGGTGACGAGTCGGATGTGTTAAGGCGGTTCGTGGACTGCTGTGTCAACTTTTCTTTTACCGGCTATGTGGTAAGGGTTTGCGGCGATAACCCCTTTTTGCAGGCGGGGTTATTGAGGATGCTGATGAATGAGGCGGCGGAGAGTGGCGGGGCCTATGATTATATCAGTTTCGCGGTTGGCGGAGTTCCTGCCATCCGAACGCATTTTGGTTTTTTTTGTGAGGTAGTGGCCGTCGACGCATTGAAGCGGGTGGCTGATACTGTGGCCGGGGCCGTCTTTCGTGAACATGTCACCAATTACATTTATGAGGGGCAGGGGTCGTTCCGGGTCCGATGGCTGGCATTCGACGAATTGGCCCCTTATGCAGGCTCCCTTCGACTGACGGTGGATTCCAGGGAGGATATGGAGAACGCTATGTATGTGCAGGAGCGTTTGCCGGTTGGTGCGGGCCGGGATGGCCCGTCCTGGAAGGAGATCGTCACCGTTTTGGAGGGAGAACCGGAGACGAGGGGGAGGATGGAGCGGCAAATAAAGCTTTACCAAAAATGAAGAGCCAAACGATGAGATCGACCTACCTGATAGGTGAGATAGGACAGAACCACAATGGTTCGGTCGATCTTGCCAAGCTCCTCGTAGAGATTGCGGCCAGGCCGGCAGCGGACAGGTTGTTCAACCGGACCTTTCGTGGATTTGATGCGGTCAAATTAACGAAGCGCGACCTCAAGGAGGAATTGTCGGAGGCAAAGATGAACGAGCCCTATACGAGTCCGCATTCTTTTGGGCGGACCTATGGGGAGCACCGGGCGAAGCTGGAGCTTACCGATGAGCAGCACTTCGAGGTGTATACCCATGCCAGGTCGCTGGGGATCCACTTTGTGGAAACGCTTTGTGCCAGGGCCTGCCTGTCGTTGCTGAAGCTTTTCACACCCGACTATCTGAAGGTCGCTTCGCGGGACCTGACCAATCTGCCGTTGTTGGCGGCTATGGCCGAGACGAAGCTGCCGATCATCCTTTCGACCGGCATGGCGGGGCAGGAGGAACTGGACCGGGCTTTGGAGGTGATCACGCGGTATCATTCGCGGATCACTATTCTGCATTGTGTATCGGAGTATCCGACAAAGTATGAGCATGTGAACCTGAGCACCATTCCTTATCTGAAAGATCGTTATCCGCAGTATGGGATCGGTTATTCGGATCATACGATCGGCATTGCAATCCCGTTGGCGGCGGTGGCGATGGGGGCGACGATGATCGAGAAGCATATCAGCCTTGACCGTAAGATGAAGGGTACGGACCAGGCCGGTTCCCTGGGACTCGACGGCATGGACAGGATGGTGCGGGACATCCGCAACCTGGATCTTGCCTTTGGCGACTATGCGATCATCGCCGAAGAAGCGGTGAGTGATGCGCGGCGGAAGTTGGAGCGGTCGATCGCGACGATCAGGGCGATCGAGGTCGGAGAACCGATCACCGAGGCGGATATCCATTTGCTGTCGCCTGGCGACGGGTTCAAATGGATAGAGAAGGGAAAAGTAATCGGCAGGCGGGCGAAGACGCGGATACCGGCCAATGAGATCATTTATTCAAACCTGATCGACTGATGTTACCAAAACTGATCGCGACTGACGTAGACGGGGTATGGACCGACGGGGGCATGTATTATTCCGAGGCGGGTGAGGAGTTGAAGCGATTCAATACGTATGACAGTGCCGGCGTGGTCTTTGCGCATTTGCTGGGCATCCCGGTTGCGATCATCACGGGAGAACCGAGTCTGGCGGTGAAGCGAAGGGCGGAGAAGTTGAAGGTGGATTTTTGCCATACGGGAATCAAGGATAAATTACCGGTGTTGCAGGGTATTTGTGCGGAGTTGGGTATTACGCTTTCAGCGGTAGCTTATATAGGGGATGACATCAATGATGCCCGCGTATTGCAGGCTGTCGGCGAGTCGGCCTGTCCTTCCAGCGCACCGGCTTACATTCAGCGCCTCTGTGGCACGGTGTTGACCAAGGCGGGCGGGCAGGGAGTATTCCGGGAATTCGTGGAAGGCATTCTGGCCAGGGAAGGCGTGCTGGAGCGTGTGCTCAATAATTATTTATAGCAACCGATCAAATCCTATTTTGTTCAACTGGAAAAAATTCCTCGAATTCGAATCGAAAAATGACCTTTTCCAATTGGAAGAGAATGGGATCCGTGTGTGGGATGTCCTCCGTCACCATGTATACGTGGAATACTCGTGGGAAAACTATACAGACCAAGGCCCATTGAAGGAACCTGCTTTTCGGATGTTGAGGCGGCTCTTGAGACGGGTCGGCTATTTGTGCGTGTTCCTTTTCCGGAAGAGGAGGCCCAACCTGTTCTTTATTCATTCCCGTGACCGGATGCCGGACGGGCGTTTCCGGGACAGGAACGCCTATGACCTGCTGGAACGGATAGGTAAGGATTCCTTTCTCCTGGAGACTTTCGAAGGGGATGGAGTGCGCTACGCCTATCCTGTCGACCTGATCAATCCTACGAGCATTTTCAATCGCGTGTACAAATTTTTCTACAAGGACAAAGACTATTCCTGGCTGGTGGAAAAGATCAATTCCGAATTCGGACTGAGCTGGAACAATGCTATCGTCAACCGGCATATGCGTTATTTCCGCAGCGAGGCATTGTTCTTCAAGTGGCTATTCCGATTTAAAAAGATCAAGCGGTTATACGTGTCCTTTCACAGTCAGAAGGCTCATTATTATGCTGCCAGGCTTTGCGGGATAGAATCGATAGAGATCCAGCATGGCCTCATGGATGAGGGGCACCTGGATTATAATTATCCGCCGGAGATCGTGGGCGGCGAGAAGGTCCATTGTCCGGACCTGTTTTTGACCTATGGCACCTTCTGGGGTAAGGGGATGAATTATCCGGTTAAGAAGGTGCTGGCGATAGGAAATTCCATCGTTTCGAAGATAGGGCGAACCGAGCGGCCCGTGCATTCCGGACCGCTGACGCTCGGCTTTATTTCGGCCGATGTGTTCGGAGCCAAGCTGGCGGAGCTTGCCATTGCATATGTGCAACTGCATCCGGGTGGTACCATCTTCTTCAAACTGCACCCCAACCAATTTTCCCGGCGGAAAGAGTATGTCGATCGGTTCCGGGAATATCCAAATATCCGGGTTATCACCAACGAGCAGCCTACGGAACAGTTGATGCTGCGTTGCGACGCCCTGGTGATGATCCAGTCTACCTTGGCTTACGAGGCCTTGCAAGCGGGGGTGCCCGTATTCATTTACAAACGAATGACCTATTCCCGGCATGCGGATATCTTTGATCATCCTCATGTCAGTTTGATCGACGATGCGCAAGCCATCGTCCTGCGGGAAAAATCATCGGCGAGGGAAGGGGACATTTTTTTTGAGGAATTTGACGAAAGTGTCTACCTTCTTCTAGCCAATACCCATTAATGCAGCAAAGGAAACTCGTTATCGATTCTGTTTATTACACCATCGGGGAGGTGCTGCCCCGGGTCTTTGGATTCCTTTTGTTGCCGTTGACCACCCGTTTCCTTACGCCGGCTGAGTATGGCATCAACAGTTATACGAATACGGTGATGCTGTTTTCTCTCGCCATTTCCACATTGAGCCTGAATACATTCCTGCTAAGGAATTATTACAAGGAGGATGGGGTGGAGAACCAACGAAAGATCATCGGCAATATATTCCTGCTTACGCTGATCACGAATGGGGTGTTGAGCGGTCTGGAGTTGCTGGTCTTTCCCTGGGCGCTGGAGCGGTTGAAGATCGGCATCCCTTTCCAACCTTACTTTCTTTTGGCCATCCTGATCAATTTTCTGGACAGTCTTTCTATTGTTCCGCTGATCATTTTCCGCATCCAACGGAAAGCCCGGACCTTTGTGGCGGTCAATGGGGCGAAGGTGGCGCTGCAATTCGGAGCGACCTATGCGTTGCTCATGCGGCATTATGGGCTGACGGGTGTTTATCTGGCGCGGCTATCCGTGAGCATCCCGTTTGCGCTCCTTTTTGTAATCGTCGTTTACCGGCACGCTATTTTCCTGCCGAACAGGGTCCAGATGCGAAAGGCGTTGCGGTTCTCGTTGCCGCTGGTGCCCGGTGTGCTCTCCTATTTGTTCATTTCGACCTTTGACCGGGTCGTGCTGGAAAAGCATCTTGGCCTGACCAGCCTGGGTCTGTACTCCACTGCCGCGACGCTCTCACTGGCCCTCAACATCATTGTGCAGGGGCTGTACCGACCGTTCGAGCAGCGCATTTTCGAGCAACACGGGAGTGAAGGGTATCTTCCGATGGTCGACACCCTTTACCGGTATTTTGTGACCTGTCTGATCATGGGTGGCTTTGTGCTCAGCCTGTTCAGCAGGGAGTTCTTTGTGTTTTTTACGTCGTCGCGTTTTATGGAGGCCTATACCCTCGTACCGCTGCTGGTGGTCCCGGTCCTGCTTGCCGGCTTTTCCACTTTGTATTCCAGTCTGCTGGTGGCCAACCACCAACAGCATATTATCATGAGAAGCATGGTCCTTTCGGTAGTAGTAACGGTGCCGAGTACGCTATTGCTGGTGCGGTGGATGGGTGTCTACGGGGTGATCCTGGCGTCGGCCCTGGCTTTTGCCACCGTCATCTGGTATTATTTGAGGCACCTGCAGTTGACCCATACTTATGTGTTAAGGGGTTCTCTGCTGCTGGGGCTGCTGATCGGGCTGAGCGCGGGCGTACAGGCCTTGGCGTTGCCGATGATGTACGCCATTGTCTTGAAGCTGGTCGTTATGGTGCTTTATCTGAAGTTGGTCATCACGTTGTTTCGGGTGAAGTTGACCGGGATCCGGAAGATGATCTAGTCTTATGCCGGGTGGGCTAATCTTCGTCCGGGGCGCTTTGATCTTCTTGCCGGCTATATTAGTCTTCTTCCGGCGCTTTGATCTTCTTGCCGGGTGGGCTAGTCTTCGTTCGGGGCGCTTTGATCTTCTCGCCGGCCATACTAGTCTTCGTTCCCGCGCTTCGATCTTCTGCCGGCTATACTAGTCTTCTTCCTGGTGGGTAGCGTAGTCATTGTCGCCGAAGAAGTTGGCGGCGCTTTTCCTGCGTGCGAGGAGCAGGCGGCGCCATTGTTGCTGGCATTGCTGGAGGATGGGCATGTCGGTGCGGATCTTCTTGCCGGTCAGGACGGTCAGGCTGCCGTCGGTGCTGATATTCTTGTGGTCGGCCGGCTGGATCCCGCTGAGGCCCAGCATCCAGTCATCCTCTTTACCCAGTTTGTAGGTAAAGAAGTAGACGGTTCCCTTGAGTTGTTTGAATTGCGCCGGGGCTTTATCGATGAAGCTGATGGCGGCGAGGCTGTCTGTGCCGTGGGCGGCGACGAGGAGACTGCGGGCCATGTCTTCCTGGGTTTTATAGCGTTTTGGAAAACGGTCTGCCAGGCCGATGCCGGTGAGCCCCTGGTAGAGGGCGCTGCGTGAGGCGTCGTTGGCTGCCAGGGCCAGCAGGATGGAATCCTTTACTTCGCGATGGTGCCGCAACAGGAGGAGGGCTGTATTGGTACGCAACTGGACGTTGCGGCTTTGCAGGAGTTTATCGAAGAAGTGCGGGATGGTCGGGTTCCTGCCATAGAAGGGTTCGAGCAGGATGGCATACTCTTCGAGACCGCTGCCGGTCGTATTGTCGTCGGGTTCCGCGTCGGCGTTGTCGTCATTCTCTTCCTCTTTCCGCTGCATTTTCTTTTCGTCTTTGCCTTCCTGTCTTTTCCACGCGATCTTGGCGTCGAAGTAGATCTGGCTGAAGGAAGATTCATAGTCGGCGGCCTGAAGGTAATTGCTATCTACGAGATCGGCGAGCAGGGCCTGGATATTCGATTTGTAGTCGTCTACGGTCGCCAGTTGCAGGAGGCCGGGGAAGAGGGTGCGGGCGAGGGCGAGGGAGTCGCCGATGTCCCGGAAGAGGATGTTATAATCGGCGTTGTTGTCAAAGATGGGCGGGTCCTGGGTGATGAGTTGGCCGAGTAAGCGGTAGGAGGCTTTTGTTTTTTGATGGGCCAGGGCTTTGAGGACGGCATTCTGGATGGTGCTGGTATCGCCTGCCTTTTGATAGATGTGATCCAATCCCGCGACGACTGCGGGGACTGCCAGGGAGTCGTCGATATAGCCGAGTTCATTGATGAACTTGGTCTTGGTCTGGAAGTAGTCCTTTCCGTTATAGGCCAGGTTGTCGATCGCGTGGAGGAGGGCGGAGACGCCTGTCGGCCCGAAATAGACGTTGGGGATAGCTTCCCTTGCTTTTTTCGCCACCAGGGAGTCGGTGCTGTAGAAATCATGGAAGAAGGTATCCAGTTTGCTCTCGAAGACGGGTGAACCGGAAGGTTGGCCGATGGGGTGCAAGGACGAATAGAAACGGTGCAGGAATTCGCTACTTTCCTGGAGCGAGTCGGTGAGGGACATGATGCGGAAGATGCGGTTCCCCTGCAGGAAGACCCACATATTGATGCGCCGGGTGGTATTGGTGTCGGTGAGGGTATAGCGGTAACCGGTCTGGTCGCCATCGGTATACCGTTGTTTGGTGCTGACGACGAGGTCGCGGTGGATCCTTTTCTCCCCTGTCTCTTCGGCCCAGAAGGATGCGGTGTCCTTTGGATAAAAATATTTTGGGAAGGTTTCGACGGAGACGAAGACGGCTTCGCCGGTAGAATCATCCTGGAAGAGGGCGGTCTTGGCCCGGGGCCAGTAGCCGCTATAGTCAGGGAGGGAATTGAGGAATTCTTCGCTGCTGGCCCTTTCCACGATGCGGCGCATGCCTGCATCGACGTCCGGCACCATGGGTGTGGTGACGCTAATATGGAGGAAGGAGTCTGTATAGAGCCGGAATGCCGGGTACTGGTAGGGGGCAAAGACAAAGGAGTCGAAGAAGGCAGCGCCTGTCTTCCCTTTACTCCTGTCGTGGGCGGCGAGGACGTAGTAGTCGGCGCCGTGCAGGATGAACCTGGCGCGGATGAAGGAGCCGTCTTTTTCCGCATAGGTGGCGTCGAGGCAGGCGTGGCCTGCGAAGCTGCCTGTGATGCGCGTCAGGCATTTCTCTATGTAGCCGGAGCTGCGAAAGCTTTCTTCTATGAGGGCGAGGTCGGCGGTATCCTCTTCGAGGAAGCGGTAGTTCTGGACGGTAGTCTTCCAGAGCAAGTAGGAGGCGCCGGTGGCAGAATCGGCGGCTTCGTATTCCCAGCGGACAGCACCGTCGGCTTCGGCGACCCGCTTGTTTTGTGCGGGGCTGTGTGGCCAGCGGATGCTAAAGCCGCCCCGAACAGGGGTGAAGGTGGTCCAGCCGTCGGGGGCGCGGCGGCGGATATCGATCGAATTGAAATATTGATCCGCTTCGGGGCCTTCGACGTAGCCATTGGTACCGCTCATTTTAAATACCCAGACCTCGTAGGGTGTGACCAGGATATTATACCGTTGGATATCGCCGCGCCGGGTGCGGGCGGTGATATCGTAGCCTTTATAGCCGTTGCGGGTAACCGGTGTCTTATGGAGGATCTTGCCGGGGATGTTCTCGTAAAGGAGGCTGTCGACTTTTTTGAGGATGGTCTCGTCTTTCTGACCGAAGAAGGAGGAGTGGGTTTGTACACGGTCGATCATATAGTAGGCGCCGTTGCTCATATCGGCATATTGCCAGGAGTCGGGCGCGCGCCCGTCGCTGCGGCGGTACAATGTTCCCGGTAGTCGGACGGAGAAGGCGCCATCGGGGGCGGTGAAGGGCGAGAAGGTAACAGGAACCTTTATTTTGTCGATGTCGTCGCGGCGGGTGGCGTCCTGGTCGGGCATCATGATGGGGCGGAGGGCGTAGCCTTTTTTGCGCAGCAATTCTATGACCCCTCTTTTGCCGGGGAGGTGGGCGGCCCCTACCCCAACGAAAAGGGAGTGGCGTTGGACGATGCTATCGATGGAGGAGGCCTGGATCTCGTTGCGACGGTACAGGAATTTTTCCATATAGGATTCGGAGGGTTCCATGAGGCGTTCGAGGGAGTCGAGCAAGTCGAGGTCGCCTTTGCGGTATGCTTCCTGCGTTTTGCGTTCGATCTCGAAGGCGGATTCGCCGTCGGTGTCGGGGGCTTTTTTCTTTTTATCCTTCATCATGTCCTGTGCGGCTTCCATGATGAGGCGTTCTGTTTGAAAATAGTTCTCTACGCCGGTGGCCTGTTTGCCGAGCTTTCTGCCGGTCTGGTAGATATAGAGGTCGAGGTAGGTATCTTCTTCGAAATCGGCCTGGCCGCGGTAGGTGCGATAGAGGAGGCCGTTGATGACGGTGGGTTCGTCGCTGAGGGCAGCACGGAGTTTGTCCTCATATTTCTCCAGTTGAAAGGACCTTTCGTTGATGTAGTCATTGGGGGCGCCCTGGGTATAGTAACGCAGGTTGGACTGGAGGTTCTCGAAGCGGAAGAGCTGGTCCTGCCAGAGTTGGGGGTCGAGTTCGAGTGCGACGACGTCGGCGTTCTTGATGTCGAGGTAGAAGGAGTCGCTGAGGTGGAAGACCAGTTTGCTGCTGACGTGCATGGTGCCGAACAGGTAAGAATGCTTTTTGAGACCGTTGCCGGTGATCTCCCATAGTAAGGTAGGGTACTTTTTTTCTATATGTCGCTGAGCAGTGGCAGAGAAGACGAGGAACAGCAAAAAAGCAGTTACCAAAGCACAGTACCTGGGAGGGGTAGATCTCATCGGAGTAAGTTGCATCAAAGACGCCAATATGGGAAAATTATTTCGTCTTTAGCTTGTTAAATTCGGTGGATGGGCCGGGCGGTATCCGCGGGTCCGGGGTTCGGCGCGAAGGGGCGGTTGCGGTTTTAGGGGCGCTATGGGGTTGCGGGAACGAAAATTTGGGAATGCAGGATTTTTGCGCTACCTTCGCCCGCTTGAAAAATCATGCCGTAACATGATAGCAGATCGGGCGCCGGGGCGCCCAACCCCATTTGGTATCATGTGCGAATGTCCCCGTCAACACAGTTGGTGGGTGTAAAAATAAATATAAATTCCACATGAAGCTTTCACAGTTCAAGTTTGATCTTCCGCTAAACCTTATTGCCCAACACCCTGCGAAAAAGAGAGAAGACAGCCGCATGATGGTCGTGCATCGTAAGACCGGTGTGATCGAGAACAAGCATTTCAGGGACATCCTGGAATATTTCGACGATAAAGATGTTTTTGTAGTCAACAATACCAAAGTATTTCCTGCCCGCATGTATGGCCGCAAGGAGAAGACCGGGGCCAAGATCGAAGTATTTCTGCTGCGGGAACTGAATAAGCCCAACCGGCTTTGGGACGTCATCGTCGATCCCGCAAGAAAGATCAGGGTTGGCAACAAGCTGTATTTCGGGGACAATGACGAGTTGGTGGCGGAAGTGATCGACAATACGACGAGCCGGGGACGGACAATCCGTTTTTTGTGGGATGGGAGTGATGATGAGTTCCGGCAGGTGCTGGAAGTGTTGGGCGAGACGCCTTTGCCGAAGTACATCAAGCGCAAGCCCGATGAGGAGGACAAGGAACGTTATCAGACGGTGTATGCGAAGCATGAGGGGGCCGTTGCGGCGCCGACCGCGGGGTTGCATTTCAGCAAGGAACTGATCAAGCGGTTGGAGATCAAGGGGGTGCGGTTTTCCGAGATCACTTTGCATACGGGGCTTGGAACGTTCAGGCCGATCGAGGTGGAAGACCTCAGCAAGCACAAGATGGATGCTGAATATTACCGGATCGAAGATGATGCGTGCAAGATCGTGAACAAGGCGCGTCTTGGCAATCACCGTATTTGCTCGATCGGGACGACGACGATGCGGGCGATAGAGTCCTCTTTCACGGCAGAGAAATTATTAAAACCTTCCGAGGGCTGGACGAATACTTTTATCCATCCGCCTTATCAGTTCAATATCGCCGATGCGTTGGTGACCAATTTCCACCTGCCTAAGACGAGTCTGCTGATCATGGTCTGTGCCTTTGCCGGCTATGATCTGGCGATGGAAGCGTATAAAAAAGCCATTAAAGACAAATACCGTTTCTTCAGTTATGGGGATGCGATGCTGGTTATTTAAAATCATGGCGCTTATGAGCACCACCTTGGTTCAGGCGCAGCAGGAGTTGCCATTGTATGGCAGCCAGCCGATCCCTAATTCGAAACCCGGGGCCGATGTCCAGGTGGTGGATTCTTCGGGTCAGCCTGTGCGTTATTCCTACAGCGCGGTGAGCCGCCCTACCCTGACGGTATACCTGCCGGCGGCAGGCAAGGGGAATGGATGTGCGGTTGTCGTTTGCCCCGGTGGCGGCTACACCCATCTCGCCATGACGCATGAGGGCTCTGACGTGGCCAAGTGGCTGAACACGTTTGGCATAACGGCCTTCCTCTTAAAATACCGGCTACCCAGTGATGAGACCATGGTGGACAAGACGACCGGTCCGCTGCAGGATGCCCAGCGGGCGATCCAACTGGTCCGGCAGCGCGCTGCAGACTGGGGTGTGGATGCCGGTAGGGTGGGAATCCTCGGATTTTCGGCAGGCGGGCATCTGGCCGCTACGGCGGGAACGCATTTTTTACAGACGACCATTGCGAATGCGGCGCATGTTTCGCTGCGGCCGGATTTTATGGTCCTGGTGTATCCGGTGATCAGTTTTTCCGATAGCATCGCGCATATGGGTAGCAGGGAGAGCCTTATCGGAAGGCATCCCGATCCGGCGTTGGTGCTGGCTTACAGCAATGAACTGCATGTCACGCCGCAGACTCCGCCCACTTTTATTGTCCATGCGGAGGATGATAAGACAGTTTCCGTGTTAAACAGCCTGCATTTTTATGATGCGCTGGTTCACTCTGGGGTTCCTTCCGAGCTGCATGTGTATCCAAGGGGAGGGCATGGCTGGGGACTGTGGAACTCCCTTTCAAAAGAACAGTGGCCCGAGGAGTGTCAGCTTTGGATGGAAGTGAGTGGATTTCTGAAGCATTAGGGTGTGGGCCCATACATCTCATAATCTCTTGGCAATAAATTGGCGATCGTTTCTGTCTTTGCCCAATTTCCTTTCGACAGGATCCTGGGCGGATAATAGGATCCGTTCTCACCGATGTCTATAGGCACGGGCTCCATGAGGTTGATGGTGGATTGCTGGTAGGCGATGCCCAAATGACCGTTCCCGTAGATGATGTTGCAGTCCCCGTTAAAGAAGAGTGTTTTAGTCTGATCCGGATGGATGGTGAGGAGGTCTTCCGTGCTCCTGGTCTTCTGCGTAAAGAAGTCGGGTTCCCGCAGCACTGCCCAATAGTGATGCAGGGTATCTATGGAAGTAGTGCTATCGGTATTCGTGAGGTTCTGTTTGTAGATGGCTTTTACGCGTTGTTTTTCCAGGTTCGGGATCTGGATCTCGTGTTCTACGATGAATCCTTCGGCATAGAGCTGGCCTTTGTACAAGGTGCGCATGAAATGCATCATGGAACCCAGGTAGGCGTAGCGCCGATGCTGCTCCCAGTCCATTTTGGTACTAGCTACGTCTGCTGTCATTTCCTTAAAAAGCGGGTATCCGGCATAGCTGATGATATTCGTGCTCATATCGTATTCGAACTTTTCCATCCGGTATTCGAGGTTATAGCCGAGGGCCTTGTTCTCGATGATCAGGGGATCGGCGGCGGTGACGGTCAGGAGTCTGCTTTTAAGATAGTAGTGAAAGCGGAGGACTTCGTGGTTCTTTAGTCTTGTATGGTTGGCGTTTTCCGTGGTGCCGATGAAGTAGTCGAGGAATAGTTTTCCGTATTTCTTCCAGCCGTCCTTCATATAGGGTTCTACGACTACGGCTGTTAGCTCGGATGCTTTTATCCGGAGTTCCACATTCAGTTCGGGCGGAAGGTTGCGGCTGCTGATGGGTATGGTGGCGGTTTCGTAGCCGATAGCGGAGATAATCACTTCGTATCTGCCGCCGGGGATGCCTGGGAGGACAAAATGGCCGTCGGCGCGCGTAACGGTTCCCCTGGAGGTGGCGTTGAGGAATACGCTGACGCCGGCCAATGGTTTGCCTGTGGCAGCGTCCTTTACGGACCCTGACAGGGTATTGCCAGCTGACCCGGTGCTGCCGGCTGACCCGGTGCTGCCACCTGTACCGGTGTTGTAAGCTGACCAGGTGTTGCCAGCTGTACCGGCGCTGCCAGCTGACTTGGTGCTGCCAGCTGTACCGGTGTTGTATGCTGACCCGGTGTTGCCAGCTGACTTGGTGCTGCCGGGGTATTGAGCGAAAACAGCTGCTATGGTCAGGAAGGAGGAAATCAACAACAGCAGGATCTTTTTCATAGAAATGGCCGGGCAGGGATTTTTGGGGTTAAATATAAGCCGAAAGGGATTGGGGCGGGTTATTTTTTCGGTGAATCAGCGGTCGTAGTCGATGGGCAGGAGGTTGCAGATCTTTTCGGAGAGGGCCCAGGCGCCCTGGGCCAGGACATCCTGCGGCGGGGAGTAGCTGCCGTTCTCGTCGACGGTGATGAGCTGCGGCTTGATGAGGTTGAGTCCGGAGGTCTTGTAGTCTTCGGCGGTCCTGGCGCGGACGCCGAAAAGGACGATGAGGGAGCCGGTGAAATAAATGCTTTTGGTGCCGTCGGGATAGGCGGTGATGACGCTATCGGGTGCCATGGTGATGGTCTTGCTGATCGGGTCGGGCTGGCGCAGTACCTCCCAGAAATAGTGTAGGGTATCCATGGGATAAAGCCCTGGCTTTTGAAAATCGGGGCGGTAGATCTGTTTAATACGCTCTTTTTCTTCGTTGCGCGCCATGATCTGTTTCTGCATGAGGAAGCCTTCGGTGATCGTTCGGCCGGCGTAGAGGCTCCGCATAAAGTGCATGATCGAGCCGGTATAGGCCTGCTTGCGTTTTTGCTCCCATTTTTGGCGGCGGTTGTCCGATGTGGGGACCAGCTGTTGAAACAGGGGGTATCCATAATACGAAATGATCTTTGCGGAGAAGTCGGCTCCGAAGGCTTCCAGTTGGTAGGTCAGGGCGTACCCGAGGGCGTTGTTCTCGATACGGAGTGGCTCGGTGGCTTTTACGATCAGGCGGTTGGCGTGTTTGCTGAAGTAGAAGCGGAGGGCGCCTTTATTCTTCAGGTTGCAGGAGGCTGCGTTCTCGGTCGAGCCGATGAAATTGTCGACAAAGAATTTGCCATACCTGGCCCAGCCGTGTCTGTCAAAAGGTTCGACGGTGACGGATGTCAGCTCTGTAGCGCGGGGTGACAATTTTATCTGCAGCGGCGGGGGGAGGTGACCGGCGTTCACTTCCATGACGAAGGTCCGGTATTCGACGGAGGAGAAGACGAGCTGATAGGTGCCCCTGGGCATCTCCGTGAGTCGGAATGTGCCGTTGGTGCCGGTGATGGTGCCGCGGGAGGTGTTGTTGAGAAAGACGCTGATTCCCGGCAGCGGTTTCCCTGTGGCGGAATCGGTGACGGTGCCGGACAGGTGGTTGCCCGGTTGTTGTGCTATGTTTGACGGTGGTTGTGCGGTATTTGATGGTTGTTGTGGTGTATTTGATGGTGGTTGTGGTGTATTTGACGGTGGTTGCGCCGTATTTGATGGTTGTTGTGCTGTATTTGACGGTGGTTGTGCCGTATTTGATGGTTGTTGTGCTGTATTTGACGGTGGTTGCGCCGTATTTGATGGTGGTTGTGGTGTCTTTGACGGTGGTTGCGCTGTATTTGATGGTGGTTGCGCCGTATTCACCGGTTGTTGCGCCGCCAGGTGAAGAAAGCCCAGGAATAAGGTCAGCAGGATACTGTATCGTCTAGTCCAGGCCAAATAGTCCTTTGTTGAGCAATTGCAGGGTTTCCGTCTTGTATGACGAGGGGATAAGGAGGGACACATTGTGTTTGCTGCCGCCGTAGCTGACCATGCGGATGGGCACGTTAGCGAGGGCTTCGAATAATTTGCTTAGGACGCCTGGTGTCTGGGCCAGCTCGTTGCCCACGATGGAGACGATGCTGTGGTTCTCTTCCACTTCGATCACGCCAAAGGGTTCCAGTTCCCTGACGATGAGTTTGATGTCGGGGGTCTGCTCGATCGTGAGGGAGACGGCAACCTCCGAAGTGGTGATCATATCGATGGGTGTACGGTACTTCTCGAATACTTCGAAGATCTTACGCAAGAAGCCGTAGGCCAGGAGCATGCGGCTGCTCCGGATGTTGATGGCGATGATGCCATCTTTGGCCGCGATAGCTTTCGCGCCGACGGAGCCTGCTTCTTCCGTGATGAGGGTACCCCGGGCCTCGGGCTGCATGGTATTCAGCAGTTTTACCGGTACGCGATAGAATTGGGCGGGCCAGATGGAGGCGGGGTGGAGGATCTTGGCGCCGAAGTAGGCGAGTTCTGCGGCCTCTTCGAAACTGAGCTGTTCGATTGCGACGGTCTTTTTGACGACGCGGGGGTCGTTGTTGTGCATGCCGTCGATATCGGTCCAGATCTCGCAGACGTTAGCGGTGATGGCTGCGGCGATGAGGGAGGCGCTGTAATCGCTGCCGCCTCTTTTGAGATTGTCCACTTCGCCGCGGGCATTGCGGCAGATGTACCCCTGGGTGATGAACAGGGTTTTATCCTTGTGTTGCTGGAGCAGTTGCGTGAGCCTGGTCTTGATGCTGTTGATCTGGGGTTCGTCGTGGCTGTCGATGCTCATGAATTCGAGGGCGGGCAGCAGGAGGTGGTCGATGCCATTTTCCTGCAGGAAGACAGAGAAGAGCTTGGTGGACAGGAGTTCGCCCTGTGCCAATATGTCCTTGCTGAGTGCTTCGCTAAAGGAGATCTTCAGGATGATAGTGAGGAATTCGAAGTGCTCCGCCACGATGGCTTTGGCCTTCGACACAGCGTTTTCGGTTGTGACGAGTGCAGTGATAAAGGCTGCGTAGTGCGCTTCGAGTTTATCGATCAGTTCTTTGGCCTTGCCGCGTTCGCCGGAGGAGATGGCATGGCCTATTTCGACGAGGGCGTTGGTGGTGCCGCTGAGGGCGCTGAGCACGACGATCTTGGGTTCGGCGTCCGCGGTGATGAGCTGGCTGACCTGCCGCATCCTTTCGGGTTTGCCTACGGAGGTGCCGCCAAATTTCATGATCTTCATTGGTATGCTGCTGAGTTTTTTGCGGGAAAAGGCCTTCCCTAAAAAAAAGCCTTCCTCGCGCTGTTCGCTAATGATTGACAATGTTTGACCTTCGGTCGAATCGGCTGTACCGATTTTAGGTCCGCGAAGATACGTTAAAATGGATGGCCGGTGACGCCGAGTTTTTGGGCCAGGGCCCGGAGGTCATCGACCACCGCGGGTAAGAGCGGGATGCCTTGGGTGCGGCGTTGGGCTTCCATCTCGCGTTCGGGGTCGCCGGGTATCAGTACTTTGTCGTGGCCGGGGACGGGTGTTGCAGAGCGGAAGCGACGGATCCAGTTATCCATATGAAATTTGAAGTCTGCGGCGGGGCGGAACGCGTCGATGCGCATCGCGCCGAGGAAGTGGCCGATGCCTTTGCCGGGCATGCCGGTGGGCATGGGCACATAGGCGGGAAACGGCGGCACCCAGGGACCATAGTTGGCGCCACTGAGCACGGCGGAAAGGATATCGACGACGGCACCGAGCGCGTAGCCCTTGTGGCTGCCGTGATCCCGGTCACCGCCGAGCGGCAGGAGTGCGCCGCCTGTCCGCAGTTCGTGCGGATCGGTGGAGGGGTGGCCTTGCTTGTCCTGGATCCAGCCGAGGGGTGCAGTTTCGTTCTTGCGCTGGAGGATCTCGAGTTTTCCGTTGGCGGCCGTGGTAGTGGCGAGGTCGGCGACGAAGGGGGGCTCCTCCCCTGCCGGGACGGCGACGCAGATGGGATTGGTGCCGAGGAGTCGTTCGAGTGAAAAAGTGGGTGCGACCAGGGCGCTGGCGTTGGTCATGGCGATGCCGATCATGTCCCTTGCGACGGCTTGAAGCGCGTGGACCCCGGCGATCCCGAAATGGTTGGAGTTTTGTACGCTTACCCAGCCGGTGCCGACCTTCGCCGCTTTTTCCATTGCCACTTGCATGGCGAACGGTGCGACGACAAGACCGAGGCCGCTGTCGCCGTCTACTACGGCAGTGGAGGGGGTTTCATGGATGATGCGGATGTTGGGTTTAGGGTTGGCCCTTCCCGCTTCCTGCAGTCTCGCATAGCCTGAAAGTCTGGCTACGCCATGGGAGTCGATACCGCGAAGGTCGGCGCTCAGGAGGGTGACCGCGGCGATGCGGGCATCCCGGGCGGTGCAGCCCATGTTGGTAAAGATGGCGAGGGTGAAGTCGAGCAGTTGCTCATAGGGGATGACGGTGGATGATTCGGTCATGCATGCTTTTTTGGGCCGCAAAGATCGGGATTTCCTGCGCTCAGGAGATCACACGCATGGCGACAGGGTCCCAATGGATGATCTTGTTGCTGAAATTGCTCTCGTTGGCCAGCAGGCAGGGTGCGGCGGCGCGGAAGCCGAACGTGGGGTCTTCTACGACAGGTGTTCCATTGCGGATGGCATCGTAGAAATGCATGTGGTGATCGAGATCCTCGTGGTAGTCATTGGGCAGTTTGTAGATGGTCGGCGGCAGCGTTGTGCCCTGGCGTTGTGCGGGGGTGTAGCGGGCGTTGTATTGACGGACCAGTTCCTCCTGCATGGCCTGGGGGTAGGTGGTAAGCGAGTCCCAGCCGCCGATGCCGGGCGCTTCGGACATCTTATTGTGGTGGATGGTAAAGCCGTCGCCGTTCATGTCGAGGACGCCCTCGGACCCGATGTACCTGGTAAAACTTGTATCGCCCTGGCCGCTGACGAAGTTGACGCGAAGGGCGACCTGGAAGGCGGGATGTTCGGCGGAATCGGGGTAAGACAGTATGGCGGTCATGACGTCCGGCACGTCCCGGCCATCTTTCCAGAAGGCGGTCATACCCGAGGCGACGATCTTTTCCGGGCCTTTGGAACCGGTGATGAAATGGATACCTGAGAGCAGGTGCACGAAGAGGTCGCCCGCCATACCGGTGCCGAAGGCGCGGTAGTTGCGCCACCAGAAGAATTTTTTGGGGTCGTAGGGTTCGCTGGGCATGCCGGCGATATAGCGGTCCCAGCTGACGGTGGCGGCCGAAGCATCGGTAGGCTGGGTATATTCCCAGGCGCCGAGGGCGCTTTGCCGGTCCCAGGATGCGTCTATACAATTCAGCTGGCCGATGGTGCCGGCGCGATAGAGTTCTTTTGCTTTGGCGTAAGCGATGCTGCTGACGCGCTGGGAGCCGATCTGCATGGGTTTCCCGGAGCGTTTTTGCGCTTCGATGAGCGGCAAACCTTCCGCAATGCGATGCACTACGGGTTTCTCGCCGTAGACGGCTTTGCCTTTTGCGAGGGCTTCGGTGGCGATGCGGGCGTGCCAGTGGTCGCTCGTGGCGATGATGACGGCGTCGATGTCCTTGCGGTCGAGGATCTCGCGATAGTCAGCGGTGGTAAAGAGGTCTTTGCCGTAAAGCTCTTTGGCGCGCTGAAGCCGGCCTGTGTACAAGTCGCAGGCTGCGACGAGGGTCACTCCCGGCACCTGCAATGCGGTGTTGACGTCGTTGAAGCCCATAATACCCATGCCGATACAGGCGATATTTACTTTATCGTTGGGGCTATATCGACGGGGGATGGGGTGAAGGAGCTGGTGGCCGGCGGGGGAAGGCGATGATAAATTGCCCGTCGTAAGCAGCAAAGATGCGGTGCCGAGTTGTCTTATAAACTGTCGACGGCTGTTGTCACTGTTGGGCTGTGCCGGTTTGGTGTTCTGCTTCATATGGCAATTTTGATTTAATGTACAACAAAAACGGGGGACAGACAACCACATCTGCAAAGGGTTCGTTAAATTTGTTACAACACAGTCGATATTCCTTCACACAAAACTAACACTTATGAGAAGATTTCTCCTCTTCCTATGGTGCTTTGCCCTGCTATCAGGCGGGGTCATGGCGCAATCACACACTATTACGGGAACAGTACTTGACGGCAATGGGGCTCCGGTCATCGGTGCGTCGGTCTCCGTCAAGGGTACTAACAGGGGCACGAGTACGGGCGCTGACGGCGGCTTCTCGATCACGGTGCCCGAGACGGCGAAAACGCTGGTCATATCGGCGGTAAACTTCGCCGCTCTGGAGGTCGGTATTTCCGGAAAGACCACCATTGGTTCGGTGGCGCTGCAACCAGCCAACAAGAGCCTCAGTGAGGTAGTGGTCGTGGCTTACGGCACGCAGAACAAGACCAATGTAACGGGGGCCGTGATCACGGTGAGTGGAAATGTCGTAGCCGACAAGCCCTTTACGTCGGTAGACAAGGCCTTGCAGGGAGCCGTGGCGGGGATGCAGGTGTCGTCTACATCAGGGGCGCCGGGCTCGTCGACGGATATCATTATCCGCGGGATAGGTTCGATCAACGCCAGTGCCAATCCGCTCTGGGTGATCGATGGGGCCATCGCCACGACGGGCGACCTTACGGTCAACACGACCACGGCCAATGTGCTGAGCACCATGAACCCGGACGATATCGAAACCATCAGTGTGCTGAAGGATGCGGCGTCGACTGCGCCTTACGGGTCGCGTGCCGCGAATGGCGTCATCCTCGTGACGACGAAAAAAGGAAGGCCGGGGTTGACGCATATCAATGTCGTGGGGGAGTTCGGGCAGAACAGCAGGGCCTATACGCCGTCGAACAAGCCGGAGAATTCGACGCAGCTGCAGACCACTGCCGGGCAGGCGCTGGTCAATGCGGGTTATGCGACAAATCAGGCTGGGGCGGATCAGATCCTCATCAATGATTTTGGTTATCCTGCCAACTATACGGCCACCAATACGAACTGGTTCAATACGGTTTCCCAGAAAGGCGATCAGTCGCAAGTATCGATGAGTCTTAGCGGCGGGACCGACAAGACGACGATCTATGCTTCGGCCGGTTATTTCGATCAGAAAGGGATCAGTATCGCGTCCGACTTTCAACGCTTTACCGGTGCGCTGGCGGTGACGCATAAGGCGAGCGACCGGTTCACGATCATGGCCAATATCAATGGGAGCAATACGGCACAGCATACACCCAGTAATGGCGGGACATTTGCCAATCCTGTGCTGGCTTCGTTCTTCCTGCTGCCGTGGTATACCCCGAAGCTTCCGAATGGTCAATTCCGGTTTGGGGCCGCCGACACGTTGAACGAGTTTCCACTTACGGGTGGAATTTTTAATCCGCTCGTTCAGGCGGCCTACAATACCAATTTAGCGCAGCAGACGGTGTTGCGCGGGAGTGCCTCGGGTGAGCTAAGGATACTGGACAACCTGAAAGTGACGACGCGTTTTTCGGGGGAATACATCGCCGTGCAAGAAGATCAATACAGGAATCCCTTCTATGGAGATGGTTATGGTGACCAGGGTGATGCTTCTTCCAACTACAACCGGGTGTTCGATTATACCTGGTCGAATTTTGCCGACTTCAAGCAAAAGGTCAATGCAGACGGTGACGAATATTTCGATGTGAAGGCGGGGGTGGAAGCTTATGACGCCAAGAATTATGCGCTGGCGGCCTCGGGGCATTCTTTCCCGCAGACCCTCGCGCTCAAATACCTGGTCAATACAGCGGTGCCTACGCAGGCTTCCGCCTTTCCGGCAGAGGAGTCGACCTGGTCGGAATTCGGAATAGCCGACTTCAACTATAAGGATAGGTATGTGGTCAGCGGAAGTATCCGCCGGGATGAGTCTTCGGTATTCGGGTCGGAGCATCAGTGGGGAACATTTTATTCTGTCGGCGGCTCCTGGAATGTGAACGAGGAGGCTTTTATGAAGCAACAGCGCATCTTCGATCTGCTGAAGCTGCGAGCCTCGTACGGGCAGACGGGTAATACCAATGGGTTCGGGTTATATACTTCGAAGGCGCAGTATGGCTCTTCCAACTACAACGAACAGGCTGGACTCGTTCCCACGAATGTGGGTGACAGTGCGCTGACGTGGGAAAAGAACAAAGCTGCCAATATCGGGCTCGACTTCGCGGTGCTGAAGGACAGGATCGATGGATCGATCGAATATTATCACCGGACGACCGACGATCTGCTCTCGCCTGTACCGTTCTCTTTCACGAGCGGGTTCGCCAGCCAGAACGAGAATGTAGGCAGCGTTGTCAACAAGGGGATAGAATTGCAGGTGACGGCCAGGCCGATCGTTATGAAAAATTTTACGTGGGAGATCTCGTTCAACATCTCGCACAATGTCAACCGGGTGACCTCGCTCTACCAGAACAAGCCCATTCCCAATGGCAGCTTCGAATACACCGTGGGGCATGACCTGCAGGAATACTACCTGCAACAGTGGGCGGGCGTGAATTCACAGACCGGGCAGGCGCAATGGTATACGGATGGCACGAAGAAGACGATAACCGGCAATTACGACAGTGCGGGCCTTGCGCTGAATCATTCCGCAACGCCCAGTGTTTTCGGGGGTCTGCAGAATACTTTCGCGCTTGGTGCCTTTACGCTGGACTTCCAGTTCGATTACAACTTTGGCAATTATATTTTCGATAACTGGTTCAGCTATCTCAACAGTGATGGCGGGTATGCCGGTTCCTACAACCAGCTGAGCAATCAGCTGAGTGCCTGGCAGAAGGCCGGGGACAAGACGAATGTTCCGCAGATCGTTTATGGCGACCCGAGTTTCAGCAGTTCGCCTTCGACCAGGTGGCTGTACAAGGGCAATTATATCCGGCTGAGGAATATGCAGTTCGCTTATAACCTGCCTAAGGACCTGTTGAAGAAGCTGCATGTAGACCGGCTTATGATCTATATCAGGGGGACGAACCTGGCGACTTTCGGGATGGACAAGCACCTGCCTTATGATCCGGAAGCCGGGTCTGCCAGCCAGGCCAATCTCGAGGAGCTGATCCCCAAGACCATTGCAGGCGGTATCAAGATCGGATTCTAAGCAACGAAAGTCTACATCCTCAAAAATGAAACATATGAATCGCATTAAAATACATATTTCTTTTACGCTGCTGGTGGTGACGGCCGGTTTGGCGCTGGGCTCCTGCTCCAAATCGTTTGTGAATAAGAATTCGGCCGGCAACCTGAGTACTACCGAGGCGCTCAGCACACCAGAGCTTCTTCAATCGGACCTGATCGGGCTTTATGCGGAATTAAGGAATGTCGATCAGTATGGCCGCGATTTCCCGGTGTTAGGGGACCTGATGGCCGACAATACCTTTTTAGAAGCCCGCAATACGGGCAGGTACGTGTACCAGTTTGCCTATACGGTGCCGACGATCGATGGGGTCACGCTGAGCATGTGGCAGGAGTCCTATAACGGTATCCTGGATGCGAACCAGATCATCGACGCCCAGGTAACGGGGGCGGATGCGGTAAAGGCCCAGGCCTATGCCATTCGTGCGTTGTTGTATTTCAAGCTCGTGAATATCTGGGCGCAGCCGTATACTTTTGACAGTACGGGCTTGGGTGTTCCGCTGGTATTGCATTACAATGTCACTGCGGAGCCGGGCCGCAGTTCGGTGGCCGCGGTGTACCAGCAGATCGTGAGCGATCTGCAGACGGCGTTGGTGAATGCGCCGGACTATACGAGTTCTATCTTTCTGAGCAAATATGCGATCGAAGGTTTGCTGGCCAGGGTGTATTTGTATATGGGAGATTATACGGATGCGCTTGCTTCTTCCGCCGATATCATCAATAGCAGTCCGTTTACACTGGTGCAGCCGGGCGCCTTCAAGAGTTTCTGGTCCAATCCGAATGTGCAGACGGATGCTGTCGAGGTGATGTTCGAGATCGATATGGATCCGATCAATAACAATGGCTTTGACGACCTGGGCGGCATCTATATCAACGGTTACCAGGATATTTACTGTTCTGCGCAGTTGGCGGGGCTGTATAGTGCTACGGATGTGAGATCACAGCTGCTGATCGCCGGCTATACGAAGGGCGGTGCGGCTGCTTATCTGGTGAACAAGTATCCGGATGCGGAGAATACCAATAAGGACCATCCAAAGGTCATCCGGCTGGCGGAGGTTTACCTGATCGCGGCGGAGAGTGAAGCAAGGCTTGGGGACAACGGCGATGCTCAGACGCTGGTGAATACATTGGCTGAATTGAGAGATCCTTCTTTTACCGGTTATGCGGATCTGGGGCCGGCTTTAATAGCGGATATCATCCAGGAGCGGAGGAAGGAGCTGGCATTTGAAGGGGACCGGTTGTATGATATGCAGCGGTGTGGGCTGGACATCAACCGCGGAACGAATCAGGGGGCGGCGGCGGGAGATGGGTTAAGCATTCCGTTCCCTAGCGATCTGCGTGTGCTGCCGATACCGGAGCAGGAGATACTGCGTAATCCGGCGATCGCGTCGCAGCAGAATCCAGGGTATTGAGCAAATGCGCTTTAATGGATATGGCAAAGCCGCTCTTCCGAGCGGCTTTTGTCGTTACATTTGGGGGCTGAAGACGCGCTCGACTCATTCGTCCCGGCCTTGCCGGAATGTCACGAGCGGTCATCTTTTAACTAAAATGGCAAATCGTCGATCGGCTCGGTGATATCGTTTGGCGAGGTAACGCGGGCTGGGCTGGACTGGGGAGCATACCCTTGTGAGTCGCCGCCGGAGAAGCCTCCGCCGCCTTCGGCGCCTCTGCTGCCCAGGAGCTGTACATTTTGTACGCGGAGGGTGAGGGAAATGCCTGTGGTGCCGTCGTTCTTGGGGTAGGTGCGTACTTCGGGGGAGCCTTCTGCGTATACTTGGGTGCCTTTTTTGAGGTAGGGTGCGATGCCGGTGCGATCGGTCCAGTATGCGCATTCGACCCAAATCGTTTTATCTTTCTGGTTGCCCTGGGCGTCTTTGAATTTCTCGGTGTGGGCGACGTTGAAATTGATCACATTCTTTCCATTGACCGTATTGGTGATACAATCTTTTCCCAGGTTGCCGATTACTTGGAGCTTTATCATAATGCTAAATTTTAGTAGAAGGGCAATTTACAGTATTTCCTTTCCCGGGTGGGAAGAAGTTTTCCTGAAGTTTCCCACTTGAAGGGAGCCCTGCTGGGGCGGTGTTCCGCCCTGGGGCGGTGTTTCGGTTCTGGGGGGGTGTTTCGGCTCTGGGGCGGTGTTTCGGCTATCGGGCGGTGTTTCGGCTATCGGGCGGTGTTTCGGCTATCGGGCGGTGTTTCGGTTCTGGGGGGGTGTTTCGGCTCTGGGGAGGTGTTAGGCTCTTGGGAGGTGTTCGGCTATCGGGCGGTGTTTCGGCTCTGGGGCGTATTGCGGGGGCGGTCATGCAAAGATGCGCTTGACAACGAGGGGTTTTTGTGCGGCGATGATGGCAAAAACTAATTTTTTTGATTTGTATATACAACTATATAACACTCGAAAATTTGGCCCTGTTCCGTGGATGCGGCGTCGGGACTTGCGGAAGTGTATCCGATTGACTGTCTGGGAGATAGGACTATGTTGGCGTGCATAATGCTATTGAAGTGAGAATTGACGTAAATTTGCGGTTGCAAATTTCTACTTATGAGCCGTAAAGGAAAGATTTTGGTGGCGATGAGCGGCGGTATTGATAGTACCATTACGGCGTTGATGCTGCATGATCAGGGCTATGAGGTGGTAGGCATCACCATGAAGACCTGGGATTATGCCAGCGCGGGCGCTTCGAAAAAGGAGACGGGTTGTTGCAACCTCGACAGCTTCAATGATGCGCGGATGGCAGCAGTCAACCATGGGTTCCCGCATTTCGTGCTGGACATCAGAGATGAGTTCGGCGATTTCGTGATCGAAAATTTTGTAGACGAATACCTGGCGGGGCGTACGCCCAACCCCTGTGTGCTTTGCAACACGCACATCAAGTGGCGGGCATTGTTGCGGCGGGCCGATGCGCTGGACTGCGACTATATTGCAACCGGGCATTATGGGATCATCCGGCAGCATACCAATGGACGGTATACGATCGCCAAGGGTGTGGATGAGACGAAGGACCAAAGCTATGTATTGTGGGGGCTGCAGCAGGACCTGCTTAGCAGGACGCTCTTGCCGCTTGGCCCTTACCGTAAGACGGAGATCAGGCAGCTGGCATTGGACTATGGTTATCCCGAGTTGGCGAAGAAGGCCGAGAGCTATGAGATCTGTTTTGTGCCGGACAACGATTACCGCGGCTTTCTGAAGCGGCGGGTCGAAGGGCTGGAGAAAAGGGTTGTCGGCGGTAATTTTGTCGACAAGGACGGGAAGGTCCTGGGTCAGCACAAGGGTTATCCTTTTTATACGATAGGGCAGCGTAAGGGGTTAGATATCACCTTTGGCAAGCCAGTGTACGTGACGGCGATCCGGCCGGAGACCAATACGGTGGTATTGGGTGATGAACAAGATCTGGACCAGCAGGAGATGCTGGTTGGTAAGCTCAACTGGATGAAATATGATGGCGTAACACCGGGGATGGAAGCGATGACCAAGGTGCGTTATAGGGATGGGGGCGCACTGAGCAATCTTTATCCTGCTGGGGACGAGGTGCGGGTAAGGTTCTACGAGAAGGCCAAGAGTATTGCGCCGGGGCAGAGTGCGGTCTTTTACGAAGGGGATGAGGTCGTCGGCGGGGGGATCATCCGCCGGGCCGTTGGATAGGGTTTGCCGGGGCGTATTGGGGGCCGGGTGCAGGGCCGCGCGTGGGGATGGGTGCCGTTGGGCCGGGTGTTTGTTGGACCGGGTGCTCGTTGGGCTGGGTGCTCTTTGGGCCGGTGCTCGTTGCCGAACGCCCGTAGGGCCGGGTGCAGGGCCGCGCGTTGGCTGGGTGCGGGCCGCGCGTTGCCGGGTGCGCGTTGCCGGGTGCCGTTGGGCCGGGTGCTCGTTGCCGAGCGCTCGTAGGGCCGGGTGCAGGGCCGCGTTGCCGGGTGCGCGTTGGGCTGGGTGCTCGTTGCCGAACGCCCGTAGGGCCGGGTGCAGGGCCGCGCGTTGCCGGGTGCGCGTTGGACTGGGTGCTCGTTGCCGGGTGCGAGTGGGGCTGGGGCGGGACCGCGCGGGGGGGCGGCTTTTAGGGCAATAAATCCTGTGGCCGGGCGTTACACAAACATGAAATTTCGCCTGGGTCTCCTCATAGCGATTAGCCTGGTGATGGCCCTGACAAGCTGCAAAAAGACCATCCACTTTAACTCTACCGCTTCTTATTCGGGGGAACTAGCTGATTTCTGGACACCCTTAACGGTAGGGAAGTATGTGACCTACCGGCTTGATTCCCTCACTTTTTACTTTTACGGGCAGCTGGATACGATCACGTCCTATCTGGCCAAGGATTCTGTGGAGGGCAGCACCATCGATGCCGCGGGCAATGTGGACTGGCTGGTCGTGCGGTATCTGAGCGATACGACGGGCGCGGTCTGGACGACGAATGAGACTTACACGGTCACGGCTTCGACCCAAACGATGCAGATGAACGAACAGAACCTTCGGACGATCAAACTTGCTTTTCCGCTCGACAATGGTTTTAGTTGGACGGGGAATACGTATTTGCCCTATGCGCCATACCAGGATTTTTTTGCTTTTAGCGATGACAACCATCTTTCCCTGAATAATTGGAATTTCACCTATATGAACGTGGACAACCCGTATACAGCCGGTACTACCACCTTTGATTCGACGGTAACGGTGTTGCAGGCAAATGATTCGATCAATGTACCTATTATCGATCCCACTTCATTCGCTTCGCGTACCTATTGGTGGGAGACTTATGCCAAGCACATCGGGTTGGTTTACCGGCATACTGAATTGTGGGAATATCAGCCGCCGACGCCTGACGGAACGCAGGCAGGTTATAAGATCGGCTTTGAAGTAACAATGACGTTGGTCGATCACAACTAGTGCTGGTGTGGCCGATGCCGGCCAGGTCGGGGTTTAGCGGGTGAAGCGGGCGGCAAAGAGGGTGTCTGCGCGCATGTCATAGCCTTTGAGGTTTTCGCGGGCTTGTTCCCGCAAGCCGAGGGTGTCGCGAATAAATGCGGTTATTTCTTCATTTTCCTTTTTAAAGACGGAGCAGGTGCAATAGACGAGTGAGGCGTCAGGGGAGAGTTGTGGGACGATGTGACTGAGGATGCTTTTTTGCACCTCGCTATAGCGGCGGATCTTTTCGGGGTCGAAGAACCAGGCGTCTTCGGGTGTGCGGCCCCAGGTGCCGCTGCCGGTGCAGGGCGCGTCGACGAGGACCAGGTCGGCGCCTGCGGCGCTTGCGGGTGGGGGCTGTTTGGCGAGGTCGACGAGGAAGGCGTGGTATTTGGTAATGCCGGCGGTTCTGAACCGGCTCCGCAGGTTGCGGAGGATCGTGTCGCGGATATCTGAAACGAAGAGCTCCATTTCCGGATAGCGGTCGTGGGCAAGGATGGACTTGCCGCCGCTGGCGGCGCAGGCGTCCCAGAAAAATTGGGGGGCGTTGCGGGTGCCGGGTTTTGCTCCGGAAACCGGCAATAATTCGGGGTGGCCGGGTTCGGTGTCTGGGTGGCCGAGTTCGGTGTCTGGGTGGCCGGGTTCGGATCCGGGATTGCCGGGTTTGGATCCGGGGTGGCCGGGTTCGGTGTCTGCGTGGCCGGGTTCGGATCCGGGATTGCCGCGTTTGGATCCGAGATTGCCGCGTTTGGATCCGGGGTGGCCGGGTTGAAGGAATTCGGCGACGCGTTGGGAGTTATAGTCCTGGATGACGATCTCGCGGTCCGGGGTGAAATGGTCTTCTACTTTGAAGCCGTTTGGAAGGCGGAGGGCTGCGGGAGGGAGGAAGGCCGGGGCCGGTGAGTCGACGGTATCGGTCAGCGAGATGCCGGCCTGCGACAGCTTTTGGCGAACAGTGGTTTCGTGGCCGGGCCGGATGCGCAGGAAGAGGTCAGGCTGTCGGAGGAAGGAGCGGCAGAACGCCAGGTGGTCGATGTCGGGGGAAAGCTGGTCCTTCCAGGGAAAGATGTCCTCGGGCCGGAAGCCGGTGCCGTCCGGGGTGGCCTGGTAAAATGCCAACTTTTCTTCAAGCGGCAGGGACACCCTTTTGTCGAGTTCGGGATCGAAATAATTCAGCAGTTCGAGGGGTTGGTGCTGTGCCAGGAAGAGGCCGGCGATGATGCGTTTGTCAACGGAATGCGCCTTGATGGAATGGCCAAGCCGGTAGTGGGCGTAGACCATGGTGGAGACGATCCGGCGGTCGCGGGAGCCCATCTGGGGATGTACGCGAAAGAAATCTTTCAACCAGCCGTGCAGCGGTGTCTCGCCCCGGTAGGTGTCGATGATCTGGACCGCATAGCGGAGTTGGTTGTCGAATTTCACCAGTGCTAGAGTTCGAACAAAGCCTTGATAGGATCTTTTCCGAAGAGCAGTTGGTCGGGGTTTTCGAGCAATTCTTTTACCCGGACCAGGAAGCTGACGGATTCGCGGCCGTCGATGATGCGGTGGTCGTAGCTGACTGCCAGGTACATCATGGGTCGAACGACGATCTGTCCATTGACGACGACGGCCCTTTCCTCTATTTTGTGCATGCCCAGGATGGCGGACTGCGGGATGTTGATGATGGGTGTGGACATTAGGCTACCGAATACGCCGCCATTGGTGATGGTGAAGGTGCCGCCCTGCATTTCGTCCATGGACAGTTTGTTATCGCGGGCCTTGGTGGCGAGTTCGATGACCTTTTTTTCGATATCGGCCATGGAGAGGCTTTCGGCGTTGCGGATGATCGGGACGACGAGGCCTTTTGGTGCGGATACGGCGATCGAGATATCGCAATAATCGTGGTAGACGAGTTCGTCGCCATCGATATAGGCATTGACGGCGGGCCATTCCTGCAGGGCGTAGCAGGTAGCTTTTGTAAAGAAGCTCATGAAACCCAGGTTGACGCCGTGTTTCTCCTTGAATTTGTCTTTGTATTTGGCGCGCAGCGCCATGACGGCGGTCATATCCACTTCGTTGAAAGTGGTGAGCATGGCCGTGGTATTCTTGGCTTCCACCAGCCGACGGGATACTGTTTTGCGAAGGTTGCTCATTTTTTCGCGGCGGTCCTGGCGGGTGAAGAGTTCTTTACCCGGCATGCGGCCGGGGTGGGCCAGCGCTTCGAGGACGTCGTGCTTGAGTATTTTGCCGCCGGTGCCGGTGGGGGTGATGGAACCGGCGTCGATCTTTTTGTCGGTGATGATGGCGGCGGCTACGGGTGTCGCCTTGATATCGTTGGGAATAGCTGTTACGGGCGTCTGGGCGGCGGGTGTGGCGGCGGCGGTGGCCATGGCGGGGTGCGCCGCGGTGTTTTGGGCGGCGCCGTTGCTGGCGGTGGTGGTGCCGTTGGCGGTTGTGGTGCTGCTGGGGGTTGTGGTGGTGCTGGCGGCTGAGGTGCTGCTGGCGGTTGGGATGCCGCTGGGGGTTGTGGTGGTGCCATTTGCGGCTATGGTGGCCGGGGCCGCGGCTTGGCCTTCGGGGCGGGCCGCGCTCTCGTCGATCTGTGCAACGGTGGCGCCGATCTTAAGGGTATCGCCTTCTTTGCCTATGGTTTTGAGTACGCCTGCTTTTTCAGCATTCACTTCGAAGGTGGCTTTTTCGCTTTCCAATTCTGCAATGACCTCGTCGCGCTCCACATACTGCCCTTCCTGTTTGAGCCATTTGACCAGCGTTACTTCACTGATGGACTCTCCGACTGCCGGAACTTTTATATCAATCATTTAGACTCTGTATGGTTAAAAATGTTTTGCAAAGATATACCATTAATTAGATGCTGAAAGCCGTTTCGATGATCTCTGCCTGTTCCTGTGCGTGTACCTTGGAGTAGCCGGTGGCGGTAGCGGCACTGGGCTGGCGGCTGATGACCCCGTAGTTGATGGACTTCAGGTTCATCTGCAGAAAGGATGCTGCGCCCATGTTGAGCGGTTCTTCCTGCACCCAGAACCAGGTAACCGCCTGGCTGTATTTCTTATAAAGCGCTTCGAGTTGCTGGACCGGAAGCGGGTAGAGCTGTTCGAGCCGTACGATGGCGGTATCCATACGGTTGTCCTTTTGCTGGCGTTCGGCCAAGTCGAAGTAGACCCTGCCGCTGCAGAACAGGACCTTCTTTACATGGTCGGAGTTGTCTACGAAGGCATCGTCGATCACTTCTTTGAAACCGCCCTGGGTAAAGTCGCTCATCAGCGAATAGGTGCCCGGGTGCCGGAGGTTGCCCTTTAGCGAGAAGTTGACGAGTGGTTTGCGGAAGGGCCACGAAAGCTGGCGCCGGAAGGCATGGAAGAGGTTGGCGGAAGTGGTGATGTCGGTGACGACAATATTGTATTCCGCGCATGATTGCAGGAACCGTTCCATACGGGCGCTGCTGTGCTCGGGCCCCTGTCCTTCGTAGCCATGGGGCAGTAAGAGGGTGATGCCATTCATGCGCTGCCATTTCTGTTCGGCGCAGGAGATGAACTGATCGATGATGGATTGGGCGCCATTGGCAAAGTCGCCGAATTGTGCTTCCCAGATGACGAGGGCATTGGGGTTGGCGAGGGCATAGCCGTATTCGAAGCCGAGGACGCCGTATTCACTGAGCAGGGAGTTGTAGATGCGGAACTGGGCTTTTGCATCCGGCAGGCGGCTGAGCCGGTTGTATTGTGCATCCGTGTCCTCGTCGCGTAGCACAGCATGCCGGTGGGAGAAGGTCCCCCGCTGGACGTCCTGGCCGCTCATGCGGACATCTTTGCCATCGAGCAGCAGGCTGCCGTAGGCCAGCAGTTCACCCGTTGCCCAATCGACTTTGCCTTCGTCGTTGAACAACTTTATCTTATCCTGGATCAGCTTTTCTACTTTCCGCAGGGGTTTGAAAGAGCCGGGCCAGGCCATGACGGCTTCGAAGATCTTTTTGAAGTCGGCTTCCCTGATCGCCGTATTCGGCGACTGGTCGAAATCGGCGGGATGCGACTTGCGGAGGCTTTGCCACCACAGATCGGGTCCCTGGTAGGTGTACGGAAGCGGGTTTTGCTTCACTTCATCCAGTCTCTCCTGCAGATCGCCCCAGAATTTCTTTTCCATGTCCTTTGCCATTTCTTTGGCGTCGGATTCCCCATGATCGAGGAGGTATTGCGTATATACTTCCCTGGGGTTGGGATGCTGATCGATCAGGGCGTAGAGGTGCGGCTGTGTGAACTTCGGGTCGTCACCTTCATTGTGTCCATGGCGGCGGTAGCAGACGATGTCGACGAAGACGTCCGAGTTGAATTCCTGCCGGTAGCGGGTAGCTATATCGGCGCATTTGACCACGGCTTCAGCGTCGTCGCCATTGACGTGGAGGACCGGCGCCTGGACGGCGGCGGCGAGTGAGGTACAGTAGTCGGAGCTGCGGGCGTCATCGAAATCGGTGGTAAAACCGATCTGGTTGTTGATGACGAGGTGCATGGTGCCGCCGGTGTAATAGCCCTTGAGGTTACACATCTGGAGTACTTCGTAAACAACGCCCTGGCCTGCGAGCGACGCATCTCCATGGATGAGGATCGGCAGCAACTTGTCGTAGTCGCTGTCATACAGGACGTCCGCCTTGGCCCTGGCGAATCCAATAACCACCGGGTCGACGGTCTCGAGGTGCGAGGGGTTGGGCATGAGTTTGAGGTAAACGGTCTTGCCCGTGTCCGTCTTTACTTCGCTGCCGAATCCCAAATGGTATTTAACGTCGCCGCTGCCCATCGTCTGGTCCGGTTTCGCGGTGCCTTCGAACTCGCTGAAGATCTGTTCATAGGTCTTACCCATGATGTTGGCAAGTACGTTGAGCCGGCCGCGGTGGGCCATGCCGATAACCACTTCCTGTACGGAGTTGGCGGCGGCAGTATTGATGATGGTGTCGAGTGCGGGGATGGTGGCTTCGCCGCCCTCCAGGGAAAAGCGTTTCTGGCCGATGTATTTAGTATGTAGAAATTTCTCGAACAGGACACCCTGGTTGAGTTTTTCCAGGATCCTTTCCTTTTGCTGCAGGGGGAGCGGGTCGAGGAATTTTTTTTCCATCTCGTTCGTAAGCCAGTCGATCTTCTTCTGGTCACTGATGTATTTGAACTCGATGCCGACGTGATCGGCATAGCAATGCTGCAGGTGCGCGAGGATGGTGCGGAGGGTCGTCGTACCGAGGCCGATGAGGTTGCCGGCGAAGAAGTCTTTGTCGAGGTCTGCTTCCGTAAAACCGTAGAACGCGAGGTCCAGGTTGGCGCCGCGGTCTTTCCTGGGCCGGATGGGGTTGGTCTTGGCCAGGAGATGACCCTTATTGCGGTAGCCGAGGATGAGGCGGTAGGCACCGAGTTCTTTTTTCCAGTCGACGCCGTCGGCCGTCATTTTGATTGCTGTGGCGGTTGGTGTTGTGCCGTTGGCTGGGCTGCTGCCGTTGGCGGGTGTTTCGCCATTGGTTGGGCTGCTGCTGTTGGAGGGTGTTGCGCCATTAGTGGCTATGGCTGCGCCATGGAAGGCAGCGGGACTGTCCTTGCCAGCACTACCGGTCACGTTCGGGAGACCCGAACGTGACATGAGAGCAAAATCAAACCCTTCGAAGAATTTTCGGAACTCGGGGTCCACTGCATCGGGGTTCTGCACATAATCATGGTAGAGTCCCTCGATATAACTTGGATGAGAATTAGTTATAAATGAAAAGTCTTTCATGGAAGCTTATAATTAACACAAATTTCGGGCTACAAATATCGTTCAAAAATAGAGACGTCCCCGTAGGTTTTTTATTGTTTTCACTAATTATTTGGATGGGGGCTCCGGGAGAGGGGCGAATTTTGCATTGCGAAACCTGCAGAGGGGTGAATATGCATTGCTGATCCCGGGCCAGGTGAAAGGACTTTCAATAGCCTAAGGACTAAGTGAAAAGGCGTTGCGGAGCCTGAGGAGGGGTCAATATGGATTAGTGAGCTCGGGGGGCGGGGTGAAAAGGCATTGGTGAGCCTGGGGCAGTGGGTGCAAAGGCATTGGTGGGCATTGTAGGAGTTAGGTGAAAATGCATTGATGCGCCCTGGAGGAGCTGGATGAAAAGGCACTGGTGAGCCGGGGGAGCGGGTGAAAATGCAATGGTGGGCTCAAGGCGGTGAGTTAAAAGGTATCGGGCAGATTGGGGAGTGACCGAAAATAAGTCGTGGGGCGGGCTGGGCGGCAGGAATTTTGAGTTTGGAGGGATATGTTTTGGAAATTCCCGAAAATGGGAGTACTTTTGCAGTCCTAAAAATGTCGAGTTCATGGCAAATCATAAGGCAACCAAAAAAGATGTAAGGCAAGCCAATAAGCGCAGGGATCGTAACCGTTACTATGGTAAGACTACCCGTAACGCCATTCGTGACCTGAGGGCGATCAAAGAGGGGAAAGAAGCCGGCGAGCAATTGCCTGAGGTAGCCTCCATGATCGACAAGCTGGCGAAAAAGGGGATCATTCACAAGAACAAGGCGTCGAACTTGAAAAGGAAGCTGGCCCGCAAAGTGAACGCCCTGGCCGCCGCAAAATAGTCGCAAAATATTGTAAGATATTCTTTGAAAGAAGCATCCCCCCATTGGCAGGATGCTTCTTTTCTTTTATATCCCCTTCTGCTGTTCGATGTTGGACAGGGTCTTGTTGATCCTGAAGAAAACGATAACCAGCTCACACCAGATGCGCCACCCGATGTTGCCGACGACGAGCATGATCAGGCCTCCTACGACGCCGCCGCCGCCCAGGTAGGCCATGGGGCCGTAATAGCCGCCGCCGAACATGGACAGCAGGGCGCCGAGGGTAATGAGGATGGCAACGACCACGTATACGATCTGGATGACCTGGAGCGTGATCATGCTGCGGAAGGAGATAAAATCCTTCCAGTTGAAGGCCTGGGGCGCAGTGGATGAGACATTGATTTGTTCCATTGATGTAGTGTTTAAGGGAAAGGTAGGGGAATTGCAGGTGAGCACTTATCTTTATCGACCAAATGACCTTCATAATCGCTCAAATGATCCTCAAGCCAAAACTTTTTATGATTTTGCTGCTGGTGCTGACCTTAGCAACTGTCGCTCCCTGCTTTGCTCAGTCCTTACAGACCCCATTCGAACGGTCCGCCGGAGTGCAGACGGCCACTTATGCCGAGTGTATCGCGTTTTACCGCCAGCTGGACAAGCTATCCCCTGCCCTTTCTATCAGGGAGATGGGGATGAGTGATGCCGGTTACCCCTATCATGTGGTCCTGTTCAGCAATGACGGTGTTGCCGACCCGGCTACCTGGCACCGGCAGCATAAGATCGTGCTGCTGATCAACAACGGCATCCATCCGGGAGAGCCTGATGGGGTCGACGCGAGCATGCTCCTGCTGCGGGACCTGACGACGCATGTCATCCGGCTTCCGGATAATATCGCCCTGGCTGTCATACCCTTGTATAATATTGGCGGGGCCTTGAACCGGAATTCCTTTAGCAGGGTCAACCAGCATGGGCCGGAAAGCTATGGGTTTAGGGGAAATGCCCAGAACCTGGACCTGAACCGGGATTTTACCAAGAACGACACCCGGAATGCCCGGTCTTTTGCGGAGATCTTTCACTGGGTCGATCCGGAGATCATGATCGACAACCATGTTAGCGATGGGGCCGATTATCAATATACCATGACGCTCCTGGCCACGCAATGGAATAAACTCGGCGGCCAGCTGGGGACATTCCTTCATGACGTCTTTGGCCCGGCGGTTTTCGCCGATATGGAGAAGAGGGGCTGGCCCATGACGCCTTATGTGGAATTCGAAGAGGGCAATCCTGACCGTGGGTGGAATGGTTTTTATGATGAGCCGCGTTATAGTACCGGTTATGCTGCGCTGTGGCATACGATCGGTTTCATGCCGGAGACGCATATGCTAAAGCCGTTCAAGAGCCGGGTGCTTTCGACTTATGCGTTGATGAACGCGATGATCGCACAAGCTTCGATCCATGCCACCGCACTGCGCGACAAGCGGGCTCATGACATCGCCGCGGATCAGGACAGCAGCAGGTTCCCGCTGGACTGGAAGCCGGACACGACGCGATGGGACTCGTTGTTATTTAAAGGCTATACCTCATTGACGAAGACCAGCGCCGTGACTGGCCTGCCCCGGCTTTACTATGACCATGACCGGCCGTTCGAGAAGCAGGTTCGGTTCTATGATTACTTTACTGCCGATGCGTCGGCCGGCGTGCCGAAGGCATATGTGATTCCGCAGGGCTGGTATGCTGTGCTCGACCTGCTTCGGTTAAACGGCGTGCGGATGCGGAGGTTGGGCCAGGACTCGACGATCGCCGTCGAGGCAGACCATATTGTCGATTATAAAAGCTACCCCCGCGCTTATGAAAAACACCACAAGAATACATCGACTACCGTGAGTACGGACGAGGAAGAGATCCATTTCCTGCGGGGCGATTATGTGATCGGAACGGATCAGCCGGCCAGGAGGTTCCTGGTGGAGATGCTGGAGGCTACGGCAGAGGATTCTTATTTTGCATGGAACTTCTTTGACGCCATTCTCCAACAGAAGGAGGGCTATAGTGCTTATCGCTGGGAGGATGTAGCGGAGAGTTGGCTGAAGGACCATCCTGCGCTCCGGCAGGAATTGGACAACAAACGAAAATCGGACACGGCGTTTGCGCAAAATTCAGCGCAGCAGCTGGCGTTCGTGTACCGGCATTCACCGTACTATGAGCCGGCGCACTTGAGGTATCCGGTGTACAGAGTGGTGCGCTAATATCTTCTGCCGCCGCGGTCGCCACCGCCGCCATAGCCGCCGCCACTTCCCCCGCGGTCGCCACCGCCGCCGCGATCTCCACCGCCCCGATAACCGCCGCCGCTTCCACCGCGATCGCCGCCACCCCGGTATCCACCGCCACCACCGCCGCCACGGTATCCACCACCGCCACCACCACGATAGCCGCCGCCACCGCCGCTTCCTCCCCGGTCACCACCGCCACCGCCGCCGCGACCTGATTCATCGGCTTCTTTTACGGCCATCTTCTTTCCGCGGATGGAAGCATTGTCCAGCGTTTCGATCGCTCCCTTCGCCTCGGTCTCATCAGGCATTTCCACAAACCCGAAGCCCTTGCTTCTTCCCGTTTCCCTATCCATCACGATCTTTGCAAAATTCACTGCGCCATACAATTCGAACATTTCTTTCAGGTCCACATCATCGAAATCATTGGGAAGACCTGCTACAAAAAGCTTCATGCCAATAAGTTTAAGAGGTAAAATTACAAAGTAAATAGTTATATATTCTAATTTATCCAACAATTAGTTATTCTCCATCCGCGCCTGTCTGTGGCTTATTTTGGGCCGTTCGTCCAGGACTTGAATAGTCAAATACCCAGATAAAAATAGAGTTTTACGGCAATATTCCCTAACAATAAATACCGGGTAGGTCTTTATCCTGATAAACGGTTGGGTAGGTGGGACTAGGCTTTGGGGCTGGTTCAGGTTCGGGATTTGGGTCCGGGATTTGCTGCTTCCCCGATATGGCAAAAGAAATAAAACGTATTCCTGTTGCCGATCAGGAACAGGCGGTAACGGTGATCAATCGGCTTTCGCAGGAGTATGCGATGCGGACGGATACGCAGCGGCATCAGCTGCATGTCTCCAATGAACATTTCGCGGCTTACTATGATGCGGAGGAAAATGTGGTGAAGTTGGATGCGGTGCATCCGTCGGTGACGACCGAGGAGATCGAAGAGTTTTTGATTAGTTTTCCGCCGTTTTTTTAGGCTGTCAAGGCTTTCTGATACGGCGGCGGTCGGCAAATCGAGAATCACTAATTATCTCGAACGGTTTGCGGAGCCGTCTCGCACCGACCGCGGCGAGGCGCCGGAGGGCGCGCCCCGGGTGGTTCACTGCCCAAGGACCGAGCGCCGCTAATCGGCATTTCGGCCGGCATAATGATGATGGCTATTGTGTGACAAGTGGCGATGGTTATTGTGTGATAAGCGGCAATGGTTATTGTGCGACGTGGACGGTGCCTGCGCCGTTATAGGAATGGTATTCGCCGTTGTACATCGCATCGGCGCTGACGGGGCCCATGTGGTAGCTGCCGGGCGAGACGGCGCGGACTGCATAATAGTACACCTGTCGCATTGAATGCAGGTCGACGAAGAAATTGATGCGGTCATCGCGAACATCGAGCGCGGTGGGGCTGTTTTCGGTTTTTATCCAGTCCATACCGGGGATGTCTTTCGTCCGCGGGTTCTCGATCTCGAAGCCTGCGGGCAGCATATCGGTGATGACGATATTGTCGACGTCCGAGCTAAAGGAGCGTTCCAAGGTTACCTGCACGATGATGAGGTCATTTTGCTTGAAGTTATTTGCCCGAGATGGGGCGGCCGAAGCGATCGTAAAAAATGTTTTCTGACCTTCAGGTAGTTGTCTTCTTCCTTGTAGGTGCCGGATGCGCTGATGCCTTCGGCTTCCCAATAATAGTACACCCGGCCGCTGCCGTGGGTGACGAGATCTACTTTGGGGGTGGCACCGCTGGTGCCGCGGAGGTCTTTGGTGGTCAGCTTGACAGGGTTGGCGTCCATGGAAGCAACGGTGCGGCCGTCCACGCGTACATCGGCGGTGGCTGAAGAGCCAGCTGCCTGCCGGGCGATCTTACCCAGACCGACGAAGCCGAAGGCCAGTTCCTGCGTGCTAAACCATTCCCGTGTTTTGAGCTTGTCCAGCACATGCCGCGCCATGAGGGGGATCTGGGCGTTGTTGGGGTCTACGTCGAACAGTACGTCGAGGGCGAGCGCTTCATCCCTGATATCGGAGGAGAAGCTGCCGCCAGATTGCGTCACGGCTTCTTCGCCGTTGAAATTCGCCGGAAGGAAGGCGGCGAAGCTTTTCTTATCACCCGCCAGTGCATAGCTGGCGGCGAGCAGGTATTTGCAGTCCAGGCTGAGCTGGCCGGCGTTGGCTTTATAGTAATTCATTGCGCTGACATTGGGCTGGCCTGCCAGTGCCAGCACATACATGCCATAGACCATTTCCTTGGGAACGATGCGTTTGCTTTGGTCGCGGTTATAATAATACGTGACGGTCTCGCGATTCCTTAGCCGGCTGTTGATATAGCCCAACATGGTCCCGGTGAGACTCTTGTCGACGTCGAAAGCCGGCTTTTTGCGCTTCTATGAGGAAATGTGCCGCGAAGACGGTCGTCCACCAGTCTTCGGAGTCTTCGTTATCCCAGAGGGTGACTGCGCCGTTGTAGAGCTGACGCATCTTGATCTTGCGGATCGCTTCGAGGACATTGTAGTTGGCGGAGCTGCGTTGCGAGGTGTTTACATTTGACTTCTGCACGAGGTCGGCCAAATCTCCGAAATAGAGTTGGGGAAAGGCGGTGGCGATGGTTTGTTCCGTACAGCCATATGGATATGCCACGAGCCAGCTGAGGTATTTGCCTAATTCCGCCGCGGGTGACCGGCTCACGACTAGTTTGTAGTCGATGGTGGAGGGGATGTCGTCGCCGGTGGTAAAGTTAATGGCCTGTGTGTTGTCGCCGACGACGGAGCCGCTGCCGGTAGTCTTTTGCAGGGGGGCGGAGGGGCGGATGCCTATTTCCGTCTCATCGGTGAAGTGTTCGCCGAGGCCGTTGACGTCTACCGCTATTTTTCCGATGCCCATGGCCGGCGGTGCGACGAGCTGGAATTGGGCGCGCGCTTCGCTGTTGGCGCCGACGCTTACGGACTGCTGGTCGTCTCCCAGGGAACGGATGGCGCCGCTGAGTTTGATCTTTGCGGTGGCGCTTGCCGTATTACCGGTAGTGTTGGTAATGGTCACGGGCATGGTTACTGTATCACCGGGGCTCATGAAACGGGGCAGGGCCGAACTGAGGACGATGGGGTCGGCAACGGTCATTGCCGATGCTGCAGAGCCGAAGCTTTCGTTCTTAAAGGCTACGGCCATCAGGCGGACCTGGCCGGAGAACTGCGGGATATCGAATTCGAAATTCGCCTCGCCGTTGCCGTTAGTAGTAGCCATGCCGCTCCACCAAGAGACCAGTTTTATGCGTTTGGCGGGCATGGGGTTGACCCGTTTCTTCATGTCTTTGTCCTCATCGCCGCCGGTGCTGCTCAGGCTGGGTCTTACCTCCGGGAAGAGCAGCGGGTAGAGGTCATAGCCGTTGACTTCGAGTGCACGGCGGGCGTAGAAGTGCGCGTAGGGGTCCGGGGTTTCGAAGTCGGTGATCTGCAGGACGCCGTTGTCGACGGCTGCAAGCGTGACGATGCTGCCGGGAAGGGCCTTTACGCTGACCTTCTGGTGGGTATGACTGCGGACTGCGGTCTGTGCGATGATCTCTACAGGAATCTTCCGGTCTTTGGCTTCGACCTTTACCGACTGGTAGCCATGTGCTACGGTCAGCGGGATGTCGGACAGCTCATGCGGTTTTATGAGGGTAGCCGTAATGTATACGTTGGGAATGTCGTCGATATTGAGCGGGAGGTCGAGCGAGGCGTTGCGTTTGTCGCTTACCTCCACATACTGATAAGAAATGACCTTATCCGTCTCCATCGTCACGAGCATGCGTCCGCTGAAGGGTGTTTTGAACAGCGCCTTTACGCTTTCCCCGGTGTAGTAACTGTTCTTCTCAAGGCTGATGTCGATATGTCCTTCGTTGTTGACCTCGAAGGAATTGTTGTCGCCGCCCCAGGCCCCGTAGCTGTAGAAGCTACGGCTGACATAGGTATTGGAGCCGGGGATTGAGACGCGTAGTTCGTAGTCACCGGGTGAGCGGGGAATGAAATTGTAACGGGTATTCTCGCCACTGACGGTAACGATGCCGGAGGCCACCTGTTTGTCTTCTTTTTGTGATTCATAGCGGAAGTAGCTGCCGCTCTTGCTGAGCACGGTGCGGTATTCGTGTTTGATGACCTGGACGCGGGCCGAGGCGGTAGAGAGCAGTCGCTCATTCCGGTCGAGGGCTATGATGGGGAAGCCGACCGTTTGGTTGAGTGGATAGTAAGCGAAGCCGTCGTCGGCCACGCCAAAAAAAACGGGTTGTGTATAGATATTGACGGAGGCGCTGCGACTGACTGGACGACCGGTCTCGTCGAAGACGGTGGCGTAGAAGGTCGCCTGCAGGAGGCCGATGTTCTTAAAGAAGTCGGGCACGGTATATTTCTCTGTCGCATTGCCTTGTTCGTCGGTCTTGCCTTCTCTGACGGTCTTGTCGAAGGAGGTGGAGTTCTGGGCAGACAGGCTGAAATCGAAATTGTTGTAGTTCTTCGGGTTGAAGTTCTTTTGCTTGACCTGGATCTCGCATTCGTAGTTGCGGTTGGCGGCAGGAGGGCCGAAGAAGTTAACGGCATGGATATCGAGTTTGGCGACGTCGCTGGCTTCGAGCCAGGGTTTGTCGAGTTTGGCGCTTACCTTGATGCGATCGGGAACGAACTCTTCGATCCGGAAGGCCTGGGTAGCCAGCAGGACCTCGTTGGAGGTATATACTTCCAGGGAATAGCTGCCGGTGATGGATGATTCGGGGATGTCGACGCTGCCGTCTGTGCCGCCCTGGTTATTGAGGGTCTTGCGGAAAGTCTTCATCTCTTTGCCGTTGGGCAGGAGGAATTTGAGGTTGATGGGCAATTCCCCCGGGGACTTCCATTGCCGGTCTCTGACGATGACGGCAAAATTGACTTTTTCTCCCGGCCGGTAGATGTCGCGTTCGGGATAAACGAAGGCGTCGAGGCCGGAGTTGTTGGCATGGCGGCCGCCCACTTCGAAGCGGGAAGTGTTGACGCGGGTGGTGCTGAAGGGGAGGTAGTTGAAGTCGTCGGCGGTCTTTGCTATGATCATGGCGGGTTTGAACCCGGCGAATTCCTTTCGGGTATAGGTGATCTCGGCGACGCCCCCGGCGTTCGTGGCGCCCATGCCCAGCAGCTGGTTATTGGAGCCGTAGGCTAAGATGTTAATACCCGGGAGGGCGGCTGCGGTCCTTATGGAGTTGGCGAAGACGAGGATCTTTTCCCGGCCTTCTTTGGCGATGAGGCCGATGTCGGACATCGAGACGAAGCGTTTGTCGCTGACCCAATAATCCTTGACGGACCGGATCACGACATGGTAGATGCCTTTGAACTCGGGGAGTTTGTCGGTGATGTTGAGGTTGAGCAAGCGGCCGCTGCTGCTGCCGCCGGCGGATCTTGGAAGGGTGCGGGTGTCTACCTCCTGGGAATAAATGACATCGCCGAAGGTGAGGTCCTGGCTGTCGTCGATGACCGGTGCGCCATCGCCTTCTTCGTCGCTGACGACGACGCGGTTGTCGCCGGCAGGTTCCTGCGGTTCATAACTGTAGTGCTGTGCTGCAAGCAAGTTGTTCTCGTATACCTTGGACACGATGATCTTTACCCGGGGGACGTTGACGATCTTCACCTCTATATTCTGGGCGCCTTTACCCGATAGGTAGATGCCTTTGCTGCTGGCAAAACTGATGGAAGGTGCCAGTTCGCCGAAGGCGATATTGGTCGAATATTCTTCGTGGAGGACGCCGCCGATGCGGCCGCGCAGGCCTTTAGCGAGGGTGAGGGTATAGCTTTTTTGCTGATCGAAGGTTTCGCTATGGATGGTGAAGCCGTCTTCCGAGGGCTCTACGGCGAACTTTACGGCGGGGTTGAAGCTGATCGCTGCAGCGAGGCCATCGTTCCCGCCAACGAGCTGGCTGGTATGCACATGGATCGTCCCGGTGGTGCCGTCGTGTTCGGTTGTCACCTCGCCCACCGTCAACACGTAGGGCGAGGGTATGGAAGTGGAGCGCTCTATCCGGTCGTTGAGGCCGTTGGTGCCGCCTTCCGGCAGCAGGCCTTTGTCGATGGTGATCTTCGCATCGAGGTCTTTATCCTGCATCTTGAGATCCAGCAGACGCAGGGTGATGCGGTCGGTCGCGGACAGGGTCTCGAGGGTATAGTTGACGGGCTTCCCGTCCAATTGGATGGTAAGCTTGTCTTTTAGGGCATTGGGGTTGATGGGATAGTTGAATTGCAGGTCCAGCTGTGGTACGGCGATGGTGCTGGTCTCGTCCGGAAGGACCCAGGTGGAGCTGGTATTGTCCAGTTTCAGATCCGGGGTGTGAAAGATCAGGTCGTCGCCGGCTTTTATCCGGCCGTAGCTGCTGTATTGGAGAATATCGCTTCTGAGCGTGGCTTTGAAGGTGGTGGCAGGCGGCAGCGGCCCGGAAGGTGAGAATACGAGTTCGTCGGGGTGTTCCCAGCGAAAGCGTCCTTTTATCTTTGGTTCAAAGCTGACATAGGCAGTGGAATCCCATTGGTCCAATAGGGAATCTTTGACGAGGGACTGGTCGAAGCGAAAGATGAGGTTTCCCAGGGTTGGCACTTCGTCCCGGGCGTTGGTGAATTGCAGGCTAACGGTGCTGCGATTGCAGGCAGCGAGAAAGAAGTAGACGGCAAGGATCGTCAGGGAAGCGGCGAGGCCTGAACGGTTACGCATATAGAGGTCAGATAAGAGTTTGAACAGGGTCGAGCACAGCGAGGCTGGCCGAGGGCCCAATTTAGTGTTTACAGCGCAAGGGGCCGCATCTTTTTTTTAAGGGTCCCTTGCGCTTTACAACGGCTTTTAGGAACAAATTAATATGTCTGGACGCAATAAAATAAAACGGCTTGTTTGTTTGCGGCCCAATAAAGAAAAACAGACATTAGTGTAGAGAAGCTAAGGAGGATGTGAAGATGGCATACAGTGGCTGTTAAAGCCGGAATGAAATTACGTCTTCGGCCTGACTCTTTGCAAGTATACCGCTGATAAGAATTTGTTAATTACCCCGCATGCGACGGTTGAAAATCATTGGGCTCGTTTTGGCTGGCATCTTTTTGACCTTCCTGCTGGCGAATTGGGTATTCCCCCTACCCGACCGCATCGAGTACTCGACCATCATCACCGATGACAAGGGCGAGGTTGTGCATGCTTTTCTTACCCGGGACCAGCAATGGCGGATGAAGACCGAGTTGAGCGAGATCTCGCCGTTGTTGCGGAAGACCATCGTGGAAAAGGAGGACAAATACTTCTTTTATCATCCGGGGGTCAATGTGCTGGCGATGGCCCGGGCATTCGGACGAAATTTGGTGCATATGCGGCGGACAAGCGGTGCGTCGACGATCACTATGCAGGTGGCGAGGGCGCTGGAGCCCAAGAAACGCACCTATTGGAATAAAGCGGTGGAGGTTTTTCGGGCTGTGCAACTAGAGTGGAAGTATTCCAAGCGTGAGATCCTGCAATTGTACCTGAATATCGTCCCTTATGGCGGGAATATCCAGGGTGTCAAGGCGGCGTCTATCCTTTATTTCAAGAAGAATCCAGATCATCTCTCCCTGGCGGAGATCACGGCTTTGTCGATCATTCCTAACCGGCCTTCTTCGCTGGTGATGGGGAGGAATAACGACCGCATCGTGGAGGAAAGGAATAAATGGCTGCGGCGTTGGGAGCGGGAGAAGGTGTTCACGGCACACGAGATCGAGGATGCGCTGGGCGAGCCGCTGACGGCGACGCGGGGTGTCGTGCCCTCGTATATGCCCCAGCTTTCCTGGAAGTTAAAGAAAAGGGGCGGCCCGATCGTCCACAGTACGATACAAATGAATACCCAGTTAAAAGTGGAGAAGCTGGTGAGGGATTATTCGCGGACGCTGGCGCTGAAGAATATACACAATGCGGCTGTGGTCGTGATCGACAACCGGACGCACCGCATCGTGAGCTATGTGGGGAGTGCCGATTTCGACGATGCGCTGAACGCGGGACAGGTAAATGGGGCGGCGGCGGTGCGTGAACCGGGGAGTACGCTAAAACCGCTGCTGTATGGGCTGTGTATCGACGAGGGGCTGCTGACGCCCAAACGGACCATCACCGATGTGCCGATCAACTATGATGGCTATGCGCCAGAAAACTATGACAAACGATTCAATGGTTATGTGACGATGGAATATGCGTTGGAGCATTCGCTGAATATCCCGGCGGTGAAGAGCCTGAAGGCGCTGGGCAAGGACAAGCTGATCCAGCGGTTGTCGCAATGCGATTTCCGGCAGATCGACCGGGACAGGAAGAAGCTGGGGTTGTCGATGATCTTGGGAGGATGTGGGGCGACGCTCGAGGAGATGACGGGGTTGTATTCGATTTTTGCTAATGAGGGGGTGTATGTGCGGCCGCGTTATACGTGGGGGGATAGTGCGGCGGTGCCTGTTGGGGCTGGTGTTGTTGGGGCGCCTGCGGGGGTGCCTGTTGGGGCTGGTGTTGTCGCGGCGCCTGCGGAGGCGCCTGTTGTGGCTGATGCTATTGCGGCGCCTGCGGGGGTGCCTATTGGGGCTAATGCTGTTCCGGCGCCTGCGGGGGTGCGGGGGGTAGTGCCTGCGGGGGCGGGGGGGATGGCTGCTGCGAAAGCGCGGGGGGCGGTTGGTGCGGAGTCGCGGGGGGTGGTTGCTTTGGGCGTGCGGGGGGTGGTTGCTACGGGCGCGCGGGGCGATAGTGTTTCGAGGGGCCAGCGTATCTTGAGCCCTGCGGCGGTGTTTATGATCAATGAGACCTTAAGCAAGGTGAACCGGCCCGATTTCCCATTGAACTGGCAGAGTACGCTCCACTTGCCGAAGATCGCGTGGAAGACGGGCACCTCTTATGGCCGGCGGGATGCCTGGAGCATCGGCTACAACAAGCATTTTACGGTCGGGGTCTGGGCTGGGAATTTCTCGGGGCTGGGTGTGCCGGAACTGAGCGGAGCCAATGTGGCGACGCCGCTGTTGTTCACCGTTTTCAATACGATCGACTACGACGACGATGCGGCATGGTTTGCCCAACCGGAGGACTGCGATGTGCGGATGGTGTGTTCGGAGACAGGGCTTCCGCCGGACGATTTTTGTCGCAACCTGGTCACTGATTATTTTATTCCGTTGGTGTCGACAGCGAAAAAATGCGACAACCGCCAGGAGGTGTTCCTGTCGGCGGATGGGAAGATCTCGTATTGCCGGAGTTGTCTGCCTCCGGCCGGCTATAAGAAGAAGTGGTTTATGGTGATCCCGCCCGAGATGAAGGAATACTATGATGCCAACCATATTACCTATGAAGCGATACCGCCGCATAACCCGGCCTGTGAAAAGGTGTTCAAGGAGGGTGCGCCGGTAGTCACTTCCCCCGCCAGCGGCAGCGAGTACCTGATCAACCGCAAAGATCCCGAGCCTTTGCTGCTGCGCTGCCGGGTGACGAATGACGTGGCGAAAGTCTACTGGTACATCAACGACAAATTCTACCGGAGCGTGGATGCGGGGAGCAAGGAGTTCTTTATGCCCGATGAAGGGCCGGTGAAGATCTCGTGTACGGATGACAAGGGGAGGAACAGGAATGTGTGGATACGGGTGAAATATGTGAATTTATGACGACCAATTGGTGTATTGTCCGACTAGTTGCCATTCGCCGGAGGTGGTCAGGCGGTAGATGCAGGTGAGGCCTTTGCCGCATGCGGTGCCGCAGATGACGTTGAGATCGATGACGGCGTATTGCCCGTCGTCGGTGAATTGGGGGAGCGAGAAGCTGCAGACGTTGAACTGCCACGCGGGCAGTCGTTGCAGGTTTTGACGCCATCTGCGCTTAACCTTCGCCGGGGCATTGTAAGGGAGGGGGGCATGGCTACCCAAGATCGAGTCGGCCTGTTTGCGGGTAATGAGGATGGCTTTTTGCAGTTGCGGCTGTTTCCAGCAATAGGGATAGCGGGAGAGATAGACCTTTTCGGAAAGTTCGTTGAGCGTGTTGAATGTAAGCGGCTCCCTTAAGTGGTATTTGATCCATTCGTCATAGCTATATTTCTCGAAGCGGCAGGAATCGGTGCCGGCTACCAGGTAATAGTGGTCAAAAGAACTATCGACGATGGTGAAGGCAATGGCATTCAGAAATGCCTCCGGGCTGGGGATTGCGGCGCCGGTGGGGGATTGTTGTGAGCGGGCGGCGAAGGTGATCAGGCATGCGAGGGCAAGGGACAAATAGCTGTTGGGCATGCACTAAGATCGCAAAAACTTCGTTAATGGGTTCATAAAACGGGAGCGCCCGGCGTAGGCCGAGCGCTCGCATTGGGGATGCCGGGGCTGGTCGACTCCCGTTTGACTATACTCTATTTGCTCGCAATAATAGCTTAATCTGGTTTTTGTGCGCTGGTGTTTTTTATGCCCTAGTGTTTTTTATGCGCTAGTTTTTGTGTGCTAGTCTACTTTTTGTACACTGCCGGCGCCGCTGACATTCTGTTTGACGTCGGTGGCATTGCCTTTATATTTTACGGTGCCGGCGCCACTGACATCGGCTTCCAGTTTTACGCTGGCGTAAACTTCGGCGGAACCCGCACCGGAGATATCTACTTTTGTTGATTCCGATAGCAGGTCAAAGCAATGCGCATGGCCGGCACCGGTGAGGTCGAGGTAGACGTCCTTCGTTTGTCCCTTCAGGTCAACCGAGCCGCTTCCCGAGACTTCTGCTTTTAGGCGGGGTGCGTCGACTTCCATTTTGATGTCACCTGCTCCGCTGACATGCATGGCGAGGTTTTCGGGGTTGGCAATCTTTGTTTGGCCGATGATATCGCAGGCTCCTGAGGCGTCGATGTCGTTGAAGACCGGTGCAGTCACGTATACTTTGAGGTCTGTGGTAGGTACGAGGTTGAAGCCCGGTTTTTCGCGGACTTCGATCTTATTGCCGATTTGGTTCACCTCCATGTATGGCAGGAGGTTTTCGTCGCCCTCTATTTTTACGGAAGGGTGGTCGCCTTGCGAGACGAGGACTTTTGCGGCTCCGCTGACGTCGACATTTTTGAAGTCGCTGACGGGGCGGTCTTCCGTTTTTATGTTCCCGTTGCCGTGAACCCTTTTGCCAAGTATGCCCTGGCAGGAGGCTAGCAGCAGCGGCAGGGCGAGTAGCAGCCAGGGAGATCTGGTATTCCGGAAGCGGGTGGTGTGGGCATTTGTCATCTTGGTTTGTTTTGGTGCACAAAAGTTAAACTTTTCCTTTGGATTATGAAACGGTTTTTAGACGGTGGGGGGGAAGGAGGATACAGGGGTGTGGGTTTCGCGGTGTGGGGGTGGTTCGGTGAGGGGGGTGCTTGGGCGAGCGGGGTGCTTGATGTGAGGGTGTTTCACTGCGTTGGGGGGGTTCGATGCTGGGGGATGCTTTGGTTGCTGGGGTGCTTTGGTTGCGGGGCGGTGTTTCGGTGTGGGGGACGTCCGGTGCGAAGGGGGTTCGATGCTGGTGGATGCTTTGGTTATTGGGATGCTTTGGTGGTGGGGACGCTTTGGTGGCGGGGCGGTGTTTCGGTGGGGGGACGTCCGGTGCGAAGGGGGTTCGATGCTGGGGGTTGCTTTGGTTATTGGGATGCTTTGGTGGTGGGGACGCTTTGGTGGTGGGGATGCCCCGTGTGAAGGGGTGCGTCGTTGCGGGGGTTGCTTTGGTGCTATAGGCTTTGGTGCAAGGGGGGCTTCGTGCGGGACGCTTTGAGGTGCGGGGGGCTTCTGCGGGCAGGAGCGCGGTGTTGGGGGGCCTGCGCGGGGCGGCGGGAAGGGCGGTTGCGGATGGATGCCCGGCGGGGCGGGGTGCGATGGGATTGGCCCGCCTTCGGCGGCCAAGGGGGGATTGGGGGAATTTTTTTATCTTCGCCTGATCTATGACGGAAAAGATCTTAATTCTTGACTTCGGGTCACAGTATACTCAATTGATCGCCAGGGCCGTACGTGAGGCCAACGTCTACTGCGAGATCATTCCCTTTTCCAAGCCGGTACCCGTCGACGCTTCTTTGAAGGGTATCATTCTTTCCGGGTCGCCTTTTTCGGTAAATGACGCGAATGCGCCCGGGGTGGATATTGCCGCGCTGCATAGCCAGGTGCCGGTTTTGGGCATTTGCTATGGCGCCCAGCTGACGGCCAAGCAATTTGGCGGGCGGGTAGCTAACAGCAACAAGCGGGAATATGGGCGGGCGCTACTTCACAAACAAAAAGACAGTCCCTTGTTGAAAGATGTCACCGAGCTTTCGCAGGTGTGGATGAGTCATGCAGACACCATATTGGAACTGCCGGCGGCATTCGAGGTGCTGGCGAATACGGAAAGCATCCCTTATGCTGCATTCAGAAAATTGAACGAGCTCCCAAGTCAGCGGGGAGCCGAGGGTCCGAAGGATGGCCAAACTGCGACAACTGTGGCTTCGGCGACGGTGGCTTTGGCGACGGTGACTTTGGCGACGGTTTCGGCAGCGGCTTCGGCGGCGGCACCCGAGGCGGCACGGGCGGCGGCTTCGGCATTGGTATCGGAGGCGACTTCGGCGACGGCGGCGGCATTGGAGGCGGCTTCAGCGTCAGCGGCACCTCCTTCGACGGCGGCATCGGCGGCGGCGGCACCGGCATCGGCACCTGCTTCGACGGCGGCATTGGCGGCGGCTTCAGCGGCATCGGCGGCGGCACCGGCACCGGCGGCGGCACCGGCATCGAAGGCGGCAGCGGCACCAGAGGCAGCATCGGCGGCGGATTCGGCATCAGCGGCAGCGGAACAACCCTTGTATTGTTTGCAATTCCATCCCGAAGTCTACCATAGCATCGAGGGGAAAAAGATCATCCGGAATTTCCTTGTCGATGTCTGCGGCTGTCAACAGGACTGGACGCCGGCGCATTTTGTGAGTGATACGGTAGCGGCGCTGCAAAAGCAGATCGGGGATCGGAAGGTGATCATGGCGTTGAGCGGCGGGGTTGATTCCACGGTAGCGGCGACCTTGATCCACAAGGCAATTGGGGACAGGCTGTTTGGCATCTTTGTGGACAATGGCGTGCTGCGCAAGGACGAGTTCGCACAAGTTTTGCAGACATATGGCCAGATAGGCCTGAATGTAAAAGGAATCGATGCCAAGGCTTTGTTTTATAGAGAGCTTGCGGGTAAATCTGATCCAGAAGCGAAGCGAAAGACGATAGGGAGGCTTTTCATCGAGGTTTTCCAGGAAGAGGCGAAAAAAGTTGCGGGTGTGGAATTGCTGGGACAGGGGACGATCTACCCCGATGTCATCGAGAGCGTAAGTGTGCACGGCCCTTCGGTGACCATCAAGTCGCATCACAATGTCGGTGGGCTTCCTGCGACGATGCATCTCGAACTGGTCGAACCGCTGCGATTTCTTTTCAAAGATGAGGTGCGGCGGGTTGGAGCCGAGTTGGGGATCCCCGATGAGCTGTTGCAACGTCATCCGTTCCCCGGCCCGGGGCTGGCGATCCGTATCCTGGGTGAGGTCACGGAAGAAAAGGTAACATTACTACAGGAGGCAGACCATGTATATACGAAGGCGCTGAAGGAGCACCAGCTTTATTCGGCGGTGTGGCAGGCGGGAGCGATCCTGCTGCCGGTGAAGAGTGTCGGGGTGATGGGCGACGAAAGAACCTATGAGTTTACTATTGCGTTGCGGGCGGTGACCTCCGTGGATGGAATGACGGCGGACTGGGCGCACCTGCCATATACATTTTTGGCGGACGTTTCCAATGACATCATTAATAGTGTCAAGGGCATCAACCGGGTCGTATATGACATAAGCAGCAAGCCGCCGGCGACGATCGAGTGGGAATAAGATGACAAATAACTTCCGATATTCTTTGCTGTTGCTGTCCTGTCTGCTGGCAGCAGCTACGACTGTCCGGGCGCAGGTAGACTCGGTCTTGCGAAGGCCAGATACGGCAACGGTCAGCGTCGATACATCGCGGAGCAGCGTGGCGATCTTCGTGCCGCTCTATTTGGACAGCGCTTTCGATGCTGGCGGCAACTATCGGTACGACAAGAATTTCCCTAAATTTTTCAATCCCGGTCTCGAATTCTACGAGGGCGCACAGATGGCGCTCGACACGCTGGCAAAAGAGGGGATGAAGCTGGCAGTGCAGGTGTATGACACGCGGAATTCGAAAGGACTGGAGCAAGAATTGGGCGACGCTGCGCTACAAGGGGTGGGATTAATCATCGGCCAGGTGAGCAGCCCGACGGAGTTGCAACTGCTCGCGGCGGCGGCCGCGAAGAAGAATATCCCCTTCATCAATGTCAACTATCCCAATGACGGGGGTGTGACCAACAATTCATCCTTAGTGATCCTGAACTCCACCTTACGCACGCATTGCGAAGGTATCTACCGGTACCTGCAGCGAAATTACCCCATGAAATCGCTTGTCTTTTTTAGAAAGAACGGCGCACAGGAGGATAGACTGAAGGGGTACTTCCTGGATATTGAAAAGAAGACGGCCAGCGTCCCGCTGAAGATCAAATACGTGACGCTGGACGACCATTTCGATGCGGCGGCGCTCGAGCTGAGTATGGACAGTTCGCAACAGACGGTGTGCATAGCCGGAAGTCTGGACGAAGTCTTTGGCGCAAGGCTTTGCACTTTGCTCGCTTCGTTGAACAGGACGTACCGGAGTACGGTGATCGGGATGCCGACCTGGGACAATCTGGATCTGAGCAAGCCGGAGTTTGCAGGGGAAGAGATCGCTTATTCCACGCCATTTTACACCAACCCCACGGATACGCTTGTCAAGGTTATTCAACAGCATTTCAAGACCAGGTTCTATTCCCGGCCAACTGATATGGTCTTCCGGGGCTATGAGAGTGTTTACCGGTTCAGTAAATTGTTAGGCCTACATGGCAAGGACCTCAGCGGGAGCATTGGCGAAAAGAAATTCAAGGTTTTTAACGATTTTGAGATCACCCCTATTTTTCTCAACCGGCAAAACCTGACGCTGGACTACTTCGAGAATAAAAAGTTATATTTCATCAAAAAGATGGACGGTATTGTTGTTGCGGTGAACTAGGAGGACATGCGGCCTGTTATTTGAAGTGGTGATGCCATGCCACTGATCGAATTTACCGACAAAGGATTGTATTGTGCCCGGGGGCTGTTCTACATCGACCCCTGGCGGCCGGTCGAAAAGGCCGTAATCACGCATGCCCATAGCGACCATGCGCGGCCGGGCAGTGGCGGATACCTCTGTCACCGGCTTTCTGTACCGTTGCTGGAATTACGGCTCGCGCCGCCTCCCGGGTCGGTGATGGGTGTGGATTGGGACGAGACAGTGATGATGAATGGCGTCAAGGTGAGTCTTCATCCGGCGGGGCATGTGATCGGGTCGTCGCAAGTGAGGGTGGAATACCAAGGGGAAGTCTGGGTAGTGAGCGGTGATTACAAGACCGAAGACGATGGCATCAGTGGTGCCTTCGAGCCCATCCGGTGTCATGTTTTTATTACGGAGTCGACTTTTGGTCTCCCTATTTACAACTGGAAGCCGCAGCCGGAGATCTTTCGGGCTGTGGGGGATTGGGTGGCCGACAACCAGGCGCGGGATAAGACCTCGGTATTGATCGCCTATAGTCTTGGAAAGGCGCAACGCGTATTAATGGCTGTGGCGCCCTTGGCACCAGAGGTCTTTGTGCATGGGGCTGTCTGGAATGTGCATCAGGCTTTGGTGAATGCGGGGGTCGAGCTTCCCGCTGTAACGCGTGTCACGCCTGATATGCCGAGGGAGTGGTTCAAGGGGAAGGTCGTTATCGCGCCGTCGAGCGCTGAGGATTCTCCCTGGTTGCGGCGGTTCAACCCCTATGCCATAGGCATCTGCAGTGGCTGGATGCAGGTGCGGGGGAATGTACGACGGCGGAATGCGGATGCGGGTTTTGCGATGAGTGACCATGCAGACTGGAAGGGGTTGTTGGGGGCGATCGAAGCAACCGGCGCTGAAAAAGTGTTTGTGACGCACGGATTCCAGGCGGCGTTGGCAAGATATCTTAACGAACATGGGATCGAGGCGGGGGAGGTCAAAAACCGAATATGGGGAGGATGAGGAAGGTGGCGAATCGACGGATGCACGTGACGGCGGGGATGCGGGTATTGCGTCGACCGAGGAAGCCCGGTTGCCAGGGATCGATGCGGGCGAGGAGGCCGCGGATGATGGAACAGCATGAGCAAGTAATGGGTGGAATGCGGCAATTTGCCGAATTGGCGGTGCGGTTGGGCACCACCACGAAGACGAACGACCGGCTGGAAGCACTTGAGAAATATTTTGCGGAAGCCGAGGATGAAGATAAGGTGTGGATGATCGCCTTGTTCAGTGGCCGAAGGCCAAAGCGTACGGTCAATACGACGCAATTGTGGGAATGGTGCCGGGAGCTGACGGGTCTGCCGGGGTGGCTATTCGAGGAAAGTTATCATACGGTAGGTGATCTGGCGGAGACGATCGCATTGTTGCTGCCGGAGCCTGACGATGCCGTTATTGAAGGGCAGAAGGCCTCGCTCACATCCTACTTGGAGCGGTTGGCCGGGCTAGTTAAAGAAGAAGAGGCGGAAAAGAAGGTGTTTGTGCAACAGTGTTGGGCGTCGATGAATAGGAATGAACGATTTGTTTTCAACAAGCTGATCACCGGTGGGTTTAGGATCGGCATTTCGCAGCAAACCGTAGTCAATGCGCTCGCGAGATCTGCGGGTGTCGATGCGTCAGTGGTGGCGCATCGGATCAGCGGGGACTGGGACCCGGCCTCCACCGCTTATTCGGCGCTCTTGAGCGGAGAAGGTGGCGGCAGCGATCTATCCCGTCCCTACCCTTTTTACTTGTCTTATGCGTTGGAGGAGGAGCTGTCCTTGCTGGGTGCGCCGGTGGATTGGCAAGCGGAGTGGAAATGGGATGGGATCAGGGGACAGCTGATCAGGCGTGGTGAATTCTTGTTTGTGTGGAGCCGGGGCGAGGAATTGATGACAGACAAATTTCCCGAGTATCAGGCTTTTAAGGAGCGGCTGCCGGTGGGGACCGTGCTGGATGGAGAAATCATTGGGATGGACGCCCAAGCGGGTGGGATGGACGCCCGAGCAAGTGTGATGGACGCTCAAGCGGGTGGGATGTACGCCCCTGCAAGTGGGATAGACGCCCCTGCACGGGGGATGGACGCCGAAGCGGGTGGGATGGACGCCCAAGCGGGCCTCTTACGACAAGACGCAGGCGGTCCGGGGAGTTTGCCGTATGGGGTGTTGCCGTTCGCAGCGTTGCAGACGCGGATAGGGCGAAAGAATGTTACGAAGAAGCATCTCAGCGAAGTGCCGGTGGGCTTCATCGCCTATGACCTGTTGGAGTTCGAGGGAGAAGATTGGCGGGGCAAGCCGCTAACGGAGCGAAGGAAGCAATTGGAAGCCGTGGTTGCCGCTGTAGCGCATCCGTTGATGCAGCTGTCACCCGTGATCCGTTTTGACGACTGGGCGCAACTGGCGGAGGCGCGCATTGGCGCGAGGGAGCGGGGAAGCGAGGGGCTGATGCTAAAGCGAAAGGACTCGATCTACCAGGTTGGCCGGAAGAGAGGTGACTGGTGGAAATGGAAGATAGAACCTCTTGTGATCGACGCCGTACTAGTCTATGCGCAAAAAGGACATGGCCGCCGGAGCAACCTGTATACCGACTATACATTTGCGGTGCGATCGGGGGAGCAGCTGGTGACCTTTACAAAGGCCTATTCGGGCCTTACGGACAAGGAGTTGGCAGAGGTGGATGCTTTTGTCAAAAAAAACTCGCTGGAGAAGTTCGGTCCGGTCAGAACGGTGAAGGCTGAACTCGTTTTTGAGATCGCCTTCGAGGGTATCGCCGCGTCTGCCAGGCACAAGTCGGGGGTGGCGCTGCGTTTTCCGCGGATCAACCGATGGAGAAAAGACAAGGGTCCGGCGGAGATCGACACGCTGGAGGCGTTGAAGAAGATGCTTGAAGTGTACGGGAAGTGATGGGTCCGCCAGCGGTCTGGTATGGGCAGAATAAGTAACTTTACCATATGAAAAAGTTCCTGGTGCTGGTGATGTTGGGAGTAGTCGGACTGGCGTTTACGACAACATTGCGACTTGCCGTTGCAGAAGACCCTGTAGCTATTCCTGCGAGCCCGCAGCGCAGCGGCGATGCTGCCGAAGGGTATCGTTATCTCGTGACGGGCGACTATATCAAGAGCGGCATTCCTTACGATTATTTCTTATTGGGTTTTGGAAAGACGGCGGCCAATCTGCTGCACCGGGACAGTCTGAATGCAGCCGTGAGTCATGAATATACGGCGGTGAAGGCTGCGAACGGAGAGGTCGTCGTGGCCCCGAACTGTCTGCAGTGCCATGCCCAGGTATTCGATGGCAAACTTTACGTGGGTCTTGGAAATTCGATGGTTGATTTTACGGACCGAAAGAAGCTGAACTCGAGGAATGCGGTAATGGCCGGGAAAATGCTCGCTGCCCGAGGTGATCAACGAAAGATAGAGGCAGCGGAGCCGTTTATACGATCGATGAAAGTCATTGGGGACGAATTGTATACGGAAGTGAGGGGTGTCAACTCCGCGGACCGGTTGGCGGACCTGCTGGTGGCGCACCGGGATCCGCAGACCTTGCGGTGGAGTGACAAGCCCGTGATCAATGTATCCGGCAGGGTCGTACCGACGGATACGCCGCCGTGGTGGCTGTTAAAGAAAAAGCATGCGATGTTTTACAATGGCTTTGGGCGGGGTGATTTCGGCAGATTCCTGATGGCGTCGAATCTGCTGACGGTGAGTGACAGTTCGGAGGCGCGGGAAGTGGACAGTCATTTCAATGATGTGCTGGCGTATATCTATTCGATCCAACCGCCGAAATATCCGCAACCCGTCAATGCTGCGCTGGTGCGGAAGGGCGGGGTGCTGTTTGTGCAACATTGCGCAAAGTGTCATGGTAATTACGATAATGGTCCTTCTGACAAGCCGTCGGCGACGGCTTCCCGTGGCGATGGCGGCGATTACCCCAACCTGCTGATCCCGGCGGCGGTGATAGGGACGGATTCGCTCCTTGCTACGAGTAATTTCCAAAGTCCGCAGTTTATAGCATGGTTTAACAACAGTTGGTTCGCGCAGGGCGATCATCCGGCGCGGCTGGAACCTTTTGATGGCTATATCGCTCCGCCATTGGACGGGATATGGATCACGGCGCCTTACCTGCATAACGGCTCCGTGCCAACGCTGGAAGGGGTGTTGAACAGCAAGGACCGGCCGACCTATTGGTCGAGGGATTTTGACAACCCGCAATACGATTATGCAGCCGTAGGGTGGAAGTATACGCGCGAGCAGGGACCTATTGCTTCGGGGGTGGGTGCGGGTGCGGAGGTGGGTGCGGGTGCAGCGGCTGCGGTGGGTGCGACAGGTGCGGGTGCGGCGGGTGCGGGTGCGGCGGGTGCGGGAGCGGCGGGAGCGGCGGGAGCGGCTGCGGCGGGTGCGGGAGCGGCTGCGGCGGGTTCGCGTGCGGGTTCGGCGGCGGCGGGTGGGGGTGCAGCAGGGACAGGTGCGGCGGCTACGGGTGCTAGTGCGGGTGCGGCGGCGGCGGTGGGTGCGACAGGTGCGGGTGCGACGGCGGCGGGTGCGACGGCTGCGGGTGCGGCGGCGGGTGGGGGTGCAGCAGGGACAGGTGCGGCGGCGACGGGTGCTATTTCGCGTGCGGGTGCGGGCGGCGGAAAGCCGGTATCTGTGTATAACACGACGTTGCCGGGCTATGGCAATTATGGGCATCGGTTGGCGATAGGCTGACCCAACCGGAGCGAAAGGCGGTGATCGAATACCTGAAGACGCTGTAAAGGCAATCTATTCTACCATGCTATTAAAAGACACGACAGGCTACCGGGTGATACGGGAATGGATGGAAACGGAAGGCCGGCACCCGTTTGTCTTTCAGGAAGATACCTGGCAGCATATTCTTGAGAACCGGTCGGGTCTGGTGAATGCGCCGACGGGATGCGGGAAGACGTTTTCCGTTTTCCTGGGTGCGTTGATCGATTTCATCAACCGGCATCCTGCCGATTATCAGACACGCGGCGGAAGCGGGCTGCAACTGCTGTGGATCTCGCCGCTGCGAGCCCTGGCCAAGGATATCGGCCGGGCGATGGACCAGGTGATCCGGGGACTCGGAATGCGCTGGCAGGTGGGAACGCGTAACGGGGACACCGAGCCTGCGGAGCGGCAGCGGCAAAAGCGGCGGATGCCGGAGGTGTTGATCATTACGCCGGAGAGCCTGCATTTATTATTGGCGCAGAAGGGCTATCCTGATGTCTTCAAATCATTGAAACTGGTCGCCGTCGACGAATGGCATGAATTGCTGGGCAGCAAGCGCGGGGTTCAGGTGGAGCTGGCGCTGTCGCGCATCACTGCGTTGAGGGGTGGCAGCTGCTCGATCATCGGGATCAGTGCGACGATCGGCAACCTGGATCAGGCGAAGGAAGTATTGTTGTCTTCGTTGGGTACCGCCGCCGACACTTCTGCGACCGAAGGGTTTATCGTGCGGGCGGTGATCGACAAGCCCATCCAAGTCGAGTCGATATTCCCGGATGAAATTGAAAAATATCCCTGGGCAGGACATCTGGGGTTAAAGTTGGTGCACAAGGTCATTCCCATTCTGGAGGGCAGCAGGACCACGCTGATCTTTATCAATACTAGGGGAATGAGCGAGACCTGGTACCAGACGCTGCTGACCGTTTGTCCGGACCTTGCGGGCGCCATCGCCCTGCATCATGGATCGATCGACATGGAACTGCGCAACTGGGTGGAAGATGCTTTGCATGAGGGGAAATTGAAAGCGGTAGTCTGTACGGCAAGCCTCGATCTTGGGGTAGACTTCCGGCCGGTGGAGACGGTGATACAGGTTGGCAGTCCCAAGGGGGTTGCCCGTTTTCTGCAGAGAGCGGGGCGAAGCGGACACCAGCCGGGTCAGGTGAGCAAGATCTGGTTTCTGCCGACGCATTCGCTGGAACTGCTGGAAGCGGCGGCGTTGAAGTCCGCGATGCA
>CBDCBP010000020.1:0-192171 GCA_965214315.1 Puia sp. | reverse complement strand
AAAACAAGGATATGCAAGGTCGAAGCCTTAAATTTACGTTAAAGACCTTAAGACGCGCTTCGCATCAGATTGCATAAAAATAAAATAGCAAAATTTTGATACTATCAACAGGCCAGCGATATGAGGATATACACTTCGTGGATTCGACGAAACCGGTGTGGAACTATTCGCTGTTCACGGAGGAGGATATCCGCAATTTTCAGGCGGGTACCAACTACCGCGCCTATGAACTTTTTGGCTCACACCGGGTGACGGTATTGGGGCGGGATGGGTATTATTTCGCCGTATGGGCGCCGAATGCCACCGCCGTCTCGGTGATAGGCAATTTCAACGACTGGCAGCCGGAAGGGTATCCCTTGTTCGTGCGCCTGGACCGCTCAGGTGTCTGGGAAGGCTTTATACCCGGCGTCTCCACAGGGGAATCCTACAAGTACCACATTAAAGGTTTCAATGGTGGTGTCCTGGACAAAGGAGACCCTTACTCTTATTTCTGGGAGATGCGCCCCAGGACCGCCTCGATCACCTGGGAACTGGACTACGACTGGAAGGACGCGCACTGGATGGAGAACCGGAAGGCACACAATTCACTGGAGGCACCCTGGAGCATCTATGAGGTACACCTCGCCAGCTGGATGCGGCCGGACCCCAATGACGAAGAGCGCTACAACACGTACGACCAGATCCGGGAACTGCTCGTGCCTTATGTGAAGGAAATGGGTTTTACGCATGTGGAGCTGATGCCTATAATGGAACATCCCTTTGACGGAAGTTGGGGCTACCAGGGCACGGGGTACTATGCCGCGACGTCGAGATTCGGCAATCCGCAAGGGTTTATGGCGCTGGTAGACGCCTGTCACGAGGCCGGCATCGGGGTCATACTGGATTGGGTGCCTTCGCACTTCCCCTATGATTATCATGGATTGTATCTTTTCGATGGGGCCAACACCTATGAGTATGCGGACATGCGGAAGGGGTTCCATCCGGATTGGAACAGCTATATCTTCAACTACAGCAGGGGAGAGGTGAAAAGCTTTCTTATCAGTAACGCGCGTTTTTGGCTGGACAAATTCCATGTGGACGGCATTCGGGTGGATGCCGTGAGCTCGATGCTCAAGCTCAACTATTCCCGGAAGGAAGGCGGGTGGGAGCCGAATGAGTATGGCGGTGACGGCAACCTGGAGGCGATCGCCTTCATAAAAGACCTCAATGCCACCGTCTTCAGGGATTTTCCGGATGTACAAACGATAGCGGAGGAAGCGACGGACTGGCCCGGGGTAAGCCGGCCGACCTTTGCCGGTGGCCTTGGATTTGGCATGAAGTGGATGATGGGCTGGATGCACGATACGTTGGACTATTTCAAACTCGATCCCGTACACCGGCGGCACCACCAGGACAAGTTCACGTTCAGCATGATGTACTATTACGACGAGAATTTCGTACTGCCGTTGAGCCATGATGAGGTGGTGCACGGCAAATCGCCGATGCTTTATAAGATGCCGGGAGATGACTGGCAGAAGTTCGCCAACCTGCGGCTGATGTATACGTATATGCTCACGCATCCGGGCGGGAAGCTGTTGTTCATGGGCAATGAGTTCGGGTCGACGACGGAATGGAATTATAAGACGGAACTGCCCTGGGGCCTGCTCCAATACGATTCGCACCGGTTGTTGAAGGACTGTGTCCGTGACCTCAACAAGTTATTCAGGGGTGAGCCGGCGCTATACGAGAACCAATTCAGCATGTATGGATTTGAATGGGTGGACCTGCGGCACCGGGATGAGGGTGTCATCGTTTACCGGCGGAAGGGGAAAGCCGCGGAGAATGATGTGTTGATCATCCTGAATATGACGCCGGTCGGACGGCGGGAGTGGAAGGTCTACACCCGGGGGAAATCGGTCTGGGCCGAGATCTTCAATAGTGACGACCGCAAATATTGGGGCACCGGTGATACCAATAACCCGGCGATACCCGTATGCGGGACGGGTGAGGAGGGGTGGTACGAGCTCACGGTGCACCTGCCGCCGCTGGGGGGCATCGTGCTGAAATAGTTGGCGGCAGGCTTCATTGGCAGACAGGCTTCATTTGCAGCGAGGCTTCATTGGCAGGCAGCCTTAATTGGCAATCAGGCTTAATGGGCACCGAGGCTTAATGGGCAACCAGGCTTAATGGGCACCGAGGCTTAATGGGCACCGAGGCTTAATGGGCACCGAAGCTTAATGGGCACCGAGGCTTAATGGGCACCTAGGCTTAATGGGCACCTAGGCTTAATGGGCACCTAGGCTTAATGGGCACCTAGGCTTAATGGGCACCTAGGCTTAATGGGCAACCAGGCTTAATGGGCACCGAGGCTTAATGGGCACCGAGGCTTAATGGGCGACCAGGCTTAATGGGCAACGAGGCTTCATTGGCGACCAGGCTTCATTGGCGACCAGGCTTAATTTGCCCGGACCGCGTGGACGGGGAGGTCGCCGCACCCGCGCACTTGCACAGGTCATACGCGCAGTTACATGCGTTCGGGAACACGAATGCCCAGGATATTCAGGGCGTTGCGGAGGACGGTGGCCGTCATCCGGCAAAGTTGCAGACGAAGTATTTTCTTTGCTGCTGTCTCGGCGCCCGAGACACTGTGTTCCGCATAAAAAGAGTTGAAGGTCTTGGCGAGCTCGAAGGCATAGGACGCCACGATGGACGGGCTCATCTCCTGGCAGGCTTGGTCGAGCGTGGCAGGGAATTTTTCCAGCGTGATGGTAAGCGTCTTTTCCAGGGGGAGTAGCGTCGTCGCCGCCGAGGCGCCCGCCGACGATTGGGCCGCTCCATGCGAATCCCCCGAAAGTGCGCTCACACCCCCATCGGCTTTCCGATCAGCGGCATCGCTCAATGACGCCACACCCCCATCGGCTTTCCGATCAGCGGAATCGCTCAATGACGTCACACCCCCATCGGCTTTCCGATCGGCGGTATCGCTCAATGACGCCACAGCCACGTCGGCTTTCCGCAGGATGCTGCGAATGCGCGCATAGGCGTATTGAATAAACGTGGCCGTGTAGCCGTGCAGGTCGATGGATTCTTCGGGGTTGAAGACCATGCGTTTTTTGGGATCGACGCGGAGCAGGAAGAACTTGAGGCCACCCAGGCCGATGACAGTATACAAGTCTTCCAGTTCGTCGTAGGTAAAGCCATCCGTCTTGCCCTGTTCCTTTGTTTTGCGCTCGGCTTCGTTTATCATTTCATCGAGGAGATCATCGGCGTCGACGACGGTGCCTTCGCGCGTCTTCATGCGGCCGGTAGGCAGTTCGACCATCCCGTAGCTCAGGTGGTAGATGCCGTCGGCGGAAGACAGACCCAGTTTCTGGCAGATAAGCTTTAGCACCTTGAAGTGGTAATTCTGTTCATCGCCGACCACATAAATACTCCGCTCGGCATGGTATTCCTCGTTTTTTTTAACGGCGAGGCCGATATCTTGGGTCATATAGACGGCCGTCCCGTCACGGCGCTGGACAATCTTGCGATCCAGGCCGTCCGCCGTTAGGTCTATCCAGACACTGCCGTCGGCTTCTTGCTCGAAAACCCCTTTTTGCAACCCTTGTTCGACCAGTTCCTTACCGAGCAGGTAGGTATTGCTTTCATAGTATATTTTATCGAAGTCGCTGCCTATCCTGCGATAGGTCTCATCGAAACCGGCGTAGACCCAACTGTTCATCGTTTTCCAGAGGGCGATGGTCTCGGGCTTGCCTGCTTCCCAGTCGACGAGGCATTGCTGCGCGGCTTTCATAATCGGCGCTTCCTTTTCGGCTGCTTCCTTGTCCATGCCTTCGGCCGTCAACTCCGCCACTTGTTTTTTCAATTCGGTACCAAAGCGGACGTAGTAATCGCCGACGAGATGGTCGCCCTTGAGACCCGTGCTCTCGGGCGTGGCGCCGTTGGCGAAAAGCTGCCACGCGATCATGCTCTTACAGATATGGATGCCGCGGTCGTTGGCAATGCAGGTCTTTACTATATCGTAACCGGCGGCTTTATAGATTTCGGCAATGCTCCAGCCCAGGAAATTATTGCGAAGATGTCCCAGGTGCAGGGGCTTGTTGGTATTTGGGGAGGAATACTCGATCATCACCCGCTTTCCGAGACGCGGCTGCCGGCCGAAATCCTCGTTATCGTGCTCGCTGCGCAAAAAGTTCATCCAGTAGCCATCGGCGATGGTCAAGTTGAGAAAGCCTTTGATCACGTTGAAGGCGGAGAAGAGGGTAGGATTTTCCTTGAGAAGCGCTTCACCCAATTCCTTGCCCATTGCTTCGGCGCTCTTGCGGAGTGGCTTGAGAAAGGCGAACAACACCACCGTATAGTCGCCCTCGAATTCCGGTTTTGTTTCGTTGACGAGGATGCCGGAGGCGGCCTGATCGAATTCATACAATTCGCTGAGTGCCCGGCTTGTGGTTGTTCTGATCTGACTAACAAGTTCCATTTTCAACAGATTGGCTGCAAAAGTAATGCATGTCCCGCACATCCTGAACGGCTTTTGGCCGCTCGACTGAACGTCAATCATTAGCGTTTTGCAGCCGATAGGCGTAATGTATGATTACATATCGCCGGCAATTTGGCCGCAAGGGGTTTTGTCAGTATCTTCGCTCAACTTAAATTAACGTGACACAGCTACTCAAAAAACGTATTATTTCCTTTATAGATTTCTTCTATCCGCCTTTTAGCCGGATCATGCCTTTGCAGACCTTTCGCTATGCAGCCTGCGGGGGAAGCAACACCCTGGTAGATATTGTGATGTATGCGGTAGGGTACAACCTTATCCTGCACAAACATGACGTCGACCTGGGCTTTCTGGTGATCAAGCCGCATATCGCTTCGATCATTATTGCCTGGTGTTTTAGTTTTCCGATGGGTTTCTTCCTGATGCGCAATATCGTTTTTACGGAAAGCACGCTGCATGGACGGGTACAATTGTTCCGTTATTTTTTGCTGGTGGTTATCTGTTTGTTACTGAACTATATCTTCATCAAGCTCTTTGTCGAGCAGTTCCATATTTATCCCACCATCGCAAAGATCCTGACCACGATCATCGTCGTAGCGTTCAGTTATCTGACGCAGAAAAATTACACTTTTAAAGCCGAACGCCCCTGATTGACTCCCATAATTATCCTAACGCCCATAATTGCCTATAACATAATTGCCTATAATTTAGTTATTGATACCTTCGACCTTGCCACCGGCAAGCCGTTCGTTAGCGCTCTTCCTCAACGCCGGTGAGGCCTTGTTCGCAAACGCCGTGCAGGCCTTGTTCGCAGCCTTTCAGCCGCCTTCGCCTGACGGCTCAGTTGCGTGGGCGGGGCAGCCACCGGCCGCCCAGGACTCAGCCTTTTTCTATTTCGGCTGTGACATGGAAAACCAATTGCCTAGCCCGTCGAACAGGATGGCTTCGGTGCCGTAGAACTGTTCTTTGGGCTCGCCCTTGAAGCCGACACCTTTGGCTTTTAATTCTTCATAAGTGGCCCGGCAATCGGGTGTCCGAAACACGCCCGCACCCAGGCCGCCTTTTTCAAGCAATACCTTGTAGGCGGCCTTGACTTCGGCGTCATGGCCCAAGCCTTCGAGCGGGTTCAGCAAAGCGATCTCGAGGTCGGGTTGATCAGGGGCATTGACGGTGAGCCAGCGGAAACCATTTTCCATTTTTACATCGGTGTTGACTTTAAACCCCAATTTGTCCACATAAAATTCGCGGGCCTTTTCCTGGTCCAGGACAAAAAAGGTCACGTGGGAGAGGCGTGTGATCATAGTTTTACTGTTTAGGAGTAAAGATAGTCGACTCGACAGGACTACGCTTCTTGAGAATTGCTTTTTGCACCCGTCTCGATAAAACAGTGGGGAATGAAGGCGCGGGGTTGTTCGCGCGCCTGGAGCCCCTTTTGCCACTCCTGCCGTCTGTAATTGTTCGGCGCGTGACCGATCGTTTTTTTGAAGAGCGTGCTGAAGGAGCCGATGCTTTCAAAACCCACCTCGGCGCAGATCTGGGTCACGGTGAGCGTTTTTTCCGCAAGGGCTTTGCGGGCCTGTTCGATCCTTTTGCGGGTGAGGTACTGATGCGGGGTAATGCGATAGATCCTTGTAAAGAGCCGGTGAAAATGAAAGCGCGAAAGACAAGCTTCCCTGGCAATGCGGTCCAGGTCGATGGGTTCGTGGAAACGTTCGTCGATATAGCATTTGCCCGCAACGACCTTTTTGTATACCTCGAGGGCAATCGCCATGATAGTCAGTTTACTGGCACAGTTTTAGGGGTGCACCAGAGACGAATTTAGTCAATTTGTCGATGCAACACTCCAAAACGACAAGCCTATGGTATCCGTCATCATTCCTGCGCTGAACGAAGAAAAGACGATCCGTCAGGTCATTCGTCAGGCTAAGCGCAATGAACTGGTGAATGAGATTATTGTCGTCGATGATATGTCTACGGACGATACGATCGCGGAGGCACGCAAGGAAGCCGTGAAGGTCATTACGAGTACGCATGTTGGCAAGGGTGATGCGATGCGGGAAGGCCTGCTGATGGCGAAGAACGAGATCCTCGTATTCCTCGAGGCCGATCTGCCCAGTTATGAAGAGGACATCGTGGGCATGCTGACAGCCCCGCTCATCAACGGGGAAGCCGATTTTGTAAAAAGCTATTTCGCACGGCAGAGCAGCCGGATGGTAGAGATCCTGGCCAAGCCACTGCTGGATACTTTTTTTCCGCACCTGCTGAAATTCAAACAGCCGCTGAGCGGAATGATCGCCGGCAAGAAATCCATTTTTCAAAAGGTAGAGTTTGACAATGATTATGGGGTCGATATCGGGTTGTTGATCGACATGCACAAGGTGAACGCGCGTATCCAGGAAGTGTGTATCGGCGAGGTAGAGCATGACATGCAGCCCTTACATGTATTGAGCCGCATGGCAAAACAGGTCGCCAATGCCATCTTCAAACGGGTCAATATATTCGACGGCGGCCGGCGGCAGGAAGAAGATACGACGCCGGCGATGCGGGAACAGGTCGAGTTTGCCCTAAAAGAACTGGTACGTCAGCCAAAGAAGATGATCGTTTTCGATATGGATCATACTTTGCTCCAGGGTAGTTTTATTCAAAAGGCGGCCGAGCAATTCGGCTTCACGCGGGAGCTGGCGGCCATCAATGGCCAACAGAAAAACAACTATATTAAAACGCAGAAGATTGCCCGCCTGCTGGAGGGCCGGTCCTTTGCCGAATTGATCCATGTCGTGGAATCCCTCCCGCTGATCGGGGATGCGGTGCAGGTGATCCGGGAATTGCAGGTCAGGGGGTATGTCTGCGGCATCATAAGCGACAGCTATCATTCGATTGCCAACCACGTGAAAAATTTACTGGGGCTCGATTTTACCCTGGGCAATGAGCTGGAATTCCGCAGAAGTATAGCGACGGGCGAAGTGAAGATCCCGTCACAATTGTTGAAGGACCGGTTCAGCCAATGTGACCATGATCACTGCAAATCCAATTTTTTTCAGTATATCCTTCACCGTTTCGGCATCAGCCTGGCAGATTCCGTGGCAGTCGGAGACGGGGAAAACGATATTTGTATGGTCAAAATGGCGGGGACGGGCATAGCGTTCAATTCGACTACGCCGGGTGTCGATGAGGTCGCCGACTTTGTTTTCCGGGGGAATTCACTGAGGCCGTTGCTTGACGTGGTTCGATAATCGCACTACCGACGTGCCTGGTGAGGCAAATGTCTGGAGCTGGGTTCAATTACTGTCATTCCTGTCATGTCCTTGGCTGACAATGGCTCCTTCAGAACGGAGCTTCGACGCTTTTAAGCTGTCGTTGTGGCAGGGTCACCTGCCGTGGCATAATGATTGACTATACACCCGCGTAATACTTGTAAAACCTTTAAAATCAGATAAATCATATGGGAAAAATTATAGGCATTGACCTGGGCACGACGAATAGCTGCGTAGCCGTCATGGAAGGCAATGAGCCCGTAGTGATCGCCAACGATGAAGGGCGTCGTACGACCCCGTCTATCGTCGCTTTCTTAAAGAATGGAGAAAGAAAAGTAGGGGATCCCGCGAAACGCCAGGCCATTACCAACCCCGTTAATACGATCATGTCGGTAAAACGGTTCATGGGCCGGCGTTATGACGAAGTGACCAATGAGATCACCCATTGGAGCTACAAAGTTGTCAAGGGTGACAACAATACCGTCCGGATCGACATCGATGGAAGGTTATATACGCCCCAGGAGATCTCGGCAATGATCCTGCAGAAGATGAAAAAGACCGCCGAAGACTACCTGGGACAGGAGGTAACGGAAGCAGTGATCACCGTGCCTGCTTACTTCAATGACGCACAGCGCCAGGCAACGAAAGAAGCCGGTGAAATAGCTGGGCTGACTGTCCGCCGGATCGTGAACGAACCTACCGCCGCCGCGCTGGCCTACGGGTTGGATAAAGCCGGAAAGGACGAGAAGATCGCCGTATTCGACCTTGGTGGCGGTACATTTGATATTTCCGTATTGGAACTGGGCGATGGCGTTTTCGAGGTAAAAAGCACAAACGGGGATACCCACCTTGGTGGAGACGATTTTGATAAAGTAGTCATGGACTGGCTGGCGGACGAATTCCGGAAAGAAGAGAATGTAGATCTCCGCAAAGATCCGATGGCGCTGCAACGGCTGAAGGAAGCCGCTGAGAAGGCCAAGATCGAGTTGTCTTCCAGCAGTGAAACGGAGATCAACCTGCCTTATATTACAGCGATCGACGGTGTTCCCAAGCATTTGGTAAAGAAACTGACAAGGGCAAAATTCGAGCAACTCTCGGACACGCTTTTCGAAAGATGCCTGAAGCCTTGCGAACAAGCCCTGAAAGATGCTGGGGTCACGCCTTCACAGATCGACGAAGTGATCCTCGTCGGCGGCAGCACGCGTATCCCGAAAGTGCAGGAGATCGTTGAAAAATTCTTTGGCAAGAAAGCTAACAGGAGTGTAAATCCGGATGAAGTGGTAGCTGTTGGCGCTGCGATCCAGGGAGCAGTGCTGTCCGGGGAAGTGAAGGATGTACTGCTGCTGGATGTGACGCCGTTGTCCCTTGGTATCGAGACCATGGGCGGGGTAATGACAAGGCTGATCGAAAGCAATACGACCATTCCTACCAAGAAGTCCGAGACGTTTAGTACCGCCAGTGACAGCCAGCCCGGTGTACAGATCCATGTACTGCAGGGTGAAAGGCCGATGGCGCCGCAGAATAAGAGTTTGGGTACCTTCAACCTGGATGGCATCCCGCCGGCTCCGCGCGGTGTACCGCAGATCGAAGTGATTTTCGATATCGATGCGAACGGTATCCTGCATGTAACGGCCAAGGACAAGGGTACGGGCAAAGAACAGAAGATCAGGATAGAGGCAGGCAGCGGCTTGAGCAAGGATGAAGTGGAAAAGATGAAGGCGGAAGCCAAGGCCAATGAGTCGACCGATAAGGCAGCCCGTGAAAAGGTTGACAAGGTCAATCAGGCCGACAGCCTTGTCTTCCAGACTGAAAAGCAGTTGAAGGAATTTGGCGACAAGCTGCCCGCAGATAAGAAGGCGCCGATCGAAACGGCCCTCGGTAAACTGAAGGAGGCGCATAAGGCACAGGATGTCGCGGCGATCGATACGGCGGTGGCCGAAGTGAACAATGCATGGACGGCAGCGTCCGAAGAGCTCTATAAGGCGACACAGCAGGCAGGCAGCCAACCGGGCGGTGACGCTCATGCCCATGGCGGCGGCGGACAGCAGGCTGGTGCGGCCGGTAGCGAAAACGTGACGGATGCCGAGTTCGAAGAAGTGAAGTAACGCACTGATTCTTAGATATTTTTTAAAAAGGGGCCAAATTTTGGTCCTTTTTCTTTGCTTTGATCAAAAAAATGCGTATATTTGCACTCGAATTGAACAACTAGCGAGCGGTCTAATAAGCTTGCCACCTTTAGAGTACTACTCAAGTCAACCGACACTTCTTTCAACGATTCTCAAGTGTTAAAAAGGACCGAAGGTCCTTTGGCCGAAGGCCATAAAAAGCCTTCTGCGGGCAACGCGCTATTTTTTTAATGTGCATTGTCCCGTCAATTCTCCAGCTGTTGTTCGACTAAACATTAAAATTGAACATTTATGACCAGCAATGTAATGCACCGTCGTGTGCAAATGGAACCTACCATCCTTAAAAATTTGGTAACTGAAGTAAAAGAAACCGTAGCGACTGATCTCGAAATGCCCGGAGCGCGTAAATCTACTTTTGGTATATTGAACCTTTGGGACATGCGCCGCAATCGCCGTTATGCAGCCCATAACACGCGCAAACAACCACGTATTGTGACAGGTATCGGTTACTAATAAACGCTTAAGGGGAAAGCCTCGCTTCGGCGGGGCTTTTTTATTTTAAATGATGTTCATCTTCTTCATGAGGAACGAGGCGTTGCGGTTTCGGGCGATACCGGGTTGCAGCCGGTAATCGAAATGAAGCTCACCTGATTCGATTAAACTTTCGAAGCAGTAGTTGCGGACGGCGCCCGGCTGCGTCTGTTCAAGCTGGCCCAGCGAAAGGTCGTGGGTGGCGAACAGGGAAAGACAGGGATAGGCAAGTAACTTATAGATAAATTGCTCCGAGCCATAAGTCTTGTCTTCCGAGTTGGTGCCACGGAGGATCTCATCGATGAGCACAAGGGCCGGAGCGCCAGTCTCCAGGCGGCCGATGATCTTTTGCAGTTTTTTCAACTCCGCCATGAAATAAGAGGTCTGATCCTGCAGCGAATCGCTGATCCGAAGCGACGTCAGCAACTGCATCGGCGTGAAAGCGAAGCTAACCGCACACACCGGGAGCCCGCATTGTGCCAAAAGCAGGTTGACACCGAGGGTGCGCAGGAACGTCGTCTTCCCCGACATATTAGAGCCCGTGACCAGGATGAGCCGTTCTTCGCGGCCGATCGTGAGGTCGTTGGCGATGCGCCGGTTGGCGGGGATCAAAGGATGTCCCAGTCCGGTGGTTTCGATAAAGAGGGCAGGCGCTTCGGCTGCAGGCGTAGACGCTTCTGATGCAGGCGTAGACGCTTCTGATGCAAACGTAAACGCTTCTGATGCAGGCGTAGACGCTTCTGATGCAAACGTCGAACCTTCTGATGCATGCGTCGAACCTTCGGATACGGCCTTGCACGACTCGGCCCCAGGCGTAAACGCACGGTCCAGGGCCACGGCCACTAAAGGTATCGGATATACATTTTCCGGATGATTGAAGGCATAGGTGGCAAGGGAATTAAGACTTTCGACCGTCGCCACCGCGTCGAGCCAGCTGAGGAATGCGGCGCGGTTAGCCGCCTTCCACTTTTCGAGACCGATCATGCAATGCAGGTCGTAGAAGAAAAAATTACTCAATACCAGGTTGACGAGCAGGTTCATGCGCTGGTCGAATGCGTTGGTCAGGCGGGACAGGCGCCTGATGGCGGTGTGTGCATGGCCGGTATGGGTGCGTAGTTCCTGGAGCACCGCTGAGCCGGTCGTATCGACCTTGTTGAAAACGGCGAGGATGCCGCCGAATTGATCGAGTATCTCGTGGTTGTGTCCGATGAGCTGGTGCTGATGCCCGATGTACTTGACAAAACCTAGCTGGACCAGCCGGCATACCAGAAACGCAAGGAGCAGCGGGGTATAGACATTGCTGGCCAAAAACAGGTAGATCGCACAGAAGCTAAAAAGTTCGGCGACAGCAACGGCTATTCGGAGCAGGAGCCGGTTAGCTATCCGGGATGGGGTGTCCAGCCACTCCCGGAGTTTGCGCATGTCCAGGTCGGCGCCTGAGTTTGCATGAGCAGCTGAGTTATCCGCATTGGTAGTTGAGTTGTCTGCCTTAGCAGTTGAGTTGTCTGCCTTAGCAGTTGAGCTGCCCGCGTTAGCAGTTGAGTTGTCCGCGTTAGCAGTTGAGTTGCCCGCGTTAGCAGTAAAGCCGCCCGTGCCGTGTTGCTGCAGTAGAAGACCGGTGGCCGTGAGCAGGCGGCGCAGTTCGGGCTGCCCGGCCAGGACGCGTACGGCGTCCTGCTGAGCGCTGATCGCCCCGGGTTGCAGCAAGGGCTGGCGCAGCCGGCCGGCAAGGGCTGCGGCGCCCCGGACCGTGGTAGTCCGATTAATGGTATGGAAAACAGACCGCTGGCCGAAAATATCCAGGTCGTCTAAATAATTGTCATCATCGAGCCAGGAGGCGCCGTCGGGAAAGCCGTTGGCCTCGCCGCCAAGAACAAGGAGCTCATTGGTCCCTACAAAACGTAGTGTCTCGAGCAGCCTGCGCCGTTGCTTGTAAGTATAATAAACAGAAACACAACCTATAAAGCCAGCGGCGAAGATAAATGTCAGGACGAGCAGCGTGGCACTATACGCTTGAATGAGGGCATAAACGGTGTAGCAAAGCGCGGCGAAAAGCAGGACACGCAAGATGGACAAGCTGTTGAGCTTGTACTTTAATCGGCCGATGGCAGCATTGCAGCCGGCGACCTGGTCGCGATAAACGTTAGCGATGATCAAAGACTTGGGGGTGCTCAGGGATGGTCTACATAATATCCATGGCCTTGACGAAACCAGTCAAAAGGAAAGGAAGTATCAGCGTCAGGTAGTCGAAATGGGCGGCAATGCCCCAGACCAAAGCAGCCGCAGAGACTAAAGTAAGCAGCCAATAAAATCCGGTATTCTTCTTTTGCTGTTCCATGCAGAGAAATTTGTACGAAGTTAAGCAAACAAGCGCATCGAACCAAAGTCAAAAAAATCAATACCTTCGAACGGTGAGGTAGGAAATTTGCATACATTAGCAGCATAATGTAATAAATACACATTACTTGCTTTGCTTAATGAAAAGAAAAAAAAATGAACTTAGATTTCTATTTGCGCTTCTATACCCATCCAGGCCAGTCGATTTTTGTTACGGGGAACTTGCAGGAACTGGGCTTGGGCGATGTTTCGGCCGCCATACCGCTGAATTATGTGAACGGGGACTTCTGGCATTGCACACTGTCCCTGTCGGGTCCGCTTGCAGCCCCGGTCCACTATCACTATCTCCTGAAAGGAGCCGACGGCAGTTTGACGGAAGAGTGGGGGGATGATAAGTTCATCGACCCGCCGGCCCAAGGGATCGACGAGATCCAGGTGATCGACACCTGGAATTATACCGGCGAATTTGAGAACGTCTTTTTCTCGCAGCCCTTCCAAAGCGTTTTATTGCCAAAACACAAGGTCAAGCGCCAGAAAATAAAAGGGCCGGTGACCCATATTTTCCGTGTAAAGGCGCCGCTGTTGACCGAAGACGAACAGGTTTGCCTGCTGGGGAACGCGGTGGCGCTGCATGACTGGCAGGAGGCCGAACCGCTCCTATTAGCGCCGGAAGGCGATTGGTGGGCATTGTCGCTGCCGATCCCGCCGGAAGCCTTTCCGATCGAATACAAATATGGGGTCTTTAACAAGCGTCAAAAACGGCTGGTACGCTTCGAGGCCGGCGCGAACCGGTTTGTTCCAGGTGACGCCCGCCCCAACAAAATATGCATCTTGCACGACGGCTTCCTACACCTCCCAAACACCGGTTTCCGGGCTGCGGGAGTATCGGTACCTGTTTTCAGCCTGAGAAGCAAGCGGTCGATGGGCGTAGGGGAGTTCAGTGATCTAAAAAGCTTGATCGATTGGGCGGTCAAATGCGGGCTGCGGCTCGTGCAGATCCTTCCGGTAAACGATACGACTGCCAGCCATTCCTGGGTCGATTCCTATCCTTATGCGGCTATCAGCGCTTTTGCCCTGCATCCCCTCTATCTCAACCTAAGCGCCTGCGCCGGCAAGAAATACGCAGAACTTCTCAAACCGCTAAACAAGAAACAACAGGAATTGAACGAGTTCGCGGATGTAGATTACGAGCAGGTAATGAAGATCAAGCTGTTGACTGTAAAAGAATTATACGAGTTACAGAAAGAAGAATTCCAGAGCGACCCGGCCTTCCGCATGTTTTTCGACGAGAATAGCGCCTGGCTGGTGCCCTACGCTGCCTTTTGCTATTTGCGCGACAAACACAATACCCCCGATTTTAGCCTATGGCCCATCCACAGCCATTACGATGAAGCCGCAGTGCGCCAATTTGCGATGCCCGGTACCCGCCATTATGATGCGATCGAGCTGCAATACTTTATTCAATTCCATTTGCATTTGCAGCTGCGCGACGCCGTGGACTATGCCCATGAGAAGGGGGTTATCCTTAAAGGCGATATTCCGATTGGCATTTACCGGTACAGCTGCGATGCCTGGGTCGAGCCGAAGCTGTATCATATGGAACTGCAGGCTGGCGCACCACCGGACAACTTCGCGGTAAAGGGGCAAAACTGGGGTTTTCCCACCTACAACTGGACGGAAATGCGGAAGGATGGCTATGAATGGTGGAAGCGCCGTTTTGGGCAGATGAGCAACTATTTCGATGGCTTCCGGATCGACCATATCCTCGGCTTTTTTAGGATCTGGAGTATTCCGATGGAGGTTGTGGAGGGTATCCTGGGGCATTTTGCGCCGGCGATCCCCGTCAGTCTCTCGGAGTTCCAACAACGAAATATCGGGTTTGATTACCTCCGGTATACGAAGCCCTTCATCAATGACGCAGTCCTTTGGGAACTGTTGGGACCAGACGGAGAATACGTGAAGAGCCATTACCTGCAGCCGGTGGAAAACGGATTCTTCATCCTGCGGGAAGGTTATGAAACGCAGCGAAAGATAGCCGCTTGTTTCGACAATATGGAAGCCTCTGCTTTTACAGAGAAGATAAGGTTGGCGCTATTTGACCTGGTGTCGAATGTGATCCTGCTGGACGTGAAAGGCAGTGAGGGAACACAATTCCATTTCCGTATTTCGATGGAGCAAACATCCTCCTTTCGATACCTGGATTGGCATGTGCAGCAGCAATTGAAGGACCTTTACGTAAATTATTTCTATAACCGGCAGGAAGACTTCTGGGAGCACGAGGCCATGAGCAAATTGCCGGCGCTCAAGCGGGCCACCAATATGCTGGTATTTGGAGAAGATCTGGGCATGGTGCCGCGTAGCGTGCCTGATGTCATGCGGCGCTTAGGGATCTTGAGCCTCGAGGTGCAACGTATGCCCAAGAATCCTGCCCGCGAGTTCTTTCATCCGGCGGAGGCGCCATATTTGTCGGTCGTGACACCATCCACCCATGACATGAGTACCATTCGCGGCTGGTGGGAAGAAGACGCAGTCAAGACGCAACGCTTCTTTAACCACGAGTTGGGCCAATGGGGGGAAGCGCCGCGGTTCTGTGAACCATGGATCAACAGGGCCATCGTCTTGCAGCACCTGCACTCTCCGGCGCAGTGGGCGATCTTTCAATTACAGGACATCATGGGGATGAGCGAGCAGTTCCGGCGGGAGAATCCGCATGACGAGCGGATCAATATCCCCGCCAATCCGCATCACTATTGGCGCTATCGCATGCACCTGACCCTGGAGGAGCTCTTAAAGGAGAAGGAGTTCAACAACGCGTTCAGGCAGGAAGTAGAGGCGAGTGAACGATAGGGTGGGTGGCCGCTGCAACGAACGCCCACGCTACCCTTGAATCGGAAAGCCGGCGCGCACTTAAGCGACACCGGCCTCGGGTAAGGGGGTAATTTTTTCAGGCGGTTAATTCACTTTGACGAAAGGCTGCACGAACTGGCTGTTGCCATCACGGCTGCTGACCTTCAGGAAATAGTTACCTGATTTAAGATTATTTACGGCGACAGATTGCAGGTTAGAACCAGTGTTGAGCGTTTGCTCGCTGGTCTGAAGCAACACACCGCTAATGCTGTATATCTGTACGAAGATCTGCTGTGTAGAAGCGCTGTTGACGGAGAAGTTGAGCATACCAACAGTCGGGTTAGGATAAACGCTCATTTTTGCAGCGGCTTCCTGCTGCATATCATAAAGCGACACTACTTTCGAATACCGGAGTACACCGTCCATATCGACCTGACGCAGACGGTAGTAATTGTTGCCGTTCAGCATATGGTTGTCGGAGTAGATATAAGTCGTCTGGTTGTCATTGTTAAGACCGATAACGACACCGATAGAGTCATAACCACCGGTCTCTCCAGCCCTTTCAACAACGAAGTAGTTACAATTCGTTTCATTTTCCATGATCCAGTTGAGTTCAGCGGCCTGGTTTTGCACTTGTCCGTCAAAACTCATCATCAGGGCGGGGGTAGTGGCGGGGTTGGCTTGTGTAGTCGTCTGAGCGGCGGCGCGGGCTAAACCAGCGATCAGGAAGACAAGGGCCAGGGCCAGGCGAGTGATCAGGGATTTGGTAAAGGTCGTTTTCATACAGGGTGCGGATTACGTGATTGACTAGAGTAGATGGAAAAAAGTGCCAAAAATCAATTCGATGAGATCCAGTCACTTAGGGGCATGCCAACCCTGTTTATCTTCCCAGGGCGGGAAATTTCCTCTCAAATCTGCAAAAAAGAGCGTGGAAACACTAGTCTGTACGGTAAATTCCGAAGGGGGCATATAGCGCAGTAACCCTTACATTTGTCTTTTATGGTTTGCACGTATCAGTCTTATCAACTTCCGTTCAGGCATCCTTTTACTATTTCGAAGGGTACCAAGACCCACCAACCCACACTCGTAGTCGGGCTGGAAAAGAATGGGCTGGTGGGGTATGGTGAGGCTCCGGCCATTAGCTACTACCACCTCCCATTGGAGAAAATGATCTCCGACCTGGAGGCCAAAAGGCCGATGATCGAACGGTTTGCCCTCACGGACCCCGAGCGGTACTGGCATTACCTGCACCACCTGCTGCCGTCGAACCCGTTCCTGGTGTGCGCGTTGGATATCGCCGCGTGGGACCTTTTTGGTCAGCTCCTGGGGCAGCCGCTTTATTCACTTTGGCAGCTCGATCCTGCAAAGGGACCGGCGACCGACTTTACGATTGGCCTGGATACCATCCCTACTATGGTGGCCAAGATGAAAGAACGGCCCTGGCCGATATATAAGGTTAAATTGGGCGTACCGGAAGATGTGGCGATCATAAGAGAACTGCGGCGGCATACGGACGCTGTCTTCAGGGTCGACGCCAATGCGGCCTGGACGATGGAGGAAGCCCTGCAAAAGATCCCGCAGCTGGCAGCGCTGGGAGTGGAATTGGTGGAGCAACCGCTCGCCAAGGACGACTGGAAGGGCATGAAAGTACTCTTTGCCGAATCGGCCTTGCCCCTGATAGCCGATGAATCCTGCGTGGGCGAAGCGGATGTAGACGCTTGTCATGCGCATTTCCACGGGATCAACATCAAGCTGACCAAATGCAGCGGTCTCACACCGGCTCGTCGCATGATCCAGCGCGCGAGGGCACTGGGCATGAAGGTGATGGTGGGCAGCATGAATGAAAGCACGATCGGCAGCGCCGCTATTGCGCACCTGGTACCTATGCTTGATTTTGTAGATATGGATGGCCCCCTGTTGTTGTGCGAAGATGTCGCCACAGGACTCGACTTTCAGGATGGCAGGGTCGTCATCCCCCGTTCCCCGGGATTGGGGGTTCGTTTCACCGGGCTTTTTTCCCGCAATCAAAGCGGAGAACTGGCCATTTAGCTGTAAGTTTGACATTTACACGCGCTGTATAATATGAATGCTACGACAGAAATGATCCCTGCTTTGGTTTTCCGGGTACAGGAAAAATTCGAACAGTTATATGGTGCAGGCGACACGCTGACGGTGCGGTCGCCGGGACGGGTAAACCTGATCGGTGAACATACCGATTATAACAATGGGTTTGTATTGCCTGCTGCCATCGACAAGGCCATCTACATGGTGGTGAGACCACGACAAGATCAGCGGTTGAGACTGTATTCCTACGACCTCGGTCAGTCTTTCGAGACTGTTCTTGGCCAATTGATTTTGTCGGGTCTGCACTGGCCGGACTTTGTCCTGGGCGTGGTGCAGCAGATAAAAGAAATGGGGCATCCCGTACGTGGATTCGATCTCGTCTTTGGCGGAGACATTCCCCTGGGCGCCGGCATGTCCTCGTCGGCAGCGCTGGAATGTGCAACGGCTTTCGCGTTGAACGAAGTTTTTTCGCTCGGGCTCGACAAATTGACGATGGTTAAGCTTTCGCAAAGAGCCGAGAATGTCTTCGTGGGATTGCAATGTGGGATCATGGACATGTTTGCCAGTATGTATGGCCGCAAGGATCACGTGATCCGGCTGGATTGCCGGAGCCTTGCCTATAGTTATTTCCCTTTCAAGACGGATGGCATCCGGATTGTCTTGCTGGATACGCATGTCAAGCATTCGCTGGCTTCTTCCGAGTACAATACCCGGCGGCAGCAGTGCGAAGCGGGTGTCGAAATGGTCAGGCGTCATCATCCGGGGGTGAAGAGTTTGAGGGATGTCGATGCCGATATGCTGTCGGCTTTTGTAAAGCCGGTGGACGAGTTGATCTTCCGCCGTTGCAGCTATGTGGTAGAAGAGAACGCCCGCTTGCTGGCGGCGACGGAGGATCTGGAGCGCGGCGATATTTCCGCATTTGGACGAAGGCTGTACGGGTCGCATGAAGGGCTTAGCACCAAGTACGAAGTCAGCTGTCCCGAGCTGGATTTCCTGGTCGCCCAGGTGCGGGACCGGGAAGCCGTCATCGGGGCGCGGATGATGGGCGGCGGTTTCGGCGGCTGTACGATCAACCTGGTGCGCGAGGACGCCGTCCAGGAGTTGATAACGTGGTTGACACCTGTTTACCGGCAGGCCATGGGCAAGGAGCTGACGGCGTACATGACCCAGATCGAAAATGGAACGTCCGTATTGTAAGTCAGGAAAATCAATTATTGCTATATGAACAGCCTGCAGTTTTTATCTTTTTGCGTCGCCGCGGGCCTGTTGGCCGGCTGTGGCAACGGTGACCAGGCGCCAGCCGCCGCACCCACCACGGATACCGTCGTTGTGAAGGTCATACCCGCGGCTTTGCCGGATACGGCGGCTTTCGTGGATACGACCATGGCGCAGCACACCAGTCTGTATATATTAAGGAACGGGCATGCGCAGGCGGCCATTACCAACTATGGAGCACGGTTGGTGAGCCTCATCGTTCCCGACAAGAACGGGGTAGCGACGGACGTTGTGGTCGGCTATGACAACATTGGCAACTACCTGCACCTGCCGGATACATATTTTGGCGCCGTCGTAGGAAGGTACGGAAACAGGATCGCCAATGGACATTTTAATCTCAAAGGCAACACGTACTCCCTCGCCATCAACAATGCCCCCAATTCCCTGCATGGCGGAAAAAAAGGATTCGATGCCGGCGTCTGGACGGCCAATCAGACCAGCGCGCAGTCGGTGGAACTTTTCTACCTGTCCACGGATATGGAAGAGGGGTATCCCGGCAACCTGCAGGTAAAAGTGGTCTATACCCTTACCGACAGCAATACCCTGCGCATCGATTATCAGGCCACCACGGACAAATCCACCGTCCTCAACCTCACCAATCACTCCTACTTTAATTTGAATGGACAGGGTAGCGGGACGATCAACAACCACTTCCTGCAACTGAATGCCGATCTGTATACGCCGGTGGATTCCACGCTGATCCCAACAGGCAAGTTTGAGCCGGTAGCGGGTACGCCCTTTGATTTCCGCCAGTCCACCGCCATCGGTTCACGGATCAATGCCGCCAATCAGCAGTTGAAATTTGGCAAGGGTTATGATCACAACTTCGTGCTCAACAAATCAAAGGACAGCCTGACCCTTGCGGCTGTTGCCGAAGGCGATAAGAGCGGTATCGTCATGACCGTTCGCACCGATCAGCCGGGCGTACAGTTCTATGGCGGGAATGTCATGCACGGTACGAATCCTATCAAGGGTGGGAAAAAAGACGATTACCGGTCGGCCTTTTGTCTGGAGACGCAGCATTACCCTAATTCGCCCAATGAACCGGCGTTCCCGTCGACGCAGCTCGATCCCGGGCAAACATTCCGGTCGACAACAACCTTTACTTTTGGGGTCAAGCCATAGCGTGAAGCAATAGGATCAAGCTAAAAGGTGAAACCATAGCTGGTCCGGCCTCCATTCAGTGATCATTTAACGGCAGCCCCCGCCGTTGAAACGCCTTCCAGTTAAGGTAGTCGGCGCCGGGTCGTTTTTCCACCATGTGATACAGGTATCCACGGGGCAGATGATTTTGCAGAAGTTGCAGCCGGCACATGCTGATTCTTTAATGGAATAGTATTATACGGTATGCCGGGATCCAGGCGAATCGCCTGGTGGGAGGCGCGTTCACACGCAATCTAACGAAGCCCGCAATGGTTGCATTTTTCGAGGTTGATATTCGCCACAACGTGGTAGTTGTTGTCCAGGTCTTCCCAATGGGTGAGCACCGGCACCGATCGGCCGATGAAGTCGGTAAGCCGCTGAAATCCCTTTTCGTCCATCCAGTTGTTCAACCCTTCGCAGAGGTCTTCGATGATCCGGAAGCCGTGCGTCATAACAGCGGCGCATACCTGTAGGGTGGTGGCGCCAAGCAATAGGAATTCGGCGGCGTCCTTCCAGGTGGTGATACCCCCGATACCCGAGATGGGGACGCGTGCCGTGACAGGGTCCTGGGCGATAGTAGTCAGCATTTTTAGGGCGATGGGTTTTACAGCAGGGCCGCAATAACCGCCGAACGTGGATCGGCCGCGGACATTGGGATTGGGTACGAAGGTATCCAGGTCGACGCCGGTGACCGATTGGATGGTATTGATGAGGAAGAGCCCGTGGCTGCCGCCTTCGACGGCGGTGCGACCCGTAGACACGACGGAATGTACGTTGGGGGTGGGTTTGGTAATGACCGGGATCGTCGCTATCTCCATGACCCATTCGACGACCAATTGCGCTATTTCCGGATATTGTCCCACGGCGGCGCCCATACCGGGTTCGGTCATGCCATTTGGACAGCCGAAATTGAGCTAGAGTCCGTGTGCACCCGTATCCTCCTCTTTGCGAATGAGGTCGTGCCAGCTTGCCCGATCGTTGTCAGCCATCAGCGAGACGACCATCGGCCTGTCGGGGAACAGGTGGATACACTCCCTAATCTCGTTCAGGTTGAGCTCGAGCGGGCGGTCGCTAATGAGCTCGATGTTCTTACTGCGAGCAGGCTGCCGTCCAGCGGGCAATGCACCGCAAGGCTCCTGTCGGAGTGACTCGCGACAAAGCCGCCGTTGATGTAGTTCTTCAGCCGCCCGTATTTGGCTTCGATAGGCAGCATGGTGCTGGCGGATGGGTTCATTGTATTACTTTGATCAATAGAATTTAACTCAAAAAAAGCAAACCAAATTCTATTCAACGAAATGGTACATAGTTAGTGATTTGGTCAACCCAAAAAATTTTTCACGGTAGAGTTTTGCCTCAGGGAACAATGTTCTCATTTCTCCGGGAGTCAGCAGTTGTACCTCTTTTACACGGCGCTCTGCCGCTTCCCTGGCCGGCGATTTGGGATAATGTCCCATGTCAAATTTCTGCGTCAGCCATACCCGTGTACTGAATGGCAAATACTGGAAAAAAGGACGCAGCCAATGCGGCTCAAATGGAAAATAATAATTTGGCGTCTGGATATAATAGTTTTTTCCTACTCTCCGAGCCTCGGCAGCCATTTTTTCCTGGTTTTCAAGGGAAAAGAGGTGTTCGATGACGGAATTCGAAAATACGATGTCAAAATGCTTGTCGCCAAATTCTCTTAGATCACAGGCGTCCCCGGCGATGCTCGTGAAATTTTTGTGATTAACGGGAACAGCCTGGAGATTCAACAATGTAATTTGCACGTTGTCCTGTTCCGTGAATTGCATCCGCTCCCAATAAGACTCGGTACCGCCGATATCTAAAATCCGTACGGGTCTACCCTTGTACGTGCTGTCCAATAGGGCCTTAAAAAATGCAAAACGTTTAGCGCGAAAGCTTTGATTCAATGATTTTTCGCTCCTCGGATCAAAAAAAGGAAGGGCCATATTCTTACTAAATTATTTTAATGACATGGTGTAGTAGCGATCAAGATAGCAAGTTAAAGGCACTACAGCAAATTGCCGTAAAAATAACTACAATGCTATGAATATCAAAGATCTTTGCAGAAGCGGCGATTAACGGCTATAGGTCAATGCCTGCTCACGACCAATACCCCGAACGTCCCGGGAATCATCTTTGGCCGCTCACCTGCCGCGCCGGCCTCGGTATCTGCAGCAGGCAGGAATACCTTGTGGGTGTTCGGATCAACCGTGCAAGTGCGTGCGCTGCGTTTGGTCGGTACATTATCGATGACGGCGAAAGCCGAGGCAGCCGATTCTTTGACAATGGTAAGCTTCCCTTCGCCACAGGAGGCGAAAACCAGGTTGAGCCCGCTATCGAACGCTACGCCGTCGCAACCGTCGCCGATAGGAAGTTTAGTGACGACGGAACCGTTGGCGGCATCCATGACGACGAGTTGCTTGTCACAGCCGGCGAACAGTCTTTTCGTCTTCGTGTCTATGGCCAGACCCGTGGGCCCCTCCGCACCCAGGGGCCAGCTGGCGATGACGGTCTTTGTGCGCATATCCACAGCCGTTATTTTATTCTTGTCTTCTATATTGACGTAGATCGTGCCGTTCTCGTCGGACACGGCCGTCTCCGGTTTACCCTCGAGCGGGATGGTCGCCGTTACCTGGCCGGTGGCGGCGTCGATGACAGAGAGGTCATGGCTTCTGCCGTTGCAGGTGATGATCGTCTTGGTGAAAGGCTCATACATGATGGCGTCCGGGTTCTGCCCCGTGGCGATCTGGCCGAGGATGGCCGTGGTCTTGCAATCGAATACGGTCACGTTGTTGAGGCGGCCGTTGCTCGTATAGCCTTTTCCGCTTGCTGGGTCGAAGGCGATGCCGTGGACACCGGTGGTATTGGGGATGACACCAAGCGAATCGCCTGTCCGCTGGTCCAGTATATTGACTTGCGTGCCGTGGGAGACGTAGACCCGGCTATCGGGGCCTACGGCGATATAATCCCAGCCCCCGGGGCTGCCGATCTTGAACGTCTGCGTAAGCGCAAAACCACTCCCCGTCTGCGCGCCGGCGTAAAGGAAAGCAAAGCAAATGGCGAGGGCAGAAATAGTTACTTTCATATGTCAGTTTTGGGGCAAGCTAGGAGGAGATTCTGGTGAGACTCTGTAGGCTCAGCTCACCCGTTTTCCTTCGAGCAGCATATTGACTGCCTGTTGCAGGTTGCCCGCGCGGGTGATCTCACCGCCGTTCACGAAAAATATCTCGTCGGCATTCTCGATGGTATTAAGCCGGTGGGCGATGATCACGCGCGTGGTGGCCGCGGGCAAGCGGTGAAGGATATCCTCCAGCATTTTTTCGGTGACCGTGTCGATATTGGCGGTGGCCTCATCGAGGATCAGCAGTTCCGGGTTGCGGAGGACAGCCCTGATAAAGGCGATCAGCTGTTTCTGGCCGAGACTGATCCCATCTCCGGTGGAAGCCAGCATGGTATCGAGGCCTTTGTCGAAGCGGGTAAGGAGGGCGTCGAGGCCGGACTCCTGCAGGGCGGCGGCGAGCTGCTCGTTGGAGTAGTCCTTGTATTGCTCGTTGCCGTAGAGGACATTTTCACGAACAGTGCCGGAAAATAGGATAGGTTCCTGTAAGATGAAGCCCACCTTTTTCGCGCGTTCCGCGGGGGTAAACGTGCGGATATCACGGCCGTCTAGCAGTATGGTACCGGATGTGGGATCGTATAGTCGGGCGATGAGGGAAGCAGTGGTCGTTTTACCGCCGCCGGTCGGCCCCACCAGGGCGTAGGTCTTTCCCTGCTCCATATGGAAGCTGTTGTGGCGCAGGACATCCTTTCCCCCTGGATAGCTAAAGGAGACGTCGCGGAATTCGAGCAGGGCATGGGTAGCACCATTGCCAGTAGCACCATTGCCAGTAGCACTATTGCCAGTAGCACTATTGCCAGCAGCACCATTACCAGCAGCGCCATTGCCATTGGTGGCGGCAATCCCGGCAGGCTGGGTGACCAGGTCGGATTCCATGTTAAGGATGCGCGAAATGCGGTCCCAGCCGGCGATAGCGACCTGGAAACCGGCCCACAGTGCGGCGAGTTGTTTCAGCGGCTCGTAGAAACTATTGACGTAGATGAAATAGCTGATCAGCAGGCCCGGGGTGAAATGGCCGGCCGTGATCAGGTAGATGCCGTATAAGAGGACCACGAGCTGTCCCATGGCGGCCAGGAAACCGTACACCGGTGTTGGGGTGCTATTGGCGATGGTGGCCTTGATTGCGGTGGAGTAATTGTGCCGGTTAGCGGTATCGAAACGTTGCCGGAAGTAGTCTCGCCGGTTGAAAGCCACTACGACCTTGAAATTACCCAGCGATTCCTGTATCTCGCCGCTCATGGCGCCGATGCTCTTGAGATAGATGGCATTCTTTCGTTTTACCCAGGGGGAGATGAATTTGGTGAAGATCCACATCCCTGCGGCGGGGGCGAGCGTGGCCAGTCCCAGCTGCCAATTGAGCCGGATCAGGAAGAAGCCGGCGCCGGCAATGATAAAAATGCTGGACACGAATTGCATCAGTGCCTGGCTGAAGAACTGATTGAGTTTATCCGTATCGTTATTGACACGGGAGATCAGGTCGCCGGCTTTATTTTGTGCAAAGAAAGCCACCGGCAGTTCCTGGAGTTTGTTGAAAATAGCATTGCGGAGGGCAAACAGGAGGCTTTGGCCAAAATTACCCATCAGGATGGTGCGCATATAGACCGAGCCGAGGGTAATGAGATAGATCAGGAAGAGCCAGCAACAGTTTACGAGTACGCCATGAAAGTCCTGGTGTCCTTTGTTAAACACATACTGATCGACAGTGCGGCCGATCAACCAGGGCGCCAGCATACTGAGCACGGCGTAGCAGACCATGGCGACAAGGGCCAGGATCAGTTTACCTCTTTGCTCGGGCAGCAAATTCACCAATTTGGCCAGCGCAGGCCATGTGCTGCTCTTGGCCTGCTCATCGGCAGCGGCGTTAAGATTGTAGTGCTGGCTGCTCATAGTAGCTGGTACTTCTTTGTGAGTGATAGATCTGTACGTATTCGGGGCAGGTCTGCATTAATTCGGGATGGGTGCCGCTCGCGATCAATTCGCCTTCCATCAGGAGGATGATCTGGTCATAGTCTTCGATGGCGGCGATTTTCTGGGTCACCGACAGCAGGGTGATACCCGGATAGTTCTTGCGTACGTTGGCCAGGATTTTCTGTTCGGTCTGGGCGTCCACGCGGGCGGTGAAATCGTCGAGCAAGAGGATGCGCGGTTCCAGGGCAAGGGCCCGGGCCAGCATAATGCGTTGTTTTTGTCCACCGGACAGGCTGGTGCCTCGCTCCGAGACGACGCTGTCGAGGCGGTCGGGCAGGGAGTCGATGAATGTTGCGAGTTCCGCGGTGGCGATGGCCTTTTCCAGGGAGGCGTCGGTGACGGTGTCGCTAAAGGCGATGTTCTCGCGAATGCTCAGGTTAAAGATGATGCTGTCCTGGAAAACGAAACCGACCTGGCGATGAAAGTCCGCTTTTTTATAGTCTTCAACCGGTTGTCCGTCAAAAGTGATATTGCCGCTATCGGGGCGGTTCAGGTTGGTCAGCAAATAGAGCAGCTGCGTTTTTCCGGCGGCCGTCGGTCCGATGACGGCTGTTTTGGAGCCGGCCGCCACATCGAAGCTCACTTCCTTTAGCGCATATTTTCCGGCAAAGCTCACGGTGACATCGCGAAGCGCTATGTTCCCTTCCAGCTCTTTTACGATCGTTCCTTTTTCCACGGGGTCCGGCGCACCGAGGACGACGCTGATGCGACCGTACGAAGCCTGGGCCTGGGCGATGAGGTTACTCATGAACCCGATGGTCAGGATGGGGAAGATGAGCATGGACAAATAATTGTTGAAGGCCGAGAAATCACCCAGGGTCATACTGCCGGTGATCACGAAATGTCCCCCTAGCGCGAGTATGGTCAGGGAAGCCATGTTGGCCGTAAAAATGATCACGGGTATGAGGGACGCGAATAGTTTCAAAATGCGCTGCCCAAGGCCCAGGGCCTTGGCGTTAGCCTCCAGGAATTTGACGTGTTCCAGCTGTTGCGAGTGGATGACGCGGATCAGGGCGGCGCCCAAAATGGATTCGTTGATGACCTTGTTCAGCCAGTCAATGATCTCGCGGCTTGTTTTGAACAAGGCCCGCACTTTTTTGAGGATGATAAAAAAGGTGAAGCCGATGATCGGGATGATGGCGATCACGCAAAGGGCAAGCCGCCATTGGATGCTCAGCAGCAGGACGCTGGCTCCCAATATGACGAATACCGAGGAAAAGATCGTCGGGATCGCCTGGGAGATGAAGATCTTGATAGAGTCCACGTCCGAGGTCATGTTGGTGAGCAACTGGGCGGAGCTGGTAGTTTGAAGGAAGCTGTAATCCTGCCGGGAAATGCGGTCGGCGAGGTCAGTGCGCAGATTACGGGCCACCTTCTCTGCCAGATAGGTCTGAACGAAGGCGATCGCATAAGTAAGCAGGAAGATACCGATGCTGGCGGCGAGGAATTCGCGGATGATGATGCTGGTGTCCAGCCGCCGACCGATGAACGAGTCGATACCGCGGGCGATGATCTTGGGAACCGCGAGGCCGATCGCGCTGCTCCATATGGTCAGGGTGATCAACAGTGCGATGAGCCCCCGATAAGGTTTTAGCACCGAGACCAGGCCTGGTCCCTTAGGTTTACCAGGCCCACCGGGGGAGGGTTGCCCGGCTGGTGTAGCCGCGCGATCAGAAGATGCTTGTTTGTTTTGGCTCATAACGAACGTAAAAAGGCGGTGAATACGCAACCGGAAAAATTAGCGCAATCGCCGCCTAACGCTAAAGTCTGTCCTGGCGGACAATCCGCCTTCGGCAAATTAAAGGTAAGAAAATAACGACCGCCTCCGCCCCGCATTCCGGAAGCTGGGGAAAAAGGGCGGTGGACGACCGGAAAATCTCGGTGGAACTGGGCTATATTTGAGCTTTTCCTGGTAAATGCTCACATATGAAGAAATTTTTGTTACTAGGCGCATTGTTCGTCCATCCCGCCTTTGGTCAGCTCCGGCAAATGCCGGCTTATCCGCTGCTGACACATTCGGCTTATTTCTCCGTCTGGTCGTTTTCGGATACGCTCAATAGCCAGGGCACCCGGCATTGGACGGGGAAGTCGCAATCCCTTGTAGCGACAGTGCGGGTTGATGGCAAGGAATACAGGTTCCTGGGCGCGGGCGGGCCGGATGACTCCTCCGCATTGGCGACGCCTGCGATGCAGCAATGGGTGAGTGTAAACGCCACGCAGACCATCTATCAATTTGCCTGTGGTGGTGTCGACCTGACGCTGACCTTCACTTCTCCGCTGTTGCTGAGCGACCTGGAATTGATATCGCGGCCGGTCTCCTACGTGTCCTTCCGGTTACGGAGCAATGACGGGGCCAAACACACCGTCGACCTGCACCTCGCTGTCTCGGGTGATCTGGCTCGGAATACACCCGATCAGCCGATAAGAACGGAAAGCGGCAAGGCCGGCGGATTGTCCTTTTTGAGATCGGGGACGCAAACGCAGGCGGTACTTCAGCGGAAGGGAGATGACGTCCGCATCGACTGGGGATATGTATATGTAGCGGCACCGCAGGAAAAAGGCCTTGTTCAAAAGGCCGATGGTTCCTGGATGCAGACGGTCTTCCCGTCGGTGGCAGTGGGGGAGGACCCTGTTCAAAAATTGGTGCTGATCGCGTACGACGAACGGTACGCTGTGGAATTTTTTGGACACAAATTGTTACCCTGGTGGCGGAGCGAGGGCGGCTATGGCAAAAAGAAATCAGCGATGGAATCGACCTTGCAGACAGCGTACGACGGGTATGACAAGGTCCTGTCACGTTGTGACACTTTTAATAAAGTGATGTACTCAACAGCGTTGACTGCGGGCGGCCAGCACTATGCCGATCTTTGCGTTGCGGCCTACAGGCAGAGCATTGCCGCGCATACGCTGGTGAAAAGCCCCAAGGGCGAATTGTTGTTCCTGTCCAAGGAAAATTTTTCAAATGGTTCTATCAACACGGTTGATGTCACCTATCCCTCCGCACCGTTATACCTCCTCTACAATCCCGATCTGTTGAAAGGGATGCTCAATGGTATTTTTTATTATAGTGAAAGCGGCAGGTGGAAGAAGCCGTTTGCCGCGCATGACCTGGGCACCTATCCGGTGGCCAATGGGCAGACGTACGGGGAAGATATGCCGGTGGAAGAATGCGGAAACATGATCCTGCTAACAGCGGCGATCACCCGTGCAGAGGGGAAGTCGGACTATGCCCGCCGGCATTGGGCGACCCTCACCTTGTGGGCACACTACCTCGAGGCCAATGGTTTCGATCCGGTGAACCAGCTTTGTACCGATGATTTTGCAGGACACCTGGCGCGTAATGCGAATCTCTCTGTGAAGGCCATCGTGGCGCTTGCCGCTTACGGCCGGATGGCGTCGGCATTGGGGAGCGACACAACGGCTACACGCTATGGCACGCTGGCAAAAGAGTTGGCACGGAAATGGATTAAGTTGGACGATGCAGGTGATCATTACGCACTGACCTTTGACAATAAAGATAGCTGGAGTCAGAAATACAACCTGGTGTGGGACAAGGTACTTGGAGTGGGGCTGTTTGAACCGGAGGTTTATAAGAAAGAGATTGCGTATTATGTACACCATCAACAGGCTTTTGGATTGCCATTGGACAGTCGTAAAGGCTATACGAAGTCGGACTGGATTTGCTGGACGGCGGCACTGACGGATACACCTGATGACTTCGCTGCATTGATCGATCCCCTCTATTATTACTTAACGGCGACACCGAGCCGCGTGCCACTCAGCGATTGGCATGAGACGGCCGATGGGAAGCAAGTAGGCTTTCAGGCGAGAAGCGTGGTAGGCGGCTACTTCATGCCCATATTAGAAGCCGAATGGAAACGCTGATGAGGAAGACGTGTAAGATTTTCCAGGAGTCTGAAAACAGAAATAAGTCGCATGGATAAAAGAAAAGAGCGACTGTGGATTAAATAAGCCATGTAAAATTTTGATTTTTAGCTTTTTTTGTCCTAAGTTTGACAAAAGTCGTCTAATCCACATATCGCTCTCCTCGATGACTCGCCATATACAGCGTTTAATACCTAGTTAAGATGCGACTTTTCGATCTTTTGAGATCAAACCTTTCAAAAAACACCCCAACCGTAAAGTCGGCTGTAATGTTTTGTCTGTTATCCATCATCCTGTACTAATTCCACCTGATTGTTTGCCTGTTCGACGACCCCGTTTCTGACCATTATGATCACTTAAAACAACCTCATGGAATTAGTTAAGGAGAATTGGTATGCCATCTATACCAGGACCCGATGGGAAAAAAAAGTTGTACGGCAATTAGAACAGAAAGGCATCGAGCACTATTGTCCGATGGTACAAGAAAAGCGGCAATGGAGCGATAGAAAGAAGATTATTTTCGAGCCTTTGTTCACCGGTTATGTCTTCGTAAGAATCAATGATAAGGACGCCTTGTCCGTTAAGCAAGTCGACGGTTGTATCAATTTTGTTTATTGGTTGAGCAAGCCCGCCATTATCCGCGGAGAGGAGATCGAGGCTATCCGCCATTTTCTACTGGACCACGAACGGATACAAGTGGAGAAAATGAGGGTCAATCTCGACGATCGGGTCAGAGTGGTGAACGGTCCATTTATGGAAAAGGAAGGAAAAGTGGTTGGGATAAAGAGTCGGACCGTTAAGGTGATGCTTCCCTCCCTGGGTTTCGCCCTGGTCGCGGAACTGGACAAACAACATGTGCAATTGATCCTGGCCCCGGGAAAGGCGGAATCTCAGGTTCCTGTTGCAACAGGATTTTAACGTAAGTATTAGGAAATCTGGAAAAGGATCGTATTTTTGCTGGCGAATCCCCACGGTGCGATTTCCTGGGCTATCCAATATCCCCGATTGATGGCCATTTCCACCTAATTCGCTTGCCCTATTTTTTCACTTAAAAGAAAAATATGCCTTTGACGCTTAGTCGCCAATGTTTATTGTTTTTTTTGCCCCCGTCCTTCTTGTTCCGTTTGCGCAGCAATAGCAGCAAAACGGTTTACTTCAAAAATCGGCTTACATCAACAATATCGAGGACCTGATATCAGCGCCGCCGCTCGTCGCGCCAGAGCCGGTATGCCAAAAAGCAAGGGTGAGGATGTATTGCGCGTAGCAAGAGTTCGTTGTGGAAAAATACCATTTTCTTGAGGAAGGGCGAAATACCGATCGAGTTCAAACAACCACATGGGAGTGGATTGGGCGAAGCCTGCCAAAAAACTAAAGACATGGCTGAAAAACGGAAAAGATATTTTGGAACGATCGTTGAACCCCGGGCTGGTATAATTTTATTAAGCGACTACGTCAATCTGTATTTTCTGTCCACGGAGATTGGTAAGTCTTTGCGATCAAGCATGCATGTGGTTTGCTCGATAGGGTGGTCCATGGAGTCGCCCAGGCAGGTGGCGAAGATGTTGTTTATTTTGTTTAAAACGAGGCTCTTTTGTCCAAAGGTCAGCTTCTCCATACTTGCCAATACATCCAAGGAGTACCGGCTGCTTCGTTTGCTGGGCGTGAGAACTGCACTTTGCCATCAGAATTGCTTTATTGACGAACAGGTTATCTGCATCAAACCGGGAGCTGAGAAAAAGTATGACGCCGTATACAATGCCGTATTGAGCAGATACAAACGGCATTCGTTAGCGAGCAATGTAAAACGGCTTGCCCTGATCACCTATAGATTCGAGAACACCGATTATAAAGCTCATCTGGATGCGCATCTCGACCATCCAGTTTGGGTCAATTACCCGCCTGGAAAGCAGCCGGTTTTCCTTAACAATGAACAATTAGTGGAGGCTTATAATGCCGCGTATGCGGGACTTGCATTGTCTGCACTCGAAGGAGCGATGTATGCGTCCACCGAATACCTGCTTGCCGGGATCCCGGTGGTAACCACAGCCAGCAAAGGTGGGAGGGATATGTATTTTACCAGCTACAATTCGATAACCGTCGAGGATAAACCGGAGGCCGTCGCAGCAGCGGTCCTATACCTGAAGGCCAGCAATAAAGACCCTTATATCATAAGGGAAAAGACGCTCGACTCGATGAAACGCGATCGGGCGGTGTTCATCGATCACGTGAATGCGATCATCCGGTCAAAAGGCCTGGACTACGACATTGCCCGGACCTGGGGCAATTGGTTTATTCATAAAATGAGACGTGACCTTTATGCCGACGAAATTGCTGAGACGCTCAATGCAGCCGTTGCGCTTAGACCTTCCTACTAAGATCATAAAAAGACCATCCTGATAAAGATGAAGAAAATACCTATTCTTGCCGACAATTTCATCAACCAAATACCATGAGATTTGCCCGTAGCTTACCGTTTAAGGTCTTATTTCTTTTATTCCTTTCGTCGTGCGTCAACACAAAAAAGATCGTATACTTTAACAGTATCGATGATACGGTGCTGACGCAACGGGGGACCGCGTCTCTTGAACCTGTGATCCGGAAAAGCGATCTCTTGAACATTACCGTAAGCAGTCTGAATCCCGAAGCAAGTGCTATTTTCAACACCCCGAATCTGGTGGCCGGCGTGTCGGCGACGAGTCCAGGCGGCGCGGGTAATTCGCAGGCTACTGTAGGTCCGCCCCAATACACAGGTTATCTGGTCAACGCTCAGGGGATGGTCGTATATCCTATTTTGGGGCTCATAAAAGTCGAGGGGCTGACAAAAAGAATGCTGGAGGATACAATTACGCAGATGCTCACTCAACGAAAATTGCTGGTGCAACCGCTCGTAAGTGTTCGTTTCCTCAATTTCAGGGTAACTATTCTTGGAGAAGTGGCGAAGCCCTCGACCATTAACGTAGTCAATGAGCGGATCTCGCTCCTGGAGGCATTGGGTCTGGCAGGAGACCTGACTATTTATGGCAAAAGAGAAAATGTCTTGTTGATCAGGGAGGATGGCCAAAAGAAGATCATTCATCGTATAGACCTTACCTCAGAGTCGATACTCACTTCACCATATTATTATTTGCAAACGAACGATATCGTGTATGTTGAACCGAACAGGTCAAGGATCGCCAGCACAAGCCGGACGCAGCAATTGCTGCCCATCGTACTCGCCGGGCTTTCTTTTATTGCAATTATCGTCTCGTATAGCTTAAGAAACAACTAATCATGCAGGTAACGCACAAAAAAGGGATCGAGGACAATGATGGCAACCTTTTTAAGGACATGCTGTTCAAATACCTTCCGTACTGGCCACAGTTCCTGGGTTTGGTAGTCATCTGTATGGCGGGCGCATGGGGATACCTAAAGTACGCTACACCCATGTATGAGACAACAGCCACGCTTCTTGTAAAGGATGAGAAAAAAGGCGTCGATGATACAAATTTAATGGAACAATTAGATCTTTTCGGATCTAAAAAATTGGTGGAGAATGAGATAGAAGTAATCAAGTCGAGGATGCTGATGCACGAAGTGGTGGAAGAACTGTGCCTGTATGCGCCTGTCACCTATAAAGGAACGTTAAAGTCCATATCGGGCTATCGCCTTTCGCCAGTCATCATACAGGCGAGAAGTCCGGATTCGCTCGTCGAGGAGAAAAAAGTTTACTTTACTTATGACAGCGTAAAAAATGAGGTGGTTATCGACGAAAAGCATTACCTCGTCAGTCAATGGTTCTATGACGGCTTCAATACGATCCGTTTTCTGCCGAATCCTAATTATCAGGTACCCGAGGAGAAAAAAAGGCTGTTTTATTCCATCGCGGATGCGAAAGCCGTCACGGACGGCTATTTGGATGGCCTGAAAGTGATCCAGGCCACTAAACTGGCCTCGGTAATAGACCTGTCCCTTAAGGATGCTGTCCCGAAACGTTCGGAGGATATATTGAACGGCCTCATCGCTGCTTATAACCGCGCGGCGGTCAACGACAAGAACGCACAAGCGTTAAATACCCTGAAATTCATCAATGAGCGGCTGCGATTGGTGGTTTCGGGACTCGATTCGGTAGAGCTGGGCATTCAGAAATATAAAACAAATGAAGGGATAGTAGACCTAACTGCACAGGGCCAGTCATACCTCGACGGCGTTGGTTTGAACGATCAAAAACTGAGCTCGGTCAATGTGCAGCTTGCTGTTTTGGACCAGGTCGAGAAATATGTGACCTCGAAGAACGATCAGCCCGGTATTATGCCTTCGACATTGGGTGTCGATGACGTCGGCCTTTCGCAGTTGCTGGGAAAATTGTATGACCTGGAAGTACAATACGAGGGCTTGCGCAAAACAACCGCTGAGAACAACCCCATATTACTGACGATCCAAAATGAGATCGACAAGATCAAACCTAATATCCTAGAGAATATCCGAAGCCTGAAGAACAATCTCGAAGCAAGCCTGAAGAATCTCTCCAGCAACACCGGCACCTACACGGCTAATCTGAGAAAGCTTCCTCAGAAAGAAAGAGGCTTAATAGCCATAAGCCGCCAACAATCTATCGAAAACGGTATCTACGCTTTTCTTCTTCAGAAAAGGGAAGAGACGGCGCTTTCTTATAATTCCGCAGTTGCCGATACCCGGATCGTAGACAATGCCAACACCGGCGCCAAACCAGTAAGCCCCAAGGGACAATTGATCTATGCGGTTGCATTCGCGCTGGCCCTTATAGTAGGAGCGGGCACGATCGCGATCCTCGAAGGGCTTAACCAAACCATCGTTTTCCGCTCAGAGATCGAACAATATACCCTTTCACCGGTAATTGGAGAGATTATGCAGGACAGTTCCGAAGTTTCTCTCATTATGGACGATGGGAGGGAATCGATCATTGCCGAACAATTTCGCCAACTGAGGACTTCACTTGCCTATATAGGCATCAACAACAGGAAAAAGAAACTGCTTGTCACCTCGAGTATCAGCGAAGAAGGCAAGAGCTTTATAGCAGCCAATTTGGCTATTACCCTGGCGATGACCAATAAAAAAGTGGTGTTGCTGGAAATGGACCTCCGTAATCCAAAGCTCAGCCAGTTATTAAATGTCAGCCGGGAGGTAGGACTAACGAATTATTTTGTCGGAGAAAAGGATGCCGATCATATCATAAAGAATACAACCATAAGCAAGAATCTTTTTATCATTCCGTCAGGCCCCGTTCCGCACAATCCTTCGGAGTTGATACTCAACGGAAGGCTGGAAGAATTGCTGAAATACCTTGAAACCATCTTCGACTATATCATCGTGAATTCGGCCCCCGTCAGCCTGGTCACCGATGCTTACATTATTTCCCCCATGTGCGACGCCACCTTGTATGTCGTGCGACATATGGTCACACCCGGCAATTTCATAAAGCTGTTGGACGAGAATGCAAGCATGCGAGGCCTGAAAAACATTGCGGTAATATTCAATGGAGTTAAAAACAGGGGAATCGGGCGATATGGATTTGGATTTGGCTATGGACACAGTGGCAGTTACCCTCAGGACAAGAAAAGGGAAAAGAGTAAGGGATTCCGAAAGAGATTGCGGGGCAGCAGGAAATAAAGATTATGAAAAAGACTTATTTCGGAACGCTGTTGGATGCTAAAGCCGGCATTATAGTTTTAAATGACTACGTTAATTTGTACCGCTTGTCCAGCGAGATCGGCAGCGGCCTGAAAAAAAACATTCATATTATCTGTGGGCTCTGGTGGTCTATCGAGACACCCAGGCTGCTTGGTAAGGTACTATTCACCATCCTGAGGAACAAGATAATGTTTCCGAAGATCAATGTCTCAATACTTTGTAATACCCAAAAGGAACATCAGCTGCTTCGCTTGTTTAATATCGATTCCGTTTATTGCAATCATAATTGTTTTATCGATGAAAATATTTTTTCGATCCTGCCCCGGATTCAAAAAGGGTATGACGCAGTGTACAATGCAGTCTTAACCAATTTTAAGCGACATACCCTCGTCGCTGCGATCAAGGGGAAGGTGGCATTCATCACTTATAGATTCGAAAACAGCGCATACAAAAGCTATTTGGATAGATCCCTGAAGAATATAACGTGGCTTAACTATTCACCAGGAAAGGAGCCCGTCTTTTTGGACAACAAGGCATTGGAGGAAATTTATAACGGAGCCTATGTCGGTGTGGCGCTTTCGGCAGTCGAGGGCGCCATGTACGCCTCCTGTGAATACCTGCTGTGCGGCATACCCGTCGTCTCCACAAGATCAAAAGGCGGAAGAGATGTTTTTTTCGACGATTATAATTCCATTTTAGTCACTCCTGATCCGGAGCAAATCGCCCTCGCGGTCGACAGATTAAGATCGGCAAACAAGGATTCGATGGCCATCAGGTCAACGGCCATTTCCCTTATGAGGGAGCACAGACAACGATTTATTGAACATGTGAATGGGATCCTGCAAGCCAAAGGCCTGCAGAAAGACGCTTCCGACACGTGGGATACCTGGTTCGTGAATAAATTGAGAAATGACCTGGATCCTGATGATTTGTCGAGACAATTAAACGAAAGACCGATCAATTATTTGGCTTGAAAAGCTTCCGATGGCAATGAATTTTGATATACCTGTACTGCTGATAACATTCAATAGGCCCGATACGACCGCCGAAGTCTTCGAGGCGATCAAATCGATCGCCCCCCGGAAACTCTACATTTTTTCAGATGCCCCACGGCAAGGCAATCAAGACGACTTTGAGAAAGTTGGACAGGTGAGGGAGCTGTTCAAAAATGCCGATCCGGGCATTAAAATAGAACGCAATTTTCAGGTTAAAAACCTGGGATGCGCTGGAGGTGTTACGACCGCCATCAATTGGGCGTTTGAAAACGAAGACCGTTTGATCATCCTCGAGGATGACTGCCTTCCAGCCAAATCGTTCTTTTCATTTTGCAAGAGTATGCTGGAGAAATTCAAGGAAGATGAGCGGGTCATGCACATATCGGGGACGCGCTGGAACGATGAGTACACTAACGACGCCTCAATTCTTTTTTCATCGATAGGACATATTTGGGGCTGGGCGACGTGGAAGCGGGCCTGGTCGAAATATGATTTCACCATCAATGACTGGAAAGAAAATCTCAACAAGGTCAATGCCCGTTTTTCGAATAGGGCGGCCAGGCAATACTGGAAAGAACTCTTCAGAGACATCCACAGCAAACCCGTGAAATATACATGGGACTATCAATGGCAATACACATTGTTCAAATCTGACGGCCTGGCTGTGGTGCCGGACAGAAACCTGATCTCCAACATCGGGTTGGTGGGAACACATAATCATTCGTCAACATCTTCCACAAGGTCCGCTTACCTTTATGGAAAGGCCGTTCACGATTGGAAGTTCGTCAATGAACCTAAAAGCGTAAGCGTGGACGCCGGCTTCGATGAATATCATATGAAACATCATTTTATGCGATGGTTCACAAAATATAAATCATTGAAAATGAAAATAAAGTACTTTTTGAATGCATAAGCTCCTTTCGCTTGTCAAGAAGGCCCCATTAAAAAGTACGTTTTTATACTTCGGCGCGACCATATTATCGTTTTTGGTTTCGATTGTCACCTATCCTTTATTTGCAAAATATTTAAGTGTTTCGGAATTCGCGGCCTTCAATTATTTTACGAACTATTCCGGCTTTTTCACATTCCTTTTTTCCTTCAATTTGTACATGTATTTCTCTTCCCATTATTTTCGGGTGGCGGAAGAGGGGAGGGAGGTGCTACTAAAATCATTGATGTCGTTTCTGCTGGTCTGGAATGCAATTGCGGTAATAATTGTCGGAGCATTTTCTTATGTGTTTTTGAAATATGTGCTGCACATAAAATTTAATGTAAACCATTATTTGATATTTTCTTTGGTCGGCGTCTCGGTAAGCAGCCTAAAAACCATATATATGGTCAAATTGCGCCTGGAGAAGAAACCATTGTCCTTTTTTATTATTTCAGCCATTTCAAGGATATTTAGCATCGGGGTCGGTTTGTTTTTGGTGATACAATTCGAGGCTTCTGCGCAAAGCAGGTTCATTGGGCTGATCAGCGCAGAGCTGTTGATATCGATCTTCATCTATTGGACCGTTTTTAAGAACGGAGGGTTTTCGTTCGGCCAGATAGAATTTCGGAAGATCTTTACCTTTGTCTGGCCTTTGCTGTTGTCCAGTATAGTTTATTATCCCCTGGTAGGGCTGGACCAGATGTTCCTTGAACAAAAGGTGGATACGAGAACGCTGGGCTTGTATAGCATTGGGCTCAATTTTGCCACCTATCTGCACACATTCAACTTCGCCATGTATCAGACCATCGAACCGGATATTATAAAATCCAAGGTCCATAACGATATGAGAACGCTGAAAAAATATGTATTCAGATTGGCCGGATTGGGTGGGATAACGACAGTTTTGTATTGCCTTTGCTCCAAATATCTCATCTATTTCATGAGCAAAGGCAGGTTTACCGAAGCCTATCCCTTATCCAACGTGCTGGCCGTTTCGTATTTTTTCGTATTGATCTTTACGTTGGGGGACGCGATGCTCATAGCTTCGGGGAAAGGCAAAAAGGTGTTATTGGTGAATGCATTGGGTTGTTTGTGTACGATACTGATCTTATCGATCGCGGTGCGCTATGGTGCATTGGCTGTCGCCTATGGCAGACTACTATCCTTCGTCTCTATTGCGGCGATTTCCATGTCCCTTGCATTTCAAAAAGACAAAACTATCGGTAATGCGGGTATTGTGGTTCACTAACACTCCGTCACTATATAAAAACCTGAGCCAACATCACTATTATGGTGGGGGTTGGATCGAGTCCCTGGAACGCGTCATTTCACGATCCCATGATATCGAACTGGGTATTTCATTTTTTCACCAGACGGACGAGGCCAAACATAAGCAGGATGATGCGACCTATTACCCTATCAGGAGACAAAGGAAGGGCAGCGCAGGGCGCTTTTTACAGAATTGGACGGGAAAGATCACGGACAAATCGCACATTAATTCATTTAAGTCGGTCATAAATGATTTCAAACCGGACATTATACAAGTGTTCGGCACGGAAGGGCCTTTCGCAGCCATTCAAACGATGACTAATGTACCAGTTGTAGTTCATATTCAGGGGCTTGTCAACCCTTACCTAAACGCCTATTATCCCCCGGGCATTGACGTATTGGACATTTTTCTCAGTCGCCGCTTCCTGCTGGGCCATCTATTGGGAAATAGCGATCTTTTTCTTCGGCGGCGATTCAGGAAAATGGCCAAACGGGAGATCGGGTATCTAAGGGATGCAAAATACATTATAGGCAGGACCCAATGGGACAGGTCAGTTACCAGGTTGATGGCGCCGTCCTCCCTATATTTTCACGGTGACGAGGTCTTGAGACCGCTCTTCTATGATCTGCAGCAATGGCGTAAAACAAATAATGAAAAACTAACCATAATAACGACCATTTCGTCAACTCCGTTTAAAGGAATTGACATGATACTAAAGACAGCGGCCATCCTCAAAACGTATACCGGCCTGGCGTTCGAATGGCAGGTGGTGGGCATCGATGCAAGTAATAAAATGGTTCAGTTTTTTGAAGACCATACAGGGATCAAAGCCGAGCACTGCCACGTGAAATTCGTTGGGGTCAAGCCTGTAGCAGATCTTGCAGCGCTGCTGTTGCAGGGCGACGTTTTCGCCCATCCCTCTTACATCGATAACAGTCCGAACAGCGTTTGCGAAGCCCAAATGCTCGGATTGCCGGTGATCGCTTGCAACTCCGGCGGTATCCCTTCTTTGATCGAAGATGGCGTTACCGGCGTGCTGGTGCCGGCCAATGCGCCCTTCGAGATGGCTTCCGGCATATCAAAAATTTTCATCGACACTGTATTGGCGGAAAAAATAAGCAGGAACGGCAGAGAAACGGCGAGGGCGCGCCACGCGCCAGATAAAATAGTAAGCGATATCCTAGCTACCTATCGTGCCATCATAGAGATCTCAGCCCGATCGGCCGGGCAGGTATCTTAATCGACAAATATGAACAGTGAATTATTCATCAATAAAAAACTGATCGGGATCCTCGCCGTTATCTTTGCCTTGCTGGTGGTCGGATCTTTTACCATGAAAACTTTCGTGGCAAGCGGAGCCGTCAACGCGCTGTCCTGGTTGGTCATGCTTGTCATCCTGTTCAAGTTTTTCAATAAGCAAGTGGATGCGCAAACAATAACGGTCATGCTTCTTTTCCTGTCTTTCTATAATTATTCATCCGAAAAGGGCGGCGTTTGGAACTATGCATTCTTTTTATTCACCGGCCTTCTTGTCTCTGAGAAGAGGATCAAGATCGGAAGAGACAAGACTTTCAGGGCCTTCTCAATATTCCTGGCCGCATTGGTCATACTCGGCATTTTTTATGTCAATCCAAGTGGCATGGGAGATAAGATCTCCTATGCCGTGGTATTCCTGAGCTTCGTGCTTTTTTTCTCCATCGCCAAAAGCATAGTTTTCAATATCTCTTTTTTCAAATTATTTACTGCCATTGTCCTGGTGATCGCGGTCATGCAGTTTGTGATATGTGTCAACCAGCGTTTCGAGATCACGCATGTGAACCTGCCTTTTTTCCCCACACAGGAATTGAATGATGAGCCGGATAACGACCTGAGAGAAGAAGGTTTGGATACCAATAAGGTACGCAACTGGGGAAGCGTGGGAGACTTTGAAGCCTTTGGCGAGGTCAACGCAATGCTGTTCATATTTTATTTCACTTTTTTGGTGCGTGAGGGCAAAACCGTCAGGAAATTGAAATTGCTGACGCCGATCCGGTTGATCCTGGTCTTTACGGTTCTGTGCGTGCTGCTTTCAGGAACCAGGTCGTCTCTCCTTATGGCAGGCGGCTTCGTTTTTTTGATCTACCTTTTTAATTTAAAAAAACTCCTCAATTGGAAATTTTTTAGTGGGCTTGCCCTGCTCCTGCTTTTATTCCTAGTGTCTTTTAATTTCATTTATACCAAGTTGGGATTGGATACGTTGGCGACTCGTATGAACATCCTCGCCGAGTCGAATGTAGACGTGTCTACGGGCGAGGGTATCAATCGTAAAGGCCCATATGATATGGGATTTGAAGCGTTGAACAGCAGTTCCCACATGATTGGCAATGGCTACGCCTTCGGTAAGGATTATCAGTATATAAACAATAGCGGCAGCAATTCTATTGCGTTTATGGACGCGCACAATCTCTACCTCACCCTTCCCCTATACTTTGGTTGGATCGGAAGTGTGATCATCCTTTTGCTGCTTATATACCCCGTCTATAAAGGCTCAAGGATAAAAGGCATGCTTGGGTTACCGTTCGCTTTGATGTGGCTCTCATTTCTACTCAATCAATTTAAGATCGTCTTTATACGGCATCCCAATTATGAAAGTCTGATCTTTGTGCTGCTTGGGCTGACCTATGCTTACTGTAATGGCTCTAAAATGTTCGACGATGAGGTCAGGCTGCTGAATTAAGGTTTCGATGAACCGTATATTTACAAAAATGATTCCATGGGCGTGATCGTCAAATATTCTTATTTTATCTCAAGAAAGATCTTCCGCGTGTTCTTTCACTATTACGCTTATCTAATAACGTGTTATAAGTTCAAGGTCTTCGATGTCCGGTTCTCATCGTTTAGTACCAAGGGGATACCGGTGATCGATCTTTATGATGGCGGACGACTACAGCTTGGCGCTAAATTCAAGATGAATAATGGATCGCGGTACAACCGGATCGGCCGCCAACAGCCTTGTTTCTTTATTGCTAATAATGGCGGACAAATCATCATCGGAGAAAACGTTGGGCTCAGTTCCACCGCCATTCACTGCAATAAGTCTATCAAGATCGGGAATGGTGTCCGGATCGGTGGTAATACGGTGATCTACGACACCGACTTTCACAGTCTCGGCTTCGAAACCCGGATACAGGAAAAGGAGGATATCGCCAATGTGCTGATAAAGGAGGTTGTCATAGGTGAAAATGTATTCATAGGTGCGCACTGTACCATACTTAAAGGAGTCACAATTGGGAATAACTCCATTATCGGGGCCGGCGCCGTTGTATCCAAGTCGATCCCTCCAAATGAGATCTGGGCGGGTAATCCTGCGAAATTTATAAGAAAAATCAACGAATAGGGGCAAGCCACGACATGCACAAAAATATGATCTATATTGTCATTCCCGTTTACAACAGGTGGCATTTCACAAAAGCCTGTTTGGCCAGCCTGGCTTCCCAGATCTGCAGGGAATTTGTGACTGTAGTTGTCGATCACGGGTCTACAGATGCTACGTCGCAAAATATCGCCGCTGATTTCCCGGACGTGGTTGTCGTCCAGGGAAATGACCGGATGTGGTGGACATCGGCCACAAATGCAGGCGTCAGGTATGCACTGGAAAAAAAAGCCGACTACATTCTGACACTGAATAATGACCTGGTAGTTGGTAATGACTATATCGGCAATCTCCTGTTGGCCGCCCGGGCCAATCCCAGGTCTATTATCGGCAGCGTTTCCCTGGACATCGACCAGCCCGAAAAAGTCATTTTTTCGGGTATAGATTGGAGTGACTGGAATACCAGATACCGGAGCGCGGTCGACCTCAGCAAGCCTTATACCTTTTTAAAGGATCAATATATAAATGTATCGTCGGATCTATTGCCTGGCAGGGGGACATTGATTCCAGCTGACGCGTTCAGAGAAGCAGGCCTCTTCGACGAGGTCAATTTCCCGCATTATATGGCGGATGAGGACTTCTCCCTGAGGGCGCGCAAACGCGGATACTCGTTGATGGTCAACACCAGCTGCGTCGTGTTGAGCCACGTTGGCGCTACAGGTCTCAACGGAGATCAGAAAAAGAAAAAGGGGCTTGGCCAACTAAAAACCGATCTTACCTCTATAAAATCTCCGAGCAAACTATCCGTCAGATGGCAATGGGCCATAAAACATAGCAGGGTGCCTATTTTATATTTTCTTATCGATTTCGGCAAGGTCTTTTATTCCAATCTGATGAAAAAATTTTGATTTCATTCGGGTTGTATCCCGATCGCCCCAAAGTCGATGGGCGTCCAGTCGGTCCAGGTTTGTACGTTTTGCGGGTACGGATGTTTTTTGAAGAAGCTGACAATATCCGAATAATTCTTTTTGGATCGCAGCTCCGGATTATCCTCTGTGTATATGTTGGATACAATATTATTTTGCGGGTAAGAGAAATTCAGCATATTGTAAACAAGTGAATTACGGACGGGATTGTTCCTTTTCCTATTCGGATCGAAGAAATTTTGAAGAAAGGGATAGTTCTTCGCATAGGTTTCAGAAAGAATATTCACATCTTTCGTAGTAGCTTTCTTTATAAAATCGCTGTTGAGGTATTCCTGCCATTTCTGGTCGCTCCAAAGACCTCCGCTGAAGCCCAACCTGCCATTGATGAAAATGTTGTTCAAAAATTCGTTATCGCTGCCGCCGTTTATTTCGATGGCCCCGAAGCCAAATTTAGAATTCTCTGATCCGCTCGTTCCGCAATTCAGAAAGACGTTATCATGAACCTTGATGCCGCCACTGCCATCATCGATGTAAATGGCCGTTACCATGAGCTCGGGGCCGCAGGTCACATTTGCGAAAAAATTATTTGCAATGATCGTTCCGGCAGATGAGGGGTCTCTGCCTGTCCCCACGGCGCCGACATCACTGAACTCCATGCAGATAGCATTAAAGTTGTTGTTGGTGATTTGGTGGTCGTTGCCCTGATACAATATGGCCTGGCCTGGCAGATCGTGGAAATAGCAATGGTTTACCGAACTGGCAACTCCCGTTATGTTAATGGCTGGGTTAAAGCTTCGAAATAGCCGGCCGGTATGGAAAAATTCCGAATTTATCACAACGTTGTTCGACGGAACCAGGCTCACCCTATCTCCACCGTCAAGTATAACGCCGGACGCGCCGATGTTAAAAAATTTGCAACGGCTGATCATACAACCGGTGCAATTGCCGGTGGATATGGCATCCGTTCCGATATTCGAAAAACTGCCATGGTTGAAGCTGATCTTTGTGGAATTCCTTATTAGCACGGCTGATCCTCGCGTATATTCAAACTTGATCCCCTTGAAGGAAATGTTCGACAGGTTGATAACGGAGATGATCGGGTCATTCAATACCGATAAGTGGATGTCCGTGCCGGCGGGTTTTGCAGGGAGCCAGCAATACAGCAGCATATTATCGTGGTCGATGAAATATTCACCCGTTGTATCAAGTTCGTCAAGGATATTAAAAAAATAAAAACCGCGAATCACCAATCTGTCCCTGTCCAGGTTATTCTGGCTTTTTACCGAGGTCTTTACCCCGTAGACCGTGGGCGTCGCCAATTGGACGGTACTGTCACTAATCGCAGCCACAGGTACTGTTTCGTCGGACCAACCTATATTGAAATATCCCGAAACCCAAAGATTCTTTGCAGCATCTTTTGTCCATCTGGAAGAGCCGGGATAATAAAAATGGAATATGGCGCCTTTGGCATTGGCGTCCCGTAAGAGGCCGCCCGCCGAGTCGACCGTTCCGATAGGTATTCTCCCTGAATTTGGCGCACGGGCCAGGACAGCAGGCTGACCATCGATGAAAAGTTCCGACTGGGACGACAATTTAGGATGTCCGAAGCCCGCAGCTCTCATGACCCCAATATCCGTTATACCCTGATCTTTCAGAGATGTGACGAATACATTGTTCCGTGCACCGGGTTTTAGGCGCTGCAGGATATTCAGATCTTTTACCGGAGCGATCTTCCCATTGTCCAGCTTGATGCCGCCGCTGAAGGAAACCGGCTCCCCCTGGTAGCTGCTTATCCGGAGTGCTCTGGTCGAATCCCAGGTTTTGTTCGTCAGAGAGAATATCTTCCCGAAATAGTATTCTCCTCCTCTCAGATAAATGGTGACCACATCTTTGCCTTTCGCCTGCATGGCAGCGGATCTGGCACGCTCCAAAGTTTGGAAAGGCGCCGAAAGTGTACCGGCATTTTGGTCATTTCCATTTGTCGCAACATAGTAGACGGAACCCGGTGACTGACAAAAGGCCATTGCACCTGTCATTAATAGGAGGAACAGCATTCCGTATCTTGATGCTGTTTTGTGGATCTGGTAAGCAAACTGATTGTCGCGCATAATCGCATCGTTTAAATTAAGACATGAAATCATTAATCCGGCTGAATGCCGATCTGGCCGAAATTGATGGGTGTCCAGCTGAGCCAGGCTCTTGCCGTCGGGGGAACGCCCGAAGTGGTGAAATAGCTTAAAATGGCGGCCCAGGTTTTGATGGTCTGCGCTTGCAAAGTATTGTCGGCGTACACAGCCGATACTGCATTGAGATTGGGAACGATAAAAGCCCTTGCACCGAGAGCTATTGAATTATTAAGGATATTCGTGTGGTTCCTGTTTGGATTGAAAAAATTGTTCAAAAAAGGGTAGTGCTGCTGGTAAACGGGTGAGAGGATATTGACAGTCTGCGTAGTGACTTGTTTTATATAGGCGCTTGTTAGATAGGTACTCCATGTTGCGGCGTCCCATTTAGTGCCACTGAAAGCCATTCTTACGTTTACAAAAATATTATTAAGGCATTCATTGTCGACTCCGCCATTGATATGGACAGCGCCCCTTCCATAAGTAGAATCAGTTCCGCCAGTACCACAATTGAGGAACAGGTTGCTGTGGACCTTTATGCCGCCGCTGCCATCGTCGATATAAACCGCACTGACCAGAAGAGCGGGCGGACAGGTAATGCCTTCAAAAAAATTATTGGTGATCAAGGTGCCCGTTGACGAGGGATCCCGACCCGTGGCTACGGCGCCGACATCGTCAAATTGAGTACAGACATGGGAAATGATATTGTTGACGATCATGTGATTGTTACCCTGGTAGAGGATCGCCTGGCCACCCATATCGTGAATATAGCAGTTCGAGACAACCGCGCCGACGCCGTCGAGCGAAATGGGTGGATTAAAACTGTGAAAGAGGCGTCCGTCACCGTAAAACTCTGAATTTTTCACCACGTTGTTCCCCGATGTCAGGGTCGTCCTGTTGCCGGCAATCAGGTTGATGGCGGTGGAGCCGATGTTAAAAAGCAAGCTTTGGTCGACAACGATGTAGGTACAATTGGCGGTAGTGGCGACGGCACTTTGCCCCAGGTCGCAAAATGTTGCGTGGGTTATGGTAATATGACTGGCGTTTGTAGCCTGAATGGCACATCCCCTGGTATATGCGAATTTGATCCCATTGACGGTTACATTGGAAACATTAGTGATCGTCATCAGCGGGACGCTCAGCATGGAAAGCGTGATCCCCCAGCTCTGCGTACCCGAAGGAGGCCAGAAGTACAACAAAGCATTGGTGCGATCTATGTAGTATTCACCGACAGTATCCAGCGCCTCCAGGAGATTGAAGAAATAGAAACCGCGGATCGCCAGTTTGTCCCGTTCGTTGTTACTTGATGATTGTATTGAACTTGCAACGCCATAAATGGTACCGCTGCCTAGGCGGATGGTATTGGGCGAGATGCTGGCCACCGAGACGGTCTCATCCGACCATCCATTGTTGAAAATTCCAGAGACCCAAAGGTTTTTGGTGTCCGTGCCTGACCAGGCCGCCGCAGGAGCGTAATTGTAGTGAAAAACAGCGCCGGTAGTCGTGCCATCTCCAACGCTGCCTGCCGAACTCACTATCCCGATAGGTATGTTCCCGGAGTTGGGTGATCTGGCCAGCGTCAGCGCCTGATCACCGATGAACAGTTCCGCGGCGGAAGCCACAGGTACATGACCATAGCCGTACTGATGCAGTTGGCCAAAATCGGTCACTTGCTGGGCTTTCAAATCAGTTACGTATACTTGTGAGGCAGCCTTCGCAGGCAGCTGTTTCAGAACGGCCGGATTTGTGACCAATGAAATTTTGCTTCTATCCAATGGAAGGCCGCCTGATAGCGTTACTTGCTCATTGTTGTAGTTACTAATATGAAGCGATTTTGCCGGATCCCACGTCAAAAGTGACACGTCGAAGGAGTTTGATAAGTAATATACGCCTCCGCGCAGGTAGATATAAGCAGTGCCGCCGGAGGCCGCTTTCGCCAGTTTTCTGGCGGCTTCCAGGGTCTGACAGGGTGCATCGATGGTGCCAGGGTTGCTATCCTTTCCGGTAGTTGCGACATAGAAACTGGCCTGGCAATAAACACTGCTCGAAACCAGTGAGAAAAAAACAAAAGAGATGACCATTTTTGGCCAATTAAAAACAAGGTCTTTACAACGAAGCATCATAGTGTATCATTTTAAAAATAAAACAGTCAATAAGTGTCTGCAAGGCAATCCTTCGCTGTGGAAGCGTCCACGAACGTTGTGCTGGCAAGATCGGTTAGCAATGGAGTTTAGGAAACGGCCAGGATGTACGGAAAAGCGATCGCCATGGCGCTTGATTGATCGAGTACGCGGAACTTTCTTTTCTTTGTGGAGAGGTCTCGCTAAGGTACGAAAATAGGCATTTAGTGTTTTCGATCCCCGGTTATTCTTTCAATTCGGTTTGGCTTATACGTCCTGGTCTTATTTTTGCACCGGTTCCGAGTGTCGTAGATAAGTATTCTCTTAAATATCAATAGATTAGTTGGCCCGAAATATAGTAATGGAAACAGCGCCCATCATTCTTTTTGTATACAATCGCCTGGATAGCCTGCAAAGGGCTGTTCAGGCGCTGCAGCAGGATCCGCTCGCCGCCGAAAGCGAGCTGTTCATCTTTTCCGATCATCCACGAACTAAAAAAGATGAAGCAGCCGTAGCCGGGGTACGTGAATTCATTTCGACGATCTCAGGTTTTCGAAGGGTTTGTATCAATGAGGCCGCGCAAAATATGGGCCTCGCCCGTTCGGTGATAACGGGTGTCTCTTCGATCATAGATCAAAATGGAAAGGCAATTGTGATGGAAGATGACCTGATCTGCAGTACGAATTTCCTATCTTTTATGAATCAGGCGCTGGAATTTTATCGCAATGACAAGCGAATTTTTTCAGTTGGCGGGTACACAAAGCCAATGAATCTTCTCAAACAAGATGCGGTCTATTTTACGCTTAGGGCCAGTTCATGGGGCTGGGCCACCTGGAAGGACCGTTGGAACGAGATCGACTGGACGGCAGGGGAATATTCCACGTTCAGTAAGGACGCGGCTGCCAGAAAAAGATTTAACCGGATGGGTTCCGACCTGAGCCAGATGCTTGACTGGCAAATGGGTGGGAGCATCAATTCCTGGGCGATATTGTGGTGTTATCATCAGTTCAGAACGGGTCAATTCACTGTTTTCCCGGCGGTTTCGAAAATATCCAATGAAGGGTTTTCGGCAGCGGCAACGCATACAAAGGAAAAATGGAGCCGGTTCCGAACAGTCTTGGATCAGTCCGGTCAAACGAAGTTCCATTTTACCGATCGCGTCGGCTTGGAGCAAAAGATCATCCGGCGTTTCACACGAACCTATTCCATACCAACCAGAATCGCATATAAATTGATCAATATGGTCTTTTTCAAGTCACCCATATGAAAGCTCTTTTAATTCATAGTTATTATCAACAGCGCGGGGGAGAGGATGTGGTTTTCGAGCAGGAGAGCAAACTGCTGGGAAAGTATACCACCCTCAAACAGCTTTCATTCAACAATAAGGTTGGAGTCAGAGGATTGGCGCAGTTCTTGTTCTCCATTTGGAACGTGAGTGCCGCCCGCAAGATCGAACGGGCCGTTCGGGAATTTCAGCCGGACGTGATTCACTTTCACAATCTTCATTTTGCAATCGGACCACTGGCGATCCGGAAGATTTCGAGGTTGAAGGTTCCCATGGTGCTCACCTTGCACAATTTCCGCATGCTTTGCCCTTCAGCAACCCTTTCGCACGACGGCCGGTTATTTACAGACAGCCTGCATGCCGGTTTTCCATGGAAAGCCGTCCGAATGAAGGTATACAGAAATTCGATGTTGCTCACCTTCTGGCTGGCATTCGTCGTTTGGTTCCATAAAAAGATAGGCACCTGGACCCGGGTAGATCGTTTTCTCGTGTTGAATGAATTTGCGAAAGGTATTTTTGCCGAGTCTACTTTTGGAGTTGGGGCGGATAAGATCCAGGTGAAGCCGAATTTCGTAGAACTTCCGCCCCCATCCGCCCGGATAGTAAAAGGTGATCATGTCCTATTTGTAGGCAGGCTTTCGGCGGACAAAGGGGTGCCTGTATTGCTGGAAGCTTTCAGCGAAGGGGAGGTTCACCTGCATATTGCCGGCGATGGTCCATTGCGGGCTTGTGTGGAGGAAGCCGCAAGAACCAATCCTAATATCACTTATCTCGGTAGTCTGACAAAGGAGGCCGTGACAAAAGCGATGAAAGAATGTGCGCTCGTAGCGGTCCCGTCCGTTTGGTACGAAGGTACGCCCTTGACGATCATAGAGGCATTTGCCGCAGGTACGCCGGTGGTTGCCAGCAATCTCGGAGCAATGGCAGCTGTCATTCAACCGGGCCATAACGGACTACGGTTCGAAGCCGGAAACAGCGGGGATCTGCGAGATCAGCTCCAATATTGGTTTAGTTTGTCCGAGGAAGCAGTCGAGGACTACCGGAGAAACGTACTCGAATGCTGGCGCAGCAAATATTCACCCGAAAAGAATAAGGAGCTTTTGCTTTCGATCTATCAACAAGTAGCGCAGTAGTCCAAATATGCCTTATCAATCGCATACGGCAACGACATTTTGCCGGCTTTCTAACCCTAAAATTTCCTTGTCATGAGCAGCAGGTATACGAGTCTTTTCCGATTTTCATTGGCAGCCATAGATCTGGTTGTTCTTAACCTGATCCAATTGATATTGATGAATAACATGCACCGGATCCCGGCGGATGCGGGACCGGCCTATATATTATTGTTCTTTATGGCCAATATGCTTTGGTTGGTCTCTGCCTATACCACTGGTCTGTACATTGAAGATGGCTCCGTAAACCACTACCGTTTCGCAAAGCGGTCCGTCAGATGCCTGGTCACTTTCTTCCTGCTGATGGTCGTTTTCATTTTCTTTTACCACTATCAATACTCCAGGCTGTTCATCCTGTCCAGCTTTTCGATCTTCAGCTTTGTTTTGCTTTGCATGCGGATATTCGTTATAGTCATGTCCTTGTATGCCAATAAGGTCGGTCGTCCCGGCAAGCGGGTGGTGATCGTGGGATATAATGAAGTGGCCATCAAGCTTGCGCAACGTTTTAGTGAACAAAAGAATACCTCGACCGTCGAGGGATATTTTGAGGACGCGGAAAGAGTTAATGAATTATCTCTGCTTCCCATTATAGGAAATATCGACGAATGTGTACAATACGCGGTCAAGAATAACATCAATGAGATCTATTCCACCATTTCACCAGAGCACAATGCGCATATTTATGAGATGGCGCATACGGCGGAAAAGTCCCTGATCCGATTCAAGTTCGTACCGGACTTCAAACTATATGTAAACCGCGTCACTCATATGGAATATATCGATCAGTTTCCGATACTTTCCCTGCGTCCGGAACCGCTGGAGGATGTTACCAACGGCATCAAAAAGCGGCTTTTCGACATCACTTTTAGTCTGTTGGTCATCGTCTTTATCTTGTCCTGGCTGGTACCTTTACTCGCCATTCTCATCATGTTGAATTCAAGGGGGCCGGTATTTTTTGTTCAATGGCGTTCCGGCAAGGACAACAAAAAGTTCCAGTGTTTTAAATTCAGGACGCTCTCGGTCAATGAGGATGCGCATCTGAAGCAGGTTACGAAGGATGACCATCGGATTACGCGGCTGGGGCGCTTCCTGCGCAAGACCAATCTGGATGAATTCCCGCAATTCTTTAATGTATTAAAAGGTGATATGTCGATAGTTGGACCGAGACCGCACATGCTGCTTCATACCGAGACCTTCTCAAAAATCCTGGAGGAATATATGGTCCGGCATTTTGTAAAGCCTGGCGTAACGGGCTGGGCGCAGGTAAACGGCTTCCGGGGTGAAATCCGGGAAGAGGAACAATTGAGGAAGAGGATCGAACATGATATATGGTATATGGAAAACTGGAGCCTATGGCTGGATATCCGGATCATGTGGCTCACGATTTTTAACACTTTTAAGGGAGATAGAAACGCTTATTGATATCTACTACTCTAAATATTAATCTAAACACTTATGTCAAAAATTGCATTGATTACCGGGGTGACTGGACAGGACGGCGCCTATCTCAGCGAATTACTATTGGGGAAAGGTTACCACGTACATGGCATCAAAAGAAGGAGCTCCCTATTCAACACAGACAGGATCGACCATTTGTACCAGGATCCGCATGAGCGCAATGTACATTTCAAACTGCATTATGGTGATCTCACAGACAGCACCAACCTGATCCGGATCATTCAGGAGGTCCAGCCGGACGAGATCTATAATCTCGCGGCCATGAGTCATGTCCACGTCAGCTTTGAGACGCCAGAGTATACGGCAAACGCCGACGGTATCGGTACCCTCAGAATATTAGAAGCCGTCCGGCTCCTGGGGCTCACTAAGAAGACGAAGGTTTACCAGGCTTCCACTTCCGAGCTGTATGGTCTGGTGCAGGCTGTACCCCAAAAAGAGACGACGCCTTTTTATCCCCGGTCGCCCTATGCGGTCGCTAAGTTGTACGCCTATTGGATTACGGTCAACTACAGGGAGGCTTACGGCATGTTTGCGGCCAATGGCATCCTCTTCAACCATGAATCCCCTCTACGTGGAGAGACCTTCGTAACACGTAAGATCACCCGCGCCGTCGCCAAGATCGGCCTAGGTCTGCAGGATAAATTGTACCTGGGGAACTTGGATGCCAAACGGGATTGGGGCCACGCCAAGGACTACGTGGAAGCCATGTGGCGGATACTGCAGCAGGATGTCGCCGAAGACTTTGTGATCGCCACCGGCGTCACGACGATGGTAAGAGACTTCGTGCGAATGGCCTTTGGTGAGATCGGTGTAGAACTGGAGTTCAAGGGCAAGGATGAAAAAGAATATGCGATCGTTGCTGCCTGCAATAACCCTGATATTCAATTAGAAAAGGGAAGAGTGGTGGTAGCTGTGGATGCCAATTATTTCCGGCCCACGGAGGTGGATCTGCTGTTGGGAGATCCCGGCAAAGCCAAAGAAAAGCTGGGTTGGGAACCCAAATACGACCTCGCTGCATTGGTGCGTGAGATGATGCAGGCCGATCTGGACCTGTTTGAAAGGCAGAAGATGTTGGTAGAAAATGGCTATGCCGTCGTAAACCAATATGAATAAGGGAAAATTGGCAATATGTGAAAAACCTTTTAACTTTTTATTGACGATTAGACAAGATTTACGTATCTTGGAGCTCTCCAGGAATCCAATTCCGATCCAATCCTTTTCAACGCCATATTTTCTGATCGTACGGCCAGTCTTATATCCGCTTAGCGGTCGCTTGCGCCTTTATTAACTTTTATTTGCAGATTACGCCTTACATATAAGGTCGGCTCTCCGTTGCGTCGAATGCAATGCCTCTATTCCCTTATCCAGGCAATTCGCGGCCGGCCTTTGAATACCGCTCTATTCCTTGAAAAAGTGCCTTTTTAATCCCGTGCAAGACCACAACCTTTTGTTTTTAATTTATTGACCTTAAAAAACTGTCGCAATGTTACAGGCACAAAAGCTTCCACGCTACAAGCATTTCAGCTTGCAGATAAGTGTGGGCCCCTACCGTTCCTTCGTTGACAACATTTTGGATTTGGCCGTTGCACGTGAGTCAAGTTATGTTTGCGTAGCTAATGTACACATGCTGGTGGAAGCCCAGCGAAGCAAGGAATACAGGAAAATGGTCACTGGAGCCGACATCGTTACCCCGGATGGCATGCCGCTGACCAAATCCCTCAAACTGCTCAATGGGGTCGACCAGGAAAGGGTGGCCGGTATGGACCTCCTCCCGGACCTGCTGACCAGGGCGGAGGAAGAACAGTTAAAGGTGTTCTTTTACGGCGGCCACATGACGATGCTGGAGAAGACCGAGACCTATATCCGAAAGAATTACCCCGATATTCAGATAGCAGGTCTTTATTCCCCTCCTTTCCGGCCTTTGAGCGCTGGTGAAATGGACGATGTCGCCGATTTAATCACCGAATCGGGGGCTCACCTTGTATTCGTCGTGCTGGGATGCCCAAAGCAGGAAAAATGGATGTCAGAAATGAAGGGTCGAATTCCAGCGGTTATGATCGGTGTAGGCGGGGCGCTCCCGGTACTGATCGGCGATCTGAAGCGGGCTCCGATCTGGATGCAGCGTCATAGCTTGGAATGGTTGTACCGGCTAATGCAGGAGCCAAAAAGACTGTTTAAGCGATATCTTGTCACGAATACCATTTATTTATACCTCGTCATTTCTACTAAACTACAGTTGATGTTGCTTGGCAACCGTTTGTGGAACGAAGCCGAATAATTTCCCTGATCAGATAGTTTTCCCGATTAGGGCATTCTACCGGTTTGCGCTATTTTTGCCGGCGTCACAAAATGCCGTTCAAGAATGCGCAAGCTTTTTTTTTCCTGTCTTTCTCTTCTTTCCCTGATCGCCCGCTCACAATCTTCTGTCGCCGATGATCCGCTGCGCTATGTACGGCCCATCATCGGCACCCAACGCATGGGCCACACCTATCCCGGCGCCACTTCCCCCTTTGGAACAGTACAATTGAGTCCCGACACCGATACCGTTCCCTACGAGCAGGATGGAAAATACAATCCCGACGTCTATAAATATTGTGCAGGTTATCAATATGATGACAAAAGCATCGTTGGTTTTAGTCACACACACTTCAGCGGAACAGGCCACTCAGACCTCGGCGATTTCCTCCTCATGCCAACCGTGGGCGATTTGAAGATGAACCCCGGTGTGGCTTCCCAGCCGCGAAGCGGATTCCGGTCGGCCTTTAGTCATACTACCGAAACGGCGGAGGCTGACTACTACAAAGTAAGGCTGGAAGACTATAATATCTGGGCCGAGCTGACGACGACTACCCGCGTAGGTATTCATCAGTACACCTTTCCGGCAAGCGACCAATCGCATATCATCCTCGATCTGATCAGCGGCATTTACAATTATACCGACAAGAATGTGTGGACTTATGTGCGTGTCGTAAACGATACCCTCGTCACCGGCTACCGCGAGACATCGGGATGGGCCCGGACACGGGTGGTCTATTTTGCCATGACTTTTTCCAAACCCGTTTCCGGATACGGCAGCCGCAAATACGACAGGCGGCAGGCTTATCACGGTTTCTGGGGGCACTTCGACGAGGCACACAATTTTCCCGATATCGCCGGCCGTCAGCTGCGGATGCATTTCGACTTCAAGACCGCCGAAGGAGAAAAGATCAAAGTAAAGTTCGCCCTTTCCCCCGTCAGCACGGCGGGTGCACTGCTCAATTTGCGGACGGAAGCGCCAGGTTGGGATTTCGAGGTCCTGAGACAGCTAGGGCAGGATGCCTGGAGACAAGAACTGAACAAGATACGGATCGAAGGGAGTGTCGCCGACAAGCAGAATTTTTATACGTCCATGTACCATGCGTTCATCAATCCCACGATCTATATTGATGTCGATGGCTCCTATCGGGGGTTGGATCAACAGATCCATAAAGCCGACAGTTTTGTAAACTACACGACGTTCTCGCTCTGGGACACCCATCGAGCGCTGCATCCCCTGTTCAATATTATCCAGCCGGGGCGCAACGCGGACATGATCCGGAGCATGCTGGCCCACTACGATCAAAGTGTGGAGCACATGCTTCCTGTCTGGTCGAATTCAGCGAATGAGAACTGGTGTATGTCCGGCTATCACGCAGTATCGGTGATCGCAGACGCAATCGTCAAAGGCAATACCCCGTTCGACGCCAACAAGGCAATGGATGCCTGTATCGTCACGTCCAGCCACCGCAGCTTCGAAGGGCTTGGGGCTTACATCGACAAAGGCTATATCCCATCCGAATTAGACGGAACGTCTGTTTCTACCACGCTGGAATATGCATTCGATGACTGGTGTATTGCCCAGGCCGCGAAGAAACTGGGACGAATGGACGTATACACCACTTATAGCAAACGGGCAGACAACTACCGGAATGTCTGGGACGCCAGCATCGGGTACATGCGCCCACGGATGACCGACGGCAGCTTCCGGAAGGATTTCGACGTACTAAGCACCAATGGACAGGGCTTCATTGAGGGTAATGCATGGAATTATAGCCTGTATGTGCCGCAGGACCCTGAAGGGCTGATCGCTTTATCGGGAGGCAATAAGTCGTTTGTGAGACACCTGGATTCCTTGTTCACCATGGAGCTCCCGGATAAGTTCTTCGCCGAGACCGAAGACATCACACGCGACGGCATCATCGGCAACTATGTACACGGCAATGAGCCTTCGCACCATGTCGCCTATCTATACGACTGGACGGATCAACCCTGGAAGACGCAGGAGCGGGTAAGGATGATCCCGAAAAAGCAATACGGCACTGCGCCTGACGGGCTGGGTGGCAATGACGATACCGGACAGATGAGCGCCTGGTACATTTTTACGGCGCTTGGTTTCTATCCTGTTGCCCCCGGTTCCGACAGATATTGGCTGGGCAGCCCGGCCGTCCAGTCGGCAGTCTTACAGCTGGACAAGGGCAAGACCTTCCGGATCGAAGCCAGGGATCAGGGTGATAAGAATGTGTATGTCAAAAAGATACTGCTGAATGGCCAACCCCTGACCAGGCACTGGCTGTCCCACCACGAAATCATGGATGGCGGCATCCTAGTTTTCTTTATGAGCAGCAAGCACTAACTGGAGATTAATGTCTTCCAGGGCTTGCAGATATCAGGTTTTTTTCATATATTGTATAGGACGATTGATTTTTTGAACTCAAAATTCCGTCATATGAAAAAAAGTACTCATTCCATGCATGTAGGCGAGGCCACAACGACGATACTTTTGGCCATCGCTTTCTTGGGTCTGGTGATGTTTCTCTCGCACCTTTTTATAGCTGCAAACTAAGACCAGAGATAACAGATAAAAGGCTGGATCAAAGATTCAGCCTTTTCTTTTTATTCCATATCTTCATTTCGCCATGTCATGGCGCATATTCATTTACTCTTTGTAAACTAGCACTTTCCTGCCCGCTTGAATTGAATTCATAGCTGACAAAACCTCATTCTATGTTGCTAGAGCCTGTTAGATCGCCTACTCCTATTGCCCGAACCATCAACTCCCACGTATTAACCGTCGCAATCGGCTGCTTTTGCTTATCGGCCGTTGTGTTCCTCCTTCATTTTTTGTTGTACAGGTATTCCTTTCCACCGAACAGCCTTGACGAGGCTAGTTTCTCCTCTCCAGCGGTGGATCTGGCAACCAAGGGTACTTTTTCCACTTCCGTACACGCAGGACTGCTGCCTGGGGCAGACCGCTACACTTATTGGATGCCCCCCTTGTATATGGTGCTGCTGGCTGGCGTATTCAAGATCTTCGGCGCCACGGTGCTTACCGCCAAGCTTTTTTCCTTTTTTCTGGCCGTACTGGCAGCTTACCTCATTACTCTTTTGAGTGACAGCCTTTATGTCAAGATCTATCTCGCCAGTCTGGTTCTGATCTGCCCTTTTATTGTGATCTCGTCCGCCTTTATCCGAATGGAGGCGCTGGCCATTCCATTGTTGACCGCTGCTATTGTCGGCGTCAAGTTCAATATCCGCACTCACTGGCTGGCAATACTTGCGGCCCTTATGGCGTTGACGCATCCCATGCTCATGCCGTGTTCGATCGCGCTCGCATTCACCATCTGGCGAAGAGGCATCAGCGAATTCATTATCTTTTGCTTGGTAGCCTTACTAACGATAAGTCCTTACCTGATCTACATTCTAAGGGATATTCCGGACTATAAGCTCCAGATGGGTCTGCAACTGGAAAGAAAAATAAATAAAAGAATACCGGATATCAAATTTGACTACCTCCTGCAATTCATACCCCTGACACTGCTTGCCTTATTTGCCTTGTCGAGGCTCCGAAAGGCCAAAGAACTAAGAATATTTATTGGTGTCGGGCTAACCCTTTCTTCGCTGGTCATTCTAAGGTCCGTCGAATTCAATTACCAGGTCTACGTGATGCCCCTCATCATCGCCGTTGTCGGACTGGTTCTGGACGAAATGCCCGTCCGGCCAATTTACCGCTATACCATTCCACTGGCTGTATACAGCGTGTTCTGTGCATTGTTCGCGGCCAAACTGATCAAATACCGATTCAGGAGTGACAAACCATATACACAGCTGTTTGGCTATCTTGGCAACCACAGGGAGTGGGAAGGAAAACGCATTTTTGTCGAGGGCGACCCGGACGTAGCCATCTTTTTCCTGATGAATCATCAGCAGGTGCAACGGCGCAATGCGGTTGCTGGAGAAATAAAAGTACATGGGTTGGACAAATACGACTATGCCGTTAAGGTAGTTGACAACCTGAACAATGAAATGCTTCCCGTCGAAGCTGTGCCCTGGCAACAATGGCCGGACAAAACTACATTCATGACGACCGACGGGAGTTTTTCTTTGATTACTTATTCAAAGCATTAGCCAATTCTAGTCTTCTGTGTAGCTGGTGTTGAAGGTCCCGTTCGAGACCACGATGGAGTCGCTGCCGTTGCTGATATTGTACAGCACTCCGCTGAAAGTGCCCGCAACCTTTAGCGCGGAGCTATCCCAGGAGGTGATGGTGATCAGTGCATGAGAGGCGCCGTTGCCAAAGAGGGCATCGTATTCGTAGGTACGCTGAGCATCGAACCAGAACAAACCGGAAGCCGTTACGGTGTCTGAGGAGAAAGGGGTTCCAATCGTAAAGCCGGTGAGGGGAAGGCCGACCCGCAGGTAGGTCGTGTCCTTGCCGGGCTGTAAGCCCAGTACGTCAAACGTGCTGGCGGTGGGGGAGTACACGGCCGCTGTAAGCGACGGAATGTAACTGGCGCCGCCTACCGAGGCGCTGAGGATACCCTGAGAGATATAGCCTGTCTTTTGGTTGCTTTTGCTACAAGCCACGATGCAGCACAACCCCAGAAGGGGTAGGGCGAAGGCGCGTATTGTCCATCGTTTAACCGTCATAGTCTACTGAAATTTGGCGGTAAAGGTAGGTGATCACCGGTGAATGAGGTTTATCTGGTTCGCCGGGATCGGCGAATTGGCTTAATTTTGTGCTATGGTTTCAATCGGCTCCCTTCAATTGACCGAATTTCCCCTGCTGCTGGCGCCAATGGAAGATGTGAGTGATCCTCCCTTCAGGGCTGTTTGTAAATCCTATGGAGCTGACCTGACCTATACGGAATTCATCTCGAGTGCAAGCCTGGTCAAAGGAGCCATCCGTTGCCGGCGGAAACTGGACATCTTCGAAGGCGAGCGACCCGTCGGTATCCAGCTCTACGGCGGCGACGAAGACAGTCTTTCCCTGGCTGCGGCCATCGTCGAAGCGAACAACCCCGATCTCCTGGATATCAATTTCGGCTGTCCCGTAAAGGGGGTGGTGTCAAAGGGGGCGGGTGCCGGTGTCTTGCGAGACCTGCCGCTGATGGTCCGCCTCACCGAAGCCTGTGTTCGGTCGACCAAACTGCCCGTAACCGTCAAGACGCGACTGGGCTGGGACGACCAATCAAAAAATATCGTAGCAGTCGCCGAGCGACTGCAGGACACCGGCGTTCGTGCGCTTACTATCCATGGCCGTACGCGTTGTCAACTCTACAAAGGAGAGGCGGATTGGCGGCTGATCGCGGACGTGAAGCATAATCCCAGGATGCACATCCCCGTCTTTGGCAATGGCGATATCGACAGTCCGCAGAAAGCATTGGAATACCGCGATCGGTACGGGGTCGATGGCATCATGATCGGCAGGGCGGCGATCGGCTATCCCTGGATCTTCCGCGAGATAAAGCACTACCTGCAAACGGGCAGGATCATGGCAGGACCGACGGCGGAGGAGCGGGTGGCGGTTTGCCGGCAGCACCTGGCGGGCGCGCTGGCCTGGAATGGGCCGGTACAGGGATTGAATGAGATGCGCGGCCGGTATGGGCAATACCTCAGGGGCTTGCCGGATATCGGGGTATGGTTGAAGCAACTCGTGCGGCTGTCCAACGCGGAAGCGGTGGGCGACATGTTACAGGAGATCGGGGCCGCCTATCCCGGCTTTACAGCGGCTCCGCAACCGGCGGAAAGGATAAATTATCACCTGCATTGTACGTTGTAAACGCTACATTTATCATCCATTCAAATTATTATGCGCACAATTATATCGATGTTGGTGTCACTGCCGGGTATCCTTATGGGCACAGCGTGTAGCGGTGTCTTCCAACCGGGCTTCTTTGCAATCCACCGCATTTGTGAACAAAGACGGCGGCATCGTTGTCATAGTGATTAATTCAACGGACGAGCCGATCCCTTATACCTGTTGATGAAGGGCCAGGCCGCAGCAGCAACGAGTTTACCACATTCTATCGCTACTTTAGTAATCAAATGATCAGTGCAAAAACAATTTTTTTTGGCATCCTGGAGCTGACCGCCGGGGTGGGGGCAACCGCACAGCGACCAGTGGAATACTGGCTGACCGACCCCGTTCACGCCATCCTGTTCAAACAGCAACCGGACGAGCGGCTCACCAAAGACAACGACTTTCCCCAGGACCCCGTGATCACCATTGACGAGAAAAAGACCTTCCAGCATATGGATGGATTCGGTTGGGCGCTCACTGGCGGCAGTGCGCAGCAGATCATGCGCATGAGCCCACCCGCTCGGACGAGGTTGTTGCAGCAGCTCTTCACCATGGACAGCGACCATATCGGCGGGAGTTATTTACGGGTCAGTATAGGCGCATCCGACCTGAACGACCATGTGTTCTCTTATGACGATCTGCCGGCCGGCAAGACCGATACGGCACTAGAACATTTTGACCTGGGGCCCGACAAAAGCGACGTGATCCCCGTCCTCATGGAGATCATCCGGATCAATCCTAGCATTAAGGTCCTGGCCTCTTCTTGGTCGGCCCCGGTGTGGATGAAGGACAACCACGACACGCGCGGCGGCAGCCTGTTGCGACAATACTATTCCGCCTATGCGAAGTATTTGGTTCAATACATCATTGCCATGCAGCAATATGGCATCCGCATCGACGCACTCACGGTTCAGAACGAACCCTTGAATGGGGGCAATAATCCGAGCATGGTGATGCAGGCGGATGAGGAGGCGGAACTGATCAAGCGTTATCTCGGGCCGGGCATTGCGGAGAACAGGCTGGACACCAAGATCCTGCTTTATGATCACAACTGCGACAGGCCGGACTATGCTCTTTCTATTCTGCGGGATACGGCCGCCAACCCTTATGTGGACGGGTCGGCCTTCCATTTGTATGGGGGAAGCATAGACACGCTTTCGGGTGTACATGACGCCTTCCCCGACAAGAATTTATATTTCACGGAACAATGGGTCGGCGCCCCGGGTAATCTGAGCAAGGACCTTCCCGAGCACATTCGAAAATTGATCGTCGGTGCCGTGCGTAATTGGTGCAAGACAGTAGTCGAATGGAACCTGGCCTCCGATCCGCACTGGCAGCCGCATACCGACCGCGGGGGTTGCGACCGCTGTCTCGGCGCGTTGACGATCGACGGCGATTCGGTGCAGCGCAATCCTGCTTATTATATCATCGCGCATGCGGCAAAATTCGTTTTGCCCGGCTCGGCGCATATCGTCAGCAACTCCGACGATGCGTTGCCGAACGTAGCGTTTCGCACACCCAGAGGCAAGGCGGTACTCATCGTCCTCAACAATACGGCTGCCCGCAAAAGTTTTACAGTTGATTTCCGGGGTCGCCGCATCCATCCCACGCTTGAAGCCGGCGCGGTCGGCAGTTTTATTTTTATAATCGATTAGGCCGGTCACTGGGCGTAATAAAAATCGCCGCCATTATTGTTTTATCCATACGATGGAGTTGGGCGCATTTTTGGTACGCTCGGGCGTAGCAGTCGTCGGGGTGCGGTTGAGGCGGGCGTAATTGGGGATGGCCAACAGGGGACTGCCGTCGGCCCATCGGCCTTTTATGACCATGACACCATGCAGGAGGTCACCGTTCCACTCCGCGGTGAGCGGTGCCCGGCCGATGGGCTGGGTGATGTCCTGGTGATCAGCCGTCTCCACATTGTACAGGAGCGGCCCATAACGCAGGGCTATTTTGCCGCTATCGGCTTTTATTCGTTCATCGGCCTTTACCTGCTGGATAGCCATCGGCAATTCGAAAGCGACCCTGTCGCCCTTCTTCCATTCCCGCCGGAGTATGGCATAGCCATGATCGATAACGGGGGTCACCGCCTGGCCGTTGACCGAAAGGGAGAGGAGACCCCTGACCGCGGGTGACGGCGTATATAATTCGCTGGTCGTCCGGTCAGGCACCCTGATATACACGGTGAAAGTATTGGCTGTCGCCGGGTTTACCGTGAGGGTCACTTTTCCGTTCCAGGGATAGTCGGTCTGCTGCACCATCTCCACATCCGTGCCGGCGACTTTCTCAACGCGCATCGTACTTCCTATGAACAGGTTGACGTAGAGCCCGTCGTCACCGCGGGTATAGGTCCAGGTTGGCATCATCAGGAGGGTGCGGGGGATGTTGCCCACACAACAAGGACAGCTATGCCAGGCATAGCGACCCTGGGCGGTTGCCAGCGCATTGGTATAGAGGAAGGCTGAACCGTCGAGCGAAAGAGAACCCAGCAGGGCGTTGTAAAGGGTCTCTTCGTAAAGGTCGGCATACCGGGCGTCGTGATAGGCCAGGTTCATTTTGTATTCGAAGAAGACGAGGCCGCAGCTCGAGCAGGACTCGCAATAAGCGTTGTTGCGCAGAGAGTAATCGGGTCCGAAGCCTTCGGAAGTTTCGCCGCTTCCGATACCGCCCGTGATATAGTATTTTTTGTTGACCATATTGTCCCAGAGGGAGAGGGCGGCACTTTGGTAATCCACGTCCTTCGTCTCAGCGGCTACATCGGCCATGCCCGAATAGGTGTAGGTGGCGCGCACGGCGTGGCCGACGGCTTCGTACTGCTGCTGTACAGGAACATGGCTCTGATCGTATTCGTCGCGGTCCCCTCCGCTGCTGCGGCTGTCGAGCAGGAATTTCGCCAAACGGATATAGGCGTCGCCATGGCCATTGCCTTCCATATCGTTGACGAATCGGCCAAAGCGAACCAGGGCCTGCTCCATCTCCTGGTGTCCGTCGTACCACGTCTTCTTGCCCGGCCCGATGTTCGCAACCCAGCAATCGGCGAGTTTTCGGGCGGCGTTGTACAGGCGTTTGTCTTTTCCTTCGGTAAGCGTATAGTCGTTGATGGCGGATTCGATAAAATAGCCTGCCGTATAGCCTTCGTGGTTCTCGCGGCTCTCCGGTGACCAACGGTCGTGCCATTTGCTGGTATCGCGCAAAGTATAAGCTGTCTGCAGGTAGCCGTCCGGCTCCTGGGCCGAGAGGATGATGGGGATCCACCGCTCGAGGGTCTGCTGCATCTTTTTTTTGGGCAGCGATGACGGCCGTGTCACCTTTGGCGTCTACCATCAGCGCCTCGCACATGGCTTCTACTGTCTGATGCACCCAAGCGTTCGCAAAGACATAACCTTTGTGCTGGCCATGCCGTTCGCCGCGGAGCGCTTTGGCCGCTTCGATGAAATTGTCCAGGCCGCCCTGACCCGTCGTAAGGTCGCTCCGTTCGCATTGATCGATGCAATAGGGTATCCAATGGATGATGATGGCTTTGGCGCGGTCATTCCAAAGACGGCTGTCGATGCTGTAATGTTTGGTATAGACCACATCCAGGCGTTTTGCCGGCGGCGGATTAACGACCTTTACCCGGACGGTGCTGCTTGATTGTAGCTTGTCCTGCCAGGCGGAGAAGGTCAGGGTATAAGTGCCTGGCGCCGAGAAGGTGGCCGATGTCGTCGCAGCCGATGTGCGGCCTGCCGTGCCGTCGGCGAATTGCACGTCGCCGGGGCCGCTTGTTTTGGTCCAGGCCGTGCGGGAGATGGGTTCTTTCGAGCGCGCCTGACCCGAAAGATAGGTCTTGCCGCCCAGGATGACGTCGCGGTCGGCTCCGGCTTCAACAAGCAGCGTATCACCCTTTTTGTTGACGAAGATGGACGCATTGCGGGGAAGAGGCTGCGCGCTGACAGGTTGGATGATCAGCTGCATAATCGGCAGGATCGTCAATAACGCTAGGCGGCCAGGAAGTCTCATGTGCAAGTTTGGTTTTCTCAATGTGCGCTAAAAGTAAGGGAGTAAATCCAACCCGCCTATTCATTAATTCACCCAAACCTGTCCGATTTTCGCTACATCGATTGTATCGGAACCGGACAGCCGTCGACCGCGGGCCAAATGCAACTAATTGACTAGGAGTTTGAGGTAAAACCGGCATTGTTCTGGTTAGAGATTGATAATCAAACATTCTCCATGCTTAAGAACTATTTTAAGACCGCCTGGCGCAACCTGCGGAAGAATAAGCTGTACTCCATCGTCAACATCATGGGTTTGGCCATTGGCATGGCCGCCTGTATAGTGATCCTCTTGTTCGTGTTCTATGAGCGGAGTTTCGACCGGATGCACACCAAGAATATCTACCGGCTCAATGAGGTACAGAAATTCCCTGGCATGGTCGCCTCGCAGAAAGTGGCGCTGAGCATGTACCCGATGGGGCAGACGCTTAAAGCCGAATTTCCCGAGATCCGGAACTACACGCACGTGCGGTGGTACGACAAATACCAGGTCACTTATGGGGAAAAGCAGGTATACCTACCCGAAGTATTCTCCGTTGATACGAGTTTTTTGGGCATGTTCGACTTCCCGTTGTTGAAAGGTGACAGGGCTACCGCGCTCTCAAAACCAAACAGCGTCGTCCTTACCGAAGCGGCTGCGCACAAGCTTTTTGGGAAGGAAGATCCAATGGGCAAGACGATCGCGCACTATGCGAATGATACCGTTCTTTTTAAAGTCACGGGCGTGTTGGCGAATGTGCCGGAGAACTCGCAGCTGCAATTCGATGCGCTATCCTCCTTCAATACCTTTATCAGACCCGACTGGGACAAGATGTGGGGCGGTAACTGGTTGAACACCTATTTTGAACTGGCGCCGAATACCGATGTGGCAGCCATGGAAAAGAAATTTCCGGCTTACTTGAAGAAGTACCTCAATGGAGATGGCTACAAATACTATGAGTTGTTCCTGCTTCCCTTAAAGGACGTGCATGCGCAGGCCGCCGATATCGGGCTCGACTATGTGAATTTCGAGAAGTTCGACGGCAAGTACACCAATATCTTTTTGATCATCGCACTGATCGTGCTGGTGATCGCATGTGTCAATTTCATGAACCTTTCTACGGCCCGGTCTGCCGAGCGGGCCAGGGAAGTGGGTATCCGCAAATCGATTGGCGCCCTGCGTTCGCAATTGAGCATCCAATTCCTGAGCGAAACAGTACTGCTGGCCTTGCTGGCACTGGTGCTGTCGATCTTCCTCATCTGGCCGGCCCTGGCCTATGTGAAGGACCTCAGCAACCGTCACCTGGAGATCATCTTATGGCAGAATGGGTGGATCCCCGTCGCCGTGCTGGCGGGGACCATCGTCGTGGGTATCATTTCCGGTCTTTATCCCGCCGCCTACCTGTCTTCTTTTCAACCGGTAAAGGTGCTCAAGGGGCTGCCCCAATTGGGCAAGAACAAAAGCATGTTGCGCAATATCCTGGTCGTCGCCCAATTCGCGAGTGCGATCTTCCTGATCATCAGCACCATTTTTGTGCTGCGCCAGCTCAGCTTTATGCGAACGAAGGATCCCGGGTTCGAACGCGACCAGGTGGTGAACGTTTCACTCGATAGGGTAACCTCCGGGAAATATGATGTGCTGAAGCAAACCCTGCTGCAGCATTCCTCCATTTCCGGGGTAACGGCCGCGCAGGACATATTGGGAAGTCATCTCGACCAATCCGGCGTGGGATTTATGGGTAGCGGACCCATACGAGACCTGAGTACCACGCGGCTCATTGTCGACCCGGATTACCTTCGGCTCTTTAAAATAAAGCTGGCTGCAGGGCGCGATTTTTCGCCTGGCAGAGATAGTACGAGCGGGCGTGAATACGTTGTCAACGAGGCGGTGGCGGATGAGCTGCTCAAAGATGAGAAAGGCAAGACACGGGACTGGCTGATCGGCCGGCATTTTGGGTTCGATTCCGCCGGCTACATTGTTGGGATAGCCAAAAATTTCAACTTCAATTCCCTGCACAATAAGATCGAGACCATGTTCCTTTTCAATTGTCCGCAATGCGGGTTTGGTGATATCTCCGTCAAATTGGCGGGTGGGAAGACGAGCGAAGGGGTCGCTTCAATTCAATCGGCTTGGAAGCAGCTCTTCCCCGATCATCCGTTGGAGTACCAGTTCCTGGACGATCATTTCAACGAGGTCTACAAGGCGGACGAACAGGTCGGCAAGATCGTGGGTATCCTGGCTGGCCTGGCCATATTCATTTCTTGCCTTGGGTTATTTGGCCTTGCTTCCTATGCAGCGGAACGGCGGATCAAGGAGATCGGCATCCGCAAGGTCATGGGTGCTTCCGTCGGCAGTCTGATCGGGCTGCTGTCCCGGCATTTTGTGCGTCTGGTGCTGCTTGCCAATATCATCGCGTGGCCGGTGGCTTATTTGGCAATGAATCGTTGGCTGGCGGATTATGCTTACCGTGTTCCGGTCAGCTTCTGGGTCTTCCTGCTGGCGGGGATCTTGGCACTTGCGATCGCGCTCATTACGGTGAGCATCCTGGCCCTTCGGGCCGCCGTAGCCAATCCGGTGAAAGCGCTGCGGAGTGAATAAGCTGCCACCTTAAGCTTAATGCGGCTGCTGTGCGAATAAGCCGCCACCTTGCGCTTACTGCGGCTGCTGCGCGAATAAGCTACCGCCTGCGCTTAATGCGGTTGCAGCTTGAATAAGTCACCCCCTGCCGGCTCAACCCGCCTGCGGAACGGCGCCGCCTGAAGCGCCGCGGCCTTCCTTGTTTTCTTTATGCGCTTTATCGATGTCGTACTCCAATTCGGGATCGATGTTCTGTTCTTCCACCCTTTTGGCTTTTTCCATCAGTTGTTCATGGTGGTCCTGCAGCCACTGAAGCTGTTTTTTGCCGTAAGACATCCGGGTGAACAGCACATAAAGCACCGGCACGATAAAAATGCTGATGGTCGAAGAAGCGATCATCCCGCCAAGCACCGTAACGCCGATGGTATTCCTGGAGGCGCCGCCCGCACCGCTGGCCAGGACCAGCGGCATGACACCCAATATGAAGGCCATAGAGGTCATGATGATAGGCCGGATACGAAGCTTGGCGGCTTCCAATGTAGACTTGACCAGCTCTTCACCGCGATCCACCCTGATCTTGGCGAATTCCACGATCAGGATCGCATTTTTCGCAGACAGCCCGATCAGCGTAATAAGCCCGATCTGAGCATATACATTGTTCGACAGGGTAGGTGCGATGGTCAGTGCAAGGATTGCCCCAAAAGCGCTGATGGGAACGGCCAACATGACCGCCAGCGGCACTGACCAGCTCTCATATAAGGCGGCAAGGAACAGGAACACGAAGATGATGCAGAACGTGAAAATATATACCGTCATGGAGCCCGCCTTGATCTCCTCGTAACTCAGCCCCGAAAAGTCATACGTATATCCGCGCGGCAGGTATTTGGCAGCCAGTTTTTTCAGATCAGCAAGGCTTTGCCCGCTGCTGTATCCCGCAGGGATCGAGCCATCCACCTCCGCCGACCGGAAGATATTGAAATGGGTGATTAGTGGCGCAGCCTGAGAGGGTTTATAGCTGACGAGCGTACTCAATGGCAGCAGGGAATCGCGCGAGTTCCGGACATAGTACTTGTTCATGTCCCCGATCAGCGCACGATAATTGGTATCGGCCTGCATCACGACATGGAACGTGCGGTTGTAGAGCGTGAAATTGTTAATGAATAAGCTGCCCATGAAGGCCTGCATTGTCGAAAAGACCTGGGAGATATCCACGCCCAGCTTCTGGCATTTGTCCCGGTCGACGGTGAGGTCATAGCTGGGCGTATGCGCCGAAAAATAGCAGACGGCTGTCGAGGTAGAAGGATTCTTTTTCGCTTCCGCGACGAACTTATTGACTACTTTTTCGAAGGCGTAGATATCATCCGTGGAGCTGCCTTCCTCGATCTGGAAAGCGAAGCCCGCGGCCACGCCTATACCCCTGATCGGAGGTGGTTGTAATACCTTGACCGACGCATTTTTGATCCCGGCCGCAGCGAATTTCTTGTCCAATACGGCGCCTATGCCAGGCCATTGCGTCCGGGGTGTCGTGCGCTCGTCCCAGGGCGTCAGCATGACAAAGAACGTCCCTGCGTTCGACGTCGCGCCGCCGTTCAGGATATTGAAGCCGGAGATGGCCACATAATGGAGGATGCCCTGTGTCGAGCCTACGATCTTCATCATCTTTTCCATGACGTCCACGGACTCCGTGGTCGAACTGGCATCGGCCAGCTGAAAGGTGATGAACAACCGGCCTCCGTCTTCGGAAGGTACAAAACCAGAGGGCTTGGTCCTGAAGAGAAAGAAAGCGCCGACGCAAAGACCTGCCAGTATAAACACGATGACACCCCAGTATTTGATGCTCTTCGCTACGCCGTTGGTGTAGTGTGTGGTGAGCTTCTCGAAGCCTTTATCGAACCAGGCGAAAAATTTATCCACCCAATTCTTTTTCTTGTCCGGGTCGTGTGGTCTAAGGAGCAATGTACACAAAGCGGGCGTCAACGACAACGCAATAAACGCACTCAGGATGACCGAGATCGCAATCGTGATAGCAAACTGCTGATACAGGCGTCCCACAATGCCGGGTATAAATCCCACCGGCACGAATACTGCCGCGAGTATCAGGGCGATCGCCACGACGGGCGCGGAGATCTCCTTCATGGCTTCATAGGTGGCTTCCTTGGGCGACATATGCTGCTCGTCGATATAATGCTGCACCGCCTCCACGACGATAATGGCATCGTCGACCACGATCCCGATGGCGAGCACGAAGCCGAACATGGTCAGGGTATTGACAGTGAAGCCGAGTGGGATGAAGAAGCAGAACGTGCCCAGAATAGAGACCGGGATGGCGAAGATAGGGATGATGGTGGACCGCCAGTTCTGCAGGAACAGCAATACGACGACGGCCACCAGCGCCAGCGCCTGCAGGAGTGTCTTTACCACTTCTTCCATCGAGACGCGGATGATCGTGATAGCCTCGAAAGGCACCTTGTAGTCGATGTCATTTGGAAAGGTTTTTTTCAGCTCCGCCAGTTTTGCATAGACCGCATCGGCTGTCTGGAGGGCGTTGCCGCCGGGAGCCTGGTAGATCATCAGCAGCGAGCAGCGCTTGCCATCTACGAAGGCATTACTTGAAAAGGTGAATTTACCGAGTTCGACCCGGGCTATATCCTTCAAATACGTCATTGCACCCGTTTTGGGGTTCGACTTGATGACGATGTTCTCATAGTCTTTGGGCTTGCTGAGCATGCCGTTGACGAGCACGTTCAGTTCGTAGGCCTGTGACCCCTGCTGCGGCGGCGCGCCGGCTGAACCCGCAGCCACATATTGATTTTGGGCATTGACGGCGGCAGACACGTCGGCCGGCGTGATATTGTAGGACGCCATTTTCTGCGGGTCCATCCAGATGCGCATCGCGAACTGGTCCGTTCTCGACTGCACATCACCGACACCCGGTACGCGCAAGATGGCATCTTGTACGAATACGTTGGTATAGTTATCCAGGAAAGTGATGTTGTGCGATCCATTGGGAGAATAGAGCGCGACCAGCATGAGCTGGTCCGGATTGCTGGCGCGCACCGTCAGCCCCAATTTGCTGACCACGGAGGGCAGCAGGGGCGAGGCGATCCCTTCCCGGTTTTGCACGTTGAGTGCGGACACATAGACATTGGTGCCGATGCCGAATGTCACCCGGATGTTCATTCCACCGCTATTGGTGCTGGTGCTCTGCATGTATTCCATGCCCGGCGTCCCATTGACCTGTTCTTCGATGGGAATGGCAACGGTCTGCTCGACCGTTACCGCGTCGGCGCCCGTGTAGCTGCCGCTGATCGAAACACTGGGCGGGGAAATATTCGGGTATTGGTCGACGGCAAGGTTAAAAATAGAGATGACCCCGGAGATACTCAGCACCAGCGATATGACGATCGCTGTAACGGGCCGCTTTATGAAAGTATTGGCGATCATCCTTGCTGATTTTTGTGCTGGTCGTCCTGGGGCTTTTGCTGATCGGCTGGTGGTTGAAGCTGGTCGCCTTGTGGCTTGTGCTGCTCGCCTTGGGGCTTGTTCTGTTCGCGGGACGTTTGCAATTCGTATTCCAGCTCCGGATCGATATTCTGCGCTTCTACCTTTTTGGCCTTTTCCATTAACTCGTCATGGTGAGACTGCAGGTACGCCAATTTTTCTTTGCCGTAGGTCCAGCGGGTAATGACGACGTAGAGCACGGGCACGATGAAGATCGCGATCGTCGATGCAGCGGTCATACCGCCCAATACCGTAAAACCGATCGTCCTGCGTGCGACCGCGCCGGCCCCGCTAGCCAGCACCAGGGGAAGCACGCCCAATATAAACGCCAGGGATGTCATGACGATAGGACGCAAACGCAGCTTGACCGCTTCCAGCGTGGATTGGATCAGCTCTTCGCCACGATCCACCCGCACTTTGGCGAACTCTACGATCAGGATGGCGTTCTTGGCCGCAAGACCGATCAGGGTGATCAGGCCGATCTGGGCATAGACGTTGTCGGTGAGGCTGGGCACCAGGATAAGGGTGAAGATCGCTCCGAATGCGCCTACCGGCACGGCCAGCAGCACCGAGAAGGGTACGGACCAGCTTTCGTAAAGCGCCGCCAGGAACAGGAAGACGAACGTGATAGAGAATAGGAAGATATAGATGGTCGTCGACCCAGCCTTGATCTCTTCGTAACTCAAACCTGAGAACTCGTAATTGTATCCCTGGGGCAGGACCCGGTTGGCGATGGCGATCAGGGAATCGGTCGACTGCGTGCTGCTGTACCCTGCGGCTGGCGACCCATCGATCTCCGCAGACCGGAAGATATTGAAATGCTGCACCAGCGGCGCGGTTTCTGTCGGGGTATACGTACAGAGGGTGCTAAGCGGCACCATCGTACTGTCCTGGTTCCGGACATAGTATTTGTCCATGTCGGTGATCAGCGCGCGGAAATTGGTATCCGCTTGTACCACGACGTGGAAGGTCCGGTTGTATTCGGTGAAATCATTGATGTAGAGGCTGCCCATGAATGCCTGAATGGTCGTAAAGACGTCGCCGACATTGACACCCAATTTTTCACATTTATCCCGGTCTACTTTGAGGCTATAGCTAGGGGTGTTGGCGGTATAAAAGCTAAAGGCGCCGGTGATGGCCGGGTTGTTGTTTGCTTCGGAAACGAATTTGTTGACCACCGCCTGGAAGGCCTGGAAATTATCATTGGTACTGCGCTGCTCGATCTGCATACTGAAGCCTACCGTCTCGCCCACGCCGGGAATAGGCGAGGGGGGGATCACCTGGGCGTTGGCGTTCCTGACGCCGGCATCCAGGATCCTTTTGTTGAGCACGTCGATGATCCCAGGCACCTGTTGCGCTTCCTTGCTGCGTTCATCCCAGGGCTTCAGTTGTATATAGATGGTGCCGGCGTTCGAATTCGTAGCGTTGTTGACGACGTTAAGTCCCGACAATGCCGCATAGTGGGCGACGCCGGGCGTATTGATCACGACGTTCATCAGCTTGTTCATCACATCTACGGACTGAGCAGTGGAGGACGCGGGCGGCAACTGGAAGGTCACGTACAGATTGCCATCGTCTTCCGAAGGAATAAAGCCGGTGGGCTTTTTCATGAACAGCAAATACGCGCCGGCGCAAATAACGACCAGCAACGCGATGATCCACCGGAATCCCCTGATGCTCTTATCCACCCCGTTCTTATACCGCTCTGTCACGCTATCGAACCAGTGATTGAAACGATCAAACAATTTATTCAGGCCTTTTTTCTTTTTGTTGGGGTCCGTGGGCTTCAGGAGCAGCGTACACAGAGCCGGCGTGAGCGACAGCGCTATAAAGGCGGAAAGGATCACGGAAATAGCGATGGTAATGGCGAATTGCTGATAAAGCCGCCCGACGATGCCCGGGATAAAGCCGACGGGTACGAATACGGCCGCCAGGATCAGGGCGATGGCGATCACCGGCGCGGAGATATCTTTCATGGCCACATAGGTCGCTTCCTTCGCCGACATCCCTTCCGAATCCATATAGTGCTGTACAGACTCCACGACGATGATGGCGTCATCCACTACGATACCGATGGCCAGCACGAAGCCGAACATCGTTAGGGTATTAATAGTAAAGCCCAGCGGGTAAAAGAAGATGAATGTCCCAAGGATCGAAACGGGAATGGCCAGGATGGGGATCAGCGTGGACCTGAAACTTTGCAGGAACACGAAGACCACTATCGCCACCAGGCCCAGGGTCAGGAACAGGGTACGGACGACATCCGCCATCGAGACCTTCACCACGGTGACGGCTTCAAAGGGAACGGAATATTCGACGTCTGCCGGGAAGGATTGCTTGAGCAAGGCCAGTTCTTTATAGATGCCGCTGGCCGTCTCGAGGGCATTGCTGCCGGGAGCCTGGTAGACACGAAGGATCGAAGCCCTATGTCCATCCACAAAAGAATTGCTGGAAAAAGTGAATTTTCCCAACTCGACCCTCGCCACGTCTTTCAGGTAGACCAGTATGCCTTTCGCCGGATTGTTTTTGATGATGATATTTTCAAACTCAGACACCTTGCTCAGTCGTCCGTTCACGAGAATGCCGATCTCGAATGCCTGTGCTTTGGACTGTGGCGGCACACCGGCCGAGCCCGCCGCGACCTGCACGTTCTGCGTATTCAGTGCACTGATGACGTCGCTTGGCATCAGGTTAAAGGAGGCCATTTTCTGCGGATTCATCCAGACCCGCATGCTGAAATCGTCCGTTGACCGCGAGATACTGCCCACGCCTGGAACACGCAGCAGCGCGTCCTGTATGAAGATATTGGTGTAGTTGTCCAGGAAGGTGATGTCATGCGTCCCATCGGGCGCATAGACGGCGATCATCATTAATTGACTGGGGTTGATCGCCCTTACGGTCACACCCAAACGGCTGGCCACTGCGGGCAGCAGGGGGTTCGCGATGCTGACGCGGTTCTGGACGTCCAGTGTGGCGATATCGACATTCGTTCCGATACCGAAGGTGACATTCATCGAAAGCAGGCCGTTGTTGGTGCTGTTGCTCTGCATGTATTCCATGCCCGGGCTGCCGTTGACCTGCTCTTCGATAGGCGTGGCCACGGTTTGCTCCACTGTTTGCGCGTCCGCACCTGTAAACTGGGCATTCACCTGTACGACGGGTGGGGTGATATCGGGGTACTGGTCGATAGGCAGGGTCAGGATGCAGATGGCACCGGCGATCGCCAGAACGATGCTAACCACCATAGCAGTAACCGGACGCTTGATAAATGTATTCGCAATCATACAACAAGATGTATTGGCGCTATGCCTATTTAAGTGAAGGGCTATCTGCTCTTTGGCGACCCGTACTATCCTGACTCCCGGACTGTTTGGCAGGGCTGGCGTTGATCAGCGAACCTTCGTGGATCGCCTGCACACCGTCCACGATAATGCTGTCACCGACACTGATCCCGGATTTGACCACGACGTTTGCCCCCACAGTCTGTCCAAGCTGCACCTTCTTTTGAAAGGCGCGCAGCTTTGGCGTTTCCACGGTATCGGCAGCCTTCTTACCTGCGGAGTCCTGTCCTTTTTTAGCTGCAGCATCGGAAGATCCTCCGCCAGCTCCTTTGCCTTTCAGCACGGTGTCCCTGGCTATGAACAGGAAGTATTCCCCCATCTGTTCTACCACAGCCCTGCTCGGTACGACGATCTGCGGCTTCTCGTCCTGGTTGTGCACCCTTACGACCGTGCTCATACCCGGGCGAAGGATATAGCCGGGATTGGGGAACACAAGGCGGACGTCGATCGCGCCGGTTTGCGGGTCCACTGCGCGGTCAATGAACAGGATCTTGCCGGTATAGGGATATAACTGCTGATTGGGTAGGAGGATAGTGAAAAGGGAGTCGATCTGTTTTCCCTTGCCTGCCTGCAGTTCTTCGAAATGCGGCAATTGCGCCTCGTTGACGAGGAAATCGACGGCGATGGGGTTGTCTGTGGAAATAGTATTAAGGATCGTCGTACCCGGGGAGACCAGGTTGCCTATCCTCACCTGCGAGATACCGATGGTACCATCGAAGGGAGCGTAGATATTGGAATAGGAGAGGTTGGTGATCGCCGTTTTCAGGTTTTGCTGTGCGGCGACCACGGAGTCTTTGGCATTCTCCAATGAGATGTTCGCGTGATCCACCAATTGAGTGGCGATCGCCTTGTATTTAGCCAGGTAAGCATAGCGGTCGGCGTCCTGCTGTGTCAGCTTCAGGTTACCGGAATCGACCCGGAGCGCCGCTTTGGCCTGGTCAACGGCGGCGGTGTACAGGCGTTCATCCAATTTATACAGCAACTGGCCTTTGTGCACATGCGTACCTTCCTTGAAGTTGATCGCGGTGATGTAGCCCGTCACCTGTGCGCTGAGGTTTACCTGGCTGACCGCGACTGTGGTGGAAGGGAATTTGTCGAAATACTGCACCGGTCTGGCGCTGGCCCTGATGATGTTGACGGGAGTGGGAGGAGTGGGTGGTGCGGGTTTTGGCTTGCAGGAGAAAACTGTCAGGCTGCTTGCAAAAACCAGGATCAATGCCAATCTATTCATACCAATGATTATTTTTAGTTAGGGTTTGCTAACCAGGTTTGTTAACCGTAATGATTCCCATGGATTTTTCCAGGTCGATCTTGCTGGACAATACCTGGAAGAGTGATGTTTCATAGGTCAGCTCGGAGGTGATCAGGTTGGTCTCAGCGGTGATCACGTTCAAATAGGGGACGACACCTTGCAGGTACTGCAGTTGCACGATATCGTAAGTTTCTTTCGCCAGCGCAGTATTTTCCTGCGAGACATTGAGATTATACAGGTTGCTTTTGTAGTTGGACATGGCGGTGGTATAATCCGTCCAGATTTGCGATTTCAACAGTACCTCGTTCCAATCCAGCAGATCAAATTGCAGCCGGGCCTTCTTTATGTTGTTCGTTCGGGCGAATCCGGTAAAGATCGGTACGGAAACCGACAATCCTACATAATTAAAAGGATAAGCCTGCGAGAAAAGGTTGCTGAATTTGCTGCTTTCATATTCATTTTCATAGTCGAAGAACGCGCCCACTGTCGGGATCCAGGCGTGCCGGTAATAGTTGATCGTTTCCAATTGCAATCTTTTAGTGGTCTGCAGGTATTGGTATTCGGGCCGCTTCGTCATATCCATCTGCAGGGTAGTATCGAAGGCTATATCGCTCTTCATCTGCACAGTATCATACAGGACATTGAAATGCTGCGCCGGCGGGAAGCCCATCACCTGTTTAAGCTGTGCATATTGCGGCCGGACGCTTTCGATCGCCTGGCGAAGCGAGAACAGGGAATTATTGAGCGAAATGACGGCCTCGTTGTAGTTCGTCTTGTCATTGACCCCGCTGATATACTGGTGGTAAGTGTCGCTGACATTCTTGGCGAGGCGTGCGGTGTCTTCTTTCAGGACATTGATTTGTTCCAGGGTATTGAGCAGGCTGTAAAAGGTCTTACTGACAGCGGCGATGATCTCGATCCTGGTGCTGTCCGTGACCTGTTCGGCCTGTTTGACGTAGAGCGGGGCAGCATGTACAGCGTAGAGCAGGGACGGATTGAAGATCGTCTGCGTGACTGCAAGGGTGGGGGTCACGGTATTGACAACACCGGTCTTTGAATTGACCACTCTTCCCGAATCGGTAAAAAACCCCGTAGGCAATGTGTTGTAATGCGTAAAGTTGCCCGAAACATTGACCTGGGGTAGCCAGCCTGCCGTGGCAATCCGGTTGTTGGCTCGGACGATGGCTACGTTCACGATGGCCATATTGATCATAGGCTCATGCCGGAGCGCATAGCCAATGCAGGAATCCAACGTTAGCGCGCTGGTAGTGGTATCGGGAGACGAGGCGGACTGTGACTGGGCAGCAATCGATAGACAAATACAACAAGTAGCGGTAGTCAGGCTTTTGACAATTGCTTCAACAATTTTTGACATATCGATTTTAAGTGAATGATAAAATATAAACCTGCAAGGCTCACGCCAAGGTTACTAGGTGTTCAATGTTTTGCCAGCTTCGTTAAACAGTGAGGAGTGCACTGGGGAGCAAAGATTGCGAATTCTGTCAAATACCCGAATTAAAATGATATTAAATAAATAGTAGCCTACTGATTGATAATGAAGAGAAAAGGTGGGCCTATCCGATTGCGTTGGAGCGTGCGCCGCCATGCACGGTGTCAGTTTAAGGGTGCACCTTCGTCTTTCGGCTGGCCAGCAGGGCATGCACATCGGCCTCGGTGCCGGTAAAGGGGCCCGAACCCTGGATCTTGAGCGTCGCCATTGCGGCCGCAAATTCGCCGGCTTGCTGGACAGGAGCCTGTCTGATCCGCTCGAAAAGATAGCCGGCCATATAGGTATCTCCGCAACCGGTAGCGTCGACGACAGAAGTGTTCGGCGCATAGGCCGGTATATCGTAGAAGGTCGAGTCGTGGTAGATGATCGATCCCATGCTTCCGAGGGTGATCACCACTTCTTTTACCCCCCAGCTTGACAGGATCTTCGCGCTTTTCCGCGGGTCTTCCTCCCCTGTGAGAACGGCCATTTCGTATTCATTGACCTTCAGGGTGTGGATGAATCGCAGGGCTTCCTTCTTCTGTGGCCAGTCGATCGGCAGCACCTTATTGTCCCTGACCTCGCGCAGATAGCCCTGAGCATCGAGCGATACTTTTCCCTTAGCTGCGAGCGAGCGGATGAGCTCGATCGGCATGTCACCAGCCAGCAAGGGGCCAAGATGGAAGAAGCCGGACTGGATATCGGCCACCTGGGCGGCGGAGAAAGGATCGGCCTGCCGAACTACGCGCTGCGTCCGATGGTCCTGGTTGCCGGAATAAATATTCTCGAAGAAGACGGTATGCGCGCTTGGCAAAACAGTGACGTCGATTCTCTTTGATTGCAGGTCGTGTACCGAAGGCATATCGGCGGCCGCGAGCGCGGTGACAAGCTGGAAACGGATATCGAGTCTCGAAAGGGCATTTGAAAAATAAAACGCGGTGCCGCCTGCCATGTGTACGACCGATTTGGGCGTCACGACCTTATCGTGGGTGATATGTCCTATGCAACAAAGTTCTGTCCTGTCCATCCGGCAAATTTATGAAAAATTCCCGGCCTACAACTAAAATACCTAGTATGCTTATGTATCTTTATACAAAAGAGTCTTATGCTTTTCTCGCGAACTCAATTTTTTTTGCTGTTACTTTTGCTCTTGGTAGGGCCGTTTTTTCTTCCCAAGCTATATTGGTTTGCGGTTTCGCGGACCGCCGTGGGATGGGTTTATTATACGAGTGGGGAATTAGATGGACTCGCCGGCACGAAGAAAAGTTTGATCATAAGGTTTTCCCGGGGCAAGGATACGATCGAATTCCGTGGCAATATCTATTTCCGTTTGTCCGACAATGCCCTGGTCCCTGTCCGGTATTCCAGGTTCGATCCAGCCGATGCGCGGATCGATCGGCCGGTTTGCATCTGGGGCGATACACTGGTCAATAGCCTGCTTCCCCTTGGCATCTGGCTGGTCCTGTTGCTGACGCCGAATCGTTTCGATCCGTTGATTCCCTGGGGATGCAGTTGTCGGCTCCGCTGGGGGTGGCCGCCGGTCAAAATAGTAGCGCCCTGATACCTCTGCTGGTCTACTATGCTTGATAGAGAACCGCTGCCTGCACGTTGTCAGCGACGCCCTGCACCCACAACAAGACGCCTTCTCCACCCGCAATAAGACGCCTTCTCCACCCGCAATAAGACGCCTTCTCCACCCACAACAAGACGCCTTCTCCACCCGCTATAAAATTTATGCGATCCTCCTCAATTTGCAAAAACGAACGGAATTAATTACTTTTGCGATTCAAAGTACTTTTAAATGATTCGATTCTGTCCAGCCTGCTGCTGTTTAACGGTGCTGCTCGTCGCGACAAATTACCTCATCATAGACCAACTCACCGTTGAATTGATGCATCCTTAAAATGATGAAGCCGTTTGTCCATCCTACATCGATCGTTCGCACGATCTGGGGTCGCGGGGATACCATCCTGCTCATCTTCGCCGGCGCCTCGGCCGAGTTCGCGCTGAACAAGTCGGTGGACTGGCTATATTATACCGGCCGTCTGCCCGCCGACCCCCTTGGCCGGCTTTTCTCGACGGTGGCGTATGCGCAGCGTATCGTCTTCGCCGACGAAGAAAAGGCACTGGGCGCTATCGACAATATCACCGCCATTCACAAGGGCGTGGAGCAAAAACGGGGCGGCCCCATTCCTGCAGAGGCGTATCTGGACGTGCTCTTCCTGCTGATCGGTTACTCCATCAGCGCCTTCGAACTACTGGAACGGAAGCTATCGCCCGAGGAAAAAGCCGAGGTCTTCAGCGTGTTCTCCCGGGTGGGCCAGCGTATGGGTTTGACCGGGTTGCCGGAGCACTATAACGGTTGGGTGCAGTCGCGTCAGCAACACCTGCTGGACCGGCTCGAGCGAAGCGATCTTTCCGTCGATCTGTATCGCCGGTATCGGGAAAGCCTGGGCGCAGCCCGCTACGCGCTACTGTTGCAGGCGCAGATCCTGCTTGTGCCGGGTAGGGTAAGGGGGCTGCTGAGGCTGCCGGCCTTTTCCGTTTTGTACCCCTTCCTCCCGATCTATCGATTGGTTTGCTTTCTCCACCTCGATAGAGGTCTCAAGACCTTGTTATTGCCTGCCCGCTACCGGACCGAAGTCTTCGATCTCGATATGGCCGGGAAGTAGTGCCACCTCCCGATACAGCCATTTATTCCGAAAAAGGAATATCTTACGGGCATTATGCAAACACGTCGCGACTTCCTCCATAGAATGACCGGTTCGGTCCTTGCCGTTTCTTTGTTGCCTCAGACGGTCGAAGCCTGTTCGGTACCATCAAAACCGTATGACGGTCCGATGCTGCGCGTAGCCATCATGGGACTTGGCAGTTATGGGGAGCGGGTCGCGGAGGCGATGCGAAGTTGTACGAAAGCCAAGCTTGCCGGGGTCATCAGTGGAACGCCGTCGAAGATAAAAACCTGGCAGTCCAAATACGGTATCCCGGAAAAGAATTGTTACAATTACGAGAACTTCGACCGGATCAGGGACAACCCGGATATTGATGCGGTCTACGTGATCACCCCAAACGCCTTGCATCATGACCAGGTGATCCGTGTCGCGAAAGCAGGCAAGCAGGTCATCAGCGAGAAGCCGATGGCCGTCAATGCCAAAGAGGGGCAGGAAATGGTCGATGCCTGCAAGCAGGCCGGGGTCAGGCTGCTCGTGGGCTATAGGATGCATTTCGAGCCGCATACGCTGGAGGTTATTCGCCAGCGCAAAGCTGGGCAATTTGGAAAAGTGCTGTTCTTTCAGGGCCTATCCGGGTTCATCATTGGCGATCCAACGCAGTGGCGGTTGAACAAGGCCTTATCGGGTGGCGGCTCGATGATGGACATCGGCATCTATTCCGTGAATGGCGCCCGGTATATGATCGGGGAAGATCCGATCTGGGTGACGGCACAGGAAACGAAGACCAACCCTGTAAAATTCAAAGAGGGTGTCGACGAGACGATCCAGTTTCAGTTGGGCTTCCCTGGTGGCGCCGTAGCTTCCTGTCTATCGACCTATAGCTTGAATAACCTCGACCGTTTCTTTCTCAACGGCACCGAGGGCTTCGCAGAGATGGAGCCTTCCACTGGTTATGGCCCCATCAAGGGGCATACCAACAAGGGAGAGCTTAACCAGCCGATCGTGACCCACCAGACCCTCCAGATGGACGAGATGTCAGGTATCCTGCTGCAAGGTCATCAGTCCGCCGTCCCGGTGGATGGCGAAGAGGCGGTAAAGGATCTCAAGATTATCGATGCGATCTATCAGGCTGCCAGTACGGGACAAAAGATGATGTTGCAACTCTAAGTGTAAGCTAACTTTGCCCTTGCATCACTAACATTTGATGGTTTTCTTTTTCTTCCCGATCCCACTGCGCGCTTCGATCTTGGCTATGTACTGCGCCGCGTCGGGAACTACACACGAGGTATCACCCATGTCTACGGTCACCTCACCCACTTTTCGGGCGGTGGTCAACGCGGCTTTCGTCAGGGAAGGTGAGTAGGCGCCGGCAGCGATGATAAAACCGTTCATGGTATAGCGTACCCGGTTGGGTGCCTTGTGGATCTGCTCCGCCACCCGGGCCAGCAACGCCCTCAACTGCGGCAGATCGAGCGCCGTATCCGCCTTCAGCGCCACCAGTCCGCTAAGCGTCGCCCAGCCTGCGGCGGCAATATGTTCTTTTTCGGAATCGATCCATTCCAGGGCGAGTTCATAACCATGCGGGCTGCCCGCCGTTACCCAGGGAACGGTATATTCGCTGATATTTTGAGAGACGGCCCGGCTCACCCAGGTCTGTAGTTCCCGCTTATCCATCTTTGCATCGTCCGCGATGAGCCCCGCAAGGTACATCGCGTCTGCATTGCCGGTAGCATACAACTCCCGGGCGAGCCGGTCGTCCGTCTTTACTTTTTTCTGAATGGTTTTCAGTTTTTCGATCTTGACGCCGAAGAAAGGTTCTTTGATGCCATGTTTGAGCCATAGCGTCTTGATCTTCGGGTCACCAAAGGCGGCCAATTCGGACATGATCTCTTTTACCGTCATAGTCCCCTTAAGTTATGAAAAGATTGCCACAACTAGCCTTCCACAAGGAAAGAGATCGGCAATTCCATCCGGACGCTTACCTTTTTGCCATTCACCTTTCCGGGTGTCCAGGACGGCATTCCTTTGACCACCCGAAGGGCTTCCTGGTCCAGTCCATCGCCTACATTGGCGGGATCCAGCACTTTGGCGTTCGTGACCTTACCCTGTTCGTCTATGATAAAACTGACGTGAATGACCCCCGACATGTCGTCGTCAATAGCCTGTTGAGGATAATTGACACTATTGGTGATATATTTGTCCAGTGCGTTCTGTCCGCCGGGGAACTGCGGCGCGGTTTCAGGCTTGCCATAGATCTTAGGCATGGCGATAGAAGCCCGGCCGTGGGCGGTCTTCGCGTTTGAGGCCGTTGCATTTGCCCTATTTGCATTTGAGGCCGTCGCAGCAGACCCCGGCATGGTTGTGGCTGCAGAGGCGGGCTTATTTGTGGTCGCCGCCGGAACTGCGGTCGTCACCGGAACTGAGGTCGTCGCCGGAACTGCGGTCGTCGCCGGAGCTACAGTCGTGGAGCTGGTGTTCGCTGGTGCGACTGGCGCCGCGGTCGAGTCGCTGAGTGCGCTGGCGGTGCTTACGCGCGAACTGCCGCTGTCTGCACCGGGCACGTCGCTTTGAGTCTTATAGTCATTGCTTTGACAGGCCATGGCGCCGGTAACGACAATAGCCGCTATCATACCGATTCGGGTTACCTTATTCATTGTGATTGAATTAGTTATCATTTTTGGTGAACAATACCTATGCTGTTTCAAATACGGTGCCAGCCCCCACCGCGGATTTGGAAGATATTTCCCAGATGCATAGGTTAATTATGTATATTTGACCATATGGTTTATTCAACAGAATTGCTCAAGGGCACGCTAAAGACCATCGTTTTAAAACTCCTGGCTGACAACAAGAAGATGTATGGTTATGAGATCACCCAACGGGTGAAGGAACTTACCCAGGACAAGATACAGATCACCGAGGGCGCCTTGTATCCCACTTTGCATGGCCTGGAAGCCGACGGGCTGGTGACGACGGAAACCGAATACATCGGCAAGCGGGTGCGCAAATATTATAGCCTCAGCCTGGCAGGCAAGGCAAGGGCGAAGGAAAAGGTCAATGAACTGGCGTCCTTCGTGCAAACGATGACCATTTTATTGGACCTAAAACCAAAAACGATCTAAATGGCAACGCTCAGTGATGAACAGATTGATTTTATCCTGCACGACCTCCGGGCACATGGTATCCGGCTGGAGGGACTGCGGGATAACCTGCTGGATCATATCTGCATCCTGCTGGAAGAAAGCGTAGGGGCGGGCGGGGATTTCGCGGAACAATATGCCGCTATCATTCCTTCTTTTTACCGGCAGGACCTGTATGAGCTGGAAGAAGAAGCGCTCTTCCTGGTCTCGCTAAAAGGTCCGCATCTGGTGCTGGGCAGGACCCGCTTCTTTCAATGGATATTCGCTATTGTGGTCAGCCCCTATCTTGCTTATTTCCTCCAATGGTGGTTTTCCGCGCCAGCCGGAGACCATCGAAACGCGATCGAAGTGCTGAATTGTCTTTTTGTCTTCATGCTCTTTCCCTTGCTAACTATGTTTGTATTGTTCTTTACGCCCGACCGTTTCGACCCGCTCATTCCCTGGCGGTCGAAGGTATTGATAGGCTTTAGATCATTCATACGCATCCTGCCGGACAATCGACCTTCTTCGGAGCCGGCTATCGGCTAACGATGAGTTCAATCATCATTTTCCCGACACAAGACCAGCGGGCGCAGGCGGCGGCACAGGAGCCACCAGCCCTTTTGCCTTGCCAAGGGCGAATGTATAGTCGTTCGGCAAACCGCTGATCCGGAGGTTGATAAAATGGACGCGCTTGTCTTTGTCGCGGTATTCGATGGCATCCTCCTGGTTTGGATCCACCTCTTCCTGTTTTTTTCCAAACAGTTTGTGGAAACCGGCCTTTGTCACCAGCTTGAGCGGAATGCGCAGAAAGTATTCCATGTGCATATCCAGGCTTTGGGTGCCGGCGATTTCCATAAAACCGAGCGAGGAGTTGATGTTCATATCGGGGATTGTGACCGCGCCGTTCCTGAACGTCAAAATATTCCGCAGCGTATCGAACCGGACCTTCATCAGGTTCTTGTCGCTGAAAAAAGATGACATGGCTTGCATCGGTCCGAAATTCATAAGCACGCCGTTGCGGATCTCCACCTGCATCTGGGCCTCGCTTTGACCGATCATGGGTGTGAGATCGGGATGCACCTGCACATAGCTATGGATCATCCCGCTGAGTGTCCCCTGAATATTTTTGTTGATCACATAGTCCTCGCCGTTGTAATCCGCTTTCAGCATCAGTGTTTGCAGATCAACGTCCTGTATCCAAAGCCGGCTGCGCAGATAGATCTTTTTCGGATCGGCGCCATCGAAATGAGCTTGTGCTGCGATGGCCCCGCCCGCTATTTGCATGGACAGGGTATCGAGATAGAGCTGCTGGTTCGCCTGCATCCGGATAACGGTATTCAGGTTCTTGATGCCCAATTTGTGGTAGCGCAGCCAGCGGATATTTACGGCGGCATTGAAATCGATGAACGGTATTTGAAAGACATTGAATGCCTGGGCATGGGGACTCGGGCCGGCCGGCGCAGCCGCCAGCGTTAACTTGGTTGAGTCCTGTGCCGGAGCCGGGCTTTCCATGGCCGCGATGGTCTGTTCTTCCTGCTCCACGGATTGCACATAGCTGGTGAGCTGGTCGGCGTCAAGGAAGCTGGAGGTGAAGCTGAGGTAGTTCTCCGTTTTTCTTCTCGCGGTATCCTTGCCCGTGTAAAGCCGCATGCTGAGATTGAAATCGCTGTTCCCGATCTTCCCTTTGAATGTATCGATCTTAAGAAAGTGATCGGTGCCGAATTTTATGTTTCCGCTGATGCTGTCCAGCCGGTAGGGGTGCTGCTGAAAGGCAGCTGATATATTGCCGATACGGATGTTGGCGAACTGGAAGACGGAGTCGTATCGGAGCTCCATCTTGGAACGAAGCCAAAGATTCGATCCTACTTCATTGTAAATGTCCTTGGGCAGGTATTTTTCGCCGCCAGGGCCGACGATATCGGCAATCGCCAGCTCATGGGACCTGAAATCGAAGGCCAGGATCGTCTTTCCTCTTTTGACCTTTTCGAACCATAGCGCATAGTTGACCACTTTGCCGCTAAAGCGGATATCACTGCTGTCTATCTGCCCGGCGAGATTTTGAAGCAGCAGCGCCGTATCATTGATAGTAAGGTTGCCGCCAAAATCGCGGAAGTCGTGGGGATATTTCTTAAATGAAGCGCAGAGATCGTGGATGCTAAGCTGTCCTTTGGGCAACGGCCTGGAATGCCGGAGGTCGTCCACGGAGGTCTCCAGGGAGAGTCCCAGGTTGAAGTCACGGATCTCTTCCGGATCTTTCTTTTCGACCGAGTCCTTGGCCAGCAGTTCGTGCAGAACGAGGAGCCGGCTATGGGCGTTGAGTTTAAGCGTAACGGGCTTTTGCTGATTGTGAAAGAGGGCAGGGAGGTCTTCCAGCGAACCATCGAGTCGAAAATCAGAGTGACCGATGTCGCATACCAGCGAATCCAGTTGTACAAAACCGTCTTTCATGGCCGCGTGGAGATTGAGATGGTCTACCGTATACGGATAACCCGGGATGCGAAACGTGAGGTTATGCACCGTCAATTCGCTTTGTACCCCCTGCGTCAGCTCGCTCAATTCCTGCTGGGGCTGACTGAGGTCCACCAACTCGTTAAAATTCATCTTGAGATTGATGCGGCCGGTGATCCGTTCCAGGTCCTTGATCCCCAAGAACGAGCCGAAGAAACCCAACTCCATATCGGAACTGACCTGCATCAGGATCTTAGGATCGGTAAAATCTCGAATAGAAAAATTGCCTTTAAAGCGGCCTTCTCCGGGACGGGCATACATGTCATGCATGCGGAGTTCGGATGTTTGCAGGCAATTACCGGTGCCATTCGTATAAAAGCCGGTGAAAGCCAGAGAATCCAGTTTTTTGTTCGTTTTCATATTGTGCAGCCAGCCATTGACGCAGGAGAAGTTCACCTCGATATGCGGCTGAACGCCTTTTTTGAGCGGGCCCTTGATGGAGCCTTTAAAGTCTAATACGCCATCATAATGAAAGTGATTTACTTCTTCCGAGATGCTTTCCGGTGCGAAGGCAAAGAGTTGCTTGAAATCGGGCCGGTCGCCGGCGAATCGCAGATCGAGCGTATTGTCATGGGCAAGATCGACCGTACCGTTGAGATGGAAGAGCGCTTTTTCCAGCTGCAACTTCGCTTCGGAAAGGGTCAGTAGCCCCGTTGCTTTGGCGTAGGAGCACTTGATGTCGGTTTCAAGATGTTTGTGCCGCAATAAGATCGTGTCGCCCGGACGGCTGAAGTCGACCGTCCACTTTCCGTCAAGATTGGCGTCGATCTCCTCGTCGTTATCCCGGAAAGCGCTTTGGATGCGTTCAATCTGGGTCACCAACCTTTGGCCCTTTTTGGGGTCGAGATAGGAAACCGCCATATTTTTTAACACGAGTTTTTTTATATCCAGGTCGAGGCTTCCGGCGGACGTTCCGGTAGTCGAACCCGTTGTGTCGGCAGCCATTCGGCTGGCGTCAATGATGTTCAACTGGCCATCCTGTTCCTCGACAAGGTCCAAATGACCATTTTTCAGGGCAATCGCCTTCACCCTGTATTTGTGTTTGAGGATGTCCGGCAGGCTGAATCCGACATACAATCGTCCGGCTTCAAAGATGGGCCGCGCGCCGGCCTGCTTATTGGGATAGAATTTGACCTGGTTAAGCCCGATGGAGACGTAGGGAAAGTTCTGAAAAAGCGAGATGTCGCTGCCGCCGATTGTCAATTCACCAGGAAACCGTTTGTTGAGTTCCTTTACCGCCAATTCCGCCAGGCGTTGGTGTTCGGACTCCAGAATGGCCAGGGCGATGCCGGCGAGCAGAACGAGGACGATAATCGGCCAAAGGATCACTCTGAGAAGTCGTTTGCGCGTGTTTGGGCTCATAGGTCAATGTAGAACGGTCGGAAGGTCTTCCAAAGTATGGGTGAAAAGTGGTACTTTTCCTGGAAATGTACGACACATGAAATGCTGGAATCTTGGCCTTTTATCGGTGCTTGGGGTGGTCGCCCTCGCAGCCGCTTCCCACCGCCCGGTCCACAATGACGACCTTACCCAAAATGATGTACCCGTCGAAAATAGCGAACCCGCCCAAAAAGGCGGCCGCACCCAAAATGACGAACCCGCCCAAAAAGGTAAATGGATCACCTTATTCGACGGACATTCCGTCGCCTCCCTTAGAGGCTACATGATGGACAGTTTCCCAACCTCCGCGTGGAAGGTGGAAGATGGCGCCCTGGTCGCACAACCCGATGTACCCAATGTCGATTTTCTGACACGGCGCAAATACAAGAATTTTGAATTGACCCTGGATTGGGCGGTTTCTAAAGCCGGGAACAGCGGTGTTTTCTACTATGTCGTCGAAAAGTCGGCGCATCAATCGCATAATGGCAATAGCCCAAATTGGCTTGACAACCCTGAAATGCAGATCCTCGACGATATTGGCTTCAACGATACCGCAGCCATCCGTTCGGCTGGTTCGCTGTATGACCTGATCGCGCCCGCAAACAAGACCCTCAAACCGGTAGGGGAATACAATAGCGCCAGGCTGATCGTCGATCATGGGCATGTGGAACACTGGCTCAATGGCGTAAAAGTAGTAGCATACGACCTCGGGTCCGACAAGTTAAAAACGCTGATCGCCAATAGCAAATTCAAGAATAACCCGAATTTTGCGCAGTCCGATGACGGCTATATCATGTTCCAGCACCACGGGCAAAAGGTCTGGCTAAAGAATATCAAACTACGCACCCTATGACATCCGCCCCGTCATCCGGATGTTTTTCGAATCGGGGAGCGCTAAACGAAATAAAGCTCATCGATGCCTGCCCCAATTTCGATTCAAAAAACCTGGCCATGAGTGGGTATGAGCTCCCCTTGGCGATGGAAGTTTTCCAGGCGAGGTCCAGGAAAAAGTTCGAGAAGCCGAAGCCCATGCTGCCGGGGCAACCGACGGAGACCGTGATCTTCTTAATGATCCGATATGCTGCAGAATAGGGTTGACCCTGGAGGAAATATCATCCGCACGCCCGCACGGGGGGCATGGATAGGGAATCGTGGTGTGTTGCACAACGAACAGCAAGAGATACTGCGGCCATTTAGATTGAAGGCTTGGATAACCTGCGTACTCGAATTTAAAGGACGGAGGCGGCCCATCATGGCTCCGAACCGATGGACAGAACTGTTCTTTTTGGACGAGGCTACAGCATTCTCTGCCGGACATCGCCCTTGCTTCGAATGCAGGCGCGAGGATGCGGTTCGTTTTAAGCGGCACTGGATCAGCGGCAATCCATCCTATGGGTTTGATCAGCGGACTTCCATCCACGAGATCGATAAGATCATCCACGCCGAGCGGATCAGTCGCAGCGGGGAGAAAGTCACGTACGAGGCGTTCCTGGCTGATCTGCCGATGGGCTCCTTCGTCGCTCACGAGGGAAAGCCTCACTTGTTGAGGGACGGACTGCTGGTCACCTGGTCGCCTTTCGGCTATGGGCCAGGGATTCCCCTTCCGAAACATGCGCGGGCACTTGTGCTTACACCGCGATCCGTCGTGAATGCCTTCAAATCGGGCTACCTCCCAAGATCTGTTAGCCCATAAACTTGCATTGCGCCCGGCGACCGCATCATTCCACGACAATGAACTTTAGCGACCGCATATTCCCTCGACCATAAATTTTGAGGCCTATTATTTTGATTTGTCAAATCAAATCTTTAAATTCGTCTCATCCTGCAGGATGCAACGAACAGGCTGATGGATTTCTATCCAAGGATCTTTTTGGCCTGCCACACCAGACATGTGACGGACAAGCAGACGGGCGCAAAATTGACGGCCAATCAGGCAAGCATTTTGGATCACCTGGACAGTGATGAACCGGTTACCCTCTTCGACCTGGCCATGCATATGGGCGTCACGCCTTCTACGATGTCGATCACGGTGGAGCGCTTGGTGAAGCAAGCCTGCATTGCACGGATAAAGACAAGCAAGATGGACGTAAGGTAAATCTTACCCTGACAAAACAAGGCGAACGGATCAAGCGGGCCAAGTCGGTCCTGGATCCGCAGCTCGTTCAAGCCGTGCTTACAAGACTGACGGAAGCAGAGAGAAAGCTGGCGCTTGACGGCCTGGGGCTGCTGGCCTATGCCGCCGAAATGGAAATGAAGAGTAGGAGTTTAGGCAGATCCTGGAACACCAAAAACCCCAAATAATGAGATGGTTATTGATCGTCGCGGGCATCCTGGTCTGCGCCATTTTACTCGTCCTGCTGATCGGCTATTTTTTGCCTGTAAAGCATATTGCTTCTGTGGTGCTAACGGTTCACGCTTCCCCGAACCAAGTCTGGGAGCGGCTCACGGATATCCGAAACTATCCGAATTGGAGAAAGGACGTAAAGGCTGTCGAGCAGCTATCCGACAGTGAATGGACAGAAATTGATGCCCGCGATCATCGCCTGCCGTTCAAAATAGTCAGCCGCGATCCCGACCTGAGGCTGGTTACCAGCATCGACGGGCAGCAGCTGCCATTTGGGGGAACCTGGGAATACCGGCTCGCAGAGGTTGGGGATGGGACCACCGTAACGATCACCGAGGACGGCGAAGTATACAACCCCTTTTTTCGTTTTGTGTCGAAATTTATTATGGGGCATTCCGCAACTTTGAAAAAATATTCGACTTATCTTCAACAGTCTTTTAAATAATCGGCCATATGTCCTGGCTCAGGCTAATTGAAGAAAGCATGAAGGCAAAACCAACAACCGCTGCTTCTTCCGCAGACAAAACCGCGGATGCGCCCACGGCGGCCTCGGACGCGGTCCAGGGTAAACCCTCGAAAAAGCCAAAGACGGCAACGGGAGCGCGGTTTCGCCACCTCATCGGCGAAATGTGGCCGGCCTATCTGATCGAGATCGTCGTCATCATCCTCGGTATCTCCATCACGTTGGCGCTGGAAGAATGGCGAGATGATGCAAAGGAAGAAAAGTTGGAAAAGATCTATCGCGCGAATCTCCTCACCGATATCGATGCTGATCTCGATGCTTTAAGTAGGGCAAGCTCTGCCACAACGACTTTACTCGCCCATGGTGAAAGCCTCCTCAGAACTGGAAATGATCCGGCGGCTCATGCTCTTACAGATACGGCGCTTACCGCCGATCTGCGAGCCATCCTGGGTCGCCCCAACTACATTCCCCGGGACGCTACATTTGCCGACCTTAAGAGCTCGGGCAATCTACACCTGATAAAGGACGTCTCACTAAAAGGTTTGTTGTTCGCCTATTACAACCAGGCACAGCTGATCAAGGAAAATCAGGAGTCCGAGCAACAGGCGACCATCACCCTCGTGGGCCCTTATTTCATGAAACGGTTTTCGCTGGATGGTGTCATTGGAAATCTTTCACAAGCCAACAAAGGGGAAGACCGTAGTTCCCTGGTCGAAGACACAGAATTCCGAAACCTGGTCCTTTTACGCGTTGGGAACCGCACAGAACTGTTGGCGCTTTATCAGACCGCAGATTCCCTCGCCACACAGCTGAAGAGCGCACTTCAAAAAAATTAAATCATTGCAATTGATATTTTAACACTTCACCAATCGTTTCATTGCAAGCCTGTGGACATCATCGTTAAAATTTTTAGCGGTTATTTTGCCAGGGCGACGATATCCGCCACTTCAAGCACCTTTTTGGAATAGCCTTTGAGCACAACATTGATCATGGCCTGTCCGACTTCCCGAAGCGTGCAGAAACCGGCCGGGTATATCTTGCGACCGATGGGATAGAGCCAGGCGATGTATTTGTACCAGCTCTTTATATTCTTCTGGCCCGGTGTAGTCTTCATAAAGCCGGGCCGGAACATATACGCCTTTCCGAATAGCCGCAGCAGGCCGTTTTCGGTGGCGCCTTTCACCCTTGCCCAGGCCGACCTTCCTGTTTCGCTGCTGTCCGTGCCAGCGCCGCTGACGTAACAGAACGTCATGTCGGAATTGAGCGCCGCCAGGACCTGGGCCACGTGGACGGTCAGGTCAAAGGTGATGTGTCTGTACTCCTCTTTGCCGACACCGACCGATGAGATGCCCAGGCAGAAATAGCAGGCATTATAGCCGCGAAGCTCTTTCGTAATGGTTTCCAACGCAAAGAAATCGGCAAGGATGATCTCCCTAAGCTTTGGGTGCGCCATACTTAAAGGCTTTCGGTTGATGACCAGGACCTGCTCTACGTCGGGGTGGCTAAGACATTCCAACAGAACGCCTTCTCCAACCATACCCGTGGTACCGGTGATAATAGCTTTGATTGTCATAATTTGGTCCTTCTAACAGGAAAATTAGCAAAAAGTTAAGGAATGGCAAGCTAACTTGAAACATGGCTTTGTCTCCGGCTGCTTATGTTTTCCCCTTGCTTCTGCTGCTGTCGATCGCCGGATCGGGCCAGTCCCTGCTGTCCGGAAAGGTGCGTCAAAAGGAAAACGAAGCGCTTCTGCCTTCCGTCAGCATAACCAATACAACCCAGCGAAAAATGAATGCCTCAGACATGGGCGGCAATTATCGGATCGTCGCCACGCCCGGCGACACCATTACGTTTTCTTCCGCCGGCTACAAACCGGACACCCTTGTTATCGACAGCCGCATGCTCGACGAAAAAGAAGGCTATCAGGTCTATCTGGAGCCGCGGGCTGTGGTTTTACCAACAGTGCGGGTCGATCAAAACAATTACCAGTTGGATTCCCTCAACAGAAGGGACGACTACAAATGGCTTTATCCCGTACACCGCAGAAAACTCATCGGCAGCGAAATACCCACTGACGGCGTGGGGATTAGCATTTCTCCTATCGACTACTTTTCCGCGAAGGAGACACAAAGGCGCCGGTTGAGACGCCGGCTCGCGGCGGAAGAAAAAGAGTATTTTATCGACTCCCGTTTTTCCGCCGCCTATGTGGCCAGGATCACTGGTCTGAAAGGCGACTCCCTGCAGGTATTTCTCGTCGGCTATCGCCCGACCTATGCTTTTTGCCGCAAGGCTTCCAACGAAGACATCTTTTTATACATCAACGACCAGGTGAGGATCTACAGGAAACAACACTAGCGTGAAAAACAAGGAAGTCATGTTCACCGCAATGCATTCCGAACTGCTGGCCATCGAAGGAAATGCAACTCTCTTTGAGGACACCAACTTCGCCGGCCGTTCAGCGGTGATAGACTTTCTTGAATTCCATGTCATCGACCGGATCGGCGTTTTACTGGCGCAAGGCGGCTGGCAGGATAAACTGAAACTGTTGCGCAAGCGCGCGGAACGCATAAAGGACGACCTGGAAAAAATTGACAGGTGTTTGTTGGCAAGGGTGAGAGCCGAAATTGCCGCCGGAAGACACCGCGGTCCGGCCTTTGAGGACATGATACGGCGTCTTCTGGAATATGCGGAAGAAGCGGATAAGCGGGACTACGATGTACTCGACACCTTCATGAATGGCTTGTTTTCCGACCTGCCGATGCCCGCGGAGACGAAGGCGCTGCTGCCGGACATGGTATCCTTTCATAAGACACCGGTACGAGTAGTGTTTGAATTGGTAAAGGTGGCGGAAATGGACAATACCGACATTTTTTTTGACATCGGGTCCGGGTTGGGTCAGGTCGTCCTGCTGGTGAACCTGATTACGGGCGCTACTGCCAGAGGGATCGAATATGAGCCGGCCTATTGTGCTTATGCCAATGCCATCGCGGCGCGGCTGCACCTGACCGATACCACATTCATCAATGCCGATGCCCTGGAAGGCGACTATTCGGCAGGAACGGTTTTCTTCCTGTATACTCCTTTTGAGGGAAAAATGCTGCGGGATATGTTGGAATTGCTGCGACAGGCATCCCACGGCAGGCCGGTCCGCATTGTCACCTATGGACCCTGTTCGGTGACCGTAGCCGCCCAAAATTGGTGTCAATGTATCGCTGGGAGCCCGGGCGATCCCTACCAGCTGTGTTTGTTTTTGCGCTGTTAACTATTATTAGCAGTCCAATCGTCAGTGGTGGTCACACTCCCGCCGGAAAAATAAGCAATAGCTATCCTTTGTAATGGCATGGACATGTTGTGCGGATGGCAGCCATTTTTCTAAAAGTATTGCAGTCGCCCCTGTTTCCCTATTCCCCAAAACAAGTAACTTACCAGGTCTATTCCGGACGAGACATTGCGTCGCCGAAACGGACAGGCTGGTTACAAGCAGGCTGCGCTGATGCACCGAGTGCAGGCTTTGAGAAACAAATGACATGGCTACAATTCCATTGTCTTTGTCTGCCCCCATTTTATGATGGAAGGATCGCCGGGCACCGGATTCCAGCGACATTCCCGGACGGTCATCTTTCTTTTTCGCGTGTCGATGGTGATCAATTCAAACGACAAGAGGGTCTCGTCTTTCGCGGAATAGTCGCCCTTCATAGGCGAATCCACCCGGAAGCAGGGGAGGGAGATATTTTTGTCAGGGCCTTTCCACCGATAGTACTGCGTATGATTGTTGTGCCCGTGAAAATAGGCCTTTATTTCCGGGTGGCGTTGCAGGAAACCAACGAACGCTCTTTGCTCGAACAGGGTCGAATCTTTTAGTGCCGGGCCGTCCCGGTAGATTTCCGGCAGCAGGTTCTCGAACTTATCGATGTTGTTGACGCCATGGTCCCCATTGGGATTGGTGAAGAACCGGGCTTCCACATCGGGCTGCGCATGTGCAAAAAGCAGGACGGCCGTGCCCGGGTGCACGAGCTTAAGTTGCTCCTCCATCCAGGCCTGTTCCGTCGAGTCCGGCCATAAATTCAGGAAGACAATGCGAATACCGGCAACGTAACGGACAAAATGGATCTTATCGGTGGCATAATTGTACGTCGCGGCGGTCCGGGGATTGGCGGGCTGCACCATGCTATTGAAGATGCCAGCCATGGAACTGGCATCGGTGACCGGCTGGAGGGGGCGCCAAAACCCGACCGTATTGGAAACATCATGGTTTCCCGGCCCCAACAGTAGGGGAGTGGGTTGGTTGTATCTGTCTGTCGTACCGATTAAATGGTCATAGTCTCCCTGGAACTGGTTCCAGGAGACTGCTGCGGAAGGTATGCCTCCCTCCTCCCGATTGGCGATATCGCCGGTGATCAGGATTCCGTCCAGATGCCCGATCAACTGACTGGAGCCCGCGCCTTCGTCATGGGGGATGGTACTACCGGGCAGCAGGTTGATGGAGGCGATCATTGCTCGGTTCACTATAGTGGAAGGCACACTGTCGGCGCCTCGGAAATGAGACCGGGTAATGCCGTAGTGGACATCGGAGGTGAAGACGAATTGCAAAACACTGTCTGAAGCAGCGTTCTGGGCAGCACAGGAAAACGCAGCCAGGAGCAGGACCGGCGGTAAAAGAAATCTACATTGCTTCATGGCAAGATTAAGTGATTGAGGCGTGAAATTGTGTGATAGAGGCACTGTCCGGCAAAGCCAATACAATAGTACCCATTCCTTAACAAGGTAAACAAAATACAGCCATTTTGCGTTCCCCATCTTACCACATTGTTAGAGGATTTTCATAAATTGAGTTCCATGAACTCCTCATCCCGCCGTCAATTTGTAAAAGATACCGCAGCAGGAATAGGCTTCTTAACCGTGCCTTCCTTTTCGGGCGCCGAAAATATTGGGCGACCGTTGAAGATTGTGTGCGTAGGTGCGCATCCCGATGATCCCGAGAGCGGCTGCGGAGCTACCCTTGCAAAATTTGCAGCGGCGGGTCATGCGGTAACCATCATCTACCTCACCAGCGGAGAAGCGGGCATCCCCGGCAGATCAAACGAGGAGGCTGCTGCCATCAGAAGCAAAGAGGCCATTGCTGCCTGTTTGTTGCTAAAGGCAAAACCTGTATTTGCCGGTCAGATCGACGGAGACACGATCATCAACAACGAATGGGTAAAGAAGATGCAGGACCTGCTGGCAGTGGAAAAACCCGACGTCGTATTCACGCATTGGCCCATTGACTCACACAAGGATCACCAATGCGCCTCCTTGCTTACCATACAAAGCTGGATAAGAGCCGCCGTTAGATTCGAGCTGTATTTTTTTGAAGTGTGCGCCGGGGAACAAACAATTGGGTTTAAACCTACGGATTACGTAGATATAACCGATACGCAGGCGTTGAAAAAGAAAGCAGTCTACTGCCATGTGAGCCAGGATCCGGCCGGCATTTACGCTTGCGGTCACACGGCAATGGAACAGTTTCGCGGACTCGAAATGGGAACCGCCGCCGCAGAGGGATTTATAAGGATGACCGGAAAGAAAAAGGGCAATTATTTTGATTTTTAGCTATTTTGCAGCTTGTATTTCATGCTTTGCTCGGACCGGGGGAAATTGCACCTAAAACTGTCTCTGATGAAAAAGGTTCTCCCAGCCTTACTCGTCCTTATTGGCTTCATTTTTATCTGGTGGCTCATCTGCAAGACCCGGCTCTTTCCCGTGTATGCCCTCCCTTCACCGGAGCAGGTATTCGGGAGCTTTAAAGAGGAACTGGTAGCGGGCAAGTTGCTGAATGACGTAGTTGCCTCGCTCTGGCGCGTATTCGTCGGCTATTACCTGGCGGCATTCCTGGCCGTCCCGACCGGCCTTTGGCTTGGACAGCACGCCGCGGTCCAACGCGCATTCCTGCCGATGCTGAATTTCTTTCGATTTCTCTCGCCCCTGGCTTGGATACCCTTTGCTATTTTGTGGTTTCATATCGGCGATAAACCGGCTTTCTTCCTGATCTTCATGGCGACATTTTTCCCACTGATATTGAACGTCATGTCTGCCGTGTCCACCATTCCCAGTATCTATTTTAGGGTGGCCCGCGACTACAACTATACCGGTTGGGAGTTGTTGACACAGGTGACCTTTCCCGCCGTGCTGCCCCAGCTCATTACTGCCCTTCGCGTCACCTATGGCATTGCCTGGGTGGTGATCGTCGCCGCCGAAATGGTCGGCTGCCAGGATGGGCTTGGTTATGGTATCTGGGAAGCGCGAAATGGACTTCGGCTCGATTCCGCCATCTGTTATATGATCGTCATCGGTTTGCTTGGAATGGGGATCGACCGTATCCTTTATCAGTTTACAAAATTATCAAATGTCCGTTGGGGTTATGAAAGATGATCGTACGATCGGCCGGCTGCAATTAGAGAAGGTGGCGCATGGATACAATGAGGTGTCTGTCCTGCAAGAGTTGAGCCTCACCGTGAAACCGGGCGAATTAGTCGTGCTGGTGGGCCCTTCGGGCTGTGGGAAAACGACCTTGCTCAATATCCTTTCCGGCTTTTTGACACCCCGCTCCGGCACCGTAAGCACGGAAGGCCTGGTCCGAACCATCTATCAGCAGGATGGCCTTTTCCCCTGGCTTACGGTCAAGGAAAACATCGGCATTGGCTTAAGAACGATGAAGGACAAAAAACGGCGTGAACACGAGCTGACCGAATTATTGGACCTGATCCACCTGCAAAGCTTCCAGCACCACTACCCGCATCAATTGTCAGGCGGCATGCGTCAGCGGGTGGAATTGGCGAGGGTGATAGCCGGCGACTCGGATATCCTGCTGATGGACGAACCGTTTTCCGCACTAGACTATCAGACCCGGCTTAGAATGCGGCAGGAACTGGCACTGTTGCTGGAAAAGCGGCCCCGGACCGTCGTTTTTGTCACACACGACATAGAAGAAGCCGTTCAACTAGCAGACAGGGTACTGGTCTTGTCACCGCGACCGGCGAAGATCAGCAGAGAGCTATCGATCCATTCACCCCGGCCCAGGAACCCTACCGACGATGTCGTCGTAGAAGCCAGCAAAACCATTTTGGAGGAACTGGGGTTGCAGATATCCCGATAACGATAAGCTAAACGATATGCGATTCACAAAAATTGTTTTTTTCTTTGGTCTGACGCTGCCGGTTGTCGCATTGGGGCTGCTGCGCTACCACCCCTGGTCTCCCCTGCACTCAGGAGGCAGGACGGGCTATATCCATAACGGCCCAAATGAAGAAGCACACCGCGAGCTAACCGTCGGCTTTCTTCCCGTGACCTGTCATTTGACCTGTCCGGTGACCGACTTCGCCTCGAAGACGACGACGTCCAATACCAATTTCAATTCGCGTTTATTTGTGGATTTCCCTACGGTGGCAAGCGCTTTCGAAGCGAAACAAATACAGGCCACGTTTATAATCGCGCCCCTGGCAATGAAGCTTCGGGAGCAGGGTGTGCCGATCAAGATCTGCTACCTTGGACACCGCGACGGTTCGGAGATCATGGTGGGAAAGAACAGCAACATTCGCAGCATAGCGGATCTCAAAGGGAAGAAGATGGCGATCCCCAGCATGTACAGCAACCAGCGCTTCGTCATGTCAAAGCTCATGCTGGATTACGGGCTCAGGCCCGACGATATCAAATTCGTAGTGCTGCCTCCGCCAGATATGCCTACATCCCTGGCGGCCGGCGCTATTGACAGCTATTTTGTCGGCGAACCCTTTTGCGCCAAGGCGGAAATGGACGGCTATGGCCGCGTCCTCTACTTTGCACGGGACATCTGGCCCAATTTCATCTCCTGCGTCTTGGTGGTGCACGAAGACCTGATCAAGGCTCATCCGGAAGTAGTGACAGACCTGGTTCGGGGCATTGCCCAGTCGGGCGCCTGGGCGGAGACGCATCGTGCCGAAGCGGCGAAGATCGCTGCGCCGTATTTCAGACAAGACCCCAAAGTCCTCAACTATGTGCTCACGAGTGAACCCCGCCGCGTGAAATACGTGGACCTTTCCCCTTCCTTTCGGGACCTGCAACAGATCCAGGACATGGGTCTCCGGCTGGGGATGCTGACAAAACATATCCCGATGTCTGAGCTCATTGATGACAGCTTTGTTCCTGATCACATCGAACCCGCAGTGATCGACGTCAACAAGATACCCGGCGACGGCGGACCGCATTGACCACCTTTTCGTCCTCGACGGCCAACGCAAAAGCCGTTATTCGGTGATGATCCTATCAGACCATTCGACCAATTGCACAAAAATCTGCGGATTGCCAAATTTGGCGTTTTTTGACTGTAGGTCGGTCTCCAGCACACCCCTGGCGCGACAACATGCACCACAGGCATAGATCTGGATCTTGTTCGCCAACACTTTGGGCATAATTTCTTTCATCGCAGGCCACCCAACCGGTGTCACCGAATTGAGCTCGGCATCCCGCATGAGGTTCACGGCTTCTCCCAATAAGAAGATCTGCACTTCATGTCCGGCCTCCGCCAGTGCGGTACCGTGTAGAAAAGGGAAAGCAGCTTTTGTCGGGTCATCCGACCCCCACGCGCTTTTCATAAAGATCTTCAGCTTGGCTGGTGCCTTTTGCTTGGGCTGTTTGCTCAGGAAAAGGAAAGGCAATACAGCAGAAAGGAATTGTTTTCTGATCATGTCAGTTGGCGTTTTTTTGATTAGCACACTAAGGATACGAAATCCTCATGAAATAAAAAAAGGCGATGCGGAAAACCACTGTATCGAAAAAGGACATTCTTCCCGCACTATTTCAACTAACCCAAAGATTATCAATTAGTTTCAAAGATGGCCTGATCTTGGCCGCGTGCTGGGTCTATCTACTGCGCATGATAAAACAACAGCTTGTTTTCGCCTTTCGTCGCTTCAACCGCCACAAGCTGACCACGACGATCAACATCACGACGATCAACATCATGGGCCTCACGCTGGGCGTGCTTTCCTGCCTCGTGATCTACCTCTTCGTGAACTTTGAATTCAGCTACGACAGCTTCCACGCCGATCGGAACCGCATCTACCGCGTCGTTGTCTGGACAACCAATTCCGACGGAACAAGAGGTGAAGGGGCTTCCTTGCCACCGCCACTCGCTGCCGATCTGCGGCGCGAAGCTTCCGGTTTCAGTGCCGTCGCAGGCATCTACACAGATGACTGCAAAGTGAGCGTGCCTGAGGCAGGAAAGGCCGTCCGTGTCTTTGACGGCATCCTGGCCGGCAAACGGCAGCACGTGGCTTTTGCCGACTCCCAATACTTCGACATTTTCCATTACAAATGGCTGGCAGGCAACCCTGCAACGGCCTTAAATGCGCCCTTTTCCGTTGTTCTCACAGCGGCAGAGGCAAAACGATATTTCCAGACCGGTCAACCATCCAACTGGGTCGGGCGTCCAAACTCGTCAGCGCCATCAATCCGGAACCACCATCAAACAAATACTCGGCAAGATGGAGGCAGTGTTTAAAAGCATCTATCCCAAAGAGCAATTCGAATCAAGCTTTTTCGACGAGTCCATTGCCAGGCTGTACGAAGGCGAGCAAAGAACCGCCCGCATGATGAACCTTGGCATGTGCATCGCTATCTTCATTTCCTGTATGGGCCTTTTTGGCGTCGCGGCTTTCACCGCCAACCAGCGCACCCGGGAGATCGGCATTCGCAAGTGCTGGGTGCGATCATTATCGCATTGGTGACCGTTAGCATCCAGGCCGTTCGGGCGGCTAGTGCCAATCCGGTGAACAGCCTGAAGACGGAATGAGCGTACCAGGCCCGATCACGCCTTTTTGCTGGCGATGGCAGGAGATCCGGTGGGGCCGGCATTTCGGTCATTGCAGGTGCGCCGTCGCTATCGCCGCTTCTCAGGATGCGGCCGTCGAAAACCGTTGCACAGAAGCGGGCCGAACGGCCGATGGCCACTGATTTTTGTATCTTTCTATCGATCAATGGCGCCACGGCCCTTAAGCATTTATGCATTCACGGTTTAACGGTCGTTTACATGATCGTGACCAGTATTCTACTTTTCAGACATACGTCTATTGTAGCGGTTACGGTATTGGAGAGGTGAGAGGCCGGTCATCTTTTTAAAGACAGTGCGGAACGTTTTGGGGTCTGAATAGCCGACTTTGTCCATCGCTTCAGTTACCCCTAGGCGGGAAGATTCGAGACTCTGTTTAACGGCCTCTATTTTCGTCCTTTGAATATATTCCAGCACGGTATTGCCGGTAGCTTTCTTAAATCTGCGTTCAAAGTTTCTGCGACCAATGGCCAGCAGGGCGGCCAGCCCGTCGACGGATAAGCGGGAGTGGACATTTTTCTCAATGTATGACTGCGCATTAAGAATGGCGGCATCGTCATGCGTTTTTTGGCCGTTAAAAATAATAAACGGGGACTGACTGTTGCGTTCGATATCGATCTGAAATCCTTTGGCACAGCGGATGGCTATCTCGCGGCCCGCGAATTTTTCCACCAGGTACAAAATAAGGTTAAGCCAGGAATAGGCACCACCGCTGGTATAGATATTTTTTTCGTCGGTGATGATCTTGTCTTCGACGAGGTTGACGGCGGGAAACAATTGCCTGAACTCTCCGGCCAGTTCCCAGTGCGTGGCGCAGGTCTTTCCGTCCAGCAAACCGGTTCCGGCGAGTAGGAAGGCGCCGATGCAGAGAGAGGCGACGGCTGCTCCAGCCTTGTATTGTTGTACGATCCAGGAGAGTAGTGCTTCGTTTTCCAGCAGGATCTTTTTTTTGTCACCATGTACGGACGGGATAAGAATGAGGTCGGTCCGTTGAAGGTCCCGAATGAGGATATCGGGCGAGACCATAAAATGAGCGTCGTGCATTCTGATCAGGTTATCCTGGCCGACGAGCTGGATAGTAAAAAGTGGTTCCCTGTCCATCTCCTGCAGGTAGCCGTTCACGCGACGGAGGATCTGATGCGTTCCTTCGATATTTGCCAGGCTGCAATCGCCCCGGGGGACGAGGATGGAGATGTGTTTCATGGAATAAAAATAGATAAATATTTTGTCGCAACCACACCCTAATGATGCCGTATTCTGCCCTTTTTTATCAGCGGGCCTATTTTTACCTTTACGGTCAGCAATCGTTAAAAATGAACCGAAATTTAAACCTAAGCGCGACCAAATGAGAAAACTGATCTACGCCATCAACCTGACCATCGACAGTGTTTGCGACCACACCAAACTCATCCCCGATGAAGATGTTTTTGCATATTTTACACAGCTCGTGCGAGATGCCGGCGCGTTTCTCTACGGGCGAAAGACTTATGAGCTGATGGTTCCTTATTGGCCCGATGTGGCAAAAAACCAACCCGGGGAGGAAGGACCAGGGAACGAATATGCCCGGGCATTTGTCGCGGTCGAAAGTATGGTTGTCTGCACTACATCGCGTGGGAAGGTGGAAGGGGAAAATACAAGGATCATCAACAAAAACCTTCCGGACGAAATAATTAAACTGAAACAAGAGTCAGGCAAATATATTTTAACCGGTGGCGTATCCATACCTTCGCAATTGGCAGCACTTGGTCTGATCGATGAATATCGATTTGTAGTTCACCCGATAGTTGCAGGAGGGGGGAGACGGTTGTTTGAAGGCATCAACTTGCAAGAAAACTTACGCTTGAAGCTTATTGAGTCCAAGGAATTCAAATCGGGCGCTTTTATGCATCGGTACTTGACACTTTGAGTGCAAAAGTCGAAACAAATATACAATTCAAAAGGCATGAGAATTTTATTCCTAAGCCTATCGGCAATGCTGATATTTATAGTTTCAGCTTTTGATAAAAAGAGTAAAACCAAAAGTGATATTGAATTCAGAAAAAATATTGAGTTCAATCATTTGTTTGTAGTGATCGACGATTCAACGTACAAATATTTAATAGACAGTTTGAAGTTTCCTGCAAATTTTGCCAAGACCAGCGAGAACACTATGAATACAGGAAGTGCTTCCTGGACAGGCAAGTATATAAATGGAGCTGGTAGTTACCTCGAAATTTTCAAACCTGGGGGTGCCCCGGGAACAAAATTTGGCGACCTCGGTTTGGGTTTTAGCACCAACAAATTGGGGACAATAGATTCATTGCAAAATTATTGGACGAAAGCATTAGACAGTGTTCACATAGAAAATATGGTGATCACTGATAGTGGAAAAACTTCTCCCTGGTTTAAATCAGTGTCGATTCCAAATGTCGATTCATTAAAGATCAGTGCATGGGTAATGGAAAACTCCAGGGAAGAAATGAATTATGCAGGTTTTACCGAAAACGATTTATCGGGAGAAATTGAATATTCAGCATACCTTAAACATGTAAGAGCAAAACAACAAAACATTCCTGTCGACTCAGTTAAGAATGACAGGATTTTTAATAAGGTAACTTCTCTGGACCTGAGCTTATCTGACAAAGAATTTTCTTACCTAAAAAAGTTTTTGGTTGGTATTGGTTTCACGGAAAAGAACAAGGCTTTTTCAAAAGACAATTTCACCATTACCTATTCATTGACCAAATCAGAACATTTTTTATTGAAAGAACTAGGATTTTCATTATTAAAAAAAATCCCAAAAGAAAGACATTCATTTAGTAAAATAGAATTGATTGTCGACGGAGAGAAAGGCAAAATGAAATTCAGTTATCCAACTGGGAAAGCCATTACAAAGGGAAGCTTTTAAAACCAAGTGCCCAACTTCTGAATCTATACCTAAATCTAATCCTTGAAATAATTATTCCTAACTTCATCATATGAGAACAGCATTAATCACAGGAGCATCAGGAGGTATTGGAAAAGAGTTGGCTTTTCAGTTTGCGAAAAATAATATCAACCTGATACTGGTGGCCCGCAGAGAAAAGATATTACAGCAAGTCGCTAGCAATATAACAAGTAATTATCCTGTGCATGTGGATTATTTTAAATGCGACCTTACTGATATTTCTCAAATAGATGAATTGGTAAATCAATTGGTGCAAAGAAAAATAAAAATAAATTATCTTGTTAATAATGCCGGAACGGGAAACTTTGGAACTTTTGATGGTATGGATTGGAAAAAAGTATCCGATGTAATACAACTTAATATCATCGCACCAACTTACCTTACTAAACGCTTTCTAAATGAATTGGCGTCTGATACGGAATCAAAAATATTAAACGTTGCTTCTACGAGTGCCTTTCAGCCCGTCCCTAATTTGAGCGTGTATGCTGCAACAAAAGCCTATTTACTTTTCTTTTCCGAAGCACTTTCCGTTGAGTTACTTAAAAGAAATATTTCATTAACCACGCTGTGCCCGCCAGAAACAGAAACAGATTTCTTAAAATTATCAGGCCTGAATAATATTTCCCGTATCAGTAAATCGAATCTTCCGACAGCGGTTCAGATAGCTGAATACGGGTATAGGAAATTAATGGACAACAAAAGACTCGCTGTCTTTGGTTTTAAAAACAAAATGATGTTGTTTGGCCAGCGCTTTTTACCAAGAACTATCATTTTAAACATTGCAGCTAATTTATTTAAATGATTAAATAGCTTTCTCAATTTCGCCGGACCAATTAAATGCGGAAAACTTTTAGAAGTCCGATACGGAAAGCTCTAGCCATACAGCGCAAAGATGATTCGATGACATTGTAAGCTCCCCCAAAAGTCGCCCACTAGGTTTAGAGAAAAATTTCTAACTTAAATGGCGCAATTATGAAAAAAGTACGATTTACGGAGACCCAGATTATCTCCATTCTCAAGCAACAAGAAGCTGGCATATCCATCAAGGATCTCAGCCGGGAACACGGTGTTAGCGAAGCCACCATCTACAATTGGAAGGCAAAGTACGGCGGTATGGAGGCCAACGAAGTCAAACGGATGAAGGACCTCGAGGAAGAAAACAATCGGTTAAAGCGGATTGTGGCCAACCTAACGCTGGAAAATGACGCCATTAGAACGGTGCTGGAAAAAAAGTACGGAGGCCTGACGACAAACGGGAAGCAGCAGAACTGCTGGTGAAAGAGAAGATGAGTGTCCGTCAGGCCTGTAAGCTGGTCAAAATGCCTCGATCCGTGTTCCGGTATACCAAAGTGACTAAAGATGATAGTGTGCTTATGGTCGCCCTGGAAGAACTGGTCACCAAGCATCCGACCATCGGCTTTTGGAAATGCTATTATCGGCTCCGCAGGAAAGGGTACGGTTGTAATCATAAGCGTCTCTACCGGGTGTACAAGCTGCAAAAGCTGAATATCCGCCGCAAGATCAAACGAAGGCTGCCAGAACGGGTCAAACAGCCACTACTCGTTCCTGACGCTCTCAACCAAGGCTGGAGCATGGATTTTATGTCGGATAGCCTGGTCGATGGCAGGAGGTTCAGGTTGCTGAATATTATCGATGACTACAACCGGGAATCACTTTGGATAGAGGTCGATACGTCTCTGCCCAGCCTTCGGGTGATCCGCGTACTGGAACGGCTCATCGAGATGCGCGGGAAGCCCCTCAGGATCAGGGTCGACAACGGACCTGAGTTCGTCAGCGATCGCCTGCAGCTGTGGTGTGAGGAGCGAGGTATACAATTACAATTCATCCAACCGGGAAAGCCGGTACAAAACGCTTTTATCGAACGGAACAATGGCTCTTTGAGAAGGGAACTTTTAGATGTCTATCATTTCTTCACTTTGCAACAGATCAGGCAAATGGCCGAAGAGTGGCGGCAGGATTACAACTGTTCAAGACCTCACCAGGCGTTGGGCTTTGTGCCTCCGCTGGAATATATCTAATCCGTTTCCCTTTTGCTTAACTAAAAAATCTTTGAAAATTCTAAGCCTTAGTGGGCCGGAAATAAGGGGAGCTTACATTTGAATGGAGATGGCACGGATGAGATTTCTTACGTTGTGAATTGGGCCGACTGGTCTAATTTAAATAGCTGGCACATTATGACCTATAAAAACAAGCATTGGCAGGAACTATATCACTTTTCCATTTGGGACTGGCAATTACCGGATCTTCCAGGAGTTATTAATGACTATGGCATGTTCGGACGTGAAAATGAAATTGCTTATTCAAAGGACGATTCGGTGACCAGAGGCTTGGAAAAAGGTCTCGCTGACTTTAAAGTGCTAGTAAAAAAAGTTGGGAAAAACAAAATTCAAATCATCTACATGAATAAGGAAGCCAGCCTGGACACATCGGTCATTAACTTGAAAAACCCCAAAAACCGCTAAAACTAACTCAAACAATGACGCACTTACAAATAATTAAAATAGCAACTGAAGAAGTCGAATCACGGACTTGGGGCGTAACGCAACAATTCCTCGAAATTCATGAACTTGTTTATGATGAAGGCAAATTATTAGTGGCCCACGTTGACAAAGATAAGAGCGACGGAGAAGCAATTGTATACTTTCCAGTAAAAGATGAAAAGTTCCATCTGGCTATCTATATCCGGACAAATCCGAATCTGGAAATTGTTGGAGTAGGTACAGAACCAAATCACAAAATTTACCTGCGTGCTACATCGGAAATACTCAGCTATGAAGAATTGTGCAAGTTGACAAAATTACAACCAACTGATGGATGGAATAAAGGAGACAAGCGCAAATACGGAAATAGCGTACACTCTTTTAGTTGCGTAATTTTTATGCCAAATCCAGAACCAGACGAATTTGAGGATAAAATCAAAAAATTACTTGATTTCCTTGAAAATGATAGGGAAGGCGTACATCGACTTATTGGCATCGCCAATGGTCATATTCAGGTGGCATCTGTTTTTCACAATGGGAATACCATACTTGGTGGTTTTCATCTCGATAAAATTTTAATGAATAGACTTAATGCTTTGGAACTTGAAATTGATTTTGACTTTTACGCTGAAGGGCGCTTTTTTAAATGAAGGTAAACAAGCGCCCGAGCGCACCTAATTAGTGAATCGGGCGCAAACACCTATTTCGCTACTTTTAGGGCAGCGATGCTCCTGTTACCGTCCAGTCGGTCCTGCAACAGGTTCATATCCATCCCGATCTTAGTCTGGGTAACTTTGGCATATTGCATGGTCGTGCTGATTTTGGTGTGACCCAGCATTTTACTAATAGTCTCGATTGGGACGCCGTTCATCAAAGTGACCGTTGTGGCGAAAGTATGGCGGGCGAGGTGGAAGGTCAGGTATTTTTGGATTCTACAGATTTCGGCGATTATCTTCAAACTGCGGTTTGCCTCTTGGTTGCTGACAAAGGGGAAAACCGTTTCCCGCTTGGCGGAGTCATCGCCGGAGAACTTTTCCAACAGGAGCTGGGCTGGCTTAAGCAGCGGAACATTCACCGCGGTATCGGTTTTGGCCCGCGTCGTCTTGATCCATCTGGTTTTGTCAATTCCGGTCAAAACCTCCGAAGGCCGCAATTCCGCCAAATCGACGTAAGCCAAGCCGGTATAGCAACTGAACAGGAAGAGGTCTTTTACCCGATCCAGCATGAAATTTCCAAAATCCTGATTTTCCAGCGTTGCATGTTCCAGATCGGTAAGGAACTCCCGTTCGGTATGTTTGAATTTCAGGCGAAAGTTCGAAAACGGGTTTCTCTCGATCCACTCGTTCTTTACCGCGCAGGTCACCATTTTCTTTAACCACTCCAAATGCTTCATAGTTCCGTTTGTGGTGCAGGGATCATTTTCTTTCAAGGAATTGTTCCGGACGAAAAATTCAAAACCGGATATGAATTCATAGTTCAGGTCTTTTAGCGGCATGTCGGGCTTCTTGTACCGGGCGACCAAAAAGCGTTTTAGATAACTTTCGGTGCCGTGATAGTTTTTCATCGTTCCCGGCTTCAGGACCTTTTGCATCATGAATTCATGCTGGTTGACCAACCAAAGTAGGGAATAGGCAATGGTCTTTCTCTTCTCGCTGCCGAGAAAAGCCGTTTTGACCGCTGCCGCCGTTAGTGGCTCGTCTTCCAGCTGGAGGTCGCGGTAATGCCGGTATATCTTCCCGTGCATTTCCTGTAAATAACTGTTGAAGGCCTTGAGATCGGGATTTTTCGGTTTTGCCTCTCCTTTGCCGAAATTCCAATCGGCCTTAGAAATTGAGTTGTTAATTGAAAACTCGGTTCTGGTTCCATTTACGACGATCCGGGCATAAACGGGGAATTTGTTGTCGTCGCCGGTCCTGCTGGTCCTCAACACAAAATGAACACCGAAGGTGTTGTTACTTTTCATACCATTCATTTTTTGCGTTATCAATCGCTCTTCGCATGATCGCAAAACCTAAGAGATGACGTTGAGAGCCGGTCGGATAAGGGTTTAAGGCGGTCAGGTGAACATAAAAGTACATCGGAGTTCCTGTTCACCTCTTTACTCGCAAACCACTTGATACCTTTAACCGCAAAATGATATGGATATAAAAGAAAAAACCCGTAAAAATCAACGTTTTACGGGCTTCCGTCTAACAATAGCTTTAGACTCATTGTCGGGAAGACAGGATTCGAACCTGCGACCCCTACGTCCCGAACGTAGTGCGCTACCGGGCTGCGCTACTTCCCGAATATGGCCAATCGTTGGCCAAACGCCAAATGGGTGGCAAAAATACAGAGCTTCGGAATTCTGACAAAATCGATTATTGACTTTCGAAAATTGCCCGGGATCATCGGCATTCAACCATCGGCATCCAACCACCGCCATCCGACCACCGCCATCCAACCATCGGCACTCTACCATCGCCATCCAACCACCGCCATCCAACCACCGCCATCCAACCATCGGCACTCTACCATCGGCATCCGACTACCACATCCAACCGCCGCCCTCCGACCACCAGCATCCCACCACCAGCATTCAACCACCAGCATCCCACCACCGGCATGCAACCACCAGCATCCGACCATCACCACCCAACCACCACCACCAACCAACCACCAACATCCGATCATCGCCCTTGCCCGATATGCAGAAATGCTTTACCCAAACGATCCGCAAGGTCGGAGGGAAGCATGCTTTCCTGCGACAGATCGGCGGCGGCCAGGTCGCCGGCAAGGCCATGCAGGTAGACGCCGAAAATGGCTGCCTCGCCAGGCGAATAACCCTGACCAAGCAACGCCGTCAAAATACCGGTGAGCGTGTCCCCACTACCACCCTTAGCCATACCGGCATTGCCGGTAGAATTAAAATAGCCCTTGCCGCCGGGCATAGCAATAAACGTATAGTGCCCCTTCAGTACGATGACTACCTCGTGTTTTTTGGCCTCGAAACGGGCTTTGTCCACCCTCGCATAATCATCCGTCGACAAACCGAAAAGGCGGTCGAATTCCTTAGGGTGCGGCGTCAATATGCTGTTAGCCGGTAACATCGCCATCAACTCCGGATGCGCCGCGAGTATATTGAGGGCATCGGCGTCCACGACCATCGGCTTTCGGTATTGGCCTAAAAGCGTCCGCAGGAAGGCCACAGTCCGCTCGTCGGTGCCGATCCCAGGTCCTACACCGACCACGGAATACTTGCCGGTACCGTCAGCAGGAAGCACCGTATGCTGTTTTTCGTCAGGATCAATGAGGATCATGGCTTCGGGTATCGTCGTCTGCAGGATGCCATAGCCGCAGCCGGGCGTAAGGACAGTAAGCAGCCCGGCGCCGGATTTCAGACAGGCCCGGCCCGCGAGAACGGCGGCGCCTATTTTGCCAATGCTGCCCGCTACCAGTAAGGCATGACCGAAATTTCCTTTGTTGGCAAAGCGCTGACGTGGTTTGAAGAGGGCTCCGATGAAGGAAGGATCTACCAGTTCGGTATCGGCAACGACGTCCAGCAGAAAATCCGGATGCAGGCCGATATCGAGGATGTGTACCTCGCCCACCGAAGATTCATTTTCCGGCATCAGGAAGGCAGGCTTATAGACTTGAAAGCTGAGCGTGTGGTCGGCCCGGATGACCATATTGCCTCGTGAGCTGCTGCTCACGAACAAGCCGCTGGGAATATCGATGGCAAGTAGCTCATTGCCCGACTCGTTGAGGTGTTCCACCAATAAGGCAGTCACCCCCGTCAATTTCCTGTTGAGCCCCGAGCCCAGGAGCGCATCGATCAAGACATCGCCCGGCAGCATCGGGGGGAAATGTTCCGGTCCACCGATAAACCTGACCTCGACTGTCGTCTGACGGAGCCTTTCCAGATTAGTCCGGAAGTCGTCCGTGCCGGTATGGGCCGATTCGAGAACGTATACCTTCACGGTGCCATCGCGCTGCGACAACAGACGGGCCAGCGCCAACCCATCGCCGCCGTTATTGCCCTTGCCGCAGTAAATAGAGAAGGAGCGCCCGAGATAGCCCGATCTTTCCAGCCATGCCATGCAGCTTGCAGCCGCCCGCTCCATCAGGTCGATGGAGGCAATGGGCTCATGTTGCATGGTATATTCATCCCAGGCCCGGATCTGCGCGGCCGAAAAAATTTCCATGTGGGAAATTAAGCAATTTCAGGCAATGAGGGGGAAAACCGAACGCAACTGGCATCGAGACCCGCAACGAAGAGGAATCAAGGTGGCGCCGGCTAAGCGTTCTGCTGCGGCTTTTTCTTTATAGGCTTTCTTTTCGCATAGTGTATCACCTTTCTGCGAACGATGCGATGATGCGGCGGAACGGCTGCCACGGCAACCGGAACCGGCATGACCACAGACCGCCCATCATGTTGAGGCTCGCCTGAACCTCCACCAGAGCCGGTACTATCGGCCGGATCGGGCTCACCTTCATCGAAGCTCTCATGCCCCTGACGGTAGTCCCCGAAAAGATCGCAAAGCCGCTTCGCGGAATACACGTTCTTATAATCGTTATTGCTCAACGCGATGATGGTGGCATTCTCGTCGATCATCCGAACGAAGACCGTGCGGTTGCCATGCCACCAGCCGTTGTGGTAGATCAATTTTTTTCCATTGGGGATCATCAGCATGCGCCAGCCGAGCCCGTAGTTGCGCTGGCCGGCTTTTTCGAAACTGTAGCCGGCATAGGCGCTGTCGAGCACGCCATTGGAGAACAGCGAACCAGACCGCAGCGCCTGGTCCCATTTGTACATGTCCCTAACGGTACTGTATACATTCTTGTCACCGTAGACCATATCGAGGAATTCTGCCCGGAACGGCCGGCCGGTTTGATAATAAGAAGACATCGATTTTCCTGAGTCCGAGGTCGTGCATACGTAGGTGTCCTGCATGCCCAGGGGCTGAAAAAATGTCTTGCTGACGAAATCGGGGTAGGGGAGGCCCGAGACTTTCTCGATGATGAGGGCCAACAAGGCGTAATTCGTATTGGAATATTCAAAATGACGGTTGGCCTGTCCGCTGAACACATCGCGATCCCGGGCATGCCCGATGATATACTGCAGCACGTCGCCGTTGTTGAGGAATTTCCGCTTGTCGACAAAAGGCTTGTACATAAAATGGACGTAGTTGTGTAAGCCGCTGCGGTGATTCAGCAAGGTCTCGATCGTGACAGCCGGGAAGGGGAAGCCGGTAAGGTATTTGGCCACCGGATCATGGATGTCCAGCTTGCCATCCTGCCAAAGCTTCAAAGTGCTCATGGCTGTAAAGGTCTTGGAAACAGAGGCGAGGTGAAACGAGGTATGGGCGTCGATGGAATCGTGTCTGTGTAAGGGATCGCGATAACCTTTATAACGCTCAAAGAGAATGACGCCATTCTTGGCTACCAGGATGCTGCCATTGAAGCGGCCGGCGAGCATAGGCTCGAAAAAATGCGCCGTTATGGCCGAATAGTGTTCCATCTCGGGGCCTGTGAGCGCTGGAGCGTTGCCTGGCAGCGTACCCACAGTATCCGTTCTTGCCAGGGACTTGGCGGTTTGTGCCTGACCACAGGATACGATAGCCAAGGTTACGGACAGCACTAAATAGCCTATACGAGTCAACAACGAGATATTTTTGGGTTAGAAAACGGCAAAATTAAAAGATTCCGGTGTTACTTTGCATTCCAATTAGGAAAAGTAACGCAAAAAGCAAGGCAAAATTATGGCGGACAAGAAAACAACCAGTTACCCAAAAGAAAAGATTAACATTCTCTTTCTGGAAAATATCAGCGATGCAGCCGTGAAGCATTTCAAAGATTCCGGCTACGCATCGGTGCGTAAACTGGGCGGAGCCTTGTCAGAAGACCAATTGATCAACGAGATCAAAGACGTTCATTTGTTAGGTATCCGGTCCAAAACGCAGATCACCCCCAAGGTGCTGGCAGCGGCGAAAAAATTGCAAGCCATCGGTTGTTTCTGCATCGGCGTCAACCAGGTAGACCTTAAGGCGGCGACCGCAGCCGGTATAGTGGTCTTCAATGCGCCCTATAGCAATACCCGAAGTGTAGCGGAACTGGTTATCGGGCTGGCGATTATGCTGATCCGGCGGATCCCCGACAAGAGCAAGGCGGCACACGACGGCGTTTGGCTCAAGGAGGCGAAAGGAAGCTATGAACTTAGAGGCAAAACGCTGGGAATCATTGGATATGGAAATATTGGCACCCAGGTAAGCATCCTGGCAGAAGGGATGGGCATGAAGGTGATCTTCTATGATACGGTGACGAAGCTTCCTCTGGGCAACGCGGAACCCAAGAAAACGCTCCGCGAGGTGCTGAGCCAGGCGGATATCGTTACACTGCATGTTCCCGAAACGGCTCAGACCAGGAACATGATCAACAAAACCGTCCTCAAGCAGTTCAAAAAAGGCGCTATCCTCTTGAATTATGCCCGCGGTGAAGTGGTAGACCTCGAAGGGCTCGCCAAAGGCTTGCAGGATGGACAGCTCTCCGGCGCCGCCGTCGATGTATATCCCTGGGAGCCCGAAAAGAACGGCGACAAGTTCACCACACCATTGCAAGGTCTGCCCAATGTCATCCTTACGCCGCATATTGGCGGGTCGACGGAAGAGGCGCAGGAGAACATCGGCGAGGACGTCAGCAACAAATTATTTCAATACCTGGAGACAGGTACTACGCTTGGCAGCCATACCATTCCCCCGCTTAGTTTGCCGCATCAGGAGGGGACACATCGTATTCTGCATGTCCACAAAAATGTGCCCGGGGTGCTCTCCGAGATCAACAGCACTTTGTCCAGGCACAACATCAATATCCTGGGCCAGTACCTGAAGACCAATGACGAGATCGGTTATGTGGTACTGGATATCGACAAACGACTGAGCGACCAGGCGCTGCAACTTTTAAAAGAGGTCAAACAGACTATTAAGACCAGGCTGTTATATTAAATCTATTGTATGCCCGATGTCTTTTTACAGGCGGAATGGCGGAAGCTGGCCCTGGCCAATTATCCCGTAGAAACCGGAGCGCTTCGGTCGTTTTTGCCGGCGAAGACAGAACTCGATACCTGGCACGGTGATCCTTATGTAAGCCTCGTCGGCTTTCAGTTCAATGAGATCCGGGTGAAAGGATTTCGCGTTCCATTTCATACGCATTTTCCAGAGGTGAATCTTCGATTTTATGTTCGTTACAAAGCCGGCGCAGCTTGGAAACGAGGAGTAGTCTTCATAAGCGAGATCGTTCCCCGTAAAGCCGTTGCCTTTGTAGCCAATACCATTTTTAAAGAGCGATATATGTGCCTTCCCATGCGTTTTGTGGAAGCAAAGGATGATGCAACGATTAGCGCCAGCTACCATTGGCGATACAAAGGCCGGTGGAATGACTTTTCTGTAAAAGCCGGAATTACCACACGCCCCATCGCCGATGAGAGCCAGGAGGAGTTCATTACCCAGCATTTTTGGGGTTACGCCAAAGCCGGCGGACATGTCACCAATGAATACCAGGTCGCTCACCCCCGTTGGGAGGTCTATCCGGTAAGCGACTACCTGATCGATTGTGCATTCGGCCAGCTCTACGGATCTGTATTCAATGAACTCAGCAGCAGAAAGCCCCAATCGGTATTTCTGGCGGAAGGCTCTGCCGTGGAGGTATATTCAAAATTGGCCAAGTAGTTTTTTTGCGCGGCTGCGGAAGCCCGGCGTAGCGTGTTCCCACTGTTCCTCGATGATCAGCTTTAATTCCCCGCGGATCTCGGGATATTGCGCGGAAAGGTTGCCGAGTATGGTAAGAGAGAATACCTTAACGGCGATAGGTGTTTCCGGCGACTGAACCATTGCGAAACAGGTACCCATGACCCGGCCATGGTATCGTTTGGGAATGTCTACATCCTGCAGCAGCCTCACAGTATTGCGGATGACCGCAACATGAATGTCTTTCCGGGAAAGGTTATTGAGCAGGGGCTTGTAATAGGGCCCGATCAACGCAGGATGCGCCCGTACGCAATAACTCAAGGGCCAGGCCGCGCGTTGCGTAATGCGGTATTCACCTTTGAAGAACAGCGCCATCAATACCGAAAAACGCGTGGCGTCATCACCGATCCACCGGACAATCCGGTCCGTCTGCTTTTTGGAATGTTCGGAGCGCAGTAATTGATGAATATCCATAGACGTTGCGTATGCTAAAGATGACTAAATTTAGGCCATAATTCCTTTACATGAGCTACACACCTCTCGCTACGCGTTATGACACTATGGAATACCGGCGTTGCGGTCGCAGCGGCCTGGTGCTGCCCGCTGTATCCCTTGGGCTTTGGCACAATTTCGGGCATGTCGACGTGCTGGAGAACGCCCGCAAGATCCTGCACCTGGCGTTCGATTCGGGTATTACGCATTTCGATCTCGCCAACAATTATGGTCCGCCGCCGGGTTCCGCGGAAGAGAATTTCGGCCGCATCCTGAAACAGGATTTTCATCGATACCGGGACCAGCTGATCATTTCCTCCAAGGCAGGCTATTATATGTGGCCCGGCCCTTACGGAGAATGGGGTTCCAAAAAATACCTGGTGTCCAGCCTGGACCAAAGCCTGCAAAGAATGGGGCTGGAATACGTGGATATCTTCTACCATCACCGGCCTGATCCCAATACCCCGCTGGAAGAGACCATGGCAGCACTCGATCTGATCGTCCGCCAGGGAAAAGCACTCTACGTAGGAATTTCCAACTACCAGGCGGAAGAGGCTGCGAAAGCCATTCAGATCCTAAAAGGACTGGGAACACCTTGTCTCATCCATCAGCCAAAATATTCCATGTTCGAAAGATGGGTGGAGGGCGGCTTGCTCGATGTGCTCGAAAAAGAAGGGGTGGGTTGTATCCCATTCTCGCCGCTGGCGCAGGGCTTGCTGACCAATAAATACTTGAAGGGCATACCCCAAGATTCGAGAGCGGCCAAGTCCACGGGATTTCTGCAGGAAAAAGATGTGACAGCGGAAAAAGTGCAAAAAATACAACAGCTGCATGAGCTGGCGGTGAAAAGAGACCAGACCCTGGCGCAAATGGCACTGGCCTGGATTCTACGCGACAAACGCGTCACTTCTGTCCTCATCGGTGTGAGCAGACCCGAGCAGGTCACGGACTCCCTGCAATGCTTCCGCAATACCTGGTTCTCGGAACCAGAATTGCAACAGATAGAGGACATTCTTAAATAATCGGTTCTCGCACCTCCATACGAAAAATACAACAGCGTGGTTTTCAACATGCTGAAATGGCGGTGCCGCCGCTGGGCGTATAGACCACAACTGAATGCTTTTCAAGCAATTAAAAACCATGTCTTATATGTGGAATACCCATTCCCATTAAGGGAAGCATTTTATCAGTTGATATGTGTAAGTACTTAATTTATATGCCAATGTCTTTTGGCATCGGGCTTGGACCTCTACTACTAATCAACGACTACCCAATGAAACGTTTTACCCTTTATCTCATCGCATTGCTCTGTTACATGGGCGTTCAGGCGAACCCGGAACCGGCTCCCGCAGCAAATAATACCGTTGTCACACCCGCTGCTGCCATCGTTAAGACCGGCGAAGTGCGTTTTCAGTTTACCGATTTTGTGTTATCCCGTAGAAAAGACTCTGTCCTGATCATTTTCGATCGTTATGATCGGACCGGTGCAGGCATTGTTTTCCGCGTTTTCAAGGCCGATCTTGACAACGGTGTTACCGTACCCGAAGTTCCTGCCGGCAAATATTTCGTTACCGTTCAGTGCCTTGGTCTTCATCGCGACCGGATGGAAAAAAAGGTCGTTGTAAAATGCAAGAAGAGCCATGTAGTGAACCTCGCCCTGGAAGATACCGAAGAGTTCTCCAAGGATAAAGTGGTGATTCCGCCGTATCGTTTTGATTATGCACACATGACCGTCCTTAAATAGTTCCTTGAAGATCCGCTCTTTCTCTATCCTTCAATAAAGCGATCATTCGCCTTATTCAGATCCACCGGCTGGCTTTCTGGCGCCAATATCTCCCAAAGCACACCGTCTTGCCGCTCTTAACACGAAAAAACCTGACAAAGCGATCAGGAAATCGCCCGGCACCTCCACACAGTATCCCGAACAGAACCAGCAATAATTAACAAAGTCACCCACCCGTCTTATAATTAACATTATGTTAAATAGAATTTCGGGAATAGACTACCCCTCCCCTGGTCGATGAGGCGCCTCCACAGCAACAGCCGAACGGCGGACCAGGGCGGCCCTGGCAATAAAAATACTTGCCAGCATGAACAATGCACCCACCAGGAAGGAGATCCCGGGAAAATGGATGGGCGCACTGGTGGTGAAATAGGTGAACAGGTTGTTCATGATCAACGGCCCCAATATGGTCGTCAGGGCCATCAGGCTTGTCAATGCGCCTTGCAGCGCTCCCTGCTCATTCGGCGGCACTTTACCCGAAACCGCGGCCTGCAGCGAAGGACCCGCGATCCCGCCAAGGCAATAGGGAACGAGGAAGGCGAACATCATCCAACCCTGATTGGCAAACGCAAACAACACGAGCCCCACCGTATACAGGCTCAACCCAAGGTAGATGCTCTTTTCATTCCCGATCCGGGGATTGATGAAGCGGGTAAGAACGGCCTGGACCAACGCGATCAGCAGGCCGACGACGGCAAGCGAGATGCCTACCATTTTTTCGCTCCAGCTAAAGCGGTACATGGTAAAGAAACTCCAGTTGCCTTGTACGGCCTGAGCAGCCATGTAGATCAGAAAAAAACTGAAGGCAAGACCGCCTATCTCGGGATGTCTGGTCAGAAAACGCAACGCTCCGAAAGGATTCGCCTTTTTCCAGTCGAAGTCGCGGCGATTCTCCTTCGGCAGGGACTCGGGCAGTAAAAAAAACCCATATAAGCTGTTGAGCAAACAAAGAATGGCTGCGGCATAAAATGGTGCGCGGATGCCCCAGCCAGCTAGCAGCCCGCCCAGCGCAGGCCCAATGATAAAACCAAGCCCGAATGCCGCGCCCACCATGCCAAAATTTTTCGCCCTGTTCTCCGCATTGCTGATATCGGCTATATAAGCCGTCGCAGTCGTAAAACTTGCACCGGTTATGCCGGCAATGACCCTGCCGACGAACAGCCAACCATAGGAAGGTGCAAAGGCCAGGAAACAATAGTCTACGCCAAAACCTAAGAGCGAAGACAAGAGCACGGGCCGGCGGCCGAATTTGTCGCTTAGGTTGCCGATGACCGGCGCACAGATAAAGGAAGTAAAGGCGTAAACAGTGAGCAGCCACGCGCCATAACGACTGGCCTCGTTCGTGGTGACACCGGTTAGTTGTTTGATCAGATCGGGCATGACAGGTATGATCAACCCCCACCCCATGGTATCGATCAAAAGCGTGACAAAAATAAACCCGATGGCAGCCTGTCGATTTGCTTTCATGATTTTTCGATTTATAAAGTATCCCCCCATTTGTTTTTGTCCTTGAGCAGGATCTCGCGCATCAGACGGATGGACGGCATTCCATTGTCCATCATCGCATCGTTGAAGGTCTTTAACGAATAGCCGTCGCCTTCCTGCTGTTGGTAGTCGGCCCGCAACTTCAAGATCTCCAATTTCCCCAAGGTGTAGAACAGGTAACCGGGGTCAAACGTACCCCGCAATGCTTCCTGCCGCGACGGCTTGTCACCCTGGTACCAGTTGTCCATAAAGAATGTAGTGGCTTCGTCGACGCTCATGCCCTGACAGTGGGTCTTGATTGACACGCAGAGCCTGCAGATCCGAAGCAACGCATCGCCGGACTGTGCCAGGCGATATTTGGCAGCTTTTACGGAATCGCCATCGTTGCCATATCCCTGATCGAGCATCATCTTTTCGGTGTAGTGTGCCCAGCCTTCTACAAAAGCATAGCTGGAGAAGATCTTTTCAATGCGGGTAGCGGAAGACGCATTCAGGTGCAGGAACTGGGTGTAGTGACCCGGATAGGCTTCATGGATCGTCACTACATCCGTCGTATAATAGTTGAAGGAGGCCAGCCAGTCTTCTTTTTGCTGCGCCGTCCATTTGCTGTCGACCGGCGTAATATAATAATAGGCCTCCTTGGCCTTTGTTTCAAAGGGACCGGGAACATCACAGGAAGCCGTACTGGTCTCCCTGGCATAGAGCGGCGTCTCCTTTACCTGGATGCGTACGGGCGAGGGCATGCTGCATATCTGGTGGTCGATGAGGTATTGACGGATGGATTCGACGTGCTTCCTGCTTTCCGGTATCAGGCTATCGGCAGAAGGATGCTCTTTCTCCATCTCGTGATAGACCTCGATGGCGGGCTTGTTTGGATTGACGGTGTGGGCGGCGGCGGCAAAGACGCCTTGTTCCCGTTTTAGCTCGGCCATGCCGATTGCCAGCACTTTTTCCGGAGAGCTGGTGACCAGTTCATTGTTGTAGAGGAATTGCCGATAGAGGGTTTCGCCGAGTGCGTAGTGAAGATGGGCTTTCGGCAGTTTCTCCTTTTGCAGCCACTGCACGAAGTCGTTGATGGCCCCGATGGCGCCCTGGTTGGCGCTGCGGAAGGCGGTCATCAAGGTGTCATTCTTAACCGGGGAAAGTGCCGTCGGCAGTTCGCCGCTTAGAAAACCGACATTGCCTTTGGCGATATTGACCGCCATTTCGATATAGGGTTTGGCCAGGGAGTCGGCCAAATTGGCTTTCGCATCGGCGAAGAGCGCAGGAAATTGCCGCTCCACCGCGATGATATCCGCTACTCTTTCCTCGAGCGGTGCGAAATCCCGCTTCACGTAGTTGTTGATATCAACCGCCTGGGCATAGGTCATCGGATTCTTCGCATAGACCTGCATGCCATCGAAGTTGAAGATCTCGTTGTCGATCGCCGATCGGAGTATCCGGTAGTCGATAAAGGCGCGGCCGCTTAGTCCTGCCGTATCAACCATCCCCAATTTGACTCGAAAATCCTTCAATCGGCCCAGCTCGGCGTCGATCGACATCTTGCTATAGTCCGTGACCTGTTTGTCGTACGCGTGATAGCCAAGCGAGACCGCAGTTTGCGGCCGCCAGTCCAGCCAGCTCTTCAGAAAAGTCTCCGAGAACCGGGAAAAGGCGCTGTCGGCACCGCCGGCGGCCGCAGGTGCATTTGGCGGCTGACCGCAGCCGTAAAAGATAAACGACGCGGACAGCAGGAACGACAGCGAAGTGGAAAATCGGGCAGACAAGGACATGTTTGGGGGGTTTCCGCCAAATGTATCATTTATTTGTTAAATTAATGATACTGCCACCCACGCCTTGATAAGGAGACTGAAGCAGTTACGGCTTAGTGCTCGGGGATCAGATCGTGGGACTTGATCCACAGCGTGATCCCGGCGATAGATGATAAGACCAGCGAATAGGCAGCGAGTATGTCGCCCTTCATGTAAAGCGAAGCGCTGAAGAAATAAGCAAATACGATAGCTACCAGTGTAATGAGGCTAATGAGCGTTTTCATGTTGTGTTACATTGAGGTAAGTGAAGAATGATGGAAGGTCATTCAAGGGCGTAAGGCTGACGATATGGGCTATGCGTTATTACCCGAAGCCATGCGGGACGTGGTCTGGGCTTGGATCCAGAAGGTAAATCCTGCAATAGAAGAGATAATGAGGGAATAAGCGGACACTAATTCGCCTGATTTGTAAAGAGCGATGCTAAGCATGTAAGCAAAAGCAATGGCGGCGAGGGTGAGGAGGCTGATGAACGTTTTCATGATGCGGTACATTTAGGTAATTAATAACTATGATTGGAATAGGAAATACACTAGAACAAAAGGGTCATAGTCATCGGATGTCCGGCTTGCAAAGGATTGGAAAACGTTTTGTATACGGGTTGCTAAGTGAAAAAGATCAGAGACAGGATGTCTGTTAAGGGAGGTTGTTTCGAGGGATTGGGTACGTTTAGGGTCTTTCCTGAGATTGGATCGTCTTGCTTCAACAAACATACTGCTGAAATCCCAGAAATGCAACCCTTCCGGCATATTTTTTTCGCCATTGGTACAGAAGGTGTTATCGGGGTATTTTGTACCTTGGCCCATGCCTTTACCTACAAAAAGCTTTGCGAGCTGGGGTCTGCTCTTTATTGCAGGGCTCATTTTCCTCAGTGTCGGCATCCTTGCCTTTGTCGATCCGCTTAGCGGTTATGTGAAACTAACCAAATTCGCGGGCGTGGGACTGCTCCTCGACGGCGGGCTTTTGCTGGCCATGATCATTATCCGGCCAATGCGTCCCCGGGAACGGAACTGGTTACAGGCAGAGAGCATTCTGCATTTCTTCTTCGGCATCCTTTTTCTACTCAACCCGCTGCTCGCGTTTATAGCGCTGCCTTATTTCATAGGCGCATGGCTATTACTGGTAGGCCTATTAAAAATGATGGCCGCCCTTTCGCTCCGGATGCAGATGCGGGGCTGGGCATTTGTGCTCCTTATCGGTGTGGTGTTTTTGGTATTTGGCGCCCTCCTGCTATTCAGCCCCTTCGCCAGGGCCTCCAATATCACCCTGCTCATCGGCGGTTTCGGGATCATAATGGGAACGCTTAATATCGTGGACTCCTTCCGGTTCCGTAATATGGCGGATACCCTGGACATGATGCTTTGATTTTGACTAGATTTGCAGGGATGAAACGTTTGATCTTCGCTACAGCACTCAGCTTTTTCCTGATCCGGGCCTTTGCCCAGGATACGACCCGTTTACCCGCGTCGCCGGCGTCGGCGCTGGCCAAAAAAGATTCGGCAGCCGCCGGGCGTAGAAAAAGCGAGATCTATCGGGAAACGTTCAAGCATGTACGCCGGAAATTCGATTCTACGCTCTTCACCAGCGCTCCGACGGCGACCACCAGCGACTACGCGGAGGATCTCGAACACATCTACCAGCTCTTGAACAAAGTTCCGATCGTCACGGAATCATTCAATAAATTAACGGATATCGACAATCGGCTGGATGCCGAAGACTCCGCGCTGGATATCCTGAAAGAAAGGATGTCTCAAAGTAACGACCGGACCCTGAATATCCGCAACCTTCAAATGTTCAATACCCTGCTCGATGCACTTGGCGATAACGTAAAAGGGTATTCCCATACCCTGAATCAATATGACACGGCGCTCGATGGCATCCGAAAGGAGATCACCGGGCTGCGCAAAGACTCCTTGATCCTGCAGGTCTTCCGGGACTCGGCCCTGAAAGACACCTTCCAGCTTCAGCTGCTGCAGTTAAAGGCAAAATGGCGGCAGGTCGACAGCCTCGTCGCCTTGAACGGACAAATGGTCAACGCGTTGAAATCCGAAGCTTCGGCCCATTCAATCACGATCTCAGATCTGCAGTACGAGGTGGACCAATCGCTGAAAGCCGTCGGCTCGAAGGCATTCGGTAAGGAACGCCGTTACCTATGGGAACCGCGGACGACCGGCAGGACCTATTCGGCGGAGGGCGTGGCAAAGTCCGTCGCCGCCGAACAACAACTGGCTCGTTTTTATTTTGATAACAACCGCAACAAACGATTCTGGCTCTTTTTGACCGGTATTGTATTCTTCTACTGGGTCTGGTTCAATTTCCGCAGTCTGCGGCGGCTGGACAAGTTAACAGCTATCGATGCATTCCATTTCTCGTTCATACAGCCCTACCCCATTGCCGGTTCGCTCGTTTTTATCTTTAGTCTCGCGCCGTTGTTTGATCTGCATGCCCCGGCCATCTATATCGAAAGCATTGAATTTCTGTTGATGGTGGTACTTAGTTTTATTTTGAAGAAACACCTGTCGCCCTACCTTTTTTATGGATGGTGTATTTTTCTTTTTCTCTTCCTGCTCCTGCCTGTCATCCGCATTCTGGGGCTTCCATTGGCCCTCCAGCGTTGGGCCGAGCTGATCGTCGATCTTGCCTCACTCGGATTCGGCTCGTTCTATATTTTCGGCAAGCGCCGGCTGGGCGGTCAGCTGAAGTTTGTGTATGCGGCAGCTGGTCTTTATCTCTTGCTCAACCTGCTGGCCGTTATTTGCAATCTCTTCGGCAGGGTTACCCTCTCACAGATCTTTGGCGCGACCGCTGTTTATTCCTTTGCACAGACCGTAAGCATGGCCGTCTTTGTAAAACTGGTGATCGAGGCGTTCCTGCTGCAGATAGAAGCCAGCCGGATCCGCAAAGGTTACCCGGAGGGCTTCGATATAAGGCCCGTGTCCAAGGCGATCAGCAGGATGGTTATGTTTCTGGCGGCCGTCCTCTGGCTGATCGTCTTCAGCACCAATCTAAATCTGTTCGATTGGCTCAATGACCTGCTCACCAGTTTCTTCTCGAGCCCGAGGCAGATCGGCAGTTTTGTATTCACGCTAGGCGGTCTGCTGCTTTTCCTGGGGATCATCTGGCTGGCCAATTTCCTGCAACGTTTCATCGCCTATTTCTTCGGCGATACGGGTGACGATGCGGCCATGGATGACCGCGGGCAGCGTTCCCGCCTGCTCGTGACCCGGCTGGTGCTGTTGATCGGCGGCTTCCTTTTGGCGGTAGCAGCCTCCGGTCTCTCGGTCGATCGCATTACGGTCGTCCTCGGCGCCCTGGGTGTCGGTGTCGGCCTCGGCTTGCAGAATATCGTGAATAATTTCGTATCCGGTATCATCCTGATCTTCGACCGCCCCGTCCGGATCGGTGATACGGTGGAGGTCGGTGACAAAAGGGGTCGGGTAAAAGAGATCGGTATCCGCAGCAGCACCCTGCTTACCGACGACGGTGCCGAGGTCATTATTCCCAATGGGGATGTACTCAGCAATCACATCGTGAACTGGACGCTGAGCAATAACCATGTCCGCATTGCCCTGACCTTTACCATCGAGAAGCCGGCCAGTCCGGACACGGGCCTACCGGACACCATCAAAGCGCTTGTCGGTAAAAATGCCAATGTGCTGGATCGCCGTGATCCGGAGGTTATGCTCAACACCGTTACGTCAAAAACAGAAGAATTAAGAGTTTATTTCTGGATCAAAGACATCACCCGGACGCCCTATACGACGAGTGAGATAAAGACCGCCATTTACCAATTGCTCGATGAGAAAGGAATCGTCGTGACATAAAGCGGCCGTCGGCTGATTTGCTCCCCGGCCCACAAAAAAACCCCGGCGGACAGCCGGGGTTTCGTGTTCAGGCGGATTTCTTAGTGATCCTTATCGACGTTGTTGTACTTGTTCGTCCAAAAGTCGATCTTATCCTTTATATTCTTATCAGTGTAGATATTGGTCAGCAGGTCATAGGCATCCTTGAGGGCGCTCTTCTGCTCCATCTTCAACTTTCCCTGGGTGCCCAGGTCTTTGTCCACCATCTCGAAATAGGGGACGGCCTCATCGAATTTCTTACCGGCGGCGATCCGCAGGTCAGCTCTCTTCTTGATATCCTCCGGCGCTTTGCCGGGGATCTTCTTCGTCGCAGCCTGCATATCAATGGCTGTATTGTAATAGATTTGCCCCAGGACGAGTGCGGCCTGCGGGTAGTCGGGTTGGATCTCCAGGCATTTCTTTAGCTCGTAGGTTGCCTTCGCGATCAGCGTGTCATAATTGGCGGGACGATGGCCGGAACTGGTGTCGTTGGCGAATTGATACAACTCCAGCCCATAGTTGAAGAAGAACAGGTGATTCTTCGGGAAGCGGGCGGTGACAGTATCATATTCCACCCAAAGGGAATCCTTGTTGCCCCTCTCGCGGTAGATGTCAAGCCTTGTGCTGGGCCAGAAAAGGTCTTCGGGATACTTAGATTCGGCCAGGCTCAGGTACTTGCTCGTCATGGCGTTGTCTTTCTTGTCGGTGTTGTAATAGTCCACCAGCCATTTGTAGATGTCGATCATGTTCGTACCGCCGATGGTCGTGATGCCGGCATCGGCCAGCCTGCCATAATATACAGCGGCGGAATCCTTCTTCTTTCCTTTTTCAGCGGAGATGCCGGCATAGAGGGTGGAAGTCGTATCGATGGGAAGCTTCGTCCAGCCTTTGCCGTTCATATAGGAACTGGTCGCGATAGCGCCGGTGAAGTTCTTGAACGCTTCGTCATATTTCTGGGCGTTATAGTCGGCAGCGCCTACCTGGAAATAGCCCTGGTAGATCTCATTGACAGGTTTGTAGCCGTCCATCTGGAGCATGAGCAATTTCTTGTCTTTTTCGTCAAGGTCGACATAGGTCTTCAACGCGATGAAAGCTGTATCGCGGGCGCCGGGGAACTGTGCACGGGTCTGATCGTTCGCTGCAAGCGCGTTGTACACCTTGAGCTGGGTATACCAGGCTTCGGCGTTCTTTTGCATCTTTGGGTTGGTCAGGGCATTGTCGATCTGCGCCTTGGCTTCGACAAGTTTGCCAGCCTTCAGCAGATCTTTTGCCTTGTCGACACTTTGTGCGAACAGGCTCATACCGACTATGGCAAGCATTCCAGTTAGGAAGAGTCTTCTCATTTTTGTGTATTTATTACTTTTAATATACTATTTCAAACTTTTGATCATCAGCCGCCTTCCACAAATTACCGGCCAAACTGGTTATTTAATGTCTATTTAATCTCCGGTCGGCTTAACATGCATTCATTAAGCTGTCGGGTCTTTGGGAAGCGCGTCCGAATCCGTTTCCTGTTCCCCATCTGTTGCCCCGCCGTTGGAATCGGCATTGGTGCTATCCGTTGCGCCATCGGCGCCGTCGGTAGCTTCATCAGCGCTGTCGGCAGTTCCGTTGGCGGCGGCGGTCGCTTCATCGGCGCTGTCGGTTGCTTCATGCGCGCTGTCGGCAGCTTCCTCACCCATGTCGCTCGCCCCATTGGCGCCGCCAGCTTCTGCAGTCGGTTCGACCGGCGCATGGCCATTGGTTTCTTCCTCCAGTTTATCCAATTTTGTAATAGCGGCGATCTCATCGGTCTCATCCAAACGGATCAGCTTAACCCCCTGCGTCGCCCGGCCTTGTGAACTGATACCGGCCACCGACATGCGGATGGTGACGCCACTTCTACAGGTGATCATAAGGTCTTCGGATTCGGTGGGGTCCAGGATGCCCACTAATTTACCGGTTTTCTCGGTAACACTGATAGTTTTTACGCCTTTGCCGCCGCGGTTGGTGATCCGGTACTCGTCGATCGGCGTACGTTTGCCAAAACCCTTTTCACTTACCACCAATACGGTCTTGCGCTTATCGTCTCTATTGATACAGATCATGCCGATGACTTCGTCGGTGGCATCGTCGACTTCGATGCCGGCAACTCCGATGGCACCGCGCCCAGTGGCCCGCACCTTTTCTTCTTCGAACCGGATGGCCCGGCCGCTTTTTACCGCCATGAGGATCTCACAGTGACCGTCGGTGAGCCGTGCCTCCAGCAGCTCATCGCCTTCGACGATCGTGATGGCATTGACGCCGCTCTGCCGCGGCCGGCTGAATTCTTCGAGGGACGTTTTCTTGATGATACCCTGTTTGGTACAGAGCACGATATGGTGGGTATTTACAAAGGCTTCATCCTTGAGGTCCTTTACATCCAGGATGGCACGTACCTTGTCGTCCGGCGGGAGCTGAATGAGGTTCTGGATCGCCCGGCCTTTGCTGTTTTTTTCTCCATCGGGTATCTCATAGACGTTGAGCCAATAGCATCGTCCGTTGTTCGTGAAGAAAAGCATGGTATGGTGGGTAGAAGCGACGAACAGGTGCTCGATATAGTCCTCTTCCCGCGTGCGGCCGCCGATGGCGCCACGACCGCCCCGACGCTGCTGGCGGAATTCAGTGGCGGAGGTCCGCTTAATATAGCCCAGGTGGGAGATAGTGATAACGACGTCTTCTTCGCGGATGAGATCCTTGATGCTGACTTCATTGTCCAAATAAGTGATCTCGGTCTTGCGTTCGTCGCCGAATTTGTCCTTGACCTCCTGCAGTTCCTTGCGGATGACGTCGAAGCGTTTGCTCTCTTCAGCCAGAAGTTCTTTGAGCCAGGCGATCAATTTCATCAGTTCGTCGAATTCCGCACGTATCTTGTCGCGTTCCATGCCCGTAAGCCGCTGCAGACGCAGCTCCAGGATAGCCTTCGCCTGCAGCTCGTCCAGCCCCCAGCCCGCATTGATGAGGCTTTCCTTTGCAATGTCGGGCGTAGAGGAGGCGCGGATCAAAGCAATGACCTCGTCGAGGTGGTCGATGGCGATGAGGTAGCCCTCAAGGATATGGGCCTTTTTCTCGGCCTCTTTGAGTTCGTAGCGGGTGCGGCGGGTAACCACTTCCATCCTGAAATCAACGAATTCGCTGATCATGTCGCGGATGTTAAGGGTCCTCGGACGTCCTTTTACAAGGGCAACATTGTTGATGCCATACGAGGTCTGCAGCTCGCTGTGCTTATAGAGCTGGTTGATGACGACGTTGGCTACGGCATCCCGCTTGAGGTCGATGACGATGCGGGTGCCTTCCCTTTTGTTCGATTCATTGTTGATATGGGCGATGCCTTCGATGATCTTTTCATTGACCAGCTGGCCGATACGATCGCAAAGCGCATCGCGGTTCACCTGGTAAGGCACTTCGGTCACGACGATCGTTTCCCTCCCGCTGGCCTTGGTGTCCACTTGCAATTTACCCCTAAGCACGACGCGCCCCCTTCCAAAATGCATAGCGGCTTTGACGCCTTCCATGCCATAGATGGTCCCACCGGTGGGGAAATCAGGCGCCTTGACGTGCAGCATGAGTTCTTCAATCGAAATATCCCTTTTTTCGATATAGGCCATGCAGCCGTCGATGACCTCGGACAGGTTGTGCGGCATCATATTGGTGGCCATCCCTACGGCAATGCCGCTGGAACCGTTCATCAGCAGCTGCGGTATGCGGGTCGGAAGAACGGTAGGCTCTTGCAGGGAGTCGTCGAAATTGAGCTGGAAGTCGACCGTTTCCTTGTCGATATCCTGCAGCATGTATTCAGCCTGCCGGTGAAGGCGGGCTTCTATGTACCGCATGGCCGCAGGACCGTCGCCATCCTGGTTACCAAAATTACCCTGGCCGTCGACAAGCAGGTATCGCATACTCCACTCCTGCGCCATACGAACCATGGCGTCGAATATAGAGGCGTCGCCATGCGGATGATATTTCCCCATCACCTCGCCGACTATACGGGCGGCTTTCTTATGCGGCTTATTGCTGTGATTGCCCAATTCGTTCATGCCATAGAGGATACGGCGATGCACGGGCTTCAGGCCGTCCCTTACGTCCGGGAGCGCCCGGCCGACGATCACCGACATCGAGTAATCGATGTAGGCAGTCTTCATTTGCTCTTCAATGTTTACTGGGACAATACGATTATTGTCCTGCGTCTCGAGCGGCGTGCTGTTCTCTTCCATATTTTTTATTAATCCCGCCCGGATGGAACCGAAGGACTTTCGGCCAAGGGCCCATCATTAGACAAATCACGCCGCCAGGTCTGTTGTTGGCAACACCCGGACGTGAATCGGAAGGGATGGCAAATTTACCCCTTTTGCCCCTGAAAACCCGTCATCTAGGCCCTTTTTTTACCGGATATTTTCCACGGTGTGTGGATAGTGTGCGGCCACCCCGGCTCTGCCGGGGGCATGGATCCTCATTCCAGCCACGCCCCCTTGACGACATCGCCTTCCACCTCGACATAGATATGTTCCTGCAAGGTAGTCGACAGGGAAAGACCGGTATAATCCGGTTGCACGGGGAATGCCTTATGGCTGCGTTCCACAAGGACCAGCGACTCTATTTTTCGGGGGTGGAATGCTAGGAATGGCTTCATGGCATACAGGAGCGTCCTGCCGCTATTGGCGACATCGTCAATGACGATGATGACCTGGTCATCGAAAGCAAGGGATTCACTGAGGGTAACGGGCCCCGGAGACCGCTTGTCCAAGGCGATCTGTATGAGCCGCGTAACGACACGGTCCCCGGCTATCGCCCTCAGCTGATGCTGGATATTACGGGCGATAACGCTCCCGCTTTCACGGATGCCTGCCAGGATCAACTGTTGTTCGCCAGCGTTGTTCTCCAGTATCTCGAAGGCCATCCGGCGAAGTTTTGTTTCCGCCGCGGCTTGCGTTAAAATGTAGTTTTTCATTCCACCCCCAAATTAAGCCATATCTACCAAATCGCTTATCTTAGTCGCATCATTAAATTCCGCCTATGCTTCTTTTTCAGCAGATCGTATTCATCCTTCTCCTGGGTGCAGCCATCGCCTTCTTTACGAAGAAGATAAAGCAGATACGCCGGAATATCCTGCTGGGCACGGAGGAAGACTATTCCGGCGATAGCGGCCGCCGGTGGAAGAACCTGCTCCTGCTGGCGGTTGGACAAAAGAAGATGTTCCGTAACCCACTGGTAGCCGCCCTGCACCTGGTCATCTATGGCGGCTTTGTGATCATCAACCTGGAAGTGCTGGAGATCATTCTGGATGGCCTATTCGGTACACACCGGGTGTTCTCGGGGTTCACCGGTGCGCTATACACAGTGCTCATCGATGCCTTCGAGCTGCTTGCCGCGGGCGTTTTCCTGGCCTGTTGCGTATTCCTCTGCAGGCGCAATATCTTGAAGCTGCGGCGCTTCATGAGCCATGACCTGGACGGGTGGCCGCGAAGCGACGCCAATTATATCCTGCTGACCGAGATCGTACTGATGAGCCTTTTCCTGACGATGAATGCAGCAGACACCCTCCTGCAGGCCCGCGTTTACGGGCATTACGGCGAACACCTCACCGGCGACTTCTTTTTCTCCCAATGGCTGCATCCACTGCTCAATGGCTGGAGCGACCGCTCATTGGTCGTTCTCGAGCGCAGCTGCTGGTGGCTGCATATCCTGGGGATTCTCGCCTTTCTCAACTACCTTCCCTGGTCAAAACACCTGCATATCCTGCTGGCCTTTCCCAATGCCTACTACGCACGGCTGGAACCCGAGGGAAAGCTGCGCAATATGCCGGCGGTGCAGCAGGAGGTACGCTATGCGATGCAACCGGAAACGGTTCCGACGATTGAAAATGCGACGTCTTCTGCGTTGGCCCCATCGCCCACCGGCAGCAGCGCGCCTCCTCCCCCGCCCCGCTTCGGTGTAAAAGACGTTTTTGACCTTAGCTGGCGCAACTTGCTAGACGCCTATTCCTGCACGGAATGCGGGCGCTGTTCTGCGGCTTGCCCCGCCAATCTCACGGGTAAAGCGCTGTCGCCGCGCAAGATCATGATGAACACCCGTGACCGCCTCGAAGAAGTAGGCCGCAACATCGACGCCAATGGCCAGTTCATCGACGATGGCAAATCCTTGCTGAGCTATATTTCCGTAGAAGAACTGCGGGCCTGTACGACATGCAATGCCTGTGTGACCGAATGCCCGGTCAGCATCAGCCCACTGGAGATCATCGTCGGGATGCGCAGGGCACTGATCATGGAAGACAGCAATGCGCCGCAAGAGTGGAATGCCCTGTTTGGAAATATCGAGAACAACTTCGCCCCGTGGAAATTCAGCCCCGACGATCGGGACAAATGGACGGCGGAGCACTAAACGCTCCCCTAATCCGACGCCGGAAGAGCTAAACGCTTCCCCAAGAACCCGACGCCGGAAGAGCTAAACGCTCCCCTAATCCGACGCCGGAAGAGCTAAACGCCCCCCGAACCCGACCCCGGAAAGATCTACGATTTACTGTTTTTTCGCCAGTATCGTCAGCGAAACGGTCAGGTTGTTGGAGAGGGTACTGCCCCCGCCAACTTCGAAATCCCTTCTGTTGATGGTAAAGTCACCCTTAAAGATGATGTCGTCACCCATGCGCGTCGCAATAAAAGGAAAGGAGACATCCTTTGTCGTCTTCTTCATCGTCAATTTTCCGTTGAAGGTATAGTGTCCGTTGGTGGAGGGCCCGGAAACGCTTGTCGAGACCAGCCGGATACGCGGATATCTTTCCACATCGAAATAGCTCTCTTTCTTCAAATGACTGTCCCTTGTCTCATTGTCCGTGTTCACCGATGCCGCGCTGACGCTGACGTCGAAAGCGGCCGCAGAGGCGTTTTTTGCATCCCAGGCGATGGTACCTTCCAGCCCGCTGAACGAGCCTTTGGAGTTGAGCCCGAAATTCCTTATGTCGAAATTGACCGCAGAACCCTGATCCGTAGGCTTGTATTCCTGACCAAAACACGTCGCCGTGATCAACAAAACCAGCACCGATACAAACAACAACTTCATCGCCTTCGTCATAATTAATGTATGTGTGTGTAAATGTTTTGATAAACGCCTGAAATGTCAAATGGGTTGCCTTTCACGAAGCCTGGACGCGTTTTTGTAATTTCTTTACATCGAGGAAACAGATCTCCTGGCGGTCATAAGAGAGAATACCCTCGGTTTCCAACTCATTGATCATCGTCGTGACCGTCTGCCGACTGCTTCCGATGAGGCTGGCGATATCTTCATGGGTCAGGTAATTCGGCATGCAAAAGCCTTCGGCGGTATTTTCGACCAGGTTCTGTTCCACGAGCTGCCAGAGAAAATGAACGAGTCTTGTCTTCACGTCCTTATTGAGGAGATTGATGAGGCGGTTCTCGATGTTGCGCAGTTTGGCACCCACCTGTTTGCTGTATTTGAGGGCGAGATCGGGCCGGTTCTTGAGCAGGCGTTCAAAATCATCGATGGTGAAGGCGCAGATGCTCACACTATCTTTGTAAGCCTGTGCAAATTCGCCGTGGAGGTTGTCACGCTCGAGGCTGAATTGTCCGAACAACTCGCCTTTACGGATGATCTCCTTTACCTTCTCGTTGCCATCGTCGTCTATGAACCCTATTTTTATCGTGCCTTCCTTCACGAAATATACTTTATTGTGGTTGTAGGCCTCGAAATAGATGTATTCACCCCGGGGCACTTCTATAACGGCGTGCTGCACTTTTAGGTCCTTGTACTCTTCATCCGACAATTGGCACCAGAGATCGTAATTGCGTATGAAAAAGGGGCTGTCATCGCCTGCCATATCAAGATGAGTTTAGCGTCTAAAGTTACCCCCGCCATGTCGCTTTCCAAAATAAATTGCGGGGAGGCACCGTTTGGGTTAGATTTACGAAAAAATATTCTATGACAGTGACAACGATGGCCGACTTTGCCGCAAAGGGAAAAAGCCCCGAGATCCTGTTCTGGGTGGGCTGCGCGGGCAGTTATGATCAGCGGGCGCAAAAGATCACCAGGGCCTTTGCTGCCATATTGGAAAAAGCGGGTGTCCGCTATGCCGTCTTAGGCAAAGAGGAGACTTGCACGGGTGATCCTGCCCGGAGGGCGGGAAACGAATTCCTTTTTCAGATGATGGCCTATCAGAATATCCAGCTCCTGAACAATTATAGCGTCAAAAAGATCGTCACCGCCTGCCCGCATTGCTTTAACATTTTTCGTAACGAGTACGCCGAATTAGGCGGGAAGTATGAAGTCATCCACCATACCGTCTTTCTGCAGCAGCTGATCGATGAAGGCAAGATCAGGTTGAAGGAAGGTGGGCCTTATAAAGGCAAGCGGATCACTTTTCACGATAGTTGTTACCTGGGCCGCGCAAACGACATCTACGAAGCACCGCGGCGGGTATTGGAGGCGTTGGAGGCCGAATTGGTCGAGATGAAACGATGCCGCAGCAAGGGTCTTTGTTGCGGCGCCGGCGGCGCACAGATGTTCAAAGAAGAAGAGAAAGGTGCCACGCGTATCAATTTCGAGCGTAGTAGCGAGGCCATCGGGACGGGCGCAGGGGTCATCGCCTCGGCCTGCCCCTTTTGCAATACCATGCTGACGGATGGAGTCAAACACGAAGAAAAAGAAGAAGCCGTAAAGGTCATGGATATCGCCGAACTGATCCTCCAGTCGATGGCCTGATATCCGGCGTTCAGTCAACGGCTTGATATCCAGCGTTGCCGGCCCCCGACTCGGGTCCATAGCCCCACCCGGCCAAACTTGGCTCTGATTGCCTACCTTCGCGTCATGAACGCACATCACTCTACCTTGTTACCGGCCGATTATGCGGGGAGTTCCCGGGTTTGGATCTACCAGAGTCCCCGCCTGTTCCTCTTATCAGAGGCACTGCAGATCGGAGAAATGCTGGAGGCATTTACCCGGACCTGGAAATCGCACGGCGTTGCGGTAAAAGGCTATGGCAACCTATTCTATGGACAGTTTATCGTGCTGATGGCAGATGAATCTGAAGAGTCTGGCGCCTCGGGGGTCAGCGGGTGCAGTACCGACAGTTCCGTCCGGCTCGTCAAAGAGATCGAACAACGCTTTGGCGTCAATCTTTTTGACCGCCTGATGCTCGCTTTCTGGATGAAAGATAAAGTGCAGATGGTTCCACTTTCCCAATTGCCTTATGCGCTCGAAAATGGGTTCATCACCGAGGAAACACCCTATTTCAACAATACGGTCCAAACTAAAGCAGAATTAGAGGCTAAATGGCTTATTCCGTTGAAAGATAGCTGGTTGGCCAGCCGCTTTTTAGTGAAATAAGAAATTATTTCGCCGGTAGGCTCCAAGCCCCTATTTTTGCCGCTCGATTTTGCGGAAGTAGCTCAGTTGGTAGAGCGACAGCTTCCCAAGCTGTAGGTCGCGGGTTCGAACCTCGTCTTCCGCTCAAAAAAAAGACGCCCTCCGGTGTCTTTTTTCATTTACCGGATCAACATGACCGTCCCCTTTCGCATAACCGGCTGCTTGGTGGCCGCACTGAAATAATGCACCATCCACACATAGGTCCCGCCAGGTGCCTTTACTCCGCCGCGGTAAGTGCCATCCCAGGCTTCGTCAGCATTGAGGCTGCGGAAGATCAGCTCACCATAGCGGTCATAAACATTCATCTCGAAGTCGGTCATGTCACAAACATGCAGCGCACGGAAGTTGTCATTGCGCCCGTCACCATTCGGGGTAAAGGCATTGGGCAGGTTGAGCTGGCAGCCGCAGGCGGTAAAATCGACGGTAGCCGTGAGCGTGTCCCTGCCGCAGCCATTGGCCGCAATGACGGTATAGATGCCGCTTTGCGTGGGATGGTAAGGATTGCCCATGGTGCCGTCCTGCCAGGTAAGCGTGTCGGCATTCCCCTTGACCTGCAACAGGAAATCCTCGCCGTTGCAGAGCGTCGTATCTTTTAGCATGCTCACGTGCAGGCTGTCGTCAAAGGTCACCGTGAGACTGTCGATCCATACGCAATTGGCAACGCTGGCGACAACTTTGTACATCCCCGGCTCATACACAAAATAGGTGGATTGACCCGACTGGTTCTGGTCATTGCGCTGGGGCGGCGTAGCAGTCCAGTTATATATCCCCTCGCCGAAATCAGCGTCGAGCACGAGCGTAGAGCCCTTACAGATCGCCGTATCGTGAAAGTCCAATGGTTTATCGTTGCGGTAGGTGACGATCACCGTGTCGGTCACCTGGCATTGTCCGTTGTAGGTCACGAAGACCCAATAAGTCCCGCTGTTGGTAACAGTGATCTGCTCCGTGCTTGCACCCGTACTCCAATCATAGCCCGAAGCCCCGCTAAGATTGGCATCCAGCGTATACACCTGATTGGGACAAAGAAGCGTATCGCCACCCAGGCTGAACGATGGGGCAAGCGGTTCGGCATAGGTGATCGCCACAGTATCCCCATAACTGCCGCAGCCCGGCACCGATACGCTGGCGACATAGGTTCCCCCCGGATAGTGGGTCAGCAGCTGGTCACCGGTAAAAGGAAGCATGGCGCCGTTGAGGTACCAGGTATAGCTACCGTTTTGCGAAGCCGCATTCAGCAGAAGGTTCGAGCTGTCGCACATGATATGGTGTTTCCCGAGGTTGATCTGCGGGGTGTCGCTGGCGAAGACACCTATGCTGTCGGTTACGCCGCAGCCGTTGATGGCCACCGTATAGACGCCCGAGCGCTTGATGCGGACGGTATTGCTATGGGTAGTATCGGCATCGTTCCAGGTATAGGTGGCGCCCGGTATCACGGGGCCAGCCAGGACCGTATCCGGATTTTTACCACAGACATAGATATCCGGTCCGAAGTTGTAGGCCAAAGGCGTCACCACCGTGATGGTATCGAGGACGGTCGTAGTATCGCCGCCCTGGTACCAGATCGCAAGGGAAACAACATAAGTGCCTGTACTTGTATATACATGTACCGGATTGCTCCCGCCGGAGCTGTCGTTGTAACCGGAGCCGGGATCCCCAAAATGCCAGCTGACATAATCCGGGATCAGAAAAGAATTCAGGATCGGGGAGGTAAAAACGATACCCGAGTTTACACAGGTTGACGAATAGCTGATGGTATCCGGGATATGCTGAGCGGAAGCCGTAAAGGGCTTCCACGCGATCAGCATGGAGCAGACAAAAAAAGGTATGAGCACGCGTTTCGGCATAGCTAAAAATTCGCGTTTTACTGATTTTCTTTTAGCAATGTCCGCACTTGTTGCACAGACTGGTTCTGAAAACGGGCGTAATAAACGCCGGCTGCCAGCGAGGCCGTTCCTACCGTGACCGAATAGGTGCCCTGGGTGTAGTCCTGATCCACAGGCAGCATGACGAGGTGCCCGGCGGTATCGAATACCTGTACGAGGGTGTGCCCGCCATTGGTCTTGAAAGTAATAGTAGTCGTACTGGTAAATGGATTAGGATAATTCGAGATCAGGCTATTGCCAAGAAAACTGGGATCGGTAGTCGTATTTCCGCAGGCCGAACTCTTGATGAAGGGCAGGTATTGGTAGTCCTTCATCAACATGGTCGTTACGTCGCCGGGACTGACACAGAACCAGTCCCGGAGGAAACTGGCGTACACCGAACGGAAATCGTATTGCATGGCGATATTGCTTTCGGCGTTGGAGCCCGAAAGGTTTGGGTTTTGACCCATCACCCCCGTTTGAGCGGCGTTGCCAAAAATAAACACGGGCTGCGATGTGCCATGGTCTGTGCCCATACTGCCATTGGAGATGATGCGCCGGCCGAATTCGGAGAAGGTCATCCCCATTACCCGGTTGTCTACGTCCAGGTATTTCAGGTCAGCCATGAAAGCAGTAATAGCGTCCGACGTCTTTTTGAGTAACGTCGCATGATTGCCCGTTGTCGTATCGCCGGCGTTGACCTGGGCGCCATGTGTGTCAAAACTGCCGAAGCTCACCATATACACTTTCGTCTTCAGTCCTCCCGCGACGAGCCGGGCCACCGTCTTGAGTTGCGACGCCAGCTCGTTATCCGCCGGATAGGGCGCCTGTTGAGTGACCTTGTCGGCCGCATTTTCGATAGCAGTGGCATATTTATTGGTTTGGCGGGCGATGGCCTGCAGGTAAGTAAGCTCTGTTCCCATGGGCGTGTCGGGCTCCGGCTCCGTGATCCCATTGATCAGGCTATAGAAATCCGCGTCCGTAGGTACTGCCATCGCCGTGGTGCCGCTGTCCGCCATAAATACAGGCGAAATGACCGATCCGATCTGGATCGCCAGGGGGTCAGGCATGTCGGCATTGGGATAACCAACGGGGTAATTGGTGTAGGTCTGTCCAAGGAAACGGCCTGTCCAGCCAGTGTTGAGGTATTGATCTTCGTCGGAGCCGGAGAGCCAAACATCCATGGACCTGAAATGGGACCCGTCGGCGTCCGGATAACCGACAGCCTGCAAAACGGCCAACTGGTCATTGTCATAGAGCGATTGGAACCCCGTCATCGCCGGATGCAGCCCGTTCATGGTGTCCTGAGACAATTTAAGTACGCTCGCTTCGGGAATGGCGATATTCGATCGGGCGGAAAAGTAATCGGAATAGTTGCTGAGAGGAATGAGTGTGTTCAATCCGTCGTTGCCACCGAAGAGCTGGACCAAAACCAGCACATGATCGTTGTCCTCCGCGCCCCTGAGGATATCGAAAAAGGGGAGGCGCGACAAAGCACTTATCTTAAAGCCCCCCATGAAGGTGATAGGCGCCATGGTCCGAATGAAATCTCTTCTACGCATAAGGATATTGTTAGCAGTTTACGACAAATGGTATTCCGGCAGGTCCATGATATATTTATACAGGGCGCGCAGGCGTGTATCCACGGTTGTAAAGGCCGCCATGTCGGTAGGCGCCGCTAGGTAGTTCAACCAGGCGTTGGTCCAGTAGTGATCGGTTGTAAGGCCTCCCAGCAGGATGCTCTGTTTGATCAGGGTGATGGAGCTTTCCGAAAGCGGCGGCCGCAGCAACACACTGAGGGAGTCGGTGATCAACCGGTTTGGATCCTGGGGCGCCGGCAGTGTACTCGCAAAGCCGATGGCGTCGATGCGGATGGTAGTGCCGCCCATCATGTCTCCGGTTCCGATCAAAAGGTCGGTATAAAAGTTCCGCTCCGAATAGGTGACACTATTGATCCAAAGCTCATGGTACTGCGGCGCCTCACGATAGGCATCCCAACCTGCTACCAATGTAATGCCCATGATCTCCTGCTGCAACGAGGCCGACCGTTGTGACAGCAGGCTCCATGCATTGTACCGGCTGCTGTTGTCAGCCGGGAGGGCGATCTGGTATTCGCGGAAAAGACCGACAAGCAGATCCAAGGGACTCTTGATGACGCAAGCGCCTGAATTCACGAGATCGAAGAAATGCTGGCTTTTGAAAAGTGCCGACAATACCGTCGTAATATCGTAGTTACTCTGGCGCAGGACGGCTGCTAACGGGGTAATGATGTTGGTTTCGATGGAATCGTCAATGTTATAATAGACGAACCAATTGTACAATTTCCGGCAAAGGAATTTCGCCGATTCATCGGTAGCAAAGATCATAGCCAGTAGGTTGTCGACCTCACCCGCGCCGGGCGCGCCGCTGTAACCAGTGATGATATTGTTGCCGTAGAATGCCGAAAAATTTTTGTTGCTCGTGTCGTGGTTGCCTGCCTGAAAGGTGTAGTTCAAATTGACATCCACTGTATGGCCCGTAAGCACGCGCGCCGCCGTGTGGACATCATCCTGGCTATACGTGGTGCCGGTTTGTCCCAGGCCCACAGTGTAAAGCTCCTGGAGCTCACGGCCATAATTCTCATTTGGGGCCGTATAGGTATTGGTGCTGCCATTGAGGAAAATAAGCATGGCAGGATCAAGTGTAATGGCCTTCACAAGGGCGGGGAAAGCGCCCAGCGCGTTGCTCCGCAAGGTCAGGTATTGGTTATACCAAAGTTCGCAGGGAATGTCGCCGAGGTGTACCGTGGCGTCCATGGCAAAATGGTTGTGCCAGAACAGGGTCATCTTTTCATGGATGGACCGGCCGCAGTTCAGCATTTGGCCGACCCACCACGCCTGCAGACTGCCGAGCCTGTTTCCATTCATCACCTTGTCCTGGTACAGCAGGCCCGTTCCTACCCAGGTCTGGAAGTCCCCCACGCCGGTGGGATCGGGACCATAGTTGTTGAGCGGCTTGCTGCTCGGAACGGGCGTGGGTTGAAGAAGCTGATCCACCGCCGCCGACATCGTGAGGCCCGAAAAGTAATTGATATCGGAAATCGTAGCGCCAAAAACGGCCCGCTTCAGGAGGTGGACCACGTGTGGTGTATCCCAGACACCGGTATACTGGTCCAGGCCGAGCGGGCTTCCCGGTAGTGCTTGCTGCATAGTATATTGAATTATAGCATGGACCGGTCTTATCGAGACCGGACCTTATTTATTGTTGATATAGGGCGATGATACTTCCTCCCGAAAGGGTAAGCGTCCCCGCCTGACCCGTGACCATGACCGCAAAACTTCCACTGACTACGCCATTGTAGGATTTTGGGTATTTATCCAATTCGACATAGTTGGCGGTGTCGGCATTGTTATAATAGACATTGCCAACCCCATCCGTATAGCTGACCAGCAGATTACTCCCGCTGAAACGGCCCGTGGTATCACTCAGGACGCGGATAGCGAGGCTGCCCTGCTTGCTGGCGGTATCAGGGAATTGTCCGGAGATCAGCGTCGTATGCACGCTGTCGACATCCTGGATGAACGCGAGGTTCTCGGGATAATTGACAATGGAATCATTGACCGTAAAGAAAATGGAAGTGGTCAGCGCGGGAGGGGCCGCGGTTTCATGACTGCTTTTACTGCATGCAGCCAGGCTGATGCATAGGCATATAATGGATGTTAGCAGAGGTCGGCTTTTCATAGTGTCTTTTTTGGCGGCACTTTTCACGTCCGAAAATGCAATTTTCAGGCCAAGAAGGCCGATTAGCTGTTTTGTTGGAAAATATGAGTGCAGCAGTAAAATCGTTAAAAGTCGGGCTCCGCTGACAACTTGTCATCGCCAATTGGTGTTTTACTTATCTTTGCGATCTAAATCACGAAAGAAAGATGCTGGAGGTATTGCATGGTAGAGCTCACGATGAAGAACGGCAGGGAAGCGCTTATGCCTCCCCGGCTCCGGGTGCGCCGGTGTTCCGGAAGAAGTTCTATATCGAAAGCTATGGCTGCGCGATGAATTTCTCGGACAGTGAGATCGTGGCATCCATCCTGAACGACAATGGGTTTGGCGCGACGGGCAATTATACCGAAGCCGATCTGGTCCTGCTAAATACCTGCTCGATCCGCGAGAAAGCAGAACTGACCGTACGCAACAGGCTGCACATTTTCCGGCAGCAAAAGCAGCACCGGCCCGGGATGCTCATCGGGGTGTTGGGTTGTATGGCCGAACGGCTGAAGAACAAATTACTGGAGGAAGAGAAACTGGTAGATATGGTGGTCGGGCCCGATGCCTATCGGACCTTGCCAGGGCTTATCGGCGAAGCGGAAGGCGGGCAAAAAGCCGTGAACGTGTTGTTGAGCCGGGATGAGACTTACGCGGATATCTCTCCCGTCAGGCTGGACAGCAATGGCGTGACGGCATTTGTGAGTATCATGCGGGGATGCAACAACATGTGTTCTTTTTGTGTCGTCCCATTCACCCGCGGTCGTGAACGCAGCCGGGACGCGGCTTCTGTTGTCAGGGAATGCAGGGAACTTTTCGGGAAGGGTTTCAGGGAAGTAACCTTGCTGGGTCAGAACGTAGACAGCTACCACTGGTTTGATGAAGCGGCTGACCGCGCAGTCCATTTTGCCGGTCTGCTGGAGCAGGTGGCGCTGATCCATCCCGATCTGCGTATCCGGTTCTCGACCTCTCATCCAAAGGACATCACAGACGAAGTATTGCATACCATCGCCCGGTACGAGAATATCTGCAACTATATCCATCTGCCCGTTCAAAGCGGCAGTACCCGCATCCTTCAGTTGATGAACAGGACCTACACCCGGGAGTGGTACCTGGCAAAAATCGACCGGATCTTGTCGATCCTGCCGGACTGTGGACTAAGCTCGGACATTATTGCCGGGTTCTGCTCGGAGACGGAGGAGGATCACCAGGACACGCTCAGCCTCATGACCGCGGCGCGGTACGACATGAGCTACATGTTTTATTATAGTGAGCGGCCTGGGACACTAGCCGCCCGCCGGTATGCAGATGACGTGCCCGGGGAGACCAAGAAACGGCGGCTGGACGAGATCGTGAAGCTGCAGAACAGGCTTTCCTTGCAAAGTAACCAGCGGGACATCGGCAAGACCTTTACGGTCCTCATTGAAAGGGATTCCAGGAAAAGCGTAGATGACTGGAGTGGCAGGAATAGTCAGAACAAAGTAGTCGTATTTCCGAAGGCGGGCCTGCATTTGAAAAAAGGAGATTATGTCAGCGTTATGATAACCGAATGCACCGGGGGGACACTGATAGGCCGGGCAGTAGAAGAAGTGGAATAAAAGCAATAGGAGTTATGGAAATTCAATCAATAAAAAACCGGTTTGGTATCATTGGCAATTCGCCGGGACTGAACTTTGCATTACAAGTCGCCGCGCAGGTGTCGGTAACGGATCTTACCGTGCTTATCGCAGGCGAAAGCGGGGTGGGAAAAGAGGCATTCTCGATGATCATTCATGCGCTGTCAGGGCGAAAACATAATCCTTTCATTGCCGTGAACTGCGGCGCGATCCCGGAGGGAACGATAGATTCCGAATTGTTCGGACATGAAAAAGGATCATTTACGGGGGCGGTGGATTCGAGAAAAGGCTATTTTGAAACCGTAAATGGCGGGACGATCTTCCTGGACGAGATCGGAGAGATGCCGCTGGGCACACAAGCTCGGTTGCTGCGTGTATTGGAGGCCGGCGAGTTCATCCGGGTGGGTTCTTCCAAAGTGCAGAAGACAGACGTACGCGTGATCGCGGCTACCAATAAGGACCTGCTTGAATTGACGGAAAAGAATAAATTCCGCGAGGACCTATACTACCGCCTGAGTACAGTACCCATCCGGGTACCGGCGCTCCGCGACAGGAAAGAGGATATTCCCCTGCTATTCCGTAAGTTCGCCGTGGACTTTGCCGAGCGGTACAAGACAGGCCCGGTCCAATTGGACGAAGACGCTAAAAATCTGTTGGTCAACTATCCCTGGCCTGGTAACGTCAGGGAATTGAAGAATATTGCAGAACAGGTGTCCGTCCTATCGGAAGACAAACATGTGACGGCAGTGGCGCTCAGGCGTTTCCTGCCGGAGAACATGGGGACAAGGCTTCCGATGGTGATGCCTTCGAACGGCATAAGCGCCGGCAATGGCACGCCCGAATTCGCTAACGAAAGGGAGATCCTGTACAAGTTGTTCTTCGACATGAAAAAGGATGTGACGGAATTGAAGAAAATGTTCCTGGAGATCGTTCAAAACCCGGTCCTGGCAGGCTCAAGCCATTCGAACTTCCTGAATGAGCTCAAGGAACTCAAGCCGACCGAGTTATTCCAGCCCCCCAACATGGCGAATGCGCAACCGGTGGTCATCCACAATAACTTGAACGGGCACGACGACATTCATCACCATGAGGAAGTGGAGGAATCACTCAACATCATGGATAAGGAAAAGGAACTGATCGTAAAGGCACTGAAGAAACACAAGGGGAAAAGAAAGGATGCTGCTTCGGACCTCGGCATAAGCGAGCGAACACTTTATAGAAAATTAAAGGAATACGACATTAATGAATAAACGTGCCATATTCGGGTTGGTGCTGATCACCGCCCTGCTGAGCCTCGGCTCTTCTTCCTGCAAGGTCTATTCGTTCAAGGACGTTTCGATCCCGCCTGAGGTGCATTCTATCCATATCAACTACATCGAGAATCGCGCGCCGCTGGTGAATCCGCTCTTGGCCCCGCAGCTGAATGATGCATTGCGCCAAAAGATCAACAACCAGGCTTCGCGGTTGAGTCAGGTCCAAAGCACTGATGCCGATTGGGAAGTCAGTGGATGGGTGTCGGGTTACAATTATACTACCTCCGGTATCTCCAACCAGGTGGCGTCGAGCAACCGGCTGAATGTGACCGTGCATCTCGTGTTCAAGAACCATCTGGATCCTACAGGCAAAAAAGTAGCGCCGGCCGACTTCGAGGCGGATGTGACGAGGAATTTCGACTTCTCCGCCGCGATCACCATCACAGATGCAGAGCAGCAGCTTTTGCCGACAATTGTAAGCAATCTTACAGACGAAATCTTTAATAAGCTTTTCTCCAACTGGTAGAAACGACGCTATGCACCAATCCCTAATTATTCAGCACCTGTTCCAGGTCAACTCCCTGGAGGACGTCAGTCGGGAGCGGCTCGAGACCTTTGTAGAGGAGCATCCGTCCTTCGGCATCGGCCATTACCTGCTGTCGCGTAAACTGCAAAAGGAAGGTGGGGGCAGCTTCACGGAAAAGACGCAGCTGACCTGTCTGTATTTCTCCAATCCGTTTTGGCTGCAGTGGCTGCTGGAGAATACGGATGTAGGTGGGCAAATGGCCGCGCCGGTGGCGCCTGCCGACATCCACCAGGAAATGCCGGTCGTCGAAACCGCTGCCCATAGGCATGACGAAGCCGCTGCCGTGCACAAGGAAACCGCCGCTGTCGCGCAAGAGCAATCCGCCGCTGTCGCGCACGAGGACACCGCTGCCCTTAGGCATGACGAAGCCGCTGTCGTGCATGAGGAAACCGCCGCTGTCGCGCAAGATGAATGCGCCACTGTCGTGCACAAGGAAACCGCCGCTGTCGTGCACGAAGAACCCGCCGCCATTGGGCACGAAGAACTGCCTGCCGGTGTTACAAACCATGCTGAAAAACCCGCAGCCGAGCCTGCAACCGAAGAGATCCCGCCCGTGGAAAATGTGGTGACGATGGCCGAGGAGGCTTTCCCCGATGGATCGGCCGCCACTACTGCCGTGGCCGTGGGCGAAGAAGCGCCGAGTGCCGCCGAACAGCTCTTGCGGAGTATCGAAGAAGCAAGAGAATTGCGCGAGTCTTTCCAGAAGATCAACTCGAATTTTGGTGATGAACCCACGGCAAACGGCGAAGCACCGCCGCCCGTAGCCGCCGTCAGGCCAACGGAAGCCGCAACGGAACCACTAGCCGCAACCGAACCAACAGCAGCCGCAACCGAACCAACAGCAGCCGAAACGGAACCACTTGCCGCCGTAGAACCAACGGCAAACGCATCGGAATCACTTGCCGCCGCAGCCCAACCCCTGGCGGAGCCGCCAGCACCGATGATCGAACCTCCAGTGGTTGACAGCCCCGTCCAGGAGCAAACCCCCATCCGGGATGAGGAAGTACCATTTGTGCTGGATGAGACGGAGGAAACGCGATCGGCCGCAGCGCCGGAAACAGGCTCGCAACCGCTGGCGCCCGCCCAAGAACCTGCCGAACCAGGCCCGCAACCGCTGGCGCCCGCCCAAGAACCTGCCGAACCAGGCCCGCAACCGGCGGCGCCAGCCCATCAATCTGCCGAACCAGGCCCGCAACCGGCGGCGCCAGCCCATCAATCTGCGGAACCCGCCCACAAGCCAATAGCGATCGCAGCATCGCCTATCAACGAAGCAACGGACCCAACAACGGTAGCAGAACCAGCCGCAGCAGCCTCAGAACCAATCGGAGCCACTGAACCGGTGGTGTCCCACCGCGAACCCATCGCCGCTCCGGACATCTTATTCGAGCCACTCCACACCATTGACTATTTTGCTTCGCAGGGCATTAAATTCAACCTGGACGAAAATCCGGCAGATGCCCTGGGCAAACAACTCAAAAGTTTTACAGACTGGCTGAAAACCATGCGCCGCCTGCCACAAAAGAACAAAGAAGTGATCCCCGACCGCCTCGCCGAACAGGCCATCCAGGACTTTGCCGCCCATTCCATCGAAGGCAAGGAAGTGCTGACCGAGGCGATGGCGGAAGTCCTTGCCAAACAAGGTATGAAGCAAAGAGCAAGAGCGGTTTATGAGAAATTAAGTTTGCTCAGTCCTGAAAAAAGCGCTTATTTTACTGCGAAAATCGAACAATTAAACATCCTTTGACATGATACTTTTTGTGATCCTGATCATTCTTGCCTGTGCAATCCTTGGGCTGATTATCTTGGTGCAGAATCCCAAGGGCGGCGGTCTGGCAGGAAATGTGGGTGGTTTTAGCAACCAGCTGATGGGCGTCAAGCAAACCACCGATGTCCTCGAAAAAGGTACATGGGTACTGGCAGTCGTCGTTGCGCTGTTGTGCCTTTTCTCCGCTGTTTTTATCCCCGTACCGAAAGCGGCAGCCTCCGCGTTCCCGGTAAGGTCAATGCCACGCAGTCTACGGCTCAGCCAGCTCAGCCGGCCCAGCCCGCAAAACCCTAGTTGTAATAAATTTCGTGCTTTAAATAAGGCCGCGGCCATCTCAGCGTTATAGTTTCCTGAGATAGCCGCTTTTTTATATCTTGGGTCACCAATCGATTTACCTATGAAGAAATTCATTGCAGGCATCATCTTGCTGCTGCTCCTGGCCGCGTGCTTTGCCGGCTGGCGTGTATTAGGCCCCGCGACCGCATTTAGCGGTGACAACTATTACCTGTACATCCGTACCGGCGCCACGTATGAACAAGTGCTTCAGCAACTCGAAAAAGATACCGTCCTGAAAAGTCCCACCGTCTTCGATGTTGTGGCCGGGCGTATGTCCTACCCCGCCAACGTAAAGGCAGGCAAGTATGAGATAAAGGACGGCATGAGCCTCCTCAGCATCGTCCGGATGCTGCACAACGGCCGCCAGGTGCCGGTGAAGATCGTGATCACCAAATTCCGGACGCCGGAGGGTTTCGCAGGAGCCGTCGGCAGAAAACTGGAATGCGACTCGGACGCCATCACAGCCTTCGTGCACAACATCGATTCCCTGCGGCAATTCGGAGTCGACTCCAATACTTTTCTCACCATCGTATTACCTAATACATATAGCTATTTCTGGAATACGACTACCTCGGGCTTGTTCCGCAAAATGTACACCGCTTATAAGGCCTGGTGGACACCGGCACGGATAAACGCCGCGCAAGCGCGTGGCCTCACACCGGCGAAAGCCACCGTCTTAGCCTCTATCGTAGAGGAAGAAACCAATGCCCAGGCCGACAAGGGGAAGATCGCCAGCGTTTACCTCAATCGCATGGCCAAAGGCATCAAATTAGGCGCCGACCCGACGATCAAATATGCAATGCGGGATTTCGAGCTCAAACGGATCTATGACCAGTACCTCAAAGTAGAATCGCCTTATAACACCTATACCCATGAGGGGCTTCCGCCAGGCCCCATCTGCACGCCAAGTGAGGCGACATTGGAAGCAGTGCTGCGATCGCCATCCACCGACTATCTCTATTTCGTGGCGAAACCCGATTTCTCCGGTTACAGCAATTTTGCGTCGACCTATAAAGAGCATCTCGAGTTCGCAAAGGAATTCCATGATGCACAAGACAAGCAACAGGCCATCAGGGACAGCGCCGCCACGCATAAGAAGTGAATAGCGGGATATGAATAAACTGGAACGAAAGATATACCAAAGCCCCCCCTTCCGCTTTCTGGCAGCCAAAAGCAAAAAGATCGTTTTGCCCGGCTTTCAACAGGTGTCGCTATTCGATGTCATCGTATTCTTTTCCGGCCAGGTCAAAAAGGTCGGTCTCCAGGACCGGGCCCGGTCTATCGCATTCAGTTTCCTGACGGCCATTCCTGCCGCGATGATCTTTATCTGCACACTCATTCCCTATCTGCCGGTCTCCCGCCAAATCGAGCACCAGCTCCTCCTGCTGACCAAAGACATCACGCCCAACCAAAATACCTATGCACTGGTCAGCCAATTCCTGGAAGATTTTCTCACGAAACCCCGGGTGGGGCTTCTCTCTTTTGGGTTCGTGCTGGCGCTGTTCTATTCCTCCAACGCGATGCTGGGGATCATGCGGTCTTTCAATAAATCACTCATCTACAATGCCCGCCGCAATCCGCTGCAAACACGGTGGATGGCCATCAAACTGACCACCCTGGTGCTCTGCATGGTCATTGGGTCGGTCATTATCCTGGTCACGCAGGCCCAGCTGCTGCGCGATCTTTTCAAATGGATGCACTTGCGCAGCAACGACCAGACCGCCCGTTTTTTGCTCAGGACCCTCCGCTGGGTGGTGATCATTCCGCTCTTGTATATCGCGATCGCCTGCATCTACAAATATGGGCCGGCAGTGCAAAAACGCTGGGCGTTGTTTTCCCCTGGTACCCTCCTGGCTACTTTTCTGACCATTCTTATCACCCTGGCTTTTTCAGGCTGGGTGAACCGTTTTGGACATTATAATAAGGTCTATGGCAGCATCGGTACAGTGATGATCCTTATGCTCTTAGTATATTATAATTCCCTGGTGCTGCTGATCGGCTATGAATTAAATGTCAGTATCCACCACTTGCGGGTGATGGCCAGTGAAAAGGCGTAACTTTAGGGTACAAAAAACCTTGAGTTATGAAGAAGCTGTCTTTTCTGTTGTACCTGCTCCCGGTGCTGGGCATCCTTTCTTTTTATCCTGTTTCCTTCCACGCTGACAGCCTCCCCATAGGTGCTGGCCTGCCAAAAGCCGGGATCCTGGTAAAAGACGTGTCGGGTAAGACCATCAGTCTGGCGCAAGCGAAGGGAGCCAATGGGCTCCTGGTGATGTTCACCTGCAATACCTGTCCCTATGTGGTCCGCAACCAGCAGCGCACGAAGGAAGTCTGCGCCTACGCCGCCGGCCACAAGATGGGCGTCATCCTGCTCAATGCGAATGAAGGGGACAGGAGCGGGAGTAATTCGTTCGACGAGATGTGTGCTTATGCCAAAGCGCAAAGTTATAGCTGGTACTATGCGCTGGATGATAAAAGTGTCCTCGCCGATGCCTTTGGCGCCAGCAGGACGCCCGAATGCTACCTCTTCGACAAAAATGGCCAATTAGTCTATCATGGCGCCATCGACGACAGCCCCGGCGATCCGCAACAGGTAAAACGGCATCACCTCCAGGCCGCTATAGAGGAAACCCTGGCCGGAAAGCAGGTGTCGGTGAAAGAGACCCGTTCGGTCGGTTGTTCGATCAATCGCGGGTAGGCGCCAACATCTTTTTTATCTCGAATTCCACCTGTGGCTCCGTTAGCTGCCGGTCGAAAAACCGGCGATAGTGCGTCTTGTTGTCGACGAACAGCGAAGATGGGATGCCACCTGTCCATTTGGGATCGACCCGGGGACAAAAATAATCGGCATTGGTTTCATCGAGCCAGAGGATGCGCGACGTAAAGCTGCGCCCCCGGGCAAAGGACGCGATCCGGGCGGGAAAATAATCGGGAAGATCTACACTAACCAGCACCAGTTCTACCTGCTGCGCAGCATAACGGGAGATGGTCGTCTGAAAATAGGGGATCTCTTTTACACAGGGCACACAGAAGGTAGCCCAGAAATTGACGATCAGCGGATGATTGCTGTTGGCGATCAGGTGTTCAAGATCGGTGATCTTTACTTTTTGAACCACGGGTGCGGGCAGGCTGTCCCGGTTACCGGCATAGACGCCGGATCGCAGGCCCCAAAGCATAACAAGGATCAGCACTGTTCGCATAGTCATTTTATTGCGCTCCATCCGGAGCCGTGAGTTGTCCCCTGCTCCATTCCTGTAAGAGAAACGCATAACGCGCGGGGCTCAGACCGGATTGTTCGTACTGCCGGGCAACGCTCTTCTGCCGAAAGGCTTCATACAGGGAAACGGCGCAGGCAACGGAGATGTTCAGTGATTTGATGATGCCTACCTGCGGAATAATGAAATTGCCATCGGCCATCGCACGTATCTCGTCGCTGACACCCGAATGCTCGTTGCCAAAGACCAGCGCGATCCGCGTGGTAAGGTCCATCTGGTACAAAGAGACTGCGTCGCCGGAAAGATAAGTGGTGAATATGTGATCGGCCCTGCGCCGGAGTGCAGCAAAACAGTCGCGGGCGTCGGTGTACTGATGGATGGTCAGCCAGTTGGCGGCGCTGCTGCTGCTTTTGGCACCCCACTTCTTATGCTGGGCTATCCTGGTATTGAGGATAAAAAGATCCTGCACGCCTACTGCGTCACAGGTGCGCATCACGGCGGAGATATTGTGCGGGTCAAAGACATTTTCCAAAACGATGGTCAGGTTGTCCTGTCTTCTGTCGAGCACGCTGGTGATCCGTTGTTCTCTTTCCGTGGTCATAGTTGGTCGGGTAAAAATATGTAATTTTGTGGAAAGAGTCGCCCTATGCCCGAAATGCTACACAATCCCAGGCCGGTGGAAGGCGTCTCGGCTTTACCGAGAAAAGAAACCCCTCGCCGCATTGAAGCTTATGATCGGCCTTCGGCCGGGACGGTAGAAACGCCCGTCGAAGAGAACGACGTCATGACCGACCACGACGATCCGTTCAGTCTCATCGTATGGAACGATGAAGTGAATACCTTCGAATGGGTAATAGAGACATTGATGTCCGTGATCGGGCACTCACAGGAACAGGCCGAACAATGCGCCATGATCATCCATACCAAAGGGAAATATGCGGTCAAGCGAGGTTCCTATGACGAACTGAAACCCCTTTGCGATGCCATCACCGACCGCGGGATAGGCGCCACCATCGAGATCCTCTCTGAGTCCTAGCGCCGCCAGGCAGAACTACCATGTCCATATTTATCTTAAACAACGAGTTGCTCTTTCCGCCCGTCGAATTAGCTGAACCGGATGGACTGCTGGCCGTCGGCGGAGACCTGTCTGCCGAACGGCTGCTGCTCGCCTATCGCCAGGGTATCTTCCCCTGGTATGAAGGGCATCATATCCTCTGGTGGTGCCCCGATCCACGCTTTGTGCTCTTTCCCGATGATCTGCGTGAGAGCAAAAGCATGAAACAGTTGTTTAAAAGAGGCGCTTTCGATTTTCGCATGGATACCGCATTCGCCGACGTGATCGGCAATTGTAAAACCGTCGCCCGGCGTGGCCAGGAAGGTACCTGGATCAGCGATGAAGTGAAGGCGGCCTACACAAAACTCTATGCCGCGGGTGTTGCACACAGCGCCGAAGCGTGGCTGGATGGTCAGTTGGTGGGCGGCTTGTATGGGATCAGAATGGGGAAGGTCTTTTTTGGTGAAAGCATGTTCAGTAAAATAAGCAATGCCAGCAAGTATGCGTTTATCAGCTATGTGCAGCAGCTAAAGGAAGAAGGCGTGGAACTCATCGATTGCCAGGTGTACACGGAACACCTCGAGTCCCTGGGCGCCGCGATGATCCCGCGCAAAGATTTTATTGCCTGTCTGCAACAGCTTATTCCCTTATAGCCGAATTTCCCCAAACCATTTTTTTCGCCGGCCAGCGTTCCGCATGCGCATAGACCAGCCCGCGCATATAATCATTCTCCGGATAACGCGTGAGGTAGTTCTTTAACTCCGATTGATCATAGATAGTTGCGTCCGCCGGAAGATAACCCATCCCATATAACCGGCCCTGCTCGATAAGGATGCAGCTTTTTTCTTCTGCATGACGGCCGCGGTCTACAATGCTGAAACTGGGCAAACGTTCCATGAGCACGGAGACGGCTTTTTGCACCCGGTCATTGTACAATTGCGGCGACTCCCGTTGCTCACAGGCACCCTCGCAAGTACGTTCGCGTATCCCCTCACAGGTCTCGTCATCCTTTTGAATATAACAAAGTTTGGGACACAGCCGGAACTCCCGGACTAGCTTCCGCAGGAGACTATGGCCCTCCAGCAAAAGAGAAAAGGTATAAATGGGCTCCAATTGATTTTTTCGCTTTTCGAGGATGAGACGGCTGTAACCATTGCGGTCCTCATACACATAGAGACCATAGGCACTCTCAAACCGTTTCAGGCTGCGGTTATACGCAGGCCAGAGCCGCTTTATCTCTACGCACTCCAGCAGGAAGGCCATGAGCTCGGTACCGGTGGACTCGTGGGAAATGGAATAAATGTTTCGCAGGAACTCCTGCTTTTGTCTCCCGGTCTTGTTGTTGGAGAAGTGGCTGGCTACCCGCTGCCGGAGATTATTGGCTTTGCCGACATAGATGACCTTCCCTTTCCGGTTGTGAAAATAATAGACCCCCGGTGTCATCGGCAGGTTTTCCAATTGCCCGGCGGGCAGGTTGCTGGGCAGGTATTGTTCGGCACTTCTTCCCCTGAGCATCGCGCGGATGAACTCCAGGCCGCCTGCCTGCAGTATCTTCTCGAAAAGGAGGACGGTGGCGCCAGCATCACCGCCGGCCCGATGCCGGTTTGAAACGTCGATGCCCAGGTATTGGCAGATGTTGCCGAGACTATGACTCGGCGCATCGGGAAAGGCTTTGCGGCTAAGCCGGACGGTGCAAAGCTTCTTGGCATTCAGGATATAACCGCACGCTTCGAGCTGGTGCCTGATAAAGGAATAGTCGAAATTGACGTTATGGGCCACAAAAACGGCATCCTTTAGCCATTCATAGACTTTCCCTGCCACCTGCTCAAAAGGCGGGGCATCCGTCACCATTTCATCTGTAATGCCCGTAAGGGCCTGTACGTAACGCGGAATGGATATGCCCGGCCGGACCAGGGTTTCGAAGCGCTTCAGCTCGCGGTTTCCATCATGCAACACAATAGCAACTTCTGTGATAGCGTTATTAGCTGCGTAACCACCGGTCGTCTCTATGTCTACTATCGCATACATGTAGCGTAAAGATACTAAGAAACGCCCGTTGGTCTACCAATCCCACTCCCTGAAAACGTATACAATCCCCTGTTCGCACCCTAACGGAAGCTAACGGCATCGCGCGCCGTGACGTAACCTATTGTTTAACAAAATTCAACGCTCTATGGAACAAATGGACTCTATGCGGCATTCAGAAAGCATTGTAATGACCGTTATTACGGCCATTCTGTATTTCTCGGCCATCATGACCTTTGCGTACCTGTTTACGATGTCATGAGAAAGTGATCGGCTCCTTGACTTATTAACCCCTTGACTCCAGTGGCTCAACCTGGAGTTTTCTTTTTGCTCGCCCATCTGGATTGGCTTTGAAAAAATTTGGAAATTAGAAAAAATTATTATCTTTGTAGTAGCTATCTCCCTTAAGCAGGCAACCTACTACGCCAAATCGCTGAGAAACCGTCCCGATGATTCCGATCCCCTTTGAATTCCAGTTATTTAATCATTACTTGGTTTCACCCTAAAAATTTCTTTTATGAAAAGGATTCTTACTTCGATCCACATTGGAGAAACAGCGAAAACTGTATTGCTAGCTGTTGGTTTTATTGGTCTGGTCATGTTCCTGTCTTACCTGTACTGGTTTGCTTAGGAGCTGAATCGCCTATATACACGACGATATTTTTAAGAATTCTCCGGTAAACCGGGGAATTTTTTTTGCCCTATTTTTGCACTCCAATTTGAATTCGCACATCGTATGACCATGGAACTGAGCAAGAACTATATACCGTCCGCTACCGAAGAGAAATGGAATGCGCATTGGCTTCGCCGTCGTTATTTCAATAGCCGGCCCGATGGTCGTCCTGCTTTTACAGTCGTGATCCCCCCGCCGAATGTCACGGGGGTCCTCCACATGGGTCATACGCTCAACGAGACGGTACAGGACATCCTCGTCCGGAAGGCCCGGATGAGCGGTTTCAACGCCTGCTGGGTGCCCGGGAGCGACCATGCTTCGATCGCCACCGAGGCCAAGGTAGTCGGCATGCTGCGGGAACGGGGGATCGACAAAAACCAGCTTTCCCGTGCCGCCTTCATGGAATATGCCTATGAATGGAAGGATAAATTCGGCGGCATCATCTACGACCAGATCCGGCGGCTGGGTTGCAGCGTGGACTGGGACCGGGTATCGTTTACCATGGATAGCGATTACTACGCCTCCGTTATCGCCGTGTTCGTAGATCTCTTCGAAAAAGGCCTGATCTATCGGGGCGCCCGGATGATCAATTGGGACCCCGCGGCCAGGACCGCCCTGAGCGACGAAGAAGTAGAATACCGCGACGAGCAGGGGAAACTATATTATGTCGATTACTCCATCGTCGACGCTTCCGGTCGGCCGACCGGCAGGAACATCACCATCGCCACCCAGCGTCCCGAGACGATCATGGGGGATACGGCGATCTGTGTAAATCCCAACGACCCAAGGTACCAGGACCTTCGCGGAACCTTTGCCATCGTTCCGCTGGTGGACCGCAAAGTGCCGATCATTTTCGACGAATACGTCGATCCTGCTTTCGGCACCGGTGCATTAAAAGTGACGCCGGCACACGACATCAACGACTATAACCTGGGCCTGAAACACGCGCTGCCGATCATCGATACCCTCAATGCCGACGGCACCCTGAGCCCCGCCGCCGAAGTATTTGTCGGCATAGACCGTTTCGCGGCCCGCAAGGCCGTCGTAAAAGCTCTCAAAGACCAAGCACTCGTCGTCAAAGAAGAAGATCACCTGACCCGCCTGGGATATTCCCAGCGCACCAACGCCGTCGTAGAACCGCGTATCTCCACGCAATGGTTCGTACGGATGAGGGCGCTGGCGGGACCGGCGCTAAAAGCCGTAACGGAAGGCTTCATCCATATCCACCCCGGCGACAAATTCATGGCCACCTACAAATACTGGCTGGAGAATGTAGAAGACTGGTGCATCTCGCGGCAGTTGTGGTGGGGGCAGCAGATACCGGCGTGGTATGCGCCCGATGGAACCTTCAAGGTCGCAGCCACCAGGGAAGGGGCCTATGAACTGTTTTCCGAAGGTGGCTCCGCCAAAGGACGGGGACACTCCGATGCGGACAGCATCGCCGGCAAGCCCCCTTTCGCCGCCGAAGACCTCCGGCAGGATGAGGACGTGCTCGACACCTGGTTTTCCTCCTGGCTTTGGCCGATCGAAGTCTTTAAAGGCATTACCGACCCCGGCAATTCAGATATCCGCTACTACTACCCTACCGCGGTATTGGTGACGGGACAGGATATCATCTTTTTTTGGGTGGCAAGAATGATCATGGCCGGCCTCTACTATTTCCCCGGCAGCCTGCCGATGGAACAGCGCATACCCTTCCGCGATGTGTATTTTACGGGTATGGTCCGGGACAAGCAAGGCCGGAAGATGAGCAAGAGTCTTGGCAACAGCCCCGACCTCCTGGGGCTCATAGATAAATATGGCGCCGACGCCGTGCGTTTCGGCATCATGATCGCCTCCCCTGCCGGCAATGACCTCCTTTTTGACGAAGCGGCGCTGGAGCAGGGACGGAATTTCAACAACAAGCTCTGGAACGCGCTGAAGCTGGTGAAGATGTGGGAAGGCCGGCTGGAGCCAGGATCATCCGACGCCGGGGCCGGGGGCCTGCAAGCAGGAAATGCAGCGGTCGCAGAAAATGGCGCCGGAGCGGAAAATTCAGCCGGCTCGAAAAATGCCGCCACCGCAGGAAACGCCGCCGGCGCGGACAGTGCCGCCATCGCCGCAACGCCGTTCGCCATCGCCTGGTTCGATAACCGGCTTCGGGAAGCCCGGACGTCCCTCGATCAGTCATTCAAGGAATTCCGCCTGAGCGAAGCGTTAAAGACCCTATATTCCCTTATCTGGGACGACTTCTGTAGTTGGTACCTGGAGTGGACGAAGCCCACAATAGGTACGCCAATAGACTTCCTGACTTATCAACACACAATCGGTTTCTTCGAGCAGCTCGTGCAGCTCCTGCATCCCTATATGCCTTTCATCACCGAAGAGCTCTACCATCTCCTGGCCGACCGTACCGAGGGCGATGACCTTTGTATCCGTCAATTCGGACCTGTCCTCGCGGCCGACACACGGGTGCTGGCACAGGGCAACCTGCTGAAAGATGCGATCACCGCCATCCGAGATGCCCGCAACAAAGCCCAGCTCAAACCCAAAGAGCCGATCCGGCTGCACATCCTGCCGGATTCGGAAGCCGATTATCATCTCATCACAGAAATCCTTAGCCGCCAGGTGAACGCCGAAACCATTGCGTTTACTACAGCGGCCATATCCGGCGCAGTGACGATCGTCTCCGGAAAAGATAAATATTATATCGTCACGGAACAGCCCCTGGACAACGGCAACCAGAAAGAGGCGTTGGAAAAGGAACTTACCTATCTCAAAGGTTTTCTGGACTCCGTCAACAAAAAACTGGGCAACGAACGGTTTGTTCAACATGCGAAGCCGGAAGTCGTCGAATTGGAAAGAAGGAAAAAGGATGATGCAGAGGATAAGATCAAGGCGTTGGAGGAAAGCCTGAATGGGTTAGTCTAATTGCAAAATCGATTTCTGATGGAGTCGACCCGCCTCCCATTCCGGCACCTGCCGGCATTAATCGATCGGCCTCACCGGATGCCCGCTATACCCCTGCGACAGCAGGTTCAGCGGCAGGATGAGTTCCCATTGATTGGGGCCGCGGCCCTCGAAATCCGGATCGAGCAGGCGGCTGTAGCGAATGCCGAAGCTCACCGGCAATTGATTCCACCACTGCGTATCGAAAAACACCTCGGAGCCGAAGCTTCGAAAGGTGCCGTTGTAAGGCTGTCCATTGGTAAAGAAGTCCGAGGCACGCGTATAATCGTAGTACAGGTTGGTACGGATGCGCAGGAAGTAGACGATATTTCCCACTCCCCAGTCGGGGTATAGCAACGGCAGCTGGTAGTTAGCCGAGTATCGCCAAAGCCGATAGAAATTTTCGGCTGTATATCCGCGTGAAAACGGGAAACTGTTCGAGAAACGGGCGTTGTTCAGCGTGTCCCTTTGCTGAAAGGCAGCTGCCAGCAGCACACTATGGGTATAGGCCAGCCCCGGCAGATAGAGGAAGCCGGAAGCCAGGAATTGGTGGGCCTCGAAAGTCGTCACCGCGCTGCTATAGGACAGGTCGAGCACTTGTGCCCAACGGGGCGCTACCTGCTGCTGGGCCTGTGGCGACTGGTGGGTCAAATGGATGTAAGGGTCTATATAGCCGAACCCCTGGCTGTTGAAGGAGTCTTTGTACATGCCCGAATAATACCGCTGGTTATACACGATATCCGATCCAAACTGCAGGCCCGTATAGCTAAGGTGGCTTGTCCAGTTGAGGGGGACGCTAAAACCGGCCTGAACATTCGACTCATTCCAAAACACTTTTTGGCTGCCGTAGAGGGCGTTGCGGTCGAACGTATAATTATAACCGGCATTCAAAAAAGGATACAATGCCCCATAGGTGGCATCCGCCCCTACCTGCTTGTACTGTTCGTTGCGGTTGTAGCCGCCAAAGATCTCGGTTTCCAGGGTATTAAGGATATTATCGCTCACCAGCGACAATTGATAGTCGGGGTCATTGATGTAGGGCCGCCAGCTGTGAAAGTTGATGAGGTGGGAGGTGATGGGATAATCGGTCGCAGGATAATGGCCACTGCCGATCTTGTTGAGGAGATGGGCCGGTCCGTGGTCGAGGGAGTCGACGCCCTGTTCCGAAAGGCCCCGGTTCCAGTCTTTTTCGGCGATCGCTTCCATCCCGATCCCCGGCCGGCTGGTGGTATCCAGTCGAAAGCCGACTGCCGTGAAGGTGTTCCAGGCGTACCGTCCACCCTCGCCGGCATGGAATTCGTATTGGCCCGTGACAGGATCGCCATGCGGCAGCCAGACGCGCAAAAGACGCCCGCCTGCCAGGCCGAACACCCTGTCTTCCCGGCCGCGGGAAGCAGTAAACCAGATGGTATCGGTCTTTACCGATGGATAACCGATGGTCTGGAAGCTAAATGGCAGCAGGTAGCGCGTCTTGCCGTCTCCTGCATCGACGAGCGCCAGGCTCATCTGGCCTTTTCGGTTGCGGACAGCCGTTACGACCTGGTCCCCCGATGTTCCGTCCACACCGGCCCCCGCTCCTGCACCTGCATAAAATTTAGGGTAAGTGTAGAACAGCTGCTCCGGATTGGGCAGCTTTTTCAGGACACTGCCGTTGGCTGCATCCAGCAGGTAGAGCGCGCAGCTGCCATCGGCGGCTTCCTCTACCGTCACGATCCGACGGCCGTCCGGGGAGATATCCGGCGCGAAAAAGCGGCTCCTGCGGGTGATCCTGCGGTCGGTTCCGGAAACAAGATCGAGCACGCGGATCACGCTGTAATCCCGCCAGCCCCAGCGTGGATCGGTTTCGTAAGCAGCGTAGACGATATGGCCGCCCGATAAAGAGAAATAGTTGTCTAGAGAAATGGATCGGTTGACAAGCCGGATCTCCTGTCCGCTGCGCAGATCGCGGATGATAAAGGCAGGAATATGCTTATAGGACGACCGCATATACAGGAGACTGTCGCGGCCCATGAATTGCGGAAATTCCTGGTCGGCGGCGAAATGTTTGCTGGCGCGGGCAAAAGAATCGGCGATGGCTAACCGCGGCCGCGTATTCCAACCGTTCAACGGCGATCGCAGGTCGACAGTAGGCACCCCTAGCGGCTCGTCGATAGCAACCGCACGCACGCCCGGCTCGGCGGCTTCAGGACCGAGCGGCCGGCGGAAAAAGTTGAAGGCGTCGTTGCGGAACCGTGGAAAAGAAACGCCGCTATACCGCCGGATCCCCTTTTGAAGGGGATAGAATAGACCGTGAAACGAAGCCGCGTCCCGGGTCACCTTGCGCCAGAAATCATCGCCATATCGTTCCCGCCCATACGCCACCATCATAAAGCCGAGCGGATACCAACTGGGCACATAATCCCGCAGGGAGCCATTGCGCAGCTTCATCCACGAATAGCGCTTGTCGCCAGCCCAAAGCGACCGGTAGCTATTGAAAAAGAAGGGCAGCCGGCCACGCCCCTGGTCGCTGATCAGGGTCTCCTGGTAAACGGCATCACCCTCCCAAAACCAATTGGGGACCGCCAGGCTGTTGGCAAATGCCTGGCCGCCTTCGCCGAAAAGGTAGTATAAGAAGCCGGACAGCCCGACACGGTAATTGTTATACTGCTGGACGTGCCGGTATTCGTGTATCGCCAGCAACTTTTCCCATGGCAGGCTGCCAAGATCGAAGCTGTTTTGCTCCGGGGTAAGCTGAAATTCACTGCGGAATGGAGCAAGCCCTACATAACCGTTGGCAATGGTGGTCTGGTTTTGCAGGACGATATTGATCTTCCGTTGTGTATGACCGATGGTAAAAAGCGTGGTCTGGCTAAGTTGGTGGACGATGGCGGCGACCCGCTGAGCCTGTGAGTCGAGGCCCATGGGAAAAATGATACGGGCCGTGTCGGTATTGACCTGGCGCCATTTCAGGGAGGGGGGATTGCCGCCGAAGACCTGGGCGACGGCGACTGTCGACAACAAGAGCAATCCGACGAATAAGGGTAGGCGAAAAACGCGCATGTACTTTTGGTTTAATTGCCGGGAACGGTTCACCGAGAAAAAAACGCATTGCCGGTAAGTCAAATTACGGATAAGTTGGGAGACCCGGTTTTTTCCAGACGTTAATGCCCTATTTTTACAGCCAATCTATGAAGCGCAATCTCCGATCGCTGGTATACTCCGGGGACTATGATGCTGTCCCGGTGGCTATCGCCGGCTTTTTTATCATCCAGGCCCTGTGCGCATATGGCGGCATCGGCGTCTCGCCCGATTCAGTCGTCTATATCAGCACGGCGCAGAACATCCATGATCACGGGGTCATCAACGATTTCACGAATATGCCCGTGATGGATTTCCCGGCCTTCTACCCTATCTTTCTCAGCTGCCTACTATTTGTTACCGGCCATTCCGTCACCGCTTTCGGGCCGGGGCTGGACGGACTACTTTTCGCCGGGGTCATCTGTCTCAGTGGCTGGCTGCTCAACCGGTTTACCGCTGCGACCCGTGGCTACAAATTCTTTGTGCTTCTTTTTATACTGGGTAGTCCATGTTTGCTCGAAGTCTATTCCATGATCTGGTCTGAGACCCTCTATCTGCTGCTCACCGTCATTTTTTTGATCGGCAGCTACCACTATTTCCACACCCATAGAATCAGGTGGTTGTTTTGGATCGCCGTTACAGCGGGTTTGGCTTGCGTGACCCGGTATGCAGGTATCAGTCTGGTCGGTCTCGGCGGCCTCCTGATGCTTTGCGATGGCCGTCTGCGCTGGGGCGGCAAAAAGATCGGGCACATGGCGCTTTATGGCTTGGTCTCGCTTTCCTTTTTAGCGCTCAACCTCTATCGCAACTTCCGCGTCACCGAAACGCTCACCGGTTTCCGTGAGAAAGGTGTCACCCCCCTGACCGCCAATCTCCACGATCTTGGTAGTGTCCTTTGCGACTGGCTGCCCTTTTTCAATGAACGGTATGGAGCGGCCACCGCCGTAGCCCTTTTCTTTATCCTGCTGATTACGGGCATCTTCGCCTACAGGTTGGTACGAAAAAGGGATTTCTTTTCCGCCGACACCCTTGCGCTTAGTTATTTTGTCGTGTATGTGGTCTTTATTCTCTACACGGCTACCGTCTCGCGCTTTCAGGAATTGGACAGCCGGTTGATGTCTCCCCTGTTCCTGCCGTGGATCTGGGGAAGCACCAGCTGGATACCGCCCGCCCTGAAGCGTTGCCCGGCGCGGCTCAAAAAAGGGGCCATTGCATTGTGTCTGGTTGCCGCAGCCTGCTTTATGATCGGCGAGATCCATGCTTTCCGCGAGAACTGGGAAGGGATCCATTATGCCGGCATACCGGGCTATACGGAGAATGACTGGCGCAATTCCGAAACGATGGCCTACGTGCGGGCACACCGCGACAGTCTCCAGCAGGCGGGAACGGTTTATTCGGATGCCAATGAGGGATTATGGTTCCTCGGTGGACTAAGAGCAGAATTGATTCCGCACAAAGACAATCCGGAAGACATCCGGTATATGATGAAGGAGGATTTATTCACGATCGTCTGGTTCAACGATGCCATCAACGAAGACCTCATCGATCTCGACTATATGCGCAACCGCAAATTATTGGCCAGGGAACTGCATTTCAAGGATGGGTCGATTTATTTCTTCCAGACGTCTTCCCCTGCACCGCAACGTTGATATTTCTGCTATTTTTAAGGGATGTTATTAATCGCCCTGGCCATCGCTCCCGGTGTCGCCGTTTGCTTATTTATCTTTTCGCTTAACCGGTTGGGGCGGACATCGATGCGTTACCTGGTGACGGCGTTCCTGCTTGGGGCCGCGGCAACCCTGCCGGCCCTGGCAGTGCAATTGCTCGCCGACGACGTACGCATAGAGCCCTGGCGTCATTCTATTCTGTCCTATATTTGGTTTGCTTTCGGCGCGGTAGCTTTTAGTGAGGAAGGCAGCAAATTCCTCGTTCTAAGGTACTATGCCTATCCCAAAAAGGTTTTTCGTGAACCCTTTGACGGTGTCATTTATGGGGTGATGATCGGGATGGGGTTTGCGACCGTGGAAAACATCGAATACGTGCGTCAATTTGGTTTGGAAACGGGTGTGTCCCGTTTCTTTCTGGCCATACCCGCGCATGCTTCGTTTGCCGTCCTGATGGGTTATCCCGTCGGACGGGCAAAATTTGAAAGGCGGCAGAGGATCCGCCTGCTGTTCAAAGGGTTGGGAACGGCGGTCCTTTTCCACGGCAGCTTTGACTTCTTTCTTTTTCTGCAGCAGAGTCGTGAGGCCACGAAGTACCTGTCCACCGGCGTGCTTTCCTTTGGCGCTTTCGCGACCTTCTATATTGCTGTGAGACTGGCCTTGCGGGCCTTGCGGCTGCATCAGCGCCGGCAGGAAGAAGAGCGTGAAATGGAAGGCAATCAACAAATGGATTATAACAAGCATGAACATGACGGATGAATTAATTTCGATCAGGCTGGCGGAATTGGACGATATCAACACGATCGGATTGCTGGCCCAACAAATCTGGCCGGTGGCTTATGCCGGCATTGTGCCCGCCGACCAATTGCAGTACATGCTGAACCTTTTTTACAGCCCGGCCGCCCTGCGCAAGCAGATGCTCGATGACCGCCATCGGTTCCTGCTCGTGGAACAAGCAGAGCAAGCGATCGGATTTGCCTCCTGGGGTCCACTGAATGAGCCGGGGATGTTCAAACTTCACAAGCTGTATGTGTTGCCGGGACAGCAGGGCAAAGGGCTTGGCCGATCCATACTGCAATTCATTTTCAGGGCTATCCGGCCGGAAGGCGCGCGGGTCCTGCGACTAAATGTCAACCGGTTCAACAAAGCCCTGCACTTCTATGAAAAGCTCGGATTCCGCGTGGTGGGGCAAGAAGATGTCGCCATCGGCCAGAACTATTTTATGGTCGACTATATCATGGAGGCGGCCGTAACCCCCGACTAAGCATCACCCTTATCTGCAGGATGCTCAGCCGGCAGCGGGTATTACCCCTTCGCTTTCGTCCTGGCCCATAGCCGATAGCTTCATTTTTTCGGCGGTTTCATGACCGACATACCGTTCGATCCTTCCTTCTACGAGGTAGATCAGCGGAGTAAGCAAAATGGCAACCACGAACTTGTAGATATAGTTCATCATGCCGAAAGCCAGGATCTGCTGCCAGGTGAAAGTCCCGCTGAATGCGATGAACAGGACGATATAGCTGTCGACCAGCTGGGAAACAAGGGTGGAGCCCGTGGCCCGCAGCCAAAGATGTTTCTTGCCCGTTCTCTTTTTGATCTGGTGGAATACATACACGTCCACGATCTGGCTCACGAGAAAAGCAACCAGGGAGCCGAGGATGATCAGGTTGTTTTGACCGAAGATCGCGCTGAACGCATCCTGGATATTCGGAACGCCCTGTTTGCTGCTGCTCGCAAGCCAGGCATCCGCGGCGGGGATATGGATGGCCAGCACATACATCAGGAACGCATAGGCGATCAGGACCACGGCCGTGTACGAGATACGCCGCACCGCTTTGGGACCGTAAAATTCATTGATGATATCGGTGATCACAAATTCGAGCGGCCATAACAGGACGCCGCAGGTAAGCGTAAAAGCAAGGCCGCTCTGACCAAACATCGTAAAGTTAACGGGATGCCTTCCGAAGAGCTTCTCCAGGGAGAACAACTTGGTGCCGATCGCGTCGGCGATCAGCGCATTACAGCAAAAAAAGGCGGTAAAGCCCAGCAATAGCCTTGTCGGCCGGTCCTTGAGTATTTGTTGGATCAAGATGAATGAAGGTTGGTGTAAAACAATAGTAATTGCGCGATAAAAAATACAAGGTTTACGATCAGTAACCAGGTGGGAACGGCGGCGGCGCGCAACTTTCCGGTCAACAACAACACCAGCGCAACCAAATTTACGATCACGTTGATCACGACCGACACCAGTAATCCCAGAACGATGATATCCGAAGCCAACTGATTGTCCAGCGGTAAGAGGATCCACTGTCTGAGCGATGCCACGAGAAAACAAATATTACAAATAAATGCTACCCGGGAGAGAAAACGAACTAGCCGCATATTTGGTCAAAAATCTGCATTTCCGGGCAAAATACCATTAAAATACCATTATTTTGCCGGGAATAATCATTGGACTGTATATGAATGTTTCGCTATTGAAAAAAGCCCTCCCGCACCTTATCGCTATTGCCGTTTTCCTGATCGTGGCCGTCGTTTATTGCAGACCGGCCCTGGAAGGCAAGGTCGTTGGCCAGAGCGATGTGGAACAGTGGAAGGCTATGGCGCAGCAATCCTATGAGTACAAAGCGAAATACGGTCACTTCCCGCTGTGGACGGAGAGTGCGTTTTGCGGCATGCCGGGATATACCATTGCGATAGATGCGCAGACCGCTGTGCACTACGGGTACCTGCTTCGCATCCTGACGCTGGGCCTTCCCGAGCCTGTCAACTTTTTCTTTTTGGCCTGTGTCTGTTTTTATATCCTGATGGCTGTGCTGCGTGTAGACGTCTGGGTTGCGGCATTGGCCGCGCTGGCTTACGCTTATTGCTCCTATGATCCGGTGATCATCGTTACCGGGCACGTCACCAAGATGCAGGCGATCGGACTGGCGCCAGGCGTAATTGCCGGACTGCTCCTGCTGTTCCGGCGTCAGTATATCTGGGGTGCTTTTCTTCTGGCGTTCTTCTTTGCAGCCCAGCTCGGCACACAACACTTGCAGATCGTCTACTATACGGTCATTGCGATGGGCCTGCTGACCCTGTTCTATGCGATCTTCAGCATCAAAGATGGTAATTTCAAAGAGCTGGTGGTCGGCCTCGCCGTGGCGGCGGCAGCGGCAGGCATCGGCTTCGGGACCAGCGTCGGCTCCAATCTCCCCTTGCAGGAGTATACCAAAGAGACGATGCGGGGCGGCCGGACAGAGCTCACCGCAGCCAACAACAAGATGGAAGGCAAAGGCGGACTGAGTAAGAGCTATGCCTTTGACTGGAGCTATGGCATAGCGGAGACGCTGACACTCGCGGTTCCGGACATCTATGGCGGTGGTGCCGGCGCCAAAAACGAGATCGGCGACAATTCCAAATTAGCCGATAAAATGGCCTCGGACCTGAATATTCCGGAAGAAACAGGATTGCAATTTGCCAATGGCTATGCTTATTGGGGCGCTCAACCCTTTACGGAAGGAGCTGTTTACCTCGGCGCAGTCATTTGTTTCCTTTGCATTTTCGGTGTCGTCATGCTCAAGGGCTGGCCTAAATGGTGGCTGCTCTCGGTGATCATAGTCGGGATCGTGCTGGCCTGGGGGAAGAACTTCTCTTCGGTCAACTATTTTCTGTTCGATCATTTTCCCTTTTACAATAAGTTCAGGGCGCCATCGACCGCATTGTTTCTGCCACAGCTTGCCGCACCCATTCTCGTGGCCCTCGGGCTTGACCAGTTGCTCAATGGCGGCGAAGACGCGGCCCTGCTTTGGAAGAAGTTTAAGACGGCTTCATTTGTCACCGGCGGGCTGCTCGTGCTGCTCATCGGTTTCTACTTTTCGGCGAACTACCAGGGCAAGAATGACGGGGAACTGAAAGAACGGTTCACACAGATCAAACTGCAGCAGCTGTCACAAGCCCGGCAAGCTGGTCCCGACGCCCAACAGCAGGCTGCAGGAGTCGCCAATGGCCTGATAAAAGCACTGGAACAGGATCGTCAGTCGATTGCCGGCTCGGACCTCCTGCGCACGATCATCCTGATAGCAGTAGCCGGCACACTGCTGGGTTTCTTCATCCGTAAAAAAATAAAACCTGTCATCCTACTGGCCACCCTTGCAGTCCTCAGTACCTATGACCTGCTGGCCGTCAGCGCACGCTACCTTAACCAGGAAAGCTTTATAGATCCCGCGGATTTTCAATCCAGTTTAACGCCGACGGCGGCCGACCAGCAGATAAACGCCGACCCGGACAAGAATTTCCGGGTCGTTGACCAAAGCTCGCAACAGCCTTTTTGGGAGAATGCAAGGGCCTCCTATTTGCACAATTCGCTGGGTGGGTATTCGGCCGGGAAATTGGGCCTCTACCAGGACCTTATCGACAACCAGCTGCAAAAGGGCAATATGCAGGTGTACAATATGCTGAATGCGCGGTATTTTATCCAGCAGGATCAGCATTCCGGCCAGCCCGTCGCCAGGATGAACCCGGCAGCTTTTGGACCGTGCTGGCTTGTCAAAAACATTCACTACGTGAAAGATGGCAATGAAGAAATGAAGGCACTCGATAGCGTCAATGTCCTTGACACCGCCATCGTGCAGCAGCAATTTGCGCCGAAGATAGGCGCTGCACCGGTAGCGGACACCACGGCCAGCATTCGTCTGCTGGAGAACCTGAACGATAAGATCGATTATACATTCTCCGCGCGCAGCAACCAGTTCGCCGTATTCAGCGAGATCTATTATGACAAGGGCTGGGATGCCTACCTCGATGGCAAGAAGGCCGACTATGTGCGGACAGACTACTGTTTGCGCGGGATGGCGATCCCCGCCGGCGACCATACCGTCGAGTTCCGTTTCGAACCGCATTCCTACAAAGTGGGCATGATGATGACGACCTGGTTCAACCTTTTCATCTATCTGCTGTTAATCGCGGGACTGGTGATGGAATGGCGAAAGAGGAATGCCGCCAATGCGACCAAGGTATAAACGTTCGCCATGAAGCCGATTAGCTTTGTGATCATTACCTATAACCGGCCGGACGACGCGCTGGAACTTGCCGGCAACCTCATTCAGCTGGACGGTTTTGAGGAACTGGTGGAAGAATTGATTATTGTCAACAATCGGTCGACAGTTTCCTACCAGCCCCTGGAGGACCTTATAGCCGCGCACCCTGCCCTGCCCTTTCGGTATGTCGTGGCCCGCGAAAACCTGGGTGTCTCGAGGGGGCGCAATTATGCCATCGCGCTCAGCCGGGCCCCGATACTGATCTTTCTCGACGACGACGCGCTGGTCCAAAACACGGATGCACTGCGGCACATCCTGCCGATCTTCGCACGAGAGGAGTCGGGTGACGTCGCCGTCACAGGGAATCTGCCCTCGCCGGGAAGTTTTGCCGCTGCAGACGCGGGTGGTACGACAGCCGATGTGCCGGATACCCGCCCCGTGGGCATCGCCGCATTCAAGATCTTTTATGCATCCACGCATGCCCTGCAGGAAAACGCATTCCCACACAAACGATTTGCCGAACGCAAAGGTTGGCCGCATTTCGATACCGCCTATTTTTCAGGTGCCGCGCACGCTATCCGCCGCGAGGTCTTCGATCAGATAGGTGTTTACCCTGAGAACTTTTTTTATGGAATGGAGGAATACGACCTGAGCTATCGTGTGCTCAACGCCGGATACTCCATCCGTTATGACGATCGGATCATGATCCTGCACAAGGAGTCTCCCGCAGGCCGGCTCACACCGAGAGAAAAACTACTCGGCATGTGGGTCAATAAAAGCAAAGTGGCCTGGAAGTATCTGCCCTTGCCTTATTTTTTTTCGACGGCCTTTTTATGGGGAATGGAGTACCTCAGGAAGAGCGGCGGCCATGCGGCGGGTTTCCTCAAAGGATGGAGACGGATCGCCCGCATCCCCCGCGAGGAGCGGCGCAGCCCTGTCGGACAATCCTGCCGGGCCTATCTTCGCCAGGTAAAGGCGCGGTTATCTTACTAAATAAAAAAACCCTTGCAGTGCAAGGGTTTCTGAGTTTCTTATATACGGTCCTCCTACCATTTGTCGACCTCTTCGCCCGTGGTAGGGGTCGGAGTGTGGCTGGTATGTATAGGGGCAATGGGAACAACGGGGGCGTGGTGTACCGGTGCATCGTCTTCGATATCCTCACTGGCAGCCGTTTCCTGGTAATGCTGGTAACCGCCTGCATTTTCCTGCTCATTGTCATGGTTGTAAGCGTCAAAGTCAAAATCCGGCATCAATTCGGTTTTGACATAGTCTACCGCCTCGGTCAACGCTCTAAGGAACTTGTTGAAATCCTCCTTGTACAGGAATATCTTGTGCCTGTCATACCCATCTTCATTGAATTTCTTCCGGCTTTCGGTGATCGTAAGATAATAATCGTTACTACGGGTCGCCCTTACGTCGAAGAAATACGTCCTGCGTTTACCAGCGCGAATCCTTTTGCTGTAGACGCTTTCAATTCTTTTGTCGTTGTTTTCGTACGCCACAATGATTTTTTTTCTGTTGAGAATTACTAATAGATGCAGTCACAAATATAGTATTGTTTTCGAATTGGCAAAATTTCCACGGCAATTGGGCCAACTAATCGAGCCTGATCTGTGTTTCGACGCCACTCCTGGTCACGCTGTAGATGGACGCGGACTTGACGAATGTCCTTCGCTTTGACGCATCCGTCGTCAACCCCACCATCTCTGCCCCCCCATCGCGGCATGGAATAGCTCGATACGCCCGATCCGCTCATCTAGGTCAGGCAAGCTTATGCCGGGCTGTCTTCAGCCTGTTGCTGCTCATAGAGATAGGTGTAGTATCCATTGAGGTCCATCAATTCTTTGTGTGTGCCGGATTCAACGATGCGGCCGCCCTCCAGGACAACGATCTTGTCGAAATCGAAAAGCGAAAAAATCCGGTGCGTGATGATAATAGCGGTTTTATGCTGTAGGTACTGGTGTAGGTTTGCCAGTATCTCTTTTTCAGTTTTCGCGTCGACGGCGCTCAGGCAGTCGTCGAATACGACGATCTCGGGGTCTTTGACAAGGCCCCGGGCGATTGATATCCGCTGCTTTTGTCCGCCGCTGAGGGTAACACCCCGTTCGCCGATCAAGGTCTTGTATTGATTGGCGAATCCCTCGACTTCTTTGTCGACGCTGGCATATCGTGCCGCAAGCCGCACTTTGTCTTCATCGGGGCGGTCCAGCCCGAACTGGATATTTCCCGACACCGTGTCGCTGAACAGGAAGACATCCTGCGGGACATAACTGATCTGACGGCGAAGATCGGGCAGGTCAAAGCTTTGCAAGGCTGTACCGTCGATAAATATCTTGCCTTTGTTTGGGTCATACATCCGAAGCAATAACTGCGCGACTGTGGTCTTGCCGCTTCCGGTCCTGCCTACGATCACGATCTTCTCCCCTTTTTTGATCTCCAGGCTGAAGTCTGTCAGTGCATGGATACCCGTATTCGGATAGGTGAAATCGACACCCTGAAAACTGATGTTACCCTGGAGGGGTTGTACAATGGCGCCCGGCGGATTGCGGATCGCCGATTCGGTGTCCAGGAATTCGTTGAGCCGTTTTTGGGACGCGGAAGCCCGCTGGACCATACTGGCCACCCAGCCAATGGCGCTGACGGGGAACGTCAGCATCGTAATATAGATGACGAATTCCGTGATCGTCCCGATATCGGTGTTGTGGCGCCCATAGATGGCGTAGATGCCGCCGATCATGATCGTCAGCAGGGTGCTCAACCCGATCATCAGTCCCATGGAAGGGAAATAGATGGATTCCACTTTGGCGAGGTTGACGGCGTTCTTTCGATATTCTTCACTGTTATGGCTGAAAAAACGGAGCATCGCGCTCTCCTGCACGAACGACTTGATGACCCGGATGCCGCTATAGGACTCCTGCGCATTGGTGGTCAGGTTGCTGAGCAAGGCCTGGATATGTTCGCTCCGTTGGTGGATGATGGTATTGACATAGTAGATCGTGATGGCCAGGATCGGGAGCGGAGTGAGCACATAAAGGCTTAGGAGGGGGTCTTCCTTGAGCATAAAAAAGAGGCTAAACGCGATCGTCACCAGGAGGTTGCCGAGATACATCATCGCGGGGCCGGTATACATGCGGACGCGGCTGACGTCTTCCGCCATGCGGCTCATCAGGTCGCCTGTCGAGTGGGTCTTATAGAAGTTGGTGTCGAGCTGTTGATAATGGTCATAGATCTCCTTTTTCTGGTCGTATTCGATGTGCCGGCTCATGACGATGATGGTCTGGCGCATGAGGAACAGGAAGCCTCCGCTGATGAGGGCCAGGACAAGCAGGGTGACGCCGCAGATGACCACCTTTCTGCCAAAGCTGGCGTGGCCGGCGTCCAGGACGCGAATGAATTTCCGGACGGCTATATCATAATTGGTGGTGTCGTTGGATGGACGTGGTCTGGCGCCCGCCTGCGCCCGGCTCGGCGCCGAGTCGATATGGGCTGCTAGCTGGCTCTCCACGGAGTTGACCACATACCCCGTTATCTGTGGTGTCAGGATGCGAAAATAGTTGGAGAGGATGATGAAGAGGATCCCCAACAAAAAACGCCAGCGATATTTCCAGAAGTACTTGTTGACCGCCTTTAGATGCTTCACACCGGAATTTTAGGCAAAGTTACGTTACCGGAAGGAAAAAATTTGGCTGTTTAGCAGGAGACCCTAATTTTGCGCCCGGAGAGGTGGCAGAGTGGTCTATTGCGGCAGTCTTGAAAACTGTTGAAGGTTACACTTCCGGGGGTTCGAATCCCTCCCTCTCCGCTGATAAAATGTGTCAAACAGATTCAAAAGAGCAAACACGGCCATTATGATTCGGCACACTAAAATGGAGCCGAAAACTCATTGAAGCCTTATATTAGGCTGCCTTTTGTCTACTTAAAACGTGCAAGCGTGTCGTCAACTAAATGGTCTATACCTAAAAAATTAGTAGCGAGTTCCAAAATTTCATTGTGAAAATTACCCAGGTCAATTTTTAGCCAACCTTCCATTAATGTCAATGGTCCAAAATTTACACTTACATTTTTCCATTTATGCTCAAAGGCTTTAAAACTGTCTCTAAAAATGTCGGCAAACTTTCTGCTCTGTATCGAATAACCCTTTAACTGTCTCAGCTTAAGTGCATGAATATTGTAAAAAATTTTCTGTTCTTTAATAGATGAATCGCTGATCCAAACAGAAAAGAAAATTCTTGAGTCAGAAGTCAATGGGTCTTGAGATGGGTTTGCCCAGGACTTTTTATATAATTTCAACACAACGCAGTCTTTCCCATACACCACAACTGCACTTTCAACTTGCTTTTTGTAAAGAATTTTTTTGTCGAGTTTGTCGGCCGCTTTTTGAAATTTGTTCAAGTAATAAGAAGTGTCCATTTAACTCTCTTTTTTTAGCACCTATTAGATGTGTTAGCGGTCCGTTCTTTTTAGCGGGAAACGGCATTTAAAACCACACCCAATACAGCCTGTTTTTGCTGATCGCTCAGGCGAGGCAGCTAAACCTGGCAGCGCCGGTTCTATAGTAGTCAATCCCTTAATCAGTCATCCTCTTGGATCAAATTCCACGATCCATTCGATTCCATATTTGTCTCTAAAACAACCGCCATATGAACCCCAAGGACTGTCGCCGATGGGTGCCTCGATTTCTCCGCCTGCCGAAAGTCCATTGTATAATTTATCGGCTTCATCACGACTTTCTGCTCCAATTGATATTTTAGATCTGTTTTCGTTCTCATTCGTTCTTCCCATACTTTCCGGAACATCATTGGCGATTAAAACGTTTTTGCCAATAGGCAAAGCAATGTGCATTATTTTGTGCGCCTCCTTTTCCGGTATTGGAAATTCAGGGATCGAAATATCTTTGAAACGAATAATCTTTGCGAACTCTCCGCCAAATACTGATTTGTAAAAAGTAAAGGCTTCTTCGGCATTTCCATTGAAGTTAATGTGGGGATTGATTGTTGCCATGTTTTTTGATTTTTATTGTATGAATTATCCGATCAGACCCGGGCAGCAGAAGTCTTTTTCATGCGCGATAGTTGAAGGTATCAAATTTTATTTTTTAATTGTCGACAACAATTCATCAAGTTGATTCAATTGGGTGTCCCGAATGTTGCCCGTCCAAGGCCAATGATCGACCGGAAAGCTACCTTATTTTTTCCCTCGATCGTAATCATCCGTCAATCCCTTTCCCTGCATGATCATTGGCGTACACTTATCGATTCTTGCCTCCCGGGTCTTGGATTGCTTCGGGGCCGCAAAATGTAGCAGGTATCCTCTTTGCCGCCCCGGCGTCAACGCATAGAATGCCTTTTTTAGGGCAGGCTTTTTATCCAGTCTCAGCTTGAATTCTTCGGGAATAGGAAATTCTTCGGCTTTTTTCAATTTGACCTTCAACCCCGCCCTCTCCACTTCGATCGCTTCGTAAATATAGGCCTTAATGGCCCGCTCCGATTTTACTATTTCTTTAAGATCGGTGAACCGGATCTGGCGCGCCGCCTGCACATTCTTCGTTTGCTGGATAAGCATGCCGTCGGGATCGCTTAGCAGGGCACCCTTGAAAAACAACAGTGCACAGTATTCCCTGAAGACATGTATCAGGACGATGTTGGTACCCTCGAACGCATAACAAGGGCAGCCCCACTTCAATTCTTCGGCCAGTGGACAGTCAAGCACGATCGTCCTTAATTTTTCTATCGCCGTCTGCCACTTTTCGGCCTTGTCAAAATAAAAATCAACTTTGGGATTCATACTGCATTATTGATGAAAGGAAGTGATCCTTCTATCCGCTGGCCTCAAATACCACGATACCACAGTAAAAACGGCCAACAGGAAAGGAGCAATGATCTGCAATTTTATGTCGTCACTGGCAATATGGGAGATCACCGCGCCGGTCATTGCAAAAAAAAGCCCTGCATACGCCCATTCTTTCAGCAATGGAAACCTTGGGATCAAGATCGCAATCACGCCCAGTACCTTCCATACGCCAATGATCGAAATAAAATAGGTAGGATACCCCAGGGGTTGAAAGCCCTGTACTACCCCCTTGGCCTGCATCGCCTGTGCCAGCCCGCCAAAAAAGATAAAAAAGCATAGCAAGACGGTGATGATCCAATACCAAATTAACTTACTCTTTTTCATTTTTTTCGATTTATTTTGAGGGATGTAATATCTCCTGCAACCGGTCGTGTGCCATGCTGAGGCCTTGCGCAAAGGGTAACTGTAGCAATTGGTCTCTCAGCGCAACCGATTCATAGATGACATGCATTTTCAACCTGCTGGTATTTTCTGTAACAGGCTCGAATTCGTACACTTCCAATTGAACCCCATAAGGCGCATTCTCCATTTCAAAGGTCCTGGTGATCTTCCTGTTGAGGTCGAACGCATGAATTACGCCATTGGAACGAAATACGACATTTCCCTTAGCGTCGGTTGATTCCAATTGATAACTGCCATGCTTCTTACCCTCGAATTTCAGCACCTTTGCCGTTGCATATGGGTTGGACATCCATTGCGCAATAATGTCAGGTTCGGCATGTGCCTTGAAAAGCAGGTCGACCGGCAGCTCAAAGTCCCTCGTGATGACCAGGTCGTGCTGACCGGTTTCGGCAATGATCTTTGTCTTTTTTTCCATCTTATTTGGTTTTATATTTTTTCATAATGGCTTCAATCTTATTGAACCGGTCATCCCACATGTTGCGGAATGGCTCGATGAAGTCGGCAATTTCTTTCATTTTCTTGGCATTGAGGCGATAGTAGATCTCCCGGCCGGTTTGTTGCTGTTCCAATAGTTCGCACTCGGTGAGGATTTGCAAGTGTTTTGATACCGTCGGTCTCGCCGTGTCAAAATTGGCCGCTATTGCGCCGGCAGTCATGGTCTGCGAGGCCACCAATACCAATATCGCCCGCCTTGTCGGATCCGCTATAGCTTGAAAAACGTCTCGTCGTAAGTTCATTATGTAGCTATTTGACTTCAAATTTACATGAAGTCATTTAACTACGCAAATTTTTTTTGGTTTTCATTGACACCGGGCAGCCGCGGTATCATAAGCGAACAGCCAAGAGCGGGGCACAAATGTCAAAAATTAGTATCCAGCATCACGCCTGTAAAGGTTGGCGCCAACGCCTTTACCCTACAACGTCTACACAAACGCCAGCGTTGTCGACAACACCATTGCACTCCGAAGGCAATCGCTAGATTTGCAGGGTGAAAGCTCTCCAGAAGGCAAAAAATACTACGATCGCGCTCCACGTCATGATCTGGACCATGCTCCTGCTCCTACCCTATTTCGTGTCGAATGCCCATAGCGGGTACAAAGTGGGTGACCTTCCATGGCCCTTTTTTACGGTGGCGGACCTCGTGCATATCGGCCTATTCTATACCAATGCCTTTTACCTGTTTCCGCAGTTCCTGAACCGCCGTCGCTGGTTGTTGTACCTGCTCGGCAGCTTTCTGCTCATCCTCTGCTCGGTCGAGCTAAAGTTACTGACCCAGACCATCTTCTTCCCCGAAGTGCAAAAGGAGTTCAGCACAACCAAGTTCTTTATTGCGCCCTCCATCGGCGTGTACCTGATCAGCTGCATCTACCGGGTCATCCTCGACCGCATCCGCATGGAGCGGCAGCAGAAAGAAAGACAGGCAGACCAGCTGGCCACGGAATTAAAGTTCCTCCGCTCCCAGATCAGCCCCCATTTTCTGTTCAATGTGCTGACCAACCTGGTCTCCCTGGCCAGGAAACGCTCCGATAAACTGGAACCATCGCTGATTATGCTGAGCGATCTCCTGCGCTATATGCTCTACGACACCCAGGGCAAACGCGTCGAGCTAAAGACCGAAGTCGAATACCTGCACAGCTATATCGAGTTACAGAAATTACGCTTCGGCAATGACGTAGAGATCGTGACCCGGATCGAATCGAAGGAACAGGACCTGACCCATACGATCGAACCCATGCTACTGATCCCTTTCGTGGAGAATGCTTTCAAACACGGTGTGTCTATCGTAGACCGCCCGCATATCGATATCCGCTTGTCGGTAAAAGGCGACCAGTTATCCTTCGAGGTCAGCAATACCTTTGACGAAACATTTGCAGGTGGCAAGGAGGAAAGCAGCGGCCTGGGTTTGAAGAACGTCGTCTCCAGGCTCGACCTGCTCTATAAAGACCACCATGACCTTACCATCCGCAAGGAAGGCAACCAGTTCCATATCACCTTAAATTTGCAATTCATATGATGCGCTGCATGGTCATTGACGACGAACAATTGGTTCGGGAACTGCTGGAAGACAATATCCGGCAGATCCCTTTCCTCGAGTGGGTGGGGAGCTGTAAAAATGCATTGGAAGCCATGGAAGCCCTGCAGACGAACCCGGTAGATCTGTTATTCCTGGACATCCAGATGCCGCGCGTCAACGGTCTCCAATTTCTGCAGTCCCTGTCCGATCCGCCCCTTATCATCCTGGTTACAGCTTATGAACAGTACGCCCTCGAAGGATTCAACCTCCGCGTGGTAGATTACCTGCTGAAACCATTTGGTTTCGAGCGCTTCCTGAAGGCTTGCAGCCGGGCGCAGGAATTATTTCGGCTCAGGCAGAACGACAAACAGGTGTCCGTTGCAGGACCACAGGATTTCTTTGTAAACGTGGAGTACGCCCTGGTACGAATTGTCGTCACGGATATCCTGTATATCGAAGGGGTAAAGGACTATATCAAGATCTATCTCAGCACCTCGGCCCGGCCAGTGCTGACGCGGATGACCCTAAAGGCCATGGAGGAAAAACTGCCGCCGCCGGCATTTGTGCGTACCCATAAATCATTTTTGGTGGCGGCGGGCAAGATCACGACGATCAAACGGGATATCGTGTGCATCGGCGATAAGGATATCCCCATCAGCAGCTCCTATAAATCGAATATTACCCGGATACTGCGATAACGCGGCCGTCACTTTTTACGGCCTGCCGAAAAGCATCGTTCTACGGTAGCTTGGTGCTTGCCGAGTTTCCCGGTAAACAGGGGTGGTTCCACTGCTTGATTGAATTCAAATAGGTGGAAAACCTTTTGCAGGACGATTGAGCACAAACTTCGCCGAAACAAAAATAGACCAGGAACGCAATCAATAAGTAACGCTTTGGGATTCAGTATTTTAACGTATAGATGGTGGTCTATTAACGTCTAAATAACGCCTTTCTGATGTATAGGAAGAAATATTATAATCCGGGCTGCGTTTAAACTGAAATCCTTTTCATGAAAACAAAGAACCTCCACCGCCTTTTGTTTGCCACAACACTTTCCGGTCTTTTATTTACCGCCTGCAAGAAAAGTAGCAGTGACAGTACAAGCACCACTTCCGGTACAGACCTGCAAACGCAGTCTGACGATGAGGCCCGTGTTTCTACCGAATCCAACGCTTCTTTCGATGATGCGAATACGGCCATGATCAATGCCTCTTCCGTCACCGGCGCCAGCTTTCTTCCCGGTCCCCGATTTGGTGTGGCCGTGGATGGCGGCAATGGCAGTGCCGGCGGTTGGGCGAATACGCTTTGCAACGCTACCGTCACCATCGATTCCGTCGACAACCCACGGACGATCACCATCACTTATAATGGTAAGACTGCCGACAGCCTCCGCAGTCGTACCGGCTCTATCGTAATATCGATCGCGCAGGCCGTTAATTGGTCCGATGCCGGCGCCGTCGTAACAGTCAACTTCAATAGCGTGGCCATCACCCGACTGGCGGATAACAAGACCATCACCTTCAACGGCACGCACACGTATACCAATGTTTCGGGTGGCAGCCTGTCCAGTCTTACCAGCGATGCGTCAACATCGATCACACATACGATCAGCAGCAGCAATATGTCGATCACCTTTGACAATGGCACGACCCGTACCTGGAACGTCGCCCGTCAGCGCGTATTCTCCTATAATGGTGGTATCGTGGTCACCCAGACCGGCACTTATAGCACGAGCACGCTCCAGGGCATCTCCGAGTGGGGCACCAATCGTTTTGGCAATAGCTTTACTGCGCAGATCACATCGCCGCTGGTCGTTTCCCAAAGTTGTGGCTTTCAGCTCACTTCCGGCACCCATGTCCTCACCAATGCGGCAGGCGTGCTCACGCTTACCTATGGGCTCAATGCCACCGGCACGGCAACCAGCTGTCCTGTCGCCGGGTCTAACTACTACTTCCAGCTTGTATGGGCAGGTGCAGGCGGCAAGACCTATACCTTCATTCTTCCTTACTGATAAAACGAAACGAATCCTTAATAAAAAGCCAATGCCTCACGACAAATGGGGGTGTTGGCTTTTTTATTTGGTAAAACCCACTACTTTTACGGCATGAAAAGGAGCTTCCGGTGCCTGACCCTGGTGTCCGTCTCGACACTTCTGCTGTTCTCCTGCAACAAGACGCGTTATACCCCCGCTGCGGCCACCGCCTTATTTCAGTCGGATGTACACGCGCAGGCCGAAGACCAGATCCGCATTCCCAACGAGATCGACGCCTTGTGCAACGATATCAATACTATTTTGCTCTATAAGGACACGGTCAACAGCGGTCCCGATACCATACCGGTGTCGAATTTCCCCGGCGTATGTGGCGTGTACTCGGTTGTAAAGGATTATGCGGACACGCCTAACCTTATCACCATCCGGTACAATGGTGTGAGCTGCGACGGCACCCGCAGCCGCCTCTCTACCATATATATCTATCAGACGCCTGGGGTCGATTGGAGCACGGCGGGCGACACCATCGGAGTGACATTCGTCAATGCTAAAACCTATTGGCTGGCGGACGATGATTCCGTCGTACTAAAGGGAAACTTCTACATGGTCGATTCCTCCGGCGGCAGCCTCGCCAATTTCAACGCAGCTTCACAACAGCCGGTCGTACAGGAAATCATCGGCGTCAACGCAAGCGTCCAATTTGAGACGCTGGTGACAGCCACCTGGCAGGTTTGGCGCAGACGGGCTTACACCTACAACGGCGGTATGGTGATCACCACAACGGGCATCGATACCGCGACCGGTTTACAAGGCGTCTCCGAAGTAGGAGGAAATCGCTGGGGCAACGGCTTTATCACGACCATCAACACCCCATTGGTCGTCTCACAGGCATGCAGCTGGCGAATAACGCAAGGAATGGAACAGTTGGTCAATCCGGCAGGCACAACCCTCCTGACCTTTGGCCTGGATTCCCTCGGTAACCCCGCGGGTTGTCCCGGCACCGGTGCCAGGTATTATTACAAGGCCTCCTGGACCGGCACGGGCGAAGCCAGCTATACAGCACAGTTCCCTTATTATTCGAACTATTAATAACCAGGCGGCGGGCGGCGTAAACAATTATTTCTTACATTGCCAGTATGGACACCGTTACTGCCGAATGGCTTTCTTCGATCGAAGCGATGGAGGGGGTACCGCTTGATCAATTGCAATGGTTCATCGACAACAGCGAACACCTAACCCTCCAGGAAGGCGATTATTTTTTCCGTACCGGTGATACCATAAGAGGTACCTACATAATAGTCACCGGGAAGATACGGTTTTTCATGTTGCAACAGAAAGAGATGCGGGAGGTGACTGTCCTGCAGTCAGGTGATGTCAGTGGTTTGCTGCCTTTCTCCAGGGGCATAAAAGCCAATGTGGCTGCAAAGATCATCGAAAGCGGCGGTCTCCTGCTCCTGCCCGCGGAGAAATTCAGGGAAATGATCAGCCGGTTCTATGAACTGACGAGCGCACTGGTGCACGTGATGACCAACCGCGTAAGGAATTTCACTTCTCTGCAACAGCAAAACGACAAGATGATGGCACTCGGAAAATTGTCGGCGGGTTTGGCCCACGAGCTAAACAACCCCGCGGCGGCCATCGTCCGGGGTTCAGAGTCACTTGTCAAGCACCTGAAATTGGAGCCGGAACTTTTTAAAGACGTCATCAATGTGCGGATGGAAGGGAAAGATGTCGATTTCATCAATAACAAATTATTCGAGGTCCTGGGTCGTACCGACAAACCCAGGCTCACACTCGTCCAAAAAACAGCACTGGAAGATGAGCTGCGCGACTGGCTCGACGAAAAAAAGATCGGGAACAGCGACGAGATCGCCGAAAACTTCCTGGAGTACGGTTTCACTTGTGACGATATGGAACAATTCTGTGAGCATACACCGGACGAATACCTCTCCCCTATCCTCAACTGGATCAATACCAACCTGGTTACCGAGCGGATGGTCCAGGATATCCAGGAAGCCTCTCAGCGGATCTTCACGCTCATTCAGTCGGTAAAGAATTTTACGCATATGGATCAGGGTAAGGGAAAAGAACTTGTCGACATCCATTCGGGCATCGCCAATACCCTGACGATGATGCAGTACAAAATAAAAAAGGCCAATATCGAGGTGGTGGAAGAATTCGACGCCGCGCTGCCCAGGGTCATGGCGCTGGTGGGAGAACTCAACCAGGTTTGGACCAACCTCATCGATAATGCGGTGGATGCCATGGAAGAAAACGGCAAGGGGAAACTGATCATCCGCACCGAGCGCGACCATCAATATGCCAAGATCTCGATTATAGACGACGGCCCGGGCATCCCGGAGGATATCGGCTCGAGCATTTTCGATCCCTTCTTCACCACCAAAGGCATCGGCAAAGGAACGGGACTCGGACTGGACGTCGTGATGCGCATCATTCATGGGCAGCATCACGGTACCGTGAAGGTCAACTCCGTTCCCGGATGCACCGAATTCCTGGTTTGCCTGCCGATCGCCGGTTGACCTGCCGCTTCCCTCCCCGTGGATACCGTTCAAAAATCGTAAATTGCAGGACGACCTATTATGACATTACCTATCATTTTCTCCATAGACGACGATCCCCAGGTATTGAGGGCCATCTCGCGGGACCTGCGATCTTTTTTTCGTCAACACTATCGCATCCTGAGCACGACCTCCGTCAAAGAAGCGTTGGAAAGTCTGCTCGATCTCAAGAACAAGGGTGAGTCGGTGGCCTTATTCGTCTCCGACCAGCGTATGCCGGAGATGGAGGGTGTGGAATTTTTGCAGAAAGCCAGGGAATTCTTTCCCGATGCACGACGGGTACTGCTGACCGCCTATTCCGATACCGACGCGGCGATCAAGGCCATCAACAGTGTGCAATTGGACTACTATCTCATGAAACCGTGGGACCCGCCCGAAGAGAAATTGTATCCTGTTATCAGTGAGCTGCTGGATGACTGGCTGGACACCTACAGACCCGCATTCAAGGGCATCAAGGTCATCGGCTATCAGTTCTCGCCGAAATCGCATGAGATCAAAGAATTCCTCTCGGGCAACCTGGTCCCCTATCAATGGCAGGACGTAGAGTTGAGCCAGGAAGCAAAAGACCTGCTAAAGCTAAACAATATCGCACTGAAAGACCTGCCGGTGGTGGTACTGGAAAACGGCAATTGCCTGTGCTCCCCAAGCATACCGGCGGTAGCCGAAAAGATCGGCCTTAACCCCACCATCAAAAACACTGTCTATGACGTCGTGATCATCGGTGCGGGTCCCGCCGGTCTCGCCGCTTCGGTGTATGGCGCCTCGGAAGGGCTCAAGACCCTGCTGATCGAGCGGTTGAGCCCCGGTGGCCAGGCAGGCACCAGCTCCCGGATCGAGAACTACCTGGGCTTTCCCAACGGCCTCAGCGGGTCGGAGCTAACCCGCCGCGCGATCACACAGGCAACGCGCCTCGGAGCCGAGGTATTGCTCCCGCGTTCTGTACGGGAAATATGCCAGAAGGACGGTTATAAAAAAGTCATGCTCGACAACGGCGAAGAGATCAATACCCTCACGATCGTCATCACTACCGGGGTCGACTACCGTAAGCTCGAGACAAAGGGCGTTCCGGACTTCACGGGCGCCGGCATCTATTACGGCGCGGCAATGACCGAAGCCGCTGCGTTTCGGGATTGCGAGGTCTTCGTGGTCGGCGGCGGCAATTCAGCCGGCCAGGCAGCCATGCACCTTTCCAAATTTGCGGCCAACGTCACCATCATCGTCCGGAAGGAGTCGCTTGGCAGCACCATGTCGACCTATCTGATCGACCAGATCGCGACCAGGGCGAATATCCATATCCTGGGAGGCAGTGAGATCGTGGCCGCAGCCGGATCAGGCAAACTGGAGCAACTTACCATCGGCAACGCTTCGACCGGACAAAATCAGACCGTAAAAGCCAACGCACTTTTTATCTTCATCGGTGCCCGGCCGTTTACCGACTGGATCGGCCTGGACATCATCAAAGACGAAAAGGGATTTCTGGAGACGGGCCGCGATCTCAAGGCCTATGAGGGTTTTAACAAGATATGGAAGCAGGACCGCGATCCCTATCTGCTGGAGACCAGCTGCCCCGGTGTATTCGCGGCTGGCGACGTCCGGGCGGGCGCCATGAACCGCGTCGCTTCGGCCGTGGGAGAAGGTTCCATGTCGATCAGTTTTGTTCATAAATATTTGGCAGAAGTATAACATGGCGGAGCCGGCGGCCCGTCCAAAAACACCAACTATGGCAGACGAGATTTGCTCCCACATGCAGGAGCTCGGAGCGCTCAAACAAGAAAAAGAACATGTCTGTGAAGAATGTGTCAAGATCGGCGCTGCCTGGGTACACCTGCGTACCTGCCAGACCTGCGGCGCCACGTTGTGCTGTGACCAATCCCGCTACAAACACATGACAAAGCACTTCCACCGGTCCGGCCATCCGGTGATCATTTCCTCGGAGCCGGGAGAGAAATGGATGTGGTGCTATACCGACAATTTGTTTGCAGAATATTCCTGATTTGGCCCTATCTTCGCGCAATTCTTTAGTAAGAAATGAAGATCCTCATCGAACAGGCGCATATTGTCGACCGCATATCCCCTCATAATGGAAAAGTGGCGGATATCGTCGTCGAAAATGGCCGTATCATCTCCATCGGCAATACACCTGCCGAAACAATCTCCGCAGACAGGATCGTTCGTTCTTCCGGTTTACACGTTTCTCCAGGCTGGGTAGATGTCTTTGCACATTTTTGCGATCCCGGATACGAGTATAAGGAAACCCTCGAAACGGGTGCAGCCGCGGCAGCCACGGGTGGTTTTACTGATGTCTTTGTCCTACCCAATACCCGGCCGGTGGTCGACACCAAGTCGCAGGTTGAATATATCAGGCGCGCTTCCGCTACCCTTCCCGTACGCATCTGGCCCCTTGGCGCGGTCACACGGGGGCTCGAAGGCAAGGACCTGGCTGAGATGTACGACATGCGGAACAGCGGCGCCGTTGCCTTTAGCGACGGCACCGGACCCGTGCAATCCGCGGGCCTCCTGCTAAAAGGCCTCCAATACGTGAAAGCCTTCGACGGCGTCATCATCCAGCTTCCCGACGATCGTACCGTGGGAGCCAGCGGTCTCATCAACGAAGGCGTGGTTTCCACAAGACTGGGGCTTCCAGGCAAACCCATGATGGCCGAAGAACTCATGGTTTCTAGGGACATCGAGCTGGTCCGCTATACCGGTTCAAAGCTGCATTTTACGGGCATCAGCTCCCCGCGCTCGCTGGAAAATATCCGGCAGGCAAAAGCAGCTGGATTGCAGGTGAGCTGTTCCGTTACACCCCACCATCTTTTTTTCACTGACGCCGATCTCCTCGATTACGATACCAACCTAAAAGTTTTTCCGCCGCTACGGGACGACCTGTCCGCTGTTGCCCTTCGAAAGGCGGTATCCGAAGGTCTGGTTGACAGCATCGCCTCCCATCATTTTCCCCAGGAATTCGACAGCAAAATTGTCGAATTTGAGTATGCCCGGCCGGGGATGAGCAGCCTCGAAACCGTCTACGCAGTGCTGCGTACAAAGCTGCCGGAGCTTTCGGCGTCACAAACGGTCGATCTCCTCAGCCATCGCCCACGCAATATATTTGGACTGGAAGACGCCTCTATAAGGGAAGGCAACGATGCAACACTGACCTTCTTTGACCCCGGCGGTACCACACTCCTGGAAGCCAACACCATGCGGTCGAGATCGAAGAACAATCCTTTCCTGGGAAAACGCCTCGAGGGCCTCGTGATCGGCATCCTGAACGGGGAACGGCTTCACCTAAACGAATCCGCAAAATGACGGGCGCCAGGCAAACAACAATACCCGTTACCTTGCTCTACGGAAGCATTGCATCACTTTGCATCATCCTTTTCCTTATCGGCATCTGGCAGGGTGGAATTTCCACCTTTCTTGGAGGTGTCGCCTATTTGATGTACCTGATCCCGATTGCTTTTGCGATCGCGGGGGGAGTCGCTGCAAAAAAACGTGGCAAGGGTTTTATCGGATTTCGAGCGACGCTGCGGGTTTGCTTTGGGATCATCGTGTTGACCCTGGCGGTCCAAATGCTCTTCATCTGGATCCTGGTCCATTCCATCGATCCGCAATTCGGACGGGACCTGATCCCCGCGGCACAGGCAAAAACGGAGGCCACCTACCGGCATTTTGGCATGTCGGAAGATGAAATCAGCGCGAATAAGGAAGCGGTAAAAGGCACTGACCCGTTTAGTTTTGGCAGCATGAGCGGCGGCCTGGCAAAACTATATATCGTTGCCTTCCCGGTCGCCGCCCTGATGGCGGCCCTTATCAAACGGAAAGCGCCCGGAGGAGTAGCCATAAATACACAATAATGGAAGTATCAATCGTCATACCCGTCTACAATGAAGACGAATCGCTGCCAGAGTTGTGCAGCTGGATCGAACGGGTCATGCTGGAGCATGGCCTCTCCTACGAGGTCATCCTGGTGGACGACGGCAGCACCGATCGCAGCTGGGAGGTGATCACCCACCTGCGCCATAACAACCCCCACATAAAAGGGATAAAATTCCAGCGCAACTATGGCAAATCAGCTGCCCTCAACGAAGGTTTCAAAGCCGCCCATGGCGAAGTCGTGATCACGATGGATGCCGATATGCAGGACAGCCCCGACGAAATACCCGAATTGCGCCGGATGATCGTCGATGACCGCTATGATATGGTAAGCGGATGGAAAAAACTGCGCCATGACCCCATCAGCAAGACCCTGCCAAGCAAATTCTTCAACTGGACGACAGCAAAAGTCAGTAATATCCCATTGCACGACTTCAATTGCGGACTCAAAGCCTATCGCAATAAAGTCGTCAAGAGTATCGAAGTATACGGAGAAATGCACCGGTATATCCCCGTTATCGCCAAATGGTCGGGATTTAGAAAGATCGGCGAGAAAGTGGTACAGCACCGTGCCCGCAAGTATGGGTATACGAAATTCGGCGGCCTGGGACGCGGGCTGAAGGGGCTGCTGGATCTGGCATCTATCACTTTCGTCGGCAAATACGGCAAGCGGCCCATGCATTTCTTCGGCCCGCTGGGTGTTATTTTCGCTCTCATCGGCGGGGGGGATGCCATCTCTCTGGTGATCCAGAAACTTAACAATAGGTTGACCTTTACGCTTACAAATAAGCCGGCTTTTTATATCGCGCTGACCAGTGTCATCGTCGGTAGCCAGCTCTTTCTCACAGGATTTATCGCCGAGTTGCTCTCCCGGAATTCGCCTGGTCGCAACAGCTATCTCATCGAACAAAAACTTGGCCTGGACAACGCATGAGCCCCGTCGTTAACCAACCCCTGCCTGGACAATCCCCAAAAAGCAGCGTCGTCATCATAGGTCCGGCTTATCCGCTGCGCGGCGGCCTGGCCACGTTTGACCAGCGGCTGGCGAGGGAATTTATACAAGAGGGCTTCGACTGCCGCATCTATTCGTTCTCCCTGCAATACCCGGATTTTCTCTTTCCCGGCACCACCCAATACAGTACCGATCCGCCGCCGGAAGGGCTGACCATCCTGTCCCGGATCAACTCGATCAACCCCTTGAACTGGTTCAGTGTGGGCCGGGAACTGCGGCGACTGAAACCAGACCTGATCGTCGTGCGATACTGGCTACCCCTGATGGGCCCGGCCCTGGGCACGATCCTAAGAAAGGTCAAAAAGAACCAGCACACGAGGATCGTCGCCATCACAGACAACGTCATCCCCCATGAAAAAAGACCGGGCGATACCCTTTTCACTAGGTATTTCCTAAACGCTTGCGATGGATTCATCACGATGAGCGAAAAGGTCATGCAAGACCTGCGGACCTTTCAACCGGACAAGCCCGCACGCCAGGTACTCCATCCGCTCTACGATAACTTTGGTGACCCTATTCCACAAACTGCCGCCCGGCAGCGGCTAAGGGCCAGCGGCGTCGACATCGATGATTCCGGCCGTATCCTGCTGTTCTTTGGCTTTATCCGCAATTATAAAGGCCTCGATATCGCACTGGAAGCAATGGCCGATCCCCGCATCAGGGCGCAGCGCATACGCCTGATGGTGGCGGGCGAATTCTATGAGGACGCCGGCCCCTACAGGGAATTGATCGCGAAGCTGGATATCGCAGACCGCCTGATCCTGCGCACCGACTTTATACCCGACAGCCAGGTACGCGACTACCTCTGTGCAGCGGATGCCGTGATCCAACCCTATCGCAATGCCACACAAAGCGGTGTGACACCCCTCGCCTATCATTTCGAAAAACCGATGATCGTATCTGATGTGGGCGGTCTTCCGGCACTCGTCCCGCATGAAAAGGTCGGGCTGGTGGCGCCGCCCGAACCCGCTCCCATGGCCGAAGCGATCCTCCGCTTTTTCTCCCTTGGCGCCGCTCATTTTCTACCCGCTCTCCGGCTTGAGAAGGAAAAGTATTCGTGGTCGCGGTTGGTGAAAACCATCGGGGAACTTGGCTTCGGTGCCGCCGATCACCCAAACGCAATATCATGATCGACCTGCAACAAATAGACGCTTCCTGGACACTTTTCCTCGATCGCGACGGAGTCATTAACATCGAAAAAGAAGGGTCGTATATCTTTCATTACGGAGAGTTCGCCTTCTTTGAAGGGAACCGCGAAGCCCTGCGCCGCTGTGCCGAAGTATTCGGCCATATCGTCGTCGTCACCAACCAGAGAGGCGTCGGCAAAGGGATCATGACGGCGGCCGACCTGCAGGATATCCACGAGAAGATGGTAGCCGAGATCGTCCTGGCCGGCGGCCGGATCGATCGTATTTACTATGCGGACTCGCTCGACAATGCCCATCCCCTGCGAAAACCACAGCCGGGAATGGCGTTCGCCGCAAAGCAGGACCTGCCCGGGATCGACCTCGCCCGGTCGGTGATGATCGGCAACAACCTTAGTGATATGGAATTCGGCAGGAACGCGGGCATGTATACGGTCTTCCTGCGGACTACCAACCCCCAGCAGCCACTTCCAAATGACGCGATCGATTTGGCATTCAACTCGCTGCACGATTTTGCAAAACATTTGCGTCCGGCATGAAATTTTAGGCGGAAATTACCGTTTGGGCCTTCACATTCCTCTTTAACTTTGACACTATGCGATCCACCGGACACAAGCTCACCCGCAATGGCACCCTCGCTTTCCTGCTGGCGATGGCCTGCCTGTCCGGGATCACCCAGCTTGCCCAAGCACAACACATCGGACCGGACCAACAAAAAGCCTTTGAGAACCGGGAAGATTCATTGAAAAGGTTTGCCTTCGATCTCGTGAACGCAGACACGGCAGCGAAACGTTTCATGGCCGACAGCCAGTTCATCAGAACGCTCGTGCGGACACTCCGGCAACCGAATTCCTTTTACTATCCTTTTGATTCCCTGGCGACGATCTCCCGGTTATACGCACCCGATAGCTCCTTCCGCATCTTTACCTGGCAATTCAAAAAAGACGATCAATTCTTTCTGCAGGAAGGCGCCATCCAGATGAACCAGCCCGATGGCTCGCTAAAGCTCTTCCCGTTGTTTGACGCCTCGATGTTCACAGCCAAACCGCTGGATTCGGTGAGGAACAGACACAACTGGATCGGTGCGATCTATTATCGGATCATCCTGAAGACCTACGAAGGCCGAAAATACTATACCCTGCTTGGCTTTGACGATTTCAGCGAAACAAGCAACAAAAAATGGATGGAAGTGCTGACCTTCGGCCCCGATGGCGAACCACGGTTCGGCGGCCCCTATTTCTCCTTTATGGAGGATTCCGTGCACCGGCATATGCAGTACCGTTTCAACATCGAATACAAGAAAGAAGCGTTGACCCGGTTCAACTACGACCCTGAAATGGATATGATCATTTACGATCACCTGACACCCGAAGGCGACGAGCCGAAAAAGAAGGATACCTATATCCCCGACGGCGACTTCGAGGCCTTTCAGTGGAAGGAAGGTCGCTGGGTGCACATCGACAAAAAGCTCTTCGCTTTCAAGTTAAAAGACGGGGAATTCCCAACCCAGTCGAAGGTCCTGGACGACCAGGGTGTTATCGACGAGAAGCAACTGCAGACGCAGTCGGACAAAAACATGCAAAAGAAAAAGCCGAATCGATAACCCGGCCGCCCGGCTCTCCCGCCGCGCACTAAGCGCTGCCGTATTACTAATCAATTGTTTTACTCGTCCAGTTTCAGGACGGCTAAGAAGGCCTCCTGCGGCACTTCTACATTACCGATCTGCCGCATCCTTTTCTTACCTTCTTTCTGCTTTTCCAGCAGCTTGCGCTTACGGCTGATATCACCACCATAACATTTGGCCGTTACATCCTTCCGGAGCGCACTGATGGTCTCACGGGCGATGACCTTGGCACCGATAGCCGCCTGGATGGCGATCTGGAATTGTTGACGGGGCAGCAGCTCCTTTAGTTTTTCGCACAATTTGCGGCCAAAGTCGGTGGCACGGCTGCGATGGATAAGGGCACTCAACGCATCGACTTTATCGCCGTTCAGGAGAATATCCATCTTGGCGATATCACTGTCCCGTCTGTCGATCGGCGTATAGTCGAACGAGGCATAACCCCGGGTCTGGCTCTTGAGCTTATCATAAAAATCGAAGACGATCTCCGTCAACGGCATCTCGAAGATCAGCTCCACTCTCGTCGTCGTGAGGTAAGATTGATTGATCAGGTTACCTCTTTTGCCGAGGCAGAGCGTCATGATGTTACCGATATAGTCGGGCTTGGTGATGATCTGCGCGCGGATATAAGGCTCCTCGATGCGTTCGATGCGCGTCGGGTCCGGCATCTCGGAGGGGTTGTTGACGATGATGACCTCGTTCTTGCTGGTGTGGGCGACGAAACTAACGTTGGGCACGGTAGTGATCACGGTCTGGTTGAACTCCCTTTCCAATCTTTCCTGGATGATCTCCATGTGCAGCATGCCCAGGAAGCCGCAGCGGAAGCCAAAGCCAAGGGCCTGCGAGGTCTCCAGTTCATAAGTCAGCGAGGCATCATTCAGCTGCAGCTTGTCCATACAATCCCGCAATTCTTCAAAATCATCCGTATCTACCGGGAAGATGCCAGCGAAGACCATGGGCTTTACCTCCTGAAAACCCTGGATCATCTGCGGGTTCGGGTTGGTAGCAATAGTGATGGTATCCCCTACTTTTACTTCTTTGGCATTCTTGATGCCGGTAATGATGTAACCCACATCACCCGTATTGACCTCCTGCTTGGGGTCCAGCGCCAGTTTGAGTATGCCCACCTCGTCGGCCCCATAGGACTGGCCGGTGGAGACGAACTGGACGATATCGCCCTTCTTTATTTTGCCATTCAGGATGCGGTAATAAACGATGATCCCGCGGAAGGAATTGAATACGCTGTCAAAGATCAGCGCCTGAAGGGGAGCGTCGGGGTCGCCTTCAGGAGCAGGCACCTTTTCCACGATAGCATCCAAGATGCCCTGTACGCCGAGACCTGTCTTGGCACTCGCCAGCAGGATATCTTCTTTTTTGCAGCCGATGAGCTCTATGATCTGGTCCGTAACCTCGTCGACCATAGCGCCATCCATATCGATCTTATTGATGACGGGGATGATCTCCAGGTCGTTCTCGATGGCCAGGTAAAGGTTGCTGATGGTCTGGGCCTGGATGCCTTGGGTGGCATCTACCAGCAGCAGGGCGCCCTCACAGGCCGCCAGCGCCCGGCTGACCTCATAGCTGAAGTCCACGTGCCCGGGTGTATCGATCAGGTTGAGGATATATTTCCCGCCATTTGCTGTATAATTGATCTGGATCGCGTGGCTCTTGATGGTAATGCCCTTCTCCCTTTCCAGGTCCATATCGTCCAAGACCTGGGCCTGCATATCCCGCGCGGATATCGTGTTCGTCATTTCCAGGAGCCGGTCTGCCAGGGTACTCTTTCCATGGTCAATATGAGCTATAATACAGAAATTCCTTATATTTTTCATTCGCTGCAAATCTACGTATTTTTAGACTTATGAAGGGGTTGTTCATCGGCTTTATATGCTTACAGATCGGTATCGATCTGGCTCATTCGGTCAGTTTTTTTCCCTTTGTACACTATGGGATGTTTTCGCAGATCCTCCCCCGCCAGGACAGCGTGGAAGCCTTCGCGGTCACTGCCGACGGACAGCGACTAAAACCAACCGATTTTCTTATCTATCAGTGGGATATGGTCACGACGCCACTGCAATCGGTTGAGCAGCAGGTGCAGACAGGCGACTATGCCTTCGACAAACAGAAACTGCGCGAGGGCCTGCAAAGAATCGGTCTCGGCTTCGTGTACACTGCCGTAGAGCCGAACCTAAGCAATACGGGGCAATTCCCTGCCTGGTACAAATGGTACCTCGGTGGCCTGGTCGGTCACCCCATCCAACACCTCGACGTCGATAAGACCTGGTACCGTTGGGCCGGTGGCCGGTTGATGGTTGTAAAAAAAGTCCCCTATATCCACCTTTGAGGAACAAAACATGCAGTATTCCCGCGATAAAAAGCTTTTACTGACGGTCTATTTTTGTTTCTATTTTGCCGTCTTTCTGTTCCTGGGCATTGGCCACCGCACACTCCTGCAAGTGCATCCTGTACTTTTTTACTATAACCGCGATCTGGCGGAGTTGATGCTGATCGGCTCCGGATTACCCCGGTTTATGATCGCTCATCCCGCTTCCTTCGCGTTCGCCGATACGCTGGCCTTTCTGCTGCCCATTCCACTTCTCGGCTATGCGTTTACGAAAGACAGGTTTTCCCCCTTCCTGGGATGGGTATTTTTCGTTTATCTCACGCTCTACCTGCTCCTGGCCGATCTTTTCTGGGAGATCCACCACGGCCCTTTTATTCTCTATATACTCATAGCCCTTGCGTTTGTCACCAACCGGGAAGACCGCTTTTACTTTATCCTCCGTGGCTGCAGGTATTATTTCCTGTACATCTTTGTGTCTGCCGCCTTATGGAAGACGGTCAGGGGCGCGGTTTTCGACGGTCACCAGATGAGCCACATCCTGCTGCTCCAGCATATCGATCTGTTGACTACCGACTGCCAAACAGCCCTCTGCCGGTTCTACGCCTGGCTGATCGGGCACCCTCCCATCGCCCAAGGGCTTTATATCGGTGCCATTGTCATGGAATCGGTGTTCACGGTCGGCTTTTTCACCCGCCGGTTCGACCGGCTGCTGCTTGGCATCGCGGTGCTCTTCGTAGCTGCCGACCTCCTGGTGATGCGCATTCCTTACTGGACCTTGCTCCTTGGAGGCATAACCCTCTGGATGGATAAGGGCCGGCGCACGCGGGCAATGGTCATCTATGAGACCACGCATCATGAGAATCTGCCCGCCCTGCTCGACCTCAGCGAAGCCAGGTTTAGCCGGGTCGTTGTCTTCCTGAAAGAAAGCTCCTATACGAATATCTCCGGCAAGAAGGCGCCGGCGGAACGCTGGCCGGCAACGGAATTCATCGTCCAAGCTGCCGGTTGCACCAATAGAACTTTTATTCGCCGGATGTTTGTGTTTTTAGCCAAACACCAGTTCAGTCACCTGCACCTGAGCACACTCGACAACAACCTGTTGTTTGTTGCATGGCGCTTAGGCATGACCGGCAACCTCCGCGTCAGCCTGACGCTGCACGAAATAAATGCCTGGTTTGCCTATCCCTGGCGGTCGTTGCGTGATGTGACGGAGAACCTGGCCAAACTCATCCTCCACAGCCGGGTGACCCACTACAGCTTTTTTCTTCCCGCCATGGCGGACGTTTTGCGCCGGCGGATGCCGAAGGCCACCGCCGTTTTCATTCCTTCCCGGTTTTATCAGCCTCCGGCCGCAACCCCATCCGCTGTCCGCATGCCGCCTGCCTTACTACCTGCACCTTCATCCACCATCCCGATGCCGCCTGCTTCGCGGCCTCTGGCTCCATCCGAAATTACCCTTCCGGCTCCCTCACATGAGGCGCCTTTGCCCGCCATCCCCATGCCAGCTCCCTTACATGAGGCGCCTTTGCCCGCCATCCCCATGCCAGCCCCCTTACATGAGGCGCCTTTGCCCGCCATCCCCATGCCAGCCCCCTTACATGAGGCGCCTTTGCCCGCCATCCCCATGCCAGCTCCCTCACATGAGGCGCCTCCATCCGCCATCCCCATGCCAGCTCCCTCACAACCCGCATCCCCGTCCGCCCCGGAGCAACAGCGCCCCTTCACCATCGTTATACCAGGCTCCGTAGACAGCAACAGACGCGACTATGGCTTCGTGACCGGCTTCTTCGGCCCTTGGCTGGCCAGCCGCTCCTCCTCGGACCGCCCCATCCTGCTCGTGATCCTCGGCGACAGCCACCCACCCGCGGCAACCGCCATCGTCGCGCATTTAAAAGCGCTTGAATCCCCGGCATTTTCCGTCCTCGCCTTTCCCGGCGGCTATGTCCCGGAATCCACCTACGAGCAGCAACTGGCGGCCGCCGATCTGCTATGGAGCCCCTTGAGACTGCACAAGCTTGGAAGCAGGAACAACCCGGAAACATATGGACAAACGACAGCAAGTGGACTAACAGCGGACTTGCTTCTCAACAACATCCCCGCACTTGTACCGGAGGGCCTCGTTCTCCCGGATGTTTTTCAGGCGGCCCTTCTCCCCTATCGTTCGGCCGACGAGGTGGGCCGGCTGCTCGACCGGCTCATCGACGATGACGCATGGTTGGCGCAACTGCGCATGAGGATAAGCGAGCGTTTTATGTTTTTTTCGAAAGAGAATTTTTATGCCGCATTCGACCGGCTAACGCAAGAAGAAAGAGAAGAAGGGTGAATAAATGCCGTAGAGCCGGTACACAACGATCGCCAGCAGGATATTATAGCCGGCACTGCTGAGGAGGATGGCCAAAGCCCCGCCCGTTATCCCCGAAACAGGAATGAGCAGCCAACTGGTCACAGCCAGCAGGATCACGTACGCCAATAAACAGATGGCCGAATACCGCTCCCGCCCCTGTGTGATCAGGATCGTATTGGTAGGTCCGAAAACGGAGAACAGGAATTGTGCAAGACTGATATAGATCAGGGCTAAATAGCCGGTCCTGAAAGCTGGTCCAAACAGCCGGAGCAGAAATGGGCCGGCAACGATGTTAAGGAGCAACAGTGGCAGCGCAAGCAGGGTCATCAACTTGTTGCTTTCCCGAAAGAGCGACCGGGTATACGCTTTCTCCTCCATGTCATGACGGGCGAACAACTGTGGCAGTACCGCATGCATGAGGAAGAAAGGGAAGATCAGCAAGTCGGCAAACCGATAGCTGATGTTGAAAACACCAATGGCGCTTTCGGGGTTGAAAAGCGGCAGGATAAGCATCGTGACCTTCGTACTCAGCAGGTAGAGCAGACTGATAAGGAAAAAATAGAAGGTTTTCGCGGTGTGCCTTTCGAGTGTTGGCTTCTCTTTGGCGGCCACAGTCATCTTCTTGACCCGCCGGAAAACCATCAGGAGGATGAACAAACAACAAATGCCCGACACAACGGTCCCTAACAACACCAGTGCATGACCATCCAACGCTGCTGCACTCAGTCGGAAGATCCAGGTGAATAGGACTAACAGCAGCGGCCGGATGATCTTTTCGACGATCTGGCTGCTCTTGACATGATTGAGTGCCTGCAGGATCATTTGATTGAGGGTGAGGCCGGCGGAGAAATAGACCGCTGCCATGGCCACCAGGAAAAGTAAGCGGTGTTGGCTGAGGGACTCGATGGGGAAAACGGAGATGAGGAGGAGAAATGCGCCGCAGATCACCAGGAACGACAGGAATATAAATGCATTGGCTTTTCGAATAAGGCTTACCAGTTGTCCATGCCGGCCGGCGCCGAGATATTTTGGCAACTGGGCGATGACCAGATCGTCGCGTCCACCCATGACAAGCACGCTGAGAATGCTCACCCAGTTGAACACGTGCACATAATCACCATAAGCCTGCGCGCTAGAAGATCGTACGAGCCAAAGGTTGGAGCCGAAGACCAGGCCGATGGAAATGCCCTGGATCAGGAAAGATTGCAGGGTGCCGCAGATGATCCTGCGGCGATCCGTGGCCGTTACCCCCTCCTTAAGCAGCCAGGCCGGCGACGTGAACCCGCGGCTGAGCAAGGACGGCTGCTTTAACCAGGCCGGCGACCTGAACCCGCGGCTGAGCAAGGACGGCTGCTTTAACCAGGCCAGCGATCTCAACCAGCGGCTTAGCGAGGAGGGCTGCTTTAGCCGGGCCAGCGACCTCAACCAGCGGCCTGGCCAGGATGACCCGCTGCGCCGCGGCGGCATGCTCATTTGAGTGCGCGGATGATGGCAGCAAATTCGGTTGCGATCAGGGAAGCGCCTCCCACCAGTCCCCCGTCGACATCGGTCGAGTGGAACAGTTCTTTTGCATTATTGCTTTTTACGCTGCCGCCGTAGAGGATGGGAAGGAGGTCGGCCGTAGCCTTGCCATATTTGTTGGTAAAGAGTTTCCGGATATGTGCATGCATCTCCTGCGCCTGGGCAACCGAGGCTGTTTTGCCCGTGCCGATGGCCCAGGATGGGCTCATAAGCGATCACAAACTTCCGGATTTCCTTTTCAGAAAAATGGAACAACGATTCCAGCAATTGAGTCTCCACATAACCTCCCTGCGCTCCTTCCTCGCGGATATTCAGCGGTTCACCGCAGCACAAAATAGGGCGTGATCCCGTTGTCCAGGCAAAGCTGTGCTTTCTGCGCCACGGATTGGTTGCTTTCGGAGAAATATTCCCTCCGTTCGCTATGCCCTATTACGCAATATTGGATATTGATGGATTTGAGCATATCTGTCGCAACCTCTCCGGTATACGCGCCCGCCGGCTTGTCGCAACAATTCTGAGCCGATGCAAACCAGTTCTCCTTTCTGGCGAGTTTTTGACCAGCCATGTGGAGGTAGGGGAAGGGTACTGCAAAAACGGCTTTTTGGTGTGCCGACAGGGAAATGTCCTCTTTGAGTAGGGTATCCAGCAACTGTTCTCCCTGCTGATAAGTAAGGTTCATCTTCCAGTTGGCTGCCGCGATTTGTTGTCTCATTAGTGGATGGATTTGATTTGCTAGGCATTTATAAAGACGCCTCAAAAATATGTTTTAATGTCAGTATTTCACGATCGGTGATCGACTGCCCTTTTAGTTTCTTCCAGTTATCGATATCGGAAATGACCTTGTCCCATTGGTAGCGGATCGTTTTACCATGGCCCCAGCTGAAAGCCGGGATGTATTTGGCAGGAATACCCGCGCCAAACACGTTGCAGCAGACGCCGACCACGGTGCCGGTATCGAAGGAAGTGTTGATCGCCGCACGTGAATAATCACCCATCAGCAAACCGCACTTGCCGCCGACGTCCCTGTAGGTGTTCGATGCGGGGTGGTAGACCCTGATCTTACTTGCGGTATTCTTCAGGTTCGAGGCGGAAACGCCGGCGCCCAGGTTACACCACTCGCCGATGACGGCATCTCCCAGGTAGCCGTCATGTCCCTTATTGGAGTACCCGAAAAAAACTGCGTTCTTGATCTCACCGCCTGCCGTGCTGCCGGGTCCGAGGGTCGTGGCGCCATAAATCTTCGTCCCCATTTTGACGGTAGCGCCTTCGCAGGCGGCGAAGGGCCCGCGGATCATCGACCCCTCCATGATCTCGGCGTCGCGCGCGATGTAGATCGGCCCGGAGGATGCGTTGAGGAGACAATGGCTCAAGCGGGCACCGGCTTCTATGAAAATGGCTTCCGGGTTGATGGTCTGTACCGAAGCCGGTATCGGCATAGATACGCGGTCCGCGGTGAGCAAGGCAAAGTCTTCGATCAGCGCCTCGGCATTGTGCTGGAAAAGCTGCCAGGGATAGCGGATCAGCCGGCCATGGGTGATCAGGCGATCCACCGAATCCGCCGTAAGCACGCTATCCGCACAGTCCGCCGAGCCCGCGGTAACCTGACGATCCACCGAATCCGCCGTAAGCACGCGATCCGCAGAGTCCGCCGAGCCCGCGGTAACCTGACGATCCACCGACGCCGCCGTAAACTGACGATGCACCGAGTCCGCGGTAGGCAGGTGATGTGCCGAGCCCGCGGTAAGCTGACGATCCACCGACGCCGCCGTAAGCGCCCGATTCATAGAGCCCGACGGGACAGACCCTCGCTCCCACTCCTCCCGGATTCTCGCGGCCAGGGCACGGGTAGGCAGGATATTAGCTGGTAAGGCCGCGGCCTTGGGCTCCAGCGCTGCCGAGTTTGGTGCAGGCGCCATGCTCGTCTCTTCCAGCGAGCGGAGCCCTTCAATATCCGTCACCGGAGCGTTAGATTCCTCCAGCAAGCGGAAACCTTCGGCCCCCAGCAGGTGTGTCCATTTTTCCCGGAAGGTCAGGATACCCATGCGGATATCGAGTACCGACCTTATCGCGGTAAACGGCAACAAGTCGCCAATGCAGGAGGTTTCTTCCAGTAAAAAGGTATTCATTGGCCGCGAAGGTAAAAAAAATCCCTTCTACATTTAGAAGGGACAATCTATTGACGCCGAAGGGACAATTTATGCTGTGACGAGGCGGCTGTGCTTATTTAGCTTTCTTCTCGTAGCGTTTCTTGAATTTATCGATACGACCTGCAGTATCCACCAGCATATTCTTTCCCGTGAAGAAGGGGTGCGAAGTATTGGAAATTTCCAGTTTTATCAAAGGGTAATCGTTGCCGTCTTCCCACTTAATGGTCTCCCTGGACTGCGCGGAGGATTTGCTCATGAAAGTTTCACCATTGCTCATGTCCTTGAAGACAACAAACCGGTAACCTTTGGGGTGGATATCCTTTTTCATAACTTGTTCTGTTTAAAGGAGGTACGGATTTGGCCGTACGCGTTATTTTTTATTGAGGCAGCAAAATTACTCATTTCCTTCTGGGCATCCAAATAAATCTACTAACCGCCCTTGGGGAGCCCTCATCTCCCGACACTCCATCCTTCAGAACGAAACGCAGGCATTTTACCCACGAGCGAAGAGCCCTCAACTTCGCACTCCATCTCCGACCATCCACTCTCCAGCATTCGCCCCACTGTCGACGCCGCCGCCGCTTCTGCAATTCATCCTCGACCCGCGAAACGCCATCATCCGCGCCACCAGCGAAGAGCCCTCAACTTCCGCACTCCATCCGCGCTGGCACAAACCCACCGTTTCACGCGGAGCTTGCGGAAAGCAGCGATCCTAACTCCGCATATTAATATACTGCAGGGCGATGCCCAGATCCGCCCCGCCGCACAGCTTGATGACGGCCTGAAGATCGTCGATCTTTTTGGCAGTGACCCGCACCAGATCATCCATGATCGCGGACTGGACCTTGAGTCCGGAATCCTTGATGAGCTTTACGACCTTTTTGGCGTCCTCCTGTTTCAGGCCGTTGCGGACCGGCACCTCCTGACGGGTGACCTTACCGCTGGGATAGGGTTCCTTTGAAAGGTCGTAGACCAACGGGTCCAACCCCTGTTTAATGCTCCGGCTCAGCAATACATCGACGATCTGCTTGATCTTCATCTCACTTTCCGCCTCTAAATCGATCTTCATATCCTTTTTGTTCAAATCGATTTTCACCGGCGAATCCTTAAAATCGAATCGGTTCGTGATCTCTTTTTTGGTGACGTTGACCGCGTTGTCGAGTACCTGCTGGTCTACCTTGCTGACAATATCAAACGATGGCATATGCGTGAATTATGCAGCAAATCTACACAATCCAATGCTAATTACTATTCCCACCTGTCTTCACGCGATTCTGCTCGTCGCCGGCACCGCTATGCGAATGATTCCCGGTCATACCCTTTAAAGGCTTGCCGAAATTCCAAGAAAAGGTCAGGGCCACCTGCCGGCTGTCACGCCGGTTGTAGAAGGTGGCCTCCGTCTGCTGGAAGTTGATATAGCCATGGACCTGGTTGGTATAGAACATGTCCCGGACAGCCAGTTTCAGCGAAGCCTTGTCAGTAAAGATCTTTTTCGTAATGGCGGCGGATGCCTGCCCCAATGGGTTCACGATTACCTGGCCCTCGACCCCCTTGGTCCTGTAAAAACCGGAGAGGTCGGCTCCCCATCCACTTGGAAGTGTGAACTGGTTATTCATGTTGAGCAACAGCGTGGTGGCGTTGACGTCGATATTCTCGCCATAGAGCATGCCACTGAACTTATTGTAATTCAAATTACTGTATAAAACGGCCGTCCACCATTTAGCTACCGGGACTTGTGCGCTTACGGAGACGCCTGCATTTTGCCGGCTGCCGATATTGCCGTTGCGCACGATTGTCGCCTGCCCGGACTGTTCAAAAGTCTCGGTAAAGAAATTCTTGGTATAACTGTAGTTCAGCGTGGTCGTCAGGAAGTGCTGATAGGTGTGGGAGACTTCGATATTCTGTGTGTACTGCGGTTGCAGATAGGGGTTACCGGCCTGATACGTAAATTCATCCAGGTAAAAAAGGAAGGGGTTCAGGTTCTGGTAAGCAGGCCGGTCGATCCTTCTGCCGTAATTGAGCGTAAATTGGTTCTTTTCATTCAGGTCATAGCTAAAGAAAGCAGTGGGGAAAAGATTGACATAACTCCGCGAAAAAGAAGAATCTTTGTTGACCACCGAAATACCATTGCCCAGTTGATGCCCGGAATAGTTGGTGTTCTCCAGCCGCGCGCCAAATTGCACGGTTAATTTTTTGTATTGTTTCGTCATGTTCACATAAACGGCGTTTATATTTTCACGGTAGATAAAATGATTTGTCTTGCCGGTATCCACTTCCGGGAGTTTATTGACTATATCATAGTAAGCTGCTGTATTGTCCGTGTTCACATAACTGAGTTTCAATCCCGTTTCCAATTTATAACCATGGGCAAGCGGGCGGGTGTAGTCGCTCTTGAAAGTGTAAATATTGATGGCACTGGGCAAATGACCCGTGAGCACGTTCTCGTCCAGCAACGTCATACCGGGCGAATACGTAAGGTTGTCGAAGTACTGGTCGCTTACGCTGCCATAATGCACATAATCCAGATCGGCGCTCAGTTCGCGACCAGCGGAATCGTAGGTGTGACGAAAGTTAAGATTGGCGGACGCGTTGCGCCAGGTCGTATTGTTGGTACTGGGAGAACTGACGATGGAATCAAGCATATAGTTCGGCGAAAGCAATTGTATATTGCTGTTCGAATGGTTTTCTTCCTTGTTCCGAAATCCGCTGACCACAAAACCGATCGTGGTCTTTTGTGTCAGGTAATAATCCATTCCAAATTTAAGGTTGAGTTCAGGATTGGTGAATTGCATGTCTGTCCGCTGCTGGAAAATAGAGTTGACAGTCTTGTCATCCCCGTCCAGGTATTTGCGCCCGATATGCATCACCTGGAAACCCTCCCAATGGGAATAGCCGCCGTTCAGAAAAAAGTTGAACTTGCCGTCGCGGTAGTTGAGGTTGACGCTTCCGCTTGGCTTTGCATAAACACCTTGGTTGTAAGTGAGGTTGAGGTTGCCGTTCAACCCCTTCATCTTGTTCTTTTTCGTTTTTATATTGATGATGCCGGAGTTGCCCGCGGCGTCATATTTGGCGGAGGGATTGGTCATGATCTCGATCTGATCGAGTGCCGATGCCGGCAGGCTGCGCAGATAGCTGGCTAGTTGGGACGAAGACAGATAGGTCGGTTTATTGTCTATCATGATGGTGACACCTTGTTTACCTTTCAGGCTGATGTTGTCATCTTTGTCGAGGGTGATCCCTGGGGATTTTTCCAGCACATCCATGGCAGTCGATCCCGCATTCGATGGGGAAGCATCGACATTTACAATGGTCCGGTCGGCCCTCTGTTCGATCAACGGCTTCTTGCCGACCACGGCAAAAGCCTGCAGGTTCTTGCTGGCGGAGTTCAGCGCCAGCGGAGCCAGGTTGCGGGTGCCAGCGACGCCCAGGTCAAAAATGGGGCTATATATAGACCCGAAGCCAACCGACGAAGCCGAGATCAGGTACCTCCCTGCGGCAACACGGTCAAAGATATAATGCCCGCTCTTATCGGTAACAGTCGTTTTTAGCCGGGCGGAATCCCTTGCTTGCAATAAAGTGACAGTGGCGGATTCGATAGGTTCGCCAGTCACATTGATGATAGTACCGGCAAGTTTGCCATCCCGCTGGGCGAGAGCAGGTAAGGTATTGGATATCAAGAT
>CBDCBP010000019.1:0-37673 GCA_965214315.1 Puia sp. | reverse complement strand
GTGGGCCTGGCGGTAAGCGCTTGCCTTTTCGATCGCCGCTTCCACGCTGCCCGCGTAATCGATGTGGTTGTCTTTTAACAGGATCATGTCATAGAGGCCAAAGCGGTGGTTGAGGCCGCCGCCGATCCGTACGGCCTCTTTTTCGAGCAGCCTGAAATTCGGCGTGGTCTTGCGGGTGTCGAGGATCCTGGTCTTGTATTTTTGCAGCCGGTCTACATATTGTCTGGTGAGGGTCGCGATGCCGCTCATGCGCTGCATACAGTTAAGGATCAGCCGCTCGCACTCGAGGATCGTGTGAACGCTGGCTTCGGCGATAAAGGCCTCTTCGCCGTCTCGCATGCCGTCACCATCCTGTTTGTAGGCAGTAAATGTGGCGCCCGGCTCTTTGAACTTCAGGATCTTTTCCGCTATTTCCATTCCGGCGAGGATCCCGTCCTGCTTGATATGCAGGATCGCTTTGCCCATGGCATCGGGCGGGATACAGGAACGAGTGGTATGGTCGCCGTCGCCGATGTCTTCCTGCAGTGCGTTGCGGATGAGGAATTGCAGTTGATCGTCAAAATTGGACATGCGGCAAAGATAATAAAAGAAAGGCCCGCCACTTCGTGGCGGGCCTTGTTAAGGATTTGATCGCTTATTGGGCCTGGAATCTCAGTTCCTGCAGGAATAGCTTGTCGCCTTTTTGTTTGATAAACAAGGTGGTCCGGTAATCTCCATTGCGGGTCTGCAGGACGCCGACGAGGAATTCCGAGCCGCCGCCATTTGGCGCCTTGTGTTTTATCAGGAAGTTTTGTACCCCATTGGTGGTAAAGAAATCGCGGATGATCATTTCAGCCTGTATCTTGCTATAGGTGTCGCTTTTATCCGGGAGGGAGATATCGACGCGGCTGTCGAGGTAACGGGACAACTCGCCTGCGTTACCTACTCTCATGGCGGTGGTGATGTCATCAAGCGTGTACATGGACAGCGGGCGGAACGACGCCAGGAAGAGCGAAAACGTGAGCACCGCCAACCCTACTATGCTTTTCATGTTAATAGAATATTAGTCGCCGTGCCTAATCCCAAAAATATGCCAAACTGTCCAAGCGGGGTAAAAATACCACAAACAGGGGGGAGATTTACGATTGAACGTTTCGAGAGGGGCGGCTTTTTGGGTTGAATGCCGTATTTTGCGGCTCCAAGCGGCGGCCGGCAACAAGCTTTGGCCCGTGGCCGATCATCCAGCAAAATCGTTTTTATGGCAAATCCCAAGAAAGTGATCCTCATCATCATGGATGGGTGGGGTCTCGGACAGCAGGCAGCATCGGATGCGATACAACATGCCCGCGTACCCTTCGTCAGTTCGCTTTATCAGCGATATCCCAACACGACGCTCGTCACCTATGGTGAAGAAGTAGGGTTGCCGGAAGGCCAGATGGGCAATTCGGAAGTAGGACACCTGAATCTGGGGGCGGGGCGAATCGTGAACCAGGAGTTGCAGCGGATCAATGTGGCCGTCCGGGACGGTTCTTTTTCGAAGAACCCGGTACTGCTCGCGGCCGTCCGGGGTGCCAAGGCCGATGGAAAACCGCTGCACCTGCTTGGGTTGGTGAGCGACGGCGGCGTGCACAGTCATACCCGTCACCTGAAGGCCATCGTAGACACCTGTCTGGCAGAAGGGCTCAGCAACGTGTTCATACACGCATTTACCGACGGCCGGGATACCGACCCTAAGAGCGGTCTTGGGTATGTGCGGGGGCTTCAGCAGCACCTCGAGGCTACCACGGGCAGGATCGCGACTGTCAGCGGACGGTACTACGCTATGGACCGTGACAAACGATGGGAGCGGGTCAAACTGGCTTATGACGTGCTGGTAGGTGGAACCGGTGAGCGGGCGACCGATGCGCTTGCCGCCATAGAACAGTCGTACCATGCCGGCGTGACAGACGAGTTCATCGAGCCAACGGTGATCACGGGCATTGACGGGCAGCCCCTCACGAGGATACAGGACGGGGACTATGCGCTTTGTTTCAATTTCAGGACAGACCGTTGCCGGGAGATCAGCGAGGTGCTGACGCAAAAAGACGTGCCTGAACAGGGCATGAAGAAACTGGTGCTGCATTATACGACCATGACCCAATACGACCAAAAGTTCAAGAGGGTGCATGTGCTATTCGAGAATGACGATCTGAAGAATACGCTGGGAGAGATCGTCGCCCAAAATGGCCTGAAACAGATCCGCATCGCCGAGACGGAGAAATACCCCCACGTGAGCTTTTTCTTTAGTGGTGGCAGGGAAACACCTTTTGAGGGCGAGAATCGGATCATGGTCCCTTCGCCTAAGGTTGCGACCTATGACCTGCAGCCCGAGATGAGTGCAATTGAACTAACGGATGCCATTGTACCGGAAATAAGGAATGAGACCGCTGATTTCATTTGTCTGAACTATGCCAACACGGATATGGTTGGTCACACCGGTGTATGGTCGGCGGCTATCAAAGCTGCGGAGACGGTGGACGCTTGTGTAGAGCGGGTCGTTTCGGCCGCGTTGGACAGTGGCTATACGGTATTCCTGACGGCCGATCATGGCAATGCCGATTTTATGATCAATCCGGACGGCAGCCCCAATACGGCGCACACAATGAACCCGGTGCCTTTCTTTATCATCGATACCGATTGGAAGGGAGGTATCCGTGCCGGAAAATTGGGTGATCTGGCGCCTACTATTCTCACTATGATGGGTTTAAGCATACCGGCGGAGATGACCGGGGCGGTATTGATTTGATCTGCGTGCTCTGCGTGCGGCCGGTCAGATCGAAAAAAGGAGCGTCCGGGGCCGCTTCTTTTTTATTAGGGAGCAGCTTTACTTCGTTAAAATTGTCTAAATTACAGGGCAACCAATTGACGGTTACATCTATGACCGAAGAAGCCATTTTACAAGGCTGTTTGAAGAATGAGGCGGCTGCCCAACGAGAGCTGTACAACAGGTATAGCCCGAAGATGCTGGCTGTGTGCTATCGGTTTGCCCATAACCGGGAGGATGCGGAGGACATGCTGCAAGAGGGTTTCATAAAAGTATTTTCTCAAATGCATACGTTTCAGAACAGGGGTGCATTTGAGGGTTGGATCAGGCGGATCATCGTTCATACCTGTATCAACAACCTAAAAAAGAACAAACGGTTCAACGAGAGCCTGGATATCGTTCACGCGCATGGCATACAGGTGCGCGAAGAATCGGTTCCTTCGATCGTGCAGGCCAAGCAGATCGTGGAGTGTATCCGTCTCTTGCCCATCGGTTATCGCACTGTTTTGAACCTGTATGCCATAGAGGGTTATTCTCACAAGGAGATAGCCGATATGCTGGACATCGAAGAAAGCACGAGCCGTTCGCAATATACGAGGGCAAAGCAAATGCTGGAAGAGATCCTGATCAAGAAAAAGATATTGAACAAGCCAAGGGAGAAATCCGAATGGCTGGTGGCGATCCGATAGGAGTGAGACGATAGGCGTAAGACGTAAAATCCATCCCATGAAAACATCCCAAAAACTGATTGACAAATGAAGGAGAACAACTTCTATAGTGATGATTTTGAGCAACTGATCAGGGGAAAGACAGAGCAATACAAAATGTATCCCTCCGAGAACGTCTGGAAGGGAGTTCACAATGCATTACATACAAGAAGGAAATGGTTCATAGCGAGCATGGCCGCTTTGGTAACAGGTATACTATTTTGGGCGGGTAAGGAATTGATCACTCCTTCCCGGGTGATCGCCCTGCACAAGTCTGCTTCTGCCGCGGGTGCCATTACTGACGCCGCCAACGGTGAGAATGGCGATGATGATGCCGCCAAAGGTTCAACGGGCACGGGCACGTTTACCCCTGCCGCTCCGCTCGTCGCTATCCGGTCCGCCAATAACACAACGGCTCATCGTGGTGTCGCCGCCGGTTCTGACGATAGTTCGGAGCGGGACGCCACCTTCCCGGGTATGAGCATTACCCTTGGGCATCCGGTGCTTACCCAATCCGATCTGTCGGAATGGTTGAGCCATATGGTGAGACTGCCGGCGCAGGCACCTGACCTCGCTGTTATCGCTGTCCAAACTATTACGACCGAACAAGGGAAGATCGCCGACAATGCCGTGAACAACGGATTGGCGGCGGAACATAAAGAGGAAATCGTCAAAGGCAGCGAGGAGAATGGGGCAGCCGGAAATGCAGTGGGTGATTTGACTGCCTCGGGACCTGCCGGAGCGCTTGATAATGGGATAGCCCGGGGTGCGCAACACTCCCGGCTGGAGAGCACGAATGCCGGCCGGGTGTCGGTAATGGGCAAGCGCCATCTCCCGGATTCGGCCGCCTCGGCGGCAAAGGCATCTGGCGCCGTCATCGCGCAGGCAGCCGATATGCAACGGATCAATTGGTTGCAGGACTACGCGATGAATGTCCTCGATCCCTCGCCCAAACACGGGCGGACCTACTTGCAACTGACACTTGCCCCTACCGTGACCTATCGTTCTATCGGCGGTTCGACTATCGCGGCGGAAAAGTTTCCACAGCAGGCGGGCGCTTATGCCCAATTGTTGAATAATCCGCAGGGGATGGTAGGCCATTCACCTGCGATCGGTTTCCAGATTGGCGGCAGCATCCTCTACCGAGTCACCAGGAATTTATCGCTGAAAGGCGGGTTACAATTCAATTTCAACCGGTATTCGATGACGAGCTATGTCTCCAGGAATGCGACGTCAATGAATTCGACTTATGGCTATGTCCTGGATAGCGTGAATAGTTCGCCGTTGACTGCGAATATCCCGAGCGGCAGGTCAGCGCAAACCATCGACAATGATTATTTTCAGCTATCGGCGCCCGTTGGATTCGAACTGCGGGTGTTGGGCAACGAAAGGCTGCAGTTCAATATCGGCGCCTCGGTCCAGCCCAGCTACTTGTTGAACACCAACTCCTATATGCTCACGGAGGATTATCATGATTATGACAAGTCCCCGTCGAAGTTCAGGAGATGGAATGTCAACGGCGGGGTCGAAGCCTTCCTCACTTACCGCACGGGCGATATCCGTTGGCAGATAGGGCCGGAGTTCCGCTACCAATTGTTCTCCAGCTATATCAGCCAGTATCCGATCACCGAGAATTTAAAAGGCTATGGCCTGAAGATCGGGATCACCAAGATGCTTCCTTAGTTCAGGGTGCCCTTGGGGTCGATAACGCTTCCAGCTGTGAATAGTGCCTCTTCATTCGATAATGCTTTCAGCGGTTGACGGTGCTTCGAGCGGTCGATAGCTTTGCGAGCGGTTGCCGGCGTTCCGAGCGGTCGATGGCGCTTTGAGTGGTTGATGGCCTTGCGAGCGGTTGATGGCGTTGCGAGCGGTTGATGGCCTTGCGAGCGGTTGATGGCGGTCCGAGCGGTTGTCGGCGTTCCGAGCGGTTGCCGGCGTTGCGAGCGGTTGATGGCCTTGCGAGCGGTTGATGGCGGTCCGAGCGGTTGATGGCGGTCCGAGCGGTTGATGGCGTTGCGAACGGTTGATGGCCTTGCGAGCGGTTGTCGGCGTTGCGAGCGGCTGTCGGCGCTTTGAGTGGTTGATGGCGCCTCGGGAGACTTGGAATTCGTATTTTTGCCAGATGAAATATCTCGCTGTCCTTTGTCTGGCGGGGACATTGTTGTCCGGCGCCTGTGTCAATCATCAGCCCGTTGTCCCGGTACGTGACTCCATCGCCGCTACCGATTCCTCCGAAAAGAACAATTTCTTTCCCGTCGCCGATTACCTGAGAACAGAGATATTGGGTGTGGATTCGACGCCCGCGGCGCTGGTGCGCTACAGGATCAGCGGTCACCAAAAAGATTCTGCGTTCATCTCACCCCCGGAATTCGACAAACTGGCGTCGCAATTTTTGCCGCAGGAAGTCAGTGACAGCTCGCTGGCGCGGCATTTTACGGAAAGTTCTTTTGCCGATAAGACGACGGGGTCGATCACTTTTTCCTATACGCCCATCGACAAAGACAATCCCCTGCGAAGGGTGGATGTGCAGACCGCGCAAGGGCGTAGTGCGCAGGAAGTAAAAAACATCTATATGGAGATCCGTCGCGTGACCGGCGATACCGTGGTGCTGCAAAAGATGCTTTGGGCGGCGAAGCAGCGATTCCAGATCGTTACCCTTACAACTATCAAGGGCGGACAACAACTGCAGCAGCAACTCAGGGTAGTTTGGGGTGACCGCGGTACGGATGAATAATGAAATCTATGACAACCGACCAGTTTAGTGCGCTTTCTGCTACCATACCGGTGCATCCCGGTATCTATAAATACTTCGACGAGAAGGATGAGCTGGTATACGTCGGAAAAGCCAAGAACCTGCGCAAGCGGGTGAGCTCCTACTTTACAAAGACCTTTACCTCCTACAAGACCTATGAGCTGGTCCAGCGCATCCGGCGGATAGAATTCACCATCGTGAACTCGGAACAGGATGCCTTTTTGCTGGAAAATTCACTGATCAAACAATTCCAGCCAAAGTTCAACATCAATCTCAAGGACGACAAGAGCTATCCATTTATCGTGATCAAGAACGAGCCATTTCCCCGGGTCTTCCTTACGCGCAGAAAGATCAATGACGGGTCTGAATACCTGGGTCCGTTTACTTCCGTCGGTCGCGTGCGGGAATTGCTGGATCTCGTGAAAAGCAATATCCAGCTGCGAACCTGCCAGCTCAACCTCTCGGAGGCGCAGGTAAAAAAAGGCAAGTACAAAGTATGCCTGGAATACCATCTCGGGAATTGCAAGGGTCCGTGTGAACGGCTACAGACGACGGAAGACTACGCGGCGGGGCTGGTCCAGTTGAAGAATGTCCTCAAGGGACAGTTGGGGCCGCTGATGCAGGCGTTTCGGAAGGAGATGCGGGAACTGGCGGAGAAAATGGATTTCGAAAAGGCCGAGATGATCCGCAAAAAAATAGCGCACCTGGAAAACTATGAGTCCAAGTCGGTGGTCGTGAGCCGTCATCTGAGCCATGCGGATGTGTTCTCTATTGCACGCGACGGAAACCTGTCCTATATCAATTACCTCATGGTGGAGACGGGTACCATCGTCCAGACGCATACCACGCAGGTGGAGACGCACCTGGAAGAGACCGATGAAGAAGTGCTTGCTTTTGCCGTGGCGCGGCTGCGCGACACCTTCAATAGTATGAGCAGGGAGCTCATCCTCCCCTTTGCGATCGACTTTCCCGAAGAAGGGGTGGTGCAGACCATTCCGAAGGGCGGTGATAAGAAGAAGCTTTTGGAACTGTCGGAGAAGAACGTCGCCTATTTCCGGGAGGAGCTGCGTAAGAGAAAGATGCTTCAACTGGAAGGTAAGAGCCCGGACGAACGTAAACAGGTATTATATCAGCTGATGGAAGACCTGCAGCTTTCCGAGCTGCCGGTACACATCGAATGTTTTGATAACTCCAACTTCCAGGGCAGTTACCCCGTCTCGGCCATGGTCTGCTTTCGCGACGGGGTGGAAAGCAAAAAGGACTATCGCCATTTCAATGTGAAGACGGTGCAGGGAATCAATGATTTTGCCACGATGAAAGAGGTGGTTCACCGAAGGTATAAACGATTGCTGGAGGAAGGGGTGTCACTCCCACAGCTGGTCATCATCGACGGCGGCAAGGGTCAGTTGAGTGCTGCCATGGAGAGCATCACGGAACTTGGTGTCGTGGGGATGATGACGGTAGTAGGTCTGGCGAAGAATGAGGAAGAGTTGTTCTTTCCGGGTGACAGCCAGTCGATAAAGCTGCCCTATAACAGCGACAGCCTGCACCTGATCCGGCGGATCCGGGATGAAGTGCATCGGTTTGGGATCACGTTTCACCGGCAAAAAAGAAGCAAGGGCACCTTTACCAATGAGCTGGAGCAGATCGATGGTATCGGAAAAAGAACGGCCGACCAGTTGCTGAAGCAGTTCAGGTCGATCAATAAGATCAGGCAGTTGACGATGGAGGAGTTGGCGGCGGTGATCGGGCAAGCCAAGGCGAAGGTGGTGCGCGAGCATTTTTCGCGGTAGCGATGCAGATTGTTAACGAGCTTGCAGGCGTGCGGCAGCGTGTAAATAAAAAAAAAGGGGCCAGGATGAAAATCCAGCCCCGTTTTTAAAATCCAATATCCTATGAAAAACCGATGTAAAAGTAGTAAAAGAATTCAATTGGACAATACCCGCTTGTGGGTATTTTTTAAAATAATAATTGGGAATAACTAATTAATTTTTAATTACTTATTCCCGAAAATGGAAAGGGCGCCGGATGTGAGTACGGCGCCCTTTCGATTGAAGTTTATTTTAGTCCGGTCTTTAGATCCGGCCATTAGATCAGTACGACCAAAGGTCTTGTTCGTAGTTAAAGATCTTTTCTTTGATATTGTCCCCTTCCAGCAAACGAAGGATCGGGTCTTTTATATATCCTGCGATGTAATTGTCGCCGGGATTGTCGATGGTCGACCTGATGACGCGGCCTGCGAACATCCGGCTTTCGAACAGTTCTTCCCAGCTCATGCGGGCGCCATAGTTCTTGCCGTTGTAGGCTTCGAATTTGGCCAACAGCGGGCGGCAATCCGGGTAGTATACCCAGAAGACGGGCAGTACGTCGCGGAAGGAGCCATCGGCATTGCGGACCGTCTTTTCCGGGGCGATGCCGAGGATGCGGACGTGCAGGCGGGAGGATTCCTTGTCGAATACCCATTCTTCCTTGATCTGGTAGCGCTCGACGTCATCGGGGTTGAATTCTTCCTGGATGGTGGTGTCGCGCATCAGGCCTTTAGAACCATCCGGGTCATTGACGTTGTCAGGGATCTGGATGGAGTGGGGCTTGGCTACGAGGTTATTAGCGATCCCCTGGAAGGTCAAAGGCGTCGTGAACCGGTCGTCGATAGGATCGAAGGCCGTGATCTGACCGGATTTGATCGCATTCAGGAGGATATTGATAAAGCGTTGGTTACCGTTGTCTTCCGTTGCCTTGTAGACAAACGGGAGGTTCATTTTCTCGTGTACGTCGAGTTCTTCCCATACCCGCTGGCGATAGACGGCATCATCCTCGCGGATATGCTCATAGGTCAGGGGGGTACGGTCCTTTACCAGATTACGCTCGATAATGGCGTCGTTACGGAGCGACTTGCGCGGGGTATCCAGTTTAATATCAGCGTTCATGATAGCAACCGGTTTCGCCGTGGTGTCGGCGACAGGCGCTACCGTAGCGTCAGGCTTCTTGTTCTTGACAGTGTTCTTCTTGTTGCCGGTTGTACGCTTCTTCACGGTCCTTGCCTTGGGCTTACCGGTGGTTGTCTGCGCCTGAACGTTCCCGGCCAGTATCAACATGGCCATTGCCGCCGCACATAATCTGATAAGATGCTTTTTCATTGCTCTGTTTTTATGCTAAAGGGTCCACCGACCAGCGGCGGACCTCTTTTTATACTTTTATTTCAGACTGAACACCATGGGGGGCAGTTCACGGATCCTTCCGTCCTTGCCCTGTACACGGATATTGTCGAAAAAGATGTTTGTACTCGGGGTAGCTCTTGCTACGATGGCTGCTGCCTGACCCGTCCAGCGGTTGCCGTCGTTCTGCGCTTCGATGTACTGGGAGATACCGCCGCCGAGTGCTGCCAGCTTGTAGCCGACCACTTTGAAGGGCGAGATAAACTCGGAGTTATCGAGGCGGGCGATCAGACCGCCGATCGCTTTGAATTCGGCAGTGGACATGGCGCCACCTTGTTTGGTCCCTACGAAACCGGTGGGGTTCGGCAGGTATTTTATCCGCATGGGGAATTCTGTGATCTTACCGTCAGCATTGACGATGACTTTGCCTTCGCCCGGAGTCTTGGGTACGGCAACCCATTCGTCGCCGTCGCCGTGCGTGATCTCACCGTGGTCGAAGGAGACTTTTACCTTTTCGCGACCGACGCTACCGCCGGAGATCTTGATCGGGTTGTCTTCGGCGACGTAGAGCACATTCATCTTCTCGAGGAAGACGGAGGCGCCGGAGGGCTGGCCTACGACATATTTTACGTCTTTGGTGATCACGTCTTTCGAACCATCGGGTTTGAAATATTCGATCTTCACGGCTACGGTACCGGTAGAGTTGACCGTTGTGTGGAAATCAGCGGTACCATCAGCGCCGAGCGTTGCAGGCGAGCCGTTGAAATAGATGTTGGGTTTGGCAGCGGCGCTAAAGGCACCGATACCGGCCGTGATATCCAGTTTATCGCCGGGCATCAGGTAGGTGGCGCTCGGGGATACCAGCGGCTCGAATTTGTCGAAAACCAGTTTAACCGAACCGATCTGTTTGTAGAGGTAGTCAACCACACCAGACTCCGAATTCTTTGCATCGCTCTGGAACTTGCTGAGGATGGTCAGCGCCGCAACGGTCGGGGTCATATGGAAGTAGTTGATCGTCCAATCTTTTTGGATATTTCCAGAAGATTCGTTTCCGCTCTCGGACTTCGGTACCTGGAGGTCCAGGGGCAGTTTCTTCGCAAAATCTTCTTTTGCTGCTGCGAGCTCTTTCTTGGTCACGTCCGGCAATTCGGGATAGTGCGAGGGGTCAAGAATGTCCAGCAGATCGGCTTTGAATTTCTGCAGGCTGTTGTATAACTTGGGGCCTTCTCCTTTCGTATCGAAGATACGGGTGGCGGCGTCCAGGTTGCCTTCTGTATATTCTCTCTGTCCATCTTTCACTTGGGGGTTCGACTCGTTGATCAGCTGTTCCTTCAGCCCTTCAATATAAGAAGTGAGGTTAGCGGAAAGCTTTTGAGCCGCCGCGGCTTTGGGAGCCCAGATAGCGGCCTTGGCGGCTGTCTGGGGGTCTTTTGCGGCAGCCTCGAAGTTGGAATAGGTCGTCGCATTCTTTTTGTCGACTACTCCATTCGATTTTTCGATACTGGCGTTTACGGTTTTGAAGGCGTTCAACACTTCCACCGATACGTTAAGCGCGAGGAGCGCCGTCAGCACCAGGTACATCATGTTGATCATCTTTTGCCTGGGTTCTTTAGGTAAAGACATGGGTCAGTAAATTATTTATACTAAATAATAGTTTTTGATAGGTTCATGCGGGCCGGAAAAAACGGGCACTTTTATTGGCTTTTAATTATTCCCATTCTTATGCCGGGCGGCCTTGCATAGCGCTGAGCATGTTACCATAAACATGGTTGAGGTTACCCAGGTTCTTCGCCAGCAGTGCGATCTGTTCCTGTGTCTTCTTGGCATCGACTACGCTGCCCTGCATGGATTCAGATGCTTTAACCAGGTTACCATAGAAGCTGTTCATTGCTTTCAGGTGGTTGTTGGTGTCCTGCAGTTCCAATTCATAGATCGCATTCAAAGAGCCAAGGTTCTTTGTGAGGACCTGTACCTGAGAATGAAATTGCTTGGTGCTGTCGGCAGCCGCGTTGAACGTAGAGATGGTAGCAGTTGCGCTCTGGTAAGCGCCTTTCATGCTATCCAGGGCTACGGAAGCCTCTTTCGTCTTCGTGGTATACTCAGTCGTAGCGGCCAGTGCGCCGGATACGTCTTTAATGTTGTCTACAGTAGTCCCGAACTTCTTGAATCCTTCGCTAAGGCTTTTCATGCTGGCGGGAGTGATGTCGGCTTCCTGGAGCATTTTGTCCATCTTGTCCAGTGCAGGGTTGCCCGAAGGTCCGCTGCCGGCCAATTTGGGGAGCGCTTCTACCAGGGCGTGCATTTCACCTCCGGGAGGCGGCAAGAACGCATAAACCAAGAAGATCAGGGCCTCAGTAAGGAGACCGGCAGTCAGAAAGAAGTCAGCCAGTTTCGTGTGCAATATCTTTTGAAGGGCACCGAAAATAACGACGGCTGCGCCAACGCAAACAATGATATTGATAAGTCTTTCGGTAGATTTTGATACTCCAGCGCTCATAGTGATTAATTTAAAAGTGTTTTTAAAGGGATTTTAAAGGGTTTTGGAGAAAAGAGTTCCTGTTGATTTTTACTTTTCTTTCAATATCAAAAACGTTGCTTCGAAAAAAAAATTTTAATTCCTATTGATTAAATTACGTTTGCTCACCGGGACTATTTGATCAATGTAGGTGGCAGATCGATCACGCAACGGAAGCCGATGTATGACTTGGCCGTATCCTGGTATTCGTAGGTACGGGCGCTGGTTTGCAGGTACATGCCTACGTCTTTCCAGCTACCGCCACGGATAACTTTGCGTTTCATACGGGGAGGATCGGAATCTGCGGCGTTCCAGCGAATGTCCGGGTTCATGTCATGCTGAAAGTTAGCAGCACCTTCGTAGAAGAAGGAAGAGGTCCATTCGGCGACGTTGCCGGCCATGCAATACAGACCGAAGTCGTTAGGCCAGTACGCATCGGCACGAACCGTATAGAATCCACCGTCTTCGGGGTAGTTGCCGCGACCGGGTTTGAAGTTAGCGAGTAAACAGCCTTTCTTATTCCTCAGGTAGTAGTTGCCCCAGGGATACATCGACTGGGAGCGACCGCCGCGGGCTGCATATTCCCATTCTGCTTCCGTAGGCAGGCGGAAATCGGATTCCGTAGCCAGCTTCTTGGCTTCCAGGTGGGCGTTCAGGTAGTGGGTGCGCCATTCGCAGAACACGCTTGCCTGGTTCCAGTTGACACCGACGACGGGATAGTTACCGAACGCGGGGTGGGAGTAATATCGTTTGGTCATCGGCTCATTATATGCGTAGCTGAAGTCCCTGATCCAAACGAGGGTATCGGGGTAGATAGGCACGTCTTTTTTGTGGATGAACTGTGACCTTGGCTTCCCTTCGTTGCCTTTCGAAGCGGCTTCTTTAAGCCAGAATACTTCGGAGTGGTACTTCAGGACCGAAGGATCGATCTCCTTCTTGCCAAAGATGCGGTTATCAGGCGTCACGATCATCGAATTGACCTTCTCGATCGTAGCTTTGTCACCCCATTTGATCGTGGCAGCTTTCTTCCAGTCGATGGCAAAGCGGCCATCCACGTCTTTACCGTATTGCATGAGGACTGCAGCGATGGAGTCCCGCACCCAGTTGGTAAATTGACGGTACTCGTTGTTGGTGACTTCGGTGGCGTCCATCCAGAAACCACTGATAGAGGTTTGCCTGTTGCGGGTGGTGAAAGCGGAGTTCATGTCCTCATCGCTGGGGCCCATGTGAAAGGTGCCCGGCGGGATATAAACCATGCCCGGAGGCTTAGAGAGGTTATAACCACTTGCGGGAGCGACCCCATGCAGTTGACCGTCGTCTGGCGTTCCCTTACCGGACTTGCCACCTAGTTTACAGCCAGCCATCAAAAAGAGGGCGAAAAAGGCCGTTAAAACGGATAGGTTTTTCATTTTCATAATATTAAAGGGTATTGGGCAAAAAAAATCTTTTGACAACATCTCACTACAAGTTTAAAATTAATTTTTCGTAAGTCAAAGCTTCATTCGACGAATGTGTTAACATAATGGCCGGATGGGAACCTTGACAGGCTCGGTTTAGGGAAAACTAATTTGGTAAACGCAACGAGGGCGGCTTTATTGTACATCTACCCTTGAAACTTATACACATTTTCGATGAGACGGACCGCTGTAGCTACTTCATTTACAGGGAGTTGGCATGCATAGTCTTGGCATAGGAAGATCAGGGGTCCGGAGCCGACCGGTTTGTCGCGCAATAACGGGAATTGGGTATTTGCCACCTGCATAGACTGGAATACCCGGTAAGGAATCAGGTGCGCTAAAAACTCCTTCCGGGTATTTTCCGGACTGACCCCGGTAATAACAACCTCCGGTATAGAATACGTAATGGCCTGAAAGATGGTTGCCCAACCGCCAAAAGACCCGGGGTAACCGGTGACTGCCTGATGCATCGCCGCCACCATCCGCCGGGCCCTTGCTGCCCAATCTTCTTCCTGGAAAACGACGGAAAGATACAACAAATTAGCTGCCATCATGGAATTACCTGAAGGCGTTGCGCCGTCGTAGAGCTCTTTTTTGCGTACAATAAGATCCTGCTGCCCTTCATGGGTGTAAAAAAAGAAGCCGGACTCCGGGTCCCCGAAATGGCCTATCACGTAGAGCAGCACTGTCTTTGCCTGGTGCAACCAGTCGGCCTCGCCCGTGATCTCCTGCAGTTGGATGAGTGCGGCTATCAACGCTGCATAGTCATCCAGAAAAGCCGGCAGGCGGGCCTCCCCTTTCCAGCTATGGCCGTAGAAGTAGAGCCCCTCCCCTTTAAAGCGCTGTTGCAGGAAGGCCATGCTGGCGATCGCCCGGTCACGAAAGCCTTCATCGCCCAGCGCAGCGAAGGCCTTGGAAAAAGCGATGTTCATCAAGGCATTCCAGCCAAGCAGGATCTTGTCATCGAGACCCGGCGGTATGCGACGGCGCCGGTATTGCAGGAGCAACAGCCTGGCGGCCTCCAATCGCATGGCCTCTTCAGGCGATGCCAATTGGCCCAAAGGTCGGGTGAGGATATTGGTGCCCTCCCAATTACCATGTTCCGTTACACCATAATACTGCGTGAAAGTGGCAGCATCCTCGCCCAACAAGGCTGTTATCTCCCCTTTATCCCAAACATAATATTTTCCTTCAATACCTTCACTATCGGCGTCGAGGGCGGAAAAATAGCCACCTTGTCCATTTCCCAATTCTTTATCTATGAAGGCGATGCATTGGACGATCGCCTCCCGGTACAGTGGTTTTTGGGTTAGCTGGAAAGCCTCGCTAAGGGTAATAATAAGCAGGGCATTGTCATATAACATTTTTTCAAAATGTGGCACCAACCATTCCCTGTCGGTGGCGTAACGGGCGAAGCCCCCGCCCAACTGGTCATAGATGCCGCCGCAGAGCATTTTGTCCAGGCTGAGACAGGCCTGGTCGAGGGAGGCCTTGTTGCGGGTGTAATAGTAATCATTCAATAGAAAGCGGATAGAGAAGGTTTGCGGGAATTTTGGCGCCGCGCCAAAGCCGCCTTCCGCCTTGTCTGCCGATGCCATCAGCCGGTCCCTGATCGCACTCAGCGTGGATGGCGAAAAAAGCGTTTCCCCGGCTTCGACGGGTCCGGCTGCTATGCCGAAGGAGCCGGCGGATGCTACATGGCGGACGAGGTTATCCGCTTGCTGCTCGACTTCCGTTCTCCTGTCGCGAAAGGCAACGGCGACCCCGGAGAGTACCTCGATCCAGGAATTCCGGTTATGGATCGCGCGCGGCGGAAAATAGGTGCCGCCATAAAATGGTTTGGCCTCCGGTGTGAGGAAGACATTCAGCGGCCAACCGCCGCTGCCGGTCATCGCCTGTACGGCATCCATATAGATGTGGTCCAGGTCGGGGCGTTCTTCCCGATCCACTTTTATATTGATGAAGTTTTCGTTCATGAAGTCTGCCGTCGTGGTGTCTTCAAAACTTTCTCTTTCCATCACATGACACCAATGACAGGCAGAGTAGCCGATGCTCACAAGGATGGGCTTGTCCTGCGTGCGGGCGGCGGCCAGCGCTTCTTCGCCCCAGGGATGCCAATCAACGGGATTGTGGGCGTGTTGCAATAAATAAGGGCTGGTCTCTTCCGAGAGACGATTGGTGCGATGCATAACGATTCGCGGATTGGTCGTAAGGCAAATTTACGCCGTAAGCACGGGTCTACGCTTGTTTTTTCTTACCCGTAATGGCGAGGTATTTTTCGAGGGCGGAAACCATGGAAGGCGCCTGGGGAAGCGGAGCCTTGATATCGAGCGTGAGACCGGCTTCTTCCACGGCACGCGAGGTATTGCTGCCAAAGGCCCCGATCTTGGTGCCGTTCTGTTTGAATTTGGGATAATTATCGAACAGGCTTTTTACGCCGCTGGGCGTAAAGAAGCAAATGATATCGTATTCGCTCTGGTTGAGAATGGTGGTGAGGTCGTTGCTGATGGTGCGGTACATGAACGGAGTGGCGAAACCACAGTTATTGTGTTTTAGCCAGTTGATGATCTCATTGTCCTGCTGATTTTCGGAACAGGGGTAGAGGAATTTCTCGTTCTCCTTGTGTTTGTTGATGACGTCGAACATGCTCTTGTTCAATCCATCGGCGCCATAGAACACTTTTCTCTTCCTGTACAGGATAAACTTCTGGAGGTAAAGGGCGACGGCCTCGGTGATACAAAAATACTTAGTGTCCTGGGAGATACTGATCTTCATTTCTTCGCAAATGCGAAAGAAATGGTCGATGGCATTGCGACTTGTGAATATTACTGCGGAGAATTGCGGGATGTCTATCTTCTGTTTGCGGAAATCCTTAGCGGGGATAGGCTCCAGCCGGATAAAAGGATGAAATGCAAGCTCTACCTCATATTTCTTTGCCAGCTCGAAATACGGCGACTTGTCTGTTTCAGGTTTAGGTTGAGTGATTAAAATTCTCTTTTTATCCCCGTTTTTTAACATGTGGTTGCCCCTCTGAATTAAGCAAATTTAATACACTTTTTCCAAATATGTCAATAACACCTTGTAAATCAACAGAAGTGGTGCTATTTCGAAGGCGCAAAGGTACAAAAAAAAGTAAAACGGTGTTAGTTTTATTTCATTTCTCACCGGCCGGTAGGCTGCCAGGGCCCTGTAGGCCCACAGCACGAATACCATTGCCAATGAAATGGTTATAAAGATCTCTCTTACATCCGAGCTGGAAAAAGTGATCAGGATCAAGAAAGGAGGAGGAAAATTCCCATCATTTTGTTGACCAAAAAGACGACGAAGATGTAAATATCGGTTGCGCGGGAGATGGCGAATACCCAACCCACAAATTTCAGCACGAGAAATTTTACAAGGTAGATGCTTCCGAGCAGGAGCATACAGTACACGTAGATCACCCAAAACCGAACGCCTTCTCCGATCCGGGAGTAATGGAGCAGGAAACACGCATACAATCCCGCGCTCAGCATAAAGAGAATGTTCAGGAGCAAGGAAGGCAACGGGGTCTGCAGCACCTGTTCGCGGATCTGTTGCTGACGTAAGGATACGCGAAAGAACAGCGTGATGAGGTTGTCCAAGTATTTGGTGAAGAAGATGCGGATCAATGCAAAATAGAAAAGGATGGCGACGAGCAGGTAGAACAAACTGTCCTTGGAATTGGGGCGGTGCACTTCGAAGATCTCCACTACGGGTTTGCCCGTGAAGTTATAGAAAGGACTGGCCGCAAGTACCTTGTGCCAGAAAGACATGGCCGGGGGTCCTTCTTCGGCCGCGGGCTGCGCCGTTGGCGGCGGCGTTCTGGCTGGAATGGTGCGGGTTGTCTCAGCGGGCGGCGTCGTTGGTGACGTCGTTGTCGGTGGCGTCGCTGTTGGCGAATGGGCGGCGGCGGGTGTAGTGGCGGTGGCTTGTCTGTTTGGGGATTGCGCCGCTTTTGCGATGGAGTCGGCCATCGCCGCGTTCTGCAATCGCCGCAGAGAGTCGCGCACGGCGCGGTGCAGCCTGTTGATGGAATCCCGGCGAACCGAATCGCGGTGGGAGAGATGATGGATCGCAGTGTCGTGCCGAGCCGCGGCGGAATGCGTATTACCCGTGGTGTCCTGCGCCCGGGCGGGCTGGACCACAACAGGCCGGGTCGTATCTGATTGTGCATGGAGTGCGCCAAATACCAGCACATAAGTAAGAAAAAAGAGTAAGCGTCTGATCATGGTTGCTGTTACAAAAATAGGGTTACCCGCTAAAAAAAGCTGACATAGCCCAGATGAATTTTCGCATCGTGAAAATCAAAGCTGGTTTGACCGGTTCTCCCGATCGCATAAGAGATGTTGAAAATACCCGCTCTCGTCTCGAAAGCCATGCCCAGACCGGTACCGATATACGTATTGTCGAGATTGTAGCCGGCCACATTGTTCTTTGCCCATCCAAGGTCCGCAAAGGTGAAAAGGTATGAGTTCAGACCCACGAGGTAGCGATATTCGAGCGTGCCGACGGTATATTGCGAAGCCAGGATGCTCTGCTCGTCGAAGCCCCGAAGCAGGCGGTAGCCCCCGATCATGAACAATTCGTTGCGATAGGTATTCGGGCTGCTGAAGACGCCGGCGTTGAAGCCAAGTTTCAACGTGGATGCGCGGCCGATCGGGAAATAATGCGCGGCCGCGATCTTAGCCAGGAACTCGTATGAATGGGTCCGCACGGTATCGTAGAGCGATGCAAAGTTGAACGCTGTGTCGTTGGGATCCTTCAATTGCTCGATCAGCGGGTTTGCCTTGACGGTCTTGGTGCCGACGGAACCGAGAAAACTGAATTCGTTACCCCTGCGGGGGTTGAAGCGGTAGTTCGTCGTGTTCAGATCATAGGTCATACCGAAGCTAACCGCACTAATGTCCGCCTCGCTGGGTAAAGTATGCGAAGCCATGATCGAGAGCGTGTCGACATTCAGCAACCTGGAGCTGGCATCCTGCAGGAATACCGATCCGGTCTGATTGGCCGACAGCGTATATTGCGCACCTACGACCAGGTTGACGTTGATATAGGACGAATCCTGTTTGTAAAGGTCGAAGTTGGCGTTTAGCCCAAAGGGTGAATTGAACATATAGGGCTGCTGGAACACCAGATCGAGCCGCGGAGAGCTTTGCTGCAATTGCTGCCAATTCAGCGACATCGTCTCCCCGTTGCCCAGGGCATTCTGCAGGTTGATGGTCGCTTCGCCGGTGACGAGGATCTTGTTGCCCAGGGCCGGGTCGCTGCTGGGGAGGAAGCCAATGAGGGCATTGATCTGGCTGCTTTTCTTGGGTTTGAGGTAGAGGTTGACGACCGAGCCTTCCGGCGTCATGGTCATATTCCAGGGCTGTTGCTCCTGTAGATAGGGGAGTTCGAGGAGTTTTTTGCTGATGGCCTGCAGCCGTTCTTTGCGATAGAGGCTGCCGTTGGGAATGTTGAGGTAACGCTGGAGAAAGTCATTGGAGATCTTTGCGGGTCCGAAGACCCGGATGCTATCGATCTTGTAGAGAGGTCCCTTGTCTATTTTGAGGATGGCGGAGATTTCGCCGGCGTCTCGCAGGACGATGCTATCCAGGTTGATCTTTGCAAAGGGATAGCCATTGTTTTCCATATAGTCGAGCATCAACTGCTGCCTGACCTGGTATTGGTGGAAATCAAGCAGGCGGTGAGCGAAAGTCTTTGAGTTCCAGTTGGCGGCGGCGAGCAAGGTTGGGTCTATCCGCCGGGTATCGATGTAGCCCCAGCGCCAGGGTGCGCCGACGAAGAGCCGGAGGGTGGCACTGGTCTTCCCGTAGGTGACGCTGTCAGCCGAAGCGGTCATGTACCCCTTTGTGGTCAGTGTGGGGAGGATGGTGTACACATATTCGGAACAGGCTTCACGGCTCTTGAAGGAGGTGAGCAGGCCAAGGTGCTTTCGGATGAAGGTGGTGTCTTTGTCGACCGGTACGATGTACAGCGTATATTGTGCCCATCCTTTGAATGGACCAAGTAAAGCGATCAAAAGAATGTATGGGGTCAGATTGGTGCGACCAGTTCGCCTTACCTTTGCCGGATGGCAGGTATCTATCTTCATATTCCCTTTTGCAGGCAAGCCTGTCATTACTGCAATTTCCATTTTTCCACCACCATAAATCGTGTTAACGATTTTATCCCGGCTTTATTGAGGGAAATGGAATTACGGATGGATTATATCGGTGAGGAGACGGTGGACACGGTTTATTTTGGCGGCGGAACACCGTCTTTGCTGGACCCGTCCGCGCTGACGCTTATCCTGGACCGGGTGAGGGCGTTGTTCCGGCTGCATCCGGAAGCGGAGATCACCCTGGAAGCGAATCCGGATGATATCAATGGTGGGGGCGGCGTTGGTGCGGGGGCGATTGGTGCCGGGGCGATTGGTGCGGGGGCGATTGGTGTGGGGGCGATTGGTGCTGATTGGATGGGTGCTGGGTCGACCGGTTCGGGGGTGGTTGGTGCTGATTCGATTGGTGCTGCGCCGATTGGTGCCGGGGCGATTGGTGCGGGGACGATTGATGCGGGTGGCGTGGGTGCCGGGGCTTCGAGGCTGGCGGCGTGGCGTGCAGCCGGGATCAACAGGCTTAGTGTCGGGGTCCAGAGTTTCTTCGAGGCGGATCTTCGCTGGATGAACCGGGCGCACAGCGCTTCACAGGCCATCGATAGCATCCGGCTGGCGCAGCGGGAGGGGTTTGACAACATCAGCATCGACCTCATTTATGGCGGTCCTACGCTCCCGGATGACCTTTGGCAGCGAAATGTTGAGCAGGCCATCGCGCTTGGGATACCGCATTTGTCCTGTTATGCCTTGACGGTCGAGCCGAAGACGGCGCTCGACAAAATGATCCATATGGGCAAGTTGGCCGACGTCAATCCGGACGACCAGGCCAGGCAATTCCTTTTGTTGATGGATTGGCTGGACAAGGCCGGCTACGAGCATTATGAGATCTCCAACTTTGCACAGCCGGGAAAGCGGAGCAGGCACAACTCTTCCTACTGGCAGGGCAAGCCTTATCTTGGTTTGGGTCCTTCGGCGCATTCTTTTAATGGCGGGTCGCGGCAGTGGAATGTGGCGAGTAATGCGAAGTACATTGCGGCACTGGTCGGCGGAAAGCCGGAGGAAGATCCTGCGGTTCGGGGGGATGGCGCGGTTGGGGGCGCGACGGTCAGAGGGGGGGGTGCCGGAGGCGGAGGGGGGTTTATCGCTGAGAAGGAGGAACTGACCGAGGTTCAGCAACTGAATGAATACATCATGATATCGCTTAGGACGGCGGAAGGCAGCAAATTGTCGACTGTTTCCAAACGCTTTGGGGTGCAGCAGGCCGAGGAGTTGTGGCAGCGGGCGGAACGGTATATGCGGGAAGGCAAAATACGGTCATCACCTGAGACGCTGGCTTTAACCCAAGAGGGAAAGTTGCTGGCTGATGGGATTGCTGCTGATCTTTTCTTCGATCAGTGAGGTCTGCGGTGAGTCTTGAGGTACTCAATACCTTGCGCAACCGAAAGGATGAGCACCATCGCGATGATGGCCATTGCACCGAATCCTTGGAAAGAGAAAGGCATAGCAAGTTTATTTTAAAAATGGTGGCTCTCCAGCCTCCTATACATTAGACAAGATACGGCTCAATTTGTTTAAATCCAGGCCCGGCTTTAACATTTTCCCACAAAATCCGGTAGATCATGCCTGCAATTGGCATTTCTGCTTTTATCTCCTTGTTTATCAAAAAGATGCATTTACTTGCATTGTACCCTTCGGCGACCATATTCAGTTCCAGCTGGGCTGCCTTGACGGAGTATCCCTTCCCGATCATGTTCCCGAAGGTCCGGTTACGGCTGTACAACGAATAACAGGTCACGAGCAGGTCGCCTAAATACACGGAAGCTGCATAATTGGCGCTCCGCTTATGGGAGACGGGGTCCTCCGATTGGTGTACCCCCACCTCCATATGCCGGATACCCACTTTCTGGAGGAAACCCGCCATTTCATCTGCACAATTGGCGATCAGGACGCTCAGGAAATTATCGCCATATTCCAGACCATGGGCTATACCTGCGCCCAACGCGTAGATATTCTTGAGAATGGCTGCATACTGCACGCCATACACATCCTCATTGATCACGGTATTGAGGTAATCCGTTGCAAAATAAGCCGCGAGATGCCGGGTATTTGTTTCTTCCAGGCCGGAAAAAGTCAGGTAGGAAAGCTTTTCAGCCGCTACCTCTTCGGCATGACAGGGGCCCATGACGGTATAATAGTCTTCGGCGGCGAAATCGAACTCCCGGTTGAGGTACTCGTTCAGTAACAGGTTCTGTTCGGGTAAAATGCCTTTGATGGCAGAAATAACTTTTTTTCCTGCGAGGGCATTTTTTCCCAGTTGGCCGAGTGTAGCGGAAATATAGGCCGAGGGCACTGCCATGACCAGGCAATCCGAGGCCGCCACGATCTCGGTGACCGAATCGCTGAGGTGAAGAAGGTCCGTCTTAAAATAGACGGATGGCAAGTATTGGGGATTGTGGTGCCGCGAAAGGATATGTGTGATAGCCGACGCATTTCTGATCCACCAGTTTATAGGCTGCCCGCTATCCGTCAGAATTTTGGCCAATGCCGTAGCCCAACTCCCGCTTCCTATCACGCCAAATCGCATCCCCATCTTTAGTTTTTCTTTTCCTCGAAAAGCTTGTCTTTGGGCACCACTTTTACCCGTTGACCGCTTTTCAATGTTTTGCTTACGATGCTGTAGGGGCCGGTGACGATCTGATCGCCTTCTTTGATGCCGTCGATGATCTCGATGTAATTGATGTCCTGGATATCGGTACGCACTTTTACTTTCCGCACGGTATCACCGGGCTGAACTACAAAGACGACTTCGTCGAGGTCATCCGAAGTGCCATTTTGCGTGTGGGAGTCGTTCTTGTTGGTGTTGTCGTCGCCTGCGGCGGCATCATCCGTGTTGGCCAGTACGGCACTATTCGAGTTTTTTTCGCGGATGGCGACGGCATTGATGGGCACGGACAATACGTTGGCGTGGGTGCGGGTCTGGATATCCGCGCTGGCGCTCATGCCTGGACGGAAAGGAAAGCTTTTGGGCCGGGCGGGATTGTAGAGGTCCTTATAAGAATCGGGCGAAAGCCGGATATGCACTTTATAATTGGTGACGTCGTTGGTGGATACGGTCGTCGTCGAGGTGCCGGCGGCCGTGGTGACGCTGCTCGCGATCTGGGTGACGACACCCCGGAATTTGCGGTTGTTGTAGGCGTCTACGCTGATGAGCGCGGAATCGCCGAGCTGCACCTTCGGGATGTCGTTCTCACCGACGTCGACGATGGTCTCTATCCGGCTCATATCGGCGACGCGCATCATTTCGGTTCCGGCCATCATGGAGTTACCGACGACTCTTTCTCCTTTTTTTATGCTCAGCAGGGAAACGACGCCATCGATGGGCGATACGACGGTGGTGCGGCTCAGGTTCTTTGCGGCGATGTCCAGGTTGGCACGGGCGCTCACGGCTCCGGCAGAGTTTCCTTTTACAGTTTGCAAAGCGGCCATATAATTGGCCTGGGCCGTTTGAAGGGTACCCTCGGCGGTTTCATATTCCGACAGGGAGACGACTTTCTGATCCAGCAATTGTTTTTCCCGGTCCAATGCCTTTTTTGCAACGTCCATACTCGTTTTCAGTCCGGGCAGCATCGCCTGGGCGTTGGAGACCAACGCCTGCTGTTGGTTCATCTGCGCGGCAGCCTGGTCACGTGTGTCGTATAGATATCGGCATAGATCTTAGCCAGTTCCTGTCCCTTATGCACGCTGTCGCCTTCCTGTGTGACGCCCAGGTCGACGACTTCACCCGAGATGTCAGGACTGATCTTGACTTCCTTTTCGGGGTATACCTTGCCGCTTGCCGTTACTACCTCGGTGATATTGCGCTTTGCAGCCTTCTCGACCGAGACCCTTGTGCCTTCTTCTTTTCCAAGTACCCCTGTCCCTTTCAGGAGGCACGAGCAGGAGGACCAGGGCGACAACACCTATGATGATGCGAATCGTTACCTTATTCATTTTTGTAAATTAATCTTTTGTCAGTTTTATCCCAAGCCCTTTATAATATTCCAGCACCTTCATCTTAAAAACGTAGTCGAATTGCGACGAAAGCAGGTTGATCCGGGCGTTGAAGAAATTATTCTGATTGGTTAACAAGTCGATGGTGTTCAACATCCCGACATTATACCTTTTCTGCGCGTAGTCATAGCTTTTCTGCGTGGCGGCCACCGTAATCTTGTTGGCCTCGAATTTTTGCAGGGCCGTGATGGCTGCGGTATAGGCCTGATAGATATTTTCCTTAAGCGTCAGGTTATCCTGATCGCGCTGCAGCTCCTGGTTGCGAAGGTTCAGCTTCGATTTGCCATAATTAGTGCGCAGTACGCCGTTGTTCAGGATAGGGATGCTAACGCTGATTCCTACTGACTGGGAGAAGTAGTTGTTGATCTGGGAGAAATAGCCTGGCGCCTTGGTGTCGATGTATTTATACACTGGCACCGGGGCAGTCACCGGCGTGCCGCTGCCGGCCACGTGTCCGATCGTATCGGTAAAAGAAGAATAGGGTACCGCTGTCTGACCGGGCGTATTCAAATAATTGGAGCCCAGGTTCCCAAACATCGTGAAAACGGGAAACATCGCGCCTTTTGTAGCCCGGACGGTCTGTTGAGCCGATTGGATCTCGAGCGCGTCCATTTTCTGTAAGGGTTGATTGGCGAGCGCCAGCATGTAAACGGACTCAGGCTCCAGGTCGGCTAGTTTCTCGATGGGGATCTGCTCGATGGGTGGCGTAGCCACATCAAAGGGAACGGAGGCGTCGAGGTCCATATACCCTTTGAGGGTAAGAATGGCTTGCACGGTATTGCCTTTAGCCGTGATGTAGGTGGAGCTATCCTGCGCTACCTGGGATTCCAGTTCGGCGGAATTGAGTTCCGGCAGGGTCCCGGCCTTTACCTGTTTGAGTGTGAGTTCGAGCTGATGTTGGGAAAGGTGGAGCTGAAGCAGGGAGGCCGCTGTTGTCTGGTTGGCGAGCAAGACCTGTAGATAGGCATTGGCTACGTTGAGCGAAATATCGTTTTTTAGCTTATCAGTATTGGCGAGGGTGGCCAGCCAGGCAAATTTATTGGCGGCGATGGTCCGTTGGAGATAGAAACCGTTGAAAAGCGTTACACCGGTCTGAAGGGACAGGTTGTTCTGGAAGGTGGTCTGGGTCTCAAGTACATAATTGGTCGGATTCTGGAAACGGCCCGAATTAATGCCGGCTGAGGTGCCGACGGTAAGCGTGGGGATTTGGGACAACTTGCTTTGGTTCAGGGTCAGTTTGGCGATGCGGGCCTGCACATCCGCCTGTTTGACAGAGATATTATTAGACACGGCATATTGCACACACCTTGCCAAATCCCAATTGCCCTGCGGATCGGCGGTCGCCTGGATATGAGTGGTATCCTGGAGGACATGGTGGCTGGTGTCCTGCGCGAGGGCGGCCAGGTTCATGCACAGCAGGAGAGCGATTAAACAAAGCAGTAGTTTTTCCATTCTCATGTTCGCAAATTTAAGGCAAATTTTACCACGCCGACAGGATTGCCTGCTCGAGGTCGCGGATAAGATATGGGGCATCTTCCAGTCCGGTATAGAGCCGGATCATGCGGTGTTCCGGGGTTGTCGGGATCGAAAGCTTCCGCTGAAAGGGAAGCGCATTTTGGGATGATCAAGGATTCATGGCCACCCCAGCTAACTGCCATCATAATGTGTTTCAAGGCCTCACAAAAGCGGACGATCTCCGACCTGGCAGAAGCCCGCACGAAGAAGCTCAGCAAGCCACAGGCGCCCTGCATCTGGCGTTTTGCCAGTGCATATTGGGGGAAATCTTCGTCAAACGGAAAGAGGATGCGTTCGACCCGGGGATGCGCTTTCAGGAAGGCCGCGACTTCCCGTGTCGTGCGGCTGATGTGCTCAAGCCTGGCCGGCATGGTCCGTAGACCGCGGATCAGCAGCCACGCGTTAAATGGCTGGATGCCGCAGCCGGTATTGAGGAATTCGCTGTCGAAGATCTTCTTCATCATTGCCTTTGATCCCGAGAGCACGCCGCCGAGCGTATCGCTGTGACCGCCGATGTATTTCGTCGCCGTCTGCATGGCGATGTCGATCCCCAGGGTGATGGGACGTTGGTAGAGGGGTGTGCAATAGCTGTTGTCGATCATTGTCACGATGCCTTCCGAACGGGCGAGTTCGGCAACTGCCTGCAGGTCCTGTAACCGGTAGTCCCAGGAATTGGGTGATTCCAGATAGATGAGTGTAGTATTGGGCAAGATGGCCCGTTCGAAGTTCTCGATTCGGGTGCCGTCGATATAGGTGGTCGTAACGCCGAATCTGGGAAGGATGGCGTCGAACATGCGCTGGGCCCAGGTATATGGTTTTTCGACGGAGACGATATGGTCGCCGGCCTTGACGTTGGCCAGTACGCCGACGAATATCGCCGAGGCGCCGCTGTTGAAGACGAGGGCGTCTTCCGCTCCGTCGAGTGCCGCGAGTTTTCGCCGGAGGATGTCCACGGTGGGATTGAGGCCTCTGCTGTAGAGGTAGCCGGATTGTTCGTTTTCGAAGAGCGATCGCAGTTCGTCCACTTTGTGAACGCGGAAGTTGCCGGTCTGGATGATGGGTGGGGCTATGGCGTTGAAGTAATGGTCTCTATCTTCGCCTAGTTCATTTATGATGTAGGATATATCCATAAATTTCTTGTCTTAATGATTGGCCTTCGGCCTACGCAAGATAAAATATAAAATAAAGAATATAGCGAAGATGATCAGACAGTAGAACGCGGAAAGGGGATCTGAGATGGCCACGCTGATCGTGACGAACATATAGGCCAGGATGAAGAATCCAGGGATCCACGGATATCCCTTCATGCGAAAGATAGCACGGTCCTCCCCTATGCGCCGTTTGCGGAGGATAAAGAGTGCGAAGGCGGAAAATGCGAAGGCGATGCTATCCAGGAAAATGGTATAGTTGATGAGCTTGTCCACCGCACTGGTGAAGAAAAGGGTCAGGATGATGGCGGCGGAATAGGCGGTCAGCGACCAGATGATCACGCCCTGCCGCGCGGTGGTCTTGCGGAAGATTGCGGGCAGGATGCCTTCGTCGCTCATCGCGAACATGACACGGGGGTTGCTCAGGACGGACACGTTAACGTACGCCAGGACCGAGAAGAACATGAGGCAGCGGAAAATAGTGTCGCCGGCCGGGCCGAAGAGATGCCCTATCAGCACGGCTGCGATCGAGTCGGCCGTCTGGAGCTGATGGAATCCGATAACCTTCACGTAGACAAAATTCAGCGAAAGATAGAGGGTAATGATGATGGAGATGCCATAGCCGATACCACGGGGGACGATGCGGCTGGCGTTTGTGACCTCCCCGCCGAAATTGATGGTCTGCTGATAGCCGCCATAACTGAAGGAGACGGCGACGAGCGCAAATCCCAGCGCCTTGAAGAAATTGATCGGCTGAGGTGGAGTGGCAGTGACGGCGGTCACGGGACCGGGCAGCGGGTGGGTTCCAAAAAACGCCGCCAGTAAGAGTAAAATAAGCGTGATCTTCACGATCGTGAGGATGTTCTGCACCCTGCTGCTCATTTTCAGGCCCAGCAGGTTGATGACGTAAAATACGGCTACGGCGGCGGCGGTAACGCAACCGCGGAATAAGGCAGGCGCGGGGCCCGGATAAAAAAAATGACCGATGTACTCTGCACCGACGACGCCGACGAGGGCCGTTGAGCCGGCATTGGACACCAGTTCGATACAGTTGATGGAAAAAGCCAGCGACGGATGATAGCTCAGGGAAAAGATCTTGTAGTAGGCGCCGGTGACAGGATAACGCGAACCGATCTCCGCGTACGTGAGTGCCCCGCAGAAGGCAATCACGCCGCCAAGCCCCCAGGCCAGAAAGAAGATGCCCGGCGAGCCCGCCTCTTGCCGCGGCAACCACCGGCGTGCGAAAGATGCCCATTCCGATCACCAGGCTGACTACGATCATGCTGAGATCGAATAAACTCAATTGTCTTTTGCTCATGCGTTAGGGTTCGATTGACGAAGAGAGGGACTGTCTACAGGCAGGCTGGATAATCCATTTGAAGGTAATGAATTCTACTCTACATTTGTCTATGAAAAAAATCATCCTGCTGCTTACCCTCCTGTATTCCGGAGGCCTTCTAACCCTGTCCGCGCAGGAGGTGCGTCCGCCCGATTTTTTGACCGATTCATCCGACACCAGATCCCTGAACCAGGTCGTCATAAAAGCTTATGAACAGAACCGGAAGCTGACGGAAGCAGGCGCTCCTGTCAGCGTCGTGAGCAAGGCATTGCTCAACCGTTTCGCCAATCTCAGCATCTTGCCGGCACTGAATACCATTCCGGGTGTCCGCATGGAGGAGCGGTCACCCGGCAGTTACCGGTTGAACATCCGCGGTAGTTCGCTGCGATCGCCTTTCGGGGTCAGGGATGTCAAGATCTACTGGAACGAGATCCCGCTCACCGACCCCGGCGGCAATACCTACCTGAACGAATTGGGGTTTTACAATTTCCAGTCATTGGAGATCATCAAGGGAACGGCGGGCAGTCTTTATGGCGCAGGTATCGGCGGCGCGGTGCTCATCAACTCCATGCCCGCGGTATGGGAGCGGGGCGTCAGTGCCGATTATACGGGCGGCAGCTATACCACCAACAGTGCGAATGTGGATGTTCGGGCAGGCGATGCCGATCACCGCAACATTTTCTCTTATACCCATCAGACGAGCGATGGCTACCGGCAGCAAACACAATCGCGCCGGGATGTCGGGAGCTGGGAGACGCAGCTGAAAGCCTCCGATAAGCAGACCATCCATGCGTATGTGGTTTACAGTGATCTCTACTATCAGACCCCCGGCGGGCTGACACAGGCCGACTACAATAAGGATCCGAAGATGGCGAGACCCGCCGTCGGCGGACAGCCAGGTGCCATACAGGCGCAGGCGGCCATCTTTCAAAAAAATTTCACGGCGGCGTTTAGCAATACCTATCGTTTCAGCGACCACTGGCAGAACACCACGGCCATATATGGCGCCTATACCGATTTTACCAACCCTGGCATCAGGGTGTATGAATATCGCCAGGAACCTCATTTTGGCGGGCGTTCCGTCTTTCAGTATAAAACAGACCTGGGCATAGGCAGTCTGCAGCTCAATGGCGGGGCGGAGGCGCAGAAGGGGTTTTTCGAGACCCGGGACTATGCCAATCACGCGGGCGTCGAAGACGCGTTGCAAACGGATGACCGGCTGAAGAACTATACCTGGCTGGGTTTCGCGCAGGCCGACCTCAAGATGGACGGCGGCTGGACCCTGACGGCTGGCGCCAGCTTCAACGAGAATGCGGTGACGATCACCCGTGTTTCCGTCGTGCCTCCGGTCACCCATCCGATCAGGTTCAACAATAAGCTGGCGCCGCGCATCGCCGTGTTGAAGAAGATCACGCCGGATATCTCCGTGTATACCAGCGCCGCGCGCGGCTTCTCCACTCCGACCGTGCAGGAACTGGAGAAGAGCAATGGCGTGGTCGGGCCGCCGCTCCATCCGGAAGACGGCATAGACTACGAAGTCGGTACCCGCGGCAGTTTGTTTCATGGCAAGCTTTTCTTTGACGTGGACGCTTTCTTTTTTCACATCCGCAATGCCATCGTGCAAAGGATCGACTCCTTTGGGGTCAGCTATTCCGTCAATGCCGGCGGGACCGACCAGCATGGGCTGGAGACTTTTGTCTCTTACCAGGTCGTGGACGCGCCAAGGAGTTTTGTGAGCAACATGAAAGTGTTTGTGAGCGATACGTGGCACGATTTCCATTACAGCAATTTCACGCAGGATACTTCCAATTTCTCCGGGCATCGTCTTCCAAGTGTGCCGCCTCAGTGTGTCGTCACCGGGCTGGATATTTTGCTTAAGGCGGGAGCCTATGCGAACATCACCTATACCTATTCCGACCACCTGGCGCTCAACGATGCCAATACCGCATGGGCGGGTTCCTATGATCTGCTGGGCGGCCGGCTGGGGTTTCGCCGGATCATGCCACCGGGAAGGTTCAAATTAGATGTTTATGCCGGTATCGACAATGCTTTCAATGTCAAATATAGTCTCGGGGATGATTTTAATGCCGCTGCCGGGAGGTATTATAATGCTGCTCCGGGGAGGAATTATTATGTGGGGGTTTCGGTGAATTGGCGTTGAGTTGACCGTTTATGACTGTCCTTCTGACGATCGACCTCCGGTCCATCCGGTGGGATTCCCGTGAATCCCAGATGCACGCCAGCGGGTACGGGGACTACTTTATGATCTTTATGGCCGTCTGGTAAAAATTGTTCACCGAACCGATGACCTCATATTTGATATAATAGCTCCTGATAAAGTCGCTCCAGGCCGCGAACTCATGGTTGGGTATATTGAATTCGTCGAAAAGCAGAATGTCCCCGTTCCTGAGAAAGGGCGCGAGCATCGTCAGTGCAAATAAAGTAGAAGAATAGAGGTCGGCATCCAGGTGGAGTACCCGGGTCGCATCGGCGCTATCGATGCCGTTTCGATAGTTGTTGAGAAAAGTATAGAGTGTATCCTGGAAAAGCCCCTTAATAAAAATGCCCCTGGTATCATCGATAAATGGGGTATCGAAACTAAAGGCGCCCTTTTTAAAAAAATGCCAGTCTTCGGGCAAACCTTCGAAGGTGTCGAAGCCAAAGAAACGCGAACCGGGATGCTGGTTGGCCTTTATCCACCACGCAAACGAGGTGCCGCCGGCGACGCCGAATTCCAGATAATGTATCGGCTTATTGTCGAGGCCTTGGGTGCGGATCACTTCTTCGTGCAGATTTACCCGGTTATTATAACTTCGAAAGGGTTTGTAAAAATCCGAATACGGCACTTTTCCGCTGTAGCGGTTAACCCAGGAAGAAAGCATGGAAAAATTATAGCAAAATTTGAAAAAGAAACGAAACGGCTTTAAAAGGATGCCGACACGAGAGACCAACAGAAGGTCTTTAATGAAGGAATTGGCTTTTCTGATAACGCTCATATAAATATAAAATTATCTCAATATAATGCCGTCAAAGATAACCGGAATAATAATATGAACACAACGTCGTTTTATGTAGTTTGATCGTCTGAATTTATAATATATGAAATCTACCATCTTTTCCTTCGCACTCTCCGCTGGCCTTCTATTGATGGTTGTCAGCTGCCAAAAGACTACCACTGCTCCTGCGACTCCGTTGCCCCCGGCGCCGTCCGTGGATGCAGGCCCTGCTCAAATCGTCACTTTACCAGTAGACAGCGTGCGGCTCAACGGAACGGCGCATGACACCGCCAGCCGGATAGTTGGCTATGCTTGGAGTGAGCTATCGGGACCGAATACTCCCGTGATCGCCGATAACGGGAATCCAGTCACCATTGTCAGGGGGCTTGTCACGGGCACCTATGTTTTCCAGTTGATGGCTGTCGATTCTATTGGCCATACCGGGGTTGACACGGTTTCGATCCAGGTTCTTGGCGGAAACGGGACAGTGGTGCTGCATACTTTTTTCCCCGGCACCGGCTACTCACCTTATGAATTAATGTTTTTGGCCAACGCAAGCTCACCCGGCGGCAACAGTACCTCACCCGAGTTGCTGGCCGAAGCCTGGACAGTCAATGGTATCTTTGTTACCGGGCGTTCTTTTTTCAAATTCAATCTCAGTCCGATACCGGCTGGGGCCGTCGTTACATCCGCTACGCTGGTGCTTTTTTCAGACACCCTACCGCAGAATGGCGATCTTGTCCATGCCAACTACGGCAGTACTAATGATTTTTGGATACAGCGCATTTCCAGCAGCTGGGATCAGACGCTCAATTTCAATAATCAGCCCACGACGGATACGACTGGACAAGTGCATGTACCGCAGACCGGTCAACCCTTTCTCAACCTGAGTGTCGATGTGACTACGATGGTCAACAACATGCTCACGAATGGCAACTATGGGTTTACGATGCGGCTCAACACCGAACAACTCTATAACTCCAGGATCTTCTGCTCCTCGGCTTACTCCGACACAACGCGGTATCCATATGTAACGGCAACTTACAAAATCAATCAATAATCGTTGATTTCGCTTAAATAAAGATCAATGGCCCCGTCAGGCCGCTGATCTTTTTGTAGTTTTGGGCCGATTTGTAAGCAATCGATTCTATGCGTAGTAATAACAGCCGCTATGCCGTTTTTCTCCTGACCGTAGTGGCCGCAGTTTTTGTTGTTCGTTGCCGCCAGGGGTCCGGAAAGAACGCGGGGGATACTACAAGCAGCGCGGTTCGCATCGATCCCCGCTCGGTGCTCAAATATGCCCGCGGGTTCCGCATCGACTACTATGACCGCTACCGGGATGTCAGCATCTTGCATTTGCGTGGAGGAAAGGCCGATACTCTTCATTACCTGCTGGTAGACCAGGGTGTCGCACCGCCGGCCGACCGGCCCGGAATACCGGTGATCACGACACCGGTGAAATCTTTCGCCGTCGAATCGTCGGTCCATGTGGCGCTGGCTGATCTTGCAGGCGCCGCCGACCGGATCACGGGCCTTGGAGACCTGCACTACGTCAATTCGCCTATTGTCCGGGAAGGGATCCGAACAGGAAAAGTAAAGCAGATAGGCATCGAAAATACCATCAACAGCGAGCTCGTCATCTCCATGCGGCCTGGTGTGCTCATCGCCATGAGCGATCCCGACGCCGCCTTCGGGCAATACAAGACCATTGTTGACGCCGGTATACCTGTGCTACCAGATGCGGAGTGGCTGGAGACGACGCCACTTGGCCGCGCGGAATGGGCAAAGCTGATCGGGGCGCTCGTCGATAAAGAAGACAGCGTTGCCGAAAAATTCGCGCACATCGAGCATGCCTATTTGCAACTCGCCTCGATCGGCACCCGCGTGAGCGTAAAGCCATCCGTCATCCTCAACATACCCTTCAAGGGGGTCTGGTATATGCCAGCCGGAGATAACTATATGACGCAGTTCCTCCGGGATGCGGGGGCCAGTTACCAATGGATGGCTGCGAAAGGAACGACCAGCATACCCTTGAACTTCGAGACAGTGGCGCCGATAGCCCTAAAAGCCGATTACTGGCTGAACGTGGGCATTGTCGATTCCAAAAAAGACCTCCTAGCAAAAGACAGCCGGTTCATTGCCTTCCGGCCCTTCCAAAAGGACGCGATCTACAATTACGATAACCGGGTGAATGACCTGGGCTCAAATGACTATTGGGAGTCTGGGATCGTCAACCCTCAGCTGGTCCTTGCCGATCTGATCCGCATCCTGCACCCGGGCCTGCTGCCGCAAGACAGGCTGTATTACTACAAACAACTTAAATGAACAATCCCATCAGGAAAATGAGCCTCGCCGGACTCTTGTTGTTATTGCTGATGGCCTTTGTGCTTGACCTCTGTGCGGGTCCGGTGAGGATACCGGTACGCGAGATCTTTCGCGTCCTGCTCTCTTCAGGATCGCGCAACGACGACTGGTACTTCATTGTAAAGAATATCCGCCTGCCAAAAGCCATGACGGCGGTACTCGCGGGATGTGGTCTTTCAGTCGGAGGGCTGCAGATGCAAACACTCTTTCGCAACCCCCTGGCCGATCCTGGTATCCTCGGCATTTCGGCGGGCGCATCCTTTGGCGTGGCGGCGGTCATGTTGTCCGGCGGCAGCATAGCGACCCTCTTCGCGATAAGAGAACTCGGGCTTTCGGGCAGCTGGCTGATCGTCGGCGCCGCTTGTACCGGTGCGGGTGTGGTCATGCTTTTTGTATTGACGCTCTCCGGCCGCCTGAAGGACAACGTGCTCATGCTGATCATTGGAATAATGATCAGCAGCATCACCCTCGCCCTCGTCAGCATCTGGCAATACTTCAGCAATCCGGAAGAGGTCAAGGACTACCTGCTGTGGACCTTCGGGTCGTTAAGCGGGGTGACCGGGCCGCAGCTGCCTATATTTGCATTGACCATAGTCGCAGGTCTGACCGCGGCGTTTTTCTCGTCCAAGATGCTGGATGCCCTCCTGCTCGGTGAAAATTACGCGAGGAGCATGGGATTAACGGTGAAGTATGCCCGCATCGTCATCGTCTGCAGCACCAGCCTGCTGGCCGGAAGCATTACGGCTTTCTGCGGGCCTATCGGCTTTATCGGCGTCGCGGTGCCACATCTGGCGCGGCTATTTTTCAATACTTCAAGTCATCGGATCCTGATGCCGGCCTGTTGTCTCATCGGCACTGTCCTGCTCCTGCTGTGCGATAGTATAGCCCAATGGCCGGGGGTCCGATACCGTGCTGCCGGTCAACATTATCACCTCGCTGGTAGGGGCTCCTATGGTTGTATTCCTGCTTGTCCGTAAAAAAAGTCTACACATTTACCGATGACCAGCGGATCACCATTGTTACAAAGCCAGGGTCTTCAGACCGGTTACCTAGCCGGCGGGAAAAAGTTACCGGTTTCGGACAAGATGCCCCCAATGGACATCCGGTCAGGTCAGCTGATCTGTCTGTTAGGTCCCAATGGTTCAGGCAAATCCACGCTGCTTCGTACGCTGGCCGGTCTTCAGCCACCGCTTGCCGGTGAGATTCTCATTACGGGCAAAATGGATTTGTCTTCTGCTGAGCTCGCAAAAAAAATAAGCCTGGTGCTGACCGACCGGATCAGCGGCAATAACCTGGATGTCTACTCGCTGGTGGCGTTGGGTCGCTATCCCTGGTCGGATTGGCTGGGCGGCCTTGACGGGCCGGACCGCCGCCATCGAACGTGCGATCGAAGCCGCGGGCATCGGCGCCCTGCGCGGCAGAAAGCTGCACACTTTAAGTGATGGGGAGAACCAGAAAGTCATGCTGGCGCGTGCCTTGGCGCAGGATACGCCCTTGCTCCTGCTTGATGAGCCGACGGCGCATCTCGATCTTCCCAGTCGTATCCGGCTGATGCGTCTGCTCCACCGGCTGGCCCGGGAGCTCCATAAAGGCATTTTACTTTCGACACATGAGTTGGATCTGGCGTTGCAGGTTGCCGATGAAGTATGGCTATTAGAGACAGGAGGGTCGCTTCACAAGGGCACGCCTGAGGACCTGATACTCGACGGTACGTTTGAGGCCGTCTTTGCGAAAGAAGATGTGGCGTTCGACCGCGCTACGGGCGTATTCAGGATCCCGCCGGAAGGGGGCCGCCGGATCGGGTTGGCGGGTGAGGGGTCGGCTAGTGGAGAGTTGGCTGCTGATGTGGGGTTGGCCGGTGGGGACCTGTCTGGTGATGTGGGTTGGCGGGTGGGGACATGTCTGGCGAGGTCGCGGCTCGTGGCAATGTGGCTGCTTTCTGGAACCCGGCGGGCGTTGCAACGGGAAGGATTTACCGTTACTGATTCGGGGGCGGCATTCTTATCACACAGGTTAACGGCCGGGACTGTTTGGATGTTCGATGGCCGGCGCTTCACCACGATCAGCGCATTGCTGGCGGCCATCAACAGCAGCCGTTAAAATACTTTACTTTTACGGACGAATTTTATGAACGACATTTATCTTATTCGACATACTACACCCGACGTAGCAAAGGGCGTCTGCTATGGGCAGACCGACCTGGGTGTGACGGAAAGCTTTTTTTCGGAAGCGGAGTCGATCAGGCAAGTTCTGCCGGACAATATTGTGCAGGTCTACAGCAGTCCGCTGCAACGCTGCGCGCGACTGGCCAGCTTATTATTTCCGGACCGTCCACTCCGCTTCCTGCCGGAGCTGATGGAGTTGCACTGCGGCTCTTGGAAATGCAGCCCTGGGATAAACTACCAAAGGACGAGATTGATCCGTGGATGGCAGATTTTGTGAATATTCGCGTGCCGGGTGGAGAGAGTTACCTAGACTTGCACGAACGGGTGTCTCGTTGCTATACGGCCATTGCCGCTGCGACGTCAGACGGACCCAAGGCCATCGTCGCACATGGCGGTGTTCTCCGGAGCATTGTGTCCGGCATCACCGGCACACCGCTGATCGATAGTTTTAAAGTGTTTTCCCTTCACTATGGGTGTGTGTGAGGATCTATCAGCAAGGGGGCGCAATCGCCCATGAGGTGTTGCTGAACCGGGTGCCCCCGGAAAAAGAGCAGCATAAGCCGGCGACCTACTATAAAAAATTTACATAGCAGGCAGTGCGTGGGGCGACCCCGGGGGAATGCGTGGGGCAGGCAGTGCGCGGGGGTGAGCCCGGGGGAATGCGCGGGGGGCCGGCAGTGCGCGGGGCGAGCGCGGGGGCAGGCAGTGCGCGGGGCGAGCCGGGGAATGCGCGGGGCCGGGTCGGAAAGTTCACCTAACTTTGCCAGGTGAAGCTAAGCCCCGACTTTTTCAATCAATTACTCACGGTAACCTTTACGTTGTTCGCCGTTATCGACATTATCGGCAGCATTCCCCTGCTGCATGCGCTGAAGAAAAAGATCGGCAGCCTCAATGAAGGAAAGGCGACGCTGATCTCGGGCGGACTGATGGTATTGTTTCTTTTTGGCGGGGAGCAGTTCCTGCGTATCCTGGGCGTCGATCAACGGTCATTTGCCGTGGGCGGCTCTATTGTTATTTTTATCTTAGGGCTGGGAAATGGTACTGGGTATCGAGCTCTTCAAGAGCGAACCGGATGCCAAGGCCAGCGTAGTCGTACCCATTGCCTTCCCGCTGATAGCCGGTTCCGGTACGCTGACGACGATCATGTCGCTAAAATCCAACTACGAAACCACCACGGTCCTATTGGGCATTGTACTTAACCTGCTCTTTATTTTCCTCGTGCTGAAATCTATGGACACGATCGAGCGGATCCTGGGTCCTGCCGGAATGATCGCTATCCGGAAGTTCTTTGGCGTGATCCTGCTGGCCATCGCCGTCAAAATATTCAGCACTAACCTGAGGGGATTGTTGAAATAGTTGTTTAATTTTGCCCTCCCTTGCAAAGCCGCTGATGCGGCCTGGCTGGCCCGGTCCTGTAGTACAATGGATAGTATAAGGGTCTCCGAAGCCCTGGATCCCGGTTCGATTCCTGGCAGGACCACTAAATAGAGCGCAATCGCGCTCTATTTTTTTGGATTCAATGCGTTAAGTGCGTTTACGATATGCTTTCCTGCTGCGCTACCACTGTGGCCTGATCGACTTCGCTTAGCGGAATAATCACGGTAAATGCCGTTCCATTCCCGTCACTTTTAACGGTTATTTTGCCATGCAGGCTATCGACAAGTTCTTTCACTATATACAAGCCCAGCCCCAGGCCATCCGGATTCGTGGTGGAAAATGCTTTATATAACGCGACCTGGCCGGAGATGCCTGAGCCGCAGTCCTTGACGCGAAATACCAAACTGCCGGCTTTTGTTCCTATAGACACGATTATCTCCGAATCATTGGGAGAGAATTTTATTGCGTTGTGCAGGATATTGGTATAGATATGCCTGATCTTTACGTCATCAGCTATACTAAGGCGAGGTATAAATTCATAATAAACAACTTTGATCCTGACGTCTTTTTCATTGGCTAAATATCGATAGACTCCGTAGTATTACCAAACAAGACCTGGCATCAAAACTGTTTTGACGGTTCATTGTATTGCTGCCCGCCTGGATCTTTTGGTATTCCAGCATATTGTCGTTTACATTGAAGGAAATGTCACAGCTCGTTTGAAGGTCGTTCACAATAGTGGTCAGCGCTGCTGAATTTGCCTGTTGGACGTGCTTTTTTAGCACAGTAATGATTGCGTTTATGGACTTATGGGACACCCTCAATTCATGGCTCGCGTTTGCAATAAATTTGTCTTTGTTCGCGCTTTCCAGGTCCCTTCTGCCGGGCGTATTCCTGTAGTTGGTTGAGCAGCGCGCGATAATGTTGAGCATACCGGGTATAAAAAGCGATGATCAACAATAAGAGCGCGGCATAGGCGGACCATTCGAATAATTCTTCCCGATTCAAGGCGATCATCAAAAAGGCCATACGGTTGACACGCCGAATGATCTTCTGTTGCGGATCGTTCTCCTGTAGGGGATCGTTCGCCTGTAGCGTTAATGCGCCGCAATTGACAGCGGCGTTTAGCCAGGTTATACCTTGTGACATATAAAATAATAGAATAGACTTACTGTATTTTCGGCGGAAAGCACCAATCAATCTCACAGGTTATATAAGGTCGCGAGTTCATAGAGTTCC
>CBDCBP010000018.1:0-107467 GCA_965214315.1 Puia sp. | reverse complement strand
ATAAAGCGATCGCCGAACAATACAGGCAATGAAAAATAGCCGTATTTCCGCTTGGGCCCGGGGACGAAACATTCTATTTTGATAATCGAAGTCGAAGAAATCTCTCAGGCGATGTCTGAAGACGTTCAATGGGTCGAATGGTGAAAGGATAAATGCGTCGCCGGATAAGACAATGTTCTTTTTGACATAGGCGGGCAAGGTGTAAAGCGGGGCGGTTTTGAGCCCATCGATCGAAATGGGAAGCACTTCGCCTTCCGCTACGAGTTTTTCCAATTCTTTTTTGATCATGTGGCCCTTCGCGTAGCGGGCGCGCCAGGCCATCTCTTTGGTGTAAGCGATGCCAAGAGAACGCAGTGCGCGCAGGATAACGTGTCTTGCGAATGCTTCCGGCGGCGGCATCGAGGTATCGGTGCCGGCAGGGACCATGTTCTTCGGGAGATCATATACCTTCTGAAAATTCTGCTTCCGGGTGTTCATCAGTCTCCCGTCAAGATACAGTCGTTCGATGGCCATTTTTGACGGCCGCCAATCCCACCCAGCCTGCACTTGCCTCCTGCCGATCGTTTTCAAAGTCCTTCACCATCAAGGGTCCTTCGCGAGCGATCCTGTCCAGTACTTTGCTCATGAGACTGAGTTCGGCGGGTGTCAGCGGTTTTCTGGCGGCGGCAAAGCCCTGCTTCACGGGCAATGAAAAACGGAACTCGTGCATGGGGATGTATCCGGAGTCGGAAGTAAAGAATTCAAAGACCCTGCCGTCTTCCTGCAGTTCGTCAAGCCAAGTTACTTTGTAGTCCGGCACCCGCGAAAATATGGTATGATGATGCGCCCGCTCGACGGTATAGTTGGTATCCACCTGCACGAACCCGAGGTGGTCAATGACTTTGTAGACCGCTTCCCGCCCTTCCCAAACTGCGCCTGTTTTGACAGTCCCGCCGCATGCAGGATAATTTTACGGGCCTGTGCTTTGGTGAGGGTATGCGTGGCGGCGGGCATAGTACATTATTTAGACTATTGCTAAATTATGGAACCTGCAAATAATAACCAGGGATTGTTATCTTGCCCGCAATTATGAAAAGCAACAAGCCCCTGACCATACCGGCGGTTCCGGCCGTACTGCTGGCCATTCTCAGCTTCCAGGGCGGCGCCTCTTTAGCAAAGGGCCTGTTTCCGGTATTGGGTTGCCGAAGCCACTACGCTTATCAGGGTGGGCCTGTCGGCGGTGATCCTGATGGCGGTCAATCGGCCAAACGTAAGCAAACTGACCCCTACCCAATGGAAAGCGGTTATCCCTTATGGGGTGATACTCGGCGCCATGAACCTTATTTTTTATTTGGCTATCGACAGGATCCCACTTGGGTTGGGTGTGACGCTGGAATTCTTAGGTCCGCTGCTGGTGGCCGTGTTCGGGTCGCGGCGTGCGAAGGATGTGTTGTGGGTATTGCTGGCGGGGGGCGGGCATCGTGCTGATCGCCCCCTGGAATACCAAAAATGTGGACCCGATAGGGGTCATCCTGGCCTTATTGGCCGGCGCCTTTTGGGCGGCTTATATTTTGTTGGGAGCGAGGACTTCCAAAGTGTTGAATGACAGGGATGCAGTAACCATAGGCATGCTGTTTGGCAGCCTGGTGGTCCTCCCATTCGGTCTGGGCAGCGGCGGGCTCCATCGGCTCACCCCTGCGCTGTCATTGATGGGCTTGGGGCTGGCGCTTTTGTCGAGCGCCATTCCTTTTACGCTGGAAATGAGTGCGCTCCGGCGGATACCGGCGCGTACATTCAGCATTTTGCTGAGTCTGGAGCCTGCGGCAGCCGCCTTATGCGGCCTCGTTTTCTTACACGAATCGCTTTCTTTTCACGAATGGATAGCCGTGGTACTGGTGGTCTTTGCCAGTGCCGGCGCTTCGCTGACGGCGAAAAATGCGGTCCATGATGTTTGAGGTTTATAACCAACTAATGTCTATCTTTAATGCCCACTTCGCCACCCTCAAAAACGTATATACTGCATCCAGTTCTATGGGCCAAAACACCCTATTGGCGTTATGCAAAAGAAGCTTTTCATTCTGACGGCCCTTTTATGTGGATTGAGTACGTGGTCGTATGGCCAGCTAACAATTACGCCCACGACCCTCCCCGATGGTATGTATGGGGGAAATTATAATCAGCAACTTACGGCTCACGGCGGGTTTTTCTATACTTTTAGTGTAGATGCGGCAAGCCAACCCCTACCCCCAGGTATTTCGTTGTCCAACAATGGGCTCCTGTCCGGTACCTCAACCGTTGCCGGGATGTATACCTTTACGGTTGACGTCCAGGACGTTTTCGCGGCGCAGGGACAACAGACCTATACCCTGACCATCGACCAGGCGGCCCTGACGGTCACTGACAGTGATGCCAGCAGTGTCTACGGCAGTGCCTTGCCTGATTTTGCCGTCGGCTACAGTGGCTTCGTGAATGGGGATAACGCCAACAGCCTGACTACGCAGCCCACGGCCTCGACGACGGCTACGGCGTCCTCGCCTGCCGGCACTTATCCGATCACTGCCTCTGGGGCGGTGGATGCGAATTATATCATTACCTATCAGGGCGGCACGCTTACGATCAACCCGGCGACCCTGACGGTAACGGCCAAAAACGCCACGAGCACCTACGGCAGTGCCTTGCCTGCTTTGGGTGTGAAGTATAGCGGGTTCGTCAATGGAGACGACGCTACCAAGCTGACTACTGCTCCAACGGCGACGACGACGGCAACGGCCTCGTCTCCTGCCGGCACCTACGCGATCGCGCCAAGTGGCGGCGTATCTGCCAACTATACTTTTACCTATGTCAACGGGACGCTTACGATCAGTCCCGCGGCCCTGACGATCATCGCCAACAATGCGACGATGACCTATGGGGCTACGGTGCCCGCTTTAGGTCTGAGCTATAGTGGTTTTGTCAATGGGGAAGGCGCGGCCAGCCTGACCACTGCACCCACCGTCACTACGACGGCCACCTCGTCCTCTCCCGTCGGCATGTATCCCATTACTGCCTCGGGCGCGGTGGATGCCAATTATACGATTACTTACCAGGCCGGTACCATGACTGTCAACCCAGCCAACCTGACGATCAAGGCCAGGAACACGAGCATGGTCTATGGCGGCGCCGTGCCGGCTTTGGACGTTACCTACACCGGTTTCGTGACTGGAGACGATGCCTCCAGCCTGACGACGGCGCCCACGGTCACTACGACGGCTACCCCGGCTTCGCCCGCCGGCACCTATCCCATCACTGCTTCGGGCGCGGTAGATGCCAATTACACGATTAGTTATCTATCCGGTACGCTGACCGTGGGCAAGGCGACCCTTACCGTTACTGCAGACAGTAAAAGCATGCCGCTCGGTGGTCCGCTGCCGGCCCTGACGGTCAGCTATTCGGGTTTTGTAAATGGGGATGTGGCATCCAGCCTGACCACCCAGCCCACTGCCTCGACGACGGCAACGGCGTCATCTCCTTCCGGCACCTATCCCATCACGGCCAGTGGCGGCGTATCAAGCAACTACAGCTTCGTCTATGTGAATGGCAGCTTAAGCGTTGGAAAAGCGATCCTGGTCATCTCTGCCAACAGTGCGACGATGCCGTATGGCGGCACGTTCCCCAATCTGACCATCAGCTATAGCGGTTTCGTCAACGGCGATAATGCTTCGAGCCTGACGACCCAGCCTTCTCTTAGTCTCACGGCTTCGGCCAACTCTCCGGTCGGCACTTACACGATCACGCCATCGGGAGCTGTAGACCCTAATTATACCATCGTGTATGTCAATGGCACGTTTTCCATTACGCGGGTGCCGCTTGTGATTAAGGCCAACAATGCGAGCATGGCTTATGGGGCAACCGTGCCTGCGCTTAGCGCCACTTACACCGGCTTCGTGAACGGGGACAATGCTTCCAGTCTGACGACCCCGCCTACCCTGACGACTACGGCGACCTCGGCCTCCCCTATCGGCACCTATCCCACGAATGCGTCGGGCGCTGCAGATAACAATTACACTATCAGTTATCAACCCGGCACGCTGACCGTGGGTAAAGCGACCCTTACCGTTACTGCAAACAACAAGAGTATGCCGCTTGGCGGCCCTGTTCCGCCGCTAACCGTGAGCTATTCGGGCTTCGTCAATGGGGACAATGCTTCCAGCCTCGCCATCCAGCCCACTGCGACGACAACGGCAACGGCGGGCTCTCCTGCCGGCATCTATCCGATCACGCCGGGCGGCGGCGTTTCTTCCAACTATACTTTCAACTATGTCAATGGCAGCCTCGCCGTGGCTACCGCGGTCCTGACGATCACGGCCAATCCGGCCAGCAGTGTCTATGGCGCGGCGCTTGTGCCCAACGGGTCGCTTACGGTAAGCTATAGCGGCTTCGTGAATGGCGACGGCCCAAGCAGCCTGACCACACTGCCAGTCGTCACCAACGCTGCTACGGCAGGATCTCCCGTGGGCACCTATGCGCTGATCCCATCGGGCGCGGCCAGTGCCAACTACAGCATACAATATGTCAGCGGCAACTATACAATCACTCCCGCGAGCCTGACCATCACGGCTGTCAGCCAGGATATGCTTTATGGAAGTGCGGTGCCGCCGCTCAGTGCGTCCTATAGTGGCTTCGTCAACGGGGACAATGCATCGAGCCTGACGACCCGGCCTACGTTGACTACCACGGCCACCTCCGCTTCGCCGACGGGCACGTACCCCATCTCTGTGTTTGGTGCCGTGGATGCCAATTACAACATCAACTACCAGGGCGGCACGCTAACCGTCACCGGCGCTGTGCTCACGATAACGCCAAATCCGGCATCGATGACCTATGGGGGTTCGGTGCCTCACCTGAGTGTTTCTTACAGCGGTTTCATAAATGGAGACAATGCGTCTAATCTGACGGTCCAGCCTACGGCTACGACGACGGCAACGGCGGCCTCTCCTGCCGGTGTCTATCCGATAACGGCGTCCGGTGCAGTAGATGCCAATTACACGATCGTCTACAGTCCTGGTACGCTCACCATCAACCCGGCTACGCTGGTCGTGTCTGCGCAACCGGCGACGAAACAATATGGCGCCGCTGATCCGGCACTCCGGTATACCGTCAGCGGCTTCCTGAATGGGGACGATACGAGTATTTTTACCGGCAGCCTGATCAGGGCACCGGGTGAGGCCGTGGGCACCTATCCGATCGCGCAAGGCAGCCTTAGCGCGGGGAACAACTATACGATCGACTACATCTCGAATCTGCTGACGATTACGATTGCCATGCAGGAGATAAAATGGGGACAAAGCCTGCTGGTAGGATGTAATGACACGACTGACGTGCAGCTTACCGCTACCGCGAGCAGCGGCCTGCCGGTGACCTATTCGGTATCCGATCCGTCTATTGCCACCGTATCGGGCAGCGTATTGACTTTACTGAAACCCGGTTCCGCTATCATTACCGCCACGCAGGCCGGGGACTCCAGCTACGATGCTGCCACGGCCGTAGCCGATACGGTATACTATCAGTCGGCTTCGCTCATCGGGCAACACTGGAACGATGTGATCTTCTTCGACAACAGCAGCGACGACTATGTGCAATGGCAATGGTATAAGAATGGCGTTGCCGTAAGCGGGGACACCAGTCAATATTACAGCGAGACCCCTTCATTGAATGGACAATATTATGTGGTGGCGACAAACAAAGCAGGCCAGCAAGTTCAAAGCTGTACACTCTCGATTACCGCCAATGCGCCGATCCCCGGGGGTATAAAGGTTTCACCTAATCCTGCCAGCGGCGGTTCGCAAGTCACTGTTACGAGCAACTACGCGGGCGCCGCGTTACAGGGTGCGGTTTTGCAGTTATTGGATCTATCCGGCCGGGTGCTGCAGCAGGTGACAAATGTCCAGCCGACGGTGCAGCTGACAATGCCTTCGGCATATGGTATCTATATCGTCAACCTGCTGTTAAGCAACGGGCAAAGAGCGAGTACCAATGTGCTGGTGCTACAATAGTAGGGTACGAATACAAAAATAGAAAGTGACTACATGATCGGAAAAATATTATGGTTAACTGTTTGTGTCACCGCCTTGCTGTCTCCTGCCAGTGCGCAAGTCGGCATCGAGCTGAATGGTGGGCTGCAGGGGACGACGTACCCCCTGCAAAACGGCAAGGATAAGCTGTTGCCGGGCGGGTCGCTGGGCCTGGACTATACTTTTCGATTGGGCAGCCAGTTCGGGGTGCTTACAGGCATAGCAGGCGGTATCTATCGCACCCAAGCCAGTTTTCCTGATGGGCTTGTTTTCAACTACAACCAGGTAGACGATGAAGGTTCTGCATTCGAGTATAGCGTGCAGACAAAAGGCTATAAAGAAACGCAACGATTCTTTGCGGCGACCATACCCCTCTTGCTGCAATACCATACCGCGGACGAGGGCACACAATGGTGGATCAATGGCGGCGGAAAGGTGTTTTTCCCTTTCAACACCAGCATACGAGTCTCCGCAAAGCAGTTGAATCTTTCGGGGTATTACCCCAATTACAACCTGGAAGTGGGGAACCTGCCGCAGCATGGTTTTGGTGAGCTCGACAACTGGAAAACCAGCGCAACCACCCTATTCAAACCTACTGCGGCGTTAAGTGCCGGGACAGGGTTCAGCTTTAAAGTAGCGACAAACACGCGGCTCTACCTGGGCGTCTATGCCGACTATGGATTGACGGACCTGAAGCAAAAGAGCGGGGCGGCGCCGCTTGCTACCTACAACCCTAACGGGATCACCGGTGTACAGGCCAACGGGGTATTGAATATGCCGAATGCCGGTAAAGTGAGCTTGCTGTCTTTGGGTTTGCAGGTCAGATTGGGTTTCGGCTCTACCAAGGTTAGGCCCGCCGCAGCCGAACGCAGGGCAAAAATCGTCCTGCCCATACTCCCGGACTCGACTCTCAATTATAATGATTCAGATCTGGTAGAGAGCCCCGTGGTATTTGGGCTTTTGGATCAAACGGCGATCCCTGGATTCCAACAGCAGCATTTGGACAAGGTGGCTGTCTTCTTGCAACAGCATCCTGCCGTTCACCTGTCGCTGGTGGGTCATAGTTGCGGGAATGGGACGGTAACGGAGGCGCCGAAATTGGGCGACATACGCGCCCGGGCTGTTGCGCGATACCTGCAAGACAAGGGCATCGACGCCAGGAGGATGGCTGTCAGCTTTAGTCCCGAAAACGATCTGGCTCAGCCTGCCGATGCGGCTGCCAATTACGCCAGCAGGCGGGTGGAAGTTAGTATAAAATAGATATGAGAATAGTTACGTTGGAAGAACATGTATCCTTTCCCGAGATGGCGAATTTTTTGCCTGCCGGGTTGCCGGCAGGCAAGCGGCCGTCTGCGGTGGTCGAGCAGATGATGCCGAAACTGGCCGATATCAACGGGGAAAGGCTGCGTTCCATGAACGAGGCCGGTATTTCGATGCAGGTGCTCTCGGTAGAGAATACAGATGTCAACCTGCTCGACGGCAAGCTCGCTCCTGCGTTTGCTTCCAGGTACAATGACTTGCTGGCAGAGCGGATGAACGACCATCCCGACAGGTTCGCGGCATTCGCGCACCTGCCGATGACGGCGCCGGAAGCCGCCGCGGATGAACTCGAACGCACTGTACGGACGTACGGTTTTAAGGGGGCAATGATCCGGGGGCATACGAATGGGGATTTCCTCGACGCCCCCAAATTTGCGCCGATCTTCGCAAGAGCCGAAAGGTTGGGGGTCCCTATCTACATTCATCCGGGTCTGCCGCCACAGGCGGTCATGGATGCCTATTACAGCAATGTAGGGAACAGCAGCGGTCCTTTTGAAGCCATTGCCTGCTGGGGATGGGGGTGGCATTCGGAGACGGCCATCCATGTGCTCCGCCTATTGGTCGCGGGCGTCTTTGATAGGTACCCGTCTTTAAAGATCATCATCGGTCATATGGGTGAAATGCTGCCGATGATGTGGGAGCGGTCAAACAGGTCCTTCCAGCCTGGCCAGGGCGGACAAAATCAGCGGACGCTTATCGATACTTTTCGGGCGCAGGTCTATATCACTACGAGCGGCATCTTTACGCAACCGCCTTTGCAGGTCGCGCTCGACACGTTTGGGGTGGACAATGTGCTGTTCTCCATCGATTATCCTTTTAGCAGCAATCAGCTGGGAATTGATTTTTTGCGTAGGATGCGGCTGCTGCCGGAGCAGGTGGAAAAGGTTGCGCATGGGAATGCGGATAAGTTGCTTGGGTTGAGTTAGTTGGGGGGGGGGGTTTGCTGGCGCGCTTTGGTTTTTTTGGGGTGGTTGGGGTTGGTAGGGGTGCTTGGGTTTGGTTGAAGTGCTTTGGCTTAGTTGGGGGCCTTGGTTTTGTTGGGGGCCTTGGTTTTGTTGGGGTGCTTGGGTTTGTTGGGGTGCTTGGGTTTGTTTGGGTGTGATAGGTTTGTTGCGGCGGTTGGGTTTGTTGCTGTGGTTGGGTTTGTTTGGGTGCTTGGGTTTGGTTAGCGGCTTTGGTTTGGTTAGTTTGGGGACTTGGTTGGTGACGAAAGATTGGTTGGGTTGGGGCGCCTGGTTATGCCGGCTTCTTTCCCAACAACCTGATGAAGCGAAAATGGGAGACGATGGCGGATCTGAACGTGGGCAGGTTGTTATAGGGCAAATCAAAGGCGCTGCATTGTATCTGGACGAGCCTGCTTAATGCGGGATAATGGATGTGGCTCACCCGTGGAAATAAATGATGCTCAATCTGGTAGTTGAGGCCACCGACAAGCCACAACATCATTTTGCTGTTGGGTGAGAAGTTGCAAGTTGTTTTTACCTGGTGTATCGCCCACTCATTCTCTATTTTTTTCGGATCGACGCCTACCGAATCGAATTCCGTTTCCCCCACGACGTGCGCTAACTGAAAGACGATGGATAACGTAAAGCCCAAACCCATGTGCATGGCTAAAAAGTACACCAGCCAGGTTGGCCAGCCCATCAGGGCGATGGGGAGGGCGATGTAAAAACCCAGGTAAAGGATCTTACTCGCCCAGAAGATCAGGTGGTCGACGCCCGACATCTTTGGCAACGGCGTGTCCACTATCTTCTTTCTAAAATACTTCTCGAAATCCTGGAAGAGGATCCAGATCATGGAGCTCAGCGCATACAAGAAAGGGGTATACAGGTGTTGGAGGCGGTGTGCGGGTTCCCATTGCTGCGTTCCACACATGCGGATAAAAGGACTTTTGGCGATATCATCGTCCATCCCTTCAATATTCGTATAGGTGTGATGAATGATGTTGTGCTTTTGCTTCCAAATAAAGCTATTGCCGCCAAGTGCGTTTAGTGTTAGTGACAAGATCTGATTGACCCATTTACGGGAAGAATAGCTGCCGTGGTTGGCGTCATGCATGACATTAAACCCGATGCATGCCAGTATAACGCCAAAGGTTAAGCTGCACAAGATTTCCGGCAGGAGGGGCATGCGTACAAATAGCAATACCGTGTACAGGGCAATGGCTGCCAGCACCAATTTTATGGACTTGGCATAGAGCTGTATATTGCCCGTCTTTTTTTTGCCAGTATGTGCAAAATAGTGGTCTACAGATGCCTTCAGGGAGCTGTAGAAGACCTGGTTTTTGTTGTTAAAGCTAATTTTTGTCATCCGAACGGTAAATTGTTAGCGGGACGGCGCAAATATCGACTATTCCAGCGTGGAATTTCGTTAAATTTAATGTGTCAGTCGACTCGTAATGATAATTTTATGAGATGTAATGCTTATTTGACGTTCCAAGGCAATTGTGAAGACGCCCTGAATACGTATTGTAGTATACTTCACGGGGAAGTGGGAGCGATCAACCGTTACGACAACGCTGCTATGCCGGTGCCGGCGGATTTTTGAACAAAGATCATGCATACCCAGTTGACCTTCGACGGTAATATCCTCATGCTTTGTGATGCGATGCCCGGATCAACCGTTCAGTATGGCAATGGGATAGCCTTGACTATAAGGCCGGCAACTGTAGTGCAGACGGAGGTGGTCTTTAGCCGGTTATCCGAAGATGGCAACGTGATGGTGCCTTTGGCAAAACAATTTTGGGGATCCTGGTTCGGATAGGTGAAGGATCGGTTTGGTGTCGTCTGGATGGTGATGTGTGAGGCTTGATGGGAACACGCGGTTATTACACTCATCTTACCAGTATGACGGTTCCCCGCCGGTCATTTTGTTTGCCAGTAACGTCGGTATAATGGATGCTCCAGACATAAACCCCGGCAGTTGATGGTTGGGCTCCTGCTGTTCCCGTCCACCCCTGAAACGGGTCTTTAGTCGAGAATACCAACTGGCCCCATCTGTCAAAGACCTGCATATCAAATAGCTTTACTAATCCGGGGTTTTTTACCCGGAACACATCGTTGTGGCCATCGCCATTTGGACTAAAAGCATTCGGAACGATCAACTCCAACGTTAAGAGCACCTGGATCGGAATTTGTACCAGATTGCTGGCGCACTCACCCTTCCTAATGACAACATAGACTGCAGTATCCTGGGTGACGGGTCCAACCGTAAATACACCATTTTCATTTACCTGATGCGGCTTGACATCATCCGAGCTTCCGTACAGCTCGCAGCTGTCTGTCACTGAATTTTCCGGAACCAGGTTTACCGTTCCACCTTTTAAAACGTATTGAGCTGGATAGACAGGTGCCGGTAGGGTTATATCGATGTTTCCGACGCTTAAGCCATCACTCGTGCTTTTGCAGCCATTGGCATCCGTGACCACCACATGGTAAGAGCCGGTCCCGACCCCGCGTAGTCCTGCACCGTCAGCAATACTATCCCACGATGCAGTATACCAGGCGTAGGAATATGGCGACGAACCTATAATCTGCGGTGGCAAAATACCGCCGCTGTGCGTCGCACAGGTGTCCGGATAGGTGAGGGATGGATTGACCGTGATAGCAGGCGCGGGAAGATCAACGAGCGATGATGTCCAAAAAGTCTGCGTGCAGCCGTTGGCATCCGTTGCTTCGCAAGAATAAGTGCCGGCCGACAGCTGACCAACAGACTGGCCAGTCCCAATTTGCAGTTGTGTACTGCTGTCCACCCAGGTGAAGCTAAATCCGCTTGCATCCGGCACGGTGCCCGTAATCTGTATAGATCCGTTCTCCCGGTTACATGATTCCTGGTCGATGATCTCGCTCGTGACAGACAGTGGTTGGATGGGTGTTGTCCCTACGGTGAATACGCGGCTGCTATCCATGCAGCCCAACGGGCTTGTCACAATCAGCTGGTACAGGCCGTGGCTTATATTGGTAAGGTCGGGAGAATTCCCCATTTGTACGGCATCCGGCAGGCTTATCCAATCATAAGACAAGGCTCCAGGCGCCCTCAGGCCTGTAATGCCGCCCGTGGGTCCCGAACACTTACTCGGTTTGACGGAAAGTATCGAGCTGTCAAAAGACATGACACCGCCATTGCCGACGACAAAGACAGATGTGAGGATGGTATCACAGGGACTGCCGTCTTTAAATTTCAATCGATAGCTGCCGGCAGGGACGTTCGAAAGGGATGCGCTGTTGCCAACGGAGCGGCCAAGGGAGTCCACCCACTGATAGTAGGAGACACCTGTAACATTGCTATAGACCAAATTCCTGATGCTGCCATTATCATTGTTACACATAGCATTGGTGACCACCGCATTGCCTACATCTACCGTAGGACCCGACTGATTCACCAACGCATAGATAGCCGTCGAATCCGCGCATCCGCCCGTCGTATCCCTGAAGACCAGCTTATATTTCCCCGGACCTGCTCCGGTTAGATCAAGCTGATTCGAAACGATTGCACCCGATTCGTTTTCCCAATATACCAGAACCCCCGTGCTGTATGAAAGCGACATACCTTGTATAGATCCATTGAACTGACCGCAACCGGGCTGTTGGACGACAAGGCCGGAACTGTCCAGCGCGACCGCCGTATTCGCAAGATCAAACCGTGCATAATAGCTCCGACAGCTTTTCCCGAGCCATGCATCGACGAAATAGGTGCCTGGCCCGGCGTTCTCCAGGTTGAGGGACCGGGAATAGATGGAATCGACCCAAACGCCGTTTTTCAGATACATGTAATGCCATTTTACGTTGTCTCCGCCCTGAATGACGAGACCGCGGATATAGCCGTCGTTCTTGCCGCAAGTGGGTTGTTTGATGTCACTGGGCAAGTTGTAGATGACGGGCGCAGAAAATGGCGATGTGAGGCCATTCGCCGAGCTGGTGGCTGTTGCGACGACACTGGCATTGAATGTGCCGGTATACGTCCAGCTGCTGTCGGGGTTAGCCATAACAAAACCTAAATACTGTTTGCCTTCGCAAGCGTCGCAGTCGTCATCAAGGTACACGTCGACGCGGGTGTTGGGAGTGGCTTTCCCCTTGACATATCCGATGCCAGTGGAATCGATTCGAACATACATGGGTCCCAAAAAAATGCTTGGATCACCATCCGAGATGGTCGACCCGTGGTAGGCATTACAAAGCGTTGTATTGTTCAACATAGTGACGTGCGAATCCACATCTGCGCGAAGAGACCCGTCATAGGTGTGGTCCTCAAAGTAATATACGGTATCCGTGTATGCATTGGTGATCGTGTTGGATTCGCCGGGCGCCAAGCCGCCGATGATGCCGCCGTTTGACTGCTGGACGGTAATGGCGCAATCGTAGATCTCATTGGTATAGTTGGAAAAGATCGTATTCCCTTGGATATAAAAATAGTTGCCCATTTCATCCATATAGATCTCGCCCATCAGGATGTTGTTCTTGATCTCGATATTGTAATCCGTCCGGAAATTGCCCTGAATCGCTATAATTACCTGGAAGAGCCGGTAATTGGGGTCGAGGCTTCCGTCCTTTCGGGTACCAAAATGATTGTTTTTTATAATGAGCTGACCCATTCCTACGTCGCGGTAGGTTTCAATATCGATGTTGTAGCCTGTACCTCCCAGGTAGTCGAAGGGTATGTTGAACGCTTGTACGATGGTGTTACCTTGTGCCGGGACGTCCCCGCCAATGGTTACATCCGAGGTATTGAGAAGGTAAAGGCTATAGTACATAGTGGCCACCGGAATGCCATTGTACTCGCAGCTAAACCCGCCATTGAGGTCCAATCCGATCACATTGCTTTGCAGGACGAGGTTACGGCTGGTATCCGCATATATGTAGGTATCATACCGTTGGGTATTACTGAAGATTGCGTGGGTGCATCCGAGCATGTAGTTGCCGGCTCCCGGCTGACCAATTTGTACGTTATGGCAGCGCACGTAGGAAATGCCGGCAACGGTGTCGGGCGGGTTGTTGGCTGTGCTGATCATTGCTAATCCATAGATAGCCATATTTGAACAGTCATGCATTTCCAGGAACTTGAATGTACCTGTAGTGGAATGGAACAGGATTATCCGGGCATCGCTTACTCCGATGGGTGCGCCAGCCTGGGATTCGCCATTGATGGCGATGTTGGATGATAGTGCGGGAAGTGGAGAGAGCAGGGTAATGGTACGACCCGCGACAGAATTATCCGCTATGCCAAAAATAATGGAATCGCGGACGGCAACACCGTTGGCCACTGATTGCGTAATTGCATCCCGCAGGGTCCCTGGCCCGCTATCCGCATTCGAGGTTACGATAAAGATAGCTGCATAAGAATAGCTGCCGGAAAGAACAAAAAAAAGTGTCCAGGATAAGGTTTTTATGACGCGGGTTATGTGCAATGTTTAGGGGTAGAATAAAGATATCAAAAAACAATGCATTGTGCAAGTTCATGCCAAATAAGATTCGGAGAAAAGACGCACCGTTTCGATCGATTTTGACCAACCGCTATTTGCTGGGACCATTTGCAAACCGGCGATTTGAGAACCATGGGCTTAATTTTTCGTCGGCTGCTGGTAATCGATCCTGTACCACGGAATATCCCAGCGGCCTTGTCCTATATGCACAGTCAGGGAATCGCCTACTCGCACATTTTCATAATAAGATTGACGAACCTTTACTGTTTTTGTCGAAAAGTCATCTGCCCAGGGAGATACGATAAGGCGATAACTTTTACTTTTATTGCCGTAATGTATATATTTCTGTTCTATTTCCACCCGGCGAATCTCCGCTACTGAGCTGTCATGGTAGGAATTGGTATAAATAAGCAGCCCATAGCTATAAGCCAGTGCGGCAGCAGCGACCCCCGCAAACAGCGACTTCTTCCGAACACCTGTAAATGCATTTTTGCAACAAGAGAGCCAGCTGGCTGTAATAGCAGCAGCTATAGCTATGAGCAGGAGGGCACCATGTAAGCCGAAATCGTATAATTCGAAATTCATCCAGGTATTCGCCAAAATAACGCCAGACCCCACCCATAACAACATTCCTGCTGCAGGATTAGCATCACTTTTTCCCCTGTACAATATTAGCATGCCTTTAAAATATGATATGCATGCCACGACGGCCCATGGCAATATGAAAACCGTAAGCATAAACGGCAGATTCACTGGCAGGACCATTATTGTGTCCAATAAGACAATGACAATGACCAGGACCCTCGCTATGAGAGATGTTAGTATCGCATGGCTCAGTTTCACCAACCTTTCTACCCGGGTAGCGCCGAATCGCTGATCTTCCCGCATATTTTCCGCCGATTCCTGATAGCCAATTGCATCTACATCAGGATATTTGCCCTTGAGCCATGTCAGCAGTTCGTCACGGCGCTGAAGTTCGGGCGGCACTTGGAAGTCGCGGGTATTATTGTTGGTCACCAGGACAAAAATAATCGACGCTCTGCCGGATTCATCTGTACGATACCCCTTTATTTCATCTAATAGAATGGAGCGTGATGAAAATGCCTGTTGCAATGTAATCGAATCTTCATTGACAATAAGACTTAGCCGGGTGTTTTCAAGATAAAATAAGATACCAAGTGCTATCAACACTACACCTGTTGTCAAAACAGAAACGTTGGGGACTGGGGATTTAACAGAAAAAGAAAGAATGACGAGAACGAATCCGGCTAGCCCGAAAAGTGCCATCATTAAATAGCCCTGGCTCTTACGGCTAGGTGAAGCGTCAAATTGCATGATGCATAAATAAACAAAAAAAACAACTTCTGCAATCGCCCCCTCTTCGCTGCTTTACCTGCGGCATTGCCCTTCGACCGGGTTCGGCGGCTCTGCTCTATAACTGAGGTCCCCTGCAACAAGGCGAATTCGCTTTTAATTAAAAGCAGGGAGTTCATGAAATAAAGGATTGGTCATATGCAGGAATTACAGTAATTTGAAGAAAATTACACCATGCCGGATTGGTTAAGAGCATTGATAGCAGGATATAGTGCAAAACGACTCGGGGGCGGGTGCCTCAGTACCATCGTGATATTTGTGATCGTTTATTTTGCCCTTGGTCAGTGCAACCATCCTGTCCAGCATTCGTCAGCTATGGCTCGCCCTGCTACAGGTAAGTCGATCAGGAACACCAATAATTTAGCGGAGAATATTCCGTCGTATCGAATAACCCCGGCGGCAAAATAATTGAGCTGGCTCAACCGAAAAAAGGTTTCGAACTATTGCCAGTCATAGGTTATAGCCTTGCGAGTTTAAAATCTGGCTTAACCCATCTCTACTATTATATGCCCTGTCCATCGGAGCGTGCAGTTTCCACTTCTCAATGGGCGCCCTGACACGCCCCGCGCATTGAAGCGCGACATTCTTTAAAGGCGCCGGGACAATTTATCACAAGGGAACAGGACACTAGACTTATGTAAAAATTCCAAAAAATGATCAGCAGGGCCCTTAATCACGCGAATTTGCCGCGAGGAGGAAACTCATCATGCGCCGGCCGGTTGCGCCGGCCAAAAAGGAGATAACAAATCGACGAAATTCGATATGTGATCTTCAAAAAAGGATAAATTTGCAAAATGCCCCGTGGAAGAGCTCGAAAGACAGGAAAATCGTAAGTTTGTTTAATTGATGCACAGCCGAAGTTCAACTTGCCGAAAAATCTATTATCATCACCTTAATTTTATATGGACACAGAACGTGAACACATTTATTTAATAAGTGTGATCATCCCTACCTTCAATTACGCTCGTTTTTTGCCAAAAACATTAGCGAGTGTTTTCAATCAGACTTATTCCAATTACGAAATTATTGTGATTGATGACGGATCCACGGACAATACTAAATCAATTATAGCCGACTATCCATCCGTCAGGTATTTTTATCAGCGAAATAAAGGGTTATCATCCGCCCGAAATGCCGGAATCGACCGATCAAAAGGAGATTTTCTCGTTTTTTTAGATGCAGACGATTGGTTGGAACGGGATGGGTTAGAGAAAAATGTAGCGGTCCTTAAAAACGAACCGAACGTTGCTTTCATTTCAGGCAACTACTATTTGCTTCGCGAGGGAAAGGATCGGGCAGAACCTGTAGCTGTAGATGTGACTACACAGCACTATCTCCGGTTACTGGAAAGCAATTACATCGGTATGCATGCGGCCGTGATGTTCCAACGTTGGGTGTTTGATAAAATTCGGTACGACCCGGCTTTAAAAGCCTGTGAAGATTACGATCTGTATTTGATGATCGCAAGGGTTTATCCTGTCCTACATCACCAGCATTTCATTGCAACCTATAATTTCCATTCGGCGGGCATGTCTCATAATATTGGCATGATGATCGCTGCTTTAAAAGCCGTCTTTCAAAAACAAGCGGCTTTCATTCACACTACGGAAGAGATAGCCGCGTACCTTAACGGGTTGGAGCAATGGAGAGCCTACCAAACCCTGTTAAAAGAGCCGACTTAGGAGATGCTACACCCACATCAAACACCTTTTTCTCCATCGGCAAATGTCTTGGTTTACCATAGAATAAATAGCGTAGATACGGACCCCTGGGGAATAACCGTGTCTCCTGGCTGCTTTGAACAACAAATAGGCTTCTTAAAACAGCATTGCAACCTTATAAGCCTGGATGAACTAGTCCAACAGCTATCGAATGGCGTTTTACTGAAGAACAGTGTTTGTATCACTTTTGACGATGGCTATATCGACAATTATACCTATGCTAGGCCGATCCTTGAGAAATACGATTGCCCCGCAACTTTTTTCCTATCTACCGCCTTCGTTGGATCGGAAGATGTATTCTGGTGGGACGATCTTGAAACGATCTTCCTTCGCTGGAAAAAACTTCCCGATAAGTTGCGCCTGCGCGTTAGAGGGATCGAACACGACTATACTTTGATTCCAAAGGACTTAACCGACGAGCAGGCGGGCCAGCATAAGCATTGGAGATGGTACGATGAACCGCCCAGTAACAGGTGTGCAGCCTTTTTAGCGATCTGGAAAATATTAAGACCGCTACCTCATGAAGAGATCAGTGAACACCTGAATTTCTTAAAACAATGGTCAGGCTTGCCCGATGGTGCAAGCTTAAACCGATCCGCAATGACCGAAAAACATGTATTGGCGCTGTCAAAAAATAAACTGTTCACCATTGGTATGCACACCCATACCCATCCTGATCTGAAAGGAAAACCACTTAGCATCCAGCGCTCCGAAATTGAAACATGTAAAATAGAACTTACTAAACGATTTAATATTGTAAGCAACTTGTTATCCTATCCTTACGGCGAATATGACGAAAAAACACTGCAGGCTTGCGTCGAATCCGGTATAGAAGCTGCTTTTACTACCCAGCCGGAAAGCATTTACTCACATTCAAACCCATTTTTATTGGGAAGATTTCAAGTATTTGACGACAACCGCGAAGCCTTTAAAGCATATTTTAGCTTTTTAGTATAACTTTAAAAAGCATAAACAAATTTCCACTAAGGCCGTCAATATTCAACCCTTTTTAAAAATACTTCATACATGAATGCTGCAGATCCTGGTTTAGTCTCAGTGATCGTTCCGTTTTTTAATCATAGTGAATGGCTTTTGGAAGCATTAGAAAGCGTGCTGAGCCAAAGTTACAACAACTGGGAAGCTATCGTAGTAGACGATGGCTCTCACCCTGATCATGCTGAAGCTGCGATCCAATATTGCTTGCGACATCCAGCGAAAATGAGATACATCGAACATGAAGGTCATGTCAATAGAGGCGTCACCATTTCACGAAATGTGGGTATCGAGGCTTCCAGAGGAAACTTTATCGCTCTCTTGGATGCCGACGATAAATGGTTGCCTAAAAAATTAGAACTGCAAATTGATCTATTCTCCCGCTTCCCGACCGCAGAAATGATCTGTGAAGCATCCCTGTTTTGGTTCAGCTGGGAAAATAGTTCGATCATAGACACAGTAAAACCAATTGGAACACTTGCCGACATCTTATACCCTGCCACGCAATTGACAAAGATTTTGTACCCTTTAGGTGATGGAGCACCGCCGTGCCCATCCGGCATTATTATGCGGAGAGCAGCATTTGTCCGTTCAGGAGGGTTTGAACCGGCGTTCTCCGGGGTTTTTCAATTGTATGAGGACCAGGCGCTCTTGGCGAAAATTTATTTAAAGGAAACAGTCTATGTGTCCGGTCGGGCTAACAACATGTACCGGAAGAGAAGCGATTCTATGTCCTCCGCTCTTGGCGACAAAGTAATTTACACAAAAGTCAGGACTTTTTTCTTGGACTGGTTAGAGCAGTATATGAGTGCGGAAGGAATAGTGAACGAAGAAGTAATCCGCCTTATCCAGACAGCAAGACAGACGATGTTTGATGTCGATCAATCAGGTATGATCCTGTAATTGCCTCGCATCCTAAAGGTAAGCAGCAGAAAAAGCATGACCAAGCCACATAACAAACCCAACAAATTTGCAGCAATGAAGTTGACACACCATCCTGTCACATAAGACCCTATTACGTCGCACAAATTAATGAGGGCCAAATAGGTGGTAAACTGCGAACCTTCCACTCTTTTCCAGCATAGTCCCATGAGGATCGGAAAAACAGTCACGCTCAGCAGCGGGTCCGCTATATTCCATAAAATGAGGGCAGTGCCGGAGTATATTTTGTACCGCCATAGCTGATAAGAGCTATTTAATACTAGTAAGAAAACGCATACTGACCAAAATCCGATCAGCTGTAATTTCTTAGCGCCTATTTTGTCCGATAATGCGCCGGCAATAAAAATTGCCACGAGTGTAATTATGCTGCCCCAACTACCCTGCAACAATGAAACTGTCTTATCTGGCCATTGCAATACATTGATCAGATAGAAAGTATAAGATCGTATAAAGACACTGCTGCAAAGATAAATTGTTGCCACGAAGGCAAAATATTTTAGGCTTTTTTGATCAATGATGGCCGCGTAGATGCGCTTAAAAAGTACGGAAAATTTAGGGTTTTCCATGTCAGTCGCCGCTCGAATAGCATGCTTTGCTTTCCACGGAGTCAAAGTGTCGGCAGGATCGATCCTGGTAAAAAAAAAGAAAACGGTAAACACAAATAAAATGGCGCTCTGTATCAACGCCGCTGCCTGGAATCCACGTTCGTGCAGCATAAACGATAAGGCTGCTGCCCCAAAGGCGGAACCCATTAAAAAACCTCCCCGCATGCATCCATTCAGCCTGCCACGTTGTTCAAGCGGAGCAATAGAAATAGCCATCGCATCGACGCTCGCAACCTCGATGGACGCAAATACGCTGTAAAAGAAAAAAATTGCACCCATTAAGTGGAGTTCAGTGAATGGATCTTTAAGGATCATAAGCGTTGACGAGGCCATTACCGAAAGAATTTGTGACATCACCACCCAATGCTTTCGATGTCCTATCGAAGAGTATTGAAACCTATCAATTATTGGACCCCAAATGAATTGAAAAGTCCATGGAAGGCCGAATATGGCTATGAACGCTCCTACGTTTTGAGGTGGCATGTGTCGGCCCAGCAGATAGTTACCTACGGCGGTAAGAGCAAATCCAGCCGGAATTCCCTGCATGATGTATAAATAGAAAAACGTTACATATCTAAGCCGTGCGCTATTCTTTAAAGCAAGTCTCTCCATTCAATGTCAGTATAGAAGTTAAATTTGCGCCGGCAATTTCGATGACCCCGAAAATGCCAGATCATGAATCGGAGATCTAAGTTAATTAAATCCAAGCCAGGTTTATTCGATTTGGAGGAACATTTAGACAATTCACCCGCGAAACGACAATTTGTCGAAAATCTTATGCCGTTGCACCATGGGTGCCCCTCACTAACACCATCGCTAGGCCGAGTCTCGGCTACGTTCTCCCGAGTTCGTTCAAAATATAACCAGCACATTCTAAATGGATTAAAAAACCTTAAAATAAGCTATCTTGGATTAACTTGCCCGCCGCCGGCGGCGCTTATCTCACTAAAACAAAATCGCGCTTTTATGACATCAGGAAAAACAACACCCGCTAAAATGGGAGCATTCGAACGGTTTGCATTTCGTGTCACCAAGATGACAGGCAGCACTCCCGCGTTTATCGTCGCCTTGATCGCAGTCGTCGTTTGGGGCGCGACAGGGCCGGTATTTCATTATTCAGAGAATTGGCAGCTGGTGATCAACACGGGGACGACGATCATCACGTTTCTGATGGTGTTTCTCATCCAGAAGGCGCAAAATAAAGATTCCCTTGCTATCCAGCTCAAACTCAATGAACTGATCGCAGCGCACGAGTTTGCCAGTAACCGACTCGTGAATGTTGAAAACATGACTGAAGAAGAAATGGGGGTAATTCAAAAATATTACGCACAGTTGAGCGTGCTAACCAAAAAAGAAGAAAATCTCCAAAAGTCTCATTCGATAGACGAAGCGGAAAACAGATCAGAACTGAAGACCGAAATAGAAGATGACATCCGGCGGAAATTGAATAGATAACGAGGATAGGAGGTGGGACCGGTTATGAACACGGCCGTGTTTTGGGGGTATTTTTCCCCATTTCGAGGGCGGCGGGACTGATCGTTCTCAGCCGCTTTGACGTACAGTGTTAATTCCGCGTTGCAGCAATCAGGCTACTTTCATTTAATTGGCTTCTGATCATCCGCATCTTCCTTCGATATATGATGGTCCTCCCCGATAGTATTCAACTCCCGCTCCAATTCTTCCCTGATGGCATGCTCCTCATGTTTTTCATCAATAGAATGCGACTCCATCAATGTATCTTGGCCTTTTGCAAACTTACTCAATTTCGTATAGTATTTTTGCAATACTCTGAGCTCTTCTTCAGACATTTCTTCCACATCGACCAAACGATTGCTTGCCGACTCATGGGCAGCAACAAGTTCGTTAAGCTTCAGTTGAATGGCCAATGAATCTTTAAATTGAGTCTTTTGTATGAGAAACACCATCACAACCGTGATCACACTCGAAACCGTTCCGATGATCGATTCCCATTGTTGGGAGAAATGTGCAAAGAAGCCGTCGACGGCCCAGAGAATAACGCCAACAAAGCATAGAAGAAGCGCGGTGTTAGAACCAGTCATTCTGATAACCGATGAGCTGAGTGCTTCCATTTTTCGCGATAACTTAGTTTTGAAATTCATTTCCGTAAAATTTTAACCAACATTTAGTAAACGATCAATCCTCTACCCAGTATTAAAAGTTTATGCCACTATTTAAACTACAATGTTCTCACGTATATTTGCTGCAACAAATCAGCATAGTATGCGAATTACCATAACCGGGTCACTTGGCAATGTCAGCAAACCTCTTGCGCAGGAACTAATCGCAAAAGGGCATAACCTGACAATCATCAGTAGTAAGACGGACAAAAAGGACGAAATAGAAGCCATTGGCGCCAGAGCCGCCATTGGATCAGTTGACGACTCCGCGTTCTTAACCGCAGCATTTTCCGGTGCAGAGGCGATCTATGCGATGACGCCGCCTAATCTTAGAACAGCTGACCCGATCGGCTATTATAAGAATGTCGCGAACGCATATGCGACAGCCGTTCAAAAAAGCCAGGTAAAACATCTCGTCTATCTTAGCAGTTACGGCGCCGACCTGGAAAAAGGGTCTGGCATCATCCTAGGATCACATGCCGGTGAAGGAATTTTGAGCAAGTTGAAAGACGTCACCGTTACAATTCTTCGGCCCGGCTATTTTTATTATAACTTATACAACTTTATGGGGATGCTAAAAGCCGAAGGGGTTCTCGGAGCTAATTATGGCGGCGAGGATAAACTCATCATGGTGTCCCCGTTGGATATTGCGGCCGCAGCTGCCGAAGAATTAACCGCGGCAAACGCGCAACCTAAAGTACTGTACATAGCCAGCGAGGAACGAACCTGCAAAGAGGTGGCTAAAATGATCGGCGAAGCCATAGGCAAGCCAGCGCTCCAATGGTTGACATTTACTGATGAACAAGTAAAAAAGAGTATGCTCGAGCACGGTATGTCAACACCCATTGCAGATCTCCTGGTCGAACTGGGCGCCGCCATCCATAACGGGCTATTACAAGGAGATTATGATAAACACAAACCTGTCCTGGGCAAAACCAAACTGGACATGTTTTTGCGCGAATTTGCGGCAGCTTATGTTTGACGGCCACCAATGCATTGGTCAAAGGCAGTATATTCACAATGTCCTTCCGCCCATTCACCGTTAATAATATTATAGGGTACGATGCACATCCACCACAAAATACTTATATTTATACCGCACAGTTATCTCCAAAAATAAACAGACCTATCATGCCATCCAGAGTATCGGAAAAAACACAATCGTGGATAGACGCCGTCGCAAACGGAACATTGACCATGAGCCAGCGCAAAGTTGATGTGTTGATCAAAATCGAAGGGGATCTAAAACCCGTAACGGCAGCCGCTAAAAAAGCCGGCGTGCATCTTTTGCAACTAACAGACGACAAGGGTAACGTCCTTCTCGCGGCTAGCAAAGAAGCGTTTAAAATACTTTGCTGATGCGCCAGACCTTCGCGAAACTTTATTTCCTTCATTCAGGTTTTTTTAGCCTTGTAGGCATCGGGCAGTTTTATCAGAGGTTTTATGGTAACTAAATTTTCGTCCAACAGTCTAAATGAATTGGATTGATCTATTACTCAAAGGATGGCATAACCGCCCGGTAATTCAGTCCTGCCGTCGTCCCCCCGGTGACATCGATAGTGACGCCGGTTACCATACCCGCCAGGTCGGAGGCGGCAAAGACCGCCGCATTGGCGACATCCGCCATCAGCGGTAACTTCTTCAGCATCGTATCGTCCCCCATCTGGCGTAGCAATGGTGCCATCCCGGCCGGGTTCGCATCGATCGCTTCTTTAAAGACCCGCGAGTCCGGCGATCCGCCCGACCGGATGTTGACTACCCGGATGCCATACATCCCTAATTCACCGGCCAGGTTCCTTGAAAAACTCTCGACCGCGCAACAGGAAGGTGCAAAGTTGCCCGTATAAGGATAACCGATCCCGCCCGGCGTCGCCGTAAGCGAAAGGATCACGCCGGACCCCTGTTTCATCATGATCTTTGCCGCTGCTATGGCGGTCAGGAACCGGGTCGTCATCGTATCCGCGATCGTGCGGACAAAATCCTCCACCGAAATATCCGTCAACGGAATATTCTGAACCACTTTTATATCCACGGCATTAAAGGAGATATCGACCCGTCCGGCCTTCCCGGCAACCGCAGCTACATGCGCTTCGACCGCCTTTCGATCGAAGCCATCTACGACGGCCATTTCGGCCAGGCCGCCGGCAGCGAGAATGTCATCCGCCACTTTTTGGACCGATTCCAGGCGATAGCCCGTCAGAAAAACCCTGGCCCCGGCAGCGGCAAATGCTTTGGCGACCGCGCCGCCCAAAGAGCCCCCGGCCCCATAGATGACGGCATTCTTGCTTTCAAGTAGCATAGGATGGAAATTTTTGAAAGGTCAGAGAAGGAAATAAATTTATCGATTTATTTCGAGAAATAACGCATATGCAGTATTGCAGGCGATGACAGCCCTCGCTACTTTGTACCCATAACAACGCTTATGAAGAAATTTTTACTCGCCTTCTGGCTTTTGCCCTCAGTAGCCCTCGCCCAGAGCTTTTATACGGTTTCCAATGTACCGGGCACAAGCGCTAACTTCAAGACCTTGCAGGGAGCCCATGACAGCGTTGCTGCCGGCAGCGTGCTCTACTTGCTGCCAAGCGCCTTCAGCTATGGAAATGCAGTGTTCACGAAAAAACTTACCGTATATGGCACGGGCTATTTTCTGGGTGCCAACCTGGCACCGAACACGCAAGCCAATACGGGACCCGTGGTGGTGCAGTCGATCACGTTCCGGCCCGGCAGCGATAATAGTTTTGTCGAAGGGCTGCAACTCACCGATCAGACCTATTCTCCCCAAACACCGCGCATCGAGCTGGACACCGTATCGAATGTGATCGTCTCCCGTTGCCTTTTTACCCCGCCTAACTCCAATGAAAATTATGCGGACTTTTTTTACGCGCCCGGTGCCAATAACATCACCATCCAGCAATCCTATTTTCAAATTCCCCAATCAAGTATCGCATTCTTCAAAATGGTAGGGATCACCAATAGCAACGGCTTTTCCGGCTTCCAGTTGAATAACAATATTATCGACGCGCAGGCGGTAGGCTCAAATGCCACGAACATGCTGCAAGGCTTCCAAACCTCGGTCAACATCAACGTTACATTTACCAACAACACTTTCCTGGTTAGCCAGGCTAAATCGTCATTCGGGAATTTGAATTATATCGCGAATATTTTTGTAGACACGGACGGGGGTTTAACCGGCTTAGGCCAGAACCTAGATCTGAACGGCATCAACCAATTCAATATTTCCGAACTCGCCAACTTTTTCCCCACGCCGGGCAACAATTCCCTGGGTGCGAATACGGATAGCATGTTCGTAGCCACTCTTTCGGGCTACACGTCCATCGATTCTAAATGGCAGGTGCGGCCTGGCAATTTTGCCAATACCTTCGCGCAGGGCGGCTCGGCCTGTGGCGCCTACGGCGGCGCCAGCCCTTACAAGCTCTCCGGCATTCCTAACCTTCCCTACATCTATAGCCTGACCGTTCCGACCCAGGCGACAACGCCCGGCACGATTGCCGTGCATATCAAGGCGCAGGCTTCAAATTGACCCACATTCTTTTTCCACTTCATCAAGCCGTAGACAATCATGAAAAAAACCTGGCTGATCATCGCATTCTTGCCCCTGTTCACGCGCGCCCAAAATGCCTATACCGTTTGCAACGCAAGCGGTGTCACCGCTAATTTCGCAACCTTGCAGGGGGCGATAGACAGTGTCGCTTCGGGTAGCACCATCTATGTATTGCCCAGTCGCAACGACTATGGTAACGTCACTTTAAGCAAAAAACTCTCGATCTATGGAACCGGTTTTATGCTGGATCAAAATAGCGGCTATTATACTACACCCAATGTCTACGGCGTTACATTGACCAGTATGACGTTTGCGCCGGGCAGCGACAATAGCTATGCAGAAGGCCTGCAAATGATCGGGTTGACGCCCAGTCAGTCCGGCCAATTCAGGTTTTATTTGGATTCTGTGGCCAATATAACGATCAGCCGCTGCTTGACCGACACCTATTTTGGTTTTGGTGGAAACACCGCCCTATTGACCAAATCGACATTCAACTGCAGTTTTAACGGGTGTTACCTTTATTTGAACAACCTCAATAACGTCAACCATTCAGCCGGCGGTTTTTACATGGAACTCGGCAACGGTTCGCAGGATCTCGCTTTCAACAACAACATCATCGATAGCAGGGGATACAGTACGGCCCTGAGCATGTCGGCGCAAAGCGGAGGTTTTGGCACCATCACTTTCACCAACAACACGATCGTGTGCGGCGTGCCGGGTTCGGTTTTTGCCAACGCCATGTACATCAATAACTTTATTATCAATACTGTGCCAACGGGGAGTTTTACCGCCGCGAGCGTCTCCATGAATGGACCGGCGATTAATAACATTACCAATACCCCCAACCTTTTTCCCGCCCCAACAGCGGCAATCTCCTCAACGCCAACCCGGACAGCATTTTCGCTTACTCGACCTTCGGCTATCATTCTTTCGATCAGACCTGGCAGGTGGTACCGGGAAGTTTTGCCAACAGCTTCGGGTCAGACGGCGGACAGGTGGGCGCCTTCGGCGGTGCAAATCCTTACGTGCTGTCGGGCATTCCGCACCTGCCCAATATCTATGCACTGTCTGTCAGCCCCGATTCCGTCAATCGGGGCAATATCCTGGTAAGGGTTAGGGGAAAAGCTTCCTATTAATGCAACAAAGGAATTTGAAATATAACGCCATGAGACAGGTTCTTACATTGCTTTTGCTGCTGTATAGTGTTACCCTTTGTGCGCAGAAGTTGACGACCCTCGAATATTTTTATGATACCGATCCCGGTTTTAACAAGGGCATCCAAGTCACCCTGAACAGTTCGGCCATAGACTCCTCCGTCAATTTTGCCAGCCCGAACCTGCCGGAAGGCATCCATACCTTGTACGTCCGGCTAAAGAATACAACGGGCAATTGGAGCACGGTCTACCAGCAGAATTTTTTACTCACCGCGGGCATTGCCGGCAAGATGGTGATCACCACGGCGGAATACTACTATGATACGGATCCGGGTTTCGGCAAGGGCACGGAGATTGCCCTCAACAATGCTTCGCTCGATTCGACCCTGAACTTCTCGGCTCCCAATTTGCCTGCTGGCGCTCATACCTTATTCATTAGAGTGAAGAATGCCACAGGGAGCTGGAGTACGGTCTACCAGGGAAACTTCCTGCTGACCATCGGCGCCGCAGGCACTTCGCTGATCACACGCGCCGAATATTTCTACGATACCGACCCGGGTATCGGGAAGGGCAGCCAGCTGTCGCTGAACGCCGCCAGGCTGGATTCAACCCTCAACTTCAACGACGGCGGCCTTTCGCAGGGTGTACATGCCCTGTTCGTGAGACTGCTCAATAATACAGGCCAATGGGGCACCACCTATCGGTCGAACGTGAATATTGTTCCCGGTAGCACGGGCACGCCGGCTATCGCGAAGCTCGAGTATTTTTTTGACGTCGACTCCGGCATCAACCGCGACAAATTGATCACGCTTGCAGGCGACAGCCTGATCGATACTACGATCTCGATCCCCGTTCCGGACAACGGCGCCAACTACAGGACCCTGGGCCTGCGGTTGTCCGACCAAACCGGACAGACCGGCAACACAACACTGGATAGCATCAGTCTCTGCGACTTCCTAAAGCCTATCGGCGGATTCAATTCCGCTCAGTACGGCAGCACTTTTACCTTATTCGACACGTCGCGATACAACCCTTCCGGCAAGATCCGATGGCTGGTTGATAACAGCTTGTACGATAGCGGCTATATGACCAACTACCACTTTACGGACGGCGCCGCCAGCAAGACTATCACTGAGATTACCGGCACCGGATGCCGGGTCGACAGTGTTTCAACGGTGCTGAATATGCCGGGAGTCGAGTCCTACCAGCCCCAGGTCGGTTCTTACGGAAGCGACTTCAACCTCAACATCTACGGCGGCGGACTGGATACCGGGATCGTGGTGTACCTGCAGAATGGCAGCAGCACGATCTATCCCTACGAAAAGTTCAGCAGCAGTTCCCAGCAGCTGATTGCGGTCTTCGATTTCCACAATTTTCAGAAGGTTATCGCGGGCAACGAGAACAAATACGTCAATTACGCCCTGCATATCGACTACCCCGACGGATCAAGCTATACAGGCGCCGCGCCGATCCAGATCCAAAGCGTGCAGGGCGTTTCGCCTTGTGACGGTATAGGCTTGCAGCCGATCACCTGCCCACCTCCCTCCGCTGCGGGGGACGGCGAACCCTATTTTGCCAGATCCCTTACCGGCAGCTTCGCCCTGCGTAGCGGAATATGGAATACCCTCACCTTTGCATTGACGAATACAGGAACCGTCGTCGCGAAACAAGTCATGTTTCACATTGTCGTACCAAGTTTCGTCGACGTCGATACCACCCAATGGCCCATCATCTCCCCTTATCCGGACCTGGTCGACACCTTTGGTTTGATCATCCCGATCGATACCATCATCGATGGACAACACGTCCAGGCCAAGGTCATCTCACTGATCGAACCGGTGCTTGGTCCGGGCGAGACCCAGACCGTGCCATTGCGGATCAGGACCACCAATACAACACCATTCAACATCCTGTACAATGTCGACAAACGCATGTACGGATCACCCTTATCCGCCTTCTTCCCGCCTTGCATTACAGCATGGCTGGATGGGATCGGGGGATTTATTCCCTTTTACGGATGTTTCATAGCGAACTATGATTTGGCCACCAATATCGGTCAGGGCGGCGTGCAGGCTCAAAATGTATACAACGGATCAGCCACGAACCCCCGGCCATTGTTCAGCGCGCCTCTTAACTATATGGGCGTGCTGATTGGCTGCATTCCGGCGGGTAAAGTGGCGGCGGCGGGCGGCAGGAAAGTCTTGGGAAAGTTGATGGCGGAAGAATTCGTGGCAAATTTATCACTCAACGGTGAAAACATCGGAGACAACATCGGATTGAACGTGCTGGGTAGTGGCTTTACTACAGCAGGTGTTGGCTATAGTGTGTTGAGTAACGGCAATCCCTGCACGCAGATCCAGGATGAGCAATGGCTGGCCCAGCCGATCACCACACGATTGGGGTGGGATCCCAATAGCCTCAGCGGCACCAGTATGTACGATACAACCAAACACTTTATCCACGATCGCGCGCCGCAATTGTATACGGCCTCATTTGAAAATGAACCCAGCGCAACCGCGGCCGTGCAGCATGTATACCTGGTTGACACGCTTAATCCTGCCAAGTTCGTTTTTTCTACCTTCAAACTTCTCCAATTCACCATAGCAGATTCGATCTACTATCTGCCCTCGTTTCGCCAGGCGATGACCATCGACGTGGGACTGAAAACGCGCCAGGATATGAAGCTTCGATTTGCTGCCAGTTTTGATACCCTAACCGGCATACTAAGGGCGGATTACTTTAGCATCGATACGTCCGGCCATGTACTCCCCGCCGATTCGCTCGATGGGTTCCTCCCGCCTGACGTCGACGGGGTCTCCGGAACCGGCAGCATCGGATACGCTGTATACGGCCGGCCTTTGAATACGCTCGACACGTTTTCCAACCGCGCCTTTATTTATTTCGACGCCAACGCGCCGATCCCCACGAACACCTGGGTGAACACCATCGATACGACTTCCCCGACCAGCAAAATCCTAAGTGCCATCGTCATCGATGACACCACAGCAAAACTGACAGTAGCGTCCTCAGATGTCGGCTCAGGGGTGTTGTACAACGAACTATTTGTTAAACGCGCAGGCGATACCACCTTTCAAAACATCGGTGTCTTCTATGGCGATACAGTCCGGTTTACCGGCAAGCACGATTCCACTTATGCACTCTACGTAAAGGCGGTTGACAACGTTACCAACCAGGAAGAGCGCCCGGATACGGCCGAGATCTCCATAACATTGAACAAGGACAGTAGCGTGGTTCAGCCCGGGTTTAATGTCCGGCTCGTCCCAAATCCAGTATCGAATGCGCTGTATGTCCAGAACAATTCGGGCGATGTCCTGATGATGATGCTGTATGATGCCATGGGAAGAAAACTGGAAACGGCAACGATCTTGCCGGGCACGACGACGATCAACATGAGCGCGTTCTCGAATGGGATGTATGTAGTTCAACTCATCGATAAGACTAACAACAAGACCACGGTCACCAAGATTATGAAACTCCACCCTTAGCATGCGGCTTCACCTCGCAGTGAAACCCAAACAGGCAACGCTCCTTGATCATGGCCGCCACCTCGGCGGGCACATATTCCTCCCAGCCCTCTGCTCCCTGCTTGATCAGATCCAACACTTTGTCCGTCTGGATCTGCAGGTTGCTTTCCTTATAATGCCGGATGTCCTCTATCTTGTTGTTGGCGATCAGGTAGCGGTATAGATCGACCAGGTGGGAAGGCAAATTGAAACGGAGGCAATTGTAGATGATCCCATTGCGCAGTGTAGGATAAATGAAAAGCTTCACATTGCGGCTGAAAAGCGTCGCAAACGATTCCAGGATGCCGCCGTGGAGCGTCTGATAATGCGACTCGTCGAAGATATACTCGAGATTGGGGTAGCCCATCACCACCCCCATTTTCAGCTTCGTGATATTCGACAAATAGGCCACCAGCTTATAATACTCATGGAAGTCCGAGATAAGCACGGTTTGTCCCAGGGCGCAGAGGATATCCACCCGGTCCAAAAAATCCTTTTCATCGATCTCGGCAGTAGCATCCGCATTCCTTTCCTTCAAGGCCTGTAAGGTCAGCTCGGTGATGACGACGACATTGTCCTTGTCCACATCCGGCTCCTGCATGAACTGCTTGACGCCCGTGTTCAGCATATCCAGGTGCACATTGATGACCGGGCGGAACCGGCCCCGGACTACCACGATATGCCGTTTGTACAACACCTCAGAAGGCTGCATGTTCTTGCCGTCCGGACCAAACAAGGCGGCATCCGAGAACCCATACTTTACCAGGTGCAGACTCATCAGCCTGTTGTCTACCTTGCTGAAATCCGGACCTTCGAACCGGATCATGTCGATCTGTATCGCCTCCTTCGTCAGATTGTCCATCAGCGACTGCAAAAAAACCGTTGGCTGCATATGATAATACGAACAGGCATAGAGCAGGTTGACGCCCAGGATGCCGACCGCCTGCTGTTGCAGCACATTGTCGTTGTCCAGCAATTTCACATGGATCACGACGTCGTTGAAGGCTCCATTGGGCTCCAACTGAAACCGAACCCCCATCCACCCATGCCCGTCATTCGTCTTGTGGTAATTGAGCGCCGACATGGTATCGGCGAAAGCAAAAAAATGTGTTTTATCGCCCCGCTTCTCCGCGAGCCGCTCGATCAGCAATCCATATTCCTTCTCCAGCATGGCGATCAACCTGGCCTCGCTCACATACCGCCGCCCCTTCTGCGCGCCATAAATGGCGTCAGAAAAGGTCATATCGTATGCCGACATCGTTTTGGCGATCGTACCGGAGGAAGCACCCGCCTTGAAAAAATTAGCTGCGACATCCTGGCCGGCCCCGACCTCCGAAAAAGAGCCGTAGACCAGAGGATCAAGATTGATGGCAAGCGCTTTCTGTTTCGTCCCTATATCCTTATTGTGAATGACACTCATATCAATTTGTCATGTTAATATTCCGCTGCCACGAAAGCCGGTATAAATATACAGCTTTTACATATTAAGCTACCATTAATTCGTCTCGCGGGAGCCGGACATTGACCGAATAAAAACAACCTTTACTGCAATGAAAAACGCCATCGCTATGCTTATATTGCCCGCTCCTGCGACGACCGGACGACTGATGGCAGACCAAGCATTCCTGAAAAAAGCAACAGCCAAATGATGAAAGCGCGCAAACCGGTTAGTGCATCCCCCTTGCAAAAATTTGCGGGCAATCCGCTATGGGCACTCATCGCCGCTTTCGGCACTTATTTTTGCATGTATGGTTTCCGCAAACCCTACACCGCTGCAACCTGGTCCAATGCGTCTTTTTTCGGCATCGACTATAAATTCCTCCTGGTGATGGCACAGACCCTCGGCTATGTCATCGCAAAATGGCTGGGCATAAAATTCGTCTCGGAGATCTTACCCAACCAGAGAATAAAGGCGCTGTTGGTCCTTATAGGCTTCGCCGAGGGCATGCTCCTGCTTTTCGGCCTCATTCCCCGCCCCTGGAACATCCTTTGCCTCCTGCTCAACGGCTTGCCCCTGGGCGTCGTTTTCGGTCTGGTACTAGGCTTCCTCGAGGGCAGAAAACAAACCGAAGCACTCGTGGCCGGCCTCTGCGCCAGCTTTATCGTCTCCGACGGCGTCTCCAAATCGGTGGGTACATTCCTCCTGGATAACGGCGTGACGGAAAACTGGATGCCGTTCGCGGCAGGCCTGTTTTTTCTGCTGCCCATCCTGCTCTTTATCGCCATGCTGAGCCGCGTGCCCCGGCCATCGAAGGCAGATATCGAAAGCCGTTCCGAAAGACCACCCATGAAAGCAGGCGACAGAAAGGAATTTTTTAGCCGGTATGCCCCCGGCTTAGGCGGCCTCATCGTCATGTATCTTTTAGTGACATTGCTTCGAAGCGTGCGGGCCGACTTCGCCCCTGAACTGTGGAAAGGCCTGGGCTATCCTCAGACCCCGGCCTTATTTACCAGGTCCGAACTTTGGGTTTCCTTCGGCGTGACGGCCATCAATGGAATGGCCATGTTTATCTTGTCTCACTTCAGGGCTTTTCGCTTTTCACTGTTCACCTGCCTCCTCGGTTTCGCGGCCCTCCCCCTGGCCGTCTGGGGCCTGCAAGCGGGCCTGGGGAAATTCCCGTTCATGGTGCTCGTAGGGCTAGGCGTCTACATCCCCTACGTGGCGGTGCATACCACGCTCTTCGAACGGCTCATCTGCATCACAAAAGAAAGAGCCAATATCGGGTTCTTGATGTACCTTGCCGACTCCGTAGGCTACACAGGTTATATCGTGCTCATGCTGCTGCGGAATGTTATCCCCACCGGCGATACCATTTTAGCCATCTTTCTCAAATCCTGTGTCGTCCTCGGGATTGCCGGCGGAGCGATTGTCCTATGCTGTAACTGGTATTTTAACATAAAACTAAGCGTCGATGATACGAATGGTGGTTTTCGATATGGCCGGCACAACAGTGAACGAGAACATGCTGGTGTATAAAACCCTGCAAAAGGCCATCCACGAAGCAGGATTTACAGTTACCCTCGGGGAGGTCCTGGCCGAAGGCGCAGGGATGGAAAAACTGGCTGCACTGCGCGCCATCATGCAAAAGTACACGAACAACCAGGACGACCATATCGTCCAGGAGATCTATCGCCGCTTTGTCGACCAACTCGGAAAAGCCTACGAAGAACACGAGATCTCCCCGCAGGACAATGCCCTGGCACTCTTTGACACGCTCCGGCAGAAAAAGGTCCGCGTCACCCTCAACACCGGCTACAACCGGCAGACGGCGGAATCCCTGCTCGCAAAATTGGGTTGGAAACAAGGCGAAACATTCGACGACCTCATCACCGCCTCAGACGTCAAACAAGGACGGCCACATCCCGAGATGATCCAACTGGCGATGCAACATGCCGGCATCAGCGACGCCAGCGAAGTCGCAAAAGTCGGCGACTCCGTCATCGATATCGAAGAAGGCATCAACGCCGGCGCCAGCCTGAACATCGGCATTACCACAGGGGCCCATACAAGACAACAGCTCGGGTCGGCCAACCCAACCTACATCATCGACAACCTGATCGAGATCTTGCCGCTAATAACCTGATTTTTGCAGGAATGCTATCCTTGTCTGGCTGACCTCATCCAGCCAGCGCGGGTCATACCAGATAAAATGGGTGGCGTTGACAATAGGATGAAATTCCAGCGAATTGCCCGCTTTCCCCATTTCATCCTTGAACTTTTCCGCCGAGGCAAAAGGAACATTCCCGTCACTGGTACCATGAATGGCCAGCATGGGCGGCAAACCCCCATGCACAAGGAAATTGGGCGATATGGTTTTGACCAGATCCTTATCGGAAAGGTCTTTCCTGATCCAGGCCGTACCCTGATCCGTCAGATCATAGACCCCGGAATTGACCATGATCAAATCAGGTACCGGACTATAGTGCAGATCATCCGTCGCCTCATTCCACTTGTCCGCCATAGCGCAGGTCAACGCCAGATGACCACCCGCCGAATTGCCGGAAACCACGATCCGGCTCGTATCGATCCCATATTCAGCGGCATGCATCCTCAACCAGCGGATCGCCGACCGGGCATCCTTAACCGCTTCAAAGGGCAGTGTCCCCTCCCTCCCATAGACGCGGTATTCCACGGCACAGGCCACCCAACCTTTTTGTGCATACCCCTGACAGTTATAAAAGAACCAGTCCGGCTTCCCTTCCGACCATGATCCGCCATGCAGGAAGACGATCACCGGTCTTTTTTTCCCCTCCGCTTTCCCGGCAGGTAGGAACATATGCATGTCCAGTGCGAACGGCCCCGCCTGTTTGTATACCTTGATCAAATGATCCGTTCTTCCCACGGAATCCGCCTTGTACAATTCCGTCACCTTCCGCAAATTGGCGGTGTCGTCACAGGTAGCCACATAAGCGCGGTAGATCCCGTCGATATTTTTTATCCCCAGGTTGTCGATGTGGTAGGATAAATAGTCGTATTGCCAGAAATTCAGACAGCCCCTGTCGGTCAGATACAACGGCAGCAGCTTCCAGATCGCCTTCAGGTTCCGGTTATCCGCGTCCTTATAAGCCGGATTCTTCAATTCCACATAGATCAGGTACGAGAAGTAGGCCCGCGCATAATCGGTGAAATCCGATTTCTCCAAATAATCCGGTTTGTTGAAGTCCGGCAAATGCGTATCCAATCGTTCTATAAGCTTCGATTTGGCCGGCGCCACCTCGCCGGTGAATACCTCGTGGTTGTAAGGATACTCCGCCAGCATCTTGTCAAAATAATAGTTGATCTCCAGCACCTGCTCCTGCGCGAAGTCGAAGTCGAGCCGGTGCATGTAGCCCTTCAGCACCCTGAAAAAAACGGCCCTGGCCGAATCGACCTTCGTCAGAAAGGCCTTCTCAGACAAGGTGTAGATCTGCTTGTAGTGCGGCCTGAAGTACGCGATAAAGGTCTTGCCCGTAACCCCCAGCTCAGCCATATACCGCGTCTGGATGCTGTCCTCCTCTTGCTGCGTCAACTGCGCCCTTCCCGCAAAAGAGATCGCCACCACAAGGAAGACAAGCAGACTGATCTTAGATGCCATAAAATAAATTTTCCTCCAGCACACCCCGGAGTTTATTTCCCATCCTGCTCATGTGGCGAAAATCCGTATAAACCGGGACTCTTCCAAAATTCGACTACCTTAGCCCCACCGTGACAAAAGAATTCATCTATACCTTCCTGCGACAACACAAACTGGCCGTTCTCGCCACCGCTTCAAAGATTTCCTTACCCGAAGCAGCCCTGATCGGTTATGCCATAACACCGGAGCTCGAGATCATCTTCGATACCATAAAAACGTCCCGCAAATACGATAACCTGATCGCCAACCCGCAAATCGCACTCGTGATCGGCTGGGAGAACGAGACGACTGTGCAATACGAAGGAATAGCCGCCGAGCTCACCGGTAAACATCCCGCCATCTATAAGGAGACCTACTTCTCCGTCTGGCCCGACGGAAAAGACCGGGCCGCCGCCTGGCCCGGCCTCACCCACTTCTTGATCAAGCCCGAATGGATCCGCTATTGCAATTACAACGAGCCGACCCTCATCCGCGAGTGGACATTATAGGCCGGTTGCAAACTTCCTGCATTTTTTTTGCCACGATTAACAATTTGGCGGAAATAAAAATCTGCACCTCACCGTTCTTGCGTTCAACCCAATACAAATACATATGAAAAAATTGGTATTATCCCTTTCGTTATTGTTGTTATTGTCCGCGGTTTCACACGCGCAGCGCATCTCTATCGATGTGATCATCGGCAACAGACCGCCCGCACCGGCTGAATTGAACATGATGCAACAGGAAGAAGCGGCCCATCCCAATGTCGCCAGAGCTATGCACGACATCGAAAAGTCCATGCACGCCCTGCACGACGCGCCGGACGACTTCGGCGGCCACAAAGGCCAGGCCGAAAACGACCTGAAAGCAGCCTACATCTCCCTCAGAAAGGCGCTTTACTTCCGTCTCTACCAGGACACGCACTGACTTTCCTGCATTGCATGCGGTAAATCAGCCGCATGCAATGATCATGATCGCAAAACGATCCCCAGCGCCCCTTTGATATCGTCAAGCACAACCGGCCCATTGATATCGTCAACCACGTAAACGTGGAAGCACTACGAACAATCTATCCGCCAGGAAGGCCAATTAACCGCCGGTTAACAAATGGCGAGGAGCCTTTTGCAGTACTTTTGACAAAACTCCTACCATAAAAGGTCTCTTATTCACGATCCTGTTCGTGTTCCCAATTTGTCTAAATGCTCAGGTAAAAGATGTCTTCCACGGCAGAACGGCCAGTGACAGCGCTGCCCGGGATACCGCCGTGTCTCCTGCCGGCGTAAGACAAATAGATATATCGGACGTTGTCAAAAAAATAGTTAAGCCAGGAACCGTTCGGAAAAATAAACCGGACGATTCCCTGGTCATAAAACCGACTTTTTCGGGCCTGCCGGCAGTCGGCTACACCCTTACCACAAAAGCCGCCGCCACCTTATCGGGCAATATGGCCTTTCGCACCGACCGCAACGCCAAGCTGTCCACCATCACAGCCAGCGCCGCCTATACCCAAAACAAACAATTCACCGTGCCGGTCGAATCCAATATCTGGACCAAGAACAGCACGTACAACTTCCTGGGCGATTATCGTTTTTACAAGTATCCTCAAACCACTTTCGGGCTGGGCTCGAACTCACCCATCGAGGACCAGGAGCTCCTCGATTATTATTTTATCCGGTTCTCGGAGATCGTGCAACACGAGATCGTACCTAATTTCTTCGCAGGCCTGGGGTACATGATGGAAGAGCAATGGCGGATAGTCGACCATCCCCTGCCCAATGGCAAACGCTCGGACTTCGAGAAGTATGACTCGGCTGCGAAAGAACTCGCTTCCGGTTTTATCGTCAATGCGGTTTTCGACAATCGGGATAACTCGATCAACCCCAGCAGGGGTGTCTACGCTGGCATCCAATTCCGCAGCAACCTCAAAGCGCTCGGAAGCGAGCAAAACTGGCAATCCCTCATCATCGATACACGCACCTACCTCAGGTTTCCAGCCGATTCCCGAAATGTCCTGGCTTTGTGGAGCTATGACTGGCTCGTGATCGAAGGTAAACCGCCTTACCTCGACCTGCCCAGCACCACCTGGGACGTTTACTCCAACACAGGCCGCGGCTACATCCAGGGAAGGTTCAGGGGGTCGAAGATGGTCTACCTCGAGTCGGAATACCGCATGGCCCTCACCCTTAACGGACTTCTCGGCATGGTGGTCTTCGTGAACGCCCAATCCCTTTCGGGTGCGCCAGGCACCCCATTGCAATCGGTGCAACCCGGCGTCGGCGCCGGGCTGCGGATAAAGCTGAACAAAAAGTCCAAGACGAATTTAGCCATCGACTATGGATTCGGCGCACAGGGGTCGAACGGCCTGTTCATCAATATCGCCGAAGCATTCTAAATGGTATATTCGTGCAATGAGGCATTTCATCCAAATCCTGTCCTTTTCCCTGCTGCTCCTTATAGGGTGTAAGATCAATCCCTATAAGAGCACCAACAAGCTCTATAAAGACTCGGCCAGAAAGTATAGTCGCATCCTGAGCCAGGCGCCCCTGCCCGTAGGCGCAGACTCCGTCCCCACGCCGGAGTGGTGGGTCGGAACCACTAATTTCAATTTGCGCAAGCCGAACTTCGTGATCATCCACCACACCGCCCAAAACAGCTGTCCCCAGACCCTCCAGACGTTCACCCAGGCCCGTACCCAGGTCAGCGCACATTATGTCATCTGCCGCGACGGCACGGTCCACCACATGCTCAACGATTACTTGCGAGCCTGGCAGGCCGGCGTCAGCAAATGGGGAAACATCACCGACGTCAACTCGATCTCCATCGGCATAGAACTCGACAACAGCGGAGCCGAGCCCTTTCCCGACGCACAGATCAATAGCCTCCTGCACCTGCTTGTCAGGTTGAAGACCACTTACAACATCCCCGCCGCTAATATTATCGGTCACGGCGATATCGCACCCACCCGCAAGAACGACCCCAGCACCCTCTTCCCCTGGAAAGAGCTGGCGGATAAAGGCTTCGGCTTGTGGTGGGCCGACACGACCAATATGCCGCTGCCCAGCGACTTCGGCAGCATCACCGCCCTTCGCCTCATCGGCTATGACACCCGTGACAGCAGCGCGGCCGCCCTCGCCTTCAAAAGACATTTCGAACAGGACACCACACGCACCTGGAACGAGGCCGACAAAAAAGTGCTTTACGCGCTCTACCGCGGCTACGAATAGCACCGCCGCCGCCACGACGCCCTCACGCCCTGGGCCGCACAACCTCCCCTGGCCGGCATTTCCCTGGTCCAAAAGGATTTAGGCGTTTCCCATCTAATCAGCGTACCTTACCGATATGTCGAGAATCGTCATCCATAAATTTCGTATCGCAGGCATGCACGATAGCGGGGATGTAGCCGTGGTGAGGAATAACCTGTCCGCTGTCCCGGGCGTCGGGACTGTCAATGTCAACCTGCGAAAGATGCAAGTGGAGGTCACCGCCTCCCGCGTCATCCTGGCCGCACAATTGCGAGCGGCACTCGCCGACACGAATTGCACCATGTCCGACCTCACGGTCAGCGCCACAGCGGCTTCCCAGGGATTGCGGAACGATGAACCCCAGGAACCTTAGTCCTGTCCTCCATTTTTTATCCCCAATTTGCAGGTCTAACCACCCTAAAAATCAACTTATTCGCTCATTCCTGCCTTTTTTTGGGTACCCCACGGAGGTCAAACACTTGCAAATGCGGCCTTCACCTATTACTTTTACGGCTGTTAATCCACGCACCAGAGTTCAAGCCCATGAAATACCATGTGATAATCCATCCATGTTATTTCTTCATTCGAAAAAGGCAACTCTATGGTACACGCAAAAGATCTTCGCTACGGCAACAAAGTTTACAACAAAAGAGGTGAGGTCATCACGGTACAGCAGATCCATGGTACCAGTATCGTCTACGATACGACACTGAATGTCAACAGACGCCAGCTCGCCAAAGTCAGTGGCGCCTACAACGAATCCTACACCACCTACGTGGTCGAGACCGTTAAGGAAGCAGGACTTCAGGACATCGAACCGGTCAAACTCACCCCGCAGGTCCTCGAAAAATGCGGCTTCCGTAACTTCATCCGCGACGAATGGATCGTTACACACGGCAACGAGCACACGGATTTCTTGTTCTCGGAAGAAGGCTTACGCCTAAGGCATACTACGAGCACCCGCGTGCCCATCAGGTTTGTCCACCAACTCCAGAACTTCTTCTACGCCATCGCCGGCCAGGAGCTGGAAGTAGATCTGTAATAAAACAGCAAAGCCTGCCATCACCGATGGCAGGCTTCTTCTATCGGAGTGATTACTTCACGTTCTTGCTGACGATCTTGGCAAGATCGAACATCGAAACCTGCTCTTTGCCGGCGAATACAACTTTCAGCTTGGCATCGGCATTGATCATACGCCTGTTCTTCTTATCCTGCAGGTTGTTCTTCTTGATATAATCCCAGATCTTCTTCACGATCTCAGTTCTGGGTAGAGGCTTGCTTCCGATGACTTCCTGTAGCGAAGCACTTGGGGTGAGCGGCGCCATGAATGCCGCATTAGGCGTTCTCTTGGCCGCCTTTTTCGCAACTTTCTTCGCTGCTTTTTTCGGAGCCTTAGCAGGCGTTTTCTTCGCCGCTTTCTTGACTGCTTTCTTCGCAGCCTTCTTGATAGCTTTTGCCATGATTATTTCATTTTAATGGGTTAATGCTTAAAAGTACAGATTTTAATTTTTCTGTATGCATAATTTTTCAACATTCCTTCGAAGAATAGCTTTTTTGCGCGTTTCGGTCAACACCCTATCTTGCCGAACGCACATAGTCCAAAAATCAATCATGCATTTTTTAAGTATATTTCCGTAAAAATGCACATGGCGATCCGGCATCTTCACGGACTTCTCTTGCTGACGGTTGTCCTCCTGGCTTCGGCCTCTCCGGCAACAGCACTCGATCTGCACTCCCCGGATGGAAAGATCCGTTTCGTCTTCCAAGTCACCGACACTGCGCCGGTCTATAGCGTCTGGTATGCGAATAGCCCACTGATCGTTGCCTCACCCCTCACCCTGGTCTTCCACGGATCGGGTAACGGATCGCAAGGACCGGATAACGGATCGCACGCATCGGGTAATGGATCGCACGGATCGGCCAGTAGTATATCGTCCTCGGTATTCGGTCCCCGCCTTCAGATGCTCGATCCCATTTACCAGGAAGGCCGCGATGTATATACGCTTCCCATTGGCAGGAACAGCGCGGTCGACGACCGTTTCAACGAATATGCAATCCCATTGCAAGAGGCTCGAGGCCGCCGCCGCAAGATGACCCTCATCGTCCGCCTCTACAACGACGGTCTCGCTTTCCGCTGGGTCTTCCCCCGCCAGGACAATTGGTCCAGCTATGAATTGCTTGCCGAGAACAGCGGCTTCCGTTTAAGCGGCGACCCTGTCCTGCTGGCGTCCTTTCTGCCGGGTTACACCACCTCCCACGAAAACCGCTATAGCCGGCTGCACTTCAGCGAGATAAAAAGCGACACGCTCATGGATACCCCGGTATTCCTCGCATTCCCCGATAGCCTCTATATGGTGATTACCGAAGCAGCGCTGACCGATTATGCCGGCATGTACCTCGTAAAGCACGACGGGCTGCTAAAAAGTGAACTGTCTCCGCTCCCCGGCACCAACATCAAGGTCAAAGGCATCCTCCCCCATCAAACACCCTGGCGCGTACTCTTCATCGGCCCCAGACCGGGCGCCTTCCTCGAATCCAATCTCCTCACCGATCTCAATGCTCCCTGCGCCATCAAAGATCCTTCCTATATCAAACCGGGAAAAACAGATTTCCACTGGTGGAATGGCGACATCGTTCCCGATACCACCTTTGCCCCCGGCATCAATTTCGAAACCAACCAATACTATATCGACTTCTGCGCGCGCAACGGGATCGAATACCATACCGTCATCGGCTATGGCGGCATCGCCTGGTACACCAACGACGGCGAGAGTTATCAGCCTGGCCCGCATTCCGACCCTTCGCAACCACTGCCCGGCCTGGACATGAAAAAGATCTGCGACTACGCCGCGACGAAAGGAGTAGGCATCCGCGTTTGGGTGCATTGGAAGGCCCTATACCCGCATCTCGACAAGACCTTTACCCAATTCGAAAAATGGGGCGTGAAAGGCATGATGGTCGACTTCATGGATCGCGACGACCAGCAGATGGTGAACATCCAGTCTACCATCCTGCGCAAAGCCGCCCTCCACCACTTGCATATCCAGTTCCACGGCGCGTACAAACCAACCGGCCTCATCCGGACCTGGCCCAACGAACTGACGCGCGAAGGCACACTCAATTACGAAAATGATAAATGGGGAAACCCCATCACCCCCGAGGACGACCTCAACGTCGTCTTCACAAGATTGATGGCCGGCCCCACCGACTACCACCTCGGCGGCTTCCGCGCCGTGACAACCGCCGACTACCAGGCGCGCTGCGTCCACCCCCTTGTACTGGGTACCCGTTGCCATATGCTGGCCATGTACATCATACTCGAATCCTATTTGCCCATGGTCTGTGACAACCCCGCCGCATACGAAGGGCAGGACGGCTTCGACTTCATCAAACAGCTGCCCGGCACATGGGAGGAGACCCGCGTGCCGGTGGCGATCCCGGGCCAGTGGGCAGCCATTGCCCGTCGAAGCACGACCAGTTGGTTCCTCGGGGCGATCAACAACAGCACAGCCCGCGACACAGCCGTCTCCCTTAGCTTCCTGCCGCCCGGTCGTTATGAAGCCACCATCTATAGCGATGCCCCCGACGCCGCCCTCCATCCCAATAACCTGACTACTGAAACACGTATCCTGCAGCCCTCGGACAACCTTGCCGTCCGACTGGCAGCCGGCGGCGGACTAGCCATACGATTCAAAAAACTATAATCCCTTCGGGTTGTACACCGGCAATGACGCCCATTTCAATCTCCGCCGGAAATGGATACCACTGCACATTGGCCGCATTTGCGGTCGAATTTCCCCTGACCCGCCCACCATTCTGGCAATTTTCACCCAACCGAGTGATCTTTGGCTTCCATTCTGCACTATTTCGATGGGAAAAACCCGGAAAAGATAAATTCCTGCGGTATTCAACAATACGGAATGCCGTTTGTACTATCTACGGTCTTATATCTATAGCACATTTTTATTATTTGACAGCGTAACCAAATTCATGAGCACCAGGCGGTATCGTTTATTTCTCCTATTGATTAGTATCGGGAAAATGGCATATAGCCAGGTAGGCCCGCCAGCAGATTCCCTTAAACCAGACTCGCTCAGGCATCCGAAACCGACACTCAGGGAAAACACGGCCGGACAATACGATTTCGGCGACCTCACACATGCCGTCCTTTTTCACAACAGACCGGTCAAACCGAACCACAACAGTTCCGGTATCACCGTGGTCCCCAACGTGGCGGCCAACCCCACCATCGGCGCCCAGGCAGGGATCAAGGCCGTCGCCGGCAAGAAGCTGGGCACCGATCCCAACACCCTTTTCTCCGTAGGCGCGACCTCCGCCTCCATCACGACCAAAGGCATCATTTATTTTTACGTCAACCACAATATCTTCACCCCCGGCAACAAATTCAATTTTCAGGGCAACCTGGTCGTCTCCAAATCGGTGTCGCCCGATTATGGGTATGGCATCGGCCACCCCTTCAAAGGCGGTACCGCAGCCGATTCAATCCTGGCAGATCCTACTCATAAGGTTTACCCCATCCATAGCTATTACTTTAATTTCCGGGAGAAGGTCTACAAGAAGGTGGCTAAGAACTTATTCTTCGGTGCGGGGTTGTCGTTCGAGATCAGACGGCAGGTCACTACTGGCGATACTGTCCCTAATTCCACCCCCTTTGCCGTTTATAACACGCGCCACGATATGCCGCAGGACCGCTATTCCATGAATGGGTTCCTGTTCAATGTAGAATATATCACCCGCGATAACCCAAACCGCGCTTATAGGGGCTTGTATTTCGACGGCGGCGTCCGCATCAACCAGACCTGGATCGGCAGCACCAAAAATTCCGTCCAGTTCAGCTCCGATATCCGCAAATACATCAGCCTGTCGGCCAGGACCCCGCAATTTGTACTCGCCTTCTGGAACTGGGGCTCCTACCTGGTTGCAGGTACATTGCCCTATCTCGAATTGCCGGGTCCAGCCAGGGACGGCACCTTTCGCAGCGGCCGCGGATATACCACGCAATACTTCAGAAGTACTTTGTTCAACGACACCGAAGGGGAGTTGCGCTTTCCCATAATGACCAACCAATTCCTCAGCGGGGTCGTCTTCGGCGACCTGATGTCCGGCAATGACGCCATGGGCACTAAATTGTTCCAACAGTTCCAGCCCGGCTATGGCGCCGGCCTCCGCGTCCTCTTCAACAAGGCCACGCGTACCAACCTGGCCCTAGACTATGCCTTCGGACGTTTTGGAAACAAAGGCTTTTTCCTTAACTTGAACGAGGCTTTCTAAATTGCCTTCATGGCCAACCCCTATCTGTCACTGCTAGGCACCGCCTGGCGCTACGCCCGCAACGACAAGAAGAAGTACGTGCTGGTCTACACCATGTTCATTTGCGCCAACCTGGTCTATTCCCTCAACGCTATCCTCTTCGGCTGGTTTATCGGCATGCTGCAGCGGGACACCCAGCATGTCTGGCACTACGCCTTGCGCTATGTCGCCGGCTACATAGGCATAAAATTCACCCAATGGTGCTTCCATGGCCCCGCCCGCATCATGGAACGCTCGCTGGCCTTTGACCTGAGCCGCAATTTCCTTCAGGAGAAATACCACCAGGTACTCCACCTTCCGGTAAAATGGCACCAGGACCACCATAGCGGCGCTACGATCAACCGAGTCCGCAAGGCCTACGAGGCGCTGCGGGAATTCTTCGACAGGGGTTTCATGTACGTGTATGCCTTCACCAAATTCCTGTTCTCCGTCATCGCGATCCTCTACTTCTCGCCGTTTTATGGAAGCCTTGCCGTGGTCATGGGCGTCTGCACCGTGCTCGTCATTCGCACCTTCGACAAGCCCTTCGTCAAGGCCATCGATGAGGTCAACGAAAAAGAACACATCGTTTCTGCCACTCTCTTCGACAGCCTGTCCAATATCATGACGGTCATCACCCTCCGGCTAGAACGCAGCATGGAGACCGGCCTCGTCTCCAAGGTCCGGACGATCTTGCATCCTTTCCGAAAAAGCGCCATCGTCAATGAGTGGAAATGGTTCTGCGCGGAAATGATGATCGTCTGCATCTACGCCCTGATCACCATCGGATTTATCTACCAGCATTGGGTGCCGGGCAAACTCTTCTATGTCGGCAGCCTCGTCACGCTCCTGGCCTACGTGAACACGTTTACCAGCGTCTTCCAGGACATCGCCTCGCAATACACCGATATCGTTCAATACAATACCTATGTCCAAACGGCTGCCGGCATCAGCGTCGCCTATGCCGAACACCACCGGGCCGATAGACCCGACGGCCTGCCCGCGGGCTGGAAGACCCTCCGCCTCAGCCGGCTCGACTTTTCCTATAACACGGCCTATGACACCACCCGCAACGCCCAAAGCCTCCATGACCTGGACATCACGATCCGCCGCGGCAAGCGTATCGCCCTCATCGGCGAAAGCGGGAGCGGGAAAAGCACCTTACTGGCGCTGCTGCGGGGCCTTTACGACCCCCGTCCGGGAGTCGGGATCGACGTCGACGGCCACCCCGGCACGCTGGAACAGGTCAACGAATGCGTCACCCTCTTCCCGCAGGAACCCGAGATCTTCGAGAATACCCTGGAATACAACATAACCCTGGGCCTGCCCTTCACCCAAGAGGAGATCCTGCGGGTATGCGGGGACGCCTACTTCACGGAGGTGATAGAACAACTGCCGCAAGGACTGCAGTCGGATATCCGCGAAAAAGGCGTGAACCTCTCCGGCGGCCAAAAGCAAAGGCTCGCCCTGGCCCGCGGCATCCTCGCCGCCCGTGACAGCGACCTGGTCCTCCTCGACGAGCCCACCAGCAGCGTCGACCCCCGCACCGAAGCACTTATCTACGAAGCGCTCTTCAACGCCTTCCGCGACAAAGCCGTCGTCTCCTCTATCCACCGCCTGCACTTGCTCGCCCACTTCGATTACGTCTACGTCCTCCACCAGGGCCGCATCGCCGCGCAGGGGACCTTCGAACAGCTGCGCGACCATAACCCCGCCTTCCGCGAGATGCTGCGCCATGCTGTAACGACACCGAACTAGCGAACGATTCCGGGCCTCGAGGGCAGTCTCAATATCTCCGATCTCATCGTGGGTATCCTCAGCAACAATTGAACATAAAGACAGGCACAGAGATAACCAACGAACGGCAAAATACAAGCGACCTAACAAAGGGAGAAGGAAAAAGAACCAAACCACAGAAATCAAAAGGCTCGACAATAAAAGCCGCAACGCGAAACTTCAAAGGCGCACCTGGTAATCGAAAGGGCTATTTCATTCCGTATTAAACATTTTGATTGGCGCGTTCGTATTTTTCGACTGCTATGTATGCCCCATCAAATTTTTCAATAAAATTGATGACCAACGTCGAAATAAATTGAACTATTGATAATCTTTACGCTCCGCCTAAAAAATAAAAAACCTGTTCGCCGGTAGCTTGGCAGATCGATGAACCAAGTATTGTTCCTCAATTCAAAAAATACACACTTATCCGAATAAATGACACGCCCATAAGCGAAACCAACACGAAACGGGTCATTTTTGCCGCGGTGAAAATTTGAACGAAGTAGATGGATTCCCTTAGGGCGAAAAAAAACTCTTGGACAATCGAGAAAGAAACGCTTACTTTATTTTACGAAGATCGTCCCCCCATCACACCATTTCCCTTAACACCTAAACGCTAATCTTATGAGAAGGATCTTCTCCTATCGGCGAGCGGCTTCGCGTTCGCCCGGCTTCGGCCTCAATCCCCGATATTGTTATTTCTCCACTTACTGATGCGATGCGGCCGTTTTGATCAACGGCTGAACGGCCTTTAACTATTTTGCGCTTATGCAAAAAATTCTGTCTTTCGGCGGGACGGCTTTGCTTTGCCTCGCCCTGACGATGTCCCAAGGGCAGTCCGTCGATTCGGTGACGGGCAAGGTGCTCGGCTTTCCTTCGCGCCTGCTGGCGCGTTTGCAGAAAAAGACCAACGAGCTGAATAACCAGCTGACGCAGCAAACGGAGTTGTACCTCCAGAAAATGGCCCGGCGCGAGGCGAACATGCAAAAAAAGCTCGCCGGCGTGGACAGCAATGCGGCCAAATTGCTTTTCGGCGGCTCAGCCGGTCAGTATGCGGCCCTCCAGCAAAAAATGCGCAGGGACACCGGTCAGCAGGGGCAGACCTATAGCGGCGTCTACCCGGCCTACCTGGATTCCATGCAGGGCTCGGTAGCCTTCCTGCGGCAAAACCCGCAATTGCTAAGCAATGCTGGCTGCGCGCAATTAACTCAACTCCAAGGCGCCAGCAGTCAGTTCCAGACATTGCAGGCAAGGATGGGCGTTGCAGGCGAGGCACAGGCCTATATGCAGGAACGCAAACAAATGATCGCGGGTTATATCGCTCAGCATAGCAACCTCCAAAGCGTGTTGGGGCCGTCATTTGCCGGAATGAACAAAGACCTTTACTATGCGTCTCAAACCCTGCGCCAGTACCAGGAGATGTGGAGCAGTCCTGATAAGCTGGAGCAGCAGGCACTCGTTTTGCTCAACCGGTTTCCGGCCTTCCAAACCTTTATGAAAAGCAATTCCATGCTGGGCGGCCTTTTCAATGTGCCGGGTGGCTATGGCACCCCCCAGGGTGTCGTCGGGTTGCAGACCAAAGACCAGATCGCCGCGCTGGTGCAGCAGCAGACAGGTGCGCCCAGCCAGGCAGGGCCGACGGGCGCGGCAGATGGTGGCAGTACGCCTGGGATCGACGCGCTGCAAGGCAACCTGGCAGCCGCCCAGTCGCAGCTCGACGCCTACAAAAGCAAGCTCAGCCAGCTTGGCGCTGGCAACGGCAACATGGACCTGCCGAACTTCACCCCGAATGACCAGAAGATAAAAACGTTCTGGAAGCGCCTTGCCTATGGCGCCAACTTCCAGACGAGCCGCAACAATTACGATTTTCCCACGGTAACAGACTTGGGGTTTTCGGTAGGATATAGGCTTCGCCATAACAATATCATCGGGGTAGGGGCCAGCTACAAATTGGGCTGGGGCAATGGCATCCGGCACATCGCTTTTAGCAATGAGGGGGTGGGGTTGCGCAGTTTTCTGCAGCTCAAGATCAAGGGCACGTTTTCGGCAACGGGCGGCTTTGAATACAACTATACGACGCCATTTACCCGCTATCAGCAACTGCGTCAAATGCAAGACTGGAGTCGTTCAGGCCTCGTCGGGCTGGTTAAAACAGTATCGATTCACAACCGGATGTTCAAATCGACGTCGCTCAGCCTGCTTTGGGATTTTCTGAGTTACCGGCAGGTGCCGCAGACACAACCATTCGTATTCCGGATCGGCTATACCTTTTAGGCTATACCTTTTAATGGCAGCACGGCGCTTTTTAAGCCAGGGCGGGAGCCCTTCCAAATCAAATCGACCAACTATGAGATTTTTTACATTTTACCCGGCGTTGCTCAGTCTGATTGTCTTGCCGGCGATCTTGCGCGGGCAGTCGACCGGTCCGCAACTGGCCAACATCCAACGCCCGTCCCCCAACGTACAGGCGATGCAGAAATACGGCGATATCCCTGTAAGCGCCTATACCGGGGTGCCCAATATCTCCATTCCGCTGTATACGGTGAGTTTCCGCGATATTACGTTGCCGCTTTCGCTTATCTATCACGCTTCGGGCATCAAAGTAGCCGAGGAGGCCAGCCAGGTTGGCCTGGGCTGGGTCTTGAACGCGGGCGGGACGATCAGCAGAAATATCCTGGGCGACGATGATTTCAATGGATCGGTGTACTTCAACGGACCGGGGAATACCGCCACCGATCTGTCCGATGGCCAGGGCCCGCTAAGCATCAATGAGTATGGCTGCCAGTTTTATGGGTACAATACCCACGGGTCACAAACGCTGGACACCATTGACCTGACGAGTTACCTGAACGCTTCGCCGCCGATCGATTTTCAGCCAGACCAATACTATTACAACCTTCCAACAGCGAGCGGCAAGTTTATCCTCAAGCGAAACGGGCAGGCCGTCCTTCAAAAGCAGGAGAAGCTTAACATTTCGCTGCTATCGGCCGACGGTACTTCCTGGGAGATCAAAGGCCTCGACGGCACTACCTATGATTTTACCCAGTATGAGACCTATCAGGATCCCAGCAATGGGCAAAACCATATGTCGGCCTGGTACCTGACCAAAATCACCTCACCAACAGGCAATGTCGTAACCTTGCAGTACACCACTTTACCGAGCCGCTCCATCGTGCCGGAAGGCTCTTATTCGGAGACCAGGGATGATTATGACCTGCCGATTGCCTATACCTTTCCAGGCTATAGCGGAACGCTCGTGCCGCATTCTCTTCCGAGCCAGAAGGGACCAACGCCCGGAAAGAATTATTCGCTCGTTATCCTGAACACGATCGATTTCAACAACGGGGTCGTCGTCTTCAATTATTCCGATAACCGGCCCGACCTGAGCGGAGACAAGCGTTTGGATAGTTTGAGCGTCTATTACCGCGACGCCAGCGGCAATCTTTCCACTACGCCTTTTAAGACGGTTGCCCTCAATTATGGTTACTTCGCCTATGGCGATGGGGACGATAGTTACAACGCCTCGCCGGGGGCAGCTAATTTTTACGAGCGGATGAAGCTGACACAGGCACAGCAGAAGGGCTATTTTGGCGGTGCACTGTCGGCCGAGCCACCCTACAGCTTCACGTATTTCGAAAACAGCGGCTTTACCAATCTGCCCTCGAAGGCCTCCTTTGCCCGGGATCATTGGGGCTATTACAATGGCAAAACCGGTCACACCTCCCTTATCCCCAGTATTGTGCCTGTCAACTCATCAGACCTGGTCACCTATGAGCTCGGTGTGCCCGGCCCGGAGCGCGACCCCGATACGTCTTTTGCGAAGGCCTTTACTTTGCAAACCATACAATACCCTACGGGAGGCACGACGACCTTCGACTTCGAGGGAAATGATTTTGATGAACAGAATTCGCAGGTCAATGATCAGTCTTATTTTTCCAAAGTGCCCTCCACCTATGACACCTCAGCGCTCTTTGCCTATGACGCCGTTGCCCACCAGGTGATTACCGGTGACACACTAGATTTGAGAAAAGAATACAACTACAGCTATAACCCGCTGGTCCCCGGCAGTACGGCCAACATCAGCGTAAACGTCGCTTTTCGGTTTTCCAACAGTGTAAGCTGTCCATACAGCCTGGCCCCGGATGGCGTGATGTACATCGAACTCTATGATTCCACCGGCACAAACCTCATCAGCCATATCGACCCCGCAGACCTGCCGGCCTGCTCGGGCAGTGCAACCAGCAACTGCGTCATCTGCACAGGCAGCAGCAGCCCTGTGCTCAGCATCAACTTTTCGCTGTACCTGCAACCGGGCAAATACGTTTGGAAAGGGTATTGCTCGACGAGCAATTACGGGGCGAACATGCAGGATATTCACGCCACCTATAACTGGGTGGCAGAGCGCTCCAGCAATCCGGCCTACGGAGCGGTCAACGGGTCCTATATCACCTACGGCGGCGGCTTGCGTATCCGTCAGATCATCGACCACGATCCCGTTTATCCGGGCCAGGACAAGGTCAGACGATATCTCTACCACTATTGGGCGGATAAGAATGGCGACGGCGTGCCGGAGGAATACAGTTATGGCCGCCGGATGGCCAAACCGGAATATTCCTATTTCTCGGCTTCTGTAGAGATCCTTAAGGTTCAGTCCGGCGGAGTAAATTATTCCACAACTTATGATGGTTTCCACTTGATGCGCAACAGTGACAGCAACATCCCGCTGAACGGCTCGGCCCTTGGCAGCGTCGTCGGCTATGACCAGGTCACTGAACTACAGGGTGCCAATGGAGAAAATGGGAAGACCAATTACCAATATTACAATCAGCCGGACGCCTTAAGTTCGTACAACGACCTGATTGCGGGAGCCGTGTCCAGTATCTACCTTCCCGACCGGCCGCCTTATGCCTCCAACGTCGCCGATCCGCTGAACGGCTCACTGCTGGTTCAGGCCGACTCCGTTAATCTGGGCGGCGTCTACGCCGCTGTCCAAACAAAAAGCAGCACCTATACGACGGTCAGCACCAATGAGAATAAAGTATTCGGTATCGAGAGCCGTTTTCCCGTGATCAATAATTGGTATAATGGTGTTTTTCAAAATTCGACTGCCGGAACAAATTGCAACCGCTATCTTTTCAGCTACAACTCCCTGCGCTCGGAGTGGCCCTGCCTTACGGCTACGGATCAGAAAGTATTCAACCAATCCAACCCCGCTCTTTTTACCGAGACGTCCACGCAGTACTATTACGACAATACGGCGCACCTGTTGCCGACCAGGGTGGTCACGACCGACAGCAAGGGGGAAACGGTGACGACAACCACCCATTATCCACTCGATTTTTCGGGGGCCACTGCCACCGATCCCACTACTGCCGGCATCGCACTGCTCCAAAACGATCATGTGATCAATGCGGTAGTGGAAAGCTTCACCACCAAGAAAACCGGCGGTGGCACCAATATCGGCGTCACCAATGGATTGTTTACGGGCTACTCACCCGGCGCGCCACTAGCCAACTACTATTATAAAGCGCGCCTCGCCAGTCCTTCTACAAGCTTTGCTTCCGCTGCCACCCAATCGGGGGCCGTAGCAATCGACCCAAGTTACGAACAACGGGTGTCTATCGACAGCTATGACGCCTACGGCAATATCCTCCAACAACGCAAGACGAGTGGGGAGCCGCATGCCTATGTTTGGGACTATCGAAGCAGTTTGCCGGTGGCCCACGCAGCAAATGCGGCCAGTCAGGATGTAGCGTACACGAGTTTCGAAGCGGATGGCACCGGCAGTTGGACGATCCCATCGGCCAGCAGGGATACCGGAGGTATTACAGGCAGTAGTTGTTACAATATGAGCAATGGCGCTATTACCCGGTCAGGCCTGACCGCAGCCAATAAGTATGTGGTGTCGTTCTGGGCCCGGACATCGAGCAGTGTCAGCGTGACAGGTGGTACGGGCGCGGTGACCGGCAAGACGATCGGCAACTGGACCTATCACGAGTATACCCTCACGGGCGGGACGACGGCGACCGTTACCGGTACCGGCGACATCGATGAATTGCGGCTGTATCCTTCGGCCGCTCAAATGACTACCAAGACCTATCATCCACTCATCGGCATCACAAGCGAGTGCGATGTGGATAATAGAGTTACTTATTATCAGTACGACGGTCTTGGCCGCCTGATCGTGGTCAAAGACCAGGACGGCAATATCATTAAGACGTATAAATATCATTATCAGGGTCAGGCCAACTAATCAATCATCGATCATGAAAAAAACAATTTCTCCGCTTCTCGTATGCGCCCTCTTTTTGGCCTTGTCGTCAAAGGGGCAACCTATCCTGAGTGGCCCAACCTGCGTGGTCTCGGGAACGACCTATCAATACCTGATCAGCGGTAATTGGGACTCCAGCTCCACCATGCAAATCTGTACGACCGGGGCCACATTGCTGTCTACGGGGACTGCCTGCACCGCCAATGCCACCCCGGTTGCTGCCGCGCTGCTCACCTGGAACGACGGCATTGGAACGGGGACCATCAATGTGACCTCTTCGAATGGTAATACGTCCTTGTCTGTATCGATGACCACGCCGCTCAGGGCAGGTTCCATCGCAGCTGCCAGTAAACTGCAGAACATCGGCTTTCTGCGCGTACTTGCTTTGATACATTGCAATCCCGATACGGGAGGGTCCTGCAGTCCCAACTACACGCACCAGTGGCAGCAATCATTCGACACCATCAATTGGACAGATATCGGATCCAGTAATGGGACGGACCTTGTGATGGCTCCTTCGCAGCAGCAAACGATTTTTTTCCGCAGGAAGACGGTGGAGACGGTATCGGGCACGGTCGCCTATTCCGATCTTGCTTCGGTGCTGGTTGGGCCGCCCCCGCCCGGCACCATCCTTTCGCCGGTCGGCGCAATAGCCCAATGAATCACCCGCCTTAAACCAATGCCATGCACCCCTTCCCATCCCTTAGATTATCAGTTAACCGCATAGCCAGATTCGCCGCAATAGGCATGTTGCTGGCGATGACCAAACCTGCGTACACCCAATGGACCATTTCTGGACCCACTTGCGTAACCGTCGGAACGCAATACACCTATACCATCTCGGGAAGTTGGACGAACAGTACCCAGATGACCTGGACCGTCTCGAACGGAACCGGAAGCGCCAGCGGCACGCCGTTGCCGCAGATCCACGTCACGTGGAGTGGATCAGGTACGGTGCAGATCAATACCTCCAACCCCACCGGAAGTTATTCACTTCCGGTCACCGCATCGTCTACCGTCACGGGGGGAACGCTGACACCCACCAGTCAAACGATTCATTATGGGGCGACGCCAACCAATTTAACTTGTACCGCTTCCGGCGGCGGTAGTTGCAACAATCCTGTGTATTCCTACCAGTGGCAATCTTCCCCTGACAACTCGAATTTTTCCAATATAGCCGGCGCGACAGCCACCAATATAACTTTCACGGCCGGCTTGACGCAGACCACCTATTACCGGCGGTTTGTGACCGAGACCGTTAGCGGAACGACGAACTATTCCAATACGGCAACGGTGATCGTGTCACCGCAACTCGTTCAAACCATCGGACCGGCCAGCCAACAGGTTTTCACCGGCGGAACGATCACCAGCCTGGGCGGGTCGGTTTCGGGCGGTGCTTGTGGATCACCTTACAGTTACCAATGGCAATCCAGTACCGATGGGACCAACTACACCTCCATCAGCACCAATGGCCAAAGCGCATCTTATAGTCCAACTTCGACTGCCGGGCTGATCTACTATCGCAGAATGGTGTCCGATTGCAGCGGCTCGGAGACAAGCTATTCGAGCGCCGCCACCGTAAACGTCCAGGCACATCTGGCTGCCGGCACCATATTGCCGGCCATCTACAGCGTGGACCCCAACACGGGATCGACCCCGATTTCCGCTCCCGCTTCTACGGGCGGTTTCTGTAGTCCATACAGCTATCAATGGTACGCCTCACCGGGTGGGTCGATCTCCGGGGCCACTAGCCAGAATTATACAGTGCCGCCCCTTGCCACGACCTCGTCCTATTATAGAACGACCATTTGCGGCAGTGAGACACAGTCAACCAATACCATTGTTGTCAATGTCAACATCATTACAGGGGCTATTACACCTGCCACCCAGCAAATCAATAACGGAGCCACGCCCGGTTCGCTGACCATTGGAACCTGCAAGGGTGGGAACGGCGCCTATTCCTACAGTTGGTGGAGCTCTCCCGACGCGTCCTTTTCCAGCCCCACGGCGCTCGGTTCGACCAGCGCAACAGCCACCCTTCCCGCGCTGACCGCTACGACCTATTTCCGGGCGCAGGTGTCCAGCAACGGCTATGCGGCCTATAGCGACCCGGTCGTGGTCAATGTATATCCAGCGCTTGTGGCCGGCACCATTACGTCCGGCAGTTTTAGCTGTAATGCTGGCAGCACACCCGGTACTATGACGCTCACCGGCGTTTCCGGTGGCAATTCCGCTTACACCTATCAATGGTATTCGAACGCCAGCGGATCTTATCAAGTGATAGCGGGCGCCACGGGGACGACCTATACGCCGGGACCATTGACGGCCTCGACAAGTTATTATGTCCTTGTCACCAGCAATGGCGTGACGGCGCAAACGCCGACCGTTACCGAAACGGTCATCCCGCCGCCAACGCCGGCGATCATCCCCGGAACGATCAGCCCTTCCGGTCTGACGATCGTCTCGGGTGCCAATCCCGGTGCGCTATCCGTTTCAAATGCTACCGGTGGGTCGTGCAGTGGCGGTTTGAGTTACCAATGGCAGAGCTCGACCAATAATGCTTCGTGGACGAACGTTGGCATGCTCAACAACCTCACCTACAGTCCCGGCAATTTGACGGCGACGATGTATTACCGGGTCGCCTTGACCTGTGGTTCGACCACGCTGTACACCAATACGGCCGTCATCACGATCGGCACGCCTAATACAGACCTCAGCTATATCCGGGCAAGATCGCTGATGAAAGCGCAGGTGTTCGATACGGCTACTGCCAATGGCCTGACGAGCTCCTCTGACGTTCAACAGTCGACTACTTACTTTGACGGCTTCGGGCGGTCTGTGCAAACTGTCGCCAGGCAGGCCAGCCCGTTGCAAATGGATATGGTGACGGTGCAGGCCTATGATGCATTCGGCCGGGAAGCGCTCCATTACCTCCCATACACCTCCGCTGCCAGCGATGGAAATTTCAAGACCGATCCCAATAGCGAACAATCCACCTTCAATGCCGCCCAGTTCCCTACCGACCAATATTTTTACGGCTATTCGAAGTTCGAGGCGTCCCCGCTCAGCCGGACTGCGGCGGCGTATGCTGCGGGCAACAGTTGGGTGGGTGCAGGCAGGGGCGTCGGGAGCCAGTACCTGTCCAATACAGTAGCGGACAGCGTGCATAGCTGGAGCATTGGTTATACTACGGGCAGTGTGGCCATTGACGGCGGCCTGTACGCAGCCGGCACGCTCTACAAGACGAATACGACGGACGAGCAGAACAACCAGGTCGTCGAATACAAGGATCTTAACGGCCTGGTTATCTTAAAGAAGGTGCAGTCTGCAGCAAGCCCTGGTACTGCGCATGTGGGCTGGCTTTGCACCTACTATGTGTATGACGATTTAAACCTGCTTCGATTCGTGATCCCGCCACGGGCCGTTGAAGTGATCAATGTTACGGGGACCTGGACGATAGCTTCGACGATCGCAAGCGAACTCTGTTTCCGGTACGAATATGATGTCCGTGGCCGGATGATCGTTAAAAAGGTGCCCGGTGCGGGCGAAGCGCATATGGTCTACGACGAACGCGATCGCCTGGTCATGACCCAGGACTCCAACCTTCGATTCCAAAAGCAATGGCTATTCACCTGTTATGATGCGCTTAATAGGGCGGATTCTACCGGCCTGATGACCGACCCGACCAACTATAACAACCTTAGCTATCATACGACGGCGGCGATGCAAAATGCCACCTATCCCAATTTGTCAGGCTATACGGTGCAACTGATGACCCGTAATTTCTATGACGATTACACCTGGGTGGCGGCCACCAGCGCGCCGGTGCTCTCCGCGTTCGATGCCAGTCATACCACCACCGGTGGCTGGTTTTTGACGAGCTACAATGGTTCACCAGTCTATGACGTACAAATCATACCCTTTTATATTACGCGGGGGATGCAGACCGGTGTCGCTAAGATCGTGATCAATACGACCAGTCAGTTTCTGTATACCTCCATGTTCTATGACGATCGCGGCAGGACCATTCAAACCTCTTCCAACAATTACTTGGCAGGCAAGGACACGATCACCAATCAGTACAATTTTGCGGGTATGGTTCTAAGGTCACTACATAGTCAGTCAAAAGTGAACAACGGGGCGCAAAGTCATATGATCTTGACCAGGATGGACTACGACCAGGTCAACCGCCTCAAAGCGGTCTACAAGTTCATCGATAATGTGGCTAGTATACAGGCGATCAGCAGCATGCAATACGACGAACTCGGGCGATTGAACGCCAAGTACCTGGGCAATAGCCTCGACAGCCTGATCTACAGCTACAATATCCGCGGCTGGGTGACGGGCATCAACAAGAACTATGCAGGCGGTACGACCAACCATTGGTTTGGGATGGAGCTCGCCTATGACAATGCCTCCAGCGTGACGGGGACTACCTATGCGACGCCGCAATTCAACGGCAATATTGCAGGGGTAATCTGGAAAAGCAGGGGCGATGCCATTAACCGCAAATACGACTTCACCTATGACAATGTCAACCGGTTGACCGGTGCGAACTTCAACCAGTATATTGGTGGTTCCTGGGGCAAGACATCCGGCGGCAGCAGTCCGGTCACGATAGATTTTAGCGTCAGCGGCCTGGGCTATGACGCCAATGGCAACATCCAATCGATGATCCAGCAGGGCTTCAAGATCGGGGGGACAGGCACTCCGATCGATTCGCTGACGTATACGTACAGCTTTGCCAGCAGCCCCTATACGAATAAATTGTCGCAGGTCCATGACCAGTACAATGACACCGCCAGTGTACTGGGCGACTTCCATTATAAGGGTGTTAAAGGCAGTGGCGACTATTCCTATGACGGCAATGGGAACCTGGCACTGGACAAAAACAAAGCCCTTAACAGCCTTTATTATAATTACCTGAACCTTTTGGGCAATGCGCATATAATAGGGAAAGGGAATATTAACTACGTCTACGACGCGGGTGGTACCAAGCTGCAAAAGCAGGTGAAGGACAGTACGACGAGCACGGTCACCTACACCTCCTACCTGGGAGAATTCCAGTACACCCGCCGGGCGCCGTTCTCGAGCCCTTATGGCGGCAGCGATACCCTGCAATTCATCTCGACCGAGGAAGGCCGTGCCCGCTGGGCTTTTCACAAACATGTGGCCGGCGATACGATCACCTATCCTGAGTATGATTTTGTCGAGCGCGATCATTTGGGCAACGAGCGGGTGATCCTCACCCAGCAGCGGGATACCACACAGTATGTTGCCACGATGGAAGCAGCCAATCGGGCCACGGAAAATGCGCTATTCTACAATATCGGCACGACCTGTGTGGCTCGAAGCAGTGTTCCGGCACCCGGCTATCCCAATGACCTCACCTATACCAATCCGAACGACAGCGTGTCCAAGCTCAATGGCAATGGTCCGACCGTCGGGCCTGCCATTATCTTAAAGGTAATGTCCGGGGATATCGTAGATGTTGGGACGCAGTACTATTATAACACAGGTTCCTATACAGCTGGCTCGCTCTCGCCGCAAAACCTGCTGAATTCTCTCGCATCGGGCCTGGCCTCCTTATCTTCGGCGGCAAGCGAAAGTATCACTACCTTGACCAATCCGACAACTAGCCCACTGCTGTCTGCCTTGATGTCGTCAGTTAATAATCAAAGCGGCACCGGCACGTCGACCCCGCAGGCCTACCTGAACTGGGTCTTGCTGGATAAGCAGTTCAGGTACGTCGCTGGCAGCAGCGGGGCCCTGCAAGTGGGCGCTGCCGGGCAAAATGGCGGTGCCCTGCAACCGCCGCTTGCTCAAAAAACAATCACGATGTCGCAAAGCGGATATTTGTATATTTATGTGAGTAACGCCACCAAAGGGTGGGACGTGTTCTTTGATAATATGAGTGTCCACCTTGGCCTTAATACAGTTGACGATGAAAGCGCCAATCTTCGCACACATGCGGATGATGGCAATCTTACAGTTGGAAACGTTGCTGGAGCCATTGCGGCGATAGGAATGGCTGCAACAAAAGGAACAGAAGGAGGACCTGTTGAGATAAATATTGACCCCAATGTTCATCCGGAGGCAGCGGCACATGCCGAGCAAGCTATGAACGAAGGCGTATCGGGAGAAGGGGTAATAGATAGAGCTGGGAAAAATGCTAGGAGAACTGAAAATCTTTCAGGTATTCCAACAAAAAAAGGCGCTGATAGAGACGAATTTCCGCCGGCTGTTATAAATAATGGAGGGAATGGTCAAAGTGTTCAATATATCAATCCATCGGATAATCGAGGGGCTGGATCATCAATTGGTCACCAGATACAGAACTTACCAGACGGCACTCGTGTTGTAATTAGAATACCCAAACTTAAAGATAAATGAGTAAGATTAAGAATTTGATAAATAATCGAACAGCGGAATTTGAATCAGGAGAATTAGACTTTCTCAAATTATCAAAATACAAAGATTTAATAGCAGATAAGAATTATTTTGAATTTGTAGTTGACAGCAAAAATTGCGGTTTTTTTTATGGGCAGTCACTGCATGTTTACGGCTATTCCCAACTTCATGCCTATCATGACATGGAAGCTGTAAATTTGCTATTGCAAACGGAATATGGAGATATAATTGCGGGGCTGGTGTCTTTTGCACAGGATTTGTTTGGGAATCAATTTTGCTTTGATACTGCAAAGAGTGATATTGTTTTTTTAGATGTTGAAACGGGCGGTAGAGATGTTATTGCTGTGAGTTTTTCAAAATGGGTAGATGTGTTGCAGGATCGACCGCAGTACTTTACCGGGATAAATGTACTCGAAGAGTGGCTTTTGAATAATCAATTAGAGTTTGATCAGAGGTTATGCCCTAAAATGCCGTTTGTAATGGGCGGAGAATTTAAAGTGAACAATTTATATGCGAGTTCCTTTCCCAATTCTATAAGTGCATATGCAAATATTGCAAGGCAAGTTTATAATCTGCCAGACGGTACTCCGGTTAAGCTAAATATTGGCAAGAAAACTTCCTGATGATGGCAGATCGAGTTTCTTACTCATAGACTTCTCCTAAATGAGATGATTGGTAACGCCCGGGAACATGCGGGCGATGGAGATAAAGGGAAGGACAAAAAGAAGGGTGGAAATAAAGGAAAGGAATTAAAGCCTAAAGCTAGTGGACAGAATGCTTTCACGTCCACGGAGCCTGCGAAAATGCAAAATGCAACCGATAAAACGAGGGTTGTGAGAGTGTAAAATAAACTGTGTCAAGAGTTAAAATCTTAACTTTAAACACAGCAAAATGAAAAAGAAAGTTCCACCAGCTTTAGAGCCATTTGATTACGAGTTGGCCAAACAAAAGGTCAAAGAGCAGTTCCGCACTGGCAAATCCTTGTATGGCAAAGATGGTGCCTTTGCTCCACTTCTGCAAGACATGCTCAATTCTATCCTGGAGGGTGAGATGGAAAGCCACCTGGACCAAGAAGAGCGGGACGGGGGCAACCGCAAAAATGGTAAGAGCAAGAAGCAACTAAAAACATCCTCCGGCAACATTGAGGTTAGCACTCCTCGAGACCGGCTAAGCAGTTTTGAGCCGGAGATCGTGAAGAAGCGGGAGACCATAATGGCTCAAACACTCGAGGACAAGATCATTGGCTTATACAGCCTGGGTACCAGCCTTAGGGATATCAGCGCCCATATCAAGGAGACCTACGATACGGACATCTCGGCAGCCACATTAAGCGCCATTACGGACAAGGTCATCCCCTTGCCTAAGGAATGGCAGCAGCGGCCTTTAGAGGAGCTGTATTGTATCGTATGGCTGGATGCGATGTATTGCAAAGTGAAAGAGGAAGGTCGTATCCAGACTCGATGTGTATATAATATTCTCGGCAATACCAGGGAGGGGAGAAAAGAAGTGTTGGGCATGTATATTTCCCAGAGTGAGGGAGCCAATTTCTGGTTGGGAGTGATCACCGATCTGAAGCAAAGAGGGGTCGCCGACATATTGATCGCCTGCATCGATAACCTAAAGGGCTTCGACGAGGCAATCCCGGACGGTCTATCCCGCCACAGAGGTCCAGACCTGCGTGGTCCATCAGATCCGTAACAGCCTGAAGTATGTTGCCAGCAAGGATCAAAAGCCGTTTATGGTTGATTTAAAGCCAGTCTATCAGGCGATCAATAAAGACCAGGCTGAAGTGAACCTGCAGGATCTGGAGGAAAAATGGGGAAAGAAGTATCCGGTGGTGATCGATTCCTGGAGACGCAACTGGGATAAGCTGACGACCTACTTCCGGTACCCGGATGCGATCCGAAAAATGATCTACACTACTAATACCATTGAAGGCTATCACCGTCAAATCCGGAAGGTGACTAAAAGCAAAGGGGCTTTTACCAGCGATATGGCTTTGTTAAAATTGATCTACCTGACCACCGAGCGAATAGCCAAAAAATGGACTATGCCTTTGCACGGCTGGGCCGTGTCGGCCTCGCAGCTAAAGATTATATTTGGCGACAGAATGCGCACCGATCTATGATAGGGCAGCCGTAAAAAAGAGGCGGCGACTTGCTCTTTGATGGGAGCCGTCGCCGCCTCAATTAAACTAGTTCAAAACTATATCCTGACACAGTTCATTTTACAGACCCAGGGTTGTAAATGCCCCTTTACCAACAGCCAATAAAAAAGCAACACACATGAATTCTGGATGGTTTCCTAAACTACCTCAAACTATTTAGCTATGGCGGGGGGGGCGCCTGGTCAAGGCCTTGGCAACACATTTGATCCGACAGCGCCGGTTCTTTTTTGTACCATCTGAATCAATGCAAGCTTTATCCGGCTCTCACAATTGAGCCTACAGTACAACCTGAAGGAGGAGGAGATGTCACACTCGCTACCGATTTGAGTTTCTGAAGGTATGGAATCGGCAGAATACGGGGAGACTAATAAAAAAGCTAACGATGAGCCGGATGCTATTCTTAGCAATACTAAATCCGTAAAAGATGCAAAAAACCGAACGATCCAAAACGATTTACAAGGAAAGGGACAATATACTATGATTCAAAATTTGCACACGAATATAAAACGTGATTCGGACTCAACGGGAACATTAACTGATTTGCCTGCAACCGATACGCTACCGGCACATTGATTCATTAAGCCTATAAACTGACTTGAACTTCCGCATATCGGAAATATTGAAATTCAATTTTTTTTAATATAACATCGTCTGCGTTTTCGGATCCTAATCTCACTTTGAAAAATTATTGTAGTAATCAAATCAATTATATTTTTATTATATTGAATAGCGCTTATGAATTATCTACTTTTTCTTTTTTTTATTTTTATTTGTGGCTGCACTAGTAAGCCTAACACATATACTTTATCAAGTAATGGGACCTTGTCGAAAAGCCAAATTTTTCTAACTAGCCTAAAAACTAGTCTCATTTCGGAATACAATTCGGCTAAATCTGAAAAAGAAAAGCAAAATATCCTAAACAAGTATCATCAACGGCTGCAAGATTATTTAACACACCACCGTATAGATAGTATTAAAGTTACGATGGATGAAGTTAAGGTTAAAGGTAAAACTATTTTTACTAAATCTCACCAAAGCGGCGTTGAATTTGAATATGGTCTAACATTTGGTGACAGTATGTCATCGAGGATTGATTCGATTTATGAATTCATGAAAAATCTAAAAGAAAAAAGTGATACTGTGGTTAACTTTTCATTTACTGGGGCATGCCAAGTTAATAGCCTCGACAGCACAAATTTATCGACGTTTAAAATTTACGCTTTCCCAGTTCCATTGCAGTACTCTGGGAACTAAGTTAATTCGCAACAGTCAAGAAAGCCTCCACGGCTAAGAATTATTTAAGGTTAATAATTCGGAAAATTAATGCTTCAATACCAAGTATCCGCGTTAACGTTTCAAAGCTTCATTGTAGGCGAACCCAAAATTCTGCAGCTTGTTGCAGAGTAAGCATTTGTCCGACCACGTCTTTCCCTTTGGTGCTGCATGATATAGTTTTGGGCTATAAAACTTTATAATCATGGAATCATCTAAACAGGAAAGAATGTTTTCCCTTGTAGCGTCGAGAGATCTGGAGCAAAGTGTATCGAGCTTCTGCCAGGACCAAGGTATTAAGGAAGCCAGCTTTTACTACTGGCAGAAAAAGTATCGGGAGATGAACTTGGACGAGGAGCCTGCGGGCTTTGCAGCTGTTGAATTAACGGTACCGGCGATTAATGCCATAGCAACCGTTCAACTTGCCGGAGGAGCGGTAATGGACGGCCCCTCGACCCGGAACTGAGTCACTTAAAAAAGGAAAATGCGCGGCTTAAGGGAGAAGTGGAAATACTAAAAAAAGCGGCGAGTATCTTTCTAAGCCGCTCCGGGAAAGATACTCAGTAATCAAGCAAATGGAGGAGCAGCATGCTATTGAAAAGCTGTGTAGGGTTTTGAAATGCAGTCCCAGCGCATATTACAACTGGAGACGCGGAAGAAGCCAGCGAAGAGAAAGCCATAGACGTCGCCTGGTCGCGCTGGTCAGAACCACGTATTATGAGTCAGAAAGGACTTATGGTAGTCCCAGGATTTACAAAGCGATCAAAGCAGCGAAAGTACCCTGCAGCAGAGCTCACGTGTCCAGGATCATGCGGCAGGAACATATATGGGCCGTACATAAAAGGAAATTCCGGGTAACGACTGACTCTGAACATGATCTACCCGTTGCCGAAAATATACTGGCAAGAGATTTTACCGCCCTGCAACCAAATGAAAAGTGGGTATCAGATATCACCTATATCAGAACGAAGGAGGGTTGGTTGTACCTGGCAGTAACCATCGATCTGTTTTCGCGTAAAATAGTGGGCTGGTCAATGAAATCGGATATGAAGACTCATTTGATACTGGAAGCCCTCAATATGGCTATAAAGGCACGAAAACCGAAAGCCGGCCTTATTCATCACTCCGATCGGGGAGTCCAATACGCCAGCTGTCTTTTCCAGGAGGCGCTTCAAAAAGCCCGGATGCGGTGTAGTATGAGTCGTAAAGGGAATTGCTGGGATAACGCGGTGGCAGAGAGCTTTTTTTCGACGCTTAAACGGGAGTTGATCTTGATCTTGCCCTACTTTGACGGACACTATGTTAACATGCAAAAATCTTAACTTAGTAAATGGCAGACAGAAAGAGCTATAACAGAGCATTCAAGGAAGAAGCGGTCTGATTGGCTGAAAAATCCGGGGTGACGCAGGTTGCATCGGATTTGGGCATTCATCCCAACATGATTTATTCGTGGAAGAGGCAACTGAAAAAAACGTGGCCAAAAAAAAGGGCCAAAACGGGGACCAAATTTGTAGTCGAATTTTGAAACAACGCTATAAGTTAACGAATCTTAATGCCAAAAATATTCCTTGTACTGAGACGGAATTCGACTCCCACCGGCTCGGCCACTAAAGGATTGCCCGGGCTTATAGGAGCCCCGCCAGCTCCAAACTCTTTTTCTTTAACATCCGGACATCCATATCCTCGATGATGGGATCGGGCGTCAGCACCAGCGAGGTCCCATTCTCCCTCCACCAGCCTTGTCCCTTGATATCCCGGAAATGGATCAGCCCGATGAGGTATTTCCGGTCGCTATCTGCATGCCATTCCTCGATCGACTGAAATTTCTCCTTGGGAATATATTTCAGATCGTCGAAACTCACGTAGACCCGTACATAAAAGTCGTCCGTCAGCTCATGAGGGGTATGATGGTACAATTTCTTGTATTCGTATTTGTATTCATACCGCAGCGCGCTGAGATCGCTAAGTACGGCCGAGGCAGTAGGGAAGGAGCCAGCCCCTTTGCCATAGAAGAACTGCTTGTCGGCAAAGCCGCTTTCTATCACCACTCCATTGAATTCATTCTTCACAAAGACGAGATGATCATCCTGTTTGACGAATTGCGGCAACACAAAAGCCGCCACCTTGCCGTTGGCCAGCTTCTTGGCCTGGGCGACCAGCTTGATATCGTAATGCTTCTCCCTGGCAACTTCCGCATCGCCGGCCTGGATATGATCGATGCCGCTGAATACAAGATTGTCGATCGTTACCACGATGCCATATGCATGTGTCAGCAAAAAAGACCATTTATTGGCGGCATCATAGCCCTCCACATCCAGCGAAGGATCACTTTCCGCAAAGCCCAGCTGCTGCGCCAGCAGCAACGCCTCCTGGAAACCCAGCTTCTCCTCGAACATCTTGGTCAGAATAAAATTGGTCGAACCATTGACAATGGCCTTGATGGAATGCAGCAGGTCATTGTCATAGTACTCTTCCAGGTTGCGGATCACCGGGATCGACGCACAGGCCGCTGCCTCATACAGCAGGCTCGCACCCGTCTCCCGCTGCAGCGCCAACAACTCCGTCAAATGCTCCGCAAGCATTTTTTTACTCGCACTCACAACAGATTTGCCGCTCTTCAATGCCCTCGACACGATCTCAAAGGCCGGCCCCGACTCATTGATCACCTCTACGACGACATTGATGTCCGGATCATTCAATATTACGTCCCTGTCCGTGGTAAAAAGCTCCGCGGGCGCATCGCGCTTCTTGCCCGCATGTTTGATACAAACTTTTTTGATAGCGGCCTTAAGGCTGGGCGTCTGACGCAGGATCTTGTAAAGCCCTTCTCCTACGACACCGAACCCGAAGAGCCCGATCGTCAACTGCTTATGCGTTTCCATGTATGCTGTTGTCGTTTTATTTTAACTTTGCGTAAACGGTATACGTTTCTTTCGTTTCCTCTTCGCCGCCGGGCTTTCCGCCGGACCGCAGGCGCGGCTCTTCTCCCGCCCGACCGTCAGCACGCCCTTGCTTCGCGCGCTCGTACGGCTTCTGCACCAGTCCGGCCTCCAGCCGGTCCAACGCCTGCCGAAGGTCTTCGACCAGGTCCGCTTCGTCTTCGAGCCCCGCCGACAACCGGATCAACCCATCGGTCACACCGGCAGCCTTACGCCTGTCCGCGGGTATCGTCTTATGCGTCATCTGCGCCGGATGCGACACCAGGCTCTTGATACCCCCCAGGCTCTCCGCCAGCTTGAACAACTCCGTCAACCCCACGAACGCCGCAGCCGCTTCCAACGTATCTTCCTTCAACCTAAACGATATGATCCCGCCAAACCCCTTCGATTGCCCTGCGGCGATAGTATGCCCCGGATGCGACGCCAGCCCCGGATAAAATACTTTATCCACTGCCGGATGCCCCTCCAGGAAAACGGCTATCGCCCTGGCATTCGCACTGTGCTGCCGTATCCGCAGATGCAGCGTCTCTATACCACGGATCAGCAGGAAACTGTCGAACGGACCCAAAATGGATCCAGTGGCATTCTGCAGAAATTTTATCCGCTGTCCTAACGCCGGCTCTGCCGTCACGACCAACCCCGCGATCAGGTCGCTGTGCCCCCCGAGGTACTTCGTCCCCGAATGGACCACCAGGTCAGCTCCAAGCTTCAACGGCTGCTGTAGCGCAGGACTGGCAAACGTATTGTCTACACAAAGCAGACAGCCATGCGCCTTCGCGATCTTTGCCACCGCCCGGATATCCGTGATCTTCAGTGTAGGATTGGTAGGCGTCTCGATCCAGATCAGCTTCGTCTTAGGCGTCAACGCCTGAAAAACTGCGTTTGGATCGGAACTGTCTACATAATGTACCGCAATGCCAAATTTCTTGTAGACCTGTTCAAAGAGCCTGAAAGCACCGCCATAGATGTCATCCACCGCAATGACCTCGTCGCCCGACTCCAGCAGCTTGATGACCGCATCGATCGCCGCCAGACCGCTGGCAAAGGCCGCACCCGTACTGCCACCCTCCAGTTGTGCTACCAGGTTCTCCAGCACGGCACGCGTAGGGTTGCCGGTCCGCGCATAATCATACCCCTTATTGACTCCCGGGGCGTCCTGTACGAATGTCGATGTCTGATAAATGGGCACAGCGATCGCGCCGGTCAAAGGGTCTACGGGAATACTGTGGATCAGTCGTGTTGTCGCTTGCATAAAAAAAGTTTTTTAACGGTAAACCGCCGGAAGGCGGCTCGTCCGTTAGGACATTAATTAGGTTTCGAAAAACGTCCGGCGACACCAATTACCAAGGCCTTCAGAAGAGTGGCCCGCAACAGCGCGTCGAAAAGACTCGTGTGCGGGGCAAAAAAAAACTCTTCTGATTCGTCAGAAGAGCTTTGAATATGATCGATCTATATTTTCAAGCCGGGATCTGACTTATCTGTCCCGATATTTCCATCGGGCTGGAGTTGGCACCTTACTTTCCATCAGCACGGGCGAAAAAAATTCGCCATGCTCACAGTAGCAGGTTGTCAAGGCTTCAACGGGCCATTTCCCTCAGCCTTTCTTGATAAGAGATGTTGTAAGAACTGCGGCAAAATTAAACCCTTTTTCCAAATTTCCAAATTTCTATCATTTTTCCAACGCCGGCGCCCCGCCTCCCGCGCCCCGCCTCCCACGCCGTAACACCCACGACCTACCTCCCGCGCCCCTAACACCCACACCCCGCCTCCCATCCCACCACCGCGGCCCCAGTAAGAAAATGCAATGCCTCGATGCGCTCAATAACCACTTGACGGACCAATAACGCGTATTTGGAACGGTTTTGGCAACACTTCCGAAAGAAAAGCACCGCCGCCAACAAAAGCACCGCCGCCAACAAAAGCACCGCCAGCCAACAAAAGCACCGCCGCCAACAAAAGCACCGCCAGCCAACAAAAGCACCGCCAGCCAACAAAAGCACCGCCCCAACAAAAGCACCGCCAGCCAACAAAAAGCACCGCAAAACAGTAAACTGCCACCCATAACATCGCCTAAGTAGTTCAGCCATAATCATTGCCTTCCTGTTAGGGGCCGGACCGCCAACGCCGGCCCAAATTTTTTAGCAAAACAATCCGCCCTTTCCGATTGTTGTACTTACCTTAGCATATGTCCATCTCACCAACAAGCAACGGCATCGGGCTCGAGCCCAGCCAGCAAAACATCGACATCGGACTGGAACCCGGACAGGAGGTGATAGAAGTATCGGGGGCAAGAGTCCACAACCTCAAGAACATCGACATCCGCATCCCCAAAAATGAACTGGTGGTCATCACCGGCATCAGCGGAAGCGGAAAGTCCTCACTCGCCTTCGACACCATCTACGCAGAAGGGCAACGCCGCTACATGGAAAGCTTCGGCGCTTACGCCCGGCAATTCATCGGCGACATGGAAAGACCCGACGTCGACAAGATAACCGGTCTGAGTCCAGTCATCTCGATCGAACAGAAAACGACCAACAAGAACCCCCGCAGCACCGTTGGCACCGTTACGGAGATCTATGACTTCCTGCGTTTGCTCTACGCTCGCGTCGGCGAAGCGCACTCCTACAACACCGGCAAGCTGATGACCAAGTTCAGCGAAGAAGAGATCGTCGACAACATCTATAAAAAATTCAGGAACAAGAAGATCTCGATCTTAGCCCCCCTGGTCCGGGGACGCAAAGGGCACTACCGCGAACTGTTCGAGGATACCCGCAAAAAAGGCTACCTCAAGGTCCGCGTCGACGGCGAGGTCAAAGACCTCGCTCCGAAAATGCAGGTCGACCGCTACAAGATCCACGATATCGAAGTCGTGGTCGACCGCCTCGCCGCCACCGAGGACATGAAAGTCCGCCTTGGTCAAAGCATCAAAAAGGCGCTGCAAATAGGGAAAGACCTTATCTTCCTGCTGCTGAACGATGACAACAAAGTCGTTCAGTATAGCAAACAGCTCATGTGCGAGGATACAGGCATCAGCTACGAAGAACCCTCTCCCAACAGCTTCTCCTTCAACTCGCCCTACGGGGCTTGCCCAACTTGCAAGGGCCTCGGCGTCGTTTATCAGATCAGCATGGAGGCGATCATGCCAGACCCGGAAAAAAGCGTCAATGATGGCGGCATCGTCCCGCTGGGCGAAGAACGGGAAGCCTATATGTTCAAGCAGGTACAGCAGATCGCGAAAAAAAATAAATTCTCGCTCGACACGCCGGTAGGGAAGATGTCCCGGAAAGCACTCAACCTCGTACTATATGGCTCCGAGACCGGCGACACCTCACTCGACGTGGAATACAGTGAGAATGCCGCTCCCGGTCAGATCTATGCCACCGAATACGAAGGACTCATCAATGCACTCAAACGCTGGTTCGCCGGCGGCACCACCGATTCCCTCCGCGAATGGGTCGAGCAGTTCATGGAACTAAAGACCTGTGAGACCTGCGGCGGCGCCCGCCTTCGCAAAGAAAGTCTCTGGTTCAGGGTAGGGGGCAGGAATATCGCCGAGCTGAGCGCCATGAACCTTAACCGCCTCGTAGAATGGTTCGGCGGCGTCGAGAACGTGCTGAGCGCCAAACAGAACACCATCGCCAAAGATGTGCTTAAAGAGATCCGCGACCGCCTGCAATTCCTTACAGACGTAGGCCTGACCTACCTGACGCTCGACCGCTCCTCCCGTACGCTCAGCGGCGGCGAATCCCAGCGCATCCGCCTCGCCACACAGATCGGATCGCAGTTGCAGGGCATCACTTACATCCTCGACGAACCCAGTATCGGCCTCCATCAACGCGACAACCAACGCCTTATCCTCGCGCTCCAGAACCTCCGCGATATCGGCAACAGCGTCCTGGTGGTCGAACACGATAAAGACATCATGCTCGCAGCCGACTACCTCGTCGACATCGGCCCCAAGGCCGGCTTCCACGGCGGCCGCGTAGTGGCACAAGGCCGCCCGCCCGCCCTGCTCAAGCTCAATACCCTTACCGCGGACTATCTCAACGGCCATCGCAAGATCGCCGTGCCCGCAGAAAGACGACAGGGGAACGGCAAATTCCTCGAATTGAAAGGTGCAAAAGGCAATAACCTCAAGAACGTCGATGCCAAATTTCCGCTCGGTAAACTCATCGTCGTTACAGGCGTCAGCGGCAGCGGCAAATCGACCCTCATCAACGAAACACTCTATCCCATCCTCAGCAAACATGCCTATAAGTCCCGCGTCACTCCGATGGAGCACAAGAGCATAAAGGGCCTCGAGCATATCGACAAGGTGATAGAGATCGACCAGTCGCCTATCGGCCGGACACCACGCAGTAACCCTGCCACCTACTGCGGTTTCTTCACCGATATCCGCACCCTCTTCGCCTCCGTACCGGAAGCTAAGATCAGGGGGTACAACGCCGGCCGTTTCTCCTTCAATGTCAAAAGCGGCCGCTGCGAAGTCTGTGAAGGCGGCGGCATGCGCGTGATAGAAATGAACTTCCTCCCCGACGTATACGTTCACTGCGAGAAATGCAACGGCAAACGCTACAACCGCGAAACCCTCGAGATCCGCTACAAAGGCAAATCGATAAGCGATGTCCTCGATATGACCGTCGACGAAGCCGTTGAATTCTTCCAGGCCGTACCTTACCTCTATCGCAAAATAAAAGTGCTGCAGGAAGTAGGCCTTGGTTATATCACCCTCGGCCAGTCGGCCGTCACCCTCAGCGGCGGCGAGGCCCAACGCGTAAAACTGGGAACGGAACTCGGCAAGAAGGATACTGGGAAAACTTTCTATATCCTCGACGAGCCCACCACCGGCCTTCACTTCGAAGACATCCGCCACCTGCTCGACGTCCTCAACAAACTCGTCGATAGAGGCAACAGCGTCCTCGTCATCGAACATAACCTGGACGTCATCAAAGTGGCCGACTATATCATCGATCTGGGACCCGAAGGCGGCGACGGCGGCGGACGCATCCTCTTCGCGGGAACGCCTGAAGAACTGGCCGGAAACAAAGAAAGCTTTACCGCCAAATACCTCAAAGAAGAGCTGACACACTAAAGAAGAGCTGACACACTAAAGAAGAGCTGACACGCTAAAGAAGAGCTGACACACCAAAGAAGAGCTCCACACTAAAGAAGAGCTGACACACTAAAGAAGAGCTCACACGCTAAACAAGAGCTTCACACTAAAGAAAAGCTGACACACCAAAGAAGAGCTGACACACTAAAGAAGAACTGACACACTAAACAAGAGCTGACACACTAAAGAAAAGCTGACACATTAACGAATAGCCCACACACTAATGCCAACAACGACAAACCATTCCCCCATAACCCATCACTCAGTATGCAACGAATTATAATCGACATGGACGAGGTCATCGCCGATCCAATGGGCGAAATGATCGACTGGTACCGCCGCGAATATGGCATCGAAGCAGATAAGGCAAAAATGAACGGCTCCTGGCTCGTAGGGTTTCCCGAACACCACCAGCCAATGGTCCTGGATCGCCTGAAGTCTCCCGGCTTCTTCCGGGATCTGCCCGTCATGCCCGACGCCGTCGATACACTCCGGCAGCTCAACGAGCGATATGAAGTATTTATCGTCTCCGCCGCGATGGAGTTCCCCAATTCCCTCAAAGACAAACACGACTGGCTCATGGAGCACTTCCCCTTCTTCAGCTGGAAGCAGATAGCCCTGACCGGCAGTAAAGACCTGGTCTTCGGCGACTTCATGATCGACGACCATGTAAAAAACCTGAAAGGCTTCCGCGGCAAACCCTATCTCTATACCGCCGCCCACAACCTCACCGTCACCGGCTACGACCGCATCGACAATTGGAAGCAGGCTGCCCATATCTTCTTATAATAAGAAAAAGACCCGCAAAGGTCTTTTTTCATCCACACGTAGGGGTTAGGGGTTCTAATAAGTTTACCAACAAGCAACGGCAGGGAGTGATCAATAAAATCTTTGTTGAAAAAGGGTACCTAGAATAGGGAACGGATCAGGTTTTACTTAACCTTTGGATATTAGGATTTTACCAATTTCCCTGCCTGCTTGGTGGTTAGAAGTTGACTCTCGTCATCTTACCGTCAGCTGACCATTCTCGATACGCTCATCATCAGTAAAGACTTCGAAAAGGAAGTTGCCTTCGGAAATATTGGTAAGTACCGTCGTTTCTTTGTTGCGGATATGCGTCTGGCTAACCAGCCGGCCATCCATGTCGAACAGGAACAGCTGGTAGACCTTGCCGTCTTCTCCAGTGGCGGAAAAGAACAGTACTTGCTGCCGCGCATCCGGGTAAAGCCTGATCTTATGCTTCTTGCTGGCTTGTGATTTACTGACCTGTATACTGTGGATCGTGTCATGACCCCCGAACGGGAACGGGTTGCATTTTTGAGGATGCGCTATGCCGGCTGCATTCCCCGGCCATTGGACACATAGCGCCAGACCGATCACAGTCAACCCTTTGCAAAGGGCGCTCGGAGACAGGAATGTTCTGGAGGGTACAGGTCTGTTCATAAGTTTTCAAATCTTTTAAAAAAAGGGTACGGATTAAATAACAACTTAAACATCGATCAGGACAAACAACGATCAAAAACAAATATGGTACGATCAACACTGGTCATAAAAATATCAGAACCTTAACAACGGACAGTGGGTTGAATTCCTCCACCGGTTGGAACTATTGTTCAGACGGATACCCAATTTGAACTGGGCAGTGAAGTAGGCGTCATTGTTATTGGGATCACCTCGCTTGTCACCCGGCTGATAGCTCGGCGTAGCATAGCCATTCACCGACTTGTTGGAGATCGCTGCTGCGATCGAAGCCTGGGCCGGCGGCAGATACTTGTAGAAGACACTCGGGTCTACATACTGCCCGCTCACGTCATCGATATAATCCGTGAACGTCTTGCGATGGATGATCTCGAAGGAAATATTCACATTCTCCGAAAAGAAGTATTTCACACCGACACCCATCGGGATATTCATTTGCGTAAGGCTGTATTCCTTGCCGTAGCCAGGGAGTCCTTCCCCTTCCGTATGCAAAGGACGCAGGTCCGTCCAGACAGTCGCACCAGCAGCGTTGAGATAGCTGCCCTGTGGATTGAAATGGAAGAGCCCGAGGCCCAACACACCATAAGGACGGAGCCTGCCCGTGACGTCATCAGGATCATTTTCCAGGAAGACGGTAGGGTAGAATTCCGCCATCACAGTCCCTTCAACGATCGCTGAACGGAAGTCCAGGTTACGCGCAAGACGCGAATCTTCATCGCCTCCATGGGGTTTGATATCGGCATCGAAGCCTTCAATATTGCCATAATTTAAGGAGAAACGGAATCCTAGCCATTGGGTAGGATATACGGCACCATAGGCGCCTACCGCTAACTTGGTCGTGTTCATGTTGTAGTCTTTGATGAACGTAGTACCCGTACCGGCATGGCCGCCCAGGTCACCTAAGAACACCATTGGTCCAACTGTAAACCCTAATTCTGCATTGTTCTTTTCTTCGTCCTGAGAATAGCCAGGTTTGTAGATACCTAGGGTAAGGGCTAGCGCAAACAAACACTTCCATAACAAGGAGTGTACACTCTGTTTCATTGATATTAGATTTTAGTTTTCTGATGGTTTGGATTCCGCTTTTTCGACCGGGATCGAGAAAGTGGGTTTCATATATAGAAACGAAAAAAGGGCTTCAAATTGTGTGCGTAACGCCAACAATTTTATCCACCGGGGGCATTCTTTATGAAAAAACACCTATAACTACTTAGTCAATAACATCTCTACGTGTTCTATTCCATCTTCGAGATAGATTTCCCCTTTTTGGACGAACCCAAACGATGCATAGAACGTCAATAGGTAGTATTGCGCACCGATGCGTATCGGTTGCTTTCCATACAGTGTATATAAGGTGTGGATGCTTTGGGGTATCAATGACCGGCCAAGGCCATGCCCCCGAAAGACCGGTGAAGTGACGATCCTGCCTATCGAAGGCTCTGCATAAGAAATTCCTGACGGCACTAACCGCGAGTAACCGGCTAACACATCTCCACGCCATCCCATCAGGTGATGACAGTACCGGTCTTTGTCATCCATATCCAGGAAGACACAGTTCTGTTCCACAACGAACACTTCACTGCGCAGCCGCAGTATCGCATACAGCTCCGCAGCCGTCAGGTCGTCGAATGCCTTGCAGGTCCAATTGGTCATATCAGTAGTTGTATTTATCTCCCCAGAGACCACGTAAAAACTTGCGCAGCTCCTCTTCCCTTGCATTATTACCGGGGTCATAGAACTTCTTCCCTGCAAGCGGGGCCGGCAAATATTCCTGCGGGGAGAAATGCTGCTCATAATTGTGGCTGTACTCGTATCCCTTTCCATAATCCAGGTTCTTCATCAACTTCGTTGGGGCATTACGGATAGATAGCGGTACGGAAAGGTCGCCATGGTCCCGCACGGCCTGCTGCGCCGCCGAAATGGCGGTCGTAGCCGAATTGCTCTTCGGCGAAGATGCCAGGTAGGTCGCACATTGCGACAAGATCAGGTTGGACTCCGGATAACCTATCTTGTTCACCGCCTCGAAGCACGCATTGGCCAGCAGCAAGGCATTGGGATTCGCATTGCCTATATCCTCACTCGCCAGGATCAGCAGCCTGCGGGCAATGAACTTCACGTCTTCTCCGCCTTCGATCATCCTCGCCAGCCAGTAGACAGCTGCATTCGGATCGCTGCCGCGGATGCATTTTATGAACGCCGAAATGATATCATAGTGCTGCTCCCCTTTCTTATCATACAACGCGATCCGCTGTTGCGCGATCTCCATCACCTTCTCGTCGCTGACAACCGCTCCTTTCTCCGACGCACCCACCACCACCTCCAGCAGGTTTAACAATTTGCGTGCGTCCCCGCGGCTGATATTGATCAGTGCCGACGTCTCCTGCAGCTCCACACGCGATTCGCGCAACCAGTCGTCGTCCCGGAACGCATTGCGCAACACCTGCACAAGGTCCTCCTCGCTCAGCGGCTTCAACACATAGACCTGGCAACGGCTGAGCAAAGCGCTGTTGACCTCGAAAGAGGGGTTCTCCGTGGTCGCACCGATGAGCGTCACCACCCCTTTTTCAACGGCACCCAGCAACGCATCCTGCTGTCCCTTGTTGAACCGGTGTATCTCATCGATGAAGAGGATGGCCTTCGACTTGTCCTTCGCGTCGGCAATGACCTCCCTGACCTCTTTCACGCCCGAGGAAATAGCGCTGAGCGTGTAGAAAGGTACTTCCAAGGTGTTGGCAATGATCCCTGCAATCGTCGTCTTGCCCGTCCCCGGAGGACCCCAAAGGATCATGGACGGCGGCTTCCCATGTTCGATAGCCGTTCGTAATACACTATTTTTGCCGGTAAGGTGCTGTTGACCTACCAACTGATCCAGCGTCTGCGGCCTGAGCCGCTCTGCGAGGGGGACCTGTGAAACTGCCATAACAAAATTTAAACAACCAAAGTATAACAATTTATCCTTTTTCCTGTTTAAAGGGGTAGGGATCACTAAGTAGAAACAAGTAAGTACACGATGCGGTTTGAACGACGCCAAATAAGTACTGTTCTCGGGCTTTGGCTCCTGCTGGTATTCGTCTGCTGCACGGCAACGGGCCAGGATTCCCGCTTATCCGGCGTCCACAACTACGCCCTTAACCGCCCCGGCGTCGTCATGATCCGCACCGAATACTCGGCCAATGTCTACGTAAACAGTATGCGGATGGACAACAAGGCCTTCAACCACCTGGTGGACTCCATTCAAAACCTCGACCATGGCGGAGGTGTCGCTCCCGAACAAAAACTCGACATCGTCCTGCGCGAAATGAACAACCGGCCAGCCAGGTTTTTCCAAACGACCTTCGACTACATCAAACAGCCGGAACAGATCACCTCCATCGGAACCGGCTTCTTCCTTACCGGTAACGGCTATGTGGCAACGAACTGCCACCTCATCGACCGCGAAGATGCCTTTATCCGCCGCCAGTTCATCCTGTCCGCCTTCCGGCAGATCACCGAGGCCAGCATTACCGCGCTCGAAACATCCTGGGCTACCCACTTCACCGAACAGCAACGCAGCCTGCTTTACAATACCTACGCCTCCGTTTACTCCCGGCTCTTCTCCATGATCCTTTATGACCTCAGGAAGACCGTCTATGTCGTATACCGGGTCGATAAGGAGAACGGCCGAAGCGATACCGTCAAAAAAGCAGCCAACATCGTCACCAGGGGCCAGCCGATGCCCGGTAAGGATATCGCCATCCTCAAGATCGCCGATGGTGACGAGCTGCCCGTACTGAAACTGGCGCCGGTCCAGCTTCCCCGGGTCGGGGAACAACTCTTCGTCTATGGCTACCCCGGGCCCGTCACCAACAACGACTTCGTGTCCGCAGCGTCCGCCATAGAACCAACCCTCACTACCGGTATCGTAAGCGCTATCAAACAATCAGTCGGCAACTGGCCCGTTATCCAGATGGACGCCAATATCAACCACGGCAGCAGCGGCGGCCCCGTATGCAACGAAAATGGCGAGGTAGTGGGCCTGACGACCTTCGGTTCTTTGGAGAACACAGGCGGCCTGGCCGCCGGCCTGAACTTCGCGGTACCGGTAGCCATCCTTGATGAATACCTCGACAGCGCCGGTGTCAAGCCGGCCCCTAGCCAGGCATCCCGTCGCTTCGCTCACGCCCTTGACACCTATGGTCAGCACCGCTATAATACCGCACTGAAAGAGTTCAGGGCCGTCCAGCAATTGAACAACCGTTATCCCGGCATCTACGTCTATATCGGCGACTGCCAGGCCATGATAAAAGCGGGAAAAGGACGCATCATCGGACCCGTCGAAAGGATCGTCATCATCTGCGCTTTCCTGGTTGTCGGACTCGGCGTACCCGCCGTCATAGGCGCGCGTAGGACAGGCGCGCGCAGGACGCCTCAAGGGTAGGCTGCAGCGGTTCAGGAAACGTCACTTTGCCTCACCAGGTAATACCAGCGCAATAGCCGCATATGGATCAGGACACTGGCAACAATCGCCAGCCCAAGCAGCAGGTATAGCACGGCGAGTTGCCTCAGATCGCTAACCGTCATCGAAGACATATTCCCTTGCTTCAGCTCGGCCAGCTGTTCCTTTAACTGAGGCAGCATTTCTTTAGCAACGCCCAACACCGCGGCACCCAGGAAGGCAATCAAAATGCCGATGAACAAAGCGATAAGTCCCACAAAACGGATCCCCACCGGCGTCTGGTGGCTCAGCTTGATCTCCGGATGTCGAAGGCTTTTTTGCAGTTGCAACGCGGCATAACTATGCAGCGGAATGGCGGCAAGCAAGACCACCGGTACCACAAGCGTCATGTTAAAAGAGACCAGCGCGCCCAAAAGAACGCTCACGATGGGAATGCCCCAAAAGACAAGGTTGACCCAGGCAAGGATCCGCCCTATGAGCTGCGCAGTCTTCATATGCTATCCCTCCCTATCCCTTTAAGTTGTATCGACAACTCGTCAAGCTGTTTGTCATCGATGGTACTCGGTGCATCCAGCATCACATCCCGCCCGCTGTTGTTCTTGGGGAAGGCAATAAAATCGCGGATACTCTCGCTGCCGCCCAGGATGGCGCAAAGCCGGTCAAAACCAAAGGCGATGCCTCCATGCGGGGGTGCGCCATATTCAAAGGCCCCAAGCAGGAAGCCAAATTTATGATTGGCCTCTTCAGGGGTCATCCCCAGCGCCGCAAACATCTTCTCCTGCAACTCCCGCTGGTAGATGCGGATCGATCCGCCCCCGATCTCATTTCCATTGAGCACCAGGTCGTAGGCATTCGCCTTGATGTGATTGTAGGGATGCTCCAGGTATTTCTCCGCATTTTCGATGACTGGACTGTTGTCGATCATCACCTGTATGTCCGAAGGCTTCGGCGAGGTGAACGGATGGTGCCTTGCCACCCAGCGATTGTCGTCCTCGGCATATTCGAATAATGGGAAATCGAGTACCCAAAGCAATTTGAACTCTTCCTCCTTCCGCAGGCCCAGCCGGCGGCCCATTTCCAACCGCAGCTCACTTATGGCCTTGCGCGTCCTTTCCTCCCTGCCGGCCAGTACGAGGATCAGGTCCCCGCGTTGCGCCCCCGCCGCATCGGCGATCGCCTTCAACCGCTCCTCAGGATAGAACTTGTCGACACTGCTCTTCAGCGTGCCGTCCGTATTGTATTTGATGTACACCAGGCCTTGCATCCCGATCTGCGGACGCTTTACCCATTCCGTCAACTCATCCGTTTGCTTGCGGGTGTATTCGCTGCAGCCCGGTACCGCAATGGCAAGCACTGTCTCCGCTTTGTCGAAGACCGGAAAGCCGGCATCTGCCAGGAGGCGCTCCCTTTGACGCACCACGCCCAGCTTCGCCTCGCCGATCGATTCGCCCATCCGCTCCGCCGACTCCACACTGAGCATAAAAGCCGATCTCAAATTCAACACCTTCATCCCAAATCGAATGTCCGGCTTGTCATTGCCATATTGCCACATCGCCTCTTCCCAGGTCATCCTGGCGATCATCCCCACATCCCCTATCCCCTTCACGGTCTTAAAAATATGCCTGATCATCCCTTCAAACATTGCCAGGATGTCTTCTTGCTCGACAAAGCTCATCTCGCAGTCGATCTGCGTGAACTCGGGCTGCCGGTCTGCACGAAGGTCCTCGTCGCGGAAACACTTCACGATCTGAAAATACCGGTCATACCCGCTCACCATCAACAATTGCTTGAAGGTCTGCGGCGACTGTGGCAGCGCATAAAACTGTCCCGGATTCATCCGGCTCGGCACTACGAAGTCCCGCGCCCCTTCCGGCGTGCTCTTGATCAGGAAAGGCGTCTCGAGGTCCATGAAGTGCTGCGCATGCAAGTAATTGCGGGCCGCCCTGTTCACGGCATAGCGCAGCTCGAGGTTTTTCTTGACCGCCTGCCGCCGGAGGTCCAGGTACCGGTACTTCATCCGTATGTCGTCCCCGCCGTCCGTATCGTCCTGGATCGTAAAAGGTGGCGTCGCCGACTTGTTGAGGATCGTATAAGAATACACCGTGATCTCGATGTCGCCGGTAGGCAATTGCGGGTTCTTGCTGGTCCGCTCCGTGACCTTGCCGGTAGCCTGGATCACAAATTCGCGCCCCAGCGGTACTGCAGCGAGTTGCTCGCTGAGCGCTTCACCCAGCAACAACTGGGTAATACCGTAACGGTCCCGAAGATCGACGAAAGTAATGCTACTGCCTAATTTTCGCACGGTCTGAACCCAACCTGCCAGCGTAACGGGCTGTCCGATCTGGGCACTGCTCAATTCTCCGCACGTATGAGTTCGATACATTCCTTTGAATTTTTTCTGAGGGGCAAAGGTATTTAAAACCAAGCAGCTATCAAAGGAATGACCCCCTCCGTTGGCCGGTCGCCGCTTCCATCCACCGTAGCTTTGCCATCAGCGGGCCTCCTCCAACGGCCCCTTTGACCATCAACTCCAACGCGGCGATTTGCCCCCCCTTTGCCGATGGCAGGAAAAATAACTATTTTCAACCCATGGCTCGCGATGCTGCGCATATGACCGTCTTTTTCCTGGCCGCCTTGGCCATCGCCTTCCTCAGCAGGATGATCCACAGCTGGTCCGGGAAAAAAAAATTGCACCAGCTCTTTCAGGAAAAGCACCAGGACTACGATGACCTCCTCAGCCGCTGCAATCCCTACTATAAAAGCCTCACCAGGGCCGGGAAAGACCGCTTCCTGAACAGGCTCCTGCACTTCACCAGGGTCAAGAAATTTGAGTATATCGACATCGAACCCGAAGAAAGCATGCCCCTGCTCGTGGGCGCGGCAGCCATAGAGCTCACCTTCGGACTGGAACACTATCTCCTCGACTTCTTCGACACCATCCGCATCCTCCGCGACAAATACCGGTATGGGGCCTATAAGATGCCATTCGAAGGCCATGTCAGCGAAGACGGTATCTACCTTTCCTGGGCCCATTTTCTAAAGGGATGCACCGACTACTCGGATGGCCAGAACCTGGGGCTCCACGAAATGGCGCACGCCCTCACCTATGTAAATTTTTCGGTCCACAGCGGCCGCGATAAGGCCTTTCATGTCTATTTCAGTAAGTTTTCTACCGTCGCTCGACCCATCTTCGACCGCATGCAGGCGGGCGAAACAAACCTGCTAGACCCTTACGCCGCTACCAATTACCAGGAATTTTGGGCCGTTTGCATTGAAACCTTCTTCGAACGAACGACCAGTTTCCGGCGACAACTTCCGGATCTTTATTTTTCGCTTTGCGCCCTGCTGAACCAGGATCCCCTCACACCCGACAAAGTCCTTCAGCCAAGGAATGTCTTGACCCAGGACCTTTCCCAAACCGCCTAAATTGTATTTGAAAATCAATCTATTATCAAGAAATAAGAAAACCTTTCCCCAACGCTTTTACTTTTCAGGAATTTTTTCTATTTTGTTGCATCCGTACGATTCATTCCTCTTGATTAAACCCACCTAAGGTTTTCCACTCTAATCTGAAGACCGTAGCTCCGTATCCATAGCCAATGTAAGACCTGGATGTTACAATTATTTCTGAACCCAAAAGGACATCAACCTTATGGAAATCGTTGTTATCTTTTCATTGGTGCTGGGGGTACTGCTACTAAATCGCCCGGTTACGCTGCTTGTTCAACGTCTCTACACAAAGCATCAGTTCAAGCGGTTTGTCTCCAGCGAGACCTTCTATCATTCCGTCATCTCTCGTCACTTTCGTTATTATAACAGGCTCGGTCTCGACGAGCAGCGGAAATTCCTGTTCCGCACCTTCCTATTCCAGCATAGCAAGAACTTTCACTACATAGAAGTGGAGCAGACTGCGGAGATGCCGATCCTCGTGAGCGCCGCAGCCGTTCAGTTGACCCTCGGCCTCGACAAATTCAAGCTCAATTATTTCGACGATATCTTCATCCTCCGGGATGACTACCACTACGGGTTTTATTCCCGCCCCTTTATGGGACACGTCGACCAGACAGGTATCTATCTCTCCTGGGACAATTTTATGCGCGGCATTTCCGGCGAGGCGGCCAACTGCAATGTCGGCCTTCACGAAATGGCGCACGCCCTCGCCTACGTCAACTTTATCACCCAGACCGAAGAAGACAAACATTTCAAAAAGGAATTCCCCAATTTCTCCAAAGTAGCCCGCCCCATCTTCACCTCCATGCAACAAGGAGGCGCAAAAAACCTCCTGGGCGACTATGCCGCCACCAACTACCACGAATTCTGGGCGGTAGCCGTCGAGGTCTTCTTCGAAAGCTCCGTGCAACTTCGCCACGAACTCCCCGACCTCTACCGCGCGATGTCCTGCGTCCTCAACCAGGACCCGCTGAACTGCATCACCGGCAGCACCACCATCCTCGTCCGCTCCGACGCCCCCGCTCCCGCCCGCGCCGCCGTCTGATGATCATTGGCGCCAAGCAGCTATCCTCAAAAAAACTTTACAAATTCTGTAAAGTTTCGTAATTTGCAGGATGGTCATCGTCGAAATAGCGACCGGCCAGTTGATAACGGTTGCGATTTCCCCTGTGGAAAGCAGGGATTTCAAACAAATTACCAAAAAAAGGCACTTTTTTGACTGGAAAAAAGAGCGCGGTGTCACTGTCATATTCAAACTGACTTTGGTGGGTCAGTCTGATATTTTAGGACTCGTATCTGTTATCGATTATCCTAGGGAATTCAGATTGGAAATACATTTGCTTTGTGTGTCACTGGAAAATATGGGAAAGGCCAAGAAATATGAAGGCATTACAGGCTGTTTGATCGCATTTGTTGGCGGAATGGCCGTAAAGAAATATTATGAACAAGCGTGTATTTCACTCTTGCCGAAAACAGAACTACGATCGCACTATAAAAGCAAGTACGGAATGTTGGACGGAGGACCCCAGTTATTTTGGAAGGGTTGTGGTTGGAGTCCATAGTTAAGAAGTATTTATTATGAGTTACAAAAAACTATTGCAGAAATTCACTCCCGGGGAACTGGCGGAATCTCTTGTATTTCCAGTCAAGCTTTCGGCTAAACAAAAAAAGCTGGCAGATCAGCAATTGGCCGAAGCTATAAAGAAATCAAGGGACAACAAGTCGGATGAAGAACGGTTGAGCGGCAGACTTTTGGGGCTGAAATTGCAGATGAAAGACTATTTCGACTCGGATAAACCCAAAAAAGAGTATTCTTTTGGGTATTTTTTGAAGTTATATATCGAACTACTAGATCGTAAACGGCGGCAATTTGCCTTGGAGATCGGCATAGATGAATCCCTGCTTAGCCAGTTTATCAATCGGCATCGCACCCCTCCCGACTACGTGCCCATCAGGCTGGAATTGCATTCCAACAAGTCGATAACGGCCGAACACTGGTTGAAGGTCATTGAGAAAGACAGGGGAAGGGAGATGCTTTCCAATAAGGCAGCTATGATAAAGCGGGAAAAAAAGTTCGTAACTGGAGTTATTTTAGTAAGGTGATATACATCCCTTTCACCGCCTCGCGAGGACCTTTTCAAACCGCCTTACATCCGCCTCCGGCAATATCGCACTCCCATCAACCAAATGCCGTACCAGCGCCCGCGCAAAGTACGGCGCCAACGAACACCCCTTCGTCCCCATCCCATTCAATATCCCCACCGCGGGATATAGCGGATGAAATCCCACAAACGGACGCCGCTCCAACGTAGCCGGCCGCACCGCCGCCAGGTGTGCCACCGTCCGAAACGGCAACTTCACCCATTCCCGCAACGCCGCCTCAGTCTGCAGGCGAAAACGCTCCGTCGGCTCCGCATGCGCATAACTCCATTCATAAGACGCGCCTACCCAATACAAACCCTCCCGCCAGGGCACGATGCTCAGGCCCTTTTTGAATACCTGCGCACCCGCAGCGGCGACGGCCGCCAGCCCATCGATCTCGACGATCAATACCTCTCCCTTATTCGGCGCAAAAGGAAGCCGTGAGAAATAAGGATTGGAAAAACTGTCAACGCCATCGCAAAAAACGATCAGTGACGCCTCGATATCCCGCCACCTCACCCGGCCCACGCGAGCCGCAGCACCCATCGAATCGATCCCGCCGCTCAGCCGGGCCGCCGCGCCATCCACCACCAATTCCCCGACCTCAAATCTTTCCTCCCGCAATCTCCCCGCGTCCACCAACCTTGCACGTGCAGCGGCCAGCAACCCCGGCACATCCACCAGCAAACATGCCTCGATCACACCATAGCCCAACTCACTATGAAAATAGTCATCCCAGGCATGCGCATCCTCCGGCAGCCGGAGATAAGCCCCTCCTTCTTCCAGTCGCTTCAGAAACGCCAGCCGCATCTGCACCGTCGGGAAAAACTCGGTCACGGTAGCCGCCTGCAAAAACGAATCGCCCAACACTCCCTCCAGCCCCCCATAGGCCTCCGCCGCAAAAGGCAGCAGCTCATCGATCATCCAGGTGGTGACAATCCGCCGCCCCGTGACCGGATTGATGACACCCGCCGCCGCCCTGCTGGCGGAAAACGGCCGCCTGTCGTCGACGACCAAATGCGAAATACCGGCTCGCTCGAGCTCCAGGCTCAAAAAAGTCCCGCAGAGACCCTGTCCAACGATCAATACCTCCGTTTGTGCCGCCATGGTTTGGTTCAAGTTTTGCATACACTACACGTACCCAAATTAAAGCTTTCATGAAAAAAATCGCAAATATCGGCGGCGGCAAAGTACACCGCATCACATCGACGCTGGCACTATCTGGTTTTAGGAAGATCTTCAATAGCGTCAACCAATACGGTGTCAAAAAAGGCGTTGATGAGCTTGGCCTGGACGCCTATATCAAACATTGCGCCCGCATCTCGGCCTCGACCGGCGCTATAACCGGGGTAGGCGGCGCCACCTCCATGATCCTCGGACTGCCGCTAGATCTTTTCAATAGCATCACCCAGCAATTCCGCGTCACACTGGCCGTCATCTATGACCGCCGCGGCACCTACCAGATCAGTTTCGAAGCCTTTATGTCAGTCGTTGCCATTTCTGTCGGGCTTGAAGCAGGCCTCATCGCTACCCGCAGCTTTCTTGAAAATATTGCGGAGAAACTGTTGCTGCGGCTGGGCGAATCCGCCGTAGGCCGGCTGATCCCCGTCGTCGGTGCCTTCGTCGGCGGCACTGCGAACTATCTTTTTATCCGCGGCATCGGCGCCTCCATGAAAAAACTCCCGCTGTAACACCGTCGCATCCACGAGTCGCACGAACGATTGGCCGCCACTATGGACCCGCTTCCACAGTCACCCTTATCCCTTCAGTATGATACGAGAACTCCGGCGCATACATACACTCGATGCTCGTGATCCCATTGCTGAAATTCCCCGCCTGCACAACCGATAAGCCATACTCGAAGACATGCACTCCTTTTGGCAGGTGATCAAAAAAGAACTCCGTGCTCACATCCTTCGTGCTTTCATAATAGCCCAACCCATCCTGCCAGCGATACCCACTGATCACATCCAATGGTTCCATACAGGCCGCTCGCATGTCTTTCATATGCACGTACTCCAGGTCGCGGTCTGCGCGAAGCGCTACCCGTACGACCACCTGGTCACCCGGCTTCAGCGTGCCGTTGTCCGCAAGACTATCCAGTACCGGTCCGCGCTCCGTGTTGCGCTTGACAAATAAGCGCTTCCGGATGCTCAGCACCGCCTTGCCTGGCGGCGGAGTGATCCGGTCGACCATGTCGAAATACTGCCAGTAGACCGCTCCCCAGCCCGGCGACCCACCACCCGAAGCCGACCCACCACCCGCCAACGACCCACCACCCGCCGCCAACCCACCACCCGCCAACGACCCACCAACCGCCGCCACCCCACCACTTGCCGGAAAAGCACCACCCGCCGCCACCCCACCACTTGCCGCCAACCCACCACCCGAAGCCGACCCACCACCCGCCGCCAACCCACCACCCGCCACCCCACCAACCGCCGCCGCCGGCACCGACTCCATCGTCACCGTAATATTCCCCATCGAAGGATTAACGAAAGGCCCGTCAAACACTTTCTTGTTGTATCCCACACCCGCATCCCCCGCAAAATCAACAGTCTTGTCCCCAAGCTTCAACACCACCGAACGCTCCACATCGACCCAATCCTCACCCCCAACCAACAGCGCATAGCAGGCATCGGCGGTAGCCGTCGTCGTCGCCCAATTATGCGTCTGCTTCTCTTTCAGCAGCCAGGTCTTCAACGCTCTGTCGATCCCGGCGTCGAAGCCGATCTCCCGGAAAGCTTCGATCAGCAGGGCCTGCGTCTCTACAGGAGCATTGTACCAATAATACCCACCTTCCATCCCCTTCCAGTACATGCCCTTTTCTTCATCGCGGATAGCATGCTGCTTAAGAGAAACAACAATGTCCTTCGCCGTCCGGACATCGCCCGTCCTATACAAAGCTAACGCGATCATCCCTTGCATATACTTGTTTTGCGCTACCCAGTCTGTCCGCAGCTTTACTCGATAATAGCTCATTGCGGGCAATACATTTCCGGGCACACCTACGGCAGTAAACAAACTGCGCATGTACAGGTACTGTATAGGGAGCGGCCCCACCCATGTCACCTCCCTTTTTCTCGCGCCGTCTTCTCCTCCTTTGTCCCGCCGGTAATCCGATACCATCAACCCATCCAACCACGGCAAAGCCGCCTTCACGATCGCATTCATTTTACCGGCAACCACCGGCGGCACAGCCCGAAGCCGCAACAAATGCCCGATCCCCGTGACGATGTACTGCGTAATGTACCGGTCCCCCGGCCCACCCGCAAACCAGGGGAAAGAGCCGTCCGCCAATTGTATGGCAGCCAATTGATCCAGCGCCGCATCGAGCCCCTTACCCATCCGGTCCTTGTCAAATAGCACACCCAACGCCTTTTTCTGCTGCGTCTCCGTCTTGCCCTGCAGTACCCAGGGTGTCTCCGCCAGCAACACGGTCTTCAGTTCCTCATTCTTCTCCAGGTTGCTCAACAGTTGCGTGGTATCCTCATCACGCCACCGCGCAAACACCTGCTGCAGCCGTGGCGAGGAGTTCGCGATCTTGCTTGCCAGCGCATTCGCATAAAAACGACTAAACACCTGTTCGCTGCATTCCTTCGTTTGCTCCAGCAGGTAAGGCAGGCTCTGTACGGCATACCACGCCGGGTTGGCGGTAAACGCTACCGTCAACGCATGGTTGTTCAACGTCTCGCTGCTCCCGCTCTTCAGCAGTTTGTCAAAAGTAAAATGACGGGTCCCATCACCGGGCATATTCAGGGGTAAACTTTCCGTCACCAGCATCCGATTACTGACAACCGGCAGCGTCGCTTCCTCGCCATCGCTGTAACTCCGGGCCTCCGCGACAACGGTATAGGTCAAAGGACGATTATACTGGTAAGGGATATCCAGCGGAAACGAAATGACCGCACTCTGGCGAGCACCTACCGTAAAGTATTGGTTGGGCTGTCTATTCACAAACCAGCCATCCGCCGTCTGCCCGGTCGTCGGGTCGGTCAGCTGTAAGCTCATTTGCCCCGTTAGTTCACTGTCGGTCCTATTGATCACCTTCACCGGCAACTCGATCTTATCCCCCTCCCGCAGAAAACGCGGCGCATTCGGCTGCACCATCAACTCCTTTTGCGTCACCACCGACTGCTCGGAATACCCGAACGCCGCATCCCGCGTACTGGCCAGCGTGAGCCACTTCCAGCTCGTCACCGCATCGGGCATCGCAAAACTAAAACTCACATTACCCGCACTGTCCGTCAGCAGGTCCGGGAAAAAAAACGCCGTCTCCCGAAAATCCTTTCGCGGATCGATAGAAGCCTGCACAGCGGCCGCCGGGGCCGACGCCACAATATCTCTTTTCGCCTGCGACGGTGTCCCCCGAAGCGTCACCATAGGATCCCCGGGCATTTTCAATTCGCGTACCTCACCCTCCTGCACATCGACCCCGGCGACCCGACCCATCAGTTCGCCCGAATTCGTCATTTCATCGCTGTCCGGAACGAGTATGCCAGCGTGGCGGTGACCCATCGGCCTGGCGGCCCCAGCCCCCATCCTCATCCGTTGATTCAAGGTCGTTTCGGGATTCAACAGCTCATCGTAGGTCTTCAGGTAATGCACGGTCTCCGGCCTTTCATAGTCGACACCCATTGTATGCTCGACCCGGAAATTATTCCAGTCCGTCCAATCCTGCTTGCCATATAGCGACGCATAGGGAAAAGGCTTGCCCCATAGCAGTGGCCCGAACTGGTCAAGGGAAGCGTCATACATAGCGGTCAGCACTTCCGCCGCGACTTTTTCGCCTTGCCGGCCGCTGATCGTCAGCTTCCACTTCTCCGCGCTGCCTGGCGTCGTCTTGTCCCTGAAACTCGCATAATGGATCTCGAGCTCCTTATTGGTCCAGGGTACCCGGACAAGGCTCCACTGCGTGTATCGCCGGTTGTCTTTTATAAAGACATCCAATACCCCAAATCCGCCCCGGTCCTTCTCCGCAATGCGCCACGGCGTCCTTAGCCGCCCGCCGTTAAACAGAAAATGACTATATGCACCACTGGCAATACCCGTGCTGACATCCGTACCCGTCGGCCGCTGTATGGTTCGGATCACGTACACATCATTTGCCGAACTACCCGAAACCGTCGAGATCTCCTCGCCGGGCGCAGCCGTTATGTCCTTACCCGAGGCCCATTCATATTGCGGATTCACGGGCTTTCCGGTTTTTCCTTCCAACAACTCCACATATTGCAGATCCTTCACTTCATGTCCCGCCCCATCCGTCGTGCTTGCCTCGATTACATACCATCCCGGAACCATGGGGCTGGCGGCAACCCATCCCTTTCCATTGACCAGTTCAGTGGTATCCCAGACCTTTTCTCCGCGCCCCCACGTCTCCTTCTCCATCTCACGCCGGTACTCATTGTGCGGAAAGGAATCCAGCCATTCCTTCTCGGCATAGATATACCGGTCCGGAGCCTCCCACAGGCGCATGCGCAAAAGCCGCTGCGGCGCCAGCAGTCGAAAACCAGAGATATGGATGCTTGCCGCTACCGGCTGATCCGACAAATTTGTCGCGCTCACTTCAACCCCGCGGAAAGTGTCCGCCGCCAAATGCTCGCCCTGGGGCATGGCCATCGAAAGACGGACACTCGTGTAGGCCGCGTGGATAGTTGTAGACACTGTCCTGGTCTCACCGCTGATATCCGTCACATCGGTGGTGACAGCATAGTCGAATGCCGGATCAGACGCCATAGCTGCACTGCGATCGGGCGTAGCAAAAAACACAAAACTGAATTTTCCCGTCGCATCCGTCTTCGATTCTCCAACGGCTATCGCTTGAACGCCGGTAGCTGGCAGCCCAGTCCGCCAAAACTTCCAATAGTAGGGAAAGCGCGTTTGCCGAATGACCCGGTAATGCACCATCCCTCCGTCGACGCCATTGCCGCCATACCCTTTGGCGACGCCCGAGATGCGGATACTGTCTCCTGCACGGTAATTTCCCTCCTGCTTTTCGTATTCCACAAAGAACCTCGGACGTTTGTATTCTTCTACCGCGAAAATAGCGGTCCCCTCCCCATTCGGCTCAAAGATGCGGAACCGGCCGTTCAACTGGCCCGTCGGCAGCGTAAACGAACCGTGAAAGGAGCCATACGCATTCGTTGTTATTCGAAGCGTATCCACAGACATGCCGTTGACGTTGAATAAGGTCAGGGTACCGGGGAGATCGGGCAGTACCTTGGCACGACCCGTCTCGCCGTCCTTCGTGAGGGTGATCCCTTTGACATATACGGTCTGCCCCGGACGATAAATAGCCCTGTCCGTAAACAAATAGGTATGTGCCTGGGCCTCTTCATACGTCCGCTCATCCGTGACGCGCACTGTCGTATCCGATGAATAGAAACGGGCATATAGTTCACCATCGATGGGGTCGAGCCGATCCCCCGGAATGGAGATCTCCAGCAGTTGCGATCCACCAGGGTTATTATGCTGCGCCCCAAGCACAAAATGCCCATCAACATCGGCGGTGTAGGACTCGGCCTTTTTCAATTCATTGCCATCGGGCGTGTAGACCCGCTGCCATACCTGCACCAAGGCGCCCGCCAGCGGATGCCCCGTCTCCCGGTTCAGCACGAAATAGTCGCTTCCCTGGTTCATAAAGGCAATATTGGAAACGGCGAAAAGACCGATGCTCCTGCTCCCATGCTTACCGGCCCAACTGCTGTCCGTACTGATGACAAGGGCGTAATAGCCCGGCTGCAGGGAACCGATAGCCATCTCCGCCCGGTGCAGCCGCAGGTCCCCTATCCCCGGCAACGACTGTTCCCAGGAACGATAAACAGGATGGGCAAACAAGGCCGTCCAGAATACGCTATCATAAACCCTCACATTTTCATTGCCCATGGCGCTATCGAGTCGGTAGACCCGGACGTAAAAGCGGCTGCAGTTTTGCCAGTTCACCAGCGCCGCGATCGGCCGGTGGGGTACATTGATCCGCTCCAGCCGCAAAAAGACCTGCTGTTGTTGAATGGTATGTAAAAGTGCGGAACAATTCGCTTTTCCAAGGCTGCTGTCTTTTTCCGACAGCACCTTCTCACAGATAGCCTTCGCCCGCAAATAACCGGTGGTATCCTCGCCTTCCGGCTCGTTTGCATCTGTTACGCAATGCTGCGCTTGCAGGTACCAGGCTTGCGCAGCAGCGGCGTATGCGCCATAACGGGCCGTCAGCCGGTTAAGCGCCCCCTGGAAAAGGTCTTCCTTGTTATCGGATACCGCAGCCGTATGGGCGAAGACGAACCGTTCGATATCCAGGTCTATTAATGCATCGGGATGCCGGTCAGCCATGTGTAACCGCGATAGCCGTTGGAACAGGCGAATGGCCTGATAATGGGCGTCCAAACTGTCAGGCGTTGAAAAATAATGTTCGGCGAAAGCAGCAGCATCAGCAAATACCACACTATCCTCCAGCTCGAAGGCCTTGATCGGATTGACGATCGACGATTCACCCGCTTCAAAATACTGTAGCGCCCTATGAGCAAGCAGATCAAATAGGGTAGGGCGCAGCGACGAAACATTTCCTGCAACGATAATGGGGCTGTAGGCTGTCAAAGAAGTCCCCGCCAATAACGACTCCTCCTTGATCGAGGCCAGGTACAAGGCTGCGATCCGCTTCCGGATATCATCGCCGGACCAGGTCGCAACATCAGCGCCCGCTACATGACTGACCGTAGACCGTTGCGACAATTTCCAATAGTTCGCGTACAGGTAGCGCTGGTACAAGCCGGCCAGGATATTTTGCAAAACAGATCGCCCCGGCTGTCCGATGGACGCTATTGCCGCCTCGAGCTGCTCGATGCTCATCGACAAATCCGCATCAGATTTTTTCTCCTCCAGGTAGAGCCGGTAAACAAGCGCCTTTATCGCTTGCGGCTGATTCTTCTCCCGCGTGGCCAGGTCATACAATGTATTGACAGTGGCTAAACCGGACGCTATCAACCCCTTTTTGGTGATCAACGAATCCACGATCAACCATTGGGCGGTATAACCGGCAGGATTAGTCTGCGACCGAACAACGAAAGCCGATAAGCAAAGCACCAGCAATACCACACCCTGTCTCAGCCGCATAGCAAGGATTTTTTTTAAAGTTAGGTTTTATTGGCAATTCGCCAGAGGCAAGATGTCGCCGCCGGACCAATTACACAAACGCAAAAGCCGTTTAACATAGCGATAACGCATCCGGCTTAAACACGACAGCTTATTGAAACACCAAATTACCCATCCTCCTCGCCGCCGCCCTCTTGATAGGCGCTACCACCCAGGCCCCGGGCCGCCCCGTTTTGATCGCGACATCCGTCACGGCCGGATGGACCTCCGTCACGATTGGATGGAACTCCGTCACGACCACCGCTTCGATCACTGGTATAGATAAAAAAAACCCACCCGCAAGGGTGGGCTTTCTATAATAGAGAAAATTATCGCTTCCCAAAAACCTTCGCCATCGTCGCGCCGATCTCCGCAGGCGTCTGAATAACCGTGATCCCACACTCATCCATGATCTTCATCTTCGCAGCCGCCGTATCGTCCGCCCCACCGACAATAGCGCCCGCATGTCCCATCCTCCGTCCGGGAGGCGCCGTCTGCCCGGCTATAAACCCAACGACCGGCTTGCGGTTGTTCTCCTTGATCCAACGCGCGGCTTCCGCCTCCATGCTGCCCCCGATCTCCCCGATCATCACAATGCCCTCCGTCCCGGGATCATTCATCAACAACTCAACCGCTTCTTTCGTCGGCGTCCCGATGATCGGGTCACCACCGATGCCAACAGCTGTTGAAATTCCCAGCCCGGCTTTGGCTACCTGATCGGCCGCCTCATACGTGAGGGTCCCCGACTTACTCACGATACCGATCTTTCCTTTTTTAAAGATGAACCCGGGCATGATCCCCACCTTGCACTCTCCCGCCGTGATCACACCGGGACAGTTAGGGCCGATCAATCGCGTATGCTTTCCCAGCAGATAATTCTTAGCCTTCACCATATCCTGTATCGGAATGCCTTCAGTGATACAGATGACCAGCGCGATACCCGCTTCCGCGGCTTCCATGATCGCATCGGCGGCAAACGCCGGCGGAACGAAGATGATGGAAACATCGGCACCGGTGTTCTTCACCGCGTCCGCCACAGTATTGAAGACCGGCCGCTCCAGGTGGCTGCTGCCACCCTTACCCGGGGTTACACCACCCACTACCTGCGTGCCATAGTCGATCATTTGAGTCGCGTGAAAAGTCCCCTCTGTTCCTGTAAAGCCCTGTACGATGATTTTGGACTGCTTGTTAACTAAGATTGACATGAGAATGTATTTGAGAGATTCAGCTGACCATTCGGTCGGCAAAAATAGGGGAAAATTGTCATATCACATCCGGCCCCTTCAGCAATTCATCCATATTGCGATTGTTGTCGATCTTCCCTTCCGCTTCCAGCATCCGCATGTCCTTCGCATCCCGCAGGAACTCCGAGGCAAAGATGAAATCATTCAACAACTTGTTCTTGCTGTAGATGATGTCTTTGTTAGTGCCCTCCCATTCTTTTATACCCTGGTACATGTACATGATATGGTCGCCGATCTCCATGACACTGTTCATGTCATGGGTATTGATCACCGTAGTGATATTGTATTCGGTGGTAATCTCTTTGATAAGCTTGTCGATCAGCAGGCTCGTCTGCGGGTCGAGACCCGAGTTCGGCTCGTCACAAAAAAGGTAACGCGGATTGAGCACGATCGCGCGCGCAATACCCACTCTTTTCTTCATCCCGCCCGAAATTTCGCCCGGAAATTTCGCATTCGCGCCCTGCAGGTTTACCCTGTCCAACACCTCGTTCACCCGCTTCAGTTTCTCGGCGGGCGTTCGTTTCGTAAACATATCGAGTGGAAACAAAATATTTTGTTCCACCGTCATACTATCGAAAAGCGCCGAGCCCTGGAAAAGCATACCGATGCTTTGCCGCAGGTTCTTACGGTGTTCCTCATTCATCTCCGAAAAATTCTGCCCGTCATAACTGATCTCACCACTGTCCGGCTCGAAGAGCCCGACCAGGCACTTCATCATCACGGTCTTCCCGCTCCCGCTGGTGCCAATGATCAGGTTGCACTTGCCCGTCTTGAAAATGGTGCTCACATCGTTGATCACCGTTTTATCACCAAAGGCTTTTTTTATATTTTTAATTTCGATCATACAATATAGCTTGTTACAACAACACGGCTGAAAGGACGTAGTCGGCAAACAGCACCAGAATGCAGCTTACTACTACCGCCTTCGTACTTGCCCTGCCGATCTCCAGCGAACCCCCTTCGACGTTATAGCCGTAGAACGCCGGGATACTGGATATAATAAATGCAAACGTATACGACTTCGCCATGGCGAAAAACACGTTGTATGGCTTAAAATACTGGTGCAGCCCCCTGTCAAAGGCCGCCGGTGACAGGATACCCGTTAGCGTTCCTGCAAGCCTTCCCCCCATAATGCCAAGCGCCATCGAGCAGACGACCAACATCGGGATCACGACCACGGAAGCCAGCAGCTTCGGGAAAATGAGATAAGATTTTGTATTGATGCCCATGATCTCCAGCGCGTCGATCTGTTCGCTCACCCGCATATTGCCGAGTTCACTGGCGATCTTACTGCCTACGACGCCCGCCAGCACAATACACACCAGGGTGGGGGAGAACTCTAAGATGACCGTGTCGCGAACGATCTGCGCGATGGTCGACAGCGGAATAAACGGACTCACCAACTGATAGGCCGTCTGCAGTGTCGATACTGCGCCCATGAATACGGATATGATGGCCACGATGCCCAGCGAACCGATCCCGATCTCAGAGCATTGGTGCATAAACTCCTTCCAATACATCTTGCCATTCTCCGGCTTGGTGAACATCCCTTTCAAGGTCAGCAGGTAGAGCCCGAATTCTGTAAAGAAACTCATTGATTAAAGTGTTATGTGCGGAAGATTGCAGCTTTCCAAAATTAGCGCATCTTCCGCAAAGCGCTAATCTCTGTCTGAACTTCGATCCGCACCAGGCGGATCAAGGATTTTATCCGGTCAATTCAGTATCAATGCTTCGTCCTTTTCCACCAGGGCGCTTTCCTGCTCTCTTCATCCGATAATGCATGCTTGCACTTTATCTGCGCATCCACGACGGCCACCAACGCCATATTGTAGATCTGTCGCACGGTACTGCCCAGCTGAAGTACATGCACAGGCTTCTTCAGCCCCAGCAGGATCGGCCCGATCGCATCGGCCCCACCCACTTCCTTCAGCAGGTTATAGGCAATGTTGCCGGCCGCCAGATTGGGGAATACCAGGGTATTGACTTCCTGGTCCACCAACTCGCTAAAAGGATAGTTCTCCTTGATGAGTTCATTGTTCAGCGCTACACTGGCCTGCATTTCCCCGTCTATAATTAGGTTGGGCTCCCTTTCTTTGACGATCCTTCGGGCCTCCGCGACCAACCGGGCTTCCGGCGAGTCGCTGGTGCCAAAATTGCTGTAACTCAACAGCGCCACCCTCGGTACCAGGTTGAAATGTTGTACCTCTCTCGCCACCAGCAGCGTAATATCCGCCAACTCTTCCGCAGTCGGGTTGAAATTCACCGTCGTATCGGCCAGGAAAAGCGGACCCCGCTTGGTGAGCATGAGATACATCCCCGCTATCTTCTTGACGCCGTCTTCCGTCCCGATGACCTGCAAGGCCGGGCGGATAGTATCCGGATAGTTCTTTGTCAGTCCCGAGATCATAGCATCCGCTTCCCCCGTCTCGACCATCATACAGCCAAAATACAGCCTGTCACGCATGATCTTGTAGGCCTCGTATTTGTTGAAACCCCGCCGCTGCCGCTTCTGAAAGAAAAGCTCGCCAAAGCGCTTGCGTTGTTCTTCGTACTCGTCGTTGTATGGGTTGATCACCGGCATGCCTTCCAGGTCGATCTGATTGACGGCGGCGAGATGCCTGATCTTTTTTTCGTCGCCCAACAGCATCGGGAAAGCAACACCTTCGTCGTAAAGCAGCTGCGCCACCTTTAATATCTTCAGGTTGTCCGCCTCCGCAAATACCACCCGCTTGGGATTCGATCGGGCCTTATTCCCCAGCACACGCATCAGTTGGTTGTCCAGGCCAAGTCTATGGTTGAGTTCGATCGCATAAGCCTCCCAGTTATCGATCTTCGTTTGGGCAACCCCGCTCTCCATCGCCGCCCGGGCAACGGCCGGCGCCACGGTCGACAACAGCCGCGGATCGAGCGGCTTGGGAATGATATACTCAGGGCCGAACAAAATATTCTTTTCGTTATACGCCATGTTCACGATATCCGGTACAGGCGTCTTGGCCAGATCGGCAAGCGCTTTTACGGCCGCCAGTTTCATGGCCTCGTTGATCTGCGTGGCACGCACGTCCAGGGCGCCTCTGAAAATGAAAGGGAAACCGAGCACATTGTTCACCTGGTTGGGATAGTCACTCCGGCCGGTAGCCATGATGATATCGGCTCTGGCGGCGGTCGCATGCTCATAGCCTATTTCGGGGTCGGGATTGGCCATGGCAAAGACGATCGGCTTCTTGGCCATGCGCTGAACCATCTCTTTTGTCACTACCCCACCGACACTTAACCCTACAAATACGTCCGCATCCTTCATCGCCTTGTCAAGTGTCCAATCGCTTTTCTTTACCGCAAATTTCTTCTTCGTCTCGTCCAGGTCCACCCGTTCCTCGTGGAGTACACCGTCTTTATCGAAAAGGATAAAATTCTCCGGTTTCGCCCCCAACGCGACGTACAACTGCACACACGCCATCGCTGCCGCCCCCGCGCCGTTGATGACAAAACGGACCTTGTCGATCCGTTTCTTCTGCCACTCCAGGGCATTCAACAGTGCCGCACTGCTGATGATGGCAGTACCATGCTGATCGTCATGCATCACCGGGATCTTCAGCTGCTCACGCAAGGCCGTCTCAATATAAAAACACTCCGGCGCTTTGATGTCTTCCAGGTTGATGCCCCCGAAAGTAGGTTCCAGCGCCTTCACGATCTGCACGAACTTCTCCGGGTCTTTTTCATTGATTTCGATATCGAAGACATCGATATCGGCAAAGATCTTGAACAACACCCCCTTTCCCTCCATCACCGGCTTGGAAGCCTCTGGCCCGATATCCCCCAGACCCAATACCGCCGTGCCGTTCGTAATGACCGCAACCAGGTTACCCTTGGCGGTATATTTATAGACGTCTTCTACATTTTTATAGATCTCCTTACAGGGTTCTGCCACACCGGGCGAATAGGCCAGGGAAAGATCCCGCTGCGTCTTGGCTTCTTTGGTCGGCACGACTTCGATCTTACCGGGCCGTCCTTTACTATGGTATTCAAGCGCCTGCTCCTTGCGAAGCTGTTTTTTTTGCATTACAGGAATTTTATCGATCCGGCGGGCCATTACCGCCTGCAAAATACGAAAATGCGCGAAATTGGCTCTCTTACTCCCTCCCCCCGTCAAATCACCCTCCTAGCCGGCCAAAGCCCGCCGCAGCGAGATCATCGACCCTCAAATCGCACATTGCCTCCCAACCAGGCCATCATCCCCATCCCGATCTCGATGGCCCCCTCGTCGATGTCGAATCGGGGCGTATGTACGCCCGCCGTGATCCCCTTTTCGACATTCATCACCCCAAGCCGATAAAAACAACCCGGTATCTGACGGGTATAATAGCCAAAATCTTCGGCGCCCATCCTCACTTCCGTCTCAAGCACCCGCTCGGGATCGAGATAGGCCCTCGCTTCCGCCCGGGCAACGCGGTCAAGCGCTTCGTTGTTGTGCACCATCGGATAGCCGACATCGATATGCAGCTCGATCTCCGCCCCCATACCCTGCACAAGCGCTGTCGCCATGTTTCGGATCAATGCATGCGCTCGGAACCGCCATTCCTCATCCATCGCCCGGAACGTTCCCATCAACTTGACCTCGCTTGGGATAACATTGGTGGTGTGCCCCCCCTGAACGCTGGTGATCGACAGCACCGATGGGGACAACGGGTTGCGGTTGCGGCTGATGACCTGCTGCAAAGCCACGATCAGCTGCGATGCTACCAGGATCGTGTCTACCGTGAGATGCGGAGCCGCGGCATGCCCGCCATTGCCGCGAATGGTGATATACAACTCGTCGGCACTGGCCATCACCATCCCGCCGCGGAAACTTAACTTTCCCATCTCCAGCCCCGGATGTACATGCAGTCCGAATATGGCCTGCGGCTCGGGGTTCTTCAGCACGCCCTCCCTGATCATCAGGCTCGCCCCTCCCGGGTTTCTCTCCTCCCCGGGCTGGAAGATCAGCTTGACCGATCCTTCCCATTCGTCTTTCAACTTCTGCAGAATCCTCGCGGCTCCAAGTAACACGGCCGTATGCACGTCGTGCCCGCAGGCATGCATAACGCCCTCATTTGTCGACTTGTAAGGTACATTATTCTCTTCCTTGATAGGCAACGCATCCATGTCCGCCCGCAACGCGATCACCCGGCTGCCGGCATTCCTTCCCTCGATCATCCCTACCACACCCGTTCCAGCCATCACCTCGAAAGAGATACCCGTTTCCCTCAACTGTTCCTGCACAAAGGCAGACGTCTGATATTCCTGGTAAGAAAGCTCCGGGTGCGCATGCAAATGACGCCTCACGGCAATATAAGCAGGCGCATATTGTTTGGCCAGTTGCCTTATCTTCTCTTTTAATGACGTCATAGCTTTATTTCTATAATATCCCGTATCACATAAAGCCCGGCAGGAAAGAACTTCGCCAGTTCTTGCATCGCCTCGTCCGCCTCTTCCTGCGTCTTGAAATCACCTACCCGCAGCTTATAATTCGGGGCCTGGTACAACAGATACGGCTTCCAGTCGGGAAACTCCTGGTATACCGTGGCCTTCGCATCGTACACCTTATTCCGGTCCCGCGTGTTGATCACCTGGATACGAAAACCGGGTACATGCTGACGGCTTTCCCTCGTCGTCTGCTCGTTGATGGCGATCTGCTTATTTACCAGCAGATCGATACGCGGGTCCTTGGTCACCACCACACCGGTAGTATCCACCTGCGCCCAAATCCGGCCACTCACCAACAATGACAATACGAATACATATTTATACATAGCATACTGTTTCAATACCCGTCAAAACCGGCCTCCGCACCATGCCCCCCGGTCGCCGCTCCCTCACCATTTACAATTTCCACACTCGCACTGCAACCCAGCCGGTCGGCCCCTGCATCGATCAATTGCCGTGCCAATGCATAGGTGCGAATACCACCCGAGGCCTTTATCCGCACCTGGGATGGCAAATGCGCCCGCATCAACCGCACCGCCTCAACCGTCGCACCCTTTTCCGCATACCCCGTCGAAGTCTTCAAAAAATCCACGCCCAGCCCACCATACAGCGCACAACACCGGATGATCTCCTCGTCTGTCAGCATACCGCTTTCGATGATTACTTTGACTACCCGCCCCGCCGCATGTGCCAGCGTGACCAAAGCCCGCATCTCACGCTCCAGCCCATTCCAGTCACCTTCCCGCAACGCCACCAGGTTGATCACGACATCGAGCTCATCCGCCCCATCCGCCAACGCTTGCACCACTTCCGCTACTTTAGCAGCAGGAGTCGAATACCCAAAAGGAAACCCGATCACCGTCGCCACCCTGACGCCCAAACCCTTTGCCAGGACCACAAAAGGCGGCGGCACACAAACCGCAGCGAAACCATATTCAGCGGCCTCCTTACATATTCTCTCTATTTCAATCTGAGTGGCCGTAGGCCTCAAAATGGTGTGGTCGATATAGGAGGCCAACTTACTCACCGAATGGTCTGTTCATTTTACCGTTAAAAAAATATCCTGGGGTTGAAATTACTCCATTTACCTAAATTCGATAGCTTTTTCGAGCCGCCGGTGACGGCAGCAAGGTATTTCAACTCGACTAAAACTACAACACATGAGCAACGTTCGCCATCGAACGAGGGGCAAGACCATTACCCTCGTAGCTGCTTTACTTTTCCAATCACTTTTTTCATGCGCGCAGTCCACCTTTCCCGTCAACGGCGTCGTCGACCCCAGGGAAGGCTGCTATGCTTTTACGCACGCTACGCTCGTCAAAGACGGCGTTACTACTGTCAACGATGCAACCCTGGTCGTCCGGGACGGCCTTGTTGTCGCTGCCGGCGCCGCCCTCACCCCGCCAAAAGACGCGGTGATCGTTGATTGCAGCGGCAAATACATCTATCCTTCGTTCATCGATCTCTATACCGACTACGGTATCCCCGAACCCGAAGGCCGCGCCCGCGCTGGAAACCCCTTCGATTTTTTCCGCGCCCCCGCACAGATGAACAGCAATACGAAAGGCGCTTATAACTGGAACCAGGCCGTTCATCCGGAGACCGACGCCGCCCGGCTCTTCACCGCCGATGACGCCAAAGCCAAACCACTCCGGGATGCCGGCTTCGGCACCGTCCTCTCGCACCTGAAAGACGGTATCGCCCGCGGTACCGGCGTCGTAGTCACCCTCGCCGATGAAAAGGATAATTTGGTCATCGTCAAACAAAAGGCTTCGGCACATTATTCCCTGAGCAAGGGCACGTCCACCCAAAGTTACCCCTCTTCACTCATGGGCTCCATCGCCCTCCTTCGGCAGACGTATCTGGATGCCGTATGGTACAAAGGCCCGGCTTATCACGAAGGTACCAACCTGAGTCTGCAGGCATTCCTCGAAGAACAGACACTCCCCCAGATCTTCGATGGCGGCGACAAATGGGGCGATCTCCATGGCGATCGCATCGGCGACGAATTCGGCGTACAATACATCATTAAGGCAGGCGAGAACGAATACCAACGGATAAAAGAGATCGCAGCCACCAAAGCGGCCTATATCGTGCCCGTGGATTTTCCACAGGCTATGGACGTGGAAGACCCCGACGCCGCCCGTTTCGTTTCCCTTACCGACATGAAACAGTGGGAACTGGCGCCCACCAACCCCGGCGCCTTCGAAAAAGCCGGCATCCCCTTCTGCCTGACGACGGCCGACCTCCGCGACCCTAAACAATTCCTCACCAACCTTCGCAAAGCCTTCGACAACGGCCTTTCCGAGGCGGCAGCACTCACAGCACTCACAAAGACGCCCGCTACCCTGATCGGCGTATTTGATAAGGTAGGCTCCCTCGACGCCGGCAAATACGCCAACTTCCTCATCACAACAGGTTCTGTCTTCGGCGAGAAGACCAGCATCATAGAGAACTGGGTGCAGGGTAAGAAATACGCTGTAAAAGAAGAGGCCTGGAAAGACATCAAGGGACTCTACAACCTCGTCATCACCACTTTGACCGGTAATTCATCCACCTATACGCTCGACATAAAATCCCCCACTTCGGCCAACATTATCGGCAAAGATACCCTCACAGGAAAATTTAACTATGACGGCAAACTGGTCAGCCTCTCCTTTGGTGGGGCGACCGGCACCGGCGGCGGATTCGGCAGAGGCGGCGGCGCACCAGTTGCCCCACTCCCAGGCGTCACATGGTCAGCCGCCCCTGGCGCAGGCGATAGCGCAAGCACCGGCAAAGGAGGCACCGACAGCGCGAGAACCGGCAGCGCGAGAACCGACAGCGCGAGAACCGGCAGCGCGAGAACCGGCAGCGGAGGCACCGATACTACAAGAGCCGGCAGAAGAGGCCCCCATCCCGGCGGAGCAACCCATCTTAGCGGCGCCGTCAACGGCGACATCTTCAACGGCAACGGCACAGACTCATCGGGCAACCTCGTCACCTGGACCGCAACCTTTTCCAAAGCAAGTGCACCCGACACCACAGCCACGGCACGCAAGCGGCCAGAACGATTGGGGAAAATACTTTATCCCTTCGATGGTTACGGCTGGGACAGCCTCCCGGCACAGCACGACCTGGTCATCAAGAACGCCACCGTATGGACGAACGAAAAAGATGGCCGCCTCGAGCACACCGACGTCCTCGTAAAAGCAGGCAAGATCGTCAGGATCGGCAAGAACCTGGATGCCGGAAACGCCCAAAGCATCGACGGCACAGGCAAATGGCTCGCTCCGGGTATCATCGATGAACACTCCCATATCGCCGCCTTCTCTATCAACGAAGGCGCCCAATCCGTGACCTCCGAGGTCCGCATCGCAGATAACCTCAACCCGGAAGACATCAACATCTATCGTCAACTCGCCGGCGGCGTCACCAGCTCCCATATCCTCCATGGATCTGCCAACACCATCGGCGGACAGACACAGCTGATCAAACTACGCTGGGGCGTTACCGATACGGCACTCAAATTCAGGAATTGGGATCCATTTATCAAATTCGCATTGGGGGAAAATGTAAAAAGGACCACTTCCACGAACAACAACCGCTTCCCCGATACAAGGATGGGCGTTGAGGAAGTACTTATGGACGCCTTTACCCGCGCCCGCGACTATCAACGCCAGCGAAAGGCTGCACCAAATGCCACCCGCCGGGACCTCGAACTGGACGCCCTCGTCGAAATACTCGACCACAAACGCTTTATCACCTGCCACTCCTACGTCCAGAGCGAGATCACTGCCCTGATACGGGTTGCCGATAAGTTCGGGTTCACCGTCAACACGTTCACACACATTCTCGAAGGATACAAAGTAGCTGACAAAATGAAGGCGCACGGCAGCAACGCATCAACCTTCTCCGACTGGTGGGCTTATAAGATGGAAGTGCAGGATGCTATCGCCTACAACGCAGCCATTATGACTAAAGAGGGGCTTAACGTCTGTATCAACTCCGATGACGCCGAGCAGGCCCGCCGCCTCAACCAGGAAGCAGCCAAAAGCGTCAAGTATGGTGGACTTACGGAAGAAGAGGCTTTTAAAATGGTCACCCTCAACCCCGCCAAAGCCCTTCATGTGGCCGACCGCGTCGGCAGCATAAAGGAAGGCAAAGACGCTGACCTCGTGCTTTGGAGCGATAACCCGCTCAGCATCTATGCCAGAGCGGAAAAAACCATCGTCGACGGCATCGTCTACTACGACGTCGATCATGATGCGCAACTCCGCAAGAGCATTGCGGCAGAACGTAACCGGCTTATCCAAAAACTGGTGGGTGAAAAAAGATCGGGCGCATCCATGGCTCCCGCCATGCCTAGCTATCACATCGAGCTCAGCTGCGGTGACCACGCGCACCACGACGGACTCCTTACCATCGACGAAAGCGGCGATGACGATCAATCCACCAACTAAAAAAAAACAGTCATGCATCGAATATACAAACTACTCTTTGCCCTGCTGCTGACCGCAGGTCTGCACAACGCCGCAAAAGCCCAGGACGACATCTATCCGGCAACGCCATACACCGGCCGTCTCTTCATCACCGGCGGCACCATCCATGTCGGCAACGGCCAGGTCATCGACAACGCCACCATAGAGGTCAATGATGGAAAGATCGTGAAGATCGGAACTGATATTACCCTGGCGGGCAACGCAAAGACCATCGACGCCAAAGGCAAACAGCTTTATCCCGGCCTCATCCTCTCCGTCACCGATCTCGGCCTGAAAGAGATCGGCAGCGGCGTACGCGGCTCCAATGATTTCGAAGAGCTCGGTGACCTCAATCCGAATATCCGGTCGATCGTGGCGTACAACAGCGACTCCAGGATCATCAATACCCTCAAGGCCAATGGCATCCTGCTTGCCGGCACCACCCCCGAAGGCGGCAGCATCAGCGGCTCGTCCACCGTCGTTCAGCTCGACGCCTGGAACTGGGAAGACGCAGCTTACAAAATAGACAATGCCATCCACCTCACCCTTCCCAGCTTCCTCCCACGCCCACGGCGCTTCGGCGGCGGCCGCGGCCCGGGCCAGCCGGCGACAGACCCTGCAAAGGAAGCACTCGAAAAAGTCGATGAGTTGAAAACCTTCTTCCGGGAGGCCCGGGCCTATCTGGCCGAACCCATGCACAAAGAAACGAATACAAAATTCGAGGCCGTCAAAGGACTCTATACGAGACAACAGAAACTTTTCGTGCACGGCGATCAGCTCAAACAAATGCTCATCGCCATCGAATTCGCCAAAGAATTCAATTTCGACGTGACCATCGTCGGCGGCAGCGAAAGCTGGCTTATCGCCGACCTCCTTAAACAAAACAATATCTCCATCATCCTGCAGCAACTGCACGCGCTGCCTACCACCGAAGACGATGACGTCGACCAGCCCTTCAAGACACCCGCCGTCCTGCAGAAGGCCGGTGTGCTCTTCGCCCTCAACGACAACCATGAAGAAGCCCGTTACCGCAACCTCATGTTCAATGCCGGAACGGCCGTGGCTTATGGTCTTACAAAGGAACAGGCACTCCAGGCCATCACCCTCAATGCGGCAAAGATCTGCGGGATCGATGACCGCACAGGCTCCCTGGAGGCCGGCAAGGACGCAAACATCGTCATCAGCGGCGGCGACATCCTCGACATGCGCACCAGCCTGATCGAACATTGCTTTATCCAGGGCCGCGAAGTAAGCCTGGAAAACAAACAGACCCAACTCTACCATCGCTACATGACCAAATACGGACTTCAATAAAAGAACCACCTATTCAAAGCGGCCCGCTCACCACAGCGGGCCGCTTTCTTAATACGCAATTAACATTTCTATCCTAACTTTAGAAGATGAAGCGCCCATCCAACTTCTGGTCGGTACCGATCCTCGCCGCCGTCTTGCTGGCGGCAGCAACCACGCGATGCCAGTCCCAGGACACCCCGACTCAAAGCCCAACCACCGGCACCCAAAGCCCAACCACCGGTACCCAAAGCCCGACCACCGGCACCCAAAGCCCGACCACCCGTACCCAAAGCCCAACCACCGGCACCCAAAGGCCCATCACCGGCACCCAAAGCCCGACCACCGGCGCCCAAAGCCCAACCACCGGCACCCAAAGCCCGACCACCCGTACCCAAAGCGCAACCACCGGCACCCAAAGCCCAACCACCGGCACCCAGAGCCCGACCACCGGCACCCAAAGGCCCATCACCGGCACCCAAAGCCCGACCACTCGGACCCAAAGCCCGACCACCCAGACCCAATGGCCCACTACCCGGACCCAATTGCCGACCGGCTGGTGGCTCACCCCCGCAGGCACATCCATTCCGCTAAGCGCCGACCTCCCCCTCAATATCGCCCTGGCACCCGACGGCATCCACGCCGCCGTCACCAACAACGGCAACGGCAAGCAAACCATCGACCTGATCGACCTCCACAAAAAGCGGGTAGTCTCCTCCGTTGCGATCGGCAAATCCTGGCTCGGCCTCGCCTTCAGCACAAAACACCCCTGGCTCTTCGTCTCCGGCGGCAATGACGACTGGATCATCCGCTATACACTTAAAGACGATACCCTCCTTGCCCACGATACCCTTGTCCTTGGCAAACCCTGGCCGGACAACAAGATCAGCCCCACCGGCCTCGCCGTTGACGATAAAAACAACCGCCTCTACGTAGTCACCAAGGAGGACAGCGCCCTCTATACCTTCGACCTGCTGACCGGCAAAAAGATGGCCCGCACCCCCCTGGGCGCAGAAGCGTATACCTGCCTCCTCGCTCCGGAAGGAAATGATCTCTACATCTCCGCCTGGGGCGGACGCCAAATATACATCTACGACACCCGGCAGCAACAACTGCGGGACTCCGTGGCCACCGAAGATCATCCCAACGACATGGTCCTCGACCGCGAAGGCCGCTACCTCTTCGTAGCCAATGCCAACTCCAACTCCGTATCGGTGATCGACCTCCCGGCACTAAAAGTGATGGAGACCCTGCAGACCGCACTCTCACCCGACGCACCGATCGGCTCCACGACCAACAGTCTCGCCCTCGACCCGCACACACATAGCCTCTATATCGCTAACGCAGACAACAACTACCTCGCCGTCTTCGACGTCAGCCACCCCGGGCACAGCACATCCAAAGGGTTCGTCCCCGTTGGCTGGTATCCCACCTGCGTACGATACGCCGCACGGCAATTGCTCGTCGCCAATGGAAAAGGCATGTCCTCCATGCCCGACCCATATGGCCCCAACCCTGTGACCCATAAGGCTATCTATAAAAGATCGGACTCGGTACAACACCAAAGTCAATATATCGGCAGTATGTTCAAGGGATCGCTTTCCTTCGTCCCAATGCCCGACGCACGGACCCTCGCCCATTATACCCGGCAGGTCTATGCCAACACACCCTATTCGGATACCGTCGAACACTTGGCAGCTGGAGAAAACGACAATCCTATCCCACGCCGCGCCGGCGATCCGTCACCCATCAAATATGTGTTTTATGTACTGAAGGAGAACAGGACCTATGACCAGATCCTCGGCGACCTCCCCACCGGCAATGGTGACAGCAGCCTCTGCCTCTTCGGCAAAAGGGTCACCCCCAATGCGCACGCCATCGTTCAGGATTTCGTGCTCCTCGATAATTTCTACGTTAACGCCGAAGTCAGCGCCGACGGACACAACTGGTCCATGGCCGGCTATGCCACCGATTTCGTGGAAAAGAACTGGCCCACCAATTACAGCGGCCGCGGGGGCAATTATGATTTCGATGGCAGCCGCGCCGTAGCCAACCCTACAAAGGGCTTTATCTGGGACTATTGCGGCCGCGCCGGCGTGTCCTTCCGCAACTACGGGGAATTCATGGACAACGGGTATCCAACACTGCCCATTCTCCGGAAACCGGAACATTTCTGCCAAAAATACCCTGGTTGGGACCTCGCCATCCAGGATATCTCCCGGGAAGCTATATTCGAAGCCGACTTTGACTCACTCCTGAAAGCCGGCGCCTTGCCGCATTTCAGTACCATCTACTTGCCCAATGACCATACCAGCGGGCTCCACAAAGGCGCTTACAGCCCCATCTCCCAGGTGGCCGACAACGACCTGGCGCTCGGCAAACTCGTCGACCACATCTCCCATAGTTCCATTTGGGCGCAGTCTGCCATCTTCGTTCTCGAAGACGACGCCCAGGATGGGCCGGACCACGTCGACGCCCATCGGTCCCCCGCCTATGTGATCAGCCCCTATATCCGCCGCCATGCCGTCAACCATACGCTCTATTCCACGACGGCCATTCTGCGCACAATGGAACTCATCCTCGGTCTTCCGCCCATGAGCCAGTACGACGCGGCGGCTGCGCCGCTCTGGAACTGTTTCACACCCACACCCGACACCACAGCCTTCACCGCCGTTCCCGCCGCCGTCGATATTGATATCCGCAACACGGCCTCCACCCCATCGGCCGAATTATCCCGCCATTTCAACCTCTCGGACGCAGACCGCATTCCCGACGACCTCATGAACGCCGTCCTCTGGAAAGGAATAAAAGGAGAGGACAGCCCCGTCCCCCAGCCGCGCCGCAGCGCCTTCGTCCAAAAAGCGCCCGCGAAACCGGGCAGCGACAAAGATTAAAAGGGATTTTTCGCAACCCATCTAGTACCGCCTGCCCCACGGCATGCCTCCGTAAAACCCAGCATTCAGCGGATTGCCCGCATTGACATCCAGGTTATTGTTTCTCGGGAAAAAGGAGAGGCCGTCACCAGGGGCGGCAGTCGCCCCATCCCGCGTGGATCGATTCCCACACATTGCGTGACAGCAATGCTCCCGTCAACAGGCAACAAAAACAGCAAAAAAAGCCAGGACCACCAGGGCTAGTCAATTCATGCACTGCGTTATTAGGTTAGGAAACCGCATCCTTACCATGACAGTTCTTATACTTCTTCCCACTTCCGCAGGGACAGGCATCATTTCGCCCGATCTTCGGCCCGACCTTTACCGGCTCCTTTCTTGCCGGCGGCTCGGACGGCTCATAGCCGCCTTCCTGCGGCGCACCATGCTGATGCTGCGGTCCGGGACCCGCAACGCCCGCACCCGCCGTAGCCATCTCGTCCTTGCGTACCCGCATCTTGCTCATATCCGTCTTCTGCTCACGCCCCTCGCGAATAGCAGCCGGTTGCTGATTGGACTGCTGGATCCCGCTATGACACAGGAAACTGATGATATTCCGGTTGACGTCGGCATCCATCCGGCGGAATAGCTCAAAGGCCTCTACCTTATAGATCACCAGCGGATCCTTCTGCTCGAGATACGCCGTCTGCACACTCTGCTTGAGATCGTCCATGTCCCGCAGATGCTCCTTCCAGGTATCGTCTATGATCCCCAAAGTGATCTGCCGCTCCACGGCATTCGATAACTCCCGACCTTCGGTCTGCAGCGTCTTCTCCAGGTGAGCCAGCACATTGATCCGCTTCTTTCCATCCGTAAAGGGCACTACCACATTCTCCACATGGTTCCCCTGCGTGGTACGGATATTCTGGAAAGCCGGCAACGCCTGCTTGCGCAATTCGATCAACTTGTTCTCATACGTTTGCGTCGCTTCCAGGTAAAGTTTCTCCGACACCTGCTGCACCTCTCCCTTCAGGAATTCCTCATGGTCGATCTTGGTGTCGATACCGAAGTTGACAATCGTCGACAACTTGAATCCCTCATAGTCATCCTGCTCCCGGAAAGAATTGATCAAACCCTCGGCGACAATATAAAAGGCATTGTCCAGGTCCAGCGCCAGCCGGTCTCCAAACAAAGCGTGACTGCGTTTCTTGTACACGACATTACGCTGCTTGTTCATGACGTCGTCATACTCCAGCAGCCGCTTGCGGATGCCAAAGTTATTTTCTTCCACTTTCTTCTGCGCCCGTTCGATACTCTTCGTCACCATGCTATGCTGGATGACCTCGCCCTCCTTATAACCCATTTTATCCATCAGCGAAGCGATCCGGTCACTGCCGAACATCCGCATGAGGTCATCTTCCAGCGACACGTAGAATTGTGTCGTACCCGGGTCACCCTGACGGGCGCTTCGGCCGCGCAGCTGCCTGTCTACACGGCGGCTCTCATGCCGCTCCGTGCCGATGATCGCCAGGCCACCCGCTTCCTTCACACCAGGTCCCAGCTTGATATCCGTACCACGGCCGGCCATATTGGTTGCGATCGTCACGGCACCCGGCAAACCAGCTTCTGCTACCACCTGTGCTTCCCGCGCATGCTGCTTGGCATTTAACACATTGTGCGGGATCTTCTTGACCTGCAGCAGCTTGCTCAACAACTCGCTCACTTCTACCGAGGTCGTGCCTACCAGCGACGGACGCCCGGCGGCCCTCAGCTTTTCAATCTCATCGATCACCGCCCCATACTTTTCACGCTTGGTCTTGAACACCAGGTCCTGGTGGTCCTTACGGATCGCCTGGACATTGGTAGGGATGGTGACCACATCCAATTTATAGATATCCCATAACTCCGCCGCTTCCGTCTCGGCAGTACCCGTCATCCCGGCGAGCTTATGGTACATCCTGAAATAGTTCTGCAAGGTCACCGTAGCATACGTCTGCGTCGCCGCCTCGATCTTGACATTCTCCTTTGCCTCGATGGCCTGATGCAGGCCGTCGCTGTACCGCCTGCCATCGAGAATACGACCCGTCTGCTCATCGACGATCTTTACCTGACCATCCAATACCACGTACTCCACATCTTTATCGAAAAGCGTATACGCCTTCAGCAGTTGCTGCACCGTATGGATCCGGTCCGCCTTCACGGCGTATTCATTGAGCAAAGCCTCCTTGCGCACTAATTTATCCTCACTGGCCTCGTCTTTTTCGATCTCCGCTAATTTCACGCCGATATCCGGCAACACGAAGAACTCGGGATCTTCCCCATCCCGCGTGATCATCTGAATACCCCTGTCCGTAAGATCGACCGAATTGTTCTTCTCATCGATGCTAAAAAACAACTCCGCATCGACCTTCGGCATCTCCTTCTGCTGATCGGCCAAATAATAATTCTCGGACTTCTGCAGCTTGACCTTTATACCCGGCTCGCTGAGGAACTTGATCAGCGCACTGGATTTTGGAAGACCACGCCAGGACCGCATCAGCGCCAGCCCCCCATCCTTGGGATCGTCATTGCCGTCGGCTAATTTCTTCTTCGCCTCTATCAGGAACTGGTTGGTCACCCGCCGCTGCGCATCGAATAACTTCTCCACCCGGCTTTTAAGGATATGGTATTGCTGGTCATCCCCCTTCGGCACCGGCCCGGAGATGATCAACGGCGTCCGCGCATCATCGATCAAAACACTGTCCACTTCATCCACCATGGCGTAGTGGTGCTTGCGCTGCACCATCTCATCCGGCGAATGCACCATGTTGTCACGGAGATAATCAAAACCAAATTCATTGTTGGTGCCATAAGTGATGTCGGCCAAATAGGCCTTGCGGCGGGACTCGCTGTTCGGCTCATGCTTGTCGATACAATCGACCGTCAGCCCCAACCATTCGAAGATCGGGCCATTCCACTCGCTGTCACGACGCGCCAGGTAATCGTTCACCGTCACGATATGCACCCCTTCCCCGGCCAGCGCATTCAGGTAGGCCGGCAGTGTAGACACCAACGTCTTACCCTCACCCGTCGCCATCTCCGCGATCTTACCCCTGTGCAGCACGGAGCCGCCGATCAACTGCACATCATAATGTAA
>CBDCBP010000017.1:0-149380 GCA_965214315.1 Puia sp. | reverse complement strand
ATGTCAATTCATGATTGATGGCCGCGATGGTCTTTTCGGGGACAGCCTCGCCAAAATGACGATGGGCGCCTTCCCAAGTCAGCATGATCAATTCCTCCTGCGGGGTGCGGCCGTCCGTGGTGATCTCTAACGGGTAGACGTATTTGAGACTGGAGAGAGAGAACTGGCACGCTTCTGCTATCTCGCGGGTACGGCGGATGGCGTCCGGGTATTGGCGGAATAGCCGGAGTATCTCGTGGATATGTTTGAGGTGGCGTTCGGCGTTCTGGTCCAGACGAAGTCCCGCAGTCTGGATCGTGCATTTTTCCCTGATGCAGGTAAGCACGTCCTGCAATTGGCGGCGCTCTGGGTTGTGATAGTGTACGTCGTTCGTAGCTACCATCGGAGTATCGAAGCGTCGCGACAGCTCCGTGAGCCGGTGCAGTTGTTTACCGTCATCGCCGCGATAGAAACGCGAGGCCGCCAGATAAAGCTGGTCGCCGATGGCTTCGTGGTACGCTTGCAGGTTTTCTATAAAGCGCGCGTCGAAATCGAATGCAGTTGTCAACTCGTTTGGGGGGATGACGATAAATTTCATGCCTTTGGAATGCTCGTAGACATCAGCTTTATAAAGATGGCATTGCCCTTTTTCGGCGCGGAGGTTACCTATTGTTAGCAGAGCGGATAATCGGCCATAAGCATCGGTGTCGGTGGGATAGGCTAGTAGGCTTGGGCCATCGAGGAGGTCGAGGCGGCACGCGGGAAGGATGCGGATGTTTTTGGATTTGGCGGCGACATGGGCGCGAACGATGCCGGCCAGGGTGTTGCGATCTGTGATGGCAATGGCATCATAGCCGTAATCGGCGGCCTGTTCCACGAGTTCTTCGGGATGTGAACCGCCGCGGAGAAAGCTGAAGTTCGTCGTTACCTGTAGTTCTGTATAGCTCATTGTTTACGCTAAAAATCCATGGATGAACCATTGGGTTGTTTGTTCTTCATTATAATGGCCGGAGCGGAATAACCAGTAACGCTGTCCTGCTTCATCTTCTACGGTATAATAATCGCGGTGTAGCCCCTGCTCGAGCCACCATTCGCGTTCGATGCGTTCCGGGCCGTCGGCTTTTACGACCTTGTGCAGTTGGCCCCTATATCGAAATAACATTGGCGGATAATCGGGGATCGGCGCCGTTACTTCGATCGATTCGGGTCGTGTCAGCAGGTGAATGGGGCGGCGGCGGTCGGTACGCCAGGGCGTAGTCGGTTTCTCCTGCAGGGAGCCCGCGGGTTTTATGGAGCGTTCGGGCCAATGGCGTTCATCGGGAAGCCAGCGATGAACACTGCCGGCGCCGAAGCGGCCCACTATTTTGTCCAGGAGCTCGGCGATGCTGCTGCTATCGAGGCCAAGGGAGCCGGACCATAGCGTCTCCTGCATGGGCGGTGCATCTTCTACCCGCGGCGCTTCGAGGACGAACAGTTCGATGCCCAGATCGGGTTCGATGGTTTCGACATTGGGCTCAAAAAGTTTGAAAAGATGGGTGCTGTTGTGGGTAGCGCGATTGGTACCTATGCTGAGTTGTTGTTGCTTGCCGTCGACCCGGTAGCAGGTCAGCACGGCAGCCCGGACGCCTTTTTCTTCTTTTTTCAGGCGTTCGCATAGGGTTTGAAGCAGGCGATGCAGGGCGATCTCGATACCGGCGGCCGTCACGATGGGTTCCAGGCAGGGGAGCCTTTCCTGGTATTGGGTGCGTGTTTGCACCGGTTCGATAGTTTCTGTTTGTAGTCCGAGCGCCTGATCGAGTCTTTGCAGCAGACCGGTGCCGAAACGGCGCCTCAACGCCGAGCGCTGCATGCCGGCGAAACTGCCGATGGTTCGGAGGCCTAATTTGTTGAGCCGGTCTTCCACGGCGGCCTCCAGGCGAAGGGCGGCGGGTGGTAAGTTCAGCAGCACCTCGGTATGTGCGCGGCTATCGATGATGACGCGCGTCCCAGGACTGGCGCCTCTCACCGCCTGGCTACCCCCGCTCACAAGCGCATGGCCGCCATAGCGCGTCACTGCCCACGCCGCGCCAATCGTATCCGCCATACTAGCGCGCACACTATATCCCGCTGTCTGCAGCCGCGTAACGATCTCCTCGAGATAAGGCCCTTCACCACCCCAAAGATGGGTACAGCCGCTTACGTCAAGGACAAGGCCCTGAGGCGGATCGAACTCCCGCGATCGGCGTAAATCGGATACACCAAACGGCGAGGGCTTTTAGTAACTTTGCCGCAAGTCCCGGCTTATCGTTGACGACTTGCAATTCAGGCAGCAGCGCTCGCGCGTCCTCAACGGGCATACCAGTTGGGATGCCCTGCGCATAGGCTTTTACGCTAGTAGCCGTGATGACCATGCGTCCATGGTCTTTGGCGGCAAGCACGAATGGTGTGTCCCGAAGTTCGGGCCGGCGGAGGGCGAACCAGTCCGTCGCCAAGAGCGGAAACCATATAGTTACGAAACGGCCCGACACGTTACCCCGCTTTTCGTTTTTGTTCGGCTAATGCAGCGGCAAGCACACTTACACTCTGCGATTCCTCCACCTTCGGTCTTAAGCCGTGCAATTCCGCATCGCTCAAAAGCGGCGACGCCGTCACACCTGCACGGCGCAACTCCGCATCGACCGGCAGCGCCAGCGACATAAACCGCCCGGATGCCCATTCGATGGGCCATGCACCCGGCCGCCCATTGCGGATCTTCAGCAGCTCGACATTCCACCGTGGAAACCCAACCCCCGGCAAACCCACTTCGAGCTCGCTGGCTAACGGAGTAACGCGCCAGCGGGCAACACAGGCGTTGACGCCAAGACTTCGTGCCTGATGCCTTAACAAAAAACCCGTAACACGGCTCTGCTCAACCGCCAATTGGAGCCGCCGCGAAGCAGTAAATCCGATCTCGGGGACCTCCCCTATGACGGCAGCGAGGCCCTCGCATTTCAGGGCCTCCTCCATTACCCACAGCATATCTTTTTGCCGCGACAGTTCCACAAACACGACCCGATCCGGTTCGATCCCAAAATTTGTCAAAGCCATGGGGAAGATCTTTCGCGCGTGGCCTATCCACAGCGCAGCCCCGCCACTGCGCATTAAGATGCCCAGCAACCCGCCTATAAACCCTGCCGATGCAGCCGCCCCCTCCGCAGTCTGGCTTACCAACTCATGCACCGCACCCGTCGGAAAATGTCCATTGGGGAAAGCCGCATTCACAGGTCCCAACCCAAAATCGGCACCCTCACCGCCCTTCGGCGGCTTAAAACCCTGCAAACAGAGGATGTCGTTTTGCAGCTGCTGGATCATATCACTTTTCGCGGACACAACCCAAAAATACTAAATTAATTAGTATTACAGCGATGATTTTTCTCCCTCTTCACCGCGTTGGTTAGCTATACTGCTAAAGGCGATACAATCATCTAGGCGCCGCAGGGGCTGGGTAGGCTCCATCGTCGCAAGCTGGCCTGATTGGCGGCAGGACCCATCGGCATTGACAGCGAAGCCAATCATATAAGGTCCGGACCGACGGCAGCGATGCTGCAGCCACCAGGAAGATCCTCCGGGAGTTCACGGACGACATGGATCAGGGAAAAGTGATAATACTCATTGCGATCGTCTATCCCCTTGCCCAGGTGAGCGAGGCTTTTCAGGCGCTCGAAAAACGCCAAAGCATAGCAAGATCCCGCTGGTGCCGTAACAAAAAAAAGCCCCCGAAAGGCTGGTGGCTGGCAGAAGAATTGCGGTGGTAGGAGAGCAGCGGTTATTTTGATCGCCGCAACAAAAAAATCGATTGTTATGCAAAATTCAAATCAAAATCCGCAACAGTCTACCGATACCAAGAAAGGGGACCAGTCACGGAATGACCAACAAGGTCGCGATCAGCAACAAGATCCCAATGAACAGCAAAGGGTTAATCAGCAGCGCGGGGGCCAGGACGCTAACAGGGAGCAGGCGATGAAGAATCCGGCTGGCGGGGACATGTCAGGAGCAAAAAATGCCCAGGAAAACGACTGGGACAATGACGCAGATCAAAACAGCGGCCAGAACAAACAAGGCATCGGGAGCCAACATGGTACTGGAGGTGCTCAAAATCAAGGCGGAAGCCAAAATCAAGGTGGTAGTCACAACCAAGGAGGCAATCAGCGCCAGGGAACGGGAAACCAAACCCAGGGCACTACCAACCAGCACCAGGGTACAGGCAACCAAAACCAGGGTTCTGCAGGCACACAAAATGCTGCGGGCAATCAACAGGATCAAACACATAAGGCAAACACGGGCAACGCGGCGAATCCTGCCCAGGATCACAAAAATCAAGGTTCCAATCAATCCCAGCAGGGACTGAAGGACAAAAATGACATCTCTGCCAACAATAGGACCGGCAGTGGCCAACGTCCGGACAACAAATAGACATATAAACAGCAGTGGCTATATCATAGCTGCGAACATTTTAAAAACGATTACCATGCAAAATTCAAAGAAAGATTCGAATCAGCAAACCCAGGTAAAGAAAGGGGATCATCCTGCCGATCAGGCCAACGATGACATGCAGCGCAAAGACAAGAAGAACAATGATCAGCAAACCAATGCAAAGCATCAGGACGCTAGCAAGGACCCATCGACCAAAGACCATTCCACGAAGCATACCTCATCCGAAGACAAATCAGGGGCAAAAAATGCCCAGCGTAAGTAAGATTGTAAGTTTTTACCTCAAACTATATGAAAGAGGGGATGGCCGCGCAATAGTGCGGCCATCTTTAATTGGTCACCTTTTAAAAATTAACATTATGGAAAACACACTGAAATATAGAGCAGTGCAGTATGATAAATATGGCGGGATCGATGTCTTGCACATCGACGAAATAAGTCTCCCAAAACCCGGTGGCTCGCAGCTTCTTGTGCGAGTCAAGGCAGCTGGTATCAACCCGGGAGAAGCGACGATACGTCAGGGAGCCTTCGCAAAGCAATGGCCTTCTACTTTTCCCTCGGGTCAGGGCAGCGACTTTGCCGGCATCGTGGAACAGGTTGGTGAGCATGTTGAGCATTTCAAAAAAGGCGATGAGGTTATCGGTTTCACCGATGCGCGTGCCAGCCAGGCCGAATATGTACTCGCGGAGGAAGGGCATCTTGTTCTCAAACCTGCGCATGTTCCCTGGGAGCAGGCCGGCTCGCTCTTCGTAGCAGGAACAACTGGTTACGCAGCAGTTAAAGCGGTGACGCTAAAGAAAGGCGAAACGCTCGTCGTCAGCGGAGCCGCGGGCGGAGTGGGCTCCATCGTCGTGCAATTGGCAAACCATATGGGCGCAAAAGTCATCGGCATTGCCAGCGAGGCAAACCATGGCTGGCTTAAAAAACACAGCGTCATCCCCGTTGCCTATGGCATGGACCTGGCTGCCAGGATCAACGAAGAGGCTGCCGGGCACGTCGATGCCTTTATCGATTGTTATGGTCAGGGCTATGTGGACCTGGCGCTACAATTGGGCGTGAAGACGGATCGCATCGACACTATTATCGATTTCGAGGCCGCCAAGAAATACAGGGTAAAAACTGATGGCAATAGTGCGGGAGCCAAAGCCGAAATACTGGCAGAGCTGGCCAATTTAGTCGACCAAGGCAGGTTAGAGATACCCATTGCCAGGGTGTATCCCCTTGGCAAAGTCCGGGAAGCTTACGCGGAACTCGAAAAACGACATACACACGGCAAGATCGTGCTGGTACCCTAGCGCCGTCGAATATGCAAGACGATAAGGATTGCTTATATTAGCGCAATGACGGGCGTCCTCGCACATTTGATCTCATTGACCTCGTACGGCAATCAATGCATCGGCTCAGGGCAATTACCAATGTACTATTATTCTCAGCACTCGACCTTTCAATGCTGTAATAAGGTAGTCTTTCTTCCACTATAAGACGGCCAGGAAACAGTCCTTTGAGCTATCCGCCCGATTATATGCTTCGGTAAACCGGTCGATCACCGCGGCCACAAATTCATTTTAGCATGTCGAGAATTGCGATCATAGGGGTGGGAGCGATTGGCGGCGTGACGGCGGCGCTCCTGCACATGACGGGACAACATGAGATCATCCTTTGCACAAGAAGGCCGATAAACGAACTGCTCGTGCAGACCCCGGACGGCATAATTACCGCCCAATTTGCCAATCTCGTCGATCCGGCGAGAACGGCGACGGTCGTGGACTGGGTATGCGTAGCCACAAAAGTCTACGACATCAGGTCGGCAGCTGAATGGCTTCCGCAGCTGCGCAAAACCGATACACCCGTGGCGATCATACAAAATGGCGTGGAACATATAGAGAATTTCTCCCCCTATCTGCCGAAAGATCGAATCCTTCCCGTTATCATCGACTGCCCGGCGGAACGACAGCCGGATAGGAGTATTGTACTCCGTGGCGGCGTGCGGATGCAGGTCAAAAACGATCCTCTTGGAGCCAGGTTTGCGGCGTTGTTTAAGGGATCGAAAGCGGAGACGATATTGGAAGATGACTTTGTTTCGGCGCTTTGGAAAAAACTTTGCCTGAATGCGGCGGGTGCCGTCTGTGCATTGCTGGCCAAGCCGTCAGGAGCATTACGGGAGGAAGCGCTTGGCGAGATCGTACTCGATATCGTTGCCGAGTGCATGGCAGTAGCCAAGGCCGAAGGCGCGCGGCTCGACTCCAATCTAGGCTCAAAAATCCTGGAGCGGTTCAGGGCGGCGCCGCCGGACTCTATTAATTCGATCCTTGGAGACCGGCTGGCAGGGCGACCCATGGAGTATGATGCAAGAAATGGAGTTATCGTCCGTAAAGGGGTCCTCCACAAGATCAAGACGCCAGTGAATAAAATGGTAGTAGCGTTATTAAAAGGGGTAGCTGCAAACAGCAGCGGGGTTTAATCCTTCGCTGCAGCTGCGTCCTGATTGTCCTGGTCCGGATCGTCCTTTTTTTCTGCGTCTTTTTGCTCGGGAGTTACGATCTTCTTTTCGAATGGGTTGACCCGGGGATATCGCCTGGTTGGGCCGGTATATTGCACATACTGGGTAGGATCTATCTTGGTATATCTCTTTTTGTCTTCCATGATGCTGCTTTTATTATTCCCTGTAAATGTCGTGCCCGCGTTCGAGCTTTCGCGCTGGGGAACGGTTAAAATAGCTAAACACCGAAAATTACATATGGTTCGCTAAGCTCCCCCGCCACCCAGGACGCGTCCGGACGCATGCGCTGCCCATCATAAAAAGCGATCAGCCCAACAGGACGCATCCGGCCAACAACACTAAGCCTCAGGCTTCTTATAAAGTACCATCAAATCGATGGCGAAGGATGGGATAAGCATCTCCAGATCCCATTGATCGGGGATCGTCGGAAAAACTTCCCTTGTCTTGACCACAAACTGGTGCCAACCCGGCGCGTCCTGGCTGATGCGTATCGCGCAATCGTCAAAAATGACCTCGACCCGCAGCTCGTCGCCCGTCCGTCCCTTCACCTTAAAGGCGACAATGACTTCGATAGCTGAATAGAGGTATTTTTTGTGCCCGCTGGGGCTCAAAACTGCGAAAGCATCTTTTCCGTAGGAGAAGATCCCGCTTTGCTCATAGAGGATAGTAAAACTTTTATTCTTCCATCTGAGCGTGTTTTCCGTTTGGCCACCGTGATCCGGTGGAAATTGATCTGGTGTTTCAGTCATTACCTTCATGGCTTAATCGTTTGTGAAGTAAGACCACCCATTACCCGCGTAATCGGATGGCACGACCATTCAAAACAAAACCTGTAGCAAATCGCAATAATTTAATGCGTTGTAGCAGGGCCTCTGGTAAGATATGGGGATGATCAAGGGAACAATATGATTAGTAACCCCTGGAGACATAGACGTAACCGGCGGCAGCGGGCTTTTTGTATCGTTCTGCCCTATCCTACCGGGCCCGACCGCGAAAGAGTTGACACAGAATCTTCCAATATCCCTGCCACTAAAATTAGCAAAAAGTATTAAATTGCAGCAATGGATAATGCTGTAATCTACACAATAGGACATTCAACGCATGAGGCTGATTATTTCCTGGCCCTTCTGCAGGAATATGCGGTCGATTGTCTTATAGACGTGAGGAGCGTAGCGGCAAGCGGCCATAATCCACAATTTAACCAAGAGCCGCTATCGATGTATTTGAAACAGGAGGGCATCACTTACCTGCATTTTCCTGACGAATTCGGGGCGAGACATCATGATGCCGATCTGCTGGACGAAAACGGAAAAGTTGATTTTGAAAAAGTCAGAAAATCTTGGAACTTCAGGAATGGGGTGGAACGCCTTTGGATGGGGTTGGAGAAGGGGTTTACCATAGCGCTAATGTGTTCGGAGAGTGAACCCTTCGACTGCCATAGATTTTCAATGATCTCAGTCGCGTTGGAGAAAGATGGTTTTCAAGTGCGGCATATTTTAAAAGACAAGTCCCTCAGGACAAATTCAGCGCTTGAACAACAGCTCCTAAAAAAATATGACAAAAAATTGCCTAAGCCAGATATCTTCCACCCAAATATAACGGAGGAAGACAGGTTAACAATTGCGTACAGGCTTAGAAATGCGGACATCGCGTTTTCGCCTCACGAGAAGGAACCATCGTATAAATATGATTAAGCTCTATACCATTGGGTTCGCCGGAAAACCGGCGGAAAAGTTTTTTAGCCTTCTGAAAAACTCGGGTGTAAAAAAAATTGTCGACACGAGGGTCAATAATGTATCTCAGTTGGCCGGATTTGCCAAAGGAACCGATCTTAAATTCTTTGCAAAACAAATAGCTGGCATCGCTTACGAGCACAATGTCGATCTTGCTCCGACAAAAGAGTTGCTCGCAAGGTATAGAAATAAGGAGCTGGACTGGAAGCAATATGAAGTGGAGTATTTGAACCTTTTGGATATCAGAAAGATCGCGCAAAAGATTGAGATTGAGAAATTGCATGAAAATTGCCTTCTTTGCAGTGAGCACGCACCTGAAAAATGCCACAGGAGATTATTAGCAGAATACTTAAAACACGTCAATAATGAAGTAGAAATTATCCATCTGATCAAATAAACCTCATCCCATAAAATAGCCTTATGCCTATTCGATTTGTTTGCCTGGCAAACTCCTATAAGGAGGGCGGCCGGTGTCTGGCCGGTATACAACTGGACAGAAAAAATAGTCCCATCATTGGATATCTCGGCCCGAAATGGATCAGGCCCATTTATCCTAATGAGCACGGAGAGATCCCCAAAGACCTGGTCGCTCACATTCACTTACTTGATGTAATCGAAATAGAGAGTGATGCCAATTCACACCTGGGATACCAATCGGAAAATGTTCTTTTCAATCAGCATTCTATAGAGAAGATGGGTACCTTTCCGGTTGCCGGACTGAACGACCTTATCGAAACCGAGCGGCCAAAGATATTCGGCAACCTCGGAAAAGCGATTGCCGCTGACCAAATTCATTTGCTCAAATATTCCCTGATGCTTGTTCGTGTCTTAGATTTTCGAGTTTTTAAAAAACCTCATGAAGATAAACTTGCCAAACCGCAGATCAGAATGGTGTTTATCTACAAACGAACCGAATACGAATTCCCCGTGACAGACCCAGTGTTTTTGGACCGGTATCGACAAAACCAGGACTGTCTGGCTGGTGTCCGGGAATTGTTTCTCACCTTATCCGTCGGCTTACCTTTTGAGGACTGGCATTACAAGTTGATTGCCGGCGTTATGCATGCATAGGTCGGTGCAGTTCAGACGCATTACTCCTCATCGCCCTTGGGCGTGCTTGAGACCTTTTTCAGCCGGCCAAACTTGTAATTAAAAGCAAACCGGAAATTGCGGTCATAAAATTGCCCGGAAGTAAACTGCCGGAAATCGGGCGTTTCCGTCGAAGAAGAGAACGTGGCATATTTACTCCATGGACTAAAGGCCGTAATAGACAAGGTAGCCCGCCGCTGCAGGAATTCCTTGATAATATTGAATCCCACGTATGTATAACTGCTCGATTTCCCCTGCAGAAAAACATCTCCGGTCTTATAATTGAAGTTAATGGTCGCCGTCAGTTGATGGGCGAAAGTATACCTGGCCGATGCCGCGGCATTGCCCCGCGTGCCGTCGTTCCTGTAATACCGTGAGTTGTACGTGCCGGTGAGCCATACATGCGACAGCTGCGTATTGAGGATGAGGTTGAGCCGGGTGAGCAGCGGATAATTGAAAGTCAAATGAGCCCCCGCCGCCCGGCTGCTGCCCACATTCTGATAGGTATTTTCCGACACCGTATCGCTGATCAGTTCTGTAACGCTTTGAATGGGGTTGTTGGCAAATGCATAGTCAAGATTGGCGTTAATGGAAAGCCTGGCGGACCGGCTATAGTCGAACTGGATAATAGTATTGATGACGGGGCGTAGGGCAGGATTGCCCGTAACGATGAACGACGGATTCGACTTGTCGATGAACGGATTCAATTGGCTCGCCAGGGCGCGCTGTATTCGTTGGGTGAACCCCAATGTCAAACTGCTGTTGGCTGCGAGGTTTCGCTGGAAGCTAAGGGCCGGAAGCAGGTTGAGGTAATTTTCACGGATCGGCGCCGAAGTTTGGCCAAAACTACTGTTGATTACCGTGTTTTCCAGCCGCAGCCCCGCCTTTAGGTCCCAGCCCCGCATCTTGACTTCGTAGGAATTGTAACCGCTGTAAATATTTTGATGATAGCTGAAATCATTGACAGCAGTTTCGTCGCTAAAATAGCTGTCGTTGGTGCCCAGGATAGCCTTGGCCCCTGCTTCGACGACGAGCCGGCCCATAGGCTGAATGAACCCCAGCTCAAGATTATGCGTCCTGGTCTGCAAGTGGTTAGCTTGCGTATAATCCGCGCCACTATAATTGTGAGCGTCCGACGCGGTCACCGTATTCCCTTGGCTGTTGGTTGTGGAGGCATACCTGTAGTTGAGGTTTAACGACCCCGAATGTAAAAGCTTGCGCTGGTAACCGGCGCCGGCGTCCAGTGCTCCCACTTTTATCGGACCAATATTCCGGAGAGCATATGATTCGGCAAGGCTGTCAGGCGCGTATACCAACGTCGTCCGCGACGAGGCGATCTGGTTAAATCGCCGGTTAAAAAAATCACCCGAAGCGGTCAGCAAATCACTGCTGTCCAGTTCAAAGCTCAGATCTGCCTTGCCATTGTTAAAATTGCCGCCGTCTGATTTTTGTCCCTGCTGTGACAACGTCGAGGCCGGCCAATCATTGGTCAGCTCCGATCCGGTGGTAGTGTTACGCGCAGGCTGGCGGCCAAGACCAATTAGGCTTGTGAGGCTAAACCGGCCTTCATTTGCATTGATCGAAGCACTGCCGCGCTCCCCGAATACGCTGTTGTATCGGGCGAAGAGGCTGCCGTTGATGCCATCGGTGGCAGATTTCAGCGTGATGATGTTGATGATGCCCGCGAGACCCTCGCCGTCAAAGGTAGAAGGCGGCACGGTGATCACCTCGATCTTTTGGATCGTTGCGGCGGGCATGGCCTTGAGCACATCCGATGGGCTGGCGACCATCAAGGCGGAAGCTTTCCCGTTGATAAAGATCTGGAAATTACTGCTGCCTTTTAACTGAACGACATCGTTGGCGTCCACGGTGACCATTGGCACTTTCCGCAGCATGTCCAGTGCATCATTGGCCTTGCTGTCGGGGTCTGCCTGCACCTCGTAGCTGATCCGGTCGATCTCTTGTTTAACGACTTTCTTGCTTGCTATTACCACCGCATGCTGCAACGCCGCTTCCGCTAAAACGAGGGCCACCTTGCCAAGATCGCTATCCGCACCAACCGGGAAAATATCTTTTGTCCGATAACCTACCGCCGATAAATGCAGCACATAAGATTTGCCAGCCGGCACCTCGATCCCGAAAACACCATCCGTCCCCGAAGCCATTGACCTCAGTAAAATGCCGCTTCCCGAATCACTGACCACAATCGTCGCATTGACCGGTCCCAGAGTGGCGGAGTCCACAACTTGCCCTTTCAGGATGATTTTCGGCACCGGGCGTTGGGCCGGCAAAAAAAAATAACACAGCAGCAGTATTGGCGAAACTAATATTCTTCTCATAGAACTTTGCGAAACAACAAATTTACGACCTGGAAATGCGCCCTATATTAGCCAATACTTTGGGAATTGTTAGCGAAAATAGTAACTTCCAACATGCTGCGCGTTGCGTATGAAACATAAACTTTACACGATACGATCAACCACGGACCCCGAATGTTCGATCGATTTGAGGCAATGATGGCGGCTTCCGATCCATGGTGGACGCCGGGATGGACGCGGATACTACTCAGATTCTGCGAAGGCTATGCTCTTCAGACCTCTCCGAATATGTTCATCTTCGTATCCAGTTTCAATACCAGGGCCTTGCGGCTTTACCAGGGGGTGGGCTTCATCCTCATCGGCACGCTGAAGGATTTTCTGGTGCCCGGCTTCGACGAGCTGCTTCTACGTAAAACGATCGGACCAAAACTCGGCTATCAAAAATGAATAAAACGCTCTACTTCCTCGCCGCCATCCTATTGGCGCTCCTGGCGAGGTCGCAAGACCCCGGGGCCATGGAGACGCTCAGACGTAGGGTCGACAGTCTTGTTGAATCGGCCATCCGTGCTGACCTGATCCCGGGCGCCGTGATAGAAATTCAAAAGGACGGCAAGGTCATTTATGCTAAAGCCTATGGTCTCTCGCAGAAATATGACATCCATCATCAGCCGCTCACGCGGCCTCCTGCCATGGACACGTCGACCCTTTTCGACCTGGCCTCTCTCACCAAGGTAGTAGGCACCACCACCTCGCTGATGTTGCTGGCAGCTCAGCATAAACTGAGCGTGGATGACCCGTTGAGCAAGTACCTTCCGGGTTTCGATAGCGGCGAAAAAAAGCAGATCACCCTCCGTCATCTCCTGACGCACACGGCGGGGTTGTATGAATGGTATCCTTTGTATTACAGGTCAGCCCACCGCGATTCGACGATCAAATTCATAACCGGTTTACCGCTGCACTTTCCCGTCGGCAAGCAACGCAAGTATAGTGATCTGGGATTTATGCTGCTGGGGGCGATCATTGAAAAAGTGTCGGGCCTTCCGCTCGACCAGTTCGAAGCGCAATATGTATTTAAGCCGCTAGGTATGATGCACACAGGGTATAAGCCCCTCCAACACGGCAGGACCGGCGACATCGCTGCGACTTCACTCGGTCAGCCTTACGAGTACCGCATGGTGCATGACACTGCCTTAGGCTTCACCATTCCCGGTTTGGACACGCAATCCTGGGACGGCTGGCGGCAGTATGTGCTGAAGGGCGAAGTGAACGATGGGAATGCTTTTTATTCCAGTGAGGGCATTTCCGGTGCCGCCGGCCTTTTCTCGACCGTGGGTGACCTCCAGCTCTTGGTGAATATGTTGCTCAATAACGGGATGGCTGGCGATCGCCACTTTGTCTCAGCGGCAACGATCAGCAACTTCCTCACCCCCGATGCCTTCCACAATGGGCTGGGCTGGATGATGGACCCTTCGAATGCCTTCATGAAAAATGCGCCTCCCGGCAGCTTCGGCCACACCGGCTTCACCGGCACCAGCATCTCGGCTGTCCCCGGCCAGCACCTCTCCGTCATCATCCTTATCAACCGGCAAAACGTCGGCCTCCAATCCAGCGGCGTCTATTATAATCCCAATCCAGTGCGGCAGGGGGTCTTTGAAGCGGTGATGGCGTGGTCCCCGATCGAAGATCGCGGCCGAAATTAATCTCTTTTCATATGTGCGCCATCAACTTCCTGCGCCCGTTCGCCACAAGAATCCTGCAATAGGGAAAAGGATACCGAGTCCGTGCCGTAAAAATGAAGGAGGTACTTACCCGCTACCTGCATGCCGCAGTTCTTGTCGTACAGAAAAATAGTATCAATGCTTGTATGGTAGCTGCCCGAGTTTTCGGTCGCAGTTTTGGAGTAAACTTTGAAGGTACCGTCTTTCTTGAATTCGATAAAGAGCTTCGTATTGTTGGGGCCGGCTGCGATCCAACGGCCCGTAATGGGGTGGACAGGCATCGTGGCCAGCAGTGCGATGAAGAGGATTATCTTTGTCATGGGAGCAAGATAGCGCATTGTCAGCTTGGTACGCGTAGCATTTGGTGAACGTTCACATTTTCTTGGTGAATGGCCTAGCGATGGCACGATCGTTGCAAATACTAATTAAATTAGTACTTATGGCAAATAATTCAACAACACCACAGAAGGACACTTCGTCTCAACAGCCGGAACCGGCAACCGGCAACGCGATCAAAGATCCTAAGGACTGGAAAACGGGTGACGAACCCATGACGGGAGCGCAACGAAGTTATTTGCAGACCCTTTCGGGTGAAGCGCACGAAGCTCCGCCGGATGACCTGACCAAAGCAGAGGCTTCAGAAAAGATCGACGAATTACAGCACAAGACGGGTCGCGGGGAGCACAAACAATAATGCCTCACATGGGATGAAGCCTTTCGTGATCTTGGCCACTCCGCGCCGGATAAGTATCAGGCTGGCAACCCTACGCAGCGGCTGCTGCAGAAGCTTTACTTCAGCTCATAACAGACACAAAAAATAAGACCATCCGGGAACGGATGGTCTTGACCCTTAAAACAACCTGTCGCAAATTCTTGCATGAGTTATCGCAGGGCCTCTGGAGTATGTCTTAGTGGATGATCAAGCGGATTACATATATTAGTCAGCGCAGGTGAAGCAGATGTAACCGGAATATTGGACTTTTTCTCATACTTTCTCAACGTGAAAATAATGATGGGCAAGATGATGAGGATCCCTGAACCGAAGCCTTTAGCCGATTCAATTCGCGGCACCAGACCGTCACGTACACGATCCAACTCTTTAGCTTAGCTGGCACGCTGATCCAATCCACGCAGGTGAATGGCGCACCTGAAACCCCAACGTTTTCAATAGTCATTCCTGGCAATATCACTCCGGGCACCTATATCGTCCGGTTGTCCCATCCTGGGCTAACCAAGTGCTGCAGCCAGGAGATCGTCGTGATATAGTGGCTTAAATAGCATTATATTTATCGTCCAATTCAGCATGATATGTCCCGTATTTTCATAACCGGCTCAGCGGATGGCCTAGGCCAAATGGCCGCGCGGCTGCTAGTCGCCGAAGGCCACCAGGTCGTATTGCACGCCCGTAGCAAATCGCGGGCAAAGGAAGCGCTCGCAGCAGTGCCCGATGCCGAAACCGCCCTGGCCGCCGATCTATCCAGCATTGCGGAAACAAAAGCCTTAGCCGAAGAAGTAAACCGGCTGGGCCACTTCGATGCCGTCATCCACAATGCCGGTGTCGGTTACCGTGAGTCGAAGCGCGCACCCACCCCCGACGGCCTGCCCGAAGTCTTCGCAGTCAATAGTCTGAGCACGTATATCCTGACCTGTCTCATCAACCGCCCAAAGCGGCTGATCTTTACAAGCTCCGGGCTACACCGCCAAGGCGACACAAGCCTAAAAGACCTCGCGTGGAAGGAGAGGTCATGGAGCGGCTATCAGGCATACAGCGACTCCAAGCTTCATGATGTCGTCCTCGCCTTCGCCTTCGCCCGGCTATGGTCCGACGTTTACGCCAACGCACTCGAACCCGGCTGGGTCGCCACGAAAATGGGCGGCTCCGGCGCGCCCGACAGCCTTGAGGAAGGCCCCAAGACCCAGGTCTGGCTGGCAACCAGCAACGAGAAGCAGGCCCTCACAACAGGCAAATATTTCTACCACCAGGCACTACGCCCCTCGCTCCCGGCGGCCGCCGACCAAGCAATCCAGGACCGGTTTCTCGATGCCTGCAGCAAATTTTCTGGCGTGAAGCTTCCGTCCTGACAGGTTTTCATTAACTTGAAGCTCCTAATAACTCCTAAACCAATCTACCATGACCAAGTTAGCAGCTCAATGCTTAATCGCAGCGTTCGTTCTCCTCGCGTCCTGTAAAAAAAGTTCCAACTCTTCCACCAGTTCAACTGGGGGGACGCTCACAGCTACCGTCGACGGCACCCCGATGACCTTCAACAATATTCTTGTAGTGAAGGATACAGCCTATCTCGGCGCCTATCTCCTTACCTTCTCAGGGGCAAGTTCCCTTAGCTCTTCTTCTGCGCCGGAGCTTTCACTAACCGTAGATGGCACTTCTCCAATAACCGTCGGCACCTACAGCATAGGTCCTTCAGGTATGACCACGAATCTGCCGGCCATGAGCTTTGCACAGGGAACCTCGCTAGTTTACGAGTCAGATGCGACAGGTACTTATTCAAGCTCCATTGTGATCACAACGCTTTCAAAGACAAACGTACAAGGTACGTTTACTGGTACCCTTACGCTTATTACAGGCAGCGGCGCGGCGACGAAGATGATTACCGATGGGAAGTTCGACGTGAATTTTTAAAAAGGAAACAGCCGATGAGAAAATATTTGTCGTTCGCAGTCCTGATCTTTTCCGCCGGCACCGTGTACGGGCAGGAAGCCGCCAAACTAAAGATAACGATCTTGTCCACGATGGCAGCCGATCTGAAAGGGGTCGGGGAGTGGGGATTTTCGGCCCTTGTGGAATCGGATAGCTCCCGTATTCTTTTTGATGTCGGTGGACGGCCAAACACAGTAAGGGACAATGCGGCAGAGTTACAGGTTAATCTTTCCGGTATCCGGCAAGTCGTGTTTAGCCATAATCATGACGATCACACTACCGGCCTTGGATCGATCCGTCAACAATTCCTTGACGGGGTAACTGCGTCTGTCCTTTATATCGCTAGCGGCTTTTTTGTACGGACGAAGTATAATGTCGGGATGTTGAAAGCCGACTCGGCAGCTTTTGTATCATCGGGGGGCCGTTTTATTGTAATCGATCGGCCAGAGCAAATAGGCCCGGCTATTTATCTTACGGGGCCTGTGCCGCGGCGGTATCCCGAAAAAAACTATCCCCCGGGCAGGACACTGATCACACCTGGCGGCGTGGTGGAAGACAACGTGCCGGAGGATATGTCAATGGTGATCCGGACAAAGCGGGGCTTGGTAGTATTAACTGGATGTGGCCATGCGGGCATCGTGAATACGCTGGAATATGTAACGCAGCAGTTTCCCGGAGAAAAGGTCGTCGCGGTTCTGGGCGGGATGCACTTGCTGGATGCGAAGGACGAGCAGTTGGATTGGACTGCGAATAAGCTAAAGGCTTTGGGCATAGACTATTTTCTCGGTGCGCATTGCACCGGTTTTAATTCCGTTTATCGCATTCGGGAGATGACGGGGATGACGAAGGAGAATTGTCTGGTGGGAACGGTAGGAACGACTTTCGATATTGACCACGGGATCAAAGTGGGATGGTTGAAGTAAATGTTGAAAATCAACGACCTGCTTAGCAATATCAAAACCGCCAATTGATGCATGATCCTGCCTCGGGCGGATTCAACCTTATGTTATTTGATGTATCGTAGAAAATAAACCACGATCATAAAAACCACCACCGTGAGCGCTTCTGCAATGGCGATCAACATAAATGGATGCACGGAGACGTTCAATTTGAACCCGCGGCATTTTCCATAAACTCCTCTACTCCACGGCCCTAAATCCAACATGCTCCATCCCCGAATCCTCGGTAGACTTCATCCGCCGGGAAACCCGGTAACCCGTACAATAAGATTCATTGCACAAAAACGACCCACCCCGGATCACCCGCTTTTTAGCCAGCGGCTCATCCGGATCATAACTCGTCGCCGGACCCCTGGGATTGAGCGCCCCAGCAGCGACCTCCTTGTAGTAAGTGTCCTTGTAGTAATCCGCGCACCATTCCCATACATTCCCGGCCATATCGACGAGACCATACCCGTTCGGCGCAAAACTCCCCACCGGCGCCGCATAGTAGAAGCCATCGCTGGAAGTGTTCTTATCCGGAAAATGCCCCTCCCAAAAATTGCCCCTGGCTGACCCAGTAGCCCCTGCCGACCCCGAGATACCAGCCGACGCCGGCCGATCATTGCCCCAAGGATACACCTTATCGGATAAACCGCCACGCGCAGCAAATTCCCATTCAGCCTCCGTGGGCAAGCGCTTATGCGCCCAACGGCAATAAGACACCGCATCGTACCAAGAGACATGTACAACAGGATAGTTCTCCTTGCCGGCAATCGAACTGCCTGGCCCATGCGGATGCTTCCACGACGCCCCCTTCTTCCACGCCCACCATTGGGAGTAGTCATTTAGCTCTACCGCATGATCCGGCGGATCGAAGACCAGCGAAGCCGGCACCAACAACGACGCATCCGGCTTCTGCGTGCCCGCCGGCAGCTGCTTCTTCAACTCATTCCAATCCGGCTTGCGCTCCGCCGTCGTCACATAACCCGTAGCGCGGACGAATGCCGCGAATTGCGCATTGGTCACTTCGGTTCTGTCGATCCAGAATCCGGAAACGGTAACGCTATGTTTGGGGTATTCATCTTCCGACGCCTGGGCATTATCCGCGCCCATGCGAAAAGTCCCACCACGCACCCACACCATCCCCGGATGCGCTGCCCGGGCCGCGGCATCGGGATAGCCAAGCGAACTCGATGGCACGCTTGCCTCTGCATCACCAGCCGCATACCTAGCGACAGCAGAAGCACTGCCAGAAGCGAAAGCAGAAGCATTGCCAGAAGCGAAAGCAGAAGCACCGCCAGAAGCACTGCCAGAAGCGGCAGCAGGCGCCCTAGCCAGCGAAGCCAGCGCCGCCGTCGCAGGCGCCGCCGCGAAACGCGCCGGAATATTCTTCTCGCAACAAATGGCGCCCTTCTTCAAGGCCGCCATTCGCTTAACAGTATCCGCCAAAACGCTAGCTACGCCCGCAGGCCCCTTTCCCGCCTCATGACAGGAAAGCCCCACGACGACCGCCAGCACCGATAAAATCTTCTTCTTCATGTTCTCCAATTGAATGTTGAAGGGACGCATCATCCGCAATCCGCAACCTGCCCGATGCAGCACCGAAATCTGTAGAACCAGAGGCCGCACCAAAATCGGCCAAAGGTACCGCATCCCCCACCATCGGCCCGCCACGCGACAGCTCACTCCCCTCCTTCCGGCTGGTAAAGATAGGCCACAAAAATTGCGCATACCACTCCTCTTGCTTGTAATGCCTGATCCCATACCCCGAAGGATACTTCCGGGTGATGATCCCCGTGCCAAAGATCACATCCCAAAGGAAGAACATATTGCCGAAATTTCCCTTGTAATGCCCAACCCCATCGTCATCACTGTCAGCATGATGCGCATGATGCGTCGCCGGCGTGGAGATCAGCCGCTCCAACACCCAGGCCGCAGGATGGAGCACCCTATACTTATAAAATGGCTTGTCCCACGCGATCGACGAATGCGCCGCGAGCGTGATCAAAGACTTCACGCCCGTCGCCAGCAACGCCGCCTCACCGAGCCCGAGGTACGTTAAAGCCGCCGTCAGATAGATCTGCGAAAAAAACACCGTATAGATGATATTCTGCCGGCTCGCCATCGACATCCCCATATAAGGCGCCGAATGATGCGTCCGGTGAAATCGCCACAGCCATGGCACCTGGTGATGCAACCGGTGATACCAGTACTGCGTCAGATCATCCGCCACCGCGATGATAAAGAACCCCCACCAAAACGGCACCCACGAGAACACCCCCCTCTGGCCTGGAAACAACCACGGCAACGCCAGCAATGTAAAATATACCACCCCTGGCCGAACCAACACCTTCGATCCTACAAAACAAACGATATCGACCAGCTTCTCGTTCTTCGTCCACCGTTTGTCATAGAGGCCCAGAAAGAACTCGCCAACGCCGACAACAAGCGTCAGCGCCGGAAGCCCCCAGCTGCTAAGGTTGGTTAAAAACGGGCCCAGAAAAGTCAAGACATGCGGTGCCGGACCGTGCAACCACGGTCGAGAACCAGTCAAAGCACACCACACCAACAGCAACGCTACCGGTAAAGCATAAAGCCCCAGACTGATCAGCCCGTCGCGCGTAATCGAGCGACCTGTTTCTCTCGCCATTTGCATATACAAATAATTAAAAGGATTAACATAATTAGAACAGGTGCCGGACCAGCCAAAGCCCGGCAAAATAGATCCCCAATGGCACCGCAAATACCAGGATACCAACCAGGATCTTCTTAATGAGTAATGTGATCGTTTCCATATTTATTGTTTTGTAGGTACAGCAACGTTGGTAGGATTGTTCCCCACACCTGCAGCAGCAGCCTTCAGAACAGGCGCCATTTGCCCCGCCGAAGCCGTCACCGGCTTCCCATGGTTATGGATCCGCTGATGGAACACGTCATCCCAATCTATCAACGGATAAATATGATACCGCTCCGCATCCGCATCGAATTGCGCTTTCAACGCCGCCAACCGCTCGGGATACTTCTTTGCCAGATCGACCCGCTCATTAAAATCAGTCGACAGATCATACAACTCCCATACATCCTTGTCCCAACCAAATTTCGTCGTATCCCTCGTCGGCGCATTGAGCGTCAGATCGATAATATCCGGATGATGAAAGGTCTCCGCCTTCCAGCCATCCTTATACACCGACCGGGCCCCAAAAATATAGTAGTACTGCTCGGTATGCCGTGACACGGCAGCCGCGTCACTAAACGAATAACCCAGCGATACACCCTGCACATTTTCCTGTGCAATGCCACGGATTACCGCAGGCGCAACTAGCCCCGCCAACTCCAGCGTAGTAGGCAACAGATCGATCACATGTCCGTACTGCGTGCGTATACTTCCATCATGCGGCAGCGCCTTTGGATAAAACACGATCAACGGATTTCGTGTTCCACCCTCAGCGTTCGCATCCTGCTTCCAATACTTGAAAGGCGTATTCGCCGCCTGGGCCCAACCCAACGGATAATTGGTCTGATGCCCTTCGGCCGTACCCACCTCGCCAAGACTGTCCAGGTTCGCTTTCACGGCTTCAACATCGGCCTGCGCCTTGCCAAACAGTCCCTTATTGATTACCCCATGCAAAGTCCCTTCCTTGCTGGCGCCATTATCTCCGATCACCAAAAAGATCACAGTATTATCCAGCTGATGGATCTCCTTCAGATAATTCACTAACCGGCCAACTTCAAAATCAGTGTACGTCAAATACCCTGCATAAACCTCCATAAACCGCTCATATACCTTCTTCTGGTCAGCTGTAAGCGATGACCAGGCCGCAATAGTCGGATTCCGCTCCGGCAATACCGCATTGGCCGGGATGATGCCATGCTTTTTCTGATTGACAAATACCTTCTCCCGGAAAGCATCCCACCCATCATCGAATGCACCCTTGTACTGATCGCTCCAGTACTTATCCACCTGGTGCGGCGCATGCGTAGCTCCGGGCGCATAATACAGGAAGAAAGGTTTGCCGGGCGCCGCCTTCTGCTGACGACCTATATAATGAATAGCCTTATCCGTGATCTGGTCGCTTAAATGACGGCCGTCCGGCACAACATGTTCATTGTCTTCGATCAGATCAGGCTCATACTGGTCCGTCTGCGACCCGAGAAAACCAAACCAATGCTCGAAACCCTTGCCGCTGGGCCAGTGGTCGAAGGGACCGGCATCCGTCGCTTCCTCGTCCGGCGTTAAGCCATATTTTCCGACGCCAAACGTACTATAGCCATTATCCCTCAATATCTCCGCAATGGTTCCGGCCGACGAAGGGATGCGGCCATCCCAACCCGGAAAACCCGCAGACATCATGATATGCGAGAAACCGCCCTCATGGACACTGTGATGATTCCGCCCCGTCAGCAGCGCACTGCGCGTCGGCGCACAGATCCCGGCCGTGTGGAAATTAGTATACCGCAGTCCATTATTGGCTAGCGAGTCGAACACCGGCGTTCGTATAACACCGCCAAAGGCACTTGTCGCCCCATAGCCTACATCGTCCAGCAGGATCCAAACGACGTTTGGCGCTCCCGCAGGGGCATGAACGGGCATGGTCCAATATTCTTTGGAGTCTTTCAAGGTCTTGCCAACCACCCCCTGAAACGCCGGGGAATCTGTTTGGGCGCCGACTGAACCGGCCACCAAAGTCAACGCGATAAAAAAAGAAATTCGGTTATACATACCAGTGTATTTTAGAGGTTACCAGCCCGGATTTTGTGTCAACAACGGATCAAGCTGAATTTCGGTGATCGGAATAGGATACAGCGTGTCCTTGGCCGCCGCAGCGGCATGCGCCGCGATCTTGAGCTGCGCCGCTAGATACACATCCACCCCCTGACGCACCAGGTCAAACCACCGCTGGCCCTCCTGAATAAACTCCTTCCGCCGCTCCAGAAACAACGAATCCCGAAAATCACTTTGCCCCAGACCCGGCGTCAAAGGCGCCACATGGGCACGGGCACGGACCTGGTTCAACGCCGTATAGGAGTCGGCCGTAGGGCCGCCATTGAGTTCATTCTGCACTTCGGCATAAGAAAGCAGCACATCGGCATACCGGATCACCGTATAGTTGACCCCACTCGTAGGCTGGTTGTTGAGCGGCGTCAAAGCGTAATCCACAAATTTATTGAAATATGGGGTATAGGGGTTGCTAAACACTACCGTCTGTCCCGTCGCCGCGTTATAAACACTGGTATAAAAAGTCACCGCCTTCCGCCTATCCGTCCCAGCAAACAGCTGAGAGACGCTGCTGTCCGAAGGGATATCGATCGGGTACGTGCCCGTATTGAAAGAGGTAAAGCTCTGGCTCAGGTCGTTGACGGCATTGGCCTCGCCGCCGTTGGTGACATACTGTACCGAGAAGATATGCTCAATGCCATTCTTGGTGGCCTTCGCAAACGCATCGCCGTAATTGGCAAAAAGTCCATATCCATAGTTACCCGTGGCTCCCGTGAATGAACCCGCGTTGAGCACAGACAACAACTGCGTTTGCGCATCGGTCCAGTCCCTCCGATAAATGTACACCTTCGCCAACAGCGCCCGCGCCGCGCCGCCCGTCGCCCGGCCGATATCGCTGCCCGTGTATATACCAGGCAAAGCCGAAGCATCCGTCAGATCGGAAACAATTTGCGCATAGACGCTGTCCCGCGAGGCCCGCGCCACCTGCAGGGTCGTGATGTCTACACCGGTGGGGTTATGCAGGATCAGCGGCACCGGCCCAAACAGCCGGACCAAATTAAAATACAACAACGCCCGGATAAACTTAGCCTCATTGACCAGCCGCGTTTGCAGCCCCGCCGTCGTAAAGGCCGTGGCCGCCATCCCCGTGATCCCATCGATCGCGACATTGGCCCGGTTGATGCCATAATAATGCTGGTACCAGTTCTTCAAAATACGCCCGTTGCTCGACACGTACGTCAGCGTGCTCAACGCCCGGACATCAGGGTTCGTGTTGCTCGGACTAAAATTCCGGTTGTCCGTAGCATTATCTGTCAGCAGATTCAATTGCCGCCCATACATCGGAAAATCCCCCGCGCCGTCGCTGTTGAGCGTCGTATAGATCGCATTCACCGCCGCGACCCCATCGTTTTGTGTTTTGTAAAACTGACTCGTGGTGATCGCGGAGCCCGGATGCTCCACTAGTTTATTACAGGCGAGGATGGTCACAATGGCCGCCAATGACATATAAGAATAAAGTATCGATTTCATAATAATGATTAGAAGGTTAAATTAACACCACCCAAAAATGTTCGCGCAGCAGGATAAATCCCATAGTCGATGCCGGCCTTGGTATTGTCATTGTCAAAATAGTTCGCCTCCGGGTTGTAACCCTTATAGTGCGTGATCGTGACCCAGTTCTGGGCGCTCACATATACCCGCAGCGCCTTCCCATGCAGTGCCGCAATCGCACCCTTCGGCAAGGTATAGCCAAGGGTCAGGTTCTTGAGCCGCGCGTACGAGGCATTTTGTATCCACCTGTCGATGATTTGCGGTACCGGCGAGTTGGTGGCCCGGGGCAGGCTGCCATTCGGGTTGCTGGGACTCCACCTGTTTACAAGGGCGGAAGAGGCGTTGAGCGCGAGGGTCGGCTTCTCGAGTTGCTGTTCGAGCTGATTGAATAGCTTATTCCCATAAGAACCCTGTATCAGTACACTAAGATCAAAACGCTTGTAGGTAAAGTTATTCGTAAACCCAAACGCAAACTTGGGCTGGCTACTTCCCAGGTTATGCTTGTCAGCCGTCGTAACGCTCGTGTGCCCCGCCAGCGCCACGTACCGTCGATCGCCAACTTGCTGCGGCACACCCGTGAGTAGGGGCACGCCCTTGGCAAGGTCGTCGGCCGTCAACAGCCCGTTGGTACTATATCCCCAGAATGTACCCACCGGCAATCCCTTCTGCACGATCACGGGCGATTGCTGGCCCGTCGGCGCAAGGGGATAATAATAACTGACGCCAGGCCCAAGGTTCAATATCTTGTTGCGATTCAACCCGAAGACAAGGGAAGATTTCCAACTAAACGCAGAACCCCTGATATTGTCCGTATTGATCGACCATTCGATCCCTTTGTTCTCCACGCTGCCGACATTTTCCAGCGCACTGGTGTAACCGGAGTATTCGGGCAGCGGCACATTCAGCAGCAGGTCGGTCGTCTTTTTATAATAAGCGTCGACCGTAAAATTGACCCGGTTCTGCCAGATGCTCAGGTCGATTCCCGCATCGTATTGGGTCGTCGTCTCCCACTTCAGGTTAGGATTGGCGATCTGCGTAGGCGCAATGCCGGTGACCAGGATGCCGGTACTCCCGAAGTAATAGTTCGATGGTGCAAGCGAAGCAAGCGAGCTATAGGCGGGCACACCCGAGTTCCCCGTCTGACCAGCCGACACCCGCAGTTTCAGGTTGCTGACAGCAGGCAAAGCATTGCGGAAGAAATCTTCCTGCGCTGCATTCCAGGACAGTCCGATGGAAGGGAAGTAACCCCATTTGTGATTAGCCCCAAGCACACTCGATCCATCCGCCCGCCCGCTGATCGTCACATTGTATTTGTGCAGGTAGGAATACGTGACGCGACCCAAAAAAGAGTTGATCACACTCTTATGTGCGTTGCTCGAGGGCAGCACACTCACTGCGCCATAACTCAGGTTGTTGAAGCTGGTTAGATCATTAGGAAATTTCTCCGCGGTCGCCACGGCTTCCTGGTCATTCGTCACCTGGGTAGTATACCCCGCCAGCACGTTGATGAAATGCGTGTTATTCACCGTTGGCGCCCAGATGACCGTATTCTCGTTCAGCCAGGACACAGCATTCACCGTTCCCACACTCGCTTAGCCCGATACGGCATAGCCGGACGATGTGGTAGAGGGTTCATACAAATTCTGCTTGGTATTGATCTGGTCCACTCCGATACTCGACTTCAGCGTGAGGCTGGGCAGCAACCTGTACTCCGCGCTAAAATTACCCAGCACCCTGTTCAGCAAACTCTTATTGGTGGTCTGCAGGATGTCCTGCAGCGGGTTCGTGGGCGTAGTCAGGTAAGGATTAACGTCATTAAAACTCCCATTGGGATTCTTTATCGGCACAACCGGCACCGTCTGCAGCAAACTGGACCATGCGTTGCCGATAGCGATGCTGTTATAGCCCGAGCCGATCAGACTGCTCTCCGTAGAGTGGCTGTCGAAGAAATTCAGGTTGATCTTAAAGGCGTCGCTGACGTTCCGCTCGTAGTTGATCCGGCCGGAGTACCGCTGGAAGCCGGTATTATATAAGATCCCATCCTGATCAAAATAATTTCCCGAGACCAGGTACCTGCTCTTCTCGTCACCACCCGCCACCGAGACCTCATGGTTTTGGATGGGCGCATGGCGGATCCCGGCGCTCTGCCAGTCCGACCCCTTGCCCAGCGCTTGCAAAGCACTGTCACTATAGGTTTGCTTGACGCCGTCGGCAGTGTTGATGTCATTCACGAGTAAGCCCCATTGGGAGGCATTGAGCAAGCCGATCTTTTTTACCACGCTTTGCGTCCCGTAATAGCCGGAATAGTTCACTTCGTCGGTACCCTTCTTGCCCCGGCGGGTGGTGATAATGACGACCCCATTGGCCCCATGCGAACCATAGATGGCAGTCGCAGACGCGTCTTTCAACACTTCGATGGACTCGATATCACTGGGATTGATGGTGGCCAGGGCATTGACGCTCGCACCTGACGTAGCGCCCGAGTTCGTGTAATTATTGTTGTTGTAGACAAGAAAACCGTCGATCACATACAACGGGTCATTGCTGAACGAGATACTATTTCCCCCCCGGATGCGGATGCCGGCCGTACTACCCGGCTGGCTGCTGCTTTGTGTGACGGCGACCCCCGATACGGAGCCCTGCAAGAAGTTATCGAACCCTACTGCGGGCTGGCTGAGGGCGGTTTTGCTGACTCCGGCTACCGCTCCCGTCACATCGCTGCGACGTTGAGTACCGTACCCGACGACCACCACGTCGTTGAGTTGGGCATTACCGCCCGTCAGCTTCAGTTCCGCATGCTCGTAATTGTTGACTTCTATTTCGCGGGTCTTATACCCGACATAGGAAACGCTATAGACCACCGGCACACGCTGCCCCGTGATGAACTTGAATTCTCCATTGTTGTCGGAAACGACTTCATGCGTAGTACCCTTGATATGAATAACGGCGCCCGGAAGCGGGTCACCCGTCTTTTCGTCGCTGACGCGACCCACCAATTCTACGTTCTTTGTTTGCGCCTTTGCCTGGCGGGTCGGGAGACCAGCCAATAGCAGGGCCGTGGCTGTAAAGCATACAGCCTTTTGCAGTCCAGTCATGGATTGATATTTATTCAGTTATGTTTTTTCGGAATACCTGGCTACCTGGAAATGGCGCAACATCGTTCGCACATCGTGGTGGGTATGTGCTTAGGTGGGAAAGAAAAGATTGCAGTAGCCGGTTGCATAAATTTTAGCATTTATTCACGACAAAGATAATGACTTTTATTAGTCTACCAAATTAGTAGGGAAATAAATTTGTATCTTCGTTTCATGCTTCATGCGCCCATTACTTCCAGCGAAAGCCGCATCCGCCTCACTGCATTCTTCGTGCTGGTCTTAATTATCTTGTATTACCTCATGGGCATCGGCCTGATCCCTGTGTTCCTGCTGCTCGACTTTACCCTGCGCGGTTTCGGCCTCGGCGCCTATAGTCCGTTAGGCTGGATCGCCGGTCGCCTCGCCACCGTACTCCGGCTTTCCGCCAAACCCGTCTACATGCCGCCAAAGCGTTTCGCCGCCCGCATCGGCTTTTTATTTTGCCTGGCGATCGTCGTTGCGCATTATACGCACCTGTCGACCCTCATCCTCAGCGCCATCCTCGCACTCTTCGCCGCCCTCGAGTCGCTGGCAGGGTTTTGCGCAGGTTGTTATGTCTATAACGCTTACGCGCGGCTCCGCAGTCGATGACCGGATACGCACAAAATGAATTGTCCGATCCAGGAAATTTGCACTGTTTTTCGGCTGTATGTGGAGCCATAGGCTGGGACGGAAGTACAACAGGACATTACGTTCCCGCGACGACATATGCCTGGATAGTGGCCGGCGTAGATTACAGAGGAGTGCTGGTCGAAAACAAAGGGACGGTGATCCTCATACGATAGTCCCAGTAACCTAATCTCCTGCTTTCTCCCAAAGTTCAACCTTATTGCCCTCGGGATCCATGATATGCACAAACTTGCCAAAATCAGAGGATTCGATCTCATCCAACACGGTGACACCGGCAGCCTTCAATTCCGCGACCAGCGCTTCCAGGTCTTCAACCAGGTAATTGATCATAAAATCCTTCTCCGAAGGATCGAAATACTTGGTATCGGCCTTAAAAGGCGACCAGGCCGTAGAACCCTTTTTCGTCGGGTCTTCCGCACTTACCCAATCAAAATTGACCCCCCATTCACTGCCGGCAACCCCCAATTTTTCGGCATACCACGCCTTTACCGCTTTCGGGTCCTTGCATTTAAAAAAGACCCCGCCTATCCCAAGTGCTTTTTTCATGTTTATCATTTATATGAACCAAAGTTGCGGGAATTGCCCGTCATTTCCGTCATACTTTAGGATGATTTTTGCATAAAATGTATCTTCATCAGGCCTTTTAACGCCCTACTTTCCCGGGGCTCACATAAAACCGCCAATTCTAATGGGAAGTCTATCCAGCATAGGCCGCATTTGCTATGGTACCGCCATCGCAGGCCTCGTGATCGTATCGATCTGTTTTCACCAACTTCCCTATATACTGGGCCCGGGATTTCTCCCGCAAGCATCCCGGCTGCTACACCTGCCGGACTGGGAGAACATGGCTAAGACACTCGCCCTAATAGCCGGCTCCCTGGCAATAGCCAAAGGCAAAATTGGCCGCTTTGGGGCGATCCTATTCGCCATTACGATCGTAGACTTCGGTATCCTTCATTTTATGGAAGCCAAAGACGCCGCACCTTATATCCCATCCTGGATCCCTTACCACCTGTTCTGGATATATCTCTGCGGCGCCGCCCTGATCGCGTCAGGCATCGCGATTATCAGTAGAACCAAACAAGAATTAGCCGCCATCCTCCTGGGGGCCATGATCCTTGCCTGGTTCCTGATCTTACACCTCCCGAGAGTGGCCGTCGCAGACGCCGCTTCCATGGACGGAGAACTCACCAGCGCGTTTTTCGCGCTGGCATACGGTGGGACCGCCTGGGCAGCGTCCGCTTATACCATCGACAAACGACCCGCGAAAATCGGCAAACGTCGCGCCCAATAATGCAAAAACATGATACATTTATATAAACTCGTAAACCATCATGCCGTGCATGGACACCTCCGATGACCCCGAAAAACCGCCCGCTCACGTAAATCCCCAAAATATCCCGGATTTTAGCTTAAATTAAAGCATGGCCAAACGCCGCGCACTGCCATATTACCTTCTCTTTACGCTATGCTTTACCGGATTCTGGTTCCTGTTCAAGCTGGGCGCAACCGTAAATGCTGGCGCCGCCCTTCGCTCCACCGCCGTGGATACTATGCTGAATGTCGCCGCCCTGATCTTGACGGTGGAATGGCTGCTCCCGCACTATTTCTATCCCGGCCGTTATACCCGCTTTGGTCTTGGCCTTGCCGGCGTCATATTCCTTGGCGGTGCCGCGAATATTATCCTGCAGTTAGCACTCATCCACAGCAACCTTTGGCAATACCAGGCCAACCTCCACCGTTATAAAGATCACTTTCTATACTGGTTTTGGTCTGATCTGGTCGTCGGCTCCTTTTTTATGATCGCCTTCATCTCACTCACCGGTTTTGCGATCCGCCTCGCCTTCGACCGCATCCTGTCGGCCCAACGTCTCGCCGAAGCCGAAACGGCAAGACTGCGCAGCGAACTCGAAAGTTTGCGCAACCAGGTCAACCCGCATTTCCTGTTCAACGCCCTCAACACGATCTACTATCGCATCGACAAAAGCAATGCCGCCGCCCGCAGTCTCACGCAACAGTTCTCAGCCCTCCTCCGCTATCAATTGTACGAATGTAACGACCCGTCTGTAAAGATAGAGAACGAGATGCGCTGCATAGAGAACTACGTCGAACTCCAGAAACACCGTGTGGGCAGCCAGCTCGCTGTCTCCGCCCGGGGCTTCGAAACCTTGAGCGGATTCACTATCCCGCCGCACCTGCTGATGCCGTTGGTGGAGAACTGCTTTAAACATGTCTCGCATTTCGCAGACCGGCCAAACTATATCCAGCTCTTCTGCCAAAAAGAGAACGACCGTTTCGTCTTTCACACCGACAACAGCTTCGATCCTTCGCGTCCACCGGCGCAGCCCGGCATCGGCCTGGCCACGACACGCAAAAGACTGGACTTTCTTTGCCGGGACAAGTACACACTCACAACCCGAACCGATACCGATCGCTTCGAGACAACCCTGCAACTTTCCCTCCTATGAAACCAACCTGCTTCATCATCGACGACGAACCCATCGCGGCTCAAGGATTGGCAGAGGACCTGCATGCCCTCGACATGTTTTCCGTTGAGGGCATCGCCGGCAATGCCGCAACAGCCATCGAATGCTGGCAGCAGCACCCAGTGGACCTGCTCTTCCTGGACATCGAGATGCCCGGCAGCTCCGGTCTCCAGCTCCTCAGGCATTTTCCAGGCAAACCCATGGTGGTCCTCGTGACGGCCTATCAACAATATGCACTGGACGGCTATGACTATGGCGTGGTCGACTACCTGCTCAAACCGGTCTCCCCCGATCGCCTGAAAAACGCCTGCAATAAGGCGCTGGAATGGTATAACCTCCGACACCCGACGGGTCATCTCTATATCAAATGCAATGGCCGATATGAACGCATCGAACACAGCCAGATCCAATGGCTGGAAGCGGCGAACAATTATGTGTGGATCCACACAGACCAAAAAAAATACCTGGTCTACCAATCTCTGAAGGCCTTAGAAGTTCAACTACCCCATGAGCTGTTCGCGCAGACACATAAATCTTTTATCGTCGGCAAACTGCATATCCGCCAGGTGCAAGTAAACTCGGTGCGCCTGCCCGGCAGCGAAATACCATTGAGCCGACGATACAGGGCCGGTTTTCTCCAACAGCTGTCTCTCACCAGGAATTTCCCGCCGGTCGGATAAAGCCTTTCCCCACGCCGACTTTTTCCGTTTACATTTAAGCAAAAATGGAACGCAAACAATTTTTTTACAGCATCACCGGCAGCACAGCTGCCATCTTGTTTATGAACAATCCACTCAACGCCCAATCCGGCAACCAACCCAATTCTCCCGCCGTACAAAACCAGGTCGCGCCCGCTTCGCAGGAACCTGTCCCTTTTCCCATCGACCTCGTCAAGGAATTCGTGATCGCCGGTCATGGCGACTTTCCCAAAGTCAAATCCATGCTCGTCGAGCACCCCAACCTGATCTATTCCAAATTCGACTGGGGCAATGGCGATTTCGAAGCCGCCATCGAAGGCGCGGGCCATGTCGGTAATAAGGAGATTGCCAATTACCTGCTGGCCGCCGGTTCCCGCGTGACCATTTACGTCCTCGCCATGCTGGGCCGCGGCGATCTCGTAAAACCCATCCTTACAGCCTATCCCGATCTCATCACCGCTAAAGGTCCCCACGGCTTCACCATGCTGCACCATGCCAAAGTGGGTGGCGCCGAGAGCCAGGACCTTTATGCCTGGCTGCAGGAAAAAGGACAAACGCAGGACTGGGTTAAGTTGCGCTAGTTTTGTAAGTTTATGGTCCAATCAGAAGCACATGCGCAAACTCATCTACGTCATGCACCTCTCCCTCGACGGCTACTACGCCGACTCCAAAGGCGATATGCGATGGGTCCAAATGACCGAAGAGATCGGAGCTTGGGTACACCAATTCATCCAGGCCTGCGATGCCTCGGCATATGGCCGCATCACCTATGATATGATGGCGGACTTTTGGCCCGGCGCCCCGGAGAACCCTCAACTGATTACATCCCGCCATGTGCAGAACCACGCACGCTGGGTCAACCCCAGCCAGAAATATGTTTTTTCGCGTACCCTGGAAAAGACTGACTGGCAGCCGACAGAGATCATCAAAGAAAACATCGTCGATGCAATGAAGAATATCAAGCAAAGATCCGGTGGGAATATCGCACTCCTGGGCAGCGGCAGTATCGCGCAGCTTTTTATGAGCCACGGCCTGATCGACGATTATTACCTTACGATCGGCCCCGTCACATTGGGCGCCGGTGCCTCCCTATTTCATCAACCGTTGAAATTAAAACTCTGCTCTTCAACGGCCTTTCCAAATGGCAGTGTCGGCTTGCATTATCAGCCAGCTTGAAAGGCCAGACAAGCCCATCCGCCAAAGTTTTTGCTATACATAGCCAAATGACATCCAATATGAAAAGACCTCTATTGATCCTCGCCTTCACAGGCGCCAGCTGCCTCGCCGCCACAACAGTCCGCGCCCAAACAGGACCGCGCGTTTACATCCAGATGAAAGACGGCAAACTCACAGAAATGGTCAACGGCAAAATTCAAGCGGTCACGCAGGATATCAGCCTCACCAACGGCACCACCATCCATCCCGACGGCTCCATCAACGGCCGCGACGGCAACCTCACCAAACTATTGGAGGGACAATACATGACCATGGACGGGAAGATCCGCCTGCTCAAAGACATGGCAGGAAAACCCGCGGTCACGCCAAAGTGACTGCAGCTACAAAAGCGCCTTTTTGAGGATCTGCATCGCCTCTTCCATTTCTTTTTCGTTGAGCGCAGCAAACCCGAGCCGAATCCCATTGACCTTTCCAGGTTTCTGGTGCCAGTAATCCTGCCCGTCGGAAATTGCCAACCCCAGTTTCTGGCACTGCACCGCAAGCACCCGTGGATCGCGTTCGCCCAGCCGCGCCCAGACAGCAAAACCGCCCGCCGGCACGGAAAATTCGATCTTCCCATTCAACTCGCGACGCAACAGCGCACAGAAATAATCCCGCCGCTCATGGTAGATCTTATTGGCTTTTTTCAGATGCCGGTCGATGTCGCCATTGCGCAGCAGATTGGCCATGGCTTCCTCCATCAATTGTTCGCCCTGCCGGTCGATCAATTTTCGTAACCGCGTCGTTTGCTCAATGAGGTTGACAGGCGCCACCATAAAACCGATGCGGATAGCCGGCGCGATCGTCTTGCAGAAAGAGCCCATATAGATCACATTGCCGCTATGGTCCACACTCGCCAATGGGAGAATAGGACTCGACGCATAATGGAAGTCAAAATCGTAGTCGTCTTCCAGCACCGCGAATTGGTATTTCTTCGCCAGCTCCAGCAGCTGCAAACGGCGACTGCCGCTAAGCGTAACCGTGGTGGGCATATGATGATGCGAGATCACGAAGAGCATCCTGATCTTCTTCCGCTTACACAGCTTCTCGACTGCATCGATGTTCAACCCTTCTTCATCAACCGGCACAAAATTCAATGAGGCGCCGGCGGTCAGAAAGACCTCACTCGCCCCCAAATACCCCGGCTCTCCTACAATTACCTCGTCACCTTTTCGCAGCAACACCTGGCTGGTGAGGTACATCGCCATCTGGGCACCTTTGGTGATAAGGATATTCGAAGGGGTCACCGTTAATCCCCGCGTCTGAGCTAAAAATCTCGCCAGTTCATTGCGCAGGTTCTCCGAGCCCTGCGCCGGCCCATAGGAGAGAAATTTCGCCGTAAAACGATAATTGCCGAAACGCCGGTACTCCCGGATCAGGAGATCGACAGGCGCCAGCCGCGTATCGGGAAAGCCATCGTTCATCACAAGCCGTTCACGTCGCGCCACAAAATCGGTCTCGAATAAATAGGATTTTTTTTCCACGCCAAAGGCCGTCTGGCCGGGGTAGACGGTCATCGCCTTCGCGGCCGCCATAGAGCGGGGTTTGGCGACCGGCAGCTGCGCCGGGACGAAGAGACCTTTTCGCGGCGACGATTCCGCCCAGCCCATGGCCTGCAATTCGTCGAAAGCGGCGATCACGGTCTTGCGATGGATGTTGAAGGCCTCTGCCAGTTTCCGGCTGCTGGGAAGCGCCTCTCCGGGCTTGAGCAAGCCCTGCCGGATGATCTCTGCAATGCCGTTGCTAAGCTGTTGGTAAACTGGTTCTGCGAGGGTTTTGTCGATGCGGACCATGTTTTGAATGACGATCATCGTGGACTAGCTGGTTTTACGATTCTGGACTATAAATATAGTCCAAAGCCCGGGTAAATTTGTGATATGAAACTCAAGCTGATCCTCGCGTTACTGGCCGTCTACATCATTTGGGGAACGACCTATCTCGCCAACCGCTATGGGCTCCTCGGGATCAAGCCCTTCGTTCTCGGCGGTTTGCGCTACACCGCCGTAGCCGCCCTACTCTTCGCCTGGTGCGGCATCAAGAAACTTACTCTTCCCTCCCGTAAGAATGTAAGGGTACTCGTGATCAGCGGCCTGCTGATGCTGGTAGGCGGCTCCGGGTTCGTCGTCACCGGCGAGCTCTTTGTCAATTCAAGTGCGACGGCCATCATCATCGCCTGTGAGCCGCTGCTATTTCTCCTCCTCGACCGCAAGAGCCTTAAGTCCTATTCACCTGCGACGTTTATCGGCATCGTGATGGGCTTTACGGGTATCTTCATCTTCTCCCGTTTTACCGGCGGCAGCACCGATGCGCTGACGGTGACAGCGGCAGATACGGTCAAGGGTACGATCATCGTGTTTATAAGCGCCATCTTCTGGACGCTCGGTACGCTTTATTCGCGTCGCCAGACCGACAACGACGCCTCACCGATTGCCAATACAGCTTTTCAACATCTCGCGGGGGCTGTAGGTTGTTTATTGGTCGCCGCCATACGCGGCGAATGGGCCGGTTTCAATCCCGCCCACATCCCCACCGCCGCGTGGCTTGGTTTGGTCTACCTGATCGTGATGGGTTCTATAGTCGGCTTCTCCGCCTTCATGTACCTCGTAAAACGCCAGCCGCCTGCCGTGGTCAGTACCCACACCTATGTGAACCCGGTCGTCGCCGTCATCGCGGGCTCGATCCTGGCCGGCGAACAGATCGGCGGTCCACAGTTGCTGGCCTTGGGTATGGTGCTGCTGGGTGTATTGCTTGTGCAGGCACCCAAACTAAACCTGTTCTCGCGCGAAAGCGAAAGTGAACGCCTGCGGCAGCAAAGGCATCAACGGCAGCCACGGCAGCCACGCTGCGAGCCCGAGGTCTGACGGCGGCCGGCGGTGATCCGCTCGGCTTTCTCCGATAAAAGCCGTAGTTTCGACCGCAAATTCAGCTTATGGTCGTCAATCTTAGCGAACAGTACTCCCTGTTGTGCGACTGGATCGGTGAGATCCGTGACGAGGAGGTGCAGCAGGATCGGATGCGTTTCCGGCGCAACCTGGAGCGGATAGGTGAATTCGCTGCCATCGAGATCAGCAAGACCCTGCCCTTCGTTGAAAAAGAAGTCCAGACTCCGCTGGGTACGGCCATTGTCCAATCACTAAAGGAACAGCCGGTGATCACCACCATCCTCCGCGCAGGGCTGCCCTTGCACCAGGGCCTGCTGAACTATTTCGATAAGGCCGACAACGGGTTTATCTCTGCCTATCGCAAACACCAGCGCGATGGCAGTTTTGAGATCAGTCTCGATTACGTGTCCTGTCCCGAGCTCGAAGGCCGCATCGTCATCGTGAGCGATCCGATGCTGGCTACCGGCGCTTCGCTCGTCAAGACTATCCAGTACCTGCGGGAAGAAGGACACCCGGCCCAGATCCATGTCGTCGTGGCCATCGCCTGTACCGTAGGCATAGAATTCGTCCTGCGCAGCGAGCCCCAGGCGAAGATCTGGTGCGGGTCCATCGATGACGAGCTAACAGCAAAGGGGTACATCGTCCCTGGTCTTGGGGACGCCGGCGATCTGGCCTTCGGCACCAAGGCCCAAATGTAAGCCCGCAGCTTCGGCACCATACGCCAGGGACGCACGCATCCCGGCGCACCCTCGTCGATTATTCCTGTTGTTCAGCGAATAGAGCGCAACTTTACTTCTGTTTCTAAACCTTTTTTAGTATTTTTCGGCTGATTTACCCCCTCACCCAACCGTACCACCATTTTATCCGTCTTTTATTGATAACTGACTAACAGCCCTACTGTTTATGAAGCCAACAATATTGCTAAATACCAGATGCGGCCGGGCTTACTCCCGGATACCAAGAATACTATTGGCGATTGCACTGATCTTTTTAGGTTTCATGCCTGTGACCCAGGCACAGGATCCGGGCTTTTCCCAATTTTTCGCCTCCCCACTTACGTTGAATCCCGCTCTCACCGGCAAATTTGACGGCGTTGTCCGCGTCGCAGGCAACTACCGCAACCAATGGCCTGCGATTAACAATGCCTTTATCACTTCCACCATTTCGGTCGATGCACCCATCCTCGCCAAGCGACTGCCGGAGAATGATACCTGGGGCATCGGCTTCATGGCCATGACCGATAAAACGGCCAGCGGCATTCTCAACGACAACTATTTCGCCGTTTCCACCGCATACCACCTCGCCCTCGACGAGAACGGCTATCATTCTATCGGGGTGGGTTTCCAGGGAAGTTACGCCAACCAAAGCCTCGATGGCACAAGGCTGACATTTGAGGACGGCTTGCAACTAGACGGCACCTGGCTGCGCTCGCCAACCGAGGCGATAAATTCGGAGTTCATCAGTGTGCACTATTTCGATATGGGTCTCGGCGCGTTGTACAATGCCACCACGAATGGCAATAACAATTATTATTTCGGGGTGTCGGCCTATCATCTCAATCACCCCAAAGCGTCTTTTTTAGGGGAGGATACCATCAATGTCCCCACCAGGCTGACCTTTCATGGCGGCGGTTTTTTTCCGATCCAGGGTTCCGCCAGCACCATTTATGTAAGTGGTCTGGTAAACAACCAGGCAGGTGCACGGGAATATGTACTCGGCGGTGCATGGCAGATAGCCGCGAGTACGGATGAGACCAACCCCGTCAATTTCTACGCCGGTCTCTGGGGCCGGTTTACCAACAACACTACCGATGCGGTCATACCGTATGTGGGCCTGGACTACAGCGATTTTAGTCTTGGTATCACCTACGACGTAAACGTCTCTTCGCTGCAAACGGCTTCGCAAAGCCGCGGCGGGATCGAAGTCTCGCTGATCTATATCAAGAAACGCGGTAACGGGCATCACGCGATTCCTTGCCCGAGATTCTGACACCGGCGCGAGCAAAGATCGCTCCCGGCCAAAGGTCACGCGCAACCGAAGGTCACGTCCCCTTTTTCGGCTTTGGCCCGCTCACAAACGGATTGTCGCTTATATAAAAACGATACGGCAGCGCCGCATCTTCCCCTGCATAGTCTACACCGATCCGAGGACCAGCCACGATCGCGGTCCGGCGCAACTTAAAGCCATCGTCCCCGATCCAGATCACATTCCCGAGGAGAGACGTCCCGGTATCACTGGTATGCAGCCCGAGCGCCTTGCTCACATTCCCAGGCCCCCGGGTGAGCGTATGATCCAACTTCGTCTTCCCCGTTCGATTCAGCATGACCGGTATACCCTCGAGCGGGTCCAGCGCCCGCACAAGCACGGCATGCGGAACATCCACCCGATTGGTCACGACATTGAAAAGCGAGTGGATTCCATAGATCAGGTATACATAGGCAGTACCGCCCGAACCGAACATGACCTCGGTCCGCTTGGTGCGGCGGCCGGACCATGCATGGCTGGCGCGGTCGACGATCCCATTGTAGGCTTCGACTTCCACGATGCGGCCCGAGGTATAGCTGTCATCCAATTCCGTGACCAGCACCTTCCCTAGCAGGGCACGCGCCACAGTGACGACACTGGCGCGGTCATAGAATGAAGCGGGTAATTTGACCATTTTAACGTACGTTTGACTCGCCCAAATTACTCAAAAAAGAAAAGTCTTTGCTCAAAGAGATCATCACAGCGTTTCAATCGTACGTGAAAGCACACCATTTTATCAGCAAGCACAAGCTGTGGAAATGGATCTTGATCCCGGGCATCCTGTACGCGATCCTTTTTTGCATCGGCATCTACTTCTTCTGGGCGTCCGCCGCTAGTGTCGTCGGTGCCATCAGCCATTTCACCCATATCGACCGGTTCTTGCAGCACCGGCAGAGCGCGGCATTGAGCTTCTTTTTTGTGATGGGCGGGATCATGGTGCACCTGATCCTCGTATTCCTTTATTTTTCGCTGTTCAAATACCTGTTCCTGATCGTCGGTTCGCCGCTCTTCTCCTATCTAAGCCAGCTGACAGAAGCCCTCATCAACGGCAAGGGTGATGAGTTCGCTTTTGACCGGAAACAGATGCTGGATGATATGCGTCGCGGCATCGGCGTCGCCCTCCGCAACAGCGTCTGGCAGACCGTCTATACGATCTCGATCCTGATCCTTTCGTTCATTCCGCTGGCCGGGTGGATCACCCCCGTCATCAGCATGTTTGTGGAATGTTACTACTATGGTTTTTCCATGCTCGACTATAGCTGTCAGCGGCACCAGCTCTCGCCGGCCGCCAGCCTGGCCTATATCAGCCAGCACAAGGGCCTGGCCATCGGCAATGGCATCATGTTCTACGGCATGCATTTTGTCCCCATACTGGGTTGGATCCTCGCCCCCGCCTATGCCGTTATCGCCGCCACCATCAGCCTCTATCACCAGAACCTCGAATAAGCATGGCACCCACCCTTTATCTCATCCCTTGTTGGCTCGAAGAACACGTCACGCCGCCCTTATCACCTTACATCCTCGACGCAGTGAAGCAATGTCAGGTCTTCTTCGTGGAGAACGAACGCAGCGCCCGCCGCTATCTGAAAGTACTCTGGAAGGAGATGGTCATCGATGACTGCGAGTGGTTCACGATCCATAAGGCCGAGGACGAAGTAAAAGCCGCCTTCCGCGCAGCCCTGAAGGCCAACAAGACCATCGGCCTTATCAGCGAAGCCGGCTGCCCTGGTATTGCCGATCCGGGCCAGCTGCTGACGGAAGTCGCCCACCAGGCAGGCGCCACGGTGCGGCCTTTGGTCGGTCCAAGCTCTATCCTGCTCGCGCTGATGGCGAGCGGATTGAACGGTCAGCAATTCCGCTTCGCCGGTTATGTCCCCGTGGACAATGCGGCCCGCATCAAAGCGATCAAAGACCTCGAGGCCGACTCGCAACGGCTCAACTGCACAGAGATCGTCATTGAAACGCCCTATCGTAACAATCAGTTGCTTGCCGCCTTCCTTAGCACCTGCCGTCCCACCTCCCGCCTCAGCATAGCCGCCAATCTCACCGGCCCGACCGAATACATCCGAACCCTCACCATCGCTGACTGGCTCAAACTCCCAGCCCGCCCCGACCTCCACAAACAACCCACCATTTTCAGCATCCTGGCCTAGCTATTGTCCCAACAGCGGCTTCGGGCCGCTGATCGACACGATGCTGTCCACAATAAATTTACTAACACCCCGCCAGGGAAGCGTCCCCACGTATTCATAGTAGTGCAGCTGCACCTCTTTGCCACTGGCCAACTCGAGTCGTTTGGCCACGGCCTCGTTATCGATGCTGAAGGTAAACTCATTACTTTGCAGCGAACTATTCACTTTGTTTTGGAATCCCGCAAGAATGACCTCTCCTTCATAGGTCTTCCAGAGCCATCCCTTATAGACGACATAATTAAGCGTCCCCGCCTTCACGCCTTCCCCAAAAGGACGGCCATATCGGAAATAGAAGATGGCCGCCGCCACAAGCACGATTACCCCTATCAGTATGCCGAGAAATTTCTTCATACAACCGATTTATTTTCCAAACCCATACTTATCCACCAGGTACACCAACGCCGCCATGTTCAACGCACCTAGTTCCAGTTCCCGCTTATTCACGTTTTCCAGCACGTCGGCGCGGGAGTGATGAATGTCAAAATACCGCTGCGAATCCGGCAGAAGTTCGCCCACAGGCGATCCGAGTACCGGCCCCATCGGCGAAACATCCGAGCCCCCGCCGCCCTTGTTGAATTCGTATACGCCATACGGCTGCAACAACTTGAGCCAGGGACGGATCTTTGTAAGCTGATCCTCGGTAAGCGAGAGGCTGAAACCCCGGGGAGTAAAGCCGCCGGCGTCACTTTCCAATCCAAAGAGATGCGTCTCTTTGCCCGCCTTCGCGGCCTCCGCATATTTTTCGCCGCCACGCCCGCCGTTTTCCTCATTGGCAAACAATACCACCCTGATCGTATGCCGCGGCCGGTAACCAATCGCTTTCAACGCCCGCAACACCTCGATCGACTGCACGCATCCTGCGCCGTCATCCATGGCACCTTCTGCGGGGTCCCAGGAATCCAGGTGGCCGCCGACGGTGATGTACTGGTCAGGGAATGCTGTGCCTTTCAACTCTCCAATGACGTTATGCGCAAGGGTATCGGGCAACATCTTCGCGTTGGTGCGCAGGAAGACCTGGATGGGTGTGCGCTGACCACTTAGCATTCCGGCCAGCCGGTCGGCATCTTGCAGCCCTAACGCTACTGCGGGTATTTTTGGGAAACTGTCGTTATAAACGAGCGCTCCGGTATGCGGATTGTTGTCGACCGACGCACTCATCGATCGCGTGATCATCGCCACGGCGCCATATTTCGCTGCCTGGCTGGCGCCGAATACTCGGTAACGAACGGCGTCGCCATAGGCCATGAACGTCTCTGTGAGATGGGGATTGAATTTGTAGTTGAAGAAGATGATTTTTCCCTTCACAGAATCTTTCTTTCGTTCCAGTTCGGCAAAGTCTTGAATGAGGATAACCTGCGCCGTGACGCCACGCGGGCCCGTCCCAACAGAATTCCCCAACGCCAGGATGTCCAGATTACCATCGATCGCGCTGTTGTTGTACGGACCGCCCCCGAAGTAACCTGCCGAGTCTTTTCCACCGCGTACCCAGTGGGGCACCATGCACTCCTGCAGCCGGACGTTTTCGGCCATTGCAGCCGTCAGCGCTTTCTGCCCCCAATCCTCGGCCCTGTAGTAACCCGCACTCCCCGAAAGCCGCGCTCCTACACCCTTCGTGAGGGACCTGAGATCGCTGTAGGTTTTGCCGTCTGTAAGCACAGTATCAGCGAGATGGCGGATCAGAACAGAATCATCAGCCGTCTGTGCCTTTCCCTGCCCGAAAGCGGCCAATAAAAAGATTAGTAGACTACAGCTCAACAATTTAGCGTGCATTAATGTTATTTTATACTTAAAGATAAGGATTTGCCTTCTACCCTCTTTACCTTAGCACCCGCAAAACTCCATCTATGCGTATAGGCATCGTCTGTTATCCAACCTTTGGCGGCAGTGGCGTATTAGCCACGGAGCTGGGAAAAGCGCTTGCGGACAAGGGCCACCAGGTGCATTTTATCACCTACCAGCAGCCTGTTCGGCTCAACGAGTTCAATGCGAATATCTTCTACCATGAGGTGCGGGTAACAACCTATCCGTTATTCGATTTCCCGCCGTATGAGACGGCACTGGCCAGCGCGATGGTCGATGTCATCAACAACCACCAGCTCGATCTCCTGCATGTACATTATGCTATTCCGCATGCTTCGGCCGCCTATATGGCCAAGAAGATCGTCGAGGCCGATGGGCGTTATATCCCGGTGATCACTACGCTTCACGGCACCGATATCACGCTGGTCGGTAAAGACAAGACCTTTGCCCCGGTGGTGGCCTTCTCCATCAACCAGAGCGATGCGATCACGGCGGTTTCGCAAAACCTCAAGGACGAGACCTTCCGCACTTTCCCGATCCAAAAAGATATCCGCGTCATTCATAATTTCGTCGACACCAATCGCTTTCGCAAGAAACCGATCGACGCTTTCCGCCGCGTCATCGCCCCGAATGGAGAAAGAATAGTTATGCACGCGTCGAACTTCCGTAAGATCAAACGGGTCCAGGACGTCGTACGCATTTTCGAGATCGTGCGCGAAACGCTACCCAGCAAACTCCTCTTTGTTGGCGACGGGCCCGAACGTTCGGGGGCCGAGAGTCTCTGCCGCGAACTCGATATCGTGGATGATGTGCGGTTCGTAGGGAAGCAGGAGCAGATGGAAGAGATCCTGGCCGTCGCCGATCTCTTCTTGCTGACCAGCGAATATGAGAGCTTTGGGCTGGCGGCACTCGAAGCCATGGCCGCCGGCGTCCCCGTCGTAAGCACCAATGCCGGCGGGTTGCCTGAGATCGCCATCAATGGGGTAACGGGTTTTCTCGATGAGATAGGGGATATTCACGGGATGAGCACCCATGCCATCCATATCCTTTCGGATGATACGACGCTGCAACAGTTTAAAGCCAACGCCGCCGCTCATGCGAAGAACTTCGACATTCACCGCATCGTGCCGCAGTATGAGGCGCTCTACAATCGCTTTCTGACACCGGAGCCGCTGGGCCCGGCGCTCCCCGTCCTTTAGCATCCGCCCGACCGTCCTCCCGACCCGACTAAGTCCGATAACCTCCGAGGTTCCACCTTAATTCGCCGGCGCCGAAAACGGCTCCTCCGACCTCCACATCCTATACAACACGATCATTGGCAAGATCACCCCAAGCCGCGTTCGACAACAAAACGCGCCCCAGCTCCGGCGTCGCATGCTCCCCGCTCATCTCCTCAAACAAAATAATAGACACATTGATTACCAGCACCGAAGCCCGCATAATACTCCCGGAGCGGCTGCAGTTCCTGCCGATGCGATATCCATCGGTCATTTTGAAAACGGCAATTTCATGGCAACAGGTATGACGTCTACATCGAACTCCAGAACGCCGGTTTTGGTACTGTGACCGTCCTTTATCGTTTCAACCAGCGCTCGGGATCGAGGTTGCGGTTCCTGTCGTCACTCAACACGAATTCAAGCTGAGCGATCTCACCGACGCGCCCGATGATCTGGCCCGTACCCACCCGTTCGCCTTTCGTCACAGACACAGTGGACAAGTTGCTATAAGTGGTGAAATATTTCCCGTGACGAAGCATGACGGCCTGTACATCCCCGATATTCATGACGCTTTGCACCTCGCCTTCAAATACTGACTTCACTGCGGCCCCCGCCGACACGTCGATGGTCACGCCGGCATTATTGTGCACAATGCCTTTGATGTACTCATGCGGGCCATATTGCATAGAGATGGTGCCCGTGACGGGCCATGGGAGGCGGCCCTTGAATTTCTCGAAATTACCCGTCAGGTTCACATCCGCCTCGCTGGTGAAGACACTCTTCGAGGCCGTCTTGACGGTATTCAACGTAGCCGGGGTGTTCAGATCGCTGTTGTCGTCCGACCTGGGCGACGACTTAGCAGCGGATGCCCGATCGGCAGCAGCCTTACTGGCGGCATTCTTTTTGGCCTCCTTCATGGCTGCGTCGGTAGCCCGGCGGATGGCCGCGGCAATGGCGCCGGACAGTTTCTGGTCCTGTTTCTGTTTAGTGGCCATCTCCTTCTTCAGTTCCTTTTCTTGAGACTGAAGTTGAAAAACGGCGGCATCTTTTTCCTTCTTTTCATCTTCCAGCAACTCGCGTTCCTTGCTTTGCTTCTTCATGGCATCTTCCTTCTCGACGCGGGTCACCTTCAGTCCGTCTATCTTGCTTTGGAGCAACGCCTGGGTGCGGCGGATATTCTCGGCCCGTTCTTCGCGATAAGAGCGGTAGGACTTGAGGTATTGGATGCGGTGCAGGGCATCGTTGAAGTTGCTGGCGGAAAAGATGAAGTTCAGGAAATCGTAGCTGCTGCGGTTCTTATACGCAAAGACGATGCTTTGGGCGTATTGTATGCGCAGCGTGTCCAGTTCGTTGCGAAGCTTGAGGATCTCGCGCCAAGACTCGTTCAAGTCCCCTTCTATAATATTGATCTGGGCGTTGATGTTGTTGATGGCCGATTCGCGCAGCCGCAGCCGGCGTTGCAGCAACGCCAGTTGACCCAGGGTCTCGCGTTTGTTCTTATGGGTCTCGTCCAGAGACCGCTTCACGTCTTCAATCTCTTTCTGGATCGCAGCGCGTTCCTTTTCGAGGTCTGAACGGTTCTGGGCCGGCGCCGGCGTTTGTGCATGCAGGGCCAGAACGACGAAGAACAAGAGACTTGCAGCGAAGAGTTTCTTAGGCATAACTCAATTTAATAAATTCTAAGCGATATGGCACCGGTTCCCTTCCATTCAGCGGCCGGACCACTTTGCGGTCCTTTCTCCATCTAACAACCAGAACTTCGGCCTTGCCACCGGCAAGACCTCGTCCGCAGGCTTCCAGCCCTTCTACAACGCTTATCTCCGCTTATAATTTTTCGGAATCGAAAAAGGAACGCTTAAAGCTTCGTTAAACTTGAATTGCTTGATCCCGAGCTCGATGTCCACCTTCGATTTTTCGGCCACGGAAATCTTGCGGTAGGTGGAAAAAGGCACCGGTCCCGAATAATCGTAGTCCCCATAGGTCACGTCACAGGTCCGGGCCCGTAGCGGGTCGATGTCGTCCAACTTGCTATGGCGGAGCGTATTGTCCGGGTTCAGCGTAAGTAGATTACTAAAGGCCATGCCGACGCTGAAAAGCGACAACCCCTTGGGCTTGGCGTCGGTGCGGTAATATAGGACATGGTTCGTGTCCAGGAAAATGGGATTACCGATCAACAGCGACTGAACCGTCTTGAAATCCACGGGAAGGTTCACTTGCTCTTGCAAATAGCTCACGGAGCGAAGGCGGATCAATTTCTTTTGTTTGTCGAGTATCTTGACGCTGTCGGGTGTAATGAGGATGCGGAAGGCCTCGATGTTCACAGGGCCGACCTGGGCGTTGATGGAGACCCAGATCAGGCTGTCCCTGCGGATGCGGACTATGACGCTCAGCTCGTAGTCTTTGCCGTCGCCGCTTTCATAATGAACATGCATATGACCGGAAAAGGTCTCGAAGTTGATGTGGTTATGCGCAATCCCGGCCAGGGCCTTGGCGATCGTCGCCAGCGAATCGGCGTGAACGTCGCCTGACGGAAGGGCGGCCACACGTGCGGCATCACCGGTAGTGTCCGTACGGGGAGCCTGGGTGCCGATAACCTTGCGGAGGTTCTTGGTGGACCGGCAGCCCGTCGTCAGGACCGCCGTTGTGATGACAATAAGCAGAAACAGTTTATACATAGTCATCATTGTTATATTTTCCCCGTATGCCCAAAGCCGCCGGCATTGCGGGCCGTTTCACTGATCGCTTCCACGGCCTCCCAGCCGATCTGGACCACCGGGCTGACGACCATTTGCGCTATCCGGTCACCCGGATGAATGGTCTGTTCAACCTGGCTGAGGTTGATCAAAATGACTTTGAGTTCGCCGCGATAATCGGAGTCGATCGTTCCGGGGGAATTCAGACAGGTGATGCCATGCTTGATCGCGAGGCCGCTGCGGGGGCGGACCTGGGCCTCATAGCCCTGGGGCAATTCAATAAAGAGTCCTGTAGGCACCAGCTGCCGTTCCAGGGGTCGTAATACCAGCGGCGCTTCGAGATGCGCCCGGAGATCCATGCCCGCCGATCCTACCGTGGCATAGTCGGGAAGGGCATTGGGGGACTGGTTGATGATCCTGACCTTGATTTTTGCCATGCGGCAAATATAGGTCTTTTGTGTTCTGTGCTATTCACCGCTTATCCACGGCCTCCGAGCGGAGTTGCGCGATCATACGCGCTGAAGCAGCACAGTCGCATAAGCGACAAGCCCCTCACCCCGCCCGACGAAGCCCATTTGCTCCGTCGTCGTCGCCTTGATAGAAATGTCATCGATGCCTATGCCCAGTATCATAGCCATGGTCTGCCGCATAGTAGGCGCGTATGGCATGATCTTGGGCGCCTCGAGACAGACGGTGCTGTCGATATTGACGACGCCATACCCTTTTTCGCGGATCAGCGCAATCGTCTTTTGCAGCAGGATCTTGCTGTCGATATCCTTGTATGCCGCGTCGGTATTGGGAAAATGTATGCCGATGTCGCCCAGACAAAGCGCTCCCACCAGGGCATCGCAGATGGCGTGGATAAGCACGTCCGCGTCGCTATGGCCAACGGCCCCCCGGCCAGAAGGAATGTTCACGCCGCCCAGCCAGAATTGCCGGCCCTCGGCCATTTGGTGAAAATCTATTCCGAAACCGATTCGATATGACATAAAAAAACGACGTCCCGGAAAGGGACGACGTAAAAATAGGTTAATTGCATCTATTGCGTCGTAGACGTATTATCCGAGTGACTGTCGAGTTCGAAAATCAGCCCGAAGCGCAGCGTATTGGAAAGCGGGTTCCGGTTGGTACCGCTGCCCGATGGCACCAGATAGGAGAAGTTCAGTCCCATCACACTGTATTTCAATCCGACGCCGAGGCTGAAGTATTTCAGATCACCCTTGCTGGGGTCTTCATAATAGTAGCCTGCGCGAAGGAAGAACTGGTTCTGGTAGGAATATTCAGCACCCAGGCTGAATTGGAGGCTCTTGAACTGGTTCTCACCCGAAAAAGAACTGGACCAGCTACCAGGGATGCTATGATTATGATAGGTGGCCAGGTTAGTAGAGTCTGTTGCCGTATTACCGGTTGGCTGCGGAGGCACTGGCACAAGCAGCTTATGCATGTCCAGACCGATCATCAGCTTGTTGTCCTCATTGAAGACGGTGGTATAGCTGGCGCCCAGACCGAGATCGGCAGGGATATAGTCCTTATCCGTTGCGGAATTGGTATACCCGATCTTTCCGCCTAAGTTGGTCAACGCCATACCGAAATTCCAGCCGCCGTTCTCTTCCGTCACGCCGTGGTAATACAAGCTGATATCCGCTGCAAAAGTTTTGCCGGGCTGATAGGTTGAGCCACTGGCAGCATAACCGGATGCTAAATTGGAATAGATATAACGACCGGCAAGACCGATGCTGAGCTTCTGGGCGAGTTTGCGGGTATACCCAAGATCGAAGCTGAATTCACGGGGATGGCCGCTGCCCAGTGTGTTACCGCTAAAGTCCGTAAACTGGATATTACCGAGGCTGAAGTAGCGGATACCGCCGGTGACAGCCTGGGCCTTGTCTTCATCGCCGAATTTCTTGTACCCGCTGGCCGCCAGCAGGTAGACGTCGTTCAGGCCGAGGTCCTTGAGCCAGGGCGTGTAGGTCAGTCCGATGCCAATGTCTTTGGTAGCAAAGGGGATCTTACTCTGGTTGTAAAAGGTGGAAGCCGCATCCGGGGATGTCGCCACCCCTAGGTCCCCCATTCCCCCGGCGCGAGCGTCGGGAGATATCCGCAGGAACGGCACCGCGGTAGTAGTCACATTGAGGTTATTCGTTTGCGCAAATACGCCTTTCTCAACCGTCATCATCATTAATAAAGCAGCAAAGCCCTGGTAAAATCTTTTCATCTTGTTGTATAATTTTCTTTTTACAAACACGCAAATTTTTCAAATTTGGTTTCCCCGTTCAGCCGGGTTTTTTGTCCTTAAGAAAAGTAGATTTTTGATATAGGCTGCTAAATTAATGATTTTTAATGTCTTACATAAAGAATGCCGATCTGACGGATTTTGATAGGCAGTGGGCCACAACGTCGTGGTTTTAATCCTCCTCCAACGCGCCGCCGCCTGGATTATTGTTTAAAACCGCGGGTTTCGTTCTGCACACCTGTCGAATGTGGCGCATCCGTCGAATGTCACGCATCCGTCGAATGTCGCGCATTATCCGCAAAGTCCGTCCCAATTTGGCGATGGCAGCCAAAAATACTACTTTTGGCTCCTCCAAAAACACTTTTCTCCTATCCGGCAACTGTGGATAATTTCGACCCGTACTTATATATGGCGATACAATAAAACGGGCAAAACAGTCGTTTTCTCTGTTTACAATCAATTTGGACCAAATTGGGCCCAAACGTAATACGTAAAATGCGTCAACTTATGAATCTGAAAAACCTAGCAGTCCTGGTAATCTCCGTATCCCTCTTTGCCTCCTGCTTTAAAAAGAAGCCGGACCAATCCTCCGTCACAGGCTGGAATTATAATGATTCCAAAATGGGTGGGTTCCAGGTTTCCAAAGAAAAAGAACAGCACACCGGTCCCGGTCTGGTATTCGTCCAGGGCGGTACTTTTACCATGGGTGCTACCCAGGAAGACGTGATGCGGGAGTGGAACAACGTTCCCCGCCGCGTAACCGTCAACTCCTTCTACATCGATCAGACGGAGGTCGCCAATATCCATTACCGGGAGTACCTATATTGGATCGACAACGTATTTGACGCCGACGAGTACAAAGCTGTCCGTGATGGCGCCCTGCCCGACACCTTATGCTGGCGCAGCGAACTGGCTTATAACGAGCCAATGGTCGAATACTACTTCCGTCACCCCTCGTATAACTTCTACCCTGTAGTAGGCGTGACCTGGAAACAGGCTCATGACTTCTGCCTGTGGAGGTCCGACCGCGTCAACGAGAAGATCCTGATCGACAAGGGCTATATCAACGCCAACGCCGTAAAGAACCTCCAGGGTCTTGGACAGGAGAACTTTAATACGAAGGCCTACCTCATGGGTGAGTTTCAGGCCACTCCTGATAAAAAGGCAAGGACGAAGGCCAATCCCCTTAAGAACCCGAACGGGACCCCCCGTACACAGGTCACCTTCTCGGATGGTATCCTCCTTCCGAACTATCGCCTCCCGACAGAAGCCGAGTGGGAATACGCCGCTCTTGGTTACATCAACCAGAACCCGCTGCCCAGCCATAAGGACGGCCAGCGCGGAGAAGAGTTGATCGCCAATAAACAGGTCTACTCCTGGAGCAACAATGTCAACGGCCTGCGCGACACGCGTCATGGCAGCTGGCAGGGTACTTTCATGGCAAACTTCAAACGCGGCTCCGGTGACAACATGGGTGTTGCAGGTGGTCTCAATGACAACGCCGTTTATACCGCCCCCGTCACCTCCTTCTTCCCGAACGGTTTCGGATTGTATAATATGTCTGGTAACGTTAGCGAGTGGGTGGGTGACGTCTATCGCCCGATGTCGGGACAAGACGCCGACGACGTCGCTCCTTATCGTGGTAACAAATTCGAAACGGTCGATCTTGGTAAAGAAGGCAAAGCCGAACGCGATAGCCTAGGCCGCATCAAGATGCGCAACGTCACCGATTCCGAAAGCCAGGCCCGTCGTAACTATCAAAAGGGTGATGTTATCAACTACCTCGATGGCGACTCCACTATCTCTGGTATCGCTTACGGCTACGGTAAGACCACGCTCATCAGCAACAAATCCAGAGTAATCAAGGGTGGTAGCTGGAATGACCGCGCTTACTACCTCAGCCCCGGCACCCGCCGCTTCCTCGAAGAAGACCAGAGCAACAGCACAGTTGGTTTCCGCTGCGCTATGGATCGCGTAGGCAGCCCGGCAGGCAATGGCCGCCAGACCGGCGTCAACTACAAACAGAGACGCCAGAACACACGCAAACAATAAGTTCAACGCATTGAATACAAAAAGCCCCGCCGAAAAGCGGGGCTTTTTCATCGGTGCATCGCCCGCCAGGCAGACAGTTCGCAATGCCAGGCGCGAAACCTGCCGGAATTACATATCTTTGAAACCATTTTTTTACCCAACAGGCGTGACCCTGATTGCCCGGCTCCGATACAACGATATGATCGCCATCGAACAACTATATGATCTCTATCTTCGTCATCCTTCCGTACAGACGGACACGCGCTTGCTGAAGAGTGGAGATCTTTTCTTCGCCCTCAAAGGGCCAAATTTCAATGGAAACAGCTTCGCACCGAAGGCGCTTGAGCAAGGTGCGGCCTACGCCGTGATCGATGAAGTCCCAGCCACACCCGACGAACGCCTTTTACTCGTCCCCAACGTCCTGACTGCTTTACAGGATCTCGCGCTGCACCATCGCCGGCAATTCGACATCCCCTTTATCGCCATTACAGGCAGCAATGGCAAGACCACGACCAAGGAACTCATCCACGCCGTGCTGTCCGCGGAATACATCACCTACACCACGCGCGGGAATCTAAATAACCACATCGGTGTTCCATTGACGATCCTATCCGTACGCAAAGATGCCGAATTCGCCGTGATAGAGATGGGCGCCAATCACCAGAGGGAGATCGCCGGTTACTGCAGGTATACGCTGCCCACACACGGCATCATCACCAATATCGGCCTTGCCCACCTCGAAGGCTTTGGCGGCCCTGAAGGGGTGAAAAAAGGCAAGGGGGAACTCTATGACCATCTCCGTGATGAAGGCGGTACAGCCTTTGTGCTTCGCGACTCAGCCGATCTGCGCCAGATGAGCCGGGGCATTCCACATATTATCAGCTATGGGACGAAAGACGCCGAATTCACCGGCCATGTCGCAATCTCTAAAGACAGTTTGTTGAATGTCGAGATCACGAAGGGCTCCACTACCGGCATCATACACACCCAATTGGTCGGCGACTACAATCTGCCCAATATACTCGTGGCCGTAGCAGTTGGCAAACATTTCAACGTCGGTGACGTGAAGATTCGGAAGGCTATCGAAAAATACACCCCGTCCAATAGCCGCAGCCAATTGATGGAGCGCGAAGGCAACCATATTATCCTCGACGCCTATAACGCCAACCCCTCTTCGATGCGTGCAGCCATTGAGAACTTCGCGCGGCTGAGCGCCCCGAAGGCAGACAGCACCAAGACGGCGAACGGCCGCACGACAGGGGACGTCACCTCCGACCCCGGCTTCCAAGCCGCAGGCGGATTCGATCGCAAGATCCTTATGCTGGGCGCCATGGCGGAACTGGGACCTGAAAGCCTGAGCGAACACCGGGGCATCGTAGACCTGATCGCCCAATATCCCTGGCAGCAGGTCGTGCTCGTTGGCGGCGACTTTCTAAAACTGGATCATCCCTATCTGAGTTTCGCCACTAGTCGCGAAGCCGGCCAATGGCTTCGCGATTCTGGCCTGAAAAATGCATGGCTACTGATCAAAGGCTCCCGGAGCAGCAAGATGGAAGAAGCCCTGGGCCACGAACAATAAAAATTTCGCTATTATGGATACGAACAGGCTATCGCCGACATTGACCAAAGCTTTGAACCAGCAAATGACGAATGAGGCGCACAACGCGCAGATCTATCTTTCCTATGCCGCCTGGGCAAGTGACAAGGGGTATGATGGTATCGCCAATTTCCTGTTCCGTCACGAGAACGAGGAACGCAACCACATGATGAAGTTTCTCGAATACATCCTCAAAAGAGGGGGTAAGGTAACCGTTACCGCCATCCCGGATCCGGGCCCGGATCCCACCAGCGTCAATGATTGCTTCGAAAAGGTCTTCAAATCGGAGGTCGAGAACACCGAGAGCATCTACCGCATCGTGGAGATGTCCATGGCCGAAAAGGACTGGGCGACCTGGAATTTTATGCAGTGGTTCGTAAAGGAGCAGACCGAAGAAGAGACGCTTGCGATCGACCTGCTGGACAAAATAAAAGTCGCCGGCGGCGAAAAGGCCACGGACAGCGCACTCTATTCCTTCAACAAGGACATCGGCGCCACCCCCGATGAGGCGGTGCTGGCCCAGGACGTGACGGTCGAAAACCCTTAGACGGCGGAACGGTTGGAGAGCGCATACCGGGCCTCCGTTCCCAAATGGTACGCATTCGTTACTCGACCGTACCTTTACCCCATGGGACATGTCTTAGACAATCCGATATGGAATGCCTTGCTGACCGGTAATGCACATTTGGCGGAAGGCGAAGGGAATGTGAAATGTTTTCCGGCGGATGTATCGCCCTTTGTGGGTCTGGAAGAGATCAACCCCGGCAATTTGGCACGTTTATATGAGCGGTTGAATGGGGAGCGGGTGGTAGCGATCAAAGCGGCGGCGATGATAGACATTCCTCCGGTATGGAATGTGGTCGCGCGGATCAAGGCTTTTCAAATGTTGTACGCGGCGCCAACCTTGCCGGCCAATGCTCAGCTAACGGCGACTAACGCCGCGTCCGGTGCCGAGCTTGCTGCGACAGAAGTGGTTTCCGCAGGCAGTCCCCAACTTATCCCGCTCGGCGACCAGGACGTCCCGGCAATGATAGAACTGACAACCCTCACAAACCCCGGCCCTTTCTATCGGCGGACGATCCTCTTCGGAAATTATTTTGGCATCTTCGACGGCGATCGGCTCGTCGCTATGGCGGGCTTTCGAATGCATCCCGGTGACTACATCGAAGTCAGCGCCGTTTGCACCCGTCCCGGTTACAATGGCCGCGGCTATGCGCGGGCGTTGATCATTCACCTCATCGACCTGATCCGATCAAAGAACAGCACCCCTTTTCTCCATGTCATGACCAGCAATGAGCGGGCAATCGAGGTATACCGCAAGCTTGGCTTCGTGACCCGCCAGGAGATGACGATCGTTTTCATCAAAAAGAACATGCTGCCGATCAAAGGCGTGTCTTAAGAAAAATTCTTATCTTTTTGATCAAATTGTCGACTATGCAGCAACGCCGCAAGCTGGATCTACAACTATTTCCAATGGTCCTTATGATACCCCCGCTCCTGCTGGTCCTCGCCTTCTCGCACAAACCCCTTATCTGGGTGGCGATAGGCGATAGCATCACCTATCTCAACGATCACAGGGACGAGACCGGAAACAGGCTCACGAGCGGTTACTTGACCGATGTCGTAACCGAGCTTCCGTATGTGCACTACAAGAACTGGGGCCGCAATGGCTGGACAACGACGGAATTCGCGGATAACATCGACAAGCTTGATATTCCTACCGGCGGCGTCTACACCGTTTTTCTCGGCACCAATGACTGGTGGGGCGGCCATCGCATCGGCCGCTGGATGGATTATCAACAGAGAACGGGCGACAGTACGATCTATGGTTCCCTCCGCATCCTCATCGACAAATTGCACAGCCTCAACCCCATCGCGCCCATTATCCTCATCACCCCGATGCCCCGGACAGATTTCGTATACATCAATGGCGCCAGCAACAATGCTTACGGCGCTTACAGACCCAAAAACGGCCAAACCCTCGAACAGGTCGCCGAGGCCGTCATCGATATCGGCCGTCATGAGCAAATGAAGGTGATCGATCTCTATCACGAGAAAAACCTGGCCGTCCCGAAGCTGGTACATTTCAAACGGGTCAGAGACCCCGGGACCGGCGGCGCCTATCGCAACTACTCCTATCCCGATTACACCGCCATCCCTTTCAACCCTGACAAAGACGAATATCCCTATCCGCCGGAAGCCGTAGAAATGACCTATGATGGCTTGCACCCATCAGACAAAGGATGCGCCGTCATCGCCAAAAAAATTGTGAAAATGCTTAAGAAACTGTAGACCCCTGACAGGGTCTCAAAGCGGCAATCCAACGCTCAGCGTACACCCTTCACCGGGCGCGGTAACGATCTCGACCTTGCCATTGAACAACTCCGCGCGGCTGATGATATTGGTGATCCCCACCCCTTTCCGGTGACGGCTCACATCGAAGCCGACGCCATTGTCCGCGACCGTCAGCACCACATGCCTACCCCCATTGGCGCCTTCGATCGACAAACGGATCAGCACCCGCTGCGCCTTCGCATGCTTAACGATATTGTTGAGTTGCTCCTGCACGATCCTGAAAAGCGTCAACTTGCGCCGGTCTTCGATCTCCTCCTCGGTGATATTCTGCAGGTCCAGCTCGATCTGCATGTCATCCTTGGCAAAACGCATATCGTCGATGATGTCTTCTATCGAGTCGATAAGGCCGATCTCCCGAAGGCCGGGCGTGATCAGGGACTTGGAGATCTTCCTGATCTCATTAATGGCTTTGCTCACTAATGCGGTACTCCGCTCCAGCAGCTCTTGCCGCAGCTCTTCGTCGGTCATCGCGGTATTGATATAGAGATTGCTGGCACCCAGGATCTGGTTGACATTGTCATGCAATTCTTTTCCTATCTCGCTCCGTTCCTTTTCCTGTGCCAGAATAACCGCTTCCGTGATCTGCCGCTGCCGCGTTAATCGTTGCTGGTTCAACTCCTTTTCCAGCTCGATGCGTTCGGTAACGTCGTTCACGATGGCCAGGATGGCCGGAACGTCTTTGTATTGCATCCAATGCCAGGCAATATCCACGAAGATCACCTGGCCATTCTTTTTGACATGCTTTAAGATTCCTTTCTTTACACTTTCCCTGCTGTCACGGACGGATTCGACCTCATCTTTTATTTTGCGGTTGTCGCCGTTCAATCGGATGTCGACGGGTCCTAAACCCAAAAACTCCTCCCGCGTATAGCCATAATGGTCTTCGGCCGCCGTATTGACTTCCAGGAAATGCAGCGTCGCAGCGTCGAATACCCACATGGGCATGGGGTTGTTGTTGAAAAGACCGCGATACCTTTCCTCGCTGTCCCGGAGAATCTGGAGATTACGCAAACGCTCAAGGCTGTAGCGGATGGCTCGCGATAACAATTTCTCGTCGAAATCACCCTTGATCAGGTAATCCTGCGCGCCGAGGACCAGCGCCTGCAAAGCAATTTTTGTATCATTCAGACCGGTCAGCAGGACGACCGCAACGCGCTGTGTCAGGGTCTGCAGTCGGGTATAGGATTCCAACCCAAAGCTATCGGGCAGCGAAAGATCCAGGAACAGGAGGTCGATTTGTTTACAGGAAAGGATTTGCCTCGCATCCGCAAGCGTAGCCGCATGTTCGATCTCCGCGATTGGCAAGTCGGTTCCACGGAGCGATTCCTCCAACAGGAAGAGGTCGCCAGGATTATCTTCCAGCACCAGGATATGGATGGGTTGGTTGTCGGACGACATCTATTGCACGTTTTTTGGCAGTTTCACAGTACTGATCCAGAAATCCTCGATCGTCCGGACTACATCCATAAACTTGTTTAGGTCTACGGGTTTTGTAATATAACAGTTGGCGTAGTTGTCGTACGAAGCCAGAATGTCCTTTTCGGCCGAAGAGGTCGTCAGCATAATGACCGGGATACGTTTGAGGTCGGGATCGTTCTTGATGATGCCGAGTACTTCCGTTCCGTTCATCTTAGGCAGGTTGATGTCGAGCAGGATGAGGTCCGGGGTATCTGCGCCCACAGGACTTTTCTTCAGAAAACGGATGGCCTCCAGTCCATCGTAGGCAATGGAGATCTTGTTGACAATGCGGGCATCGTCGAGGGCTTCCCGGGTCAGCAGGATGTCTCCTTCATTATCGTCGACGAGCAGAATGTGAATTTGTTGCATACCCGGTCTGGTTAAACTTTTTTAAGAATAGTGAAATTGAATGTGGTCCCGTGATCCGGTGAAGATTCCACCCATATCTTGCCTCCATGGCGTTCTACGATCTTCTTACAAATCGCCAGGCCGATGCCCGTGCCGGAATAATCGGTCTTGTTGTGAAGCCGTTGGAAGATGATAAAGATCTTATCGAAGAACTGCGGATCGATCCCGATGCCATTATCCTCTACGGAGAATAGCCAGCAGCCTGGCTCCTCCTTCGCGCGGATCCGGATCACCGGAGCCCGGTCAGCCGCATGGTATTTCAGCGCATTGCTCAGCAGGTTTTGAAACAACTGCAGCAGTTGTACCTTGTCGCCCCATACCACGGGTAGCGGGCCGGCATCGACCTGGCCGTGTGTCAATACGATCTTCTCCCTGAAGATATCGCCCACTTCCTTTAAGATCATCTCCGTCTCTACCCGGCCAAAGGTTTCCTTCGTGCTGCCCACCCGGGAATATTCGAGCAGGTCCAGGATCAATGCCTTCATCCGTTCCGCCCCATCCACCGCGTAATGGATATACTGGTCCGCTTTTTCATCCAGCTGGCCCTTGTACCGCTTTTGCAGCAGTTGCAGGAAACTGCTGACCATCCGAAGCGGCTCCTGCAGGTCATGCGAGGCAATATAGGCGAAACGTTCGAGTTCGGCATTCGAAGCCGCCAGCTCGCCGGCGCGTTTTTCGAGGGCCGTATTCAGCAAGCGCAATTGTTCCTCCTGCCGCTTCCGTTCCGTGACATCGATGATCGCAGTCAAGCCCGTCTTCCGTCCCCCCATGTCCAGGGGAAAAGCGGTGACTTGTACGTCCATAATATCCCCCGTCTTCTTCCTGTGCCGCCGTTGACTGTTGCGGTAGGAGACCGGATCACGGCGTACCGTGGCGATATCCGCCACCAACTGCTCCATTTCCTCGGGCGGCCGGATATCCTTGAGCGTCATTTTTTGAAATTCCTCCTCGGTATAGCCATACAGCCGCTGCGTTTCCTCATTGACCTCGATGAACTCAAGCGTCTTTTCATCATAGATCCAAATAGGCAGCGGGCTTTTATAAAATAATGTCTTGTACTTGTCCTCGGAAGCCTGAAGGTTGGACATCTGCCGTTTTACCTCGTTTTCCAACTGATCGTTAAACCTGCTCAACTGCTCCCTTGCCTCTTTTTCTTTCCGAAGGTCGTTTCTGATGATCCGGAAGCTAATAACGCCAAGGACACAAACAGCGACGCTCAACGCCCAGAGCACCCACTGAAGTTGCTGGGATTTAATCTGGTTGGCGCTTCGGCGGGTATCGGCAAAACTGTGTTCTTTTTCGGCAAAACGCGTGAGGGCTGTTTGGAGGTGGTGCGAATAGCCAGTTCTTGCCGCCAGGGTGATTAGCTTAGCCGTCTCGACCGCATTCCCCATGCGGCCTGGAGTCTTGGACCTTTCCAGCGTTTGTCCATTCAACGCATTGTACCGGTCCAGACTGTCCAGCAGACCAATTTGACCGGGGTCATCCGCGGTAAGCCTTTTCAGACTGTCGATGGCAAAGGGTAAAATTTTCAGGGAATGGCTGGCGCTATCTAGAAAACTGCTGTCGCCCGTAAGCAAAAAGTTTTTGGTGTTCAGATCGAACTGCATCGATGTGTTCAGCACGGCCTGGGTCTCGTACAAAATTTGATTGGCATGCCTTACAACAGCGCCCGCATCCCGGATACGTTGGTATTGCCAGATCGACAATACTACGATTATAAGCATACTGACGATCGTAGTGACGATGCCATACACCAGTTTATTCCCCATAGCGGACTTCATGATCGGTAAGCTGCTTGTGGATCAGGCAAAATGATAATACAATAATACAACAGTAATATACGCAAAAAATGAGTACCAGGCAATTCGACTGCTACAGGGCAGCACTAAGGAACTGTCGTCTCCGCGGTTCTGCCACTGTCATCGACATCGTCCTATAAATACTGTCGACGATCTGGCTAAATGAAAAGAATTGAATAAGGGCGCCGGCGCAATTACCCATCTCCGCGAGATGTTCGGGGTTTTCAATCAAGTGCTGCAAAAAAGTCACGCATTTCCCCATTTCATCCAGGCTAAAGGTCATGCCTGTCTTATTCTCCAGCACAAGGTCCACGGCACAGCCGACCCGATCGGAGGCCATTACGGGAACACCGCAAGCCATGGCTTCGTTTATACCCATACCCCAGGTCTCGCTGAAGGAAGGCATGATATAGACGTCGCCTATCCTATATACGGAGGGCATGATCGTCTGGTTCTGAAAATCAATAAACAGAATATTTGGATTATCGGCGGCCAGACGCTTTACCTCATCCCTCAACACCCCGTCGCCCACCATCACGAAGCTGATAGGCAAATTCCTCGTGGAATTGGCCAGTTCGATCAGGAAGGTGGGATTTTTTACTTTGATCATTTTGCCGGCAAAGAGCACGGTCAGGTTCCCGGCCGGGATACCCAGCCGTGCTTTCCACTCTTCGGCATGGTCTCTATAGGCCCTTTCAGGTTCGGAGAACCGGTCTACATCGATGGCCTGAGGTGAAAAGATCAGCTGGTGATCGCGGACCCCATGACGCTTGAAATACGACTTATTGTTCGCCCCCACATAGAATACATAATCAATGTGCCTATATACCCATGTCAGGAAAAGGCGCCGGGCCATTTTTCTCCAAAACCCATTTTCATGCAGCAGTACACTGTCGCCACGGAAAAAGATCGGTATCCGGCGGTGAAAATGACGCATGACTTGCAAATGGCTGTGATAGTTCCAGCCGATCACCAACAGCTGATCGGGATCGTAATCTTCTATTTTTTTGATGAGCGTGGGGTTGACAATGCCCATGAACCGTTCCAGTCCGGGTTTCCGGGCCTTATTGGGTACGAATACATAATCGTAACCGTCCAATAGGGGGATGTCCCATTTTATATCTTTTCCAAAACCGCTGTCATAAACCGCGCCGTTACCGGCTTGTTCGAAAGTGTAAAAGACCTTTACATGGATGTCCTTTTGAGCCAGACGCACAATCCAGGGGACATTGTATTGGACGGGATGAGTAGTGACGATAGCCAGCTTTTTCATGAATGGAGTTCAGATTTTAAAGGACTAAGGTTTAATGGTTGTCGTAGAATGGGAGCTAACGCTTGTTGCAGCGGCTTCTGGTTCATATCCACCAGCTCTCCATTTTCGTTGAAGAGCGGGTGGACCATTATTTCGATGTTCTTTCCTTCCGGCCAACCCGATTTGGCCTCATAAAGCATATCGGGGATATCACCAAAAAGGTCGGTGTTGTGCAGCCCGGTCTGCCTGCCCAAGTGCCAGCGATTGAAGATGGCTTTGTAAAGCCGCTTTAAAAAGCTGGGCGGCCGGCCCATGTTCCGCGTCAATCGGATACGGGGAATGCGAAACTCTTTTGCCAGACCACATACGAGCGGCGCTATCGCCCACTCGGTGTGAATATGATGATGCGAATCGAGATGAGTAGGGATGATCCCCATCTCGACGACCCTTTGCAACTGCGACCTCAACTCTTCATACGCCGCGTCCCTTACCGGCTTCCCGAGCCGGAACAGCGGCCTTTCCCTTTTGAAGAAGAATGATCCATCCGAATCGCAAAAAACACCGCAGCCGAGGATCGGTTCTGTAAGGGGCTTCCCTTCCGTAAGGTTCAGGTGAACCCCAACTCTCCCCCGAAGCACATCGTATTCCCGTTCCATGCTGACGGCCTCCTCGAATCCAGGCATATTCGCCATGATCGACGTACTGGTCACCAGACCCTGCTCGACACTAAAGAGGATCGCTCTGTTGACAACACTGCTTATGCCAAAATCATCGGCGTTTATGATCACGCTGGATAAACTCATAAATGCGGTTAGCGTAGGATGGTTACGGGCGTTAACAAATATAGGCTCATTCTTAACATCAAAATAACGTCCTATTATGGGAACTATTATTAAGATGGGATTAAAAATTAATTGAAAACCATTAGGGGCTATCAAATAAAACCCCGGGGTCCTTACATTTAATCGGTCATTCTCAGCGAAATAGGGCCCTTCTCGGCAATAGGAGCCATAGGAACGAAGGTAACTATTTAAAAAATCGTCTCCTACGTGGTCGTAAAAAACTGCGCTCAATTGCCGTGCCAGATCAATAGGCAAATTCATTGTCCGGCGATCCGATCGGGGCGCCCGGGGGCATTTCCAAGGCGGGCTGGGGTATGAATTTATCCGCATCTTTGGTGAATTCCTGGATTTGGCTGAGCCCAAAGTAGAGTGCTCCCTTCCACTTTCCCTGCGCCCCTACTACTTGCAATCCCATCCAGACGGCCAGATCGGTGACGGTCAGCAGCGCTTCCCCTCGCACATTATCGGCGTTCTTCGGGTCGGCCGCGAGGGCCAGCAGTCGCTTTAGGGTCAGGTTGTCCACCATCATTTGAAGCTCTCCGCTATACCCCGGCTGCAACGGGGCTTTCCAGGTCTTCGCGAGCAGCGAATTGAGGACGGCCAGAAGGCCTGGCTGGCGTTCATTTCTCGCCTGGTATTCGATCAGCCTTGCCGCACGTTCCGGGTTCAGCAGGTAGGACAGGGTGTTGTCGGCGGCAGCTTCAGCGGTGGCGATCGGATCAAAAGTCGGTCCGGTATGACCGCGGAAGACCTCTATCGTCTCGGGAAAGCCGGTGGGGCGCGGCGGGATCTTTTGGATCAGCGCCTCCGGCAGGGCCAGCGCCTCGGGCGTGATGGTCTTCGCGAGGGCGTCGAAGGCCCGCCATTGTTCGGCAGGGTCTACCATCTTCGTGGGTTCCTGGCCATCATTCTTGAGTGCATGGGTAAAATACAGTCCGCCGAGTGATTTGGCCGCGGCCTCCACCTGATAACGGTGTAAGAGATAGATAGGCACCAGAACCTCTTGGAGGGTGGCCATAGGCGCGTCTTTCTGGATCGCCTTCTCGGAGAAATTGTCCAGCAGGCGACGTCGGATGGTCATCAGTTGGTTGAGTTGATCGATCGGATTCTCGCCGTCATCCCACTGATTGGACAGGGGGTGCGTCATGCCGCCGACGTCCGGGATGTATTTGTAGCCTTCTTTAAGCGTTTCTTTGATGATCTTATCGAGTGCGGCGTCCTCATCGGTACCCTTGGGAAAATCGGAATAACCCCAGATGATGGCGCGCTTGTCCCAGCCACCGATGTTCTTGCTGTAGACGTCGGAAAGGTCGATACTGCCATCGGGCTTGAGCGTAAAACGGGGAAACGGATAGTCCATAACCGAGGCCCTGTCCTTCACGCTGGCCTCGAAGTTGTGGGTGAGGCCCAGCGTATGCCCGATCTCGTGGGCACTAAGCTGCCGGATGCGTGCCAGTGACATTTCCTCCATCCGCTTATCGACAGCCTTGCCATCCGAATACGGCTGCAAAAGCCCCTCTGCAATCAGATAATCTTGCCGATGCCTGTCCGAACCCAGTGTTACCACACCCTTTATGATCTCGCCGGTGCGGGGATCGACGTACCCCATACCATAGGAAAAGGCGCGTTGCGGGCTGCCGCTACGATCCAGCCAATTCACCATATTGTACCGGATATCCATAGGGTCCGCTCCTGCAGGTAATTCTTTAACTACAAAAGCATTCCTGAACCCTGCCGCTTCAAAGGCCTGGTTCCACCAGGAACCGCCTTCTATAAGGGCCCTGAGGATGACGGGCGGGGCGCCCCTGTCGATATAGTATACGATCGGTTCCACGGGCTCACTGATGGGCGCAGTGGGGTCTTTTTTGATCAGGCGATGCCGCTCGATAAAGCGTTTGACCAGCGGCTCACTCATCGGGGCGGAAAAATCATAGTACCTGAAGTCATTAAATCCCGAGCGGGGATCGAATTTTCGGGGGTTGTAGCCGCTGTCAGGGAGTTGCACGAAGGCCTGGTGCATGCGGACGGTAACGGCCGTCGGGTCGGGCGCGACGCCGCCTCCTCTGCGAAAGCCGCCGGGGGCCGCCGATCCACCTGAAAAGGTGATTAACGCTTCGAATTCGGTGTTCTTTGGAAAATTCCGGGTATTGTCTACATATACCGCACTTCTGCTTTCGTCGAGGTGATAAGTCGCTGCCCCCCCACCGCCATTGCGGTTGTTGGCACTGGCAGCAAAAGAACTGCCCGGATTACCACGGCCCGATCCGATGGTCTCGCCAATATGCAGGGCGTCCCTTACTACGAACGGGGTAAGATCGATCAGCGCCTTATCGCCTTCCAGTGCCAGGGGAGAAAACCCAAACAGTACGGACTGAGAAAAGGCATCGGCCACGTCCTTTCGTTCATCGGCGCTGCCATGCACTGCCCGGTGTTCGTCGTCGGGTTGTATCAGGAAGACCTTCGGTCCGACCCCGATGAATTTCACGAGGACGGCGTTGCCCTGACCGCGCTCCGCTCCGCCATTGCCGATGCCTTCGGGAAGGGTACTGAAATAGAGGAAGTCTTCGTTCCAACGGTCGATCTCCACGAGCAGCTTGCCCGTTTTGTCGTCGTAGTAGTAGGGGTAGAAGCCTTCGAACTTCTTCAGATCTTTCGTTACACCGCTAATAGTCGCCGCCGGCTTAGTTTCGCCTTTCGAATCAGCCGGGCGTTGTGCCATGCCTGTGACGGCCAGGGCCGCCGACACGCCGGCCAATAGAAGTTGTTTTATCATGTGCAGTATAGTTGGCTCTTTAACGCCGGCCGCCGGTACCCGACCTGGCAATACTGTCCGCCTTGCGGTAATCAGCCTGGTCACACCAGCAGGGGCAGGATTGGGCGGTTCTCAGCGTTGCATCCATTGCGGGAGCGGGGTTGACTGGCCGGACAACACTGTTACTGTCGGTGGCCCCGGCAGCTGCGCTATCAGCCGCCTGGACATGCTCCCGGTCGACAGCCAATTCCCCGATTGCCCGGGCTATCGCAGCGGCGGTATTCCGGGTCGGGTTCGGCGAGATACGCTGATGATGCGAGGTGAAGAACGTCGTCTTGCCAAACAAGGGCTCATCCCCGGACCCATCAATGACCAGCACATGGGCCAGGACATGCTGCGGTAACGGCATCTTCTCCCCTTGCACCGTCGTCAGGACCCGAAGTGAAGGGATGGCCAGGAACACGTCACTCTTGTTGCGATAGTCCCCTTCCACCAGCAGGGTGCTTTCCTCCACGCCGGGCACATTCTTCAGGAAGACACCCAGGTTATACCAGCCGAAACTGTTGATGGAAAAACTGTAAGATGAGGACGCGACCAATTGCGCATCGGCTGTATGCAGGGCGGTGTCGGCAGTTACCACCTCATTCCCGCCTCTTACACGGTAGTGCGGCCGGCCGCAATCCGGATCGTATCTGAGACAACTGTCGAAAGTGCGTTTAAGGTCCGGGACCGCATTGCTGTCGATGGACCGGCTGGCGCTGGTGATATAAGAGAAAACCCCTTCGAGATCCGTGTCGCTGAGATTGGGGAAGGGGTTCATCGGCGTTTTGTCGTAACGGTTAAACAAAAAACAGGTATAGGAATCTCCACGCCACATTAGTCGGGCATTGTTGCGGATAAAGTCGATCAGCCATTGCTTGTTACGTCGGCGCGTGATCCAGGCAAGTGCGGGTCCTACGGATGGCCCCTTCAGGCTATGACAGGAGGCGCAGCTGGCCTCGAAGATTGTGCTGCCGACGTTCAGTAAGCGCATGGTCGGGTTGTCGTCGAGGGGGCGAGGGTCACTCCAGTTAATGGCACCGCTATCGTCGATCAGCCCTTTGAAGGCCATCATGCCCTGCTGAAAATTTTGTGCCGCGATCGTTATGCCCAGGGCCTTGTGCATGGTGACGGTCCGTCCCGGAGCCGCCTCTACCATCAGCATCCCGCCGCTGCTGAGCGGCTGGCCTTCGCTGGAAGTGAGCAGCCTGCCATTGATGATGGCCTCGATGGTATTGGCCTCTTTTATCTCCAGGTGGACACTATCGGCCCCGCCCGCATCCAGGGCATTCGCAGGTATATTTATTTTGGTACCGTCGGCGGTCACCAATACCGTATCCTTCTTGGGATCGATAGAAAAAAAAGCAGATGGCAACTTGTCGCCATTGGCGAGGCGGTTGGCAGTTTGGGGTCTGTTGCAGGAGAAAAAGGCGACCAGCAACAGCAGTTCGGCTAGTGCTACGATACGCATGGGTACGAAGATACTATTCCATTCTCAACTCTTCACAGGGTTTCTCGCTGCAGCTTTCAAAGATCGAAGCCCTATGGTGCCGTCGCCAAAGGGTCCCTGTCCCCAAAATAACGTTTGCCGAGCTCTCCGCGATCAACCTTTCATAATTAGCCTGAAAGATGCGCGCCGGATCGCCTTTCAGCAGCATGGAGGGAGCCGTCTATCACCGCGACACGCCAGATATCCTCCGCCCGTCTATTGTCACGGTCAAAGCTCAACTCATCCTGTAATTAATAGAAGATGGACATGCCGCCGCAAACACTTGGAGCCCGGTATCTCACAAAGTAATGACAACCAAATAAATAATCGGCTTTCCGCCCATCGCATGTCCGCTTTTGTTACAGCATTTGTCCGCTTCGGTTATCCACTTGTTAACCGGTGTTTTCCACGTTAAACTACACCAGCCCCAACCGCTCTTACTTATGCACTTAAAATCTACAAACATGAAAACGATGCATTCAACCACCGATCAAAAAGATCGTATAACGGTCAGCCGCACTACCACATTCAAATGTATAAAGCTGCTGGTCATCGGTCTTATCGTTGCAGCAGGGTTTAGCTCCTGCGTTGTATACGCACACCCTGCGCACCCTTACTACTGGCACCATTATTGAGCCGGGATTCACCCTCCGGCACCGGGCTTGTCTTCTGAAGGCAGGCCCGCTTTTTATGTCAGACGTTCCAAAGTCGAAAAACTTATGCATCTTGCATAAGACATGAGAAATACTTTATTTCGTCTTTGGTTATCGACCTTTTTTGGTTCCATCATTTTCTTACCGGTTTCTGCCCAGCACAGCTCGATCCCGCTGGGAGGCAATGCCTGGGGCAGCAGACGAGCGGACGGTACACGCGCGCCCATTGACAGCAACGGCATCACCGGCTGGAACGACGCTTCCGCCTCTTATACCGTTTGGTTTCGTGTATCGCGGCCCGGTCCGATCGACCTCTCGTTTGTGGCCGCGGTGCCCGGCGGCAGCAGCAGCCTCAGCGTTTCCATATCGGGAGTCAGGCACGTCGTAAGTTGGCATGGCAAAAATATGATCTCCCGTGCCGCGGGTCGCTGGGCAATCGTCGACACCGGATACCAGGCCGTCGACATCTGCGGCCTCAACAAAAGCGGACCGGTATTCGCCGACATCCGCAGGCTCGAAGTCTCGGGTGCGGCGGCCGCCACATCATCCAGCGGCTACGGCGCCACATCATCCCGCGGCGACAGCGACACATCATCCCGCGGCGACAGCGACACATCATTCGGCGGCGCGGTCACCACATCATCCCGCGGCGACGGCGACACATCATCCCGCGGCGACAGCGACACATTATCCCGCGGCACTGTCACCACATCATCCCGCAGTACCGGCGCCACATCGTCCGGCCGTGCGGGCTCCGCAACGGCAGGCAATCCCGGCAGCCCATTGCTGACCTTCGTTCCCAATAACGACGGCAATTTCTTCTACTGGGGCCGCCGCGGTCCCTCGGTTCATTTAGTTTATCTACACCCCTCCGGTTCCAACGCCGAATGGTTTTACAACGAGGTAACCGTCCCACCCGGTCAGGATATCATCGGGTCGTATTTTATGGCGGACGGATTCAACGAAGGGTATTTTGGCATGCAGGTGAACAGCGCAACCGAACGGCGTATCCTCTTTTCAGTCTGGAGCCCGTTTACGACCGACGACCCCAAGGCCATCCCCGACAGCCTGAAGATCCTGCTTGTCCGCAAAGGTGACAGCGTACACGCGGGCGTTTTCGGCGATGAAGGCTCCGGCGGCCAAAGCTACCTCGTTTATCCCTGGACCGCCGGCAATACCTACCGCTTTTTATTGCGGGCAGAACCAGACCCGACCGCCCCCGCCGCCACGACCGCCGCGACATCCACGCCAGCAACGACAACCGCCCCCCGCGCCTCCATGCCATCAACGGCGCATAACCATACCCGTTACACCGCCTGGTTTTTTGCACCTGAATCCGGCCACTGGCGGCTGGTCGCCTCCTGGGACCGTCCCGCCACGCACACCTGGCTGACGCACCTGCACTCCTTCCTCGAAAACTTCGACCCGGAATTCGGCGACGAGCAAAGATCCGCATCCTACGGCAATCAATGGGTCTGCGATTCCCTTGGGCATTGGATCCCACTGACGCGCGCGATCTTTACCGCCGACAATACGGCCCGCAAAGGCTATCGACGCGATTATGCCGGCGGATTACAAGGCGATGCTTTCTTTCTGCGCAACGGCGGATTTTTCGACACCTCGACCCCGATCGACACGCCGTTCGCCAGGCCCCTGCCGCGCGCAGCGGTCCCGCCCGTCGCCCTCACCGATCTGCCATAGGACATGGTTGGCCTCAAAACGGCTGCCGTTACCGGGAGGCATTTCCGTATATACATTTCACCCCCTCCCCGCCTACCGAAATTCACTAAATTGTCCCATGACCCGCGTCGCACTTTACCTTTTCACTGTACTTGCCGTGAGCGCTCAAAAAGCCCTTGCGCAGCAAACCCGAGCCGACACACTTATCGTACATTTCGCCTTCAACCGCAGCACCATTCGTCCAGCCGACAGCGTTGCCCTCTTGAACCTGACCGCTCAGAAGCCCGACTCGATCCCGGTGGCCGGCAAACCGGACACCATCGAGACCATCCCAACACCGGACTCGGTCCTCCTGATTGGCTACACCGACACGACCGGCAGCAACGCTTACAACGACAAACTCTCCTACCGCCGCGCCCTCGCAGCCAAAGCCGTGTTGCGCACATCAATACCCATCCGCCTGGAAGCCCGCGGCGAAACCGACCCGCTGCCAGGCAACGACAGCCTCAACCGCCGGGCTGCCCTAATTTTATATTACCATAACAAACCCGCATCTATCGCGCACATCGACACACCGCAAAGAAAAAAACTGCCCGGCGACCCGGATACAGTCATCACCCTTAATCACATCAATTTTATCGCCAATAAGGCAGAGCTTACCGAAGCCGCAGTCGAAGCCCTTCCTTCTACCATCGCCAATCTAAGCGCATTCCGCGACCGCTACCTCGAGATCGACGGGTATTGCAATCAACCCGGCCCACCGCTTCCCAAAACCGACCTGCTTTTTATCCTGTCGGTCGACCGCGCCAAATACATCTACCACTACCTGATCACGCAGGGTTTCGACGCCAGCCATCTATCCTACAAGGGCCTCGGCAATGCTAGCCCCGTGAATGCGCATCCCACTACCGCCAGCGAGATGGATCAGAATATGCGCGTCGAGATAAAAGTGTTCGCCGAACTGCCAAAACCGTAATGCTAACAATCTCTTACATTTTCTTTAACGCGCCCTTACCAAATCCCCTGGCAACAACACTTTAAGTATTGGTTTAAACTTTTATTAACACCACCCGATCAACGAAATGTTTCGTGGTTGGTTAATTTTGTATAGAACACTAATTAAAAAAAATACACAATGAAAATGAAAAGTAAGGCAATCCTTCTCGGTGCATGTGCGATCATCGGAGGTTCCTTGTTGTTTGCTACGCGCAGCAAATCGTACAACAGTGTGCTGGATGATCAGAAAACCCCCGTCTTCAAGACCGCCTATACCGGTGCAGGGACCGGCGGCGCGACCACAGCCGTCCAACCCATAGACTTCGAGAAAGCCGCGTCCGCGGCAGTTCCAAGCGTCGTACATATCAAGGTAACCATGCATGCAAAAGAGGTCTCCATGCATCAGGGCCGTCATGGCCAGGATCAGGGTGATGACCAGGATCCGTTCGGCGACATGTTCAAGCACTTCTTTGGCGACGGCCAGGGCGGAGGCCGTGGAATGGCAGAACCCGACCAGAAAGCTTCCGGTTCGGGCGTCATCATCAGCTCCGACGGCTTTATCGTCACGAATAACCACGTCGTTAACGGCGCCACGGACATCATCGTTACCCTCAACAACCGTAAGAACTATGTCGCCAAGGTCGTAGGCACCGATCCCAACACAGACCTCGCGCTGGTGAAGATCGACGGTAAGAACCTCCCCGTGATGGCTATCGGCAACTCAGATGAAGTGAAGCTCGGACAATGGGTGCTGGCCATCGGCTATCCCCTGAACCTCGACGTCACCGTTACCCAGGGTATCGTAAGCGCCAAGAGCAGGAATATCGGCATCAACACCCAGGCTGCGGCCCCTGTCGAGTCGTTCATTCAAACCGACGCGGCCGTCAATCCGGGCAGCAGCGGCGGCGCCCTCGTCAACACCAACGGTGAGCTGATCGCCATCAATAGCGCCATCGCCTCTCCCACTGGTTCGTTCGCTGGTTATGCCTATGCAGTCCCCGGCAACCTGATGAAAAAGGTGATCAGTGACATCATGAAGTACGGTTCGGTACAGCGCGGTTATCTCGGCATTAGCATGGCCCCCGAAGGTCTCGATGACGCTAAGAAAAAGGAACTGGGGATCAATAGCGATGTCGACGGCGTATTCGTAATAGAAGTGTCTCCCAATAGCGCCGCCGCACAGGCAGGCATCAAGAAAGGCGACGTCATCACCAGCCTCAACGACCAGGCCGTTACTTCGGACGCCCGTTTGGCTGAATTGATCGCCCGGCAGAAACCCGGTGACCATATAAAAATTGGCTACATCCGCGATGGCAGCGAACAAAGTTCCGACGCCGTGTTGCAGGGCAAGCTGGGCACATTCGCCGGCACGGGTAACGCCGCAGCCGTCGAGTCACTCGGAGCGAATTTCTCCGACCTCAACAAAGACGATGCTGCAAAACTAGGAATAGATGGCGGCGTGGTCGTCAGCAATATCAAGGACGGCGTTCTCAGCAGCCAGACCAATATGCATCCGGGCTTCATCATCACGAAGATCGGTGACACGCGCGTACATAGCGTGGCCGAACTCCGCGAAGCGCTAGATAACCAGGGTAGCAACTTCCAGATCCAGGGTATGTACCCTGACAGCAAGGAAGTGTACTACTATGGGATCAATGATTTCAAGAAATAAAGTCCGTCCTTCGGACGAGCCAACTCTATCGGCTCGGTTAAAGTTCAATGTTCATTGTAAAAAAGGCCGCCCCATTCCTGGAGCGGCCTACTTTTTATTCACTCCGTCCTCAAGCTCTTGATAGGGTTGGCCAGGGCCGCACGGATCGCCTGGCCGGTTGTCCGCTTTCAATACAAGCCATGTTCGGTTTTTTCTTACCTTTCGGCAAACGCTGTTCATGGCCCTCCGGCTTAAACCACCTTTTCCTCTGTACGTCGATGAAATAACGCCTGACCGAATAAAAGCGACTGCCATCGACAATATCGTTGTCGCATTCAATGTGCGAATACTCACCACTTACGGAAATGTTTCGATGGGCGACGTGGTCAATGGGATCTATCTGTTCCCCGCCGGCAGGTACATTTGTATGCTTGTCAAATCGACGGATGCCAAGCGGGCCGCGGACGGGATGGTGCTGCTGGATCTGGTGGAACGGCCCGACCTCGCCTACGAGATGGGCGAAAAATTTGCCCGCACCGACCTGCAGGGAAAATTTTCCGTTTGCTACAGCTTTATTCTCGATCATCCCGAAACGTATGGAAGGTTTCAGGTGGTGGAAGGACCGCTTCCCGGTTTCAGGGAGTCGATCTTCCCTTTGAAGCCGCCTCCCCCGTACGAGTCATGAACTGCCGCACGAAGAAATCGGCCGCCGCCGCATACACGGTCACGGCATTGGCAAACTTCATCCAATGGTGCGTGTCGTCCACCATGACCATCGTCTCATAAGGAACACCCTTTTTCTCGAGGCGATTGACCAAGTCTACGCTTTGATCGAAAGCCACATTCCTGTCATCGTCTCCCTGGATGATCAGGACCGGAGACTTCCAGCCGTTCATCGCGGATACAGGCGAAGAGAGCCAGGCTGTCTTTAAGGCTTTGTCGTAATCAGGAGCTTTTTCGTATTTATCCTTGAAGGCGGTCATGATTGAAGACTGCTCGGTCCAATCGTGCACGCCATGGAAGTCGACACCCGCCTTGAATAGCTTCGAATCGTGCGCGAGCGCCATAGCCGTTAGAAAACCGCCATAAGAGCCGCCATAGATGCCGATCCTATTGGAGTCCACATCATTTTGTCGCTTCAGCCAAAGGCCTGCAGCCTTGATGTCCTTATACTCCGCCGCACCCTCATCGCCGGCATGCGGTGGTTGGTGGAAGTCATATCCATAACCGATGCCTAATCGGTAATTGACACTGAGTACGACAAAGCCCAGGCTGGCAAGGTATTGATTTGCAGCATAGGCGTTTGAATAATAATCGGAATAATGCCAGCCCAACAGCATCTGCCGGGGTGGTCCGCCATGCACGTAGACGATAGCCGGTCTTCGCCGCACCGCACTGCTCCCGGCACCCACACCCGCAGAACCGCCACCCGCAGGATCAACACCCGCGGCACCGAGACCCGCGGGCGGCTCGAACAGATCAGCATGCACGACAACACCATCCTCCGATTTAAAGATCACCTGCCGCGGCGTCACCAGCGAAGCCTGCGGGAACGACGCCGGTATCCGGTCCGCAGCAAGCACGCCAACCGTATTCGAAGTGCCGTCCAGGGCCATCACAGCGGGTAGCGGTGGACGTTGCGCAGTAGCACTGATGAACGCCAGCGTTTCCCCATCACCCGTCCCTACCGCCATCCATTCCAACCCCTTACCTGGCGTCATCACCCGCATGTCGGCAGCATTGACGCTTACCATCCCAATATGCCGTCGTTCAATATCAAAAGCGTCCTCGCCAGTATTGGCACTAAAGAGTACATGCCGTTTATCCGCCGTCAGGCTGATGTGTTCGCACATGAAACTGCCCGGCGTCAGCAGCAATGGCTTGGCACCGGCGGAGCCGGCATCGATCGAGTACAAATGCGGCCACCCATCCTCGTAGGACAGAAAAACGATCGCGTTCCCATCCCCCCAGTGCAGGTTGGCGCCCCCATCCGAAGCCGGATAAGAACCGCGTAGCGTAGCCGGAGACCGCCAAAGCAGCATAGCGCTCCCGCCCGTCGTATCGGCAATATATATACTCCAGGGCAGGTACTCGCGGGCCAGCATAGAATCCGGCTCACCCCCGCTGCCCCAGCGACGGACGAACACCACCTTACTGCCATCGCCCGACCACTGCGGAGAAGCATCGCGGCTAAAAGAAGGCGCGATCCATTTGATGGCCGGCAGACCGGGCGTATAAAAACCAACGATCGCATGATCCCCCCGATTCGACACAAACAACAACCGCTTCCCATCCGGCGACCATTGCAGCCCGCTCGTATGACCGCGGGATGTGAAGGCCAATTTAGCGACAGCCCCGGTGTCCAGCGGCGCGGTCCAGGCCTGCCCGCCTTTCACAAACGCAAAGGTCTTACTATTGGGCGAAATAACAGGTTCGTCACCCTCCGAGACATATTTTATCACACCTCCGTTAAAGGGAATAATGGCTACCTGCACCTTGAAAGGCTCGGTGCCGGCAGCAGGATTCACGGGCAGGTCATCGTCCCAGTTGGCGCCATGGTCGCCGCCACGCACAAAAACCACCCACTGGCCATCCGCACTGATGCTGAGGCTGGTTAGCTCCTGTCCGTCGTCTTTCGAGAAGTCGGTGAGTTTGCGTGGCGCGAAAGCAGGCCCCTCGGCCACATAAACATTGCGACGGCCTTCCTCATTCATGGCCCAGGCGATCCGCCCACCTGTTGCGGCCGCCGTCAGCTCTGTCGTAAACGGGTATTGCTTAAAGGCAAGAAAGGGGGTCGCAAGAAAGGGGGTCTGCTGCGCCCAAAGTTGCAGGGGCAGCAGCATAAGCAGCAGCAGTGGTCTTCTCATGTCCTGGTTGGTTTGACCCTTTAATGTACAACTTTTTTTAGTTGTGTACATCCATGACCAGCTTCCCGGCGATCCTTTGACCAGCTTCCCGGCGATCCTTTGACCAGCTTCCCGGCGATCCTTTGACCAGCTTCCCGGCGATCCTTTGACCAGCTTCCCGGCGATCCCTTGACCAGCCATCGCGCCCTGTCGACCGGCGCATCCCAAGACTCCCGCTCCGGTCTATTTCTCTTCCGTTGCAATCGGCAGCTCGCGTCTGGACCATTCGCTCCAGGACCCGACATACAACTGCGGCCCTTCAATGCCGGCGCTGGCCATCCCAAGCAGGGTATGGCAGGCCGTTACACCCGACCCACAGTGTACGATGACATCGTCGGCCTCTACATCGCCGAATGCGTCACGATAGAGTTGGGCTAGTTTGTCGGGCGCCTTGTAATACCCATTTTCGTCCATATTATGCAAGTAGAAAATATTGGCTGCACCGGGGATGTGTCCGGCGATCAGGTCAATGGGCTCGGTCTTACCAAGGTAGCGGGCTTCTTCGCGGACATCGATCACAAGCCGGTCCGCCTGTCCGGCTGCGACGCCCACCTCCTCGATGTCAACCGTACCCTTATACCCTGCCGGTACGGGATAGGCCTTCGCGGCCGGTGTCGGCTGATGATCGTCCGTGCTGAGCGGGGTGCCGGCATCGAGCGCCGCTTTCAGGCCGCCATTTAACACCAATGTCCTGGCATGACCGATCGCCTCGAACATCCACCACAAACGGGCGCCGCCCATGGCCGCGGATTTGTCGTCATAGACGACGACGGTACTCTCCGGCGTCACACCCCAGCGCGTCAGCGTAGCGGCAAAAGTTGCAGGGGACGGCAGAGGATGGCGGCCGCCGTAGGCCGGGTCGGCGGGTTTAGTAGACAAGTCCCCATCCAAATTGGCGAAAATGGCCCGCGGCAGATGACCCTTCCCATATCGTTCGCGCGCATCCGCGCCCGCGCGGACGTCGATGATAATAGTTGCCGGGTCTGCGAACACTGGATCGGTAATGGCTATGAGTGGTAACAAACGTATTTGTTTTTTGTGTCTACAAAAATAGACGAATTAATGCATACTTGTCAACCGATCCGATGCCATCGCCGCCTCGATATCCGGCGTCCGATAAAGGCGTTCGGGCACAGCTGCCAGGGTAGAAGGGCGCACCCGCTGCCCCAAGCCATAGAACTGCTGAAAACTCATGATCAACGGCCGCCATTTGTCGGGGTCCACGCGATCGGTATGGCCGTCCATAAGGATCGCTTCATCCAGATGCACACGGACGATCTTTAACTCGAGGCTTAGCAGCCGCCCACGTTGCGCCGCGCTCTCGTCGGCGATAGGATGCACCCCCATCAATATTGCTTCCAATTGAACAGGACATTCCGCCGCAAGCGGCGCCTGCACCAATCCGGCAGCCTGCGGTGTCAGACCCGACAGGCCAAATTTGTCGCCCTCGAACCGATACCCTTTTTGTCGCTTGCCCTCGGGCACTGGATCACTGCCTGTTGTCAGCGCCAGGCGATTGACGGCCTCGACTTCATTGACGGAAGGCAGATTGAGGGTGCATTCACCCGTTCGAAGCAGGTTTTCCGTTGTTTTGGAAAAAGCGGAGATTCCGATCATAGCACGCCATCCCAGCCAGAACGCGGAAGAAATGGGCGCCAGGTTATAAGACCTATCGACATTTGTTGTTCCAACGAGGACGACGGGTGTGCCGAAGTATAATATCGAGGGGTCGCTTATCTTGTGCATAGTGTTTTTATTTTGATTGGCCAAAATTGCAGGTTTTCACGCAAGCTGAAAACCCGATAATTGCGGTATCTGAAAGCGTTAAAATCGGGCACGATGATTTTCTACCGCCTCCTGCCTATTTTACCTCTGCCATCTTATCCATAGCCTGCCCGGCCCAATCGACCGCGCAGGAGCAATCAACGGCCAAGGCCCAATTGTCAATTCCGCGGAACGTCCGTCAGGCGATTGACAAGGGTACACGCACGGCGACCGGCCGGAGGCCATTACTGGCAAAATAATGCCGACTATGCCATCCTGAAACCGGTGGACAGTCCGAACCCGCCGCTCCGGCTTTTCCTGGGCAAGATGGCATTGCCATGGGCAAAACAAGCATACAACGAAAGCTCACATGAGCGATCTGTATCGCTACAGCGGTTGGCCGCCGGCAGAACATTCGAGGCGAATGAGATCGTCCGCGGTGTGTTGCAGCAACTGGCGATGAAGGAGCTGGGCAACATTTTGTACATTCATAAAATGCACCGCGAGCCGCCATTCGAATTCATTTTTGATTACCTCCTACCGATCGAGACGGAAGTCACGCCATTCTTCGGCATGTTCACCGTTCGTTCGCGCGGGAAACTATTGTTACTGCTTCGGGATCGCAAGAACGAACCCGATAAGAACGGCATCTGGATCGCCACAGTGGGCGATAGCGCAGCAAGCCTTATGAAAGAGTTGCCAGGGGCAATCGTGCTGTTCGAACGGAAGAGCAAAAAAGAGGAATGGTTGTTGATCCATCCAGACTCCGAAGCATTTGAGCGTTCGGCCATCGCCGTCTGCGACCTAATCGTCCATCGCGATCCGCGGATCGGCAGGGTGCCCAAACCGCGCGCGCCCCGCCGCAAAACATAAACGCAACAAGTATCCCGGCGGAATCCAGCCGCGGACACCAGCGCGAGCCCGCCAAAGCGCGCTATTCAGTCCCCCGCAGCGCCTTCACCGGATTGGCGACCGCCGCGCGGATCGCCTGATAGGTCACCGCCACGAACGCCACCAGCAACGCCAGCGCGCCAGCCCCCGCGAAGACCCAGCCGCTGATCGCCACCTTATACACATACCCCTGCAACCATCGATGCATGGCATACCAGGCGACAGGAAACGCGATCCCCAGAGAAAGCGCGACAAGCCGCAGAAACTCCCGGGCGAGCAACAGCACAATGCCGGCCTCACGGGCGCCGAGTAGCTTGCGGACACCGATCTCTTTCCTGCGAGTCTGCGTCGCGAAAGTCGCCAGCCCAAACAGCCCAAGACAGGCGATAAAGATCGACAAGATCGAGAATGCATTCAGCAGCGCGCCCATCCGATTCTCCGCGCCATAGAGCCGGTTGAGATCCTGGTCGATAAACCCATAGGTGAAGGGCCCATCGCCATACACGAGTCGAAAACAGGTCTTTACGGTAGCCATAGTTTGTTGCAGGCCGCCCGCCGGAGACCGAAACACCAGGAAGTCGCCGGGTATCCCCGTCCGGATCACGAGCGGCTCGATGGCTTGATAGACCGGCTTGAAATTAAAATCCTTTATCACACCGATGATCGGCCCCTCCTGGCTGCGAATGGAGATATACTTTCCGACCGCGGCCTCTGGTGTAAGGTGCATAGCCCTTGCAGCAGTCTCGTTGATGACATAGCCACTGTCGTCACTTTTAAAGTCCGCGGCAAAAAAACGCCCCGCAGCCATCCCCATACCAAAAGTCCGGGCAAAATTCACGTCTACGTTAAGGTGCTGAGCGATGATAAGTTCGCTACTTGCCATTCCCCGCCAGGTCAGTGGCCTGGGAGAGTTGAGGTCCGTTGGCAAACTACTGATGATCGTAAAATTCCCGGGCTGCCTGGCCAGCGCCGACCGAAGGGCGTCGTTATCAGCCTTACGGGCACCCAGATCGGGCATCGGCACATACAATAGGTTCTCGCGGTTATAACCAATGTCCCTGTTGTGAATAAAGGTCAACTGCTCATAAATGATCACCGTACTGATCATGAGAACAATGGAGATCGAAAATTGCAGCACGACAAGCCCGTTGCGCAAAAAAGACGGCTTTTCCTTTAAAAATTGTGTCCCTTTCAATGTGTTGGTGGCACTTAAAGAGGAAAGGTAGATTGCCGGATAACTTCCCGACAGCAGCCCGGTCACCAGCGTGATCACAAAGATCTCCCCCCACAACCCCGGATCAAAAAGATCAAATGAAATAGCCTTCGCGGCCAGTGCATTGAAAAACGGCAAAGCCGCGTACACCATCATCAGCCCGAGCCCCAGGGCAATAGTCGCCAGCAGCAGAGACTCCCCTATAAACTGTGCGATCAGCTGAGGCCGTAGGGCGCCGACCGTCTTGCGGAGGCCAACCTCCTTCGCTCTTTTTCCCGACAAGGCGGTGGCGAGATTCATGAAATTGATGCAGGCTATGAGGATTACAAAAATATCTACCACCGTAAAGATGCGCACGTACTGGATATTGCCCTGCCCTTCAACATCATTGGTAAAATGAGAACGGAGGTGGATGTCGGTCAGTGGCTGGACGGAGATCACCGCCGGGACCGCGCTGGTGCCCTCGATCGCCCTGTTGCGGAGTCCATTCAATTGTTGTTCGATGCCATGCAGGATGCCGGCGGTCGGCGCTATATGGTCGCCCAGCTGCAAAAAGACATAGCTGTCGAAGTATTTCCAGGCTTGCGTCGGGTCGATCGACCGGCCCCAATCGTTCGCTGATTCCAGCAGATCGAATTGAAGATGAGAGTTAGCAGGGACGTTTTTCAACACGCCTGTCACTTGCAGGACCGAACTGTCAACATCCACAAAGATCGACTTGCCCATCGCTTGGTCCGCACCCCCAAAATATTTTATGGCGGTCGCCTCCGTGAGCACCACAGTATTTGGGCTGGACAAAACTGAAGCGACATCGCCCCGAAGCAATGGATAGTTAAACACATGCAGGAAATTGGAGTCGGCGTAGAAGAAGTGCTTTTCCTCGAACTTGTTGTTGCCAACCGTAACTATCTTTTGATCGCTATGGACCTTGGTGACATTTTTGATCCCGGATATTTCTTTTTTTATTCCTTCGGCGAATCCATATGGAACGGCGGCAGCGTCAATAGCCTTGACCCGCGCCGTAAGCCGGAAGATCTTGTCCGCTCCGGGATTGAACCGATCATAGCTCAATTCATCCTGTACCCACAAAAAGATCAGGATACTGCATGCGAGCCCCGTTGCCAGGCCAAATATATTCAGGCCCGTGAACAATTTGTTGCGGCGCATATTGCGGAAGGCCGTCTTGAAATAGTTGCGGAGCATATTGCAGGTTTTAAACAAGTTCCGAAATTTTTCCGAGTAGGCCATCACAGCGTCGCACTCCTTAAGGCACCCACCGCTTAAACCCACAGCGCCGCCAGCGCCCCTACCAGCGCCGGCGCCATCACAACGGCGCCAATTTTCAGAAAAGCCCAGGCACCAATGGTCTGGCCTTCGCGGCGTAATGCGACCAGCCACAGGATCGTAGCGAGAGAACCGGTAACGGAGAGGTTTGGGCCAAGGTCGACGCCGATCAACACCGCACTTTTTATCAAATCGGGCGCACGTGCGGCTTGCAGCACGCTGCCCGCGATGAGGCCGGAAGGCAGGTTATTCATGCCATTGCTGAGGAGCGCTATGCTGACCCCGCTACCCCAGGCCGTAGCCGGCAAAGAATGAGCTGCGCCCTGGGACAACAGCCCGCTAAGGAATCGCATCAGACCGGTCTTCCCCAGTGCTCCGACGATGACGAAGAGCCCGGCCACGAGCGGTAGCACGGACCAGGAAACCCCCGACAACACTGCACGCGGGCTTCGGCGCCCCCTGATCAGAACGATCGCAGTCGTCGATATACCGGCAATAGCTGTGGGCAGTCCGAGCTGAATTCCAAATGCCGAGGCAAGCAACAACAGTACAGCAGTGACCGCAATACCGATGGCCGCCCATTTTCCGCCCGCCGAAAGCTTTAATAGGGGGATGGCGGCCGCTATGGCTTGCCGCAGCGCGTTTCGCTGAGTCCATCGGAGAACAATAAACGTGATCCCGATAGACAATGTAGCGGGCAGCAAATAACGGGGCAGCCACTGCAATAGCGGCGGCATCTGTGCGCCATAGATCACCAGATTGGCCGGATTGGAAATAGGCAGTACAAAGGAGGCAGCATTGGCTATAAAGGCGCAGATCAGTAGGTAGGGCAGCGGTTTTTCGACCTTGGCCGCCCTCACCGCCGCGGCTACTGCCGGAGTCAATACAACAGCCGTGGCATCATTCGACAAAAAAACCGTAACAAGTATCCCTACAAGATAGATCAGCAGAAAAAGCCGCGTTGCCGAACCCTTCGCCAAACGGGTAGCATGCGCAGCAAGCCAATCGAAAAGCCCCTCCGCGCGTGCCGCTTCCGCGAGCAGCATCATGCCCGTCAAAAACAGGTAAACATCGAGCCCCTTGCCCACCCCGTTCAGGCCCTCGATCGGCGACAAAAGTCCCAACAGCACCAACAGTACCGCCCCAGCTACCGCCCAGACTGCCTCGGGCCACTTGAAGGGCCGGATGATCACCCCGGCAATACACAATAATGAAATGGTCCAGATCAAGATATGGGGCATTTTTGCAGTGCCGGTTTACGGCAAGTTCGTAAATTTATAAGGAACTCAAAATCTTTATATGCCCCAAACCATCGCTCAAAAATTGCGCATTAAGGAAGGCATGCAGTTGCTGTCCCTGCATCCGCCGGGTAACTTCCAGGCTACCCTGGCGCCCCTGCCCGCCGGCGTAAAGATCTCGGCAAAAGGAAAGGACTATGATCAGATTCACTGGTTTGTTAGCAGCAAAGCAGCAGTTGAACAAGAAGTAGAAAAGGTGATCGCCATGCTTAACGCAGATACCGTTTGCTGGATCTACTATCCAAAAGGGAGTTCCGGCATACAAACCAATCTCACGCGAGATGAAGGATGGGAAAGTCTCCTCAAACACAAGGACCTGCAATGGCTGAGTCTGATCTCCTTTGACGAGACCTGGTCGGCTTTTGGCATGCGCCGGTCTGCTGGCATCATTGAAAAAAAACACCCTCCCAGAGCCGCGGAGCGCCCCATTAAAGAATACATTGACCCTGCAAACAAAACAGTGCGGCTGCCGGATGATCTGGAACGGGCATTGAAGTCGAGTAAATCCGCACGACTCTTTTTCAATAGTCTTTCCTATACGAACAAGAAGGAGTACGTGGAGTGGATCGTCACTGCAAAGAGAGAGGCGACCCGGGCAGAGCGGGTAAAAGGATCGGTGGAAAGACTAAATAAAGAATGGAAGAACCCGCGAAATCTTTAATTCACCCGCCTTCCATCCTTCGCCCGCCACTTTATCCGCGGCCCGGCCCACGCGACTATTGCAAAAACCCTTCCTTGTTCATTCTGTCCAGCACAGTTTTGCCCACGCTGGCGAAGAGCTCCTGGCGGCCTGGCGGATCGACCGTACTAGTTGTCGCAGTCCAGATGAGCCTGTTACGTTTCAGCGAATAGACGGTCACCTCCACATCCCAGACCTTATCGGTCGTATAATAGCCAGGGTCATAGAAGCTGCCCCAGCCATAGCCCCAGTAACGGCGCCACGAACCGTAGTAATAAGGAGAAGATCCGGGCACGTAGCGGGTGCGCTTGTTGACATCCATCAACTGCATCATCACGACGCCGTCGAAGCCGGCGGCCTTTAATTTCTCATTGTACACTTCTTCACTGTCGCGCAGCTCCTCGTCGCCAAGTACCTTATAAGACTGTACGGCTTTACCTGGAAAGCGCGCCGCCATATCGTCTTCGACGAGGTGACGGGTGGTTTGGTTCTTTAACAGGGCGCCTACCACGAACTGATGGATGTTAGCCGTGTCGACAACTACACCGGGTCGCGCCAGCTGTCGACGATGTGCGTTTGAGTGCCGCAGGCAGCCAATAACGCCAACAGAGGCACGGAGCGAAAGGAAAGTTTCATGATGGATGAGTTTAATACATGCAAAAGTAGGGGTTATTTAATACTTGGAAAGCGGCTTGCTGCCCGTCTCCGAACAAGCAGCGAGCGCCACACCCAACGGAAATATCGAATCCAGGTATTCCCCAGCCGGCCAAACAAATCCTGATATACCCGCCATGTACCGGAAAGTTGCCTTCAAAAAAAAAATTTATGGCGCAAGCGTCGCGCCCTTAGACTTGGCAACAGCGGACTGTGCGAGTTTGTTGAAGGTCTTGTAATCGATGTTATGGATCTGTTGTTGGGTCATCCCCTTGAACATCGTAGTCGAAATGTTCCCCGGTATAAGTATAAACCTGTAGTTATAGCCGGGCCAGTTATAGCCGGCAGAATTGCTGGAAGCACTTGGAAAGGATTCTACAAAGATGTCGCCCACGTAATAAGATTCGGTCAGGACGGTAGAGGCATTAAAAAATAACGAGTCCCCGTTCCCATCGACCGTCTCCAAATAAGTGACCACCGTCCCCGAGTTCAGGATCTCGCTCGTCAGGCCGTTGGCGGTAAAATTCTGGTAGTAGATGGTGTCGGCAGTGCCTTCGATGGTATCCGACATGTTCATCGGCATCCAGGCGCTATAAAGCACGCTGTCGGCGCCATTCGCACCATTCGTGCCGTTGGTGCCATTCGTACCGTTGGCCCCTGCGGCTCCGGCAGCCCCGGCAGGACCAGCAGGCCCGGTGTCTCCCTTAGAGCAGGCAACCAATAGGGCAGTAGATGCAATTGCAAGTAAGCAGAAAGAACGAAGATTCTTCATTTTTAAGTTTTTAATGAGTGAAAAAAAGGGATCGACGGTTAACCAGTGGAGTTTATGGGATAACAGACCCAATGAAACGTTAAAAGTTTAAGAGACTTTTGCAAAGATCGTTCCTTAACATTTCGATAACCGTCCGCTCCGTTGATGGCGACGGGTTTAGCGCATGGAGCCGTGTTGGTTTCAATGCATGTAGCGGTGATTTCAATGCATGGACCCGCCCTCTTCCAGGGCATTGGGCGGGGAATCCTTAGCCTTTACACCTGCCGCCGTCGTTTTGAATCTCGCAGCGTCGACCTTGTCCCGGAAGGCTTTCAGGAAGATGGCACTCGGCCCCTTCAAAAGAATGATCTGGCTTCCATATTCGCGGGCATATGGGTTGGTAATACTATCCACCAATTTCGCCGATGCAAACTGATGGATAAAGGGATGCTGCATTTCTGCCTCATCATCGGTTACCACCAGCAAATTGTTGTATTTGTAGTAATCCGGCGGCAGCCAATAGAGAAAGCTGGCATTGGTGCTGAAGGCTGGCGGAAGACCATACTGCGGCCCGTAATAGTTGACGGCGGCGGCCTGACCGTAATTGTCGCAAAACAAGAGGGTCTCGCTTTTTTCCTGCGCATCCAAGGTTGCATAGGCCTCGGCCACCTTGCGCGTCATTTCCTTCCAGGACAGCATATCGGCGAAATCTTGTGGCAGGGGGTGGTCTTTCAGGTCTTCCCAGCGCAAGGCCCCCACGCTGCGGGCGATGCCGCTTTTAGCGTAATGCGCCGCGAGCTGTTGCGGCGGCATGACCGGCAGGCCGGTCATGATGGCTGTATAACCGATCACCAGCGATATCGCAACCATCGCATAGCGGAGAAATACGAGTCGCTTTACTGTCCAGCGTTCCAGACCGACCGCACCAAAACCAAATAAGCTAGGGTAAACACCTAGTGCATAATAGCCCTTCGCATGACCGAGTGCCAGCAAGCCCATGACGATCAAGAAGGACCAGCCTATAAAACGATAAGACCTGCCCTGGTTGCTAAAGCCCACGAAGACCAGTCCGGCGATCCAGATAAAAATGCCACCCAGGTTCATCACCAATTGCTGCGAAAAAAAGCTAGCCGGACTGATATATTGCAATTGGGTGCGTTGCAGCTCATTCATGTGGAAAACCACGGGGAAACCATGGCGCCATTGCCACAACAGGTTCGGCAGGAACAACAGCCAAGCAATACAAAGGGCATACAAGTTGTGCCGGCTCTTCAATACGCGCCGTTCCGGTGTCAGCAAAATTCCCAGGAGCAGACTCGTCGCAAAAAAGACCATAGAATACTTACTCAACATCCCGAGCCCCGCGCTGACGCCGGCCAAATAGATCCATTTTGCCGACCTTCCCATTGATGGCGCTGGCGAATACCGCTCCGCCGCGATTTGCGATTGCACATAGCGGATCAAAGCATAGGCCGTCAGGGTCCAAAAGAAAACATCGAGGAAGTTGGGTTGAAAGAGATAGTTTGTTCGCAAGTAGGCACCGAATACGAAAGGCAGGAAACTCAGCAGTAGGGCGAATTGCCGGCCACCCACAGAAAGAACCGTCCTGCCGACGATCAGGTAGGTTAGCGCGCCGAAAAGTGAAGGCCACAATTTGATCCAGAAGAACCCGCCGCCGAAAAGGTTAGTTAGCCACGCGAAGACGCTCAAAAGCGGCGGCACTTCCATATAACCCCAGGCCATATGACGGCCTTCCGCCAGATAAAGGAATTCGTCGCGATGAGGCTCGTAAACGCCATTTTGCAAAACGAAAGGCAGGATCAGCTTTAACAAGGCCAGCAGGTACAGCAGGACGTATTTGTTGCGCATGGATCAGGATTTGAATGAAAGCTACGCAAAAAAGACGCGGGATACCCTGAACTTTGACCAATGGCCAATAAATCCGCCCGTATGGATCGACCCGCAACAATTGCATCAACTGCTTTCAATAGGTCCCCGAAACAAGGATCGCCTATTCGACGACCGTGACGAACTACTTTTCCATGGCATCGAGCCTATCGAGGATTTCCGCCGGCCGTTTACTTACATGAAAAAAAGCTCCAGGACTAATCGGAGGTTTATCGGGGTACGATCTACAACTTAAAAAAGGCTTAGGGGTATATGCTTCAACAGTGTAAAGGTGCTAATTTCTCAGTAGGAAGAAGATTGATTTCGACTAAGGGCGAAAAATGCCCGACAAGCGTAGGGATTTAGTCGATGGCAACGGCCATCCGAAGGCCCCTTCACGACTGACCCGCCAGAATGATCAGCGCGATGCCAGCGAGAAAACATGCAAACATACCCGCGAGCAGCCAGTCGACCTGCCGCCCCATATTTTTAAATTCTTTCCAGATTAGCACGCCCCAGATGGCGGCTATAAGCGTAGCGCCCTGACCCAGACCGTAGGAGATAGCGGGTCCAGCCTTGCCGGCCGCCAGCAGGTTGAAAAGGTTGCCGATCCCCCAGATGATCCCCCCTAGAAAACCGATCGCATGCAAGGACAATTTTCCTTTGACATAGTCACGGTAGCTAATCCGGCTGCCATCCAGCGGTCTTTTCATCAGAATCGTATTGAACAGCAAATTGCTGATAAAGATACCAGCCGCAAAAATAGTAAAAGCCGTATAAGGCGTCATTTTTGTAGCAGCCGGGGCTTCGAAGTCATTCACATCCATCGAAGCGGCTATAAAGCGGTAGAAAAAGGACATGAGGATGCCAGCTACGATGGACAGGATGATCCCTTTTGATCCGGGCTCAACATTGGTGACCCTTTTTTTCCGGTACGCGACAGCATTCATAATGATCGCGGCAGCCACGATGAGGACGCCGGAGAAAAGGAGGAACGGCGACCCTCTCTGCACGCTCACATAGTTGATCAGCACACCCAGGATCAATGCAATGCCGATGCCCACCGGGAACGCCACCGACATCCCGGCTATGGCGATAGCGGACGTCAGCAGGATATTGGCCCCGTTGAAGATTAGGCCGGCAAGCAGCGCACTACCAATATTTATAGTGCTGGCCTGCTGGAGGTCGGCTAGAAACCCCCTGCCTTTGTCCCCGATGCTCCCGATCGTGAAGGCTGCGACGAACGCCGTGAATAGGATACCGATCACATAGTCCCAATAAAACAACTCGAAACGCCAACGGCCTGCCGCCAGCTTCTGCGTATTGGCCCAGGAACCCCAGCAAAGCATGGTAATGAAGCAGAACAGGATGGCAATGGGGTAGCTTTGTACTATAAACATGACGTGCTCTTTTTAGCGCAACTCTTTTCGATAAGGGATGGAGGACTGGGCCCCTAACCGGGTAACGGACACGGCTGCTGCCTGGCAGGCGAAACGCACGGCATCCACGAGGCTGCTATTTTCGGATAGGGCTACAGCCAGTGCGCCGTTAAATACATCGCCCGCTGCAGTCGTGTCGACTGGTTCGACTTTCAACGCGGGCACCTGGGTAAATACCTCTCCTTCCAGTACAAGCGCACCGGCGCCCCCCATCGTAATGACGACATTACCGACGCCCATTTGCCGGAGGCGTGCAGCAGCTTGCTTAGCCGTCTCGAGACCCAATACGTTTATCCCCGAGATCATTGACGCTTCGGTGGCATTGGGCGTGATGACATGGCTATGCGAAAGAAGTTCGGCGGATAGAACAGCGGCGGGAGCGGGGTTGAGGATTACCTTGATGCCTTGAGAAGCTGCATACCCGGCTATATATTCTACCGTAGACATAGGAATTTCAAGCTGCAACAGGATCATCGCTGCGGTGTCAACTTCCCTCAGTAGTGTCGCGACATTGGCCGGTAGCAGCCCTCCATTGGCGCCGGGCGCCACAACGATGCTGTTTTCTCCAGCCGCATCGACTGTGATCAGTGCTATGCCGCTAGGGAGGGCTTCATCCCAAAAGACGCCCTTGGTACTCATCCCTTCCGCCTCGAACAATTGTACCAATTGTTTGCCGAAAATGTCCCGCCCTATCTTCGAAATGAAAAGGACGTTCCCACCGAGCCGGGCGACGGCCACGGCCTGATTGGCGCCTTTGCCGCCAGGGTTCATGAAAAAAGTTCCTCCCAAGACGGTCTCTCCTGGTGTGGGGATTTGACTTGTCCTCACCACCATATCCATATTGGTAGAACCGACGACTACTATTTTGTTAGCATCCATATGACAATTCGTTTGACCATCGTTGCCTTCTTCCCGTCACCAAGCAAGTCCAGGATGTGAAGAAATTACGCCAAATTTTCTAAAAACCCGCCGGTTTCAGCGTAGAATGGAAAATACGACAATTGATCGATCTTTAAGGTTCAACCAGCTCAGTTATGTTCAGTAACACGTGCTCGCCAGGGCGAGTTTGGCGATGTGCCATCGACATACTACTAACACTCCTTTTTTGTACCTTGTGAACGTTGTGGCCCCTAACCTTTAAAAAGACCTAAATCGAACGAAAATGAATCGCATGCGTCTCGCCTTCCTTATCCTTTCCATATTACTCGCCGCACGATCGGTTACCGCCCAGGCACCAAATTGCATGGACCTGAAAAATGGCGTTTTTATCTACTTCTCGTCAGCAGACGGATCCCACCACACCTACACCCGAAACGGGAATATGCAGAAAGAAGTTAATCCGGCCACACACGAAACAACGATCTGGGATCTCGAATGGGTAAGCGATTGCGCATATCTGCTGACCTATAATTCCGGAATGGAGGACAGGCCCAAATCGACTCAGCAACTCTTAAAGAACCACAAGTTCTTCTGTCAGATCACCAGCGTCACCGATGACTACTATGTCGTGCAGACCGGCTTGGACAAAGCCTCGAACCCGGTTGTAGAAAAAGATACATTATGGATCAAACAAAGAAGCGATGCAAAAAAGAAGGTGACCGCCAACCCAAGGATCGATAGCCTGCTGGCCATTCGTAAAGCGGCCTTCGATGCCGTTGTCGCCAGGTCCGCCTGGCTGTATGTGTTCAGACCAGGCAAATTTGCGGAAAGCGCCGTCAACTATACGCTCAATTTGCACGATACGGCCATCTGTGAAATGGGCAACAAAGCAGCCTATATCGTTCGCCTCCCTCTAGAGGGACCGACCACCTTCGTAGCCAAATGTAGAAACCAGGAAACTTCCATTACGATCGACCTCAAACCAGGCAACAAGTATTACCTGCGCTGCGAATTACCATGGTCTCTGTCGCCAAAACCAAAACTAACCGAAGTAAAAAAAGAGGAGGCGGACACTTACTTTGACAATGTCAAATGAACAAATGAGCGGAAAAACGGCTTTTTCCTTTACGCGGAAGACTTAAAAACCCGACTAGTTTATCTGTCTCCGGGACGAACAATGCATCGGAACTTCGTCGAAGTTCAATTCTTTTCGACGATAAACTTTGCTTCACCCATGTATGTTTCAAACGAAAATGCCCCGCCTTGAGGACGGGGACAGCCATTTTTTCGCGGAGAGGGCGGGATTCGAACCCGCGATACCCTTTCGAGTATACACACTTTCCAGGCGTGCTCCTTCAACCACTCGGACACCTCTCCTTTGCGTGACATTGATCCATCGGCAGCCGGCGGGCACGAGCCGCAAAACGCGATCCGCGAGGAAAAAGCCGCAAACCAATGGCGGTTGACAGTGACGACCCTCGTGGGCCGCCGCAGCAATAAGCCACCCCCTTTTAGCGGGGCTGCAAAAGTACACAATTCTTCACTTAGATTCCGAATATTTTTTGGGCGTTTTGTGTCGTCGCAGCCGCGACGTCTTCGACGGAAACACCCTTGACCTCGGCCAATTTTGTCACTACATAACGTAGGTAGCTACTCTCGTTGCGCTTGCCGCGAAATGGTACGGGCGTTAAATATGGCGCATCCGTCTCAAGCACCAAATGCTGCAGATCGATATCTCGGATCGCATCAGGCAAACCTGAATTCTTATATGTGAGTACACCACCAATACCCAGATAAAAGCCAAGGTCTACGATCTCGCGCGCCGCGACCGCATCACCACTAAAACAATGAAAAATACCCCGCAACTGACCCCGTTGATGCTCCCGGACGACACGAATGCTCTCCTTGGTCGATTCCCTGCTATGGATGACGATAGGAATATCATATTGCAAAGCCCACTCTATCTGCCGATGAAAAGCAGCATACTGCGCCGCTTCAAAGGTCCTGTCCCAATAAAAATCCAGACCGATCTCGCCCAACGCCACCCAGGCACGACGTCCCAATTCAGCCTCCACAAATTGCAGCTCCGCTTCATGGTCCACTTTCACATGACAGGGATGGAGTCCGGTCATACCAAAGCATTTTCCAGGATAGAGTGCCTCGAGCGCAAGCAAAGCTTCCTGGCAGTGACTGTCGATCGCAGGCAAATAAAATCGTCCAACCCCTTCTTTTTCAGCACGTTGTATAACGTCCCCGAGGTCGCGCGTGAATTCCTTTCCATATAAATGACAATGAGTGTCAATCAATTCCATACTAAATGTATCTCCTTAAAGATGCAAATATCCCCAAAAACCCCTGATTTATCGCTTTTCCGCATAACAGAACAAGTAGAAATTAAGGAGAATGAAGAGACATCAAGCGAAAATACGTTTTGCGTCATTGGTGCGCCCCTTAAAAAGACATAGGATCGCAATATTCAGGAATGTAGAAAATATACCCCAATCAACGCTAACAATCTCGCAAATAGGCCCAAATCCGGCAGATTCGTCAGGCGGACTGACTAAATTACTTTGCATAAATCAAAAAAAGATTTACCTTTAAATCAGTTTTCATAGGGTACGGATTAAAAACGGGCCAGGGTGTCTACCCAGGCCCAATTTTATTTATAGGAGTTAATTTTCCCAGTACGGGAAAAAAGCATATCATAACCGCCAACCTTCCGCCAACCTTCCGCCAATCCCACCATTTGCAATCCTCATCAGTCGCCAAAAACAACCCTCACGAAGGAATACTTTCGAACCTAAACCCCAGCCGGCTAAAATGATCCAGCACCGCAGGCAACGCTTCCCGCAGCCGATCAAAAGCCTTCTCACTATCATGAAAAACGACGATCGATCCCGGCTTACTATATCGTATCACATGCGCCGCGCATTTCCGGGCAGACAACGTCCGGTCGAAGTCCGCGCTAAGTACATCCCACATGATCACCTTATAGAAAAACGGCGCGCGACTTAGTAAAACAGCCTGCCGAAACCTGATCCGGCCATAGGGCGGTCGAAACAGATCGGTATCGATGCGCTGTGCAGCATCCTGAACATTCTGCAAGTAGACGGCGTCATCCGTCTTCCAGCCGTTAAGATGATTTTGAGTGTGGTTGCCCGTGCGGTGTCCATCTATTAAAACCCTATCATACAAATTCGGGTATTCATGTACGTTCTTACCGATACAGAAGAAGGTCGCGCGGGCATCATACTGCCGTAGGACATCCAGCACGAAAGGAGTAGCCACAGGATGCGGGCCGTCGTCAAAAGTCAGGTAGAGGATCTTTTCTTTGGCTGCCGGCATCCGCCAGATAAGGGAGGAGTAGATGCGTCGCAGCCACCAGGGCGTCCTTACCAAATAGATCATGCCGCAAATTAGGATTTTTTTGCAGAGACCGCCATCCCTACTGCACCGGCGTCTCTTTCGTAAAAGTATTCACATGAATGACGCGGCCATTGTCCCGGAATACCTTGCCTTTATCGGCTACAAAGGCTTCCTGGCTGGCTTCGTTCTTCAACAGCGCATCCATATACCGATGCACCGGCGGATCCTTCAGGGTCACGGGCGCACCCAGCTCCATGGCTTCATCGATATATCCATGCAGGAGCGGATCCAGCTGCGGATAGAACAAATCGGTGCCGTCAAAAATGTCCGAGCCGATGATCTTATCGCCCGTGATCGCCACAAAGCCCACGATATTGCTGTCGGCCCTGGCGAACTTCCCGCCAAAGAACCGCATGTATTCGTCGGCTGCCGCCAGGTATTTCTTATCCTGGAACCGCGACAGGTATGCGAGACTGTTGTTCTTGAATCCGCCGGCTTGCAACTGGCGGTCGATCTCGCGCCAGATCGAAACCTGGTTATGGGTGGAGTCCAATATTTTTCGCAGGCTGTTATTCGCGAAGTTGCCATAGCCGAATTTTTTTTCTTTGTCGCTCCACCGGCCTTCTTCGACACACATCACCGGCACGTACTGATCCCTGCTACTGGGCTGAAGGATCGTGTCGCGGATGACCATCCGGTCCTGGCGCCCGCCGCTCACGATTTCGCCACCGGAGATGTACACGGGTGTGTTGGAATTTGTGTTGAAGCGTAGAAAATGAACATTTTCAAAAGACGTGGTCCCCCTTTCCGTTACCGTTACCAGCCCCTTAGTGAGGGCCTCGTTCAATGGCACCATTTCCTGTCCACGGCGTGGGATGCCCGCCGCGGCCTTTCGACGAATGGGAATGATCTTCAGGTGCTTAAACTGCCATGCGCTGTCATAATTGACATAAAGCGTCTCATAGGTCAGCTGGGCAGAGGCGGACAACACCACAAAAAGCAAAAAAAAGGCGAACAAGAATTTCACGCGAATAATTATTTTAAGTGGGCCGGGTGAAGCGGTTTCATCAGCCAGTTAGCGAAGATAAGTGAGCCAATTGCAATGGTGTAACGTGAAAATGAAGTTTTTAGTATTTGGTGGCTATCTTTGCATCCTATGAGCAAGAAAGTCAGAGTTCGATTTGCGCCGAGCCCCACAGGGGGGTTGCATTTAGGCGGCGTGAGGACGGTACTTTACAATTATCTTTTTGCCCGTCGTCATGGCGGTGACTTTATCCTGCGGATAGAAGATACCGATCAGGCGCGTTATGTAGCAGGCGCGGAGGAATATATTATGGACAGCCTGAAATGGTGCGGCCTGGAGCCCGACGAAAGCCCCGAAAAACCTGGCGCTTATGGTCCCTACCGGCAAAGCGAGCGGAAGGCGCTTGGCATCTATCACAAATACGCCCGGCAACTGATAGAGGAGGGTCAAGCCTATTACGCTTTCGACACACCCGAAGAACTGGATGCCATGCGGGAAAAGTTCAAAACGGCAGACAATCCTTCGCCTCAATACAACCATACCCTGCGCAAGAAAATGCGTAACAGCCTGCAGCTTGATCCCGCCGAGACGAAGCAGCTACTTGACAATGGCACGCCCTATGTCATCCGGATAAAGCTCGAGCCTGATGAAGAGGTCTCTTTTACAGACATGATCCGCGGCAAGGTGACTTTTAATACTACCACCCTTGATGACAAAGTACTGCTAAAAGCGGACGGGATGCCCACCTACCATTTAGCTGTCGTGGTCGACGACCACCTCATGGAGATCACCCATGCTTTCCGCGGCGAAGAATGGCTGCCTAGCGCGCCAGTACATATCCTGCTATGGCGCTATCTTTTTGGTGAGGACAAGATGCCCGAGTGGGCGCATCTGCCACTGATCCTCAAACCCGATGGCAATGGCAAATTAAGCAAGCGTGATGGCGACCGGCTTGGTTTTCCGGTCTTTGCTATGAACTGGACAGATCCCAGGACGAATGAGCCCGCGACAGGTTTCCGTGAGACAGGTTTCCTGCCAGCCGCTTTTGTCAACTTGTTGGCCGTACTTGGCTGGAATGACGGCACCAACCAGGAATTGTTCTCCCTCCAGGAACTGGTGGAACGGTTCTCTATGGACCGGGTGCACAAAGGCGGTGCCAAATTCGATTACGAAAAGGCGAAGTGGTTCAACCATGAATGGATAAAACGCTTGCCCTCCACGGCTTTCAGCGCGGACCTGTTGCCGCTCTTTGCGGAGAAAGGTATCATTATCCCCGATGACGATCTCGTGCGGCCGCTTGGCATCGCGCCAGTTCCGGATTTTCCATTTTTATCTCTCGGTCCCAGCGACATCACCGGCGCCCCGATACCCGATATACCCCTCTTCGCCGAAACCCTGGATGCGGCGGGAACGATCCCCAACCGCTTTGAGAAGATACTCGACCTTGTCAAGGACCGCTGTCCGCTGCTGCCGTACTTCGTGCAGCAGGCCGGCTTCTTCTACAAGGCCCCCGTAACCATCGACATCGATTCGATAAGACCAAAGTGGACCGATGCCAAAAATCTCTTTTTTGTCGAGCTCATAAGACAGCTGGAACTTGATCAGACCTGGGAAGCCGGGGCACTGGAAACCAACTTCAAGGAAATGGCCGCCGCGGCGGCGATCAAACCCGGCGACCTCCTGATGCCCTTTCGGGTCATGCTGGTAGGTGCCAAATTCGGCCCTCATGTCTTCGACATCGCCGCCAAACTCGGAAGCTCCGAAACGGTGCGGCGTATCCGCTACACCCTGGACCTGCTCGGCCATTAGCACCGAAGAACATGAGCATCGAAGAACATGAGCACCGAAGAACATGAGCACCGAAGAACATTAGCATCGAAGAACATGAGCATCGAAGAACATGAGCACCGAAGAACATGAGCACCGAAGAACATTAGCGCGAAGAACATTAGGACCGACAAACATTAAGATCGAAAAATATTCACATCTAAGAACATATAACATCCAAAAACATAGAAGATGTATAAAACCTTACTCACCGATCTGACCGACAACATCCTAACGGTCACCATAAACCGACCGGACAAACTGAACGCTATCAACAAGGACGTTATGTCCAACCTCGACGAGGTCGTCACAGAGATCTATAGCAATAAGGATATCCGCAGTGCCATCATCACCGGCGCCGGTCAGAAGGCCTTTGCAGCCGGTGCCGATATCTCCGAATTCCTAGGTCTCACTGCGGAAGAAGGGCAGGCGCTCTCGGCAAAGGGACATGGGATCTTCAACCGGATTGCCGCTTCGCCAAAACCTATCGCCGCTGCGGTCAATGGCTTCGCGCTGGGCGGAGGATGTGAGCTCGCCATGGCCTGTCACTTCCGGCTTTGCGTTCCGACAACAAAATTCGGTCAGCCGGAAGTCAATCTGGCTGTCGTACCCGGATACGGCGGCACTCAAAGGCTGGTCCAGCTGGTGGGAAAAGGGCGGGCCATAGAGATCATGCTTTCCGCCCGGATGGTCGACGCCGCCGAGGCGCATACGATGGGCCTGGTCAACTATATCGTCATCGAGCCAAATGAATTGCTTACCAAGACCCGCGAACTGCTTTCGGCCATCAATGAAAAAGCACCGATCGCCATCGCCCGCATTATCGAATTGGCGAATATCGCGGCTGGGGATAGCCTTGACCTGATCACCGGTGGTTGGGAACCCGATCCGTTTGGCGGGGATGCAGCCGAGAGCGACGACGATGAACACGAAGGGATTGTCATCGATGGTTATGTTCGCGAACAGGAGGCTTTTGGAGAATGCTTTGGCACTCAAGACATGAAAGAAGGCGCCAGCGCCTTTCTCGAGAAGCGCAAGCCACATTTCAAAGGCAAATAGCTCTGCCGAAGCCTGACCGGCCAACCCACCGACCACAAATAACAAAAAGGGGGGTGACAAAAGTCACCCCCCTTCGAATTTTAATTGACAGGTATCTCATGTGAGACCCGTTCCTTACCGGGCGCCATCGGCAGGCTGACCTGCAAGACGCCATCCACGTACTTCGCCTGAATAAGCGCCGGATCGACCGAGTCATCCAGGGCAAAGCTTCTGACAAAACCTCCGCGGCTATATTCGCGGTGTACCCAGTCGGGCCGTACGAAGCCTTCCGGCGGGGTGTAAGAGATCAGCAGTTCGCTTCCCCTGACCTCCAGGTGAAAATGCTCCCGGATCCTGCCCGGGGCGAACACCAGCATCTCATAGCTGTTGTCGGTCCTGTAAATGTTAACGGCGGCTCTTTCCATTGTGCGGGTTGACAGGTGCCGTTCCCTGTCCCCGTGTTGTCGGCCTTTTGCGGCCCATCCATGATGATAGTTCATGTTTACCTTTTTTTAGGTGAATTAATAAGACTCCTAAAAAGGTAGACGGATGAGACCAAAAAATATTTTAAATTTTTGAAGCCGGCAGGGCCGGGGAGGGATCGAAATTATTCGGCACTATAATCGCGGATCTCCCGGATGAATTGGCGGGCGCGGCCGATCTGCACCACGCCGAGACCGCTTAGAAGCTTACGCATCCACTTTTTGTCGATGTTTGCCACAGTGATCCGCCGGTAGAGCCAGATCACAGCTACGATGAACAGGCCGGTAGTAGAAGCCTGCAGGATCCATAACCCGGGACCCATAGCCGCGATCATCCCCTTGGAAAGGAAGAAGAAGGTCCAGATGGGAGCCTGAAGGATCGAGACGCGATACGTCCCCACGATTACCGATTCCAATTGCGCGAGTTGTTTCTGGGTGTTCAGGATGGTTTTCTCCATACTTATCTGCGACAGGAGCAGTACCTGTACCACATACCCACAGATCGTGAGGCTGGTAAAGAGGATCGACAAGGCAGCAGCGGCTACGAAGACAGGCTCGGTCCGAAAATGCCAGAGCAGTCGCCCGCAAACGATATTCCATGCGATGCCCCACAAGATCATAAAGAATTTGCGGAACAATAGCCAGCCGAATGAGCTGCGCATTTTTTGCGACCTTACCTCCTCCAGCAGGCGTTTGTTCAAATCCATTGACTTTTCCAGTCTGGCATCGTATGCCTTCCAAAGTTCCTGAAATTCATCTGTGCTCATCATATTTTTTTACAGTGGTGAATTGTTGTCTTAAGCGATCCTTGATCCGGCTTAACTTTGTCGCCACATTGGTCTCCGTGATGCCCAGGATTTCGGCGATTTCGCGATATGGCCTTTCTTCCAGGTAGAGGATCATCAGCGCCTTATCCAATTCCCCTAGTTCCGCGATAAAACGCTGAAGCATCACGACGCGTTCTTCGAGCTCTCCACTGTCCCCGTCAGGATCGGCCAGATCGACATCGGCGTCCAGCTCGACCCGGAACCCCGTCCGGCCGGCCTTGCGGTAAAAAGTAATGGCGACGTTTAAAGCTATACGGTACATCCAGGTTGAAAATTTAAGATGATCATCAAATCGTTCGCCTGATCGCCACAACTGGTAGATCATTTCCTGTATAAGGTCTTCTCTGTCACCGGTATTGCGGCAATAGGAGTTGGCGATCTTATACAGGATGCGCTTGTGCTCTTCGATCAGTCGCAGGAAATCGGCCTGATTCATACCCTATTATTCGCGGGAAGGTCCGTAAAATCACAGCCCCGCGAAAAAAATTTGCGGGGCTGTGCCGTCGAAAATTGCCGAAGGCGGCTTTGGGCATCAATAACCAAATATCTCCTCCAGCGTCAAAGTCCTGACGCCGCCTACTTTTTGCAGGTCCGGGAGCTTTATCTTCTTATCGCTGGCGACAACGCAATAGGTATAAGCCTTTCCAGCGAGCTCCTGGTCATGGAATTGTTTGATATCATTGAGGGACAGTTTGTCGAGTGCCGCATACACATCCTTTCTATCGTCATAATCGAGCCCTTTTCGCCTGGCATCCAGGTAAGCGAAGACGATGCCATCCTCCGTAAACCTTTCCGTTTCGATGTCCTTTTTCTCGCTGGTCCTGGACAGTTCGAAATTCTGCGCTGAAGCCGGCAGTTCGTTCAGCAGGGCGTTCATCCCGCCGATCGCCTCGTTCATTTTATCTGCCTGACAGCCAATATACGCAAGCACGTAGAACGGGTCCTCCTTTTTTGCCGGGGTACCATAAGTGGCATAGGTGGAATACGCCAATGCCTTTGACTCCCGCAGCGTCTGAAAAACGACCGAACCCATTCCCCCGCCGAAATAGTTGTCGAATAGATCGATTAGCGGTTCTTTATGAACGTCGTAAGGGTCCGAATTGCGGATCCAGCAGATCTCGCTCTGCACCATGTCATAATTGGCAAACAGGACCTGGTTGGTAACTTGCTGGGCAAACGGGAATTTTACTTTATCCGGGATCGGCGTAAAAGCTGTAGGCAGGCTATGCAATCCAACAATCGACGCAGTGAACGCATCCATCGACAAAGGGCCGTAATAGATGATGGTATGCGGATAATTCAGCAGTCCATGTAGGATGTTCGTAAGGTCGGCCGGTTTTATTGCGGCGAGTTCGCCGGCGGTAAGCGTGGTGTTGAAAGGATTCTTCGAACCATAGCGGGCATAGCTGATAAGCCCTTGCATGATCACGTTCTTGTTGAGTTTGTTGTTGGCGCGCGCCTTCAGCAACCTGTCCTCGAGAGAGGCGAGAGCCACGCTATCGGGCAAACAATTGCGGAGCACGTCTTCGAAGAGGGAGACCGCCTGGCCGAAATTCTCCTGCAGCCCTGTGATGCTGATCGTCGTCAGGTCGTTCGTGGTGTTCACGCTAAAATTACAGGCGATGGCATAAAAAGCTTTGCTGATCTCCGCGGTAGGGTGCTTATCCGTCCCAAGATATTGCAGGTATTGCGCAGCCATAGGCAAGAGCCGGTTATTGAAGTTGCCCATCTCGAGCCGGTAGTACAGATGGAATAGATCATTTTCTTTATTGGGCACATATAGGACATCGGCGATGCCCGCTTTTCCATGGCCGATACCGGTCTGGAAGTCGAGCCATTGCGGCGTTGTCTGTGTGACGGGCATGGCCTCGATGGCTTTCACGAAGGCGCTTTGTTTTCCGGCGTTGGTCTCGACAGGATGGATAGGCGGCTTCTCCACTTTCTCTATGTTTTTATCTTCACCCTTGCGTTTGTAGAGGAGCACATAATCATTACCCAGGTATTTGTTGGCTACTGCGACGATCTCTTCTTTTGTCATGCTTGCTTGTTCGTCGAGCTCGGCGACGTCCTGGTTCCATTTTGTCGCGCGATGCTGAATAAACGCCTCCATGAGGTCGCCGACCCGGGCTTCATTCTTTTGCAGCCCTTCCAGCAAGCCCAATTTGCCGTTGGCGACGATGGCCTTGACAAGGGTACTATCGAACGCACCTTGCTTTATCAAATCGATCTGGCCCATCAGCAGGTCCCGGACTTTTTCGAGGCTTTGCCCCTGTTTGGGGGTACCATAGAAGACCAGCACACCGTAGTCCTTGAACTGGTCGAGACCGCACTGGGCGACCTGCACCTTCTGCTGCTTATTGAGGTTGAGGTCGAAGAGGCCTGCTTTCCCATTGCTAAAGATATCGCTGATCAGTTCGAGGACAGCCGCGTCGCGGGTCTCGGCCGCAGGCGTGCGGAAGCAGATGCGCATGTTCTCTGCGGAGGGCCCGTATACGGTCTTCGTGATTGGCGCCGCCAGGTCTTTTTCCGGTGCCGGGTTATACAAGTCCACTTGTTTTGGCTGCATATAGGCAAAGGCCTTGTCGATCTTCTTTACCAAATCGTCCGGGTCGAAATCTCCCGCCATGATCACCGCCATGTTATTGGGCACGTAGTACTTATTGTAATAGGCCCTGATCGCCTTAAGAGAAGGGTTTTTGAGATCCCTGATGGTGCCGATGGTCGTCTGCTGGCCGTAATTGTGTGTGGGGAAGAGGTTGTAGAGCATCGCTTCCTGCATCTTCGAGCCATCGTTGTCGAGGCCGCGGTTCTTTTCCTCGTAGACCGCTTCCAATTCGGTATGGAACAGACGAAAGATCGGGTCGCGGAACCGTTCACCCTGAACGGCCAGGAATTTGTCCATGGCATTGGCGGGGATATCTTCCTCATAAACGGTCTCTTCTACCGAAGTATGGGCATTCGAACCCTGAGCACCGATATCCGCCATCAGTTTGTCATATTCATTGGCGATCGCATAGTGCGACGCGACGCCGCTGACGCTGTCGATGTGATGGTAAATGCGTTTGCGCAATACGCTGTCCTTGGTGGAATTGTATTGCTCATAAAGGGCGTCGATCTTATCGAGGTAGGGCTTTTCCTTGGCCCAGTCAAGTGAGCCGAATTGGTCGGTGCCCTTGAACAACAGGTGCTCCAGGTAATGGGCAAGGCCGGTATGTCCCCGGGGATCTGTATTGCTGCCGGCGCGGACCGCGATGCGGACCGCCACACGGGGCTCTTTGTGATTGGCACTAAGTATAACAGTGAGCCCATTAGGCAGCGTATAGATCCGCGCCTGGTATGGGTCGTTGGTCACATAGCGGTAGGCGTAGCCGCCCGACGTGGTATCCTTCCAAATGTACTGATCGTCCTGGGCCTTGGCCGTAGTAAAACAAAGGACAAGCGCAATGGCGAAAAGACCGGATAAGTTGAATTTCATCCGGCAAAAGAAGTGAATTTCCCGGATTTTGACCTTACAAAAAAAACTTAATTTTTTTGTAAGGATACCGCGCGACCCCCTACTAAGGCAGCATGAAATGGCAATTCGAAGACAAACTCGCCCAGGGAAAGTTCAGCATAAGCATCAATGATCCCAATTTGAAAGGAGAAGGGCTGCTGCACGGGAAAAAGGAAATGATCAATACGATTGTTTACAACCCTGGCAACGGGCAAAAAGTAACGATCGACAAGATCGATTACCTTATGCCGCAGGGCTCGGTCCTCCCGCTGGTCGCCAACCAGACTTTCAGTTTTGAATGGCCGGAAAACCTGGTCGCGTGGCAGTTTAACCGGGACTTCTATTGCATTGCCGATCACGACGCCGAAGTAGGGTGCGTGGGGTTCCTGTTTTATGGCATCCGGCACCCCTTCATCATCCGCTTGTCGGCCGATGAGGAAAAATGCATTTCCCTGATCAGGACGCAATCTATCGAAGACATGCAGATCAGGGACAAGATCCAGGGAGAAATGCTGCGAACACTGCTGAAACGGTTGATCATCAATGTCACCAGGATCGCAAAGCAGCAAACGGAGAACTACCAGCGCCTCCCCGGCGATAAAATGGACCTGATACGAAAGTTCAACCTCCTCCTGGAAGCCAATTTCCGTCAACGCCACGAAGTCCAGTTTTATGCACAGGCCCTCCACAGATCACCGAAGACCCTGGCCAATTTATTTGGACTTTGCAAATACCCCCCACCCTCAGAATTGATCCGGCGAAGGATCGTATTGGAGGCAAAGCGATACCTTTATTTTACCGACAAGTCGGCAAAAGAGGTGGCCGACGATCTTGGTTTTAATAATGCAGCGCATTTCAGCCGTTTTTTTAAGGCGGCTGCCGGCGTAAATTTCTCTGCGCTTAAGGTCCCGGCGTCACCATAAATAAGATTAATTTTCAGGCATCGAACATCGAAAACCATGACGCGAAACCAGCCTACCGACCCCCAACAATGGGTAGCCAGACACGGAGATTACCTCTATTCCTGGGCGTTGGCCCGGCTCGACAATGAAGAACAATCCCGGGATCTGGTCCAGGAAACGTTCCTGGCAGCGCTGGAAGGGCTGGACCAGTTCAAAGGTCTCAGTACGGAGAAAACCTGGCTGACCTCAATCTTAAAATACAAAGTGATCGAGGTCTATCGGAAACAACATTCCGGTTTGCAGCCGGAACCGTTGGAACGGGAGCCGGAAGCGGAGTTCTTCGAGCCCGATAATGGCCATTGGAAGCCGGTCTATTCGCCGCGAGCCTTCCGCATGGATGCCGCCGATCAACTGGCTCAAAAAGAACTGGCGGCTGTCCTGACAAAATGCCTGAAAAAGCTGCCTGCTCTCTGGCATTCCATTTTTTCGATGAAACACGTGGACGGGATGGCAACGGAAACCATCTGTAAGGAATTGAAAGTCTCCAATGCTAATTTTTGGGTGATCATCCACCGGGCTAAGCTAAACCTACGGGCCTGTATTCAAAAAGAGTGGGTCTAAATGTTGAAAAATGGACGTAATAAAGAAAATACAAAACGACTGCCGGCGGGCAACCTACCTCATTGAGAAGCGGCAGCTCACCACGCTGAGTTTCAAGGAAAGGATGGCGCTCACCATTCATCTGGCGGGCTGTTCCATCTGCAGGACCTTCCAACAACAAAGCAGGGTGATCAACAGGATCATGCACAGCTTTCACCATTCTACGACGGAACCACCGCATCACTTGGATGAGGAATACAAGCGACAAATGCAGGAGAGGATAAATAAAAAGATGAAAAAATAATCATTGTGCAGCGACCATTCGACCCGCCGCCAACTTACGCAGTTGCATTATCCCGGCCAGCAAAAGCGCCAGCCCAACCAGCCAATTAAAGAGATTCTCATTCATCCGCAAAAAGGTGATCAGGAAGTGTCCCGCCGCTCCGTATAACAAGAAGGCGAAAGCAGTCCCGCTGCCGATCGCCGTCACGAATACATTGTAATCCGCTTTCGTATCGGCGAGCATTCCTTTTGATCGGAACGCCGCCGTCCAGCCCATCCAAAAAGGCAGATGGAGCGGGTTGAGCATGCTCAGGAAGATGCCGGAGAAAAATGGCGTGTAATGCGCAAACGGAACCACGACACCCTGCTTTTGCATATGCCAGGCGGCAATCAAACTAATGACCGCCAGCAACAATACCGCTGCACAGGCAAAGACCCGAAAAAAATAGAACAGGTGCTTCAACCCCGCCAGCCGCCGCACGGTGACGAGCGCAATTCGGACAAGCCCTACCTCGACCAGGATCGCGCCTGACGCAAACTTCAAAGCCGCACCCGCTCCCATATTGATGGTCAGGTCCGTGACGCTGGCGTTCAACGTCCCCACAGGCAAAGAACCCGTGAAGCTGATGAACATCGCCGTAAAATAAAGTCGATAGTTCCTCAAGAGATCAGTTTTTCGTGCCGGGCATAGTCTCGCAGCATTTTCAACCCCGCTATCGTTCGCATGGGCACAAACCCGTCCCGGCGGGCATTGGCCCTGCTGATGGTATACAACAGCCGCAAATGCCGGATGATCTCCCTCCAGGCGAAAAAGATCGAGTGCGACGGGTCGTAGATATGGGTGGGCTCGCTGCCGGCGCCATTCAGCTCGATCACAGAAAAGTGCCGTCCGGCGCTAAGTGCCGCCCAATCGCGGAATTTAATGTCCAGCCGCCCGAAATAAAATCCCTCCACTTGCCGGCAAAGGTTGTCAATACTGTCTTCCAATTCCGGCGTAACCTTGTCACTCCAATCCAGGAATTTCGCGCCACGGCTGTGATTGCCATACGGTACCAGGGTTTGCCTCACTCCCGCAGGTAAAACTTGCTCCAGATCTTTTCCATAAGCCGCGCGCAGCGCCGACAATTGCAGCACGTGCCTGTCCTCATGCAGGAGCAGGGCTTCGATGGTCGATTGCCCGTCCCCGGTCACGGTAAGCATCTCCTTTCCCACCACCCCCGAGATCCGGCCTTTCGCCTCCCCCGGCAACCGGTAATAGAAGATGCCGGCCTCATAAGGATAATCGATATACTCCTGCACCAGGAAATCGACCCTGCTCCGCGCCGCATAGACCAGCAGTTCGCATTCGTTGCGAAGGAGCCGGACCTGCAGCCCGCGCTGACCGATATCGGGTTTGGCCATAAGGGGAAAGACCAAGCCCTTTTCCGCCAATAAAACGCCGAAACCCTGCGGCGCCGGCCCTTTGGGGCAAAATACAGTTTTTGGATAAGCGCCATCCGGCAGCAGGTCGTAGATCTGCTTTTTGCTTTCCAGCAGGAAGCCGGCATTTCGAATGCTCGGATTAGCCGTACTGAAAAAGAAAAGTGATTTTGCCTTAAAGCTCAACCACGCCCAGTAAACGAAAACGGGCAGATAGACAAGAGCGAAAGGCCAGTATTCCCAGCTCCGCAGCCGGATAAGCCTGATTCTTGCCTTCGCAGCCAGCCGTGCACGCAGCGACCCCGCGAAAGATAATTGCTTCGGCTTCGAAGGCAGGTCCTCAGTATACTCCATCCCTGCGGTAATATCGAAATAGCGGATACTGGCGCGGGGAGCCGCCACCTGGATAGAGGTGATGCTTTTCGTCACGACCTTTCCCCGCCGGTCGATGATCAGCCCATTCTCCGCGTCGCCCAACCTCGCCGTTCGATGGAATTCCATAATACTTTGGGTATCGATCCCGGACGTCGCCGCATACCATTGCTGAAACCATCGTTCCCTGTTGCTAGTCGTCTCCGAACCGTATAGGGTAGCCGAAGACCAGATATAAGGTTGTCGGCTGTTAAGCCGGACTATGTGTTTGCGTTCACTATCCCACCGGCATTCAAAAAGAAGCCCGTTGCAAAAAAGCACCAGCGTAAAAGGTTCGATTCCCGCCAGGTCCATCCTTTCGAAGCAACCCGCAGGGTCTCCCGCATGGACGATCTCCAAAAAGACAAGCCCCCGGCTCTTCCGGTAAGCGGGTCGTCGCCGGTGTTTGATGAAAGCGCCGTTCAGCAACACGGCCGCATCACCGCCACTCTTCAAAGCGATCCAACTGCCGCCCGCCTCCGCGTCTTTCGGATAGATTATCTCTTGTCCATTTCCGGCGGCGCGAAAGGGGAAGACCGCATCGCTCCGGGTGATCCGCTCGTCACGGTTGGAGGTTAGGTAAATACCGTCCGGCGCCGGCACAAAGGTCACTGTGCACATGACTGTCGGTATTGTATGGTGGAGACGGCTACGCCAAAACGCTCGGGCAGGACGGTATCGGAAACTGCCCCGATCCCGATCCGCAGCAAGGCCATATGATGCACAGCGTGCTCCACGTTGTATATGAGCTCCCGGAAATAATTGGTGGAAACGATGACAGGCTCCGCCCCATCCCCGGAAAGATCGGCGATCAGCTGGAGTTTCTTATCCGGCCTCGACAGACTTTGACTGACCTCAGCCAACTTCCGGATGGCAAGCTTCCGGTTTGTTTCTATCTGCAGATCCCGCTTTCGGGCGTCATAATTGATCGTTCCCGGGACATAACCCTTGTTGAGCTCAAGGTAGAATTCCAGGACATGCCTGACATGCTGACCAATGGTCGCCTCGGACAGCACCGCTACAGGAACCGTGTATTGCTCATCAGTAAGCCGATCGAGTACCAAATGCAATTGCGTAAACAGGTGGAGGATGGGGTATTTTATGTTCATGACAGTCGGTTTGTGGGTTTAAGCGGCCGTGAGGAATCGGCCGAAAAGCTGCCGCCGGAAGGCCAGGGACAGAACCAGGCAGCTGATCCAGACGAGCAAGCAATAAATGAACAACTGCCCGTGGTCGTCCTTTACTACAATGCCTAATTTGGTGAAGTGGAAAAACAAGGCACCGCTCATGACGCCCAGGCCCAATACAGCCCCGATAGCGGTGGTACGCGGTATAAGCAACAGAACGGCTGCGATCAATTCGATAATGCCCGACCCGATGCGCCCCCAGGGTTCCATTCCCAGCGTGGAAAAAATATAGACCGACTCCTCGGCCGCGCTGAATTTAAAGAACAGCGTTTGCAGCAGGATGACCGCCGCCAGGATACGCAAAATCCAGAAAAAGATAGTCATGCGTTGTGTAGCCATAATGATGAATTATTGGGGTTAATCTTTGTTTCTTATACCAGGCCATTGTCTGTCGGCGGTCCGGATCATCTCCTCCTGGTCTTTGATCCACAAGCCCTTTATTTGAGCATTGTAATTTAAATACAACTTGCCATTTACGATTGTCCAGGTGTCGATCTCGGACGAGGCCTTATGTCCCTGGGCGGCGCCGTAGGCGCAATAACCACCGTACTGCGGCGCATATTTTTCGGGATTGGCGCTAAAATTGCGCAGGTCCTGCCGGTTGGCAAAAAGCCAGACCGATCCTTTCCAATTGTAGGCCAGGCTGTCCACTCCTTTCACTGGACGCGATGCCGCGAAGAAGGCCACCGGGTCATAGCCGCTAATGGCCCTGCCGCCAGGAGCATAGATCTCGGACGGCTGCGCCCTGGCGCCGATCGTGATAAAAGGGAAGAGCAATAAGAAGAAGTGGTGTCTTTTCATAAGTTGATCTGTTTTTACAAAATTCGACAAACAGACTGCCACGGGGAATGTCAATACTTCCCGAACTATTGGCAATACCTCCCTATCTTTACGCCTCCAAAATCGAATAAAATGGACTACAGGATAGAAAAAGATACGATGGGTGAAGTAAAAGTGCCCATCGACGCCTATTATGGCGCTCAGACCCAGCGCAGCGTAGAAAATTTCCCGATCGCCCAGGACATCAATAAAATGCCGAAAGAGATCATCCAAGCTTTCGCCTACCTCAAGAAGGCAGCGGCACTTACCAACCTGGAGGCTGGCGTCTTATCGAAAGAGAAAGCTGATCTGATCGGCAGGGTCGCCGATGAGATCCTGAGCGGGTCACTGGACGCATATTTTCCACTGGTGGTCTGGCAGACAGGCAGCGGCACACAGAGCAATATGAATGTCAATGAGGTCATCGCCTACCGGGGCCATGTACTCGCCGGCGGCAAGTTGACAGATAAAGAAAAAACGCTGCAGCCGAACGATGATGTCAACAAGTCGCAGTCCTCCAACGATACGTTTCCCACGGCTATGCATATCGCCGCCTATAAGATGTTGCTCGAGACCACGATCCCAGGGATCGGGGAGCTCCGCGATACGCTGGCGGCCAAGAGCAAACAATTCATGCGGGTCGTGAAGATCGGCCGCACACATTTTATGGATGCCACCCCGCTCACCGTTGGCCAGGAATTCAGCGGTTATGTCTCACAACTCGATCACGGCCTAAAAGCCATAAAGAACACACTGACGCATCTCAGCGAGTTGGCACTCGGAGGCACCGCCGTAGGCACGGGCATCAACACGCCGCCTAACTATGCCGTAAATGTCGCAACGCACATCGCGGAATTGACGGGCTTTCCCTTCGTGACTGCCGCCAATAAATTCGAGTCGCTCGCCGCACATGACGCCATCGTCGAAGCGCATGGTGCCTTGAAAACAGTAGCCGTTAGCCTGATGAAGATCGCCAACGACATCCGTATGCTGTCTTCGGGTCCACGCAGTGGTATCGGCGAGATCCATATACCTGACAATGAGCCGGGTTCCAGCATCATGCCGGGGAAGGTCAACCCTACGCAATGTGAGGCGTTAACCATGATCGCCGCACAGGTGCTTGGCAACGATGTCGCTATCAATATTGGCGGCGCCATGGGTCACTTCGAGCTGAATGTCTTCAAGCCCCTCATCATTTATAATTTCCTGCACAGCGCAAGGCTGATCGGCGATGGCTGCCATAGTTTTAATGTCCATTGCGCCAAGGGGCTGGAGCCCATCGAAGCGAATATCAGGAAGCATGTAGACAACTCGCTGATGCTGGTTACCGCGCTTAATACTAAGATCGGGTATTATAAGGCTGCCGAGATTGCCCAGAAGGCACACAAAGAAAATACGACCCTCAAGGAAATGGCGGTCAGGCTGGGCCATGTCACGGCGGAACAATTCGACGAGTGGGTGAAGCCGGAGGATATGGTGGGGAAATTGGACTAATGGGTTATATTTAGAGAAATAAACCGTCATGCCTCGCATCCTCCTCGTCGCGCTAATCCTCCTGTCAGCAGCAGCAAGTATAGCACAACCCGACCCGAAGCATCCCGATCTTTGTCAAGGTGACTATTATTCAGAAGCACAGGGTGCGCAGGTATTGCGCGACCTTAGCAGGCAATACCACGACCGCACATCGTGGGAGGATCGGGCGGCATTGATCCGGCAGGGCATCATAGCCGGTGCGGAGCTGGGCCACATGCCACGCCAGCCCCTGACGATCCTGCGCACCGGCAGGATAAGACTGCCGGGTTATTCAGTAGAGAATATCGCGATAGAGACGCTGCCGGGCTATTGGCTCACAGGAAATCTATACTGCCCCGCGGACACGACGGCCCCTATGCCCGGCATCCTCTCGCCGCACGGTCATTTCCACCACCCCGACGGCCGTTTCGCACCGGATCAGCAAAAACTTTGTGCGACACTGGCGAGGATGGGCGCCACCGTCTTCACCTATGATATGATCGGATATGGAGACAACCAACAGTGCACTCACCAGATCCCCAAAGCCCTCAAACTTCAGACCTACAACAGCATTCGGGCACTGGACTTCCTGCTTTCCCTGTCAAATATCGACACGGCAAGAATAGCCGTCACCGGCGCATCGGGCGGCGGCACACAAACGATCCTCCTAGCGGCCCTCGACAGCAGGGTCAAGGTCTCGGTGCCTGTGGTCATGGTCTCGGCGCATTTCTTTGGCGGCTGCGTCTGCGAAAGCGGCATGCCCATCCATCGGCGCCCGAACAGTCTGACGAACAACGTTGAGATCGCCTCACTGGCCGCTCCCCGGCCGATGCTGCTGGTGTCTGACGGCGGGGACTGGACGAAGAACAACCCCGTGGTGGAATTCCCCTACATTAGAACGCTCTACAGCTGGTACGGCGTCCCACAGAACGTGGAGAATGTCCATCTCCCCAACGAAAAACACGACTTCGGTCACTCCAAAAGACAAGCCGTTTATGCGTTCCTCATTAAACGCGTACAGTTAAACGGCAACGGCTTCATGAAGGCGGATACGGTGGACGAACATGGATCAGCGGTCCTTCCGCAGGCAGACCTCGCAGTCTTCGGCCTGGGCCATGTATCCCGGCCAAAAGGAGCCGTCATGGGCGACCCGGCGGTGATGCGTCTTCTGAACTGGGATCCGGCGAAGCAAACGACCCAATCACATAGGAGATGAAATTTTCTACGTAAATTAACGGCCATGAAAAGACCTGCTGCCATTTTACTTTTCGTCATTGGTTGTCTGCTGTTGTTCGCCACCGAAATATTACGGGTCTATTTTATCATGCCCTTTCCGGGAAGCCAGCAACATGATACTGTTGAGCTGGCCTGGTCGATCGACCATTACCGGCTGCTGCTGCGCCTGATCGGCCTGTTGCTTATCATTGCTCCGCTTGCAGCCTTTTGGCGGCACGGACGAGTCTCGGACAAGATCTTGCTATCCTTGCTGATCCTTTTCTACGGCACCATCTTCTACTTTTTCAATTACCGGTTCGAAGCCGATAAGATGTTCTATCAGCCGTCAACAGTAAAATTCGCCAACGCCGCAGACAACAAAATAGCGGCCAATAAGCTGGTCATTGGCGTCGTCGTTAACAACGAAGCCAAGGCTTACCCGATCCAGCTCATCGGCTACCATCACCAGGTAAGGGATAGTTTTGGGAGCACGCCCGTCATGATTACGTATTGTACCGTCTGCCGGACGGGCCGGGTCTTTAGTCCGGTGGTCGGGGGCAGGCCCGAAAATTTCCGGCTTGTCGGCATGGACCATTTCAATGCCATGTTCGAGGATGCGCGTACCGGAAGTTGGTGGCAGCAGGCTACGGGTGCCGCTGTCGCGGGTCCCTTGAAGATGACCCAACTGGCCGAGCTTCCAAGTGCACAGTTCACCCTTGCAGAATGGCTGAGGATGCATCCGGACTCGAAGATCTTACAGCCGGATACGCTTTATAAGAAACGGTATGCCTCGCTCGCCGACTATGACGACGGCAAGATCGAAGGCAGCCTCGAACACCGGGACTCGTCGTCGTGGAAGGCCAAGTCGTGGGTCGTCGGCGTCCGCTCCGGCGCCAACACCAAGGCCTATGATTGGGATGCGCTGGTCAGTCATCCGCTCATACAGGACACCATCGGTGCATTGCCCATCGTCCTCATATTAGGTGCCGACTCCGCCTCGTTCCACGTCTGGAGTCGGCGGGTAGATGGGAAGACACTTTCATTTGCGGCCGGAAGGGACGGAGTGATCAAAGGGGGGTTTGAGTTGTTCAAAAGCGATCTCATCGATGATTCCACGCATTCCACCTGGGACCAGCAAGGCCGCTGTGTCGCCGGCCCGCTTGAAGGGCAGCAACTTCAACCCATACAGGCCTACCAGGAGTTCTGGCATTCCTGGAGCCATTTTCATCCGTCGACGACGCGGTTTTAGGGCAGCACCTCGAGGTGAATGGATGCGGTGGTCTTACTTTATCAAGGCGCAACCTCAGGCGCCCGGAGATGGATGAACTCCCCATTGGTATAATCGAGGAGCACGCGGTAATTGTGTTTGTCCGCATCCGCCGTATTGCCCGTAAAAAGCCCGAAAGGGGACGACTGGGCACTGCCGGCAACATTCAGGTGTCCGGAAAAATAAAAATCATCGCCCTGTTTTTCGAGTGGATAGTAGCCAAAATGGGTCACGATATAGGGCACACCCTTATATACGATCGCAAAGATGTGTTTCTTGCCCCTGGGCTCCGTCCACTCGCTGCTGTGGAGCGTAACCGCCATGCTGCTATCGCTTCTCAATTTGACCGCGCCCTGGAGATCAGGCGTCAGGTTTTTGAAGGCGTTGTAGTTACTATAAAACCCTTCCGCATAAACAGTGGTATTGTAGGCCTTTAACTTCCGCTTCTGCACGAGGTCGATATGCTGGACATCGTCGTAGCTATAGACGACGGTGTCTGCCGGCGCCATCAAGATCGCTTTTGCGATAAAATTGTTCACTACGTCATTGCTGAAATAAGCCAGCGCGGGTTGAAAATTCACCGGCCCCTCGATCACGAGCGTGGTATCCAGGTTCAGCAAGGGCACATAACCGTTATCTTTTAGTGCATATAATGTAGCAGAGATATACGTATACGCAGTCCTTTGCGTCTCGGCAAAAGAAAACCTTTTTAATTGGAAGAGGACGGCACCGAACCCGGACGAAGCATCCGTATAGGCATTCAGGATGGCCTCCAACTGAGGCTGGATCGGGGTCTTCAGGATCAGCTTCGTTGGTTTGGCCCCCGGTTCCAGGGAATAGTTACCCACGCAGGTGGTGTCCTGCCGGGAATCAAGGAAGGCGATGAGTTTGTACAGACCTTTTTCGGGCTTGACCTTTGGCGCTGTCCATTCAAATGAGATCGAAGTCCCTTGCGATAGAATAGGGGCGGAATGCAGACATAGGATCAGCAGGCCTGTCAACTGTAGCTTCATGCCGTCAAAATAGCTAGTTTTCTCCATTGTTCCAAAGCCAGCACTAGCGCCACGATTCCCCACAACAACAACTGCCAGCAGACGAGGTGCCAGCCGCCGGTATGCCAGCATTGAACACCGGCAAAAGTCCCAATGCTGCCGCCGAGGAAATAGGCGGTCATGTAGACCGTGTTGATGCGGCTGTGAGCTGCCGCGTCCAGGGTATAGATCGTGGCGACGTTGCTGACTTGTGTGGCCTGTACGCCGATGTCGAGGAGGAGAACGGCGGCCATTGTAGCATAGAGGTTATTGGGCAGGGTCATTACCAGTACGACGCCGGCAAGGATGAGGCCGATCGTCATTACCAATGACCGGGCCGGGTGTCGTTTATCAGCCATTTTTCCGAATACCGGGGCCAACAATGCGCCGCCGATGGCCAGCAGTCCGAAGAGGCCGATGATATCGGTGGCGTAATTGAAAGGCGGCCCGCCGAGGTGGAAAGTCAGGGTTGTCCAAAAAGAACAAAATACGCCAAACACGAGTGCGCCCAACAGCGCTGTCCGGCGAAGCAGGGCGAAGCGTCCGATCTGTTGCAGGGTGGACCCCAGTAGCTGCGCGTAACTGCCCTGGAAGGTCTGTCGGACTGCTGGCAGCACGGTCTGCAGGAAGATGCCTGCTACCAGGACCATCCCGGCAGAGATCGCATAGACCCAGCGCCAGTTTAGCCAGGTCTCGACATAGCCGCTAAAGACCCTGGCTGCGAGGATACCGGTGAGTATCCCGGTAAAGATGATGCCTACGTTCTTGCCTTTATTGTTGGGGTCCATACCGGCGGCCATGGGGAGGATCACCTGGGCGATGACCGCCGATCCGCCGGTCAACAGGCACATCGTGTAAATGGCCATTATACCCGGGGCCAGAGACATCCCTGTGAGCGCAAGCATCAGCAACACCAGCAGCACGCCGATCAGCCGTTTGCGAGGCATCTTATCCCCAAGAGGTGTGAGAAAAAAAAGGCCCAGGGCATAGCCGGTCTGCGTGAGAACCGGGATGAGACCGATCTGGCGTTCGGAGACCTGCAGATCGCGGGCCATGTCTTTCAAAAGGGGCTGGTTATAATAGATATTGGCTACGCAAATGCCGGCGGCGACGGTCATCGTCGCCAACTGCGGCCGCGTCAATCCTTGTTTTTCCATGGGTGCAAAGATCGGGATTACCGCAACGTGTTATTGGTCATATAGAAAAATGGTAATACCTTGGCGGCAAAACCCAGCTACGACGATGAGAAAACACCAGATTGCATTTTGCCTGGCCCTTCTTGTGCTAGCCACTGCCCAGGCCCAGGATTGTAACCAATTCCTGCTGCTGCAGAAAGACAAGACCGTAGAGATGACCATCTACGACAAAAATGGCCAGCAGAACGGGAAGAAGGTCTATGCGATCAAAGACGTAAGCAACAGCGGCGGAACCGTGACCGGTACAATAAATGCCGAGCTGTTCGACAAAAACAGTAATTCAAAAGCCAGGACGACCAGCACCATACAATGTTCGGGCGGCGAGTTCCGGATGGACATGAAGATGATGCTGCCCCAGCAACAAAGTGAGAAGTACGGGGATGCGGAAGTCAACGCAAAAAGCAGTTTCATTTCCTATCCCTCCAATATGAAAGTCGGCGACACCCCGCCGGACGGCACATTCACGATGGACCTGTCTCATAATAGTGGTCCCGGCGGTCCCGGCGCGCCGCCGGGGGGCCCTCCCGGCCCTCCCGGATTCAAACAAAGCCTGACCATGACGATCAGTGACCGCAAGGTCATCGCGCAGGAATCGGTGACGACGACGGCAGGTACCTGGAACTGTTTCAAGATCACAAGCCATTGCAAGATCGGCGTCAAGACGGGCCCTTTCAGCATACCGATGAATTTTGATGTCACGGAATGGTATGCGGTCGGTTTTGGCATCATCAAGTCTGAGAGCAAATACGGCGGCACCGCCATTACATCCATAAAATAGGGGTAGTCGATCGGGCGCCGTGACATTGTATTTGAATCCGCTTCACGTAAAAACAACCATGTCAGCAACTTTAATCGACTCTATCAGTTCGGCTTTGACCGCCGACCTGGTTTCAAGGATCGCTGGTCTCCCCGGCGAGAATACTACCGTCCCAGCACGATAAAATAAGCACAAAATAACTATACTTATTATTTGGATGCATCTGAATATTATGTATATTTGAGCATGCGACTGGATAAAATTCTCAATACGGTATTTTCGTTCGGGGCGGCGGTCGTGATCTTTGGCGCCTGGGGAAAACTCGAGCACACAGCATTCGGAGATAAGGCCCTCACTGTAGGCTTATTGACGGAGACAGCGATCTTTTTCAGCTACGGAATATTGGAATGGATCCCGCGATCCATACCGGCATCACATGCCGGCGCAATGGCTGAACAGTCACAGATAGCCGACAATCGCCATCCCGCGCACAAAGAAGACGTTGAAGCACTCACCAGCTCCATCAAGGAGACGTCAAATCTTCTTTCCAGGATCTTCAGGGTATAAGTGCAGACTACATCATAAATTCTTCGGATACGACTTTCCCGTCTTTAACCTTGTATAGGCACAGTTCGGTCATGTCCATCCTCCCGCCTTCTTTCATCGTCACGCTCATCCACATGGTGAGGGCGAAACAATCTCCGGCGATCAGTGGCTCCGACACTTTCATCCCATGGTACTCTGTGATCATTTCACTCCATTTAATGCCTTTTTGGATGATGGCGTCGAGGCCTTTCGTTTCTTTGTCAAAAGCGGGTGTGCCATGAGGCTCTATGCTGATGGCATCGTCTGCAAATAATTCTTTCTGGGCTTGTTCGAATTGGCCTTGTTTGCACAATTCTGCGAGACGATTGGCGATCTCCGCCGTCGTCATCGTGGCTGTTGTTGTCGGCATAAGCTAAAGTGTTTTAAGAAAAGTTAGCGCAATTTTCGCACCCGGCCAAGGTTGGACACTGGCCGTTTCGCAAAGCCGGACACCGGCCCTGATTGAACAAGGATCAGGACGAGTAGCTGATGCGCTGACATATGGAATTTGTCGCCACGGCGGGCAAAATATTACAAAGGTCTTGGGTCCGATGGGACGCCATTGGCCGTTTCCTGACCCGCGCGCATCTACCCGCGATTGAGGAAAACCTCCTTCAGCGATTTGTCCCAGTGTTCTTTAGCGATCTTTTGGTCGAGGGTGCCACGATCGAAGTCCCAGAATCGGGCTTCGGCGGAAGAGCATCGGTACGTCACTTCGAAGTTGTTGCGGTCTGTAGGATACATAGCCGACCCGCATACAGAGCAGGTCATCGGGGCCAAGGCTGACGGGAGCTCGCCCGTTCTGGATTCTGTTAGAGATTGCATGGTAATATAATTATAAGGGTACGGGATTATGTTGGATGTATAGCGAGCAACCTCTGTTCTGCACTTCATAGTGTAAATACTACACAAAACTAATAAAGATTTTTTATCCAAGCAAGGCCCCGGGGCCGCAGTCCCCCTTAAGTCCCTCAAGGACAGCTGGACCGCTCGTGGTCCAAAGAGGCCGCGATCGTTCCCGGAAAGACCCGCAAGGGCATCGAAAAAGCCCGGGTCGAGCGCAAACTAGCCACCGCCCCACTCAAAACCGCGGGAAATCCCAAAATCAGCGCGACTAACCGCAGGCAAACCCGTAAAAGAACGAAGGTCAATCGTAGTTCTACGATTGCAATACATGAAAATGCATAGTACCTTTAAGTTTGATTTCGGCCTGACTAAGGAGTCACCATTAACACCCTATAGTAACAAACGACCTAAATCCGTATACTTTGAAAAGAGTCGTACCCTTAAAAACCGATCGCGCCATCCATCCTATTCTTTACAGAATCGTTGGGGCGCTTGTCTTGATCCTTTCCTTCCGCGGTATGTCCTTCGGACAAGCCTCCGCGATGATCAAATTTGGCAACAGCTACGTTAATCTCAGCAAAAAGACGGTCGGCGGCCCAGTGCAGCCAGGTGACACCCTCGAGATAAGGGTGAACTTCTACGTCAATAAGTCTTATAATGGTACTGGTAATATGTATTTGGTAAGGTATTACGACAGTCTGCCTACCAATACCGCTATGCTGCCGGCGAGTACACTCAACCTCATCAGCAACGAAGGGGTTGTCGCCCGCGCTTATACCCAGGCCTCCGACGCCGATTGCGGTACCTATGTGGCAAACCCCGGTTATGCGGGCGGCTACCAGATCCGTATCAATATGGGTAGCGGGGCCACGACACCTTCAGGCGCCGGCTCCATGGCCACGATCAATACGACAGGCGCCGGTACGATCACAGGCGGCGTCACCAAACCGCTTTTCTCATCCGGTTCCATCATCAGTACCGCCTTTCGGGTGAAAGTGACCGGCACCTATGGCGACACCATCACGCTTGGCGGCGGCAAGATCTGCTTCCGCAAGACTTCGACCGCCATTACCGACACCGTGTTGACCGCCACCAAATACCAGATCCTGATCCAGGCGCCGAGCGTACTTTGCGCCAACAGTTCAAGTACCAACTTTGCCGCCGAAAGCGGTGGTACTTTTGGGTCAGGTGCCGGCCTCAACCGGAGCACCGGGCCTACTTTTCCGATACCCGGCTATACTTATCTGCCCAATAGCAGTTCCAGCGTAACCATTAACGACGGCTACTATGCCATCATCAACAATACCAGTCCGACCAGTTCCACCTATCCTAACGCCAACAGGCAGCCCACTTGCGGAGGCGCTACGGGCATCTATGCGTGTAGCAATAGGGAATTTGGCGGATTCTGGTATATAGGCGGCGACCATACCGGCACGACCAACGCGGCCGGAAACCCTCCTCCAAGCAACACGGCAACTGCCGGTTATATGCTGGTCGTAAACGCCGACTTGGCTACCAGCGAGGCCTATCACCAGGTCATTACCGGTCTCTGTCCTAATACTTATTATCAGTTCTCCTGCTGGGTAAAGAATATTTGCCCCAATTGCGGTATCGACACCAATAGTGTTGCCGAATACACGCCCGGCGTGTTACCCAATCTGACACTTGTCGTGGACGGTATCGACCGGCTCAGTACCGGCCAGATAGATACGGTTGGCTGGCAACAGCGCGGCTTTGTGTTCCTGACCGATTCTACGGAGACCTCGATAACCATCTCCATCCGCAACAACGCACCTGGCGGCGGCGGTAATGACTGGGCACTTGACGATATCACGCTGGCCACCTGTCCCCCAAATATCACGTTGACGCCCAATAAACCGGACACACTTTGTCAGGGCGCGGATGACACCGTAAAATTTGCCGTATCATCCTACGTCAACAACTACTCACAGTTCGAGCTGCAGCAAAGCACTGACGGAGGTGGGACCTGGACGCTTTGCCCTAATGACACCCTGGGCCGTTCGGCCATCGGCACGATGGTGCCGGTGTACAATGCATCGACTATGATGTACGTGGATACGGTCACCCGATATTATCGTGTACAAGCAGTTACCAGTACGACGATCTACCGGCTCACTATCGCGAGTACGACAGCCAACCTCGCAAATGCGAATTGTAATTTCACCACCAGTCAGCCGAAATTGGTTTACGGCGTGAACTGTATGATCACGTTGCCGACCACTTTGCTCTCATTCAAGGGACAACTGAACGGTGGGCTTGGCCAGCTTGCCTGGACCACGGCCGGTGAGGTCGAAGGTCTGAACTACAGTGTGGAACGCAGCGATGACGGGGTGCATTTCTCGGCTATTGCCACGCTTCCCGCGACTGCGGCCCCTGGCGAAGGTGCCACGTATGAGTATACTGATCACACCCCCATAAGCGCACAATCTTATTACCGTATCAATCTGATCGCTCAAAGCCTCAATAAATTCAGTCAGCTGGTGTTGCTGAGCGACGGACAATTAGCCTTCCAGGTACGCTCTGCCTTGAATCCTTTTATCGATCACCTTGGAGTGAACCTCGTGTCGCCGGGCGATGGTGTTGTCACCTTTACGCTGCTCGATCTTTATGGACGCGTGGTGCATCGGGACAAGCAAACCGTCACGCAGGGGTACAATGCTTTGACAGTGTACGGGGTATCCAATTTACCCGCCGCGTCGTATGCGCTGCTGATCCAGTGCAACAACCAGGTGACCTGTCAGAAAGTGGTGAAGGTCAATACGCCTTGAGCTGCCTGCCGGGGCATCGACCGAACCGCACTCACAGCGGAATCGGGCTGCGAGACGCCCAGGCATTAAGCCTGCACTGCGTCGACCTTGGCTGGTCCTTCCATGGAAGGAGACCCTGTACCCGGGCTTTTGTGGAAGAACCTTTTCTGAAAAAGAAGGATCGCTATAACGCCGACCGAGATAGAAGCATCGGCCAGGTTGAAGACCGGGCTGAAAAACTCGAACTCGTCGCCGCCCACAAACGGAAACCACGAAGGGTAATGCGTTTTTAGGATCGGAAAATAGAGCATATCCACTACCCTGCCATGCAGGAAGGTCGTGTAGCCATGAGCCGGGAAGAGCTTTGCCACATGATCATACGTGCTGCGCTCGAAGATCAATCCATAAAACATACTGTCCAACAGGTTGCCGAGGGCTCCCGCGAAGATGAGGCCGGCGCAAATGATGAATCCGCGGTGGTATTTTTTTTTGATGATGGTTTGGATATAGTATACCCCGAAAACGACGGCCACGAGCCGGAACAGCGTGAGCGCCATCTTACCCCAGGAGCCACCGAATTTCCAGCCCCAGGCCATGCCCTCATTTTCTACAAAATAGATCTGGGCCTTCTCCCCCAATAACTTTATACCATTGTCATAAGAGGATACGCGTTCGAAATAGGCATCCGTAGGATGGCTCAGCGGCATATGTGTTTTGACCCAGATCTTAAGACTCTGGTCGGCCACGATGATCAGTAATACCAAAAGGAATATAGTTCTCGCCTTCATAAAACCCAAATATAGTAAAAGAACTTCGGTTGGGGCCGGCGGCACCAACCAGCTCCTAGCCTACTCCTCAAAATAGACCCGCCTTACCCGCTGGCTGACCCCCGTGAGGATCTCGTAGGGGATCGTCCCGGCCCAAGCTGCTAACTGGCTGACGGATAGTTCCATACCGAAAACGACCACTTCATCGCCTTCCCTCGCATCGGGGATGCCGGTGATATCGATCATCGTCATGTCCATGCTGATGATGCCAATAGTCGGCGCCAGCCTGCCGTTGATCCACATCTTGCCGGCACCGTTGCCGAGTGTGCGGGCATAGCCATCCGCATACCCAATGCGGACAGTGGCGATCACCATGCCGTCCATGGCGAGTCCGGTGCGGTCATACCCTATTGTATCGCCTTCTTGGAGGTATTTGATCTGGGCGATCGTGGTCTTTAAGGTCGACACTTCCTGCAGCTCGAGACGGTGGGAATTGGCGCTGTCGACGCCATAGAGCCCGATGCCCAGCCGGACCATATCCAGCTGCAATCCCGGATGCCGGACGATCGCCGCCGAATTCGCGAGATGCCGGATAAAAGAATACCCTAGCACCCCCTCCAACCGCGCCGCCATCTCCAGGTAAGCCGACGCCTGCCGCAGCGAGAACGCATCCTGCTGTGCCTCCTCGCTCGCCGCCAAATGACTGAAAACACTCTGCACCTTAAACGCCGATACAGGCAACGCCCGCAACAGCTCATCCCATTCCTGCGGCGGGAAGCCCAGACGGTTCATGCCCGTCTCCAATTCAATGTGGATGGGGAAGGCGGGAATACCCTCTTTTTTTAACCAGCGGTCGAAACTATGCAACAACGAAGAGGAATAGATCACCGGCTGCAGGTTGTATTCCACGAGCGAATCGAAACTGCTGTTCTCCGTATTCATGATCATGATCGGAACGCGAATGCCGGCCTTTCGCAATACTACGCCCTCGTCGGCATAGGCGACGCCCAGGTAGTCAACGCCATGGAACTCGAGGACGTTGGCGATCTCGAAGCTGCCACTTCCATAACCATAGGCTTTGACCATGGCCATCACCAGCGTCCCCGGCTGCAACAGCTGGCGGTAGGCCCGCAGATTTGCCGCCATCGCATTCAGGTTCACCTCTAACACCGTCTGGTGGATCTGTTCGGTCAGAAGCCGGTCTATCTCTTCGAACTCGAAGACCCGCGCGCCTTTGATAAGAACGGTCTCGTCGCGAAAATGCAGCACTGCCAGATCACGTCGAAAGGCTTCGACCGTTAGATAGAAAACCGTTTCGCCAAGGAACCGTTCCGCAATGGCGCTGGCATGTGCACCAATACGTGGACCTATACCGATGAGCCGGTCGATCTTCTTCAACGCCAGCGCATCGGCAATCGTCGCATAGAGCTCGTCGTCTCCACGGCCGCTCTCAAAAAAGTCGGACAGGATCACCGTGCGCCGGATATGCTGCTGCTGCGCAGCCAAAAAATCGAGTGCGATCGCCAATGAGTTCAGGTCGGCACTATAGCTGTCGTTGATGATGGAGCAATGGTTGATCCCGCTTTTCAGCTCTAGGCGCATAGCGATGGACGACAGCTCCTGCATGGCGGCAGCGATCTTTTCAGCGGATTGCTTCAACAGCAGGAGCACGCAGAGGCAATGCATGGCGTTCTCGATCGAAGCGTAATCTGTGAACGGAACGGAGAAGGTCAGGGCGAGCCTATCGTAAGAAACGCCGATCGTGGTCCAGTCATCGCATTTTTCTATAGACTCGATCCGAACTGCATTCTCTACGGCGTGGCCCCAGGAAAACAATTCCGGCGCGCCGGCCCGGCCCCGCGACCATTCCGCGATCGCCTTGACAGTCTCCGGCTGATCGTTGCAATAGACCAACGTTTCCGCCGCCGTAAACAACTCCAGCTTTTCAGTGGCTTTTTCTGCCAAACTGCCGAAGCCTTCACTATGCGCCTCGCCGATATTGGTGAACACCCCAATGGTTGGGCGAATGATCGGTTCGAGCCGTGCCATCTCGCCGCGCCTCGATATCCCGGCTTCAAAAATACCCAGGTCATGCCCAGTCTCCATCTGCCAGACGCTGAGTGGAACGCCGGTTTGCGAATTGTAACTCTTGGGGCTTCGGACGATCCGGTAATTCGCCTCCAGGAGTTGGTTGAGCCATTCTTTGACGATCGTCTTGCCATTGCTGCCGGTAATGCCGATCACGGGAAAGGAAAAAACCCGCCGATGCACCGCCACCAGGCGCTGCAATGCCACGAGCGCGTCCGGCACGGACAATATGTTCGCCTCCGGCATGTCATCAATGAAATTCGACAACATGCCTTCCTCCACTACAAAATTACGTACGCCACGCTTATAAAGCTCACCGGCAAACCTGCCGCCATCACGTCGGGGGCCGCGCAGTGCAAAAAACAGCGACGTGGCCGGGAAGATCAGCCGGCGGCTGTCCAGCAACAGCTGGGCGATGGGATCGTCGCTCACGAACTGGAGCCATTTTCCACCAGTGACCTGGCCGATATACCGCATACTATATTCCATGGGAATTGTTGCTTGGCGGGGGGATAGAAGATGGGGACTCGATATTTTTTCTTCGCCTGTCCCAAATAGAATAACCAATGCCGCCGGCGATACAGACCAGGATCACCAACAGACACACGAAGACAGGAATTACCACATCGAAATATTCCACGAGCATTTTCAACCCCACAAAGATCAGCACAAACGCAATACCCTGCTGCAAATGCGAGAATTTATCGATGCCGCCGCGCAGCAAAAAGAAAAGACTGCGAAGCCCTAACACCGCGAAGATATTCGAAGTATAGATGACGACCGTCTCGTGGGTGATGCCGAATACGGCCGGGATGGAGTCTATGGCGAACACGATATCTGTCGTGGCAAGCAAAACCACCACGACAAACAAGCTGGTGAAACGCCTTTTCCCGCCGATGGTCACCTGCATTTTGCCGTCGCCGTCGCCGCCGGTCAGGGGCAGCACCCTTTTCATAAACCGGTATACCCTGTTCTCTTCTATGTCGACGTCCTCATCGTGCCGCGAAGTAAACATCGTGATCCCGGTATAGACCAGGATCGCGCCGAATACGTAAAGGAGCCAATGGAAGCGTGTCACGAGTGCGATGCCCACGGTGATAAAGATGGCGCGGAGGAAGATGGCCAAAAGAATTCCGATCAGGAGCACCCGCGCATAAAAACCCGGCTTGACGCGAAAAAACGAAAAAATGATGATGAAGACAAAGATATTGTCGATGCTCAGGCTCCATTCCATCAGGTATGCACTGAAATATTCCACCGCGATCTTATGCCCGTCCTCATACCAGAGGAAACCGCAGAAGATCATTGCCAACGCCACCCAAAAAGCGGTTTGAAGCAATGCCTGACGGATGGAGATGGTCGTCCCTTTCCTGCTTAGGCGCCCAAGGTCGAAGATGATAGCCACTAACAAAAAAACTCCAAAGGTCAGATAGGTGATGGTCGTTGGACTCATTCAGGAATTTGATGGGATAAAGATAAGTTCAAATTACACGCCGAACTTTCTTTTACGGATCAGCTGGTAGACATACCCGCCCAGGATCACAAGGAGCAAGGGCAGGCCGATGTTGACGAATTGCCAGAACGAACGGTCCTCATCGACCCTGGCACTGTCCAGGAGGCGGAGGGTGAGGTCCTTGGACCTGGTCTCGAGGATGCGGGATGGATTGACCATGTATTCCAGGCAGTTCTCGATAAAGCTCTGATTCGAAAATTGGAAGCCGTTTGCCTCGCTCCAACCAAGCGGCCTCGGCGTCTGCTCCTCGGACACCTCGTTCATGAAGATGTCGCCATCGCCGCAGACAATGACGCGCGAAGGCTTATCGCTATGTGCTACGAAAGGCTGGCCGTAGACATTGGCGAGGCTATCCACGAGTGCGGTCGGGATGCGGTTCGTGAAAAGGGATTGGAAATTCCCTTCAAAGAGCATGGCCACAGGGATATGCGCCTCGGGGAATTGCCTGGGATCGTCCTTGTATTTCATGACGTCGAAGCTGATGATCGCCGGTGTGCCTGTGCGTTTTGAATGGTCTGAGCTCTGTAACAACACGGTCTTCGCGATCCCCGGCGCCTTAACGGTGTCGAGGGAATTATCGAATTGAGAATAGACGGGGTCGAGGTTCTTGGAGATCGGGTGTGTCAGGCTGCCATTTAGCAGTGGGAAATAAGGCCAGGGCAGGGGCTGGATCTGCGGCTTGTCGCCCTGCATGCCCACGACGACCGGCAGGCTCGCACACTGGAGATCTTCCACGAGGTCTTCGTTTACCCTTACGCCATATTTGAAGAAGAGGTCTTCCAGCTCGAGGCCGCGGTCATAGGCCACTGTCCCCTGTACCTGCCGGAGGCTGTCCTTTTCGGCATGCAGGACGTCTACGGCCCAGATGATCTGTCCCCCATGGAGGACGTATTGATCAAGCGTCAGCTTCTCGCGCTCGGTGAATTTGCTGGCTGGTTTTACGATCACCAGCGCATTGTATTTGGATGGTATGACGGCCATGCTGTCCAGGGGAACGATACCGAATCGGTATCGGCTGCGGATATCCTGGATTACGTCGTAGACGCGCAGGTCGAGCGGCTCGCCATTACCCATCACATAGCCGACCATGGGTCGTTCCTTTGCGGTGATCTTGTCTATCGCGCTGCCAAATTTATATTCCAGTTGGGTTTCGGCGTTCGTGTAAAGCTGTTCCTGTGCCTGGTCCTGACCGGCACCCGCCACGCCCTGTAGGAGGTTGACGGGGTAGACCCGGTTCTTATACCGTAAGATGGCGGCGGGAATGACGATCCGTTCGCTTTGTTCTTCGCCTTTTTTTGCCTGTGCGACCTGCGTCATCGGCTGGATGCCCATTCGCCGCAAAGTGTCGAGAAAGCTCGCCTTGGCCGAGTCGTCGAGATTGGCGAGCGGGTCGAAAGCATGGAGTCTTATTTTGCCATCGGCGTATTCGTTGAATTCGTGAAGTTCATCGTCGGCACTCTTGGCCAGCTTGCGGATCCCGGCCTTCAGGTCCCCGGCAAGGTAGAAGTCGACGACGATCTCGTCGTCCACGCGATGGAGGAGGTCCTTGGTAGGCTGGCTGAGGGTATAGCGTTTTTCCTTTGTGAGGTCCAGGCGGGCATGCAAATGCGCGGAAAGCAGGTTGACGATCGCCAGGCCAAAGATCAGAAAGATCGGGTTGAGCACATTCTTCTTACCCGCCAGATGTCTGGCCGTAAGGTATAAAAAAAGAAAAATAACGCTCACCACATACAGCAGATCGCGGCCGTCAATCACGCCGCGGCTGATGCTGCGATAGTGGAAATCGATGCCCAGCATGCCGATGTAGTAGTCCAGGCCGGCGGAGAAGACCGGCAGGCCGCTGACTGCACCGAAGCCGATGTACAGCACGAAACACGCGAAAGCCGACCAGAGGAAGGCTACGACGGCATTACTGGTGGTGCTGCTGCACCAGATGCCAATCGCGGTGAAAACGGCGGCAAGCAGCACAAGACCGAGGTAACTGCCCGTGGCGCCGCCGGTATCGATGCCACCCTGGCCCGAAAGCCGTTGGATACAAAGGAAGTAGACGAGGGTGGGTAAGAGTGCGATGAGGACTACGATGAGGCTCGCCAGGTATTTACCCGCGATCAGCCGGCCACGCGATATGGGTAGTGTCTGGAGCGTCTCCCAGGTCCCCATCCGGAATTCGTCGGAAAAGCTCCGCATAGTGATCGCCGGGATCAGTAAGAGGAGGATCCAGGGGGCAAGTTCGAAGAACTTGTCGAGCGTGGCATACCCAAAGGCCAGGATGTCAGTGTCCGGAAAGACAAAGAGCATAAGCCCGTTGAGCAGGAGGAAGACGACAATGGCGGCATAGCCGGTAAGGTTGCTAAAGAATTGCCGGAGTTCTTTTTTACAAATAGCCCACATAAGCGCGAAAATAATCGATAAATGGATGTCGACATCGACTTAATCGTTTGAATGATAGTTCTTATTGCACCTAATTGCCAAATGAGTATATTATAACATATTGGTCAAAATAAAATGTGAAAATTAGCGGAAATTAGATGCAAAGAAAAGTGGGTAAAATGAAAGTTATCCCTATATTGCATCCTCTTAATAGATAGCCTGCCTTCGAAAAATTATAAAATAAGGTTGTTTCATAAAATATTCAACCGAAACCAACTGCATGAAAAAATCCGTCCGTAAAAAGGCGGGTTTTTTGTTTTAGCCGGGCTTTGCAAACAGCTGCAAGGCGCTTGCAACCAAGTATAAAACACATGGTAATTAATTGACATTTATATATAAAATTTTATCTATATGCGTTCGCACGAAGCTTAGCAACAGTCTCGCCGATACGGCCAACAGCATAATCGACTTCTTCAACAGTCGTCCATCGGCCCAATCCAAGGCGAAGCGAGCTGCGGGCGAGACCATCCTCCAGGCCAAGGGCTTTTAAGACGTAACTGGGTGCCATAGAGGCTGACGTACAAGCGGAACCGGAGGAGAGGGCGATATCCTTCCCCAGCCCCGCCAATAGCCCCTGACCGTCCGTATCGCGGAAGGAGATATTGGTGGTCTGCGGCAGCCGATGCACCCGGCTGCCATTGACGACCGAGCCTTCGATGGCTAAAAGACCGGTTTCCAGCCGGTCGCGGAGGGCGGCAAGCCGGCGCGCCTCCTCCCCCATTTCGACCCCGCAGAGCGCGCAAGCCATACCAAGGCCGACTATCGCCGGCACATTCAGTGTCCCGCTGCGCATCCCACGCTCATGGCCGCCACCATCCATTTGTGCCGCTAACCGGACACGGGGGTCGCGGCGGCGAACAAACAAAGCCCCGATGCCCTTCGGCCCATAAAACTTGTGCGCGCTAAGCGCCAGCAAGTCGATGCCATCACGGTTCACATCCACCGGTATCTTGCCGACCGCCTGGACAGCATCCGAGAAAAACAGGACGCCCCGTCTCCGGGCTATCTCGCTGATGGCTTTTATGGGTTGAAGGACGCCGATTTCGTTGTTGGCATACATCACTGCGATGAGGATCGTGGTCGGACGGATAGCAGCTTCGAGCGTACGGAGGTCGATCAGCCCGTCCCCGTCGACGGGCAGCCAGGTGATTTGACCGCCTAGTTTCTCGATATGGTGGCAACTGTCGAGCACGGCTTTGTGTTCGGTGGCGACGGTGACGATGTGATCGCCCTTGGAGGCATAGGCCTCGAAGACGCCCTTCAAGGCCAGGTTATCGCCTTCCGTTGCGCCGGAGGTAAAAACGATCTCTTTGGGCTCCGCACCGATCAGTCCCGCAACCTGCTCCCGGGCAAGTTCTACCGCGGCTTCGGCTTCCCAACCGAACGCGTGGCTGCGGCTTGCGGCATTCCCGAATTTCCCGGTGAAATAAGGCAGCATCGCTTCGACGACGCGGGGATCGCAGGGCGTGGTAGAATTATGATCCAGATAGATGGGAAGTTTCAGCATGACCCACAAAATTAGGTGATGACGGCTGGATTACGTGGCCCACGATTCAATTCGGTATTTCCAGGGGGCATATCTGCGCAGCGCCTGATTCATTTCTTTGTATCATCTTCCTTTTACCACAGGGCGGGAAATGCGCTTCTTTTATCACGCTTCCGTCTTCGTTGAAATAGCGGAGAAGGATGGCATTCCCGTTGTCGTCGTACCCCACCGTGGCGACGTCCTTGCCCGTCCTTATCCGGATCAGGTGCCAGGTGCCCGTAGGGATCACGGCCGGATCATCGCCAAAGCCGATACCGATAAAGGGATAGATGGGAGCTTGTTCCGCGACGGAATCATAACCGGCGACAGCCTCACTGTTTTTTTACTGCGGGATGACGAATGAACCGCTATGCTGTTCACCACTCGTGGTATTTGTCACGCGCACGAAGTACGTTCCCCGGGCAAGTTTCCTCGAGAAGTCGACCCGGCCGACTGCGGTATTCGTAAATACGTTCCGCTGTACCAGGTTTCCGTCTGCGGCCATCACATCGACATTCCAACTTTGATTCCCGCCGGGCAGGACCAGATTGATGAAGTCGGTAGCCGGGTTGGGATAGATGGTGAACGCGGTTGTGGCACTTCCATTCAGGTTTACCAGGCAGATAGCGCTAAAGGTGACAGCGCCATTATTGTCTACCATGCGTAAGCGGAAGAACAGTCTACCCGTAGCCCCTTGACTGACCGGATAGTTGTATGCATAGGTCTCATTGGTGTTGACGGGATCGGATTGAACAGAGCCGACATCGCTGAAGGTCGTGCCATCGGAGCTGACTTGAACGTTATAGGTCCTGTTCGCCTCTTCGTTTTCGCTTGTCCAGTTCAATTTTACCGTATGCGGGTTCTCCAGCGTTGCCGTGAAAGAAACGAGGTTGATGGCGAGTATAATCTGGCAATAATAATAGGTAATGGAAAAAATGACCTGATCGGTCCCGTTCACTGCTACGGGGAAGAAGCCGGCGTTTCCCAGTGGCTGGTCCGTGCCGGAGTAATTGAATTTAACCGTGCCCATGCCGCTTAGGTTACTCATGCTGGTCGCGTCAGTAACCGAGTCATTAAGAATTGGTTGATTAGTTAGGACATTGGGCATGGGGACGACTTCAGTCGTAGCGTTGGGAGTTGGAGTGCCTACATAAGGAGTAGTGGTGATAAAGGCGCCTGATCCGTTCGGAATAGCAGTACTCGTAACACCGTCGGCCCGGTAAAGCGTCACACTTGGTGTACCGGTACTACCCGAAACATTCACCATATTCGCAACTACATTCGCCGTGATGACCTTGGACTTTATCACTGCCGCATATAAGGTAGCAAGCGTCATATTGAATTGAGGGATAGTATAGCTAAAACCTCCGGTGGCATTCCCGCTGCCGGAACTGGTTTCATTCACGACCGTGTCGTAGGTGACCGAGCCCAGGGTACCACCGCAAGTCTGAGCGTTGACGGAAACGGGCACTAAAGCCACGATTCCGGACAAGGCAAAAACTGCTATAAGGGTCGAGACCCTCGATAATTGGATTTTAAACCGTATCATAGGAACAAACTCGTTTAAGGGATCTAAGGATCAAAAAAGAATTCCCTTATATAACTCTAAATGGATGATTTTTATTTTGTCTTACTAAGTAGGATTAGTATTTTCCGGCAAAAAAAATGCAGAAAATACTCGCTGAAATTTGCTAAATCCCTTGATATGAGCAGCTAACGCTGATAATTTCCTGACATATTAATTTTCGGAAAGATTATCCCCATTTGCAGTATAAATCAACCCCTTGGGGACTAAATTCACCTCGTAAAGACGTAAAAAGCTCATTTTGTTATTGTAAGCGCTTATTTTCCGGTAGTCACTATTATCGGTAACGTATGGTTCTTTGCCGTATGCAAGCTCAGGAGCCGTAGGAAATAAGCGCCGGGGGCGAGATGCATCCGAAAAGAGATGGCTAAAATAGCAGATTGGATAAAACGCGTGCGCTGTAGGAGTTCCCCATTTGCCGTAAACATATCGGCCTCCCAGTCGTCGACCTCTCCACCGGTGCTTACAGTAATGTGGTCCGTAGCAGGATTCGGATACGCGTTGAACGCCGGCGCCGATTGGGTGGATACCGGAGCCCGTACAGTAACTTCTTTTACAGGCGACCAGGATAACCCGTTTTGTTCGTGTATCTGTAACCGGTAGTACCAGTTGCCTATGTCATTGCCGGGAAGGGTGTCGGCGTAGTTATAGCCGGCGCCGCTTCCAACTCCCTGCGCGGGCATCGAGCTTATAGTGATAAAATCACGGTCATCGCTGCTGCGTTGGACATCATAGGATCTGCCGGCTGTTTCGTTTACTGCTGCCCAGGACAATTGCGTCGTATGCGGACCGGTGAGCACGACGGAAAAACGGGTGAGCGTTGCCGCAAGGGCTATATCTGCCCGGCAATAGAGATATTGAACGGTAAAGTGAAGGTCGTTCGCGGTGGTGTTAGTGTAATAATAATAAGTCGAATTATTGGCGGTGGTCAGGCTCGTATAGGTGAAGGACATGTAGCTAAGATTGACATTGCCTGTTCCAAGGAAAGGGGCCGTGTTCGTGGTGATGCTGTCGCTCGAAACATGACCGTTGAGAAATTGGAAGGGTGGGGTGACCACTTGTTGTCCCGGGTTCAGTGGGTAGGTATTGATGAATTGCGATATTACATTGGTAAAAGGCGAACCAAGCGCGGTGCCGCTGAACTGGTCTTCCTGGCCTAGTGTAAGGGCATAGATGGCATTCGCGGTATCGGCATTTTTAAGCGTGAAGCCATATTGAGAAGTGGTAGTAGCCGAAAGTTTTACTGAAACGAGGAGACCGGAGTCGGGACTGAATTGCGGAACGCTCATGGTGTAGATACCGAAGCCATTGCTCGTCAAAGCAGTATCATATGACCGCGTGGCAAGGTTATTTGTGCACTGCGCGAGGGCGGGAAATTGCAGGAATATCCCTATGCCCATTGCCAGGCCCGCTTTTAGTAAGAAGGATGGAGTACAGTTTCCCATCGGGTACAGGATTATTACGGATTGACGGACTACCCCCACTAAACTCCCAAATACACATTATTATTTTGTGCATGCCACGGGAAACTACGGGTAATTTTCGTTTGGCTTCACCCGTAAGGGCAAAGAGATCGGAAAACACGGGCAACCCTCGTATAAATACGAACAAGGCCCCCTCGAATGAGGGGGCCCTGCGGTTAAAAGTCGCAGTCTCTTATTTTGTGATCAGGAGCTTGGTGACCTGGCGGGAACCATCAGCGCCGGTTACGACAATGATATAGCTGCCTTCAGGATAGCTGCTGACGGCAAGAGGAACTGTCGTTCCGCCGGCGTTGCTGAGGTTCTTTTCCTGCAGGACCTGGCCGGATTGGTTGAAGAGCCGGATATTCAGGCTCTCGTTGGAGTTGCCGCCAAGGGTGACATTCACGTAGTCGCGGGCAGGGTTAGGATAGACGCTCACGGAGGTCACGAGGCCGAGGCGGACACTCTGAACCGTTGAGTACTTGTAGGTGCCGTCTTTGTCAACCATTTGGAGGCGGTATTCATTGGTGCCTTGTAAAGGTTTGGAATCGGCATAGCTGTAATTGAGCTCCAGGCTTGAGTTACCATGCGCGGCTACAGTGCCGATGGTGGTCCAGGCAGCGCCGGCGTCGGTGCTTCTCTGGACAGCGAAATGGTCGGAATTTACTTCCAGGTCGGTTGTCCAGGTCAGATCAACCTGTGCGCCTTCGAGGACAGCCTCGAATGCCGAAAGGATGATGGGCAGCGTGCCCGGAGCGCTCAGGGTGATGACACCCTGGATGCTGTGGTCGGCCGGAGAATAGTTATTTTGAGCGACGCCATTCACAAAGGAGTTTGGCGCATACCCGACCGCTTTTGAGGAGACGATCGAAAAACCGGTGCCGCTGCCAGACGTGTTAGAGGTAAAGAGGCCATCAAAATCGCCTGCATGCGAGGTATTTGGGGCGACGACCACGAAGGAGCTACTGTTTACCAGCTGGATGGTAGAGTTGAAGCCGTCGTTTATGAGGTTCACGCTGTTGGAGTGGCTGGAGTCCGTCGCGCCCGAGTTTGGGATGAACAGGGTGGTCGCGTTGCCGTTACCGCCGATGATCAGCGTTGAATTGCCAGTCAGCACGAGGTGGACATTCAGGTTTACCGTTCCCGTCACGTTGAGGCTGATGAGACAGTTGTTGCAATTGGTGGGGGGTTCAGCACCTGCCCAGATCGGAATTTGCGCGCCTGTCGCGTGCCAGTTATTGACTCCGCTGTTGGGCAGCACTATGGCGGTATAGGTGCCCTGCGCCGAGGTGTGTAAGGTTAAGAAAAACGCGGCGATTGCCAGAGGGTAAAGCTTTTTCATCTTCACAAGTGAGTTTATGTGATTGAATGTGGTTTATGGTAAACCATAGACAGTAATGGATTCTATTCTCCATAGATGAATAAAGGATTAGATGGACTTTAGCTATTTCGTACTAAAGCACATTCCGTTGGTGGTTTCAGTGGAATAGCCGGATGAATATTGGGGTACTGGGCGATAACCGGAGGAATGGTTTCCGAGGATAATAGAAAGCGGGCTTAAAAGTAGGGACAAAATAAGGAATATGCAAACAAATAAAGCGCTTTTTTTAGGCGGGGGGGGGCTCCTCGCCGTTATCTACTTTGATCAGTCCCAGTTTGTCCAGTGCCAATTGGGCTGCTATCTGGCTGGCATCCTTCTTATTATAAGCCTTGCCTGAGGAGAGTAGTTCGCCGTCCACTACGGCCCCAACGGTAAAGAGCCGGCGCCCGCCTTCGACGCGTTCGTCGAGGGTTTCGAATTCCAGGTTCTTACCGTTTCGGTTAGCCCAGCCATAGAGCTTGTTCTTGTGGTTGATCTCGAGGTTTTCAAGGTCGTCCAGGAAAAGGTAAGGCTGGATAATGCGTTCGATCACCCATTGGCGGGTCTTATCGAAGCCCTTGTCAAGGTAGATGGCGCCGACAATAGCCTCGAGGGTATTGCCAAAGATCTGACTCATCTTGAGGCTGCTGTCGAATTTATTGAAGTTGCTGATCTTTTTAAGGCCCATTTTTATAGCGATCTCGTTAAGCTGGTTTCGGTTAACCATCTTACTACGCATTTCCGTGAGAAAGCCCTCTTCTTTATAGGGATATTTTTTAAAAAGGAAATCTGCGATGATGGCGCTGAGGATAGCGTCGCCAAGGTATTCCAGTCTTTCGTTGTTCTCATCCGCTCCGTCTTTCACCGACCGGTGAGTGAGGGCGGTCCTGTACAAAACTGCCTTCCCCGGTGTAAATCCGAGTACGTTTCGAAGCTGTCTTTTGAACGAAGCAATGGCGGCATCGCCCTTTATGATACGCTCGAGAATTCCCACCCTAGTAAGCTACAATTTTTTTGATCCAATAAAAAATTTCTTTATCGGCGATCATGCCTTGAATTTTTGAACAATGACGCAGGCGTTGTGGCCGCCAAATCCGAACGTATTGCTTAGCGCAGCTCTTACGGTTTTAGCTTGCGGTTCACGGAAAGTAAAGTTCAGCCGCGTGTCCAGATCGGGATCATCGGTGAAGTGGTTGATGGTGGGCGGTATTTTGTCCTCGATGGTGCTCATGACGCAGGCGATGGCTTCGATAACGCCGGCCGCGCCCAGGCAATGCCCCGTCATGCTCTTGGTGCTGCTGATATTGACGTCGAAAGCCCTTTCCCCGAATACGTCGATGATCGCTTTGATCTCGGCGGTATCGCCGAGGGGGGTGGATGTTCCGTGTGTATTGATATAGTCGATGTCGGTCGGTTGGAGTTTCGCGTCGGCAAGGGCGGCGATCATGACATTTTTCGCTCCGAGCCCTTCCGGGGTGCGGGGCAGTGAGGTGATAGGCGTCGGCGGTGGCGCCGCAACCAATTATTTCGCAGTAGATCTTCGCGTCCCTCGCTTTGGCATGTTCGAGCTCTTCGAGCACAAGGACACCCGCGGCTTCGCCCATCACAAAACCGTCGCGGTCCTTATCGTAGGGACGGCTGGCGGTGACGGGATCGTCGTTGCGTTCACTAAGGGCCTTCATCGCATTGAACCCCCCCACCCCGGCCTCGCTGATAACGGCTTCGCTGCCGCCACTGATGATGATATCGGCCATGCCGAGCCGGAGGAGGTTGAAGGCCTCCATGATCGCATTCGTGGAAGACGCGCAGGCGCTGGTCACTGCAAAGTTCGGACCGCGGAAACCGTGACGCATTGAGATATGCCCGGCAGCAATATCCAGGATCATTTTCGGGATAAAGAAAGGATTGAAACGGGGAGTGCCGTCGCCTTTTGCGAAATTGATGACCTCATCCTGGAAACTGATGAGCCCGCCGATACCGCTGGCAAAAACTACGCCGATACGGTCGGGGTTGATCCTTTCCTTGTCGATCCCGGCGTCCCTGACGGCTTCGTCGCTGGCAGCCACGGCGATCTGGGTATAACGGTCAACCTTACGGGCTTCTTTCTTATCGAGGTAATTGAGTGGATCGAAACCTTTCAACTCGCAGGCAAATCGTGTTTTGAACTTCGAAGCATCGAAAAGGGTTATAGCTTCAGCACCGGGAACGCCATTGAGCAATGCCTTCCAATAGTCTTGCGTATTGTTACCGATCGGTGTGAGGGCCCCAATGCCCGTGACGACAACTCTTTTCAATTGCATAGTGGATCTTTCCCAGGATTTTAGCCGCACGATTGGTTTAAGGATAAAATCCGCCTTCTAAGCCGAATTGCTTGAAAAGGCGGATCTAACTAGTTTATTGCAGTCAACCCCAATAGTGGTGACAGACTGCTTATTTAGCGTGCTCTTCCAGGTAAGCGATAGCCTGACCGACAGTTGTGATGGTCTCGGCTTGCTCATCAGGTATAGAAATATTGAATTCCTTTTCGAACTCCATGATGAGCTCGACGGTGTCCAAAGAGTCGGCACCCAGATCGTTCGTAAAGGAAGCTTCGTTGGTAACTTCGGCTTCTTCCACTCCGAGCTTGTCCACTATTATTTTCTTAACCCTTGTAGCGATGTCTGACATTTTATTAATTTTTATTAGTTATACGCCCGCAAAAATAACGGTTCCGGATTACAGAACAAAATTGGCCTTTTTCTTTTTGGACATTTCATCGGGGGACGGGTTAGGGCGGTTTTAGGGTAATTCCCCCATTTGATCGATATTTGCGAGCCGGAATCGCTAATTTCGGACAAACAACAGCATGGCGCTTAGGATGATAGATCACGGAACAACGGAATACAAGCAAATGGTCCATCTGCGCAATGAAATATTGCGCAAGCCGCTTGGGCTATTCTTTACCGAAGAAGAGCTGGAAAAGGAGAAGGATGATATCCTGATGGGAGCGTTCGAAGACGAGCGGCTCCTGGGCTGCTGCCTGCTAAGTCCCATGGATAAAATGACCGTTCGGCTCCGCCAAATGGCAGTCCCCAACAGTATGCAGGGTAAGGGCGTCGGGCGGGCGTTGATGATCTTTGCCGAGAACATTGCCCGTGACCTCGGATATAGAAAATTGTGTATGCATGCCCGTAAAACCGCGAGAGGCTTCTATGAGAAACTGGGGTATTCGGTGACCGGTAACGAGTTCATGGAGGTTACCATTCCACATTATGTCATGGAGAAATCTTTGTAGCCTCCGCTATTTGATCCAGGGCCCCGCTTACGGACCGGCAGGTTCCAACGCGGCGGCATATTTGCCCATCCGCCGGAGGAAATCGAGGATCTCCGCCATCGTGCCGGTATGCTCGGCCACGAGAAGGAAATGTCTGCCCGCCTGCTTGAGCCTGGCCTTATTGGTTTGCTTTTGCAGGTACTCCAGGATCTTTTTGAAAACGTCCGATTCGAAATAGGGCGAATCCGGCCGGTTGATGAAGTAACACCGCAGGGTGTCGTCCTTGAGGATGAGCCTTTCGAAACCGAGGCTCACCGCCTGTTTCCGGATGCGCACGGTATCGAAGAGGTCCTCTACCTGGGGCGGGATGGGTCCGAACCGGTCGATCAGCTCCGTATGGAATTCCATCAGCTCGGCTTCGCTGTCACAGTTGTCGAGGCGGGTATAGAGGGTCAATCTTTCAGTGATGCTTTCCACATAGCTGTCGGGTATGAGTATCTCCAGATCGGTGTCGACAGTGCAATCCTGTACATAGTCTTCCTGTTTCGCGATCTCTTCTTTGAACAGGTCGCGGAACTCGGTGCGTTTTAGTTCCTTTATCGCTTCGTCGAGGATCTTCTGGTAGGTCTCGAAACCTATGTCTACCATGAAACCGCTTTGGTCTCCCCCGAGCATATTGCCGGCCCCGCGGATATCCAGGTCGCGCATGGCTATCTGAAAGCCGCTGCCGAGGTCACTATGCTGTTCGAGGGTCTGGAGCCTTTTACGCGAGTCGCTGGGCAGGGTCGCCAGCGAAGGGGCAAGGAGGTAACAAAAAGCCTTCTTATTGCCGCGGCCAACGCGCCCGCGAAGCTGGTGGAGGTCGCTCAGTCCGAAATGATGGGCGTTGTTGACAATGATAGTATTTACATTCGGGATATCCACGCCGCTTTCTACGATGTTCGTACATACAAGGACGTCATATCGCTTCTCGATAAAGCCAAGGATATGGTCTTCGAGCTCGTTGCCTTCCATTTGTCCATGGGCATACCCGACACTGAGATCGGGACAAAGCGCCTGAATGATGGCGGTCATCTCCGCGAGACCCTGCACCCGGTTGTAGATGAAGAAGACCTGGCCGCCCCTTTCGGTCTCGTAATAGATCGCGTCCCGGATAAAATCTTCATTGTAGGCGAGCAATTCCGTTTGGATGGGTTGGCGGTTCGGCGGCGGCGTATTGATGATGCTCAGGTCGCGTGCGCCCATCAGGCTGAACTGCAGCGTACGGGGAATAGGTGTCGCCGTAAGCGTGAGGCAATCGACATGGGTGCGCATGGTCTTTATTTTTTCTTTGTGGGCGACGCCGAATTTCTGTTCTTCGTCGATCACAAGCAGCCCGAGGTCTTTGTATTTTACGTCTTTACCGAGCAGGGCATGGGTGCCGATGATGATATCGATCTCTCCTTTCTCGAGTTTCTGCAGGGTCTCCTTTTTTTCCTTCGCGGATTTGAAGCGGTTGATGTAATCTACCTTCACCGGAAAATCCTTGAGCCGGTCACTGAAGGTCTTGTAATGCTGGAAGGCGAGAATAGTCGTGGGCACCAGCACAGCTGCCTGCTTACTGTCGCAGCAGGTCTTGAAGGCGGCTCTGACCGCTATCTCGGTCTTACCGAAACCCACATCGCCGCAGACCAGGCGGTCCATAGGAGATGACAGTTCCATATCTTTTTTGACGTCCGCCGAAGCCTTGCTCTGATCGGGGGTGTCCTCGTAAATGAAAGAGGCCTCGAGTTCGGTCTGCATGTAATTGTCCGGCGAATGCGGGAAGCCTTTTTCGGCCTTGCGCTGGGCATACAGTTTTATAAGGTCGAACGCGATCTCTTTGACCTTCGTCTTTGCTTTCTCCTTTAGCTTCTGCCAGGCATCGCTTCCCAGTTTGTTGACCTTCGGCACCGTGCCTTCCTTGCCGGTGTATTTGGAGATCTTATGCAGGGAGTTGATGTTCACATATAGGATATCACTATCCTTATAAATGATGCGGACGGCTTCCTGGATGCGTCCGTTGGCGGCTATCTTTTGCAGACCGCTGTAGACGCCGACGCCATGGTCGATATGCGTGACATAATCTCCGGGCTGCAGTTCGCGCAGGGTGCGGAGGGTGATGGCCTTGTTCTTGTTATAAGCCTGTTTGACCTTGTATTTATGATAGCGTTGAAAGATCTGGTGGTCGGTATAACAGGCCAGTTTCAGGTCTTCATCGATAAACCCCTCATGGATGGACAACGCTATCGGCGTAAAGGCGATAGCCGAGTTGAGGTCTTCGAAGATCGTGTGGAGGCGTTCGAGCTGTTTCGGGTTCTCGGCAAACAGGTAGAGCGTATATTTTTTTGCTTCGAGTGCCTTGAGGTCTTTTATCAGCAGCTCGAACTGGCGGTTGAAGGCCGGTTGCGGGCGGGTGTGAAATTCGATAAGCGCCGGGGAAGCAAAAAGCGAGTCCGCAGAAGGCCCAAATTCTACCAGGTGAAAACGCTCCAATTGGGCCTCGATCTCGAGGGCGGTCGTGAACGCTGCGGTAGAGATCTCGTGTTTCTCGGGTATGTCGTCATCGGCGTCGGCGATCCGCTCCGGGGGGAGGGGTTTACCCCGGCTCGGGCGGCCGGTCAAAGTGCTGGTCCGTTCTTCGCGATCACGTTCGCGGACCACTTTTTCCGACTCCATAAGGTCGATAAAAAGGCCCAGGTCCTCCTCCTGTATGGCGAGCCGTTCCCGGGTAAAAGCCCAATCCTGCATCCAGATGACGGTATTCTCAGGGATGAATTCGAGCAAGGATATCTTTTCGCCGGTATCCGGCCTGTGATCTATATTTGGTATAATGTTGACTTGCAAAAGCTTGCGTTCACTAAGCTGGGTTTCAGGATCGAAGATGCGGATAGAATCGACGTCATTGCCAAACAGTTCGACGCGGTAGGGTTTTTCATTACCATAAGAGTAAATATCGAGTATCCCGCCGCGGAGGGCCACCTGACCGGGTTCGTACACGAAGTCGGTGCGTTCGAAGCCTTTGTCGATCAGCTTCGCGAGGAGCCCGTCGACATCCAGGGCGTCGCCGGCTTTTATAGAGATAATATTTAAGGACAGGGTTTCGGGCAGGACGACCTTCTCGAAGAGCGCCTCGGGGTAGGTGACTATCAGCTTCTTATTTGTTCCCCGGGCAGCGGACAGGCGGGTCAATGCTTCAGTGCGAAGCATGACATGGCTGCTGTTGAGGAGACGGTAATTCTTCTTGTTCTTGAAGGAAGAGGGGAAATAGAAGAGGTCGAGGGCGCCCGTGAGACTTTCAATAGTATTGTGGAGGTAGGCTGCCGCCTCGGCATCTTCACAGACTACCAGGTGGTTCAGCTGACTGGTGCTATCGTATTGGAAGATAGCGCCGATCAAGAAGGCGGGGGAGCTGCCCCGGAGGTTTTTGCAGGAGACCCGTTGCGGGCTGGACAACAGGATCTTGTCCGCCAGTTGAAAAAGGTGGGGGGAATGCGAAAATGACCTCAGAAGCGCCTCACTGTTCATTCGGCCGCAAAGTTACGGAAAACGCGGGAAAGACACAGATAGCGGGGCGGTCAAGCAACCGATATTAAAAAAAAAGCGTAAATCTTAAGAACCCTTTTAATAAAAGGCGGCACGATCGGACGCTACACTGCAATCCACCCGGGTCATCTTCCCGGGTAGCACTTCTACAGGAGCAATATTGTTCTTTTCATCCCTCCGGGTGGCATAGAACAGCGCTCCTTTCTTAGTGAAAACAGAGTAAGTCCCCGGCGGCAGGAGTATGCGGAAACGACCCGAGTCGTCTGTATCCGCTTCTTGTACCAAGGGAGTTTGCACCGAACGGTACAAACCCGCCCTTCCTGCGCCCGCTGCCTGGGTTTGGTTCGCGAGGCGGAAGACGCAGATGGTCGTTGCAGTCGGCCGGCCCGCAGTCTGACGGGTGCCCGGGTCGGAGGGGTGCCAATTTTCCGACGGGTCGCGCTGCTGCCCAGGGCGCCGGCGGGGAGACGGCATCTGGTTCCCTGAAATACTACGGGCGGTGCCTTCGATCCCTTGCTGCGGGGTACCAATGGTCAAGCTTAGAACACCTGTTACAATAAAGGCCCGCAAGTCCATAAAAATGCTAATTTTAGAAAGTTATAAAAACTAATTATGAGTAAAAGCAGGATCCCGTCCTTATACCTTTCCCTCCTACTCCTATTCGTACTTTCCGGCCTTGTCTCCAGTGGTCAATTGCATACCAACACAGCCATTTTGCAAAAAGCCAGCCAACAAAAGTCTGCGCAATACCAGGCCTTGCGGACGATCCTGCTCGCAAAGGCAAAGCAAAATGGCTGGCCGCTGATCATGCGCGGCAAACATGGCAACGTCGCCGTGCTGCGGGGCATCAATGCACAGGGCCATCCTCAATACGTAACCGTAGTCGAAAATATTATCTCCGCAGCTACGATCCGTACGAATACCTTGCAGCCGGGGGGTAATACAGGCCTGAACCTGACTGGCAGCAGCGCCAATATGAAGGGCAGGATCGGCGTCTGGGATGAAGGGCTGGTTCGGCCAACGCATGTGGAGCTGGTCGGACGGGTGATCCAGGAGGATGCATCGCAGGGCGACAACACCCTGAGCGATCATAGCACCCATGTGTCCGGGACGATGATCGCCTCCGGCGTCAATCCCGTGGCCAAGGGTATGGCCCCCGGCGCATTGCAGCTCCGGGCCTGGGACTATAACAATGATGAGGCGGAGATGATGGTCGCAGCGAGCGACACGGGTGGCGGGATGCTGGTGTCCAACCACAGTTATGCAGATATTGCCGGCTGGTACCTGGATGCGTCCGACAATGACAGGTGGGAGTTTTTTGGCAATCCGGGCGATACGGTAGACATCAGGTTCGGCCAATACGACAGCGATACCCAGATCTGGGATTCCATTGCCTACAATGCGCCTTACTACCTGATCTGTAAGGCCGGGGGAAATAACCCCGGAGAGACGGGGCCGGCCGTAGGGGGTGATTATTGGCGGTTAAGCAGCACGACAGGCGATAATTTCGTCGATGCAGGCGCAAGGCCGGCCGGCATCAGCAGCAATGCGGGTTACAATACGATCGCCACCTACGGCTGCGCAAAAAATATCCTCACGCTCGGGGCGGTAGATCCTATCCCCGGTGGCTGGGGCAATCCAGCCGATGTGGTGCAAGCCAGTTTTTCCAGTTTGGGGCCGACACAGGACGGACGTATCAAACCTGATGTGGTTGCCGACGGCGTGGACGTATTGTCATCCATCAGCACGGCAGACAACGCCTATGATGTCTACAGCGGCACCTCCATGGCTACACCGGCCACGACGGGCTCGGCCTTCTTGTTGCAGCAATATTACCAGCAACTGCATAGCGGGATATTCATGTATAGCGCAACCCTCAAGGGGTTGTTGATCCATACGGCGGATGAGGCCGGCAACGCACCTGGACCCGATTATACATTTGGCTGGGGGCTGATCGACCTGCAGAAAGCGGCGGCGGTGATCACCGCCGACAATACGGATACGACCCAGCAGATCAGGCAAAGCAGCCTGACGAACAACACGAAGGATTCGGAGTCGTTTTCCGTGGTCGCTTCGGGTAAAATGTCGGTATCGGCGACGATCTGCTGGACCGATCCGCCCGGCACGCCCACGAGCATTCCAATCGGCACGCACAACTACATGGATGCAACCCCGAAGCTGGTGAACGACCTGGACCTGAGGATCAAAGACAATGTGACGGGAGCGGTATACATGCCCTGGATCCTCAATCCCTCCGATCCGGGCGCTGCCGCCACCAAGGGAGACAATATCCGGGACAATGTGGAGAAGGTGGAGTTGAGCGATAGTCTTATTCCTGGCAGGAGTTATACAGTCACGATCACGCACAAAGGCACGCTGCAGCGCGGAACGCAGGCTTACAGTCTGATCATGAGCGGCGTGGGAGGTGTGGCATATTGTCCTTCCGCATCTGCGGGCGGCAGTACGGGTACCGCCATCTCCGGTGTGACCATGAATAGTGTGACCAATACAGACAATACACCCTGCCCGAATCCGAACTACAGGGATTATAGCGGCCTTACCCCGCTTTCGCTGTCTGTCGGCCAGACCTACCCCATCTCGATCGACTACCAAGCCTGTGCAGGTTCCGTGACAACCAATATTGCAGTGTATGTAGATGTCAACAACAACGACACTTTTGAAAACAATGAATTGGTGCTTTTGCAGAACGGGCTGGCCAGCGGAACAGGTTCGTCGGTATACAATGGTAGCATTACCATACCCGCGACCGCTAAGGCCGGCACGTATGCGCGGATGCGGATCATCGCGGAGGACAATGCCTCGGCAATCACGCCGCTGCCCTGCGATGTGTATTCCTCAGGAGAGACCCAGGATTACCGCGTCGCCCTTACGAACCCGGCGAATGACGTGGGCGTGACCGCGATGGTCTACCCGAATCAGAAGGGCTGCGCCAGCGACTCCCAGATCGTATCGGTGAAGATCCAGAATTTCGGCACAGTGCCCCAGTCGGCAGGAATTCCCGTGACGACGGTCATTAGCAGCGGAGGGACGACGGTAGCCACGTTGACGGCCACTTGCCTGGACAGTATCCCGGTCGGCGGATCGGTGATCTTCACGTACAACACCAGTTTTGTTGCAGCGGCAGGCAAGACCTATACTTATTTCAGCAGGTCGGCGCTTGCAAGCGACGTGAATACGGCAAATGACACCAATACGACCGTTGTCATGGTTGGTGCGGCCGAATCTGCAGGCACGGGCACGGCTACCGCCTGCGGAACGAATGCGACCTCGGTGGTGTTGCACGCCAACGCCGGTCCGGAAGACGTGGCATTCTGGTATGACAGTCCGACGGCTACGGCACCGATAGCTGCAGGCAATAACACTTCGACCACGGAGATCACGGCCAACAAGACCTATTACCTGGGCCTGAATGATCTGCGGACGAAGGGCGGGGCGGCGAACAAGATGGTATTCAAGAGTACGAGCCAGACGCTGGCCGGGGCTTATTTTAGGTTCGGCGGCAATTTCATCATGTTCACGACCTATGTGCCGCTGACGCTCGAAAGCGTGAAGATGTATATTGGCCATAGCGGTCAGATAGGCCTCACGCTGGCTCAGCTTGGATCGCTTAACAACAATACCGGTGAGTACTCCTATGTGCCGCTCGACACCGCCACGCTCGATGTCTACGCAACGGTGGCAAATCCTGACACTGCACAGCAGGTCAATGTCGCTGCCGCGAACAATACGGACACTGGAGCGACCTTCCTGGTCAATATGCCGATACCGACTCCGGGCAGTTACATCATCATCTTCAACTGCCTGAACTATGCGTCCGCCTTCCTCAATGCCAATATCTCGGGCAACCCATATCCGTTCACAATTCCAGGGGTGTTCTCTATCACCGGGAATGATTTCCGGGATTATGGGAAGGCCGATAGCATCACTTATTCGGAGAAGTTCTATTATCCGTTCTACAATATTGGTCTCCGGTTGACCGGGTGTCCGTCGGAATCGCGAACTGCCGTGACGGCTACCAGCGAAGCCGCTCCGACCATATCGCTGCAGGGAAACACACTGGTGAGCAGCGCGCCGAGCGGCAATCAATGGTACCTGAACGACACGCTCCTTGTTGACTCCACAACGCAGGTGATCACACCGAGCGAAGCGGGGCTTTACTATACGGTCATCACGGATACGACAACGGGTTGTACGTTGTTTTCCGACACCTTGGCCTGGGTGCCCCGTACAGGAGACCCGAATACACGGATCGACCTCAAGGTCGGGCCGGTGCCCAGTACGGGAGCTTTCCATGTATCCTTTTACATGAGTACGTCGGCAGATCTTGACATCGCGTTCTATGATGTGCTCGGTCAGAAGGTCTGGGAAAATGATTATGGAACTTTCACGGGTAATTTCAAACAGACGTTGAGTACGACACTGGCCTCCGGGTACTATTTCATGAAGATCTACTTTGGCGGGGCCACCTACGAGTATCCGGTAATAGTGACGCACTAATCGTATATTTGGAATAACCAACGCACAAGCCATATGTTGCAACCCTGGCAAACAGGGAAGGTGATCCGGATCGAGCAGGAAGCTGCTCAAACCAGACGGTTCTGGATCGAGTTATCCGGGATGGAGTCGTTTGACTTCGCGCCGGGCCAATTCGTCACGCTGGACCTGCCGATTCATGAGAAACTCAATAAGCGGATCAGGAGTTATAGCATCGCGTCCTGGCCGGATGGGAGCAATGTGATAGAACTGGTGATCGTGCTGCTGGAGGGTGGTGCAGGCACGACCTATCTTTTCAATGAGGTAACCGTAGGCAGTACGGTAACGCTGCGGGGGCCGCAGGGCATCTTTACGCTGCCCGACCCTATCCAGAAGGATCTTTTCTTTATTTGCACCGGGACAGGTATTGCGCCGTTCCGAAGTATGAGCCATCATATCCTCAACAACAATATTGCACATCGGGACATCTACCTGATATCCGGGTGCCGCAAATTTGAAGACTGCCTGTACCGGCGGGAGCTGGAAGAACTGACAGAACAGATCCCAAGCTTTCATTACATTCCTACCTTTTCCAGAGAGCAGGCGGCCCCGCTGGTGCGCACTGGCTATGTGCATGCTGTCTATGAAGAGCTATGCCCTCAGCAGGAGTCGCTGAGACCGGCCCAATTCTTTCTGTGCGGCTGGAAGAATATGATAGACGAAGCCAAGGAACGGATCCGGGCGCTAGGTTACGACCGGAAAACGATCCATCAGGAGCTATACGGGTAAAAGGGACAGGTGGAGATCGAAGCTGACTTACTTGGTCGCTTTTTCTTTGCTCGCTTTTTCTTTGGAGGACTTTTCCATTTCCTTACCATTGATCTTCATCGGTATCACGGGAATGAACTGATCCTGCAAGTGCGCTTCGAGCTCGACATAAGCCCTTTGAGCTTCCAGCGTCTCCGCGTTCGAGGCAAGCATTTCAGCTTCCAGTCTTGTAATGGTGGAGTTCGCCTTGGAAAGCTTCCCCTTTGCCAGGCAGTAGCCGATGATAATCCCGAATACACCTGCCACAATCAGTACGATGGGATTAATGATCAAATCGAATGTGAACATCTTTCTTTAGAAATTTTAGGTTCTGAACAAGGAAGACAGGTGTTCAAAGGAAATTGCGGCGACTTTTTACAGGGGATAGAGTAAAGGCGTTGCGCGTCACAAGCTCAAATATAGCAATAAAATAATACAATTGTTCAACAAAACCCAGGCAAAATATTTATTTTTTTATGACAGGTGCCGGATAACGGTAACAGCTACTTCACTGACTGGGATTCGCTCCTGTTGCATGCTGTCCCGATGCCGTATAGTCACCTTTCCATCTTCCTTCGACTGATGATCGACGGTTATGCAGAAGGGGGTACCGATGGCATCCATGCGGCGGTAACGTTTACCGATCGCATCTTTCTCCTCATAGAAGCAGCGGAACTGGGATTTGCACCTATCCATGATCTCGCGTGCGATCTCCGGGAGACCGTCCTTTTTTGTGAGCGGCAGGACGGCGAGTTTTATTGGCGCCAGCATCGGGGGTAGTCTTAAAACTACCCGGCTGTCGGTTTTTTCAGGGGTGCTGAGGTCTTCCTCCGCATAGGCTTCGCTAAGGACCATCAGGACGGTCCTGTCCAGGCCAATGGAGGTCTCGATCACGTAGGGGATATAGTTCTGATTGATCTCGGGGTCGAAATACTGCATTTTCTTCTTGCTGAATTCCTGGTGGCGGCTAAGATCGTGGTTCGTGCGGGAATGAATGCCTTCCACTTCTTTGAAACCAAACGGGAATTCATATTCGATATCGCAGGCAGCCTTCGCATAGAAAGCCAGCTTGACATGGTCATGGAAGCGGTATTTTTCGGCTGGAATGCCCAAGCCCAGATGCCATTTCATTCTGGCTTCCTTCCAATGTTCATACCATTCGTCTTCCGTACCGGGACGAATAAAAAATTGCATTTCCATCTGCTCGAATTCCCGCATCCGGAAGATGAACTGGCGCGCCACGATCTCATTGCGGAAAGCCTTGCCGATCTGGGCGATGCCGAAGGGTATCTTCATTCGTCCCGTCTTCTGGACGTTCAGAAAGTTGACAAAGATGCCCTGGGCTGTCTCGGGCCGCAGATAGATCTCGTTTGCTTCTTCCGTCACGCTGCCCAGCTGCGTGGAGAACATGAGGTTGAATTCCCGGACATCGGTCCAGTTGGACGTACCGCTGATTCCGCAACGGATGTCTTCGTCAATGATCAGCTGTTTCAATCCAGCCATGTCGCCTTCAGCCAGGAGCTGATCCATTTTTTCCTGCAGGGCGGCGGCATCTCCCATCTTATTGGACTTCTCCAGATCGTCGATCCTGGCTTCGATGAGATGGTCTACCCGGTACCGTTTCTTGCTATCCTTGTTATCGATCATGGGATCGCTGAACCCGTCCACGTGCCCGCTGGCTTTCCAGATCGTCGGATGCATGAAGATCGCCGAATCTATCCCCACGATATTTTCGTTGAGCTGGGTCATGCTCTTCCACCAATGGTCTTTTATGTTCTTTTTAAGTTCGCTGCCGTACTGGCCGTAGTCATAGACTGCACTCAAGCCGTCGTAGATCTCGCTCGAAGGGAAAATAAAGCCGTATTCCTTACAGTGTGAAATGATCGCCTGAAATCTAGCGGTGTCGTTTGCCATAGTTTATGCCAGGCCGTTTCCAACAGCCGGGGGGCAAAGATAAAACATTCTACCGCAGTTTATCATTGTCGAGATGACGGGTGGCATCGCGGATCTCCTTTTTGGCAAAGTTCTTTTGCAGTGCGCTGGTGAGGTCTATACCGGTCTGGTTGGCGATGCAGATGAGCACCCAAAAAGTATCAGCGAGTTCATCAGCCAGTTCTTTGCCCGTGTCAGTTGGTTTGAAGGACTGGTCCCCGTAAAGCCGGCTCATGAGACGCGCCACTTCCCCCACTTCCTCTGTAAGGATAGCCATATTGGTAAGCTCGCTGAAATACCGGACCCCCGTGGTCCGGATCCAGTCGTCGACCTTCTGCTGGGCTTCCCTGATAGTTATTTCCATCACCCAAATTACAGATTCCCTACAGTTTGCTACCTTTATTTCACCGACAATGAAAATCCTGATCGTTGAGGATGAGATCCATCTTGCGCAGAGCATGGCCACCTATCTGAAGGGCGAGAACTACCTCTGTGAGCTGGCTCCCGACTGCAGAACGGCTTTGGATAAGATCGACCTCTATGACTATGACTGTATCCTGCTGGACATCTCGCTATCGGATGGAAATGGCCTCACACTTCTTAAAGAGCTGAAAGCCAACAATAAAACCGATGGGGTCATCATTTTATCTGCCAAGAACAGCATCGATGACAAGATCGATGGGCTGAACCTGGGGGCGGACGATTACCTCAGCAAACCGTTTCACCTGCCGGAATTGAATGCGCGTATCGCCGCGGTCATCCGCCGGCGGCGGTTCGAAGGCAATAAGACACTGGTTTTAAACGAGTTGACAATAGACCTGTTGGGTAAGACGGTCATGGTGGGCGCCGAATCGGTGGATCTGACACGCAAGGAATACGACCTGCTGCTGTACCTGGCTTCCAACAAGAACCGCGTGATCAGCAAGAATGCGATCGCCGAACATTTGTCGGGCGAACAGGCGATGAGCTATGACAACCTGGATTTTATTTATTCGCATATGAAGAACCTCAAGCGGAAGCTGGCGCAGGCCGGGTGCGGTGACTACATCCGCTCACTGTATGGGATGGGATATAAGTTTGAGGTTCGGTAGGCCCTGGCACTTCACCCTTGCCACCGCCAAGGACTCTTTCGTAACCTTCGCTTCACGCGGTTACTCCCGAACCTTCGTATCAATAAGGATCGTTACCGGCCCATCGTTCACCAGTTCCACTTCCATATCGGCGCCAAATGCGCCTGTCAGTACCGGTTTGCCGAGTTCATCACCGAGTCGCGTAATCAGCTGGTCGTAAAGGGGGATGGCGATCGCCGCCTTACTGGCCCGGATATACGAAGGGCGATTCCCCTTTTTCGTAGCCGCAAAAAGTGTGAATTGACTGACAAGTAAGATCTCCCCGCCACTATCCCGGACCGACACATTCATCACGCCTTCGCCATCGTTGAAGATACGCAGGTTGACTATTTTAGCACTCAGCCACGCAAGGTCATCAGCGGTATCGGCGTCTTCGATGCCGACGAGTACCATCAATCCGTTGCCGATTGCAGCCTTTATTTTTCCGTGGATGGTAACCGAAGCGCGGGTTACGCGTTGGATAACGGCTCGCATTTTTGAAGCGAAGATACACTTCGGAATTGAATGGAAGTCTCGCCGAGCGCGACGATAAGCGTTCCGGCCGCCATCAGCAGAAAGATGATGGATGCCATCCATTGGATCTGCCGGCCAAGGTAATAAGAGAGCGGCCTGAATAAGAACCGGATGATATGCCGCCCACTGTTGATGGAAAGCCCGCGGAGGACGTAGTTGGTGCGAACGATAGGAACCTCCCTTTCGTCTATCCATGCCCGCCAGCCGCGTTTGTAATAGACTTCGCTAAACACTGCGTAGCGGCGGTGGGACGCCTGGGAGAGATAGGTGATCTCGTCATTGTCGTTCTTAACGAGGGCGATAGTGCCCGTCGTATCGTCGGTGGCGTCGTAGCGGCACATGGCGCTATCGTGTGCGAAGACGATGGCCGTATCCTTTGGGTCGAACCTGGTCAGTTCATTCATGACGCTCTGCGCCGAGGGCTCATAGCGCACGTGTTTAACGAACCAGGCCGGGCCGAGGGCGCTCTTATTGCGGATGACGGTGTCGCCGCCTTTCCCCCTGGGCTCGATGATGTACTTCGTATTGAGCATATTGATCACGGGAGTGCAGTTGGGGAAGTTGAAGAGCTGCCTGTTGATAAGGTCTTCGTAGATGGCCAGTCTTGCAGCATGATAACCGCCGATCGACTTATGAAAATATGCGGTCATGGCGCCATACGTCAGGGCATTGCTTATACTATCGCGTAGATCGAAGACCCTGAAATAACCTTTATCCGCCATCACCTCTCTGTCCGCATGGGTGGCCGTAAAATTTTGCTGGTATTCATCCGACCCTTTGTAATTGTCGTTGCTAAGGTAGTTAAGGTCCAGCGAGATCACGTCGGCAAAAGTGAGCACGCCGATCACGCCTAGCAGGATGGCAGGGTGGATGATCTTGCGGAGGTAAAGGGCGATGGCGATCGCGGCGGCGGCGGCCAGGATGAGGGAGCGCAGGATGCTGCTACCGAACAGTTGCCGCCTGTCGGCGCGTACCCCGCCGACGAAGTCCGTCATAAAGCGGGTGGCCTCGCCGCCTTTGGCGGCGGCCTTTTGCAACAGGTCTTTTTCGTATTCGCTCGAATAATTAAAATCAAAATAGAGTCCTGCCAGAACGAGGAAGAGGCCGGTCATGGTCAGCAGCCCCCAGCCATACCTTCGCCAGAGGGATGCCTTGTCTTTCGTCTCAAGTATTGTTTGCAGGGTGAGAACGGCCATCATACAAAACAACAAGGTGGGCACGACGAGTATCATGCTTGGCCCCCGGAATTTGTTGTACATCGGAAGCCACTTCAGCAGGAAGCCATTGAAGGACTGGAAGTAACCGCCCATACTCATGGCGATGGCCAATATAGAAACGCCCAGGATCCACCATTTGTGGCGGTTACCGGGCATAAAGAAGCCGATGACGGCGAGCAGAACGATGATGGCACCCACATAAGGCGGCCCCGAGAAGAATTCGCCGACGCCGCCCCAGTAATAGTGCGGCCCGTTGTCGCCGACGAGCGAGGCGAGCGCAAGAGGCATTTTTTCCATGGCTTGGACGGCTTTGGATCTTCCGGCCGGTAACTGGAGCTCGGTGCTTCCGCCATAAATGTCCGGCACGAGCATGACGAAAGGCTCGAGCGGATACATACTAAAATCGAAGGCGCTCTGTTCGCTGAGACCGGTCTTGGTATAGCTGCTTTGGGCGTCCGCCAGCTCGCTCCCACCCCGGATAGTCTCTTTGGAGGAATCGAAGGTGGTCAGCAGCGCTACCGCGTTGCAGAGGATACCGATGACACCTGCCCCCAGGGCCAAAGCGACAGTGCGGAAGAGCCGCCGTCCCTGGTGTTGGCGGATCCAGGGGATACCATACCCGAGCAGGAGGCCGACGGCTATGATCATGGTATAGTAAACGATCTGAATATGGTTAAAGGACACCATCATGGAGGTGAATCCTGTCGTCAGCAGCAACCCTAGCCAATATCGCTTTTCGCAGATCAATACCAGGGCGGCTATTACCCCGGGCATAAGGGCAATGGATTGCATTTTTGTATCGTGGCCAACGGCGACGATGACGGCGTTATAAGTGGCATAGGCATAGGCGAGACCGCCGATGATGCTTATCCACGGGTTTACCCGGAGGGCGGCCGCGAGGAAATAGAAGCAAATGCAGGCGAGAAAGAAGAAGGAAGCCGGTTTCTTCAGCCAGAGGGTAAGCATGCCGTAGAAGAGGTTAGGGACGGAAACCGACTGACTATCCATAGCTATCTGGAAGGCCGGCATCCCGCTGAACATACCGTTGCTCCAAAGGGGGAAATGACCATGGGTCTTTTTGTATTGAAAGGAATTTTGGGCCATCCCCTGCCATTGCGTCACGTCTTCCTGGTCGAGCACCTTGTTGTCGAAGATGGGCCTGCAATATACCACGCTCACCACAAAAAATACAGCGATGGCTATGAGGTGCGGGAGTCCTCTTCTCAACAGGTCCTTACTTATATTTTTCATGCTGATCTTGACAAGGTATATTCACGGCCGCCCTTCGTTAGCTTGAGCAATTCCCGGACCAGCTTAGCCCGGCTGCCGCCTTTTTTTGCTTTATCTTTACCTGTTTGCTAAAATATGATGAAGATTGAGATTACAAAAGAAATTATTTTTCGCACAGCACGCAGCGGAGGGAAAGGCGGCCAAAACGTCAATAAAGTCGAAACGATGGTGGAAGGCTATTTCTCCATCAGGGATTCGGCGCTGTTGACGGCAGAGCAAAAGCAGGTCCTGGAGCGGAAATTCGAATCCCGGATAAATTCCGACGGGTTTTTGCAGGTGCGTTCGCAAGTGCATCGGACACAGTTGGGCAATAAGGCCGAGGTCATCCGGAAAATGCATGCGTTGCTGGAGGCGGGATTAAAAACGCAGAAGCGACGGATCGCCACGAGGCCGACGGCCGCGGCAAAGGAACGGCGGATCGAGCAAAAGAAGCGGCAAAGCCGCACAAAAGACGGGCGGAGAAGAACACGGGGCGATGAATAATACAAACCAATCGCGTACTTGTACCTGCTTTATTCCCGGATATATACCTGATACTCCTTGTACAAGGAAGATGTAATTTGGCGCTCAGGAATTAATCATTATCAACCGAAAAAATCTATTATGACCAAGAACCCGTGGCCCGAAAGCCTTGCGATAAGCTTTCTTTTTACTGCCTTTGCGCTGTTGTTTGTCGCCTGCTTATCCGGCTGCAATCCCAATGATGCCGGAGACAGAAAGCCGCCGGCCTTTAATGCCGATACAGTCAGTAACCATATTATTTCGGTTACCGAGGCCAGAGCACTCACACGTAATTTCCGGCGCGGCGTCGATAGTTTCAATCGCTATTGCACAAACTTTAAGGATTCGCTGAAATTCGACCACGCCGAAGAACTGCCTGCAGATGTCTTCAACGCCCTGCTGGCGGTGCACAACGGCAAGCAGGGTTCCGCAAAGGGCATCCGCATGTATTATGGCCGTGGCCCCAACGGAGAGATCAAGCTTCTCCTGGTCCCGACGGATAGCCTGCACAACGATATGATCGGAACGATCGTGGACCTGAAAGCGAAGACTGCCAAGGAACACGCGGCGACAATGGGAGTGTCTTCGGACGACGGCCAGGTGGTAGACAGGACACAACGTTGTCCGACTATTTGCGACGATGGATCGAGCGGGCTCAACCAATGAACCAATGAAGGCCGTCTATCTCTTTTTATTGGGGGAATTCGAACTACTGCCCCTTATCATAGGACTGGTGCGCTTCCGCCGCCTCGGCAGGACGTACCGGCCTTTTCTGCTGATGCTCGCCTTTGCCGTACTCAATCAGCTGGCAAGTTACGTTGTACTCAAGACGACGCATTTGAACAGCGTACCCAATAACATTTATGGGTTGGTGGAATGGATCCTGATCGCCTGGCAATTCCATGTCTGGGGACTATTGCGTAACAACAAGCGTGTTTTTTATTTGCTCGTGGTACTGGTCTCGCTGATCTGGGTCGTGGAAGATCTCGTCCTCGGTGGCATCACCGATTGGCCCCCCTATTTCCAGGTCGTCGATGCATTCGTGATCGTAATGCTGAGTGTCGGAAAAATAAATTTCATGATCACCCATGACGACCGGAACCTGAGCGGCAATCCGATCTTTCTGATCTGTCTCGCCTTCATCATCCTTTTTATCTATGAGATCGTGTTGGAGTGGGCCTATCAAATGAGTCTCCAGGGCGCGACAGAGACTACCAATCATATAATAATCGGTTTCAGCTACGTGGATGTGCTGGTAAACGCTATTTTTGCCATTGCGCTCTTGAAGCTGCCCCGCCCCCCCAAGTTCACCCTCGGATAGCAGGAAAAGACCGTAGACGACAACCGTATAAAATGGGATCGAAAGTTCTGAATATAACGTTGTTCGTGTCTGTGATGATAGCGGTCATCATCGTTTACTTCTTTGTTTCTATAATCCGCTATCACCGGCGGTATATGCGGTTACAGCGGGAGAAGATCTTCGCCGAAATCATCATCCGCGAGAACGAACGCAAGCGGATCGCCAACGACCTGCACGATAGCCTCGGTCCATTGTTGTCTGCGGTAAAACTTAACATCAGCAGTGTGGATGTCGGGAATGCGGTCGACCGGGCCATCCTGGATAAGACGGGCGGATACCTGGACGAGATCATCGGGAGCATGCGGCGCATCAGTCATGACCTGCTCCCCAGTACCCTGGAAAGGCGCGGCTTGCTGGAGGCGATCCGGGAATTCATCAACCAGGTGAAAAACAAGCAATCGGTGAACATCCAGTTGTATGTGGTCAAAGAAGTCAACGTTCCAAAGGACAAAGAGATCCACATTTTCCGCATGGTGCAGGAGATCGTCCACAATACCCTCAAACACGCGAATGCGCATAACCTGCAGATCGGCTTCAGTGAGGAAGGGGGGCATCTGCTGTGTCTGACAAAGGATGACGGGAAAGGATTTGACAAGGAAAAAGTCATATCAGGGTCTTCGGGGCTGGGGTTGCGGAGCCTGGAAAGCCGCTGCGAGATCTTGCACGGCGTTATGACGGTGGACTCCATGCCGGGAGGGGGAACGAACTACTTCATAAAAATTCCGGTAGGGTAAAAACCGTATTTTTGCCCCGATGAACACTTCAATCAGTCTGGTGATCGCCGATGACCATGAGATCTTTCGGGACGGGCTGGCCCTGATGCTGTCCAAACAAGACAATGTGAAACTGGCAGGCCAGGCAGGAGACGGCCTCCAATTGATGCGGATCGCTGAAGAAACCAGACCCGACATAGTGGTAACAGACATTAAAATGCCTCGCATGGATGGCATTGCGGCGGCCAGGCAGCTTTTGCAACGGTATCCGGAGATGAAGATCATAGCGCTTTCCATGTTTGAGGAGGAAGATCTTATTGTGGAGATGCTGGAAGCGGGTGCCAGGGGTTATCTGCTTAAGAATGCCGGCAAAAAAGAGATCCTGGACGCGATCGCGACGGTTCAGGAGGGGAATATTTTTTACTGCCGGCATACGACCGCCCGTTTGGCTTCGCTGATCGTCAAGAGTAAGTTCGAACAGCAGAAGAGGTCTCCCGGAGCTTTGTTCACAGACAGAGAGCGGGAGATCGTCCGGCTGATCTGCCGCCAGCATACGGCACAAGAGATCGGCGAGAAACTGTTCCTGAGCAAGCGGACGGTAGAAGGCTACCGGACGAGAATATTGGAAAAAATGGATGTTAAGAATACGGCGGGGGTAGTGATCTTTGCGCTGAAACACAGTATCATCCGGGAAGAGGAAATTGGCTGAAAAGACGCAGGATATAGCTGATCAGTTTGATAGCGCTCTGCAGGAGTTTAGCGAGGCCCAGACCGAAGATGAAGCCGATCACCGATTTGATATACTCGAAAGTCTGCATGTCGTCTCGAATATACGTAATTTAGCATTTCAGCGTTACTTTCGCATCGCAGGCGCGTTTGAGAGAAATCGCCCCTGCGCGAATGCAATATGAGCAGTATCAAAAAATTAGCGGGCGAGACGATGTGGTACGGCGTTAGCTCTATCGTTGCCAAGTTTTTTATACAGCTGCTGACCCCCTACCTCACAGCCAGATTCAGGGGAACCCCGGAGTTCGGGAAGATGAGCCTCGTCTATGCGGCTGTTTCATTTGTCAGCATCGGCGTGCTGCTTGGATTGGATTATGCCTATTTCCGGTACATCAGCAAGAAGGAGACGCAGCAGGGGTTATACCCCACCCTGCTCATCACCTTAACCTCCAGTGCGACGGTTTTTACCACCCTGCTGATCCTTTTCCGGGGACCGCTGGCCAACTGGCTGGACGTCGGCAATCACCCTGCCTATATTACCCTTGGCGCACTGCTGATCGGATTCGATGCTTTGTCCGCTTTGCCCTTTGCCAGGCTGCGGCATGAGGGAAGACCGCGCAAATACGCGACGATCAAACTGTCCGGGATCGTCGTCTATGTCGTCATGGTCTTCTTCTTCCTGTCCGTTTGTCCTTCCCTGCTGAAAACCCATCCCAACAGTGTTATTGGATTCATCTACCAGCCCAAATTCGGCGGAGCGGGCTATGTGCTGCTCGCCAACGTCTTGCAGAATTTCTTTCAGCTGGTATTGCTGACCCCCCTCCTCAAAGGTACTAAGTGGACTTTTAACGCGCCTTTGTGGCGGAACGTGATGATCTATTCGCTCCCGCTGACGGTGGCGGGTTTCGGGGGAATGATCAACGAGACCTTTGACCGGATCATGCTGGACATGCGGTTGACCCACGCCGGCAACTATGCGGCTTACCAGGTGGGCATCTATAGTTCCTGCTACCGGCTGTCCTTACTGATCACCGTTTTCGTACAGGCATTCCGGATGGGCGCAGAGCCCTTCTTCTTTCGGCAGAGTGTCGAGGACGCTGCACAGCGGACCTATGCACGGGTCATGAAATTCTTCGTTATACTCGTATGCGGTATCTTCCTGTTCGTGACGATGTATCTCGACATCCTGAAGTATTTTATCCAGGACAAGAGCATGTGGGTCGGATTGAAGGTGGTGCCGATACTCCTGTTCGCAAATATTTTCCTGGGTATCTATTACAACCTGTCCATTTGGTATAAGCTTTCTACGAATACCCGTTCCGGAGCCTATATCACGCTGATCGGCGCGGCGATCACGCTGCTCATTAACTACTTCTTCATTCCCGCTTTTGGCTATATGGCTTCGGCCTGGGCTACTTTCCTTTGCTACGGCAGTATGATGGTGATCTCCTACAGCTGGGGGCAGCGGGTATATCCCGTTCCTTACGCGTGGAAGAAACTGGTGGCCTATATGGTCATCGTAGCCTTGCTCTACTTTGTGTTTACTGGTCTCACTAGCCTTTGGCCCAATCGCCTCTTTTCGCTCACACTGGGAACCCTGTTCCTGGTCGCATACGCACTATTTATCCTTCGGGTAGAACGCCGGGAGTTCCGGCGGCTGCCGGTTATCGGGAGGTTGTTGGGGCGCGGCCCGGTTGCGCCTGCTAACGCAGGGTAAACGGGGCTAATATGGCGGTCACGACGGGCGTGCAAAATCCCAACTAGCGTAAGAACGGGTTGTGCGCCCTTTCGTGACCTACCGTTGTCGGCTCCCCATGCCCCGGATAGACGATCGTGTCGTCCGGCAGTGTAAGGATCTGCTCGCGGATGCTTCGGAGCAGGGTTGCGCGATCCCCGCCGGGGAGTTCGGTCGTCCCGATGCTTTCATGGAAAAGGACGTCGCCGCCGATGAGGAAGCCCTGATGCGCAGAGTAAAAGCCGACACTGCCCGGGGAGTGGCCCGGCAGGAAGAGAACGGTAAGGCTGTCCTCGCCTAGTAGGATGGTCTGGCCGGCAGTGAGGAAGACGAACGCCCCCTGGTAGTTCTCGAACGGCATTCCCCACTCCTTGCCCATTGCAGGCGCAGCAGCGAATACCGGGAGCTCTTTTTCGTGGAGGTGGAGGGGTAAGTGCCAGGTCTCTTCAACGAACCTGTTCCCGAAAACATGATCCAGGTGGCAATGCGTATTGAGCAGGATTTCCGGGCTTAATGACTGCTGCTCAATATATTCCTGCAAAGTCGTCCTTTCATTGCCGGAATAACATCCGGGATCGACGATAACACAAGCATCCTTTTGGTTATTTAGCACGTATGTGTTTTCTGCTAGAGGGTTGAATGCGAATGACTTTAAGGTCAGCATAGCACAAAGTTTTGTTCAAAATCTATTTCACCGGTATTTGGGATTGTTATAACTTTAAAACTTAAAGGGCAGCAGGTATGCAATTTCATCAGTTTAGGTTGAAGTCACGCTTTTTTCTTTGGCTATTTTCAATTCTGTTGTCTTGCACCGGCATTCTAAGGGCCCAGGTGAACACGGTGGAATTCGGCAAGAACCGGCTGCAGTTCAAGAATTTCAAGTGGCAATATTACCAGACGCCCAATTTCAATACTTATTTTAGCCAGGGCGGCCAGGACCTGGCCAAATTCGTCCTGCAGGTTGCCGAAAAGGAGCTGCCCGGGCTGGAAAGGTTTGTAGAGTATGGCTTACAGCGCAGGGCCAATTTGGTTGTCTACAATAGCTACAATG
>CBDCBP010000016.1:0-649713 GCA_965214315.1 Puia sp. | reverse complement strand
GATCTGTTTGCCGTTGATCTGGAGATAGTCGCGACTATAGTATAAGCCGCTTTGAAAATAGCTAAGCTCAACTTTGTTGTTGAAGAAATTCTTCTTTTTGGAGATCTCGAAGCCGAAGGAGCCGCGTTCGCTGCTGACGATGTTTGTAGTCCTGGCCGGGGTAGGTGTTTTCCCGTTGAACGCCGTTCCAATTCGAATAGCGGTAGTCGGCCACCCAGGTATAATGCTGGTTATGTGCGTGAGGGAGAGTCCGGCGCCGAAGGAATTGGGCAGGTAGAGGTATCCGTCGGGGAGCTGTTCGTTCTGGAGGATAGCGGAGTCATTATCGAGTACGAGCTTGTTTGGAGAGGAGAGCAGCGCCGATTTCTGGGAATAGGTGCCACCGATGCCATAATCCCAATGTTTGCCCAGGTGACCATAGAGCTGCATGCCGTAGGTCATATAGATGTTCTGCAGGTAGGTATCGTTTTGCGTGGACGCAAGCGTCCCGCCGGTGGCTGCCGTTTTGCAGGATATCCTTTTGGTTGATGTCGCCAAAGATATAGCCGGCTTCAACGCCGAGGGACAGGTGCTTGAAGAATTCGACCGAGTTGGCCCAGTAAGCCTTGTTGACGCTGCCGTGGCCGGTATAGTAGTGGTTAGCCACCTGCCGGTTGGTGCCCTGCAGGTAAGTAAGGAACATTCCATTCATAGTTCTGAGGTGGCGAAGGGAACGAGGCCGATACTGGTACCCCAATGTTTTGGCCGCTTTGATGGCCATCACCAATCTGCGGAAGGTGATATCGCCGGACTGGGTGCCTGGCCACGTTGACGGGCTGACCAGCGTAATAGTCGACATAAGGTTCCGCGGATGCTGGTCTCCATCGTGAAGAACTGGTTGGTCAGTGCGGAGAAGGAGGCGGGATTGTTATTGATGATATACCAGTTGCTCCGGTAGGCGATGCCTGTTTCGCCCATGCCGGTAGTGCGGTTGTAGAAGCCTTGATCGAGGTCGCCGATACCCATCTGGCTGAATAGGGCGAGAAGTTATTTTGAGCGATCGCCCCAAGTGAAGTCAGCAGTCAGCAGCGTTATGAGGAGCGAAAGTTTTCCCAGGAGTCGATGTCTCTTCAAAGGCCGGCCAGCACCTTGCGAGCCCGTCTTTTCCCGGAATGGATGTCTTTTGATTCGGCGGGCGGAACCTCGCAGTTTGCTTAGGTGGAAGCGTATATCGAAGCTCGGTTTCATTCGACTTTGATTCATTTGATTTATTGATGGGGGAAAAGCGAGATATAGTAAACGCTAAGGGATATTTGCTGCGAAAGGGGGTAGGACTGGTCAGCGACCATCAACCGGTTGAAAGCGGCGGTATTGGCCGGGGCAGGTATACGCTGAGCATCAAACCGGTCTGCAGACGCTGTCTGGACTCGGGTTGGTGATCTGTACTTTCACGAAATTGGTGACGTCATAGGTGTAAACGGTGTTCAGCGGATTAAAATAATCCAGGACCAGACTTACCCGTTTGCGGACCTGCCTGACCCTACGGCCGGCAGGGGAGGGCCGATGAGGTTGTTGAGGTCGGTGATATAAATGCCTACGGCAGGCGGCAAACGCCAGATCGGCGAGAAGCTGCCGGGAACGGGCCGGACCGTTAAGGTGGCTCGGAGCAGGCCTATGAAGTCCCGTCTCAGGGCGATACTCGACAAGATTGGGAAAGGTTAGTTTGACGTTGAGACCGCCGATGGTCTGTACATAACCGATATTGCCGATGGCGGAGGATAGGGTAGCCGGCGGGGTCTGAGCGATCTGTGTTGGCAGGGTCAGGTTACTGATAGGTTTGCCGGTACGATTCACGTTGATATTGTTCCACTGCGCGCCTCTTGTTGGTAAGCGGAAAGTCGATAAAGGCTTTCCGAACTGATCAAGGCGTTGGCCCGGTAGTAGATGCGCATGACGCAGCTGTCCTTGAAACCATCGATGATACCCGCGGGAGCGCCTGGTCCGGGGGAAATGACAGAGTCCCTTGAACCAGTTGAGGAATATTTGTGGTTTTTGTGGATTGACCGTGTCGCTTTTGTTGTAGACCATGTTGAACAGGGTCTGTCCTATGTTGTCGATCCATCCGGATACGGACGGTATCGCCGGTACCCTGACTGGTATAAGGGATATTGGGCGCTATCAATACGGTGGCGGAGCCGATGCTCGGGTCCCGAGGGGGAGCGTAGGAATTGCTGAACCAGCCCCGTTGGATAGGGCGCCAGTTGGTATAGGGTGTCTATTACCTGGTTGACCACATAGGTCTGTGACTGGGTGGTATCGCCGTAATAAGGATTGGCCCTTTTGAAAAAGAGGACCATGCCGATCGAATCGTAGTTGTCGAACCTTAGGTCGAGGGCGGGCAGGGCCGGTAGGCGTGCACCTACCTGGAAAAAGGACCGGGAGGAGACGGTACCCAGGAATTGATCGTTATAGGAGCCGACAAATTGATAGCCTGTTGCTGCAGTGGCGGTAGCTATCCACGTAGACCGTATAGACATTCACGGTGCTCGTATCTACGACGACGATGTTGGCGCCGGTGTTATCATCCGTGTAAGTGCTGCCAAATTGAAGATCGGGCTGTTTTTGACAGCCTGACAGGACAAACAAGGCCGACAGGAAACAGGACAGAAAAAAAAGCAGTTCTTTTCTCAAGTAATTATATATAGTCATGCTGGTTTTCTTAACACTTATGTCTGTCCTGCAGGCCGAACCGCTGCATCCGGCGATCCGGGTCTGAAGGCCAGGCGCTGCCGCGTGTTAAAGATGCGCAAGTTCGCACTTTTTAACTAATTGCTACAATATTAGGGGGCCGAGTTGTTACTATTTTGTTAGTATGTATCAAAAGTATAAAAAAAAACGACGAATCGACCATTTTTGTCTATCAATGCGAATGACCAGGTTTTGGGGTCCGATGCACCCGGTAAAAATGGCTTGCCGGAATGGGGTATTAGCTCCTCTCTAATTCAGCGGGATAGATGAGCGCAAAAGTTAAATGCGCGTGCATAGAAATCAAAAAAACGTGCTGGAAGTCGCATTTTATATATAAATTGCGGCGATTTGTCTATTAATAACTGCTGAAGATACATTTTTAACGAATTTGCTATGTCGACTTCGAATACTTTAGCGAAAAATATCAAAAAAATATGAAGCGGATCAACATTACTTTGTTCTCGTTAATGTTACTAGGTATCCTGTTTTCTTGCACCAAAGCTAGCATCAACTACACACAAAACGGAAATTGGGTCGCTCGCGCCACCTGGCCGGGCACGCAGATGGGTTACGGGGTTTCTTTCGTCGTCGGCACGCACAGCTATGTCGGACTGGGAATCAACCCGGTAAGCCCCAACCAGCGACTGGTGGCCTTTTATCAATATACGCCTTCGACCTTCAATCCGAATTTGCCTACGCAGTATGATTCTGCTTATGGGGTTTGGGCACAGGTTGCACAGTTCATTGGGCCTGCGCGCAGCAATGCGGCGGCTTTCCAGGTCCAGGGGACCGGTTATGTCGGTTCAGGCGTTGGCAATGATGGGTTTACGCCATTGTCGGACTTTTACGCTTACAATACTGCCATCAACTCCTGGTATCAGATCGACTCTATCCACGACGCCAATCAAAGCTATCCGCGCTTCGATGCAGTAGCCTGGGGATTCGACACCGTTGGTTATGTGCTGACCGGAACAGATAACAATTATTATTTTGGTGACGTATGGAAATATAGCCCTGCGACGGGTCACTGGACGCAGAAGGCCTACCTTCCCGGCAATCCCCGTTCCGGCGCGGCCACTTTTGTATACAATGGCAAGGGGTATTTGCTAACCGGCTATACGCCAGGCAGCCGTTGGGCACAGAACAACATGTGCTATGATTTCTGGCAATTCGATCCTGCCAGGGCAGAAGGTCCTAACGCCAGCGGCGACACATTGATCTGGAAGCGGATGCGGGATATCTATAACACGAACCCCGGCACCTATGACGATGGATACACCAATATTATCCGCAAATATGGCGCAGCCTTTATTATAAGGGGCACGAACTCGGGTGACAAGGGGTATATCACCCTCGGACAGAATGGTACGGCCCTGACCTATACCTGGGAGTACGATTTTGCTTCGGATCTGTGGACGGAAAAAACGCCTTATGAAGGCACTGCGCGCAGCGGTGCTGTGGGCTTTAGCATTCAGGACCAGAGCGGGGTGAGCAGGGGCTTTGCCGGCACGGGTCTGAGCACCGGCAACACGGCTGGTTTCAGTGATATCGAGGAGTTCTTCCCCAACCAGATCTACAACCAATACGACTAGGATGAATTTTTGGCGTAAGTGGGGGCTCTCCATTTTAATGGTGCTTGTGATCGTTGGGACTTTTTCCTACGGATTTTATAAACGCAGTCAGTTCAAGAAGTCGAATGTGCTGGTAGATGTACGCACTTTTCCGGTCAAGGGGGGTTGGGGCTATGATGTCCTGAGGGACGGTCATCCTTACTTTCACCAGGACTTTATTCCGAGCCTGAGCGGGCATCGGGTCTTCCGTTCGCAGGAAGATGCGGAGGCGGTAGGGAAACTGGTCGAGGCGCATATCCTGGCCGGACAGCTGCCGTCGGTATCGGAAACAGAGATCCGTGGCCTGAACATCTACATACCGGAGGATTCTTCGGGCGCTGAGGATTCATTGCGGGCTGCGGAGGCAGCGAAACGGAGAGACAATACGAAGATTAAATAGCATTTTTTTGATCATTTTTTTGATATTGTAATGTTAGGCCCCGTGCAAGGATTGCGCGGGGTTCTTTATTTGAAGAAGATGCGCTATTTTTTTTGAAGCGCATCTTCTGCTATCTTTAGCGCATGAGAACTCTTTTATCTATCTTTCTGCTTGCTATGATGACGGGTGCACTGACGGCTCAGTCTCCCGCTTCCACCTCCCGCTTTGACCAGCACAAAGCTTTCGATCCGATCTTTTATCCTTCGGGCAGTACCGTTTACCGGAGTGCCGGCGGGGCGCCAGGGGAGAAATACTGGACCAACCGTGTCGATTATGCGATCCATACGACGCTGGATACGGCGGCGCATGCGTTGAGCGGGGGTGTGACCGTCACGTATACCAATAACAGTCCCGACGAGCTGCCCTTTTTGTGGTTGCAGCTGGATCAGAATATCTACCGTGCCGATTCGCGGGGTGAAAGCACCAATCCGGTAACGGGCGGCAGGTGGTCGAACAAGCGGTTTACGGATGGGGATGTCATCCGTTCGGTGACGATCATCCGGGATGGCAAGGAGACGAAGGCCGACTTTGTGATCTCCGACACGCGGATGCAGATAAGGCTGCCTGAGGCGTTGAAGGGTACGGGCGGAGTGATCCGTTTCCGGATCGACTATTCGTTTGCTATCCCTGAATATGGTACCGACCGCATGGGGCGTCAACTGGCACATGAAGGGTGGATCTACGAGATTGCCCAATGGTATCCGCGAATGGAGGTGTACGACGATGTAAATGGCTGGAATGTGTTGCCCTATCTCGGTCAGGGCGAGTTCTACCTGGACTATGGCAATATCGACTATACGATCACGGCGCCTTCCGACCTGGTGGTCGTGGGCTCCGGGGAATTGCTGAATCCTGAAGAAGTGCTTACGCCGATGCAGCTGAGCCGGCTGGCAAAGGCAAAGGCGAGCGATAAGCCGGTCTTTATCAGGGATGCGGCCGAGGTGGCTGCCCATAGCGGTCATTTGGCAAAGGCTGCCCTGACCTGGCATTTCCGGTGCAACCAGACGCGCGATGTGGCCTGGGCTGCTTCGAAGGCTTTTATTTGGGATGCCGCGCGGATCAACCTGCCCGGCGGTAAGAAGGCTTTGGCGCAAAGCGTCTATGCTTTGGAGTCATCGGATGCCAAGGCCTGGGGCAGGAGCACCGAATTTGTAAAGGGCTGTATCGAGCTTTATTCAGAAGAATGGTATCCGTTCACCTATCCAGTGGCCACGAATGTGGCGGGTGTCGTGAATGGGATGGAATATCCCGGGATCGTCTTCTGTTCTTCGGGTGAGCGTGGCGGTGGGCTTTGGGATGTCACCAATCACGAATTCGGTCACAACTGGTTCCCGATGATCGTGGGATCGAACGAGCGTAAATATGCCTGGATGGACGAGGGCTTCAATACGTTCATCAATGGTGTCGACACCAGGGTGTTCAACAATGGTGAGTTTTATCAGAAAGACGACAATCAAAAGAGCGCCCCTTATATGTTCAATGACCGTTCGGAAGCGCTCCTGACCGTTCCCGACGTGATTCAAGGGGCGAACCTGGGTACGGCGGCTTACTCGAAGCCGGCGATGATGCTGAATTTGTTGCGCAAGTACGTGCTGGGCGAGAAGCGTTTCGACTATGCTTTCAGGACCTATATCCGGCGTTGGGCGTTCAAGCATCCTACACCCTGGGATTTTTTTCGTTGCATGGAGAATGCGGGTGGTGAGGACCTGGGTTGGTTCTGGAGGGGATGGGTATTGCACAACTGGAAGCTGGACCAGGGGGTAAAGGATGTGAAATATGCCGAGAGCGATCCGGCGAAGGGGGCTATCATCACCCTCGAAAACCTGGAGGAGATGGCGATGCCCGTAGTGCTGGCTATCCAGCAGGAGAACGGCAAAACGGATACGGTGGTACTGCCTGTAGAGATCTGGCAGCATGGCGCGACGAAGGCTTTTGCCTATCCCTCGACGTCGAAGATCAAATCCATCGTCATCGATCCCGGGCATGATTTTCCGGATGTCGACCCTGGCAACAATACCTGGACAGGGCAGGCCATGCAGAAGCCTGTTCCACCCGGGGTGTCGGCGGCGGATGTCATTGGGAAGTATTTAGCGGCGGTGGGTGGAAAAGGCAAGCTGGAGGCCGTGAAAGACCTGCAGATCGTGAGTGAGTCTGCTGTCCAGGGGCAAAAGGTTATCGTCACGCGCAAGGTGTTGTTGCCGGATGATCTGATGACTGACATCGAGCTGCCCGACATGAACAATATGCATGCCCTGCATTTGCTCATCAAGGGTGACAGCGTCAGTTATCAGCAAATGGGCCAGCGCCCTGTGTTGGATGACGATGCGAAGAGAGATGCGCGGGAGGATGAGCGTCCTTTTCCCGAACTGGAGTTCTCGAAGCCGGGCTATAAAACCGAGCTGACGAGCATCAGGAATGTGGATGGGAAGGATATGTACGAGTTGAAAGTCACGCTTCCCAGCGGACGATTGTTCATTTACTATTATGATATTGGAACGGGGTTGCGGACGAAAGTGGTGAAGAACCAGCGGGAGGGCCAGACCGTTACGATGTTCAGCGACTACCGGGATGTGAACGGTATTTTATTTCCCTGGCATGTGGATGACAACCAGGGGGAGATCGATTTGGACATGACCGTCAAATCGGTAAAGGTCAATGTCGGCTTGACGGCCGGGGATTTTAAGTAGCTGCGGCCGCGGGTTCGCTCGAAATATAGCCCTTGCGGCAGCTACGGCTAATGATGGGCCTTCGGCCGGTCGGCCTGTGGCCGCCCTTGTCCTTGGCGTCCCTCAGAGGCTTCCCTCAGAGGCGTCCCTCAGATGTTGTGCAGGAACTGACTGGAGATATAGTCCATGACGTTGAGCAGGCTACCGGTCTCCTGGAAGACCTTTAGCTGGCGATCGGCACCGGTGCCTGTTTCGAGCATTCGTTCCGCGAAGTGGGCTGCCTGGCGGCTGCCTAGGGGATCGACGACATCGTCTATAAAGTCCAGTAGTTCATAGATGAGTACACGGGTATTGACTTCTTCTTCTTTGCCGAAGTCGATGAGGTGACCGTCGATGCCATAGCGGCTGGCCCGCCATTTGTTCTCATTGATAAGGGCGCGGGAATACTGGATATAGTTCATATTCTGTCCGCGAAGTTTGTAGATCTTTACACAAACGGCCTGGAAGAGGGCGGCGATGCAGATTGTTTCGTCGACCGTCATGGGCACGTCGCAGATGCGGAATTCCACTGTGTTGAAGAAGGGGTGAACGCGAAGGTCCCACCAGATCTTTTTGGCGTTATCGATGCAGTTGGTCTTTACGAGCAGTTTTACAAAATTGTCATAGGCTTCGATGCTCTCGAAATATTCGGGGATGCCGGTGCGCGGGAATTTGTCGAAGACCTTTGTCCGATAGGATTTATAGCCGGTCTTTCTGCCTTCCCAGAAGGGGGAATTGGTGCTAAGGGCATAGATATGGGGCAGGAAATAGCGCGTAGAGTTGGCGATGTGGTTGGCCATTTCGCGGCTTTCCATGCCGACGTGGACGTGGAGGCCGAAGATGAGGTTGCTGCGGGCTGCTTCCTGCAATTCGTTGACGATCTCGTTGTAGCGGATATGTTCGGTAATCAGCTGTCTTTCCCAATCGCTGAAGGGGTGGGTGCCCGCGGCGCCGACTTTAAAACCGAGGTCGCCTGCTATTTTGGAAATGGTGCTGCGCAAGGTGGAGATATCTTTACGCGCTTCGTGGATGTCGGCGCAGATGTCTGTTCCTACTTCGACGACTGCCTGGTGCATCTCGGCCTTGACCTTATCCCGGATGATTTTTTGTCCTTCGATAACGATCTTTTGTTCATGGCTTTTAAGCTCCCGGGTCTCGGGATCGATGACCATGTATTCTTCTTCAATTCCCAGGGTAAAGTTGCGGTAGTTGATGTCGGCCATGTGCTGAGGGTGTTTGTGCGTTAGCTAATAAAGAGCTGGTTTGCGGAAATGGAGAAACCAGGGACGCATCGGGGCGCCAAAATTTGGTGGTCGGTGAGGATCTTTGTCGGGCCAAATTTTCCCTGCTCTTCCAGTATGGAAACCATTACGATCTCTTTTACCGGGTCGATGATCCAATATTCTTTTACGCCGGCTTCCTGGTAGACGTCGTATTTTTCGAGGAGGTCATGTTTGGGATTACTGCGGGAAAGGATCTCGACGGCGAGATCGGGGATGCCGCAGGCGCCGCGCTCATCTATGGCGGCAGGATCGCAGAAGATACAAATATCGGGCTGTACGACGGTGGTGATCTGGTCGTCTCTTTTCCGGTTCTTTACGGGCAGGCGGACATCGAAGGGCGCAATAAAGACCTGGCATGTCTTTTCTTTGAGGAAGCCATAGAGTTCATACCCCAATTTCTGGGAGACGCGCTGGTGTTTGGTATTCGCGGCGCTGAGCTGGAATATCTTTCCCCTGAGCAGTTCCAGCCTTTCCATAAAATTCCACCTATAGTAGTCCGCATAGGTGTAAGTGAGTGAGGGGTCGGGCTCTTCCACTTCCTCGATGCGGTTTTCGTCGTTGTTATAGATGGTGTACATAGTATGGAGGTTTGAACTAATAAATTTAGTTAAGGAATCGATACGGGAAAAATTTAAAATTGGCCGGACAACAGTTGTTGTGCGATGCTTGCGCGCAGGTAATTGCCCCAGGTCAGGTTGTCTACTCCGGTCTGGTGCGCGAGCGCGCGTTCGATGGCGTAATCGGCGGCGGTCTCTACGACCCAGTTGAAATTGTCCTCGCCGACGCTGGTCTTTTCTGCATCCGGTGCGGGGTTGCAGAAGTCGATGGCGTAGGGAACGCCGTCGCGCAGCGCGAGTTCCACGGTGTTGAAGTCGTAGCCGAGCCATGCGTTGATGCGCAGGACGAGTTCTTCCATTTGGGCCAGTCTTTCTGCCGAAGGGCTGAAACCGGCGCTATATCGCAGGTGATGGGGGTTCCGGGGTTCATAGGGCATTACGCGGACATATTTGCCTCCTATGCAATAGCAGCGATAGTATTCGGTGAAGACGATCTCTTCCTGTAAGAGCATCACGAGCTGTCCCGTTTCGCCGTGGCGTTGGTAGAACTCTTCGGCGTTATGCAGTTTATAGACGTTCTTCCAGCCGCCGCCGGCAAAGGGTTTCATGTAAGCGGGGAAGCCTACATAATGAAAGATGGATTCCCAGTCGAGGGGGAAAGCTAAATTAGTAAAGGACTGGTCGCTGGTATCGGTGGGTAGTTCGCGGGAGGGCAGGATAACGGTCTTGGGTACCGGCACGCCGATCTTTTCGGCGAGGCAGTTGTTGAAGAATTTCTCGTCGGCGCTCCACCAGAAAGGGTTGTTGATGACGGCGGCTCCCGAGATGGCGGCATTCTTGAGGTAGGCCCGGTAGAAGGGGACATCCTGGGAAATGCGATCTATGATGACGGCATAGCCCGAGTCTGCCGCCTGTACCACTTTATCGATGCGGACGGGTTCTGCTGTGATGCCTGCGATGTTCTTTCTGTTCACCGCTTCGATAAAGGCCATGGGGAAGCTTCTTTCTTTGCCGTAGAGGATGCCTATTTTTTTATTGGCGGTCATGCGTTATTGTTTACAGGTTGATGAGAGACAGATAATGCGGGAACATTTCTTTCCATACGGGCCAGTCGTGATCGCGGTCGGGACGGATATCGAGCCAGTGCCGGATCGATTTTGCCGCGAGCAGGCGGCTCATCCATTCGTTTTGTGCGAGGCAGATATCGCGTTCCGCGGTGCCCAGGACGATACCCATTTGCCAGAGTGCGGGATCGGATGCGCCGGGGATAAAATCAACGGGGTTGTTATAGAAAATGTTGTCGTCGTAGTAGCCATCCGCAAAATTTTTGATGTCGAAGACGCCGCTCATGGAAAAGCAGTAGGCGGCGAGACCGGGGTGGCGGAAGGAAAAATTCGCGGCGTGGTAGCCGCCGAAACTGCAGCCGGCGAAGGCGAGCCGCTTGTGACCTGTTTCGTTGACGGCGCGGGACACGACTTCCTCGAGGATGAACTGGTCATACGTGGTATGCCGCCTGGCGCGATCTCCCGGTGAGATGGATTTGTCGTACCACGTGGAGGCATCCAGGCTATCCGGGCAATAGATCTTGACCTTTCCCTGTTCCAGGAACCAGCGGGCGGAGTCGATGAGGCCCTGGTCTTTGGCCTGGTAGTAGGACCCTTTAGAGGTAGGAAAAAGAATGACCGGGTAACCTGCATGACCGAAAACGAGCAGCTCGACTTCCCGGCCGATGGCGGGGGAATGCCATTTGTGATATACTTCGTTCAAGTCCATTTTGAAATGAATTTAACCTATTTTTGGCGCTATGCCGATAGAAAAGAGCAGGAATATTTTACAGGAGGGCATGGTGTTGAGGTCGCGGTTTTTGGAGCGTAGCGTGCAGGTAGACCTGTATTTGCCCGATTGGGTTACGGAGATGCGGGAGGTGAGCCTGTTGCTGATCAATGATGGCCAGGACCTGGTGCGAATGGGGCTGGCCGCTATCCTTGCGAATCTTTATAAGGCGGGCCGGCTGTCGCCGCTGCTGTGTGTAGGCATACATGCCGGACCGGAGCGGAAGGTGGAGTATGGAACAGCAGTGATGGTCGACTATCAGGGCTGGGGTGCGAAGGCTGGAGCGTATACGCAGTTTATTTTTGAGGAGTTGATCCCGGCCGTCCGCAGCCGGTATCACGCGCCGGAGTTTCGGGAAAAGGCCTTTGCGGGATTTAGTCTTGGCGCGCTCAGCGCATTGGATATCGTCTGGCATTACCCGCGGGAATTCAGCCGGGCCGGGCTTTTTTCGGGGAGTTTTTGGTGGAGGAAAGTAGACAAGGACGATCCGGGCTATCTGGACGAGCGGGACCGGATCATGCATGCGGAGGTGCGGAACGGCAGTTACTATCCCTGGCTAAAATTCTTTTTCGAGTGTGGAACGGAAGATGAGCGGGCCGATCGCAATCATAACGGGATCATCGATTCGATCGATGATACATTGGACCTGGTAGGTGAGTTAGCCGCCAAGGGATATGACCTGCAGCGCGATGTCCGTTACCTGGAGATCGCCGGCGGACGCCATGATGTGGCTACATGGGCGCAGGCGATGCCCGAATTTTTGTTGTGGGGTTGGGGGAAATAAATGTCATAAAAAAAGGACCACTGCGGTGGTCCTTTTTTGTTAAGTATCCTTTTTAGTTAAACAGATATCGTATGCCGAATTGTGCCTGCCAGCGGGAGATGATGGAGGTATTGTTCGAATAGCTGTTGACAAGCGGCACTGCATTCGCCGCATCCAGGTAAGGGAAGGAGAAGGAAGGTGTCTTCCCGTCTGCCGCCATCCCTTCGAAGGTAAGCGGGCTGGAGGTCGTTTGTTGTTTCGCGATACCCCAGTATTTGTTCAGTAAGTTGCCGGCATTGATCAGGTCGACCGAAAGGCGGATGGTATGACGGCCCGCCCTTTTCGTATCGACATAGAGATCTTGCGTCAGGTTCAGATCGAGGTGTTTCTGCCATGGGAAGGTTACTGCGTTGGCCTGAACGATATGTCCGCGATGCGCATTGAGGTAGTGATCCTGGGTGATAAAATTGTTCAGCTGCGTCCAGGTCTGGGCTGCCGTCCTGGTATCAGCAGAAGTGTTCGTTCCAAGACCACCGGAACCGACTTTGACCAGGTTGATCTCGCTAGCGTTCCTGGGAATGTAGATCAGGTCGTTACCATTGTTGCCGTCGCCGTTCAGGTCATTACCGTAGGTGTAGGAACCGACACCGGCAGGAGCGGCCTGGAAGATGGCGCCCACTGTGGTGGCGAAATGCTGGCTGTAAGCCACTTTGTAGGTGGCGAAGGCGATGACACGATGCGGCAGGTAGTAATCTGCATAGGAGAGGTTGGCACTATTCGGATCGGCGTTGCCGACGGGACGTCCGCTCCACAAGGTAGAAGCGGTGCTTCCGCCTGTGGCTACGTTCTTGGCCTGGCTATAGGTATAAGCAACACTGAGTAAAAGGTTCTGGAAATTTCGTTGTACGCGAGCTGTCAGTGTATACGCATACCCTTTTTTGGAATTGGCCAGTAAAATGGCAGAGCTGAGGTTAGGATTGGTCGGCGTTGCGCCGCCCGCGCCATAGTAATATTTGTTGCTGGTTGCATTCCCGGCGACCAGGTAGCGCTCGCGGTTGTCGGCGCCTGCCAGCGCGAAGCCATTGGTTTCGTTCAAATTGACGTTGGAGAAATATACGGCATTGATGTCCTTTGAATAAGAAGCTTCGGCCGTAAAGACCCAGTTCTCCACTTTTTTGTCTACGGCAAGGCTGCTCTTCATAACCGTAGGGTATTTGAAATTAGGCGCCGTGACGGCCGCTCCGTAGCTGCTCGCGGGTGAGATCTTTGCCGGCGGGGTAGTCACTACGCCTGCAGGAGGATTTGTAAGGGCGTTGGTGGTAATGGGAACGTTGGTGTAGTTGCCGCTGGCGATGAGTACACCATTGTTGCCGGGCTGGTTAGCCAGCCACACGAATGGGGGCGGACCTGTGAACCAGCCGATCCCGCCTCTGACCTGTAAAGTTCTATCACCCAGGGCGTCCCAGTTGAATCCAACTCTCGGGGAGATGAGGACGGAGTTACCCGGTGCTTTGCTGATATTGTAGGAGGCGCCATTCTTGAATGTAAGGGCGTTGAAGTCGGGGTTCGGGAGGTAGATCTGTTTGTAGATGGTCTGGTCATACCGCAAACCATAGGTGAGTGTGAAGTCCTTCGTAGTTCTCCATTTATCCTGTACGAACACCCCGATCTCGGTCGAGCCTGCAGAATATTTCGGAAAGGGGCCACCGGGGATGTTCGACCATTCCTGAAAATATTTATCCACGTAGGGCCCACCGTTGGCTGCGTTGTAGAAGGCCTGGAAAGAAGGGAACTGGTAGCCGCCGAGGTAGTTGGGCGCGAAGGCGTCCGCGTATTTGCGGTCATAGTCCTGCGTACCGAAAGTGATCTCGTGCGCGCCCGCGTACCGGGTGGCGATGTCCGAGATCTGGTAGACGTCCGTGTTGATCAGGTTGCCATAGGTGTAGGTCTCATAGCCAAAGGAGGTTGCGACCTGCGTGCCATACGTGTTACCCGTTCCATTGAGGATGTCGATCAATGGAAAGGTGCTTCCCGGGTCGCCGGGCGCGCGCGGATCGCGTTCCCGGGTATAGCCCGCCTGAAATTTGTTAGCCCATTTGTTGCCAAAACGGGAGTTCAACTCTGCGATAAAGATATCGGCGTTGTTGTTGATCAGGTATTTGCTGGCCTCGAAAGGGAGGCCATACGTGAAGTTCTGATAGGCCGGGCCCTTTACGAAACCAAGACCGCTCCTGCTGGTGCTCTGCGGTTCGTCCGAGTAGGAGCGCAGGCGGTTATATTTCAGGGTGAGGGTATGATCGCGGTTGATATTCCAGTCGAGCTTGGCGGTAACCTTCTTGCTGTTTGTCGTGAAGGAATATCCCTGATAGACGCCTGGGTTATAATTATACTTTGATTTGAGGAAGGCCGTGAGCGAGTCCAGTGTACTTGCCTGCACCTGCGATACGGAGCCGGCCGTTGCGGACTGGCCGGGGGTCGCAGCAACCTCTGTGTAGGCGGGGGCGGTTTGGTTCACTTCTTCATAGCTTACGAAAAAGAAGAGTTTATTTGGAAGAAACGCGCCGCCGAGGTAGGCACCACGGGTATAGTAGCTGAACTTGGATCTTGGAACGACTGCATCTTCCACGTGGTAGCCTTGTGTTCCGGGTCCTTTCAGATAGGTATAGACGGAGCCGGAAAACGTATTGCTGCCGCTCTTGGTCACCGCGTTGACACCTGCGCCGGTGAAGCTGCCTTGCCGTACGTCGTAAGGCGAGACGTTGACCTGGATCTGTTCGATGGCATCGAGACTGATCGGCTGGGCGCCTACCTGACCGCCAATTGTAGCGGCGAGGCCGAAGCCGTTGTTGAAATTGGCACCGTCAACGGTGATGTTGTTGTACTGAGCGCTGCGGCCGCCGAAGCTGGAGCCGTTGGCCGTCGGTTCCAATTGCGTAAAGTCCTGGATAGACCGGTTGATGGTGGGCAGCCTCAGGATCTCATCATGAGAGATCTGTTCCTGGCTTCCGGTGTGTGCGTTGTTGAAGATCTTATTCTGGCGGGAGGCGGAGACCACCGTTGCCTGCAGGACTTTGGTATCCGACACCATCTTAAAATCGCCGGTAAAATCCTGGCCGAGGGAGAGCTGGATGTTCTCCTGTTTTTCCTCTTTGAATCCTACGTAACTGATCGTCAACGTGTACGGGCCGCCAACGCGAAGTCCCTCCAGGTTGTAGCGGCCGTCCTTACGGGTAGTGGTGGTGTACTTGGTGCCCGTGGGGATGTGGAGGGCGATCACGGTCGCACCTGCCAGGCCCGTTCCTTCATTCGAGACAGTGCCCAGGATCTGGGACGTCGTTTCCTGTCCGAAAGAATAAAGCATGGAAAAAATAATGATTGCTGATAGGAGCAGTCGTTTCATCATATTAATCGGTTTTGCGGCTGCAAAGAAATGACTTAGCAGCGTGGTTGAGGACAATCGAAGATTAAGGAATTATTAACTAAATGGCTATGCCGATGGGCGGGGGAATTCGTGGAAAACATTTTGTCATAAGCTTTTTTTTGCATGGTTTAATGGCGGCTATTGGCGCTGGTGAATTAGACAACCTTTAATTTCAATGGCAGGCAATGGTGCAATTTGGGGCGGAAATGAGCCTTGAATTGTTAAAGAAAAGCAAACTTGCCAAAAGGCTGCTTGATCATCATTATATAATGTTGACAAGTTACAAACAAAGTCGACCGGATGAGGACGGCTAAGCCTGGCTTCGGCGTGAGAAGCATCCTTTGTTAACTTTCCAGCGTTTTTATTGTTAATTTTGTACGCTTGAGCGATCACATTAATATATGAATCCATGTTATCTAGTATCGAAAGTGCTATCGAGGATATAAAGAAGGGGAAGTTGGTAGTCGTCGTGGATGACGAGGACCGCGAAAATGAGGGTGATTTCATTACCGCTGCGCGGAATGTGACGCCGGAGGTCATCAATTTCATGAGCAAGGAAGGCAGGGGGCTGATTTGTGCCCCGCTGGTGGAAGAGCGCTGCGACGAATTGGGGCTGGAACTGATGGTGAACAACAATACGGCGTTGCATGAGACGCCTTTTACGGTGAGCGTGGACCTGCTGGGGCATGGCTGTACGACAGGTATCTCGGCAAGAGACAGGGCGGCTACGGTGCAGGCGCTGATCGATCCGGCAACGAAGGGAAGTGATCTCGGGCGTCCGGGTCATATCTTTCCTTTGCGCGCAAAGCGGGGAGGAGTGTTAAGGCGTGCAGGCCATACGGAGGCGACCATCGACCTGGCCCGGCTGGCGGGTTTCGAGCCGGCGGGGGTGCTGGTGGAGATCATGACCGAGGACGGTTCGATGGCCAGGTTGCCGCAGCTGCTGGAAATCGCCAGGAAGTTCGACCTTAAGGTTGTATCCATAAAGGACCTGATCGAATACCGGCTGAAGATCGATTCGCTGATCGAAGAGATCGTACGGGTCGATATGCCAACTAAATTTGGCCATTTCAAGCTGGTCGCGTTCAAGGAAAAGAATACGAACAACGAGCACCTGGCGCTGATCAAAGGAGAGTGGCGACCAGACGAACCGGTGTTGGTGAGGGTTCATTCGTCTTGTTTTACGGGGGATATCCTGGGCTCTTTCCGCTGTGATTGCGGTGACCAGCTGCATGAGGCCATGCACCTGGTAGAGCAGGAAGGGAAGGGGGTGATCCTTTACATGAACCAGGAGGGCCGGGGTATTGGCCTGTTGAATAAGTTGAAGGCGTATAAGCTGCAGGAAGAGGGTATGGATACGGTGGAGGCTAACCTGCACCTGGGGTTTCCGATGGACAAACGTGATTATGGTGTAGGAGCGCAGATCTTGCGGTACCTGGGGATCAGCAAGCTTCGGCTGATCAGCAATAATCCCCGCAAAAGGGCGGGTCTGCTGGGTTATGGGCTGGAGATCGTCGAGACGGTGCCTGTCGAGATCGACCCCAATCCTCACAATGAGAAATATTTGATGACCAAGCGGGATAAGCTGGGTCACGATATCCTGAAGTAATCCTTTAATCGGTAGCGATCTTCGCGGGGATGCCTGTAGGTGGTGTCGGGGCGTGGGGAGGTTCTTTTTTCTTCTTCTTTTTCTTTTTGAACAGTTCGTCGATTCGATCGAAGTCGCGCCTGTAAGAAATGCTGGTGCCGGAACTGTTTTGGGTGTGGTTGGCTGTGGACAGGTAGTTGTAGGAGTCGCGATAGAACAGGGTCAGGGCGACGCGTCCATCGGGGGTTATCTTGTATTCCGCGTTTATATCTGGCAGGAACTGGAAGGAGGCCGCCTGGACCTGCTGCGCTGTCATGCCAAAGTCGAGGGCGCTGCCGACGGTCATGGTCAGCCTTTCGTTGAGTACGCTCTTGCCAACGGAGAGGTTCAGGTTGGTGCGGTTATAGTTCAGGGCGCTGATGTCCGGATCGTTATAGATCAGGTAGTTGCCATTGTAGAGGGTAGTGTTGAAATTGACGCGCAAGGACTTGTCTTTGAAGATGTGCGCCAGGGCATTATAGATTTGTTTGGAGAAGGCGTTGCTGATGACGCCGGAGATACTATTGACGACCACGTTGCCGACGGCGCCGGAGGCGTCGAAGCTGTTGGTGCTGTTGGACAAGGGCACGAAGCTGTTGAGGACGACAAGACAGGACACCTGTTTATTCAATTCATTGGGGTCATTCTGGATGCGTTGCAGCAGGGTCTGTGCGTCCTGGTCGTTGCGAAGCGGGCTTCCCGGCGGGAGATCGATCTGGAAGCTGATATTGGGGGCCGTGTATTTTCCGGACAAATTGGCGATGACGAGGATATTGCCGCGGTAGCGCCGGACATTGGCGTCCTGGATGTCCAGGCTATTGGCGCCTGTAAGACCCAGATCGCTGAACCGGACATTCTCTGCGGTGAAAACTGCCTGGATGCCGATATTGGCGTCATACGGGTTGCCGGTCCACTGGATATAATTTCCGACGCCTTCGCTCAGGACGAAGGGCTTGTGAATAAACGACTGGAAGGTGAAATTGTACAAACCCCGGTCGATGTCGTAGCGGCCATTCAGCGTGAGGTCCTCGGATGTGCCGACGCGGAGTACCAGGTTGCCGTGCCCGTTGGCTTTTATGATATCCCCTGTAAGGGGATCGAGGATGAGGTAAATATTCGCGTAGTTGTTCGCGTACATGTCCAGGTTGACGGTTATATTGCTGCTTTTGTCATTCCCAACCAGCCCCTTCATGGCTTTTCCGTATACGCGCCACTGGATAAAATCTGCCTGGCCGCTTTCCCTGGTGATCGACGGGGGAAGGTAGATGTTTGAACTGTCGGTAGGTTCCCCCTTGATATTCATCTGCATGTTCTCTTCCGGGCCGGTCAGGGTCATCCGGGCTTTGCCGACTACGGTGCCATAGAACTGGTTGTTGTCGGTTGCTTTGGTGTCGAGCAGCAGGAAACGGGTGGTGTTGAGCTCGAAATCAAAGCCCAGGTCGTCAAAGGCATGATGGAAGAGGCGGCCGCGGGTCAGCTCCGCCGTATGGCCGAACCGGTCCTTCAACTGTATGGTGCCAAAATCGATGGTGTCTTTTTTAAATTGGATGGTGGCATTGGCAATTTTATACGCGCATTGCGTATAGGCCACTTTCAGTGAAGCATCTTTCAACTGTACTGTTCCAAGATAATAAAGGTGGGCGCCGGGACCGGTGATGTGCAGTTTGCCGGTGGCGTGGCCGGTCAGATTGGTAAAGACGCCGTCCAAGTATTTCTCCAACACGTCGACTTTCATGTCTGCGACGTCGGTGACGATGTCTATGGGTGGGCCCGCGGCGCTGTCGGTGTTGATGGTGGCGGAGCCATCGAGATGGTAGTTCTTGTTGTCGGAATGAAGGGTAGCATGGATGGCGCCGGTTGTTTTTTGATAGTCGGCGGTCAGTTGCAGGCGGCCGATGGAATCATTGGCGAACCGGAATTGATCAGCTTGTCCCTTAAAGGTGATGGTGTGTTTGCCGAAGGGGTCGGTCATATCGACGCTCCCGGTGAGCAGGCCCTCCAGGCGTTCGGATTTTACGAGGTAGGGGGTAAAGTCGCCAATGTTGATCTTCGTGAGATCGACATGGATATCGTTCCAGTTGCCTTCGCCAGAAGGATGTGTCGTCACGGTGATGTTCTGGTCGCCGCTATGGATATGGAGGCCGTCTGCGGAAAGATAGTTGCTTTCGAAGGCCAGTCGTCCGTCTTTATCGATATGCCAGGTCTTGCTGTTGATGTCGAAGGTGGAGGGATCGAAGACGACGCTGACGCCTGTAGGCATGGTTTGTACGCGTGCCGAGATATTGGCAGAGTTAAGCGTCTGGTTGGCACTGGTGATCACTTGAATACTGGTCAGGTCGTTGGAAGAGCGCAGCTGGATGCGGGTGCCCGGAAAATGCAGGCTGTCGTTAATGGCGACGTCGCCGATGCTGTCTATCATGCTAAGGCTGTCGAGGTTGCCGCGGCCTCTGACAAGAAGGTGGTTGAAGACGATGTTCTTGTAGTTGAAGGTTGGAACATCGGCGTTCAGGTCCAGGAGGTTATTTTTGGTATCGATGCGGCCGCTGACATTGGCGTTGCTGAATCCGTTGACGTCTTTATTGAAAAGGTCGACGTAATCGTCGACGTTCTTCGTGTCGATAACGAAAGTGAAATTTTGATTGGCGGGTACCGCCTTTGCCGGTTTAATATAACTCGGGTAATATTTGTTTAGGAAGGTTTGAAAAGATGCGGGCAGGTCATGGATGGAGAACTGGCCCACGATGGCGCCGTCGAACTCGTTGCTGACGACCGTGATGGTCTTGTTGTTGTCCAGGACGCGGGATTCGAGGGTCAGGGAGTCAAAGGAGACGCGCTCACCGTTCTTGAAGAGGGAGGCGTCATAGATGCTTGCTTTTCCGAGGAAATTATCGATGTCATCGCCGGTAAAATCACATTTGAATTTCCCGTCGAATTCGACCTGCTGATTGGCGAAATGAAGTTTCGTGAGATTGGCCTTGGTGACCTGTGCCTCGAAATTGAACTTTGGCGGTTGCTGGCTGAAGTCGATGAGCCCGTTGAGGTGGGCATCCAGGTTGGGATCGCTGGCGATCAGTTCTCCGTTGAACTTTTTCTTGGCTACCGCGCCATTGACCTGGATATGGCGATAGGTGTATTGGTTGAATTCCAGGTTGTCGACTATACCGTTTAGGGTGGCGGAGAGCGTGCCCGTTTTGAGACCGGTGCCATCGACCTTACCCTGGAAAGCGATATGGCCGAGGTTATCGTTGTCGATGAACTTCCCGAGATAGAAGCTATCGGTGCCGATGGTGCCGGAATAGATGGAAGGGGTATTGGCCGGTAATCTCATATCCAGGTTCGTGACGAGGGTGCCGAGATTGGTTTCGATAGTGCCTTTGGTGACGAAGTCGCGGGGGGTGCCGGTGAAGTCTCCGATAAAGCGGAGCCAGGTGACGCGGTCGAGGCGGGGTTGTTGTACCGTCCTGATCGACGGGATGAGTGTCGCCATATCCTCATAGGTGGTCTTGAATTCGTTCGACTTGAATTCGATAAAGGTCTTTTCCAGATCCGGCAGCCCCTTCAGGTGAAAATCTCCATTCAGCACGGTGTTCTTACCCGCTTCGACGACGATCTTGTGACCGTGCAGGTCGGACACGAGGCCCTGGATCTCGCCGGTCAGGCGGATGTGCTTCGCCCAGCTTCGAAGTGCCGGTGCGAAATAGGCGAGGTCGTCGGTGTCGATCTCCGAATCCGTGAAGTGGCTTTCCATATGGATGCGGGTGACGAAGTCGGCCATATCGTCGAGGGTCTTGAACCGCATGGCGAAGAAGTTGCGCAGCCGGCTTTTATTCGTCTGCAGGTCAAGCTGGCTGAACTCCATGCCTTCCGGAAACCATTTGATGCGGGAACTGAGTCGTTTAACCTCGATACCGCTCCGTTCTTTGCTGCTCAGCACCAATTGCGCGGTAATGGTGTCGCGGTTGAGGCGAAGATTGGTAAAACTGGTATTGACGGCGGAGAAGTGGATGTGGTTGCCGTCGAAATACGCGTTTTTTACGGTATCGGCGGTCTCGATATGTTGGAAAGAGCCGTTTTGTATGGTGATGCGCTTAGCGGTCATGTCCCAGCCGGCGGGGTTCAGGCGGAGGTGCAGGGGGTCGTTGATGATGGTGGAGGTGTCATCGGGCAGGGGCGGTCTTCGACCGTCGTAGTTGGAGAGTATGAAATCGGGACGGGTGAAACTGAGGGTATTGATGCGGACTATTTTGTCGGTTAAGCTGATGGTATCGGCGTCGAGGCTGAGCCCTTTGAGGTGCAGTTCCATGTCCTCACCGCGCCAGCCGTCACGCTTGAGGAAGTGGATATTGGCCAGTTCCACGTCTTTGAGGTCGAGCTGCATGCCCCTGGCGGTATCATTGGGATCTTTTGGGTGTTTTTCGCGTGATCCGGAGAAATAGTCGACAAGGAACTGATAGTTCCAGACGGAATCGGTTCGTTGCAATTTGATGGTGGCGTCTTCGAGGCCGATGTACTGCAGCTGGGCTTTGTCTTTGAAGAACCACCAATCGGTGATATTGACCTTTAGTCTCCCGGCGAATAAGAGGGTATCTTTTTTGGTATCCTCCACTATGATCGAGTCCAGCAGCATTTTGTTGAAAAGCGAAAAATTCACGCGTTTGATGCGGATGGCGGTGTGCAGATCGTGGGACAGTCTTACGGTAACGCTGGAAACCAACCAGGTTTGGACGGCCGGCACCTGTATCAGGGCCCATAACGAAACTAGTAGTAATATTAAAACCAGTAATGTATTACGAAGTATTTTCCAGATCTTTCTCAGGGGTTTTCCGTTTCTGGTGGCAAAATTAATTCATATATGCTGCCGGTGCAAATTCGGTACCAATTTCCCCTATTTTGCGTCGGTCGGGGCCGGTGGCGAAAGTTTAACGTTTATGCTGTTCCTCCATGCTTTTGTTGAATATCTTCGAATCCCCTTTTTTGATGGAGAGGCTTTGCCAGTTGTGATCGCGGATCATCTTTCCCAGGAATACGATCTGGCCGACGTGGTGGGGATAATGGGCCAGTTGCCGGTTGATGGCGTCGATGACGACGAGCGGTTCGTGCCGGATGGTGATCGTTTTGAGCAGGTCTTCTTCTTTCAGCGAGCGGAGCGTATCTATGAGGCAGCGCCAGCCATTCTCCCAAAGGGTAAGCAATTGTGCTTTCGAGCAGCTGGGCGGGTTGAACTCCTCGTCTCTGTTGCGGCCCTCTTTTTCGCCGTCGGTGGTCAGGAAATCGGTCCAGCGGCTGAGCATATTGCCATGCATGTGCCGGATGATAACGGCAATGCTGTTGGATTCTTTGCTTGGTGCGAAGTAGAAGTTTTTTTCTTCGAGTTGGGCGAAGGTCATGTCGCCAAGTGTCTTGTAGGTGAGAAAGCGTTTGATCGCTGAATCGAGGTAGATGTCGCCGAGCGTATTCATAACATTTTTTTTAGTAACCGATTGCGGTATCATCCCCGCGGCTGTCGCCGACGGCTTCTATTTTGTGACTGGGGGAGACCCTGATCACTTCGGTGCGGCCGATGTGTCCGCGCTGCGTGATCTTGTAACCCATCTTGGTGAGCTGATCGCGGGTATCGGCGGGAAAAGCGGCTTCTACGAAGAGTTCATCGGGTAACCATTGGTGGTGGAATTTGGGTTTGTTGACGGCATCTTCCGTGCGAAGGCCGAAGTCGATGATGTCTACGAGGGTCTGAAAAACGGAGGTAGTGATGGTGGTGCCGCCGGGCGTTCCCACGACGAGAAATACCTTTCCCTGGTAGAGCACGATGGTCGGTGTCATGGAGCTGAGCATGCGTTTGCCCGGGGCGATGGCGTTGGCTTCTGTTCCAACGGCGCCGTACATATTGGGCACGCCGGGTTTGACGCTGAAGTCATCCATTTCGTTGTTGAGGAAGAATCCGGCGCCGCCGACCACGACCCTGCTGCCATAACCGCCGTTGAGCGTGGTCGTGATGGAAACGGCGTTGCCATCCTTGTCGATGACTTCGAAATGGGTGGTTTCTTCCGATTTGGGGGAGAGCATGCCGGCGCCGATATCTTTGCTATTGCCGGCTGTATCAGGTTGAAAGGAAGCCATGCGTTGTTGAAGATAGGCCGCGCTGGTGAGGGTGTCGACCGGGACGCTGAAGAAGTCGCGGTCACCCAGGTATTGCGCGCGGTCGGCGTAGGCGAGGCGTTCTACCTCGGTCATCAGGTGAACGGCCTTTACGGATTCGAAACCATATTGCGCAAGCGGTTGGTGCTCCACCATCTTCAACATTTGCTGGAGCACGACGCCGCCGCTGCTGGGCAGCGGCATGGTGACGACGGTGTATTGTTTGTAGGGGAAGACCGAAGGAGTCCTGAGTTTGGCCGAGTAGTCTTTGAGGTCTGCGGCGGTGATGATCCCTTTGCCGCGTTGCATTTCTTCAAGGATGAGGCGGGCGGTTTCGCCTTCGTAGAAGCCGGCGGCGCCATGGTCGCGGATGCGCAGGAGTGTTTTGGCGAGGTCCTTTTGGATAAGCGTGTCGCCGGCCTTCCAACCGCCTTCTTTTACGAAAACGGGCATGATGGTATTGTACCGTTTGAAGGCGCCCTGGGTGCCGTTGAGGTCGCGCGCTTCGGCTGCGGTGATGGCGAAGCCATTTTCTGCGAGGTCGACGGCGGGCTGCATGAGTTTGGCGAAGGGCAGTTTTGCGTAATGCAGTTCTTCGAAGATGCCGGCGATGGTGCCGGGTGTGCCCGAGGCGAGGTGTCCGTTTTGGCTGAGGTCTGTGCGCGGGTTGCCTGCGGAGTCGAGGTACATATCGCGGGTGGCGGCTGCCGGGGCTTTCTCGCGGAAGTCGAGTGCGAGGTCTTTGCCGGTAGCGAGGTGAGCGACCATGAATCCGCCGCCGCCGATGTTGCCGGCGCCGGGGTACACGACGGCGAGGGCCAGTTGGGTAGCGATGGCTGCGTCAAAAGCGTTCCCACCTTGTTGCAAGATGGTTGCGCCGATGTTACTGGCGAGCGGGTGGGCGGAGACGACTGCGCCGTGTGACACGAAGGCTGATTTGCTGATAGAATAGGCATAGGGGGTGTATGCTGCCTGTGCCTGCGGATGTTTGTGGAGGCCGGTGACTAGTGTGCAAAGGATAAAAAGGCGGATGAACGGTTGGCGCATGGTCGGAAGGCGGTTTTAGCTGGTATAGTGTAAGGTACCATTTTTTTTATTTTGGTTGTTTACTTACATTCGTCCGTCATCCTCATTCTACTTTTCCATGATCGCGAAATGTCTACGTTTGTTTTTGAGCATGTTCTTGTTTTCCCTCGTGGGGGGGGTCGGGCTGGGCTTTGCCCAGCCGACGCCGCAAAGTTTTCTTGGGTACACCCTTGGGGCGCATTTCACGCCGCATCATGCCGTGATGGATTATTTCAAGGCGGTTGCCGCGGCGGCGCCGGACAGGATGATGCTGGGGCAATACGGCAATACGTATGAAGGGCGTCCGCTGGTGCTGGCCTACGTGGCATCGCCGGAAAACCTGCGGCGGCTGGAGGCTATCCGGAAGAACAACCTGCGATTGGCCGGGGTGTTGCACGACAGCGTCGCGGCGGATGAGCATGCGCCCGTGATCGTCTGGCTGAGTTACAATGTGCATGGCAATGAGCCGGCGTCTACGGAGGCAGCGATGAAAATGCTTTACTGGCTGCTGGACCCTGCTTCGCCCGCGAAGGACTGGCTTAAAAATATGGTCGTCATCCTGGACCCTTGCATCAATCCCGATGGCCGGGACAGGTATGTGAACTGGTACAATGATGCAGTAGGGGCGCAGCCGAATCCGGACCCCCAGGCGCGCGAGCACCAAGAACCGTGGCCAAGGGGCAGGAGCAATCACTACAATTTCGATCTCAACCGGGACTGGGCCTGGCAGACGCAGCAGGAGACGCAGCAAAGGTTGAAGAAATACAATGCCTGGCTGCCGCAGGTGCACGTGGATTATCACGAGCAGGGGTATAACAGGCCCTATTATTTCGCGCCGGCCGCGGAGCCTTATCATGATGTCATCACTCCGTGGCAGCGTGCATTCCAGCTCATGATCGGCAGGAACAACGCCCGTTACTTCGACCGTAACGGCTGGTTGTATTTTACCAGGGAGGAGTTCGATCTTTTCTACCCCAGTTACGGGGATACCTACCCGATCTACAATGGTGCCATTGGGATGACCTTTGAGCAGGGGGGTATCAGTGCGGGTCTGGCGGTACAGACACTTGATGGTGACACGCTGACACTGGCGAAGCGGATCGAGCATCATTTTACGACGGGTGTCTCGACCGTCGAGGTCTCGGCCGCTCATGCGGATGAGCTGGTCAGGAACTTTCACAGCTATTTCCAGGATGCTGTAGCGCATCCCAGCGGTGAATACAAGGCCTGGCTGCTGCGGAATGATTCTTTTGGCGACAGGCTGGAGCGGTTGCGGACGCTGCTGGACAGGAATGGTATTCGATGGGAACTGGCCTCGCCGGGCAGTCAGTTGAGCGGCGTAGATTATGAGACGGGAAAGACCGCTTCTTTCAAGGTGCAGGAGGGTGATGTTATCGTGAATGCCAACCAGCCGAAGTCGAATTTGCTACGGGTGCTCTTTGAGCGGCAGTCGCATATCTCCGACTCGGTGACCTATGATATTACGGCCTGGTCGGTTCCTTTTGTGTATGGTATACAGGCGTATGGATTGAACAACTATGTCAGCGGTGTTGTGCAGGCCGGCGGTTCGCCTGCGGTGAAGTATACCGACAGCGTCTATGCGTATGCAGTTCGTTGGACGGGCATGGGGAGTGTGCGTTTTCTCAGCCAGTTGTTGAAGAAGGGGGTAAAGGTCCGCTTCGCCGAAAAGCCTTTTCAGTCCGGCGGTGTCTCTTTTGACAGGGGAACTTTGCTGATCGCGCAGACCGGCAATGCTGGTTTTGGCCTGGGGCTGTGGGCGCTGGTCAAGAAAGCCGCCACGGACAATGACGTGGCAGCGGTGACGCTCACTACGGGGTTCGTGGACAAGGGGGCGGACTTTGGCAGTGACCTCGTCCATGTGATCCACAATCCGCGGGTAGCCGTTCTTACGGGCGAGGAGGTGAGTTCGCAGGAAGCGGGCGAAGTCTGGCATCTCTTCGAGCAGGAGATCGGTTATCCTGTGACGATGGTGAATGCGGCATCGGCAGGCCGTTTGGTATTAAAGAACTTCGACGTGATCATCCTCCCCAATGGCGACTATCGGGGGATGGAGGAGAAGCACATGACCGATCAATTGCAGAACTGGGTGAAGGAAGGCGGCAGATTGATCGCCATGGAGAATGCGGTGGAACAGTTGTCAAAAACGGAGTGGGGGATCAAGTCAAAGCCCGCTGATGGGGATAAGTCAGCCGACGACAAAGACAAGCGGGGGGACGACTATGGTTCGCTGCATCACTATGATAACCGGCAGCGGGAGGAATTGGCGGGCAGCGTCCCCGGGTCGATCTATCGCGTGGAACTGGACAATAGTCATCCGCTGGCCTTCGGCTATCCGGATCACTACTATACGCTCAAGCAGGACGATGGTGTTTATGCATTTTTTAAGGAAGGCGGTTGGAATGTGGGAGTTGTCCGGAAGAACGGCTATGTGAGCGGGTTTACCGGTGTCAAGGCAAGGGAAAAAATAAAGGATGGCGTGATCTTTGGCGTGCAGGACCTTGGCAGGGGACGGGTCGTTTATCTGGCCGACGATCCGCTGTTCCGCAGTTTCTGGGAAAATGGGAAGTTGTTATTTTGCAATGCGGTTTTCCTGGTGGGGCAGTAACTACAAAAAGCTTTTTCAATGGAGCGTGTGCTAAAACGGAGTCTTGTTTTGCTGGGGCTTTTTCTCGGAGGGGCAGGAGGTGTTGTGGCGCAGCGGCCCCCGACGGTCACGTCTGCGGAGCTGTTCTTACGGCTGAACAAATTGAATGTACTGGGCACGGTGTTGTATATAGCCGCGCATCCGGATGACGAGAATTCCAGGCTGATCGCCTATCTGGCGAAGGACAGGCTATACCGTACGGGCTATTTGAGTATGACGCGGGGGGATGGTGGCCAAAATCTTATTGGCGATGAACAAGGCGTTGAACTTGGGCTTATCCGGACGCAGGAGATGCTGGCGGCACGGCGCGTGGATGGGGCGGAGCAATTCTTCTCGCGTGCCTTTGATTTTGGGTTTACCAAGTCGACGGATGAGGCGTTGAAGACCTGGGACGAGCAGAAGGTGCTTAGCGACGCCGTATGGGTGATCCGTAAATTTCAACCGGATGTCATCATCACGCGGTTTCCGCCGGACAGCCGTGCGGGGCATGGACATCATAGCGCTTCGGCGGTGCTTGCGCACGAAGCTTTTTTAGCCGCGGCCGATCCTTCGCGGTTTCCGGAACAGTTCCAATATGGTGTAAAGCCATGGAAGGCTGCGCGGATACTTTGGAATACGTTCAACTTCGGCGGCACAAACACCACCAGTGAAGACCAGCTGAAGATCGACGTCGGTGCGTATAACCCGATCCTTGGGAAGAGTTATGGCGAGATCGCCGCCGAAAGCCGCACGAATCACAAGAGCCAGGGAGCGGCGCTGACGCCGGTGCGTGGGGCATCGATGGAGTATTTTGACCTGGTGGACGGGGAGGCCGCGCATGGCGATCCGATGGCTACTGTGGAGACCTCCTGGCGCCGGGTAGGCGGCGGCGAAGCGATAAGCGGGATGGTTGACCGGTTGATCCATGCGTTCAACCTGATGCATCCGGAACTTTCCGTACCGGGCCTGGTCGAGGTGTACAAGGCGATCGGGCAACTGCAGGACGGCTATTGGAAGACGCAGAAATTAAAAGAGGTGCGGGACCTGATCGCCGACTGCAGCGGGTTGTGGTTAGAGGCGTTGACGCAGCAGCCCTATGCGGTAAAAGGAAGTTCGTTGGTCGTCACGGTCGTGTTGAACGATCGCCTTGGCGCGCCGATGTCGGTTAAAGAAGTCAGTTTTGCCGGTTTCGATTCGGTTTGGAAGCAGGAGTTGAAAGGCGACAAAAACTATTTTTTCTCGCAGTCGATTACCGTAGCGCCGGACAAACCGGTGACGCAGCCCTATTGGCTGTCGGCGGAGATGTCGCCGGGGTCTTTCAATGTGAAGGATCAGGAGCTGATCGGCGATCCGCAAGGTCCGCCGGCCTATGCCGTCGATTTCCGGCTGGATGTAGGGGGACAGGAGATCGTTTACACGCGGCCTTTGCAATATAAATACACCGATCCGGTAAAGGGGGAGCTATATGAACCGGTGACGGTAATACCACCGGTCACGGCCCGGTTCGATCCCGCCCTGGTATTGTTTACCGGCGGCGAACAGAAAGGTTTCCGGGTCGAGGCTGAGAACCATGTGTCGGGTTCGGGTTTGCCGGCGATGGGATTGACGCCCACCGTGGGTCTTGCGGTGGGGGCGCCGCTTGTTTCGGCCGCGGGGGTGTCGTGGACGGCGAAGCCGGCGGGCGTGGCTATTCCCGGCGGGGCCGGCGGTGTGGCTGGTGCTGGTGTGTCTGGTGTTGGCGGCGGCGGGGCGGGCAAGGTGCTTACGGCTGATCTGTTGTTCGATCAAAAGGATACGGCGCTACAATTGAGGACGATCGCCTATGACCACATTCCCCGGATCGATTTTTTCCGGCCGGCTGTCGAGAAGTTCGTGGTGGCCGATGTCAAGGTCGCGGGGCATCGGATCGGTTATATCGAGGGGGCGGGGGACAGGGTTCCGGCGGCCCTGGAGGCGATGGGTTATGATGTCGTGCTGTTAAAAGAAAAAGACCTGACGGCTGGTTCCCTAAAATCTTTCGACGCCGTCATCGCGGGCGTGCGCGCCTATGACGTCCATCCTTACCTGAAGGCAAGGCATTCTATCCTGATGGACTACGTGAAAGAAGGCGGCAACCTGATCGTACAATACAATCGTGACGACCTGGGGCAATCGAATCAGAACATCGGTCCTTATGCTTTTGCGGTCTCCAATATCCGGGTTACGGATGAAAATGCGCGGGTGCGGTTCCTGCAACCGGCGCATCCCGTGCTCAACTACCCGAACAAGATCGGTGACAAGGACTTCGAGGGCTGGATCCAGGAACGCGGTATCTATTTTGCCGGGCAGACGGACCCCGCTTACGAATCGGTGCTGGCCATGAACGATCCCGGTGAGCAGGAGCAAAAAGGGAGCCTGGTAATAAGCCGGTATGGCAAGGGTGTCTTTGTGTACACGGGGCTGGTGTTTTTCCGGGAGTTGCCTGCGGGCGTGCCGGGTGCATACCGGCTGATGGCCAATATCATTGCACTGAACCAAAAGAGAGGATTTTAAGCTATTATGCGTCGAAGAAGGGATGTTGCCGTTGTTGTTGCGCTGATTGTCGCGGTCGTGCTTGGGCAGTTCTTGAAAAAAGTAACGTTCGGACTGGTGATCGGTCTGGTCGTCGGACTGCTGGTGTCATCATTGATGTCTAATCGAAAGAGCAAATAGTCAATGGACAAAGAAAGAGTTCCGCTGTTTGGCAAGTGGAGTTACTGGTATGCGCTGGTGATCGGCTTCCTCGTGGTCTGCATTGGCGTCTTCTATTATCTTACCAAACATTTTTCATGAGCCCGTTAGATTGGATAGTACTGGCGTTGACCCTCGGCGGGATCATTGCTTACGGGCTGTATAAGAGTCGTACCACCAGGGACCTGGATGGTTACTTCCTGTCTAACAGGTCAGTGCCGTGGTACATGGTATTGCTGGGGATCATGGGTACGCAGGCCAGTGCCGTCACTTTTCTATCTGCTCCCGGCCAGGCCTATACGGACGGTATGCGGTTCGTGCAGTATTACTTTGGGCTGCCGTTGGCGATGGTCGTCCTTTGCATCAGCTTTGTACCGGTTTTCCACCGGCTAAAGGTGTATACGGCTTACGAATTCCTGGAGCGGCGTTTCGACGGTAAGACCCGCACCCTCACTTCTTTTCTTTTCCTGGTGCAACGCGGGTTGTCGACGGGCATCAGCATCTCCGCGCCATCTATCATCCTTTCCTCGCTGCTGGGATGGGATATCGTCTGGACAAATATCTTCATGGGCGGCCTGCTCATCGTCTATACGGTAACGGGGGGCGCCCGAGCTGTGGCCTATACGCAACAACTGCAGATGATCATCATTGTTGCAGGCATGACCATCGCCGGTTATATCGTGGTCCATGATCTGCCGAAGGGCGTGGGCTTAACGGAGATCCTGCATATAGGAGGTAAGGCGGGGAAATTGAACATCGTTACGACGGGTTTCGAGCATCGGGGCGGCTTGCGCCCGGCGGGCGGCGTGGGGGCCGCGGGAGGCGTGGGGGCGGCGGGGGGCGTGGGGACCGCGGGCGGCGTGGGGGCCGCGGGTGGCGCGGGTGGCGTGGGGGCCGCGGGCGGCGGTCACGGGGGGTTCGACTGGAACGATCGGTACAATCTGCTAAGCGGAGTGATCGGCGGCTTCTTTTTGGCGTTGTCGTATTTCGGCACAGATCAATCGCAGGTCGGGCGATACCTTACGGCGCGCTCACTTACCGAAAGCCGGCTCGGGCTGCTGTTGAATGGACTGGTCAAGATACCCATGCAATTCCTGATCCTTTTTCTCGGCATCATGGTCTTTGTCTTTTACCAATTCCACAAGGAGCCGGTGTTCTTTAACCAGACGCAGGTGAAATTGCTGGAGCATTCCAAATACAAGGACTCGCTGGCTGTCCTTAACGGGCGTTATGATGCCATGGAGGCCCAGCGGATCGCAACGCTGCGAATGGCAGATAGTACGGGTGTTTCCTGGCCTTACGCTATCGTCGATCCGGCTTTGGTCGATTCCCACCTGGTGGCATTGGACCGGGAGAAAACGGGGTACAAGGCGACAGTCCGGCGATGGCTGGATGATAGCGCTGTCGGCGGGGACTCCAACGATACCAATTACATTTTTCTGCGCTTCGTGACCGACTACCTTCCGGCCGGGCTGATAGGGCTGCTGATCGCCGTTATCTTCCTTGCTGCCTGGGGTTCCATTGCGGCTACGTTGAATTCCCTGGCGTCCTGTACGATCGTCGATTTTCACAAACGGTTTTCGAATGCGAAGCTGTCCGATGGACGAGCGTATCAGCTCAGTCAGTTGTATACGCTGTTATGGGGCGTGTTCTGTGTCGCGGTGGCGCAATTGGCTTACAAACTGGGGAACAGTCTCATAGAGGCAGTGAATGTGCTGGGCTCGCTGTTCTATGGGGTGATCCTGGGGATATTCCTGGTGGCCTTCTATCGGAAGAAGACGGGGGGGCAGGCGGTCTTCGTCAGTGCGGTGATCACTGAAGCAGCGGTGATCGTGTTGACCGTGCTAAGCAGGATGGGTATCGTCCCTTTGAGCTTTTTGTGGTTCAATGTGGTGGGCGCGATAGGTGTCGTCTTGTTGAGTGAGGTCTTGCAGGCTGTGCTTAAGAAGAGAATCTAACCATAACCCCTAAATACTTTGCAAATGAAAAGAATCTTTTTGGCGTTCCTGCTATTGGCTATGTATGCCTGTCAGGCGCAGACCATCAATGTAACGATGTCGGAAAAATTCTCTCTACGTGACCGGGGCATGACCGAAAAAGACGGCGCTACCCAGCGAAGAGGAGATTTTTTTTATTGCATGGAAACGGACTACAAGTCAATGCAGTTTGCTTACACGGCGAAGTTGGACAAGATCAAGTATGGGATTATTATGTATAAGTATGATGGTAACATGAAGCAGGTCGAGCAGGCGGGATTGCAGGGGGGTGACAAATCGTTTGGCCCTTTTCCGCCCCGGATGACGCAATTCGGGGGAAAGATGCTGATCTTTTATTACCAGGCGATAGACAATGGCGGCATTCAATTGCTTTATTCGACGGTGGACCCGGAATCGTTACGCCTTTCGGCTGGCAAACTGCTTTACACTATTTCTGAACGGAATGTGGGACTATTTAAGTTGGAGAAGGCTGTCTTTGGGAACAAGTTGCTTTTTAGCCTGAGTCCGGATGGCGGTAAATTATTGGTGAGCCAGTCGGGCAATACCGACGAAATATTTTCCTGCGTAATGGATCCGGATCTTTCGATAGAAAAACCGCTGGTGGCAAAGGTGAACGGCGGCATGGAAGACTTTGCCGCCGGGAGTGTTTTGATCGACGGGGCGGGCAACCGGTATTTTGCCTTTTCGTTTATGGAAGACAAGGCAGATAAACACGGTGTGTTCGTACAGAACGCTGCCGGCAAGGAGAAATATTTGTCTTTTCCCGCGACTGCTGATGGCGTGGAACCGGGGACGCTTGGGTTCCAGCTGTCGAAGGATCAACAAAAGGTATTTGTTTATGGGCCGAGTTCGAATGAACATTTGGAGGAGGGCGTGGTACTGGCTACAGTAGATGCAGCCGGGATGAAGCTGGGAAAGCCGCTGTTGTGTCCTTTTTCGCCGGAACTGAAAGAGCGGCTGAAGAAAATGGATTATACGCAAGAACATCGTGGCTATCTTGTCGTGAAAAATATCTTCTATCATAGCAATGTGATGGATGACGGAACGCTGGTATTGACGGGATTTCCGACGGATCGTAAGACGTCCGTCTTTACCTCTGCCACGGTTACCAATTCATATGGCGGCCCGATATTGAATGTATTTATTAAAGGTGAAAAGCCCGCGTTTGGTCTTATTTACCGCAACCAGCAATTGACCCAGGGATCGTCACCGGTAGCCTTCCCTTATGGGAATAAACTGGTCGTTATTTATACGGACAGTGAAAAAGGAATTGCCTCAGATGACGCACATACGAACGACAAGGTAAAACACGAAGACGATCTTGTTCTGGCGATGGCCGTGCTGAACAGCGATGGGACCATTGTCAGCAAGAAGAAACTGGCCGATCGGGTAGGAGGCGCGAATTACTTTACCCTGTATACGCAGCAATCCACACCAACCCAATACCTGATCCCGCTGGGAAAGAATAAAACGAACATGGCACGCTATTTTACCGAATTGGAAAGGTGGGCTACAATTGATATTACGCCCTAGTCCATAGTGGCTATTTGTCTGCCTGTCGATTGTCGCGATCGAGAGGATAGTTGCAAACCAGCAGAGACCGTAATAAATGTCGGTAACGGGGATGTTCTCGAGGCGGTCTCTGACACTTTTTTTAACTGATACGGCGGCGAACAGGCCGAACATCAGGACGGTGAAATAATGCTTCTTAACGAGTGATGGCTTTGAGGGGGTAAATGAAGTGTTACGGGAATGATACACTTACTAACAAGCGGGCTTTTTTGCCGTGGGATAATTGCCATGCCGATCCTTCCGAGATTAGCCGGATGACGCCGGCGTCGTGTATCGGTGAGAGGGATTGTTCGATCTTGAAATCGGCGGGCTGCCCTTTTGGGCCGATCTCAAAAGATATACTAACGGTACCGTGTATGGTGGAGTCCGCGCCGAGGCCTTTTTTGCCTGCCGCAAGATAATCGAGATAGGCCGCGCGTCCAATGATCGGGGCTGCGGTTGTCCAAAGGGAGTCCAGTCTCTCCGCGTCATCGGAGGGCGGCGCTGCCATGGTCGTTTCTCGCTTTGCGCCGAAGCCCGTGACGACGACTTCCTGGAGGGAGGACCGGTGTTCCTTTAAAGTAATTATGTTGCCGAATCTATTCTCGTCGCCTAGGGCAATGGAGGTCTCGTCATAGCCCATATAATGTACGGTCAGCTTGCGGCCGGTGTCCCGGGGTGGGACGTAGAGTTTGAAATACCCTTCCTGGTTGGTGACGGTGCGGCTATTCTTGCCATCAAGGACGAGTGAGACGCCGGCGAGGGGCCGGTTGTTGGCGTCGCGGACCTGTCCGGCGAAAAGCAGTGGTCGGCCAGGCAGTGGTTTGTCATTGGCGCGGAAGTCTGCTTTGTAGTCGAAGGAGTCCTTTCTGATCTTTAAGGCAGGGATCGGGGCCTGGTTGCCAGCGGCGTTGGCTGCCAGGGTTTGGGCAACCGCCAGGCTATCGGCGGGCGATTGCATATCGGCGGGCCGGGTGCGCGATCCTGTGGCGGCTTCTTTGACGCGCGATAGATTGTCGGCATCATCGGTGCGCGATCTTGTTTTTGCCTCCTGGGGGTGCGGTGCGGCGAGAGGTGCTTGTCTGCGCGCGAGTGTCGCGTTTTGTGCGGCCTTGGATGATTTGGCGACTTCGCCTTCGGGAGTGGCATGGGCTTGTGCGGCGGGTTGGAGCGTTGGGCTTGCGGATGTGGCGGGGGCGGCGGAAGATTTTGTGGTTCGTTCCGCAGCGGCAGGCTCGGCGACGGACGGGGCTGCGGGTTCGTTGGGGGCGGCGGCGACGTCGGCGGCAGTATTTGCGGCGGTATCGGCGGCGGTATTGGCGGCGGGCGAAGGCAGGGGAGCTATCCTGGCCATATCGGCTTTGTGTTTGCTAGTCGTGATAATGGCGGTAACGCCAAGGCCTGCCAACAAGATGACAGCTGCTGCTATCCTCATCCAGAGAGGGAAGAGCTGCGATTTTTTTTCGGCGACTCTTCCGGCGAGTCTTGTCCTTAGTTCGGCGAGGTCTTGTTGGAGCGGTGATAGGGGTCCGTCGCCGGTGGGGTGCTGCGGCGGGATTGTAACGCGCATAGCGATTCCGGTGTGCGTAGGGATGCCGGTTTCCGGTGGGATGCCGGCGTGCGTCGGGATTCCGGTGTTCGGTGGGGTGCTGTTGTCCGGTCGGATTCCAGTTTCCGGTGGGATTCCGGTGTTCGGTGGCATTCCGGTGTTCGGTGGGATGCTGTTGTCCGGTCGGATTTCAGTTTCCGGTGGGATTCCCGTGTTCGGGATTCCGGTGTTCGGTGGGATGCCGGTGTTCGGTAGGGTGCTGGTCTCCAGTGGGATGCCGGTGCGCGGCGGGAGCTCTGTGTCCGTCGGGATGTCGGTATCGGTCTTGATCTCCGGGCGCGCCGCGTTCTCCGAGCGCGTCGCGAGGCCTTCGAGGGCATCGGCGAGGAAAGGGTCGTCGAGGGCCGCCTCCTCCAATGCATGCATCTCCCGGGCAGAGAGCTCACCCCGCAGGTATTTGTGGACATCCGACATGGACCAGGAACCGATATGTTTATCCGGACTACTCATTTATGACAAATAGGGCAGGGTCTTTTCCTTTTTCCTGCCGCTGTAGACATAGCCTCAGGTTTCGCCGGCCGTTCTGAATATAGCTTCGTACTTTTCCCCATTCCATCCCGGTGTCGGTTTCGATCTCTTTGTACGATTTGTTTTCCAGGTAAAACAGCCGGATAGCTATCCGCTGGTCGGCGGGGAGGTTCTCAATACAGGTTTCCAGCCGTTCGAACTGTTCTTCTTTTTGCGCTTTGTCATTCAGATGCAATTCTTCGGCCGTTTGCACAATATCCGGGTCGACAGCTTGCACTCTTACCCGGCCGGAAGAGCGTAATTGCATCAGGCAGTGATTCTTAGCCAGGGTATACAACCAACCTTTAAAATGGGTCACTTCGTGCCGGAGCAGTTTTTGAGCCAGTTCCTCGAAAAGGTCCATCACGGCATCCTTAGCTGTTTCCGGTTCCGCGAGGTATTTGAGACAGACGCCATAGAGCAGGTCGAGGTAGCGTTGGTAGAGTTGCGCGAGTATTTTCAGGTCTTGCGTTTGCTTGTATGCTGCGATCAGGACCTGATCGTCGGCTGGGTCGGGTGTAGCGGAAAGGGGCGGTATGTCTTTTAGGAAAGTCAAAACAATGCCTGACAAACAAAATAAGCATTTTTTTTGGGATGACGGGCGCTTAGCTGCGGAAGGCGGGGTGGTATCGGTGCAGGGTCTCGCGGAGGTATTCCCGGTCCAAATGCGTGTAGATCTCGGTCGTCGTAATGCTTTCGTGGCCGAGCATTTCCTGGACGGCGCGAAGGTCGGCGCCGCCTTCGACGAGGTGGGTGGCGAAGGAATGGCGGAAAGTGTGCGGTGAGATACGCTTGGTGATACCTGCCTGCCGGACGAGGTCTTTCAGGAGCAGGAAGATCATTACGCGGGTGAGCTTGCTGCCGCGACGGTTGAGGAAGACGATGTCTTCGCTGCCTGGTTTTTGCGGGACGTGTATCCGGATATCGTGCAGGTAAATGCGGATATATTTTATCGCCGCCTCGCCAATGGGGACAAGTCTTTCTTTGTCGCCCTTTCCCAAAACCCTGATGTAGCCCGCATCCAAATAAAGACAGGAAATGCGGAGGTTGACGACTTCGCTTACCCGAAGGCCGCAGCTATACATGGTCTCCAGGATAGATTTGTTGCGGCCGCCTTCGGGCTTGCTAAGATCGATACAGCCGATGATGGCCTCGATCTCGTCGAAGCTGAGCGTGTCCGGAAGGGCTCTCTTGAGCTTGGGAGATTCCAGCAATGTGGTGGGATCGACTTTTACGATCTGTTCGATGAGACAATATTTATAGAAAGAGCGGATGCCGGAGAGGATGCGGGAATGTGTGGCGGCATTGAGTTCCATTCCGGCGATCCAGACAAGGAACGCTTGCAGGTCTTTCAACTCTACAGCATCGGGTGCCTTTGGCGAACTGGCGGCTTGCAGATAAGTCGTGAATTTGTCCACGTCGCGCAGATAGGCTTCGATGGAATTGCCGGACAGGGATCTTTCCAGTTGGAGCCAGGCTTTATAGCCTTTTTTATAGGGTTCCCACATGTGCCGAAGATATGTGAAAAAATTCTTTGAAACTCCCGTTGATTGCGGCATATTTGCCTACATATACCATGATTACATATGGCGACAGTCAATTTACGTAGTTTCAGACAAACAGTTTTACGTAATAAAGGGCGCATCAAGCGTTTTCTCAGCCGGCTGGAGAAGCAGGCGCCAAAAGGGTTACAGGCCATTACGGTGGAGGCCGACAAGCAGGCCTGGCAGCGCACGGATTGTCTGGATTGTGCGAACTGCTGTAAGACGATGTCGCCGACGTATACGAGGGAGGATGTGCGCCGGATATCCCGCCACCTGAAGATGACGGAGGGGGCTTTTCGGGAAAAGTGGTTGTATAAGGATAAGACCGGTGACTGGATGAATGTGAAGCAGCCCTGCCAGTTCCTGGACCTACAAACGAATATGTGCGATATCTATGCCGTGCGGCCTCGGGATTGCGCAGGTTTCCCGCATCACGTCAGGAAGAAAATGAATGCGGACTATATGCATATGTACAAGCAGAACATCGAATACTGTCCCGCCACGTACCGGATGGTTGAGGCGGTGATGGAGAAAGTGACCGGCCACTCATGATACATTTTTGCTCCTTCATAGATAAACATCTTCGAAGAGTACGAATTCGGGCAAAGTATTTTTCAGCAGGGTGACGGCCAACACGTCATATTGGACCCGGCGATAAGCGGGCCAGCGGTGAAGCCACGCGGAGGCTCCTTCCATTACATGTTGCAGTTTTTTTTTGCCTACGCTTTCTTCGGGGTTGCCGAAGGTTGTCGAGCGGCGGGTCTTGACTTCGATAACATGCAGGATCGATTGACGTCCGGCGATGATGTCCACTTCGTAACGGCGATGACGCCAGTTGCGCTGGATGATGGTGAAGTCATGTTGTTCCAGCCATGTTGCTGCGAGGTGTTCACCCGTTTTACCTGTACTGATATGTCGCGTCATCGTGCTGGTTTTTTCTTTAACTTGCTGCACTCATATAACATGAAAAAAGATCGTAAAGTTTTCAAATTACGGGGTAAAGTACAACACTATGCCTGGGGCGGATCGACATTCCTTCCGACGTTGCTGGGTATCGGGAATCCTGACCAACGGCCTTTCGCCGAATATTGGTTGGGGGCGCATGACAACGGCGCTGCGGAGCTTGAGGACGGCGAGGCACCGGTCGTTGCGCTCAATGCCTATATCCAACAGCATCCCGAGGCAAGCCTGGGATCGTATACGACCGGGCGATTTGGCAGGATGCCTTACCTGTTGAAGATCCTGGATGTAAAAGATATGCTCTCTATACAGGTGCATCCAACGAAGGGGAACGCCGAATTGGAATTTGCCGCCGAAAATAAGAAAGGCGTCGCGCTGAATGCCGTGGAGCGGAATTACAAAGACGATAACCACAAGCCGGAGCTGATGCTGGCGCTGAGTGAGTTCTGGCTTCTGCATGGATTTAAGCCGGAAGAGGAGTTGGCGGAGGTATTGCTGGCGGTGCCGGAGTTATCGTTTCTTTCGGCAGTGTTCGATGGGAAAGGGTACCAGGAATTGTACAAGACTGTCATGGAGATGCCACAGGAAAAGGTGAATGTGGTCCTGCAGCCTTTGCTGGATCGGATCGTGCCGCTGTATAAGGGCGGAGAGCTGAAGAGGAGTGAAGAACATTTCTGGGCGGCACGCGCCGCGCTTACTTACAATGCGCCGGGCAGGGTCGACAGGGGAATCTTTTCCATTTATTTTTTTAACCTGCTGAATATGCATCCGGGGGAAGCGATCTTCCAGGATGCGGGTATGCCTCATGCTTATCTGGAGGGCCAGAATGTCGAGATCATGGCTAATTCGGACAATGTGCTGAGGGGTGGACTAACGCCAAAGCATGTGGATGTACCTGAACTATTGAAGCATGTGCGGTTCGAAGCGACACAGCCGCGGATTATTGCGGAGGACTTCGGTCCCGGGCGAATAGCTGTTTACCGTACGCCGGCGCCAGACTTCGAGCTTAGTAAGTGGGGCTTGATGGAGGGGGAGTCGGTCACGATACGAGCGCACTCGGTAGAAATTTTTATCGTGCTGGAGGGGAAGGTTGGAGTGATAGAAGAAGGTGGCGGGGAGCCTTTCGGCAGGAAGAAGGGGGAGGCGTTTGTGGCTTTTCACCAGGCAAAGTTCGAGTTGAAGGCGCAGGGTGATGCGGTGGTGTATCGGGCTTCGGTTCCGGCGGGGGCGTTGTAAGAGCGTGCAGCTGCGCTTTTGTTGCGGGTTTGTGAGGGCGACGCGCTCTTTTTGCAGTGGTTACTTTTTGAAGTAGAGGCCGAGGATGGCGAGGAGCATGGTCACGAAGAATGCGAACAGCCAACGGACGACATCGGATTTAACTTCGGCTATTTCCGTTCTCAGGTCACCACGCACATTGGCGAGATCTTCTTTAGTGGAGAAATTTCTTAAATCTTCCTTCGTAGCGAAGTTTCTTAGGTCTTCCTTCGTTGCGAAGTTTCTTAGGTCTTCCTTCGTTGCGAAATTTCTTAAATCTTCCTTCGTTGCGAAGTTTCTTAAATCTTCTTTAGTGGCAAAAATATTGAGATCTGCTTTTGTTGCGAAGTTTCTTCGGAAATCCTCCATCAGCGCATTTCTATCGGTCTTAGACATCTTCATACCCTCCTTTCCGATTGTGTATTTGCAAAATTAGTTAGCGGGATTTTTCGTTTTCGAAAAAGATATCCACATCGAGTTTGGTGCCGTCGGCGGCGGCGGTGGCGAGTTCGTCGCAGCGGTTGTTGTAAGGATTGTCGGCGTGACCGCGGACCCAGCGGAAGCGAAGGTGGTGTTTTTTTGACAATTCGTAAAAGCGGGTCCAGAGATCTTTGTTCTTTTTGCCGCCTTTAAAGTCGGTGGCGATCCAGTTCCTGAGCCAGCCTTCTTCAAACGCCTTGACGACATATTGGCTATCGGAGTAGATGGTGATGGTCAGTCCTTCTTTTTTGAGTGCTTCGAGGCCGACGATAACGGCCATTAGTTCCATTCTGTTGTTGGTGGTATGGCGAAAGCCGCCGGATAATTCTTTTTTGGTGTCGCCCCAGAACAGGATGGTGCCGTAGCCGCCCGGGCCGGGGTTGCCGCGGGCCGCGCCGTCGGTGTACATGATCAGTTCGTTGCTCATGGGGCAAATATAAGTGAGTTATGTCAGAGCCTGAGCGGACCAACGGTCGCGGCCGAAGGCAATCATAAGCGATCGGGCGTGGCGACGGGTGAGTGCCTTTTATGTCTGCATGACGCCGGTCTTGAAGCCGGGGAGATCGCGGTTGTGGGCGGCTGCGGCGAGTCCTTCGGCGATGACGCGGCGGGTGTCCGCGGGGTCAATGATGGCGTCTACCCATAGCCGTGCAGCGGCATAATAAGGGGAGGTCTGCTCGTCATAGCGTTTCCGGATGTTATCGAGCAATTGTTTTTCTTCGGCCGGATCGACTTCCTGGCCTTTTGCCTTGCGCGAACCCACTTGTATCTGCAGGAGTGTTTTCGCGGCTTGCTCGCCGCCCATGACCGCGATGCGCGCCGTTGGCCAGGCGTAAATAAAACGGGGATCATACGCCTTGCCGCACATGGCGTAGTTGCCTGCGCCATAGGAATTGCCGATGATAATGGTGATCTTGGGGACGACAGAATTGGCGACGGCATTGACCATTTTTGCGCCGTCCTTGATGATGCCGGAATGTTCGGAACGCGAGCCGACCATGAAGCCGGTCACGTCCTGCAAGAATACCAGCGGGATCTTTTTCTGGTTGCAATTCATGATAAAACGGGCGGCCTTGTCCGCGCTGTCGTTGTAGATGACACCGCCCATTTGCAGCTCGCCTGTTTTGCTTTTGACGATCTTCCGCTGGTTGGCGACGATGCCGACGGCCCAGCCATCGATACGGGCATAACCGCAGAGGATGGTCTTGCCATAGTCTTCCTTGAATTGTTCGAACACGGAGTCGTCCACGATGCGGGCGATGATATCTACCATATCATAAGGTTTCGTGGCGTCGGCGGGCAGCAGTCCATACAACCCTTCCGCGGGATGTTTTGGCGGCGCCGGCTTTTCCCGGTCGAAGATGGCGGCGCCGGATGGGTGGCCCAGTTTGCCCATGATCTGTTTCACCTGGTCGAGGCATTCGGACTCGGTATCGAATTTGTAGTCGGCGATGCCGGATATTTCCGTGTGGGTATCGGCGCCACCGAGCGTTTCGGCATCGATATCTTCCCCGATCGCGGCTTTGACCAGGTAGGGGCCGGCCAGGAAGATAGAACCGGCGCCCCTGACCATGATCGTTTCGTCGCTCATGATCGGCAGATAGGCTCCGCCGGCGACGCAGGGGCCCAGGACGACAGCTATCTGCGTGATGCCCATGGCGCTCATGCGGGCATTGTTGCGAAAGATACGGCCGAAGTGTTCTTTATCGGGGAAGATCTCATCCTGCATGGGCAGGAAGACACCGGCGCTGTCTACAAGATAGATCACCGGCAGGTAGTTCTCCATGGCTATCTCCTGGAGGCGCAGATTTTTCTTGCCTGTTATAGGGAACCAGGCACCGGCCTTTACGGTTTGATCGTTGGCGACGATGATGCATTGCCGTTTGCTGACATAGCCTAAGCCCGCTACGGTGCCTGCAGCAGGGCATCCGCCCTGGTCTTCGTACAGGCCATACCCCGCCAGGGCACCCAGTTCTACAAAACTGCTGTCGTCATCCATGAGGTGATAGATGCGTTCACGGGCTGTCCATTTTTTCTTTTCATGTTGTTTTTCTATCGCGGCCTTGCCGCCGCCCAATGCGATCTTGTCCAGGCGATTTCTTAGCAGGCTGAGGGCCTGGCGCATGGCATCTTCATTCTTGTTAAAATCCAGGCTTTCCATATTGCACAATATTGAAGTGCAATTTAACAGGTTGCTGAATATATTTAGAGTATTTTTAGCCGGTGATGTCCCGAAGACAAAGAATATCATGGATATGCGTGCTGGTAGTTGCCGCGGCCATCAAGATACTATCGCTTAGTTCCACGGCTGTGGAGCGCTTTTATTCCACGGGCCTGTACCCAGTCATCTCCCGTTCTCAACGGCTATTATTTGGCTGGATACCCTTCAGTGTCGGCGATCTGCTGTATACGTTCGTGGCCATCTGGTTGATCTACCTGTTGGGGAGCAGGATCAGGCGCCTGATCCGCAGGGAACTCGTTGCCGGCTGGCTGTGGGTGTTGTGCCGGCGGATCGTATTTGCGTTCCTGCTGGTGTATGTGTTGTTCAATGGGCTCTGGGGGTTGAATTATGACCGTAGCGGCATAGCGGCTCAACTTCAACTGGAGGTAAAGCCTTATTCGACGGCGGAGCTGGCACATTTGCTTACGTTGGTTTGCGACCGGTTGAATACGCTGGACAGTGTTCAGGTGTTGGATACCCTGCGGCTCGGGTCGCATAGGATGCTTTTTGCGGGTGCCGTCCGTGCCTATGACAGCCTTGCCCTGCGTCAGCCTGATTTCCATTATTCCCCGCCTTCGGTCAAAAGTTCTCTTTTTGGCTATCTGAACGATTATATGGGCTTCGGCGGCTATTACAATCCTTTTACCGGCGAGGCACAGGTGAATACGACCCTGCCTGTGCTCGAGCAGCCTTATACTACCTGTCATGAAATGGGCCATCAGTTGGGTTACGCCAAGGAGAACGAGGCCGAATTCAGCGGCTATTTTTCGGCGCGGTCTTCGCCTGATCCGGCTTTCAGGTTCTCTACGTATGCCGATCTCTATTTCTATGCTGCACGGGAGTTGTATGTGCGGGATTCAAATTTGGTGCGTCCGTTGCGCGACCGGCTGCATCCTTTTATCCGGCACTATTTCAGGGAGATCCAACAGTTTAGCCGCAGGTATCAGAACCCCTTCGAGCCCCTGGTCAGGGGGCTTTATGGGCATTACTTAAGGGCCAACCGTCAGCCACAGGGGCTCATGACCTACAACGAGGTGGTCGCCTGGTTGATCGCATATGCGAATAAGAATGGCTGGGAGAAGGTCTAAGCACCTCTACATTGGCCATCAAAAGGCATTCTTCCACATCATGCTTTCGACGGGTCTGTCGGCCTGCCCATTGTATTTCGCATTCGTTTTCTGATTGTATTTCACCATGATCTCTCCATCCACGGGGAAGTAGATCAACTGGCCGACGGGCATGCCCTTATATACTTTTACGGGCTGTTTGACGGAGATCTCGAGGGTCCAGTTGCCGCAGAAGCCGACATCGCCTTTGCCAGCCGTGGCGTGAATGTCTATGCCGAGCCGGCCGGTAGAGGACTTGCCTTCCAGAAAGGGTACATGGGCATGGGTCTCGGTATATTCCTGGGTCACCCCCAGGTAAAAGATGTGTGGATACAAGACGAAGCCATCCTCCGGGATTGCGAAATATTCGATCTCGTTGTGTTTTTTCGCGTCCAGGATGTGTTCCCGATAGGTAGCCAGCCATTGGCCGAGGTGGATATCATACGAGTTGCTTCCCAGGCAGGACCTGTCGTACGGGGTGATCTTTATGGTTCCTTTTTCTATTTCTTCCAAGATGCGAGTATCCGAGAGGATCATGTTGAAATTTGGTTAAGTTTGTAAATTCCGATTTTAATGCTATTGATGTGATGCCCCTGTTCTATCAACATAATATTAACCAGGACACAAAGTTAGGGATTTGGTTTATTGAGGAGCCAGAATCCTTTTTTCTTGCCAGGGTGCCGATGAAACGCGACGTGTCGCATCCCTTTAAGCGCCGTCAGCACCTGGCAGGTCGGTATTTGTTGTCATTTCTATTCCCTGATTTCCCAGTCGAGGAGATACGGATCGCCGATACCCGTCAGCCCTTTCTGGCGGGAGACCCTTATCATTTTTCCATTTCACACTGTGGCAACTATGCCGCTGCCATTGTGAGTACCAACAGCAGGGTAGGGGTAGACATAGAATTGATCACGCCCCGGATCGAAAGGCTGGCGTCCAAATTCCTCAATGACGATGAGGAGCATTTCTTCAATGACGACTATGCGCTTTTCCTGGAGCAATGGGGGTTAAGGGGCCGCGTGTTCCAGGAGTTCCTGACCCTTATCTGGAATGCCAAAGAGGCCATCTTCAAATGGTATGGGCGTGGGCAGCTGGACTTCAGGAAGCATATCAAACTGGAAGGCAGCATCAATCTAGATGGGGATTGGATCAAGCTGCCTTTTGTATTCGACAAGGGGCGGGGCGTTCACCTGACGGTAGAGGGGAGGATCTTCGAGGAGCAATCGCTGACTTTGGCCTGGCTGCTGACATGATCGGTGCACAGGTGGTCAGTCAAGCAATAGCTCCTCGTCTTCGTCTTCGAGCCGTGGAACGTCGACGATGTCTTTTCCGGCGATGCCTTCGATGGAACCGCGTACATGGGCAGCGTTGAGCAAGACTTTTTCCAATTGCTTTTCCCGGGCTTTCCAGAGGCGTTCCATCGTATCCCTTTCTTTTTGTATCGACTGCTTCATCGAAAGGAACCCTTCGCGGATGGCCTTCCATTGTTCGCTGAATTCCGCACTTGTGAGGTAATCGTATAAGAGGTGCATCTTGTCGCCTTTGTTGTCCTGGGATCTGGCGGCGTTAAAGATGCGGATGATGCCGTCCCTGAGTACGTAGATCAGTGCTTTCACTTCGCTGAAGGAGCAGACCCATACGCCATTCCGTTCGCCGAAACAGACCATGTCTTTGGGCATGGCGGCGGTGACAATAACGGCAACGGCTGCCCCCTGGCTGCGCATATCTGTTTTTAGTTTTTCTATCCAGTCCTGGGAGAAGTCACGGGTGCGTTTGCTTTCGAAGATTATTTTACCGCATTCCTGGCCGAAATTGTTTCGTACGACCTGGATGCAGTCGGCGCCGCGAACGCCTTTGCCTACTTCGATGATCTCGTCGAAGGGGAAGCTGGAGCGGAGGAGTTCTTCGAGGGCCAGTTCCTGGACCTCGCCCTGCAACTGCATGGAACCTTGTTCGGACTTGCGTTTCATTTCTTCGATCGTCTTTTCCGCATCCGCGGCGAGTCGTTTCTGGTCTTCGATCTGTTTTTCGAGTTCTTTGTGCCTCATCTGGTGGGCGGTTTCGCGTGCAGCTATCTTTTGTTCTTCCAGGTGGCGGATCTCTTCGGACAGCTTACCCCTTTCCTGGTGGAGCAGTTTTTGGACGCGAAGCTCGAGTTCGGCTTCTTTGGTCTGCAGTTCTTGCTCCTTTTTGAGGTATTCGAGTTCCTGCTGGCGGGAGACCCTTAACTTTTCTTCGCTTTCCTTTTGGGCTTCCTGCAGCACGCGCAGTTTGTTCTCGAAGTCGCCCGTGATGCTCTTGCGGAGGGTCAGTTCGGTGGCGGTTTGGATATTGCGTTTTTCTTCTTCGAGTTTGCGGGCGAATTTCGTTTCCTGCTGTTGGGCCTGTTGCTGGAGTTCTTTTTCGCGTTGGGCGAAGGCGGTCTCCTTTTCCTTTAGGAATTTCTGCATCTGGTCGCGCAGGTCCTTTTTATATTCTTCCGACACGGCTTCTTCCATGGCGAAATGGTGGCCGCAACTGGGACATTTTATTTCGGTGGGCATGCGAATTATTTTAGCAAATATAGGTAATTCAGAAATTCAGGAGGGCGGCAATCCCGGAATGCGAAGTTGGGAATGCGGGACCGAGTGAAGCCGCCTCTGGCGATGCGGGAGGGCTAACAGATACCGTGTTCGCGTTTGTAGAGTTGCGGGCTCTTGCCGGTGATGGACTTGAAATGCTTGTGGAAGCAGGTGAAATTGTTGAAGCCGCTCTCGTAGCATAGCTGTTTGATGCTGATCCGGTTGTCGAGAAGTAATTTGCAGGCGTGCCCCACGCGGATCTCGGTGAGGAATTGCGTGAAGGTCTTTCCGGTGCGGGACTTAAAGTAGCGGCAGAAGGAGTTGGGCACGAGGCCGGCGACAGCCGATACTTCTTCCAGGTAGATCTTGCGGGTAAAGTGGCGGAAGGTAAAATCGCAGATGGCGTTGATGCGGTCGTTTTCCCCTTCGGAGAAATCCGGGCGAAAGCCGATCGAGGACAGCAGTTGCAGCCGGTTGGATGACGCAAAGGCGGAAAGGCATTCGATGAGGGCGATGATGCGGCCGACACCTTCTGCGGCGAGGATGTGGCCGATGAGCGCGGGGATGCGTTCTTCGTCCTTTGCGCTGACAAGGATGCCGCGACGGGCTTTTTCCAGCAGGCTGCGGATGGGCTTGGTCTCCGGCAATGCGAGGAAGGCATCGCCCCAAAAGTCTGTTGAAAAGTGGATGACGGTGCTATGAACGGGTGGATTGTCTTCTTTGCCGAGGTATTTGTCGTCGTAACGCCAGTAATGCGGAAGGTTACTGCCGACCAAAATAATGTCGCCGGGTTGGAATCGCTTAATGTGATCGCCAACGAATTGTGTGCCGTGGCCTTGGTGGAACACGATGAGCTCTACTTCCACATGGTAATGCCAGCGGTTATTGATGAACGGGTCTTTGTCCTCCCTCACGCTGAAGGAATGGGTGGGGGTCCGCGGTACCTTGAGGAGTTTCGGCTTCATCTGGCTATAAAGGTAAGACAGATGAAATTGAAAGGCGGCCCGAACAGGATGCCGGCCATTTTTGTTACTTTGGTCAATGATGAGACCTAGATCCGATGAGCGGGAAACCCCTTTGACCTGGAAAGAGAGAATTGTTGCTTTAAAGAACCTGCCAAGGTTCTTCAGGCTGGTTTGGCAGACCAGTCAAAGGCTGATGTTGGCCAATGTCCTGTTGCGGCTGGTGCGATCTGCCATTCCCGTAAGCGTGCTGTACATTGGAAAATTGATCATCGATCAGGTGATCCTGCTGGTGAAGGGGGGTGTCTTGGCCGCCGGGAGCGCGGCGGATCATGCGGGGGCGGTGGTTGGTGCAGCTGCTGGTCATTTGGCGGCGGGTTCTGCCGCGGCGGGTCACGCCGGGGCGGCGGCTCATGCAGCAGCGGGTTACGGCGGCTTTTTGGGACTTGGCCCGTTGCCTGGTGCCGCGGGCTTGCATTTCCTTTGGCAATTGATCATCGCGGAGTTCGCACTGGCCCTGGTCTCGGACGGGTTGATGCGGGCTATCACGCTGATCGACGGCTTATTAGGGGAAAAATTCGCGAATTTTACTTCGATCAAGATCATGGAGCATGCCGCTGGGCTCGATCTCGACCAATTCGAGGATGCGGAGTTCTATGATAAATTGGAGCGGGCGCGGCAGCAAACCAATGTCAGGACGGTGCTGCTGTCGCAGGTACTGGGTCAGGTGCAGGACCTGATCAGCATCGGGTTTTTGGCGGTTCCGCTGATGGCTTTTAATCCGTGGCTGATCCTGTTGCTGTTTGTGGCCGTGATCCCCTCGTTCCTTGGTGAGTCCTACTTCAATGACCGGAGTTATGCGTTGATGCGGGCGCGGACCGCAGAGCGCAGGGAGTTGGATTACCTCCGTTACCTCGGCGCCAGCGACGAAACGGCAAAGGAGGTCAAGCTATTTAACCTGAGCGGATTCCTGGTCGACCGGTTCCGGACGCTCAGTGAAAAGTTTTACACGGAGGCCAAGGACCTGGCGATCCGTCGTTCCGGGTGGGGAACGGGTTTCTCGCTGCTGGGCAGTGCCGGCTATTATGGTGCGTACGTCGTGATCATCCTGCGGGCGGTGCATGGCAGTCTGTCTATAGGTGACCTGACCTTTCTGGCCGGGTCTTTCCGGCAGCTGCGAAGCCTGCTGGAGGGTATTCTGAACCGGTTTACGAGTGTATCGCAGGGCGCGATCTATCTGACAGATCTGTTCGAGTTCTTCGAGATTATGCCGCGAATCCGGCGGGCGGCGCATCCCCTTCCTTTCCCGCGGCCGATCAGGGACGGATTTACGTTTGAGGATGTCGGCTTCCGTTATATGAATTCCGAGCGTTGGGCCAACCGGCACCTGAGCTTCACCCTGAAACAGGGTGAGAAGCTTGCGCTGGTGGGTGAGAATGGTGCGGGGAAAACCACCCTTATCAAGCTGCTGACGCGGTTGTATGATCCTACTGAAGGGCGTATTCTATTGGATGGGGTAGACCTGCGGGAATATGATCCGGACGAACTCCGCAGTCAGGTCGGGGTCATCTTTCAGGATTACCTGCGCTACCAGATGACGATGGCGCAAAATATCGCTGTGGGCAATATCGGCCGGAAGGATGACCGGCCTATGATCGAAGGGGCGGCAGCGCAGAGCCTGGCGCATTTACTGGCGGAGAAATTGCCGGGGCGTTATGACCAGGAATTGGGGCGTCGTTTCCGGCAGGGGGTAGACCTCTCGGGCGGAGAATGGCAGAAGGTGGCATTGGCGCGTGCGTATATGCGGGATGCCCAGCTGTTGATCCTGGACGAGCCGACGGCGGCACTCGATGCCAGGGCGGAGTACGAAGTGTTCCAGCGATTTTCGGAGCTGACCAAGGGGCGGACGGCGGTGCTGATCTCGCACCGGTTCTCGACGGTGCGGATGGCGGACCGTATCCTGGTATTGGAAAAAGGTGAACTTCAGGAGATAGGGAGCCATGTCGAATTGCTTCGACAGGACGGCAAATATGCGGAATTGTTTCATTTGCAGGCGCAGGGATATAAATAGGGCAGCTTCAAGGTTGCTTCAAGATTATGTCGAAAATTGCATTGGAATGAAGGTGCTCATCATTGAAGATAACCAGGAGCTGGCCCGCAATATCCGCGATTTTCTCGGCCGGGAGGGCTATATCTGCGAGTCAACGGACACCTTGGAAGGCGCGCGGGAGAAACTGTCCCTGTTTCAGTATGACTGCATATTGCTGGACATTGGTCTTCCGGATGGCAGCGGCATCAGCCTGCTGAATTTTATCCGGGCCGAGCACAAGGACTGCAATGTCCTGATCATCTCTGCCAGAAATGCGCTGGATGACAAGCTCATCGGGTTGGACAAGGGCGCTGACGACTACATTACGAAACCTTTTCACCTGGCGGAGTTGCATGCACGTATCCGGGCGACCTACCGGCGGAAGAATCTTGGTGGCGCGAGTATCGTAGCATTCAATGAATTCAGCCTGAACACCGATACCTTCGAGGCGAGGGTCGGCGATGTGCTGCTGGACACGACGCCCAAGGAATTCGATCTCCTGCTATACTTTATCGTCAACAAGAACCGGGTGTTGTCGCGTCAGGCGATAGCGGCGCATCTTTGGGGTGACTATACCGATAATTTGGCTAATTTCGACTTCGTATACCAGCATGTCAAGAACCTGCGCCGCAAGATCGGCCTGGCCGGGGGCATGGATTATATTTCGACGGTTTACGGGCTGGGATATAAATTCAATTCAAATTCGGGCGGGTGATCATTAATGAAGCTAACGACAAAATTTACGCTCTGGTATTTCAGCATCATGCTGGTGGTGCTGCTGATAGGGGGCGCCATCGTCTACTATGAGATCCAATGGAAGATCAGCAGGGTGGAGGTGGTCCGCCACCAGCGGCTGAACGACCTCATTGCCCAGCAGATCCGGCAGGGGGGTGACTATACGGGGCATCCGACGCGCAAGCGGGCGATGGTGGTTCCCATCCCGGCCGACTCGATGCCCAATGACGCCAGTTCCTACTACACAAAAGGACTGGCCTGGAATCCGGAATTCCAGACCAACGAATTCAAATTACTCGTGACCTCTTATTACACCGTTCATGGACAGCATTACCGGGTGACCACCTATAGTTTTATCCCTTCTTTCTATCAACTGTTGCCGGGTGTCGTCGATTCCTTTAAATGGATACTGCTGTTGTTGCTGGTGCTGGTGGTCGTATCGGGAGGGCTGATCAGCAAGTACATCCTGGCGCCTTTCAAGCGGACCATGCGGGCGATCCAGTCCTTCGATCTCAAGCAAAAGGAAACCTTACACCTGCCCGGCACGCAGACCTCGGAGTTCCGTGAACTCAATGAGTTCCTGGCAAAGATGACGGAGAAGGCGAGGGAGGATTACCAGTCGCTGAAAGAGTTCACCGAAAATGCCAGCCACGAATTGCAGACTCCTACGGCCATCATCCGGGGAAAACTGGACCTGCTGATGGAGTCGGATATCCGCGACGAGCAGGCCGTCCTGATCGCGGAAATGCAGAATGCGCTGGAGCGGCTTTCACGGATCCATAGTTCGCTGACCCTGCTGACCAAATTGGAGAATAAAGAATACCAGGTAAAGGAGCCGGTTTGTATCAGCAACCTGGCGGGGGAGACGTTGGCTTCTTTTGACGAGCTGATCCAGATGAAGTCGCTGGTGCTGGAGACGCATATCGAGAAAGCCGTGTATATACCCATGCACCTTTCGCTGGCGGACCTGCTGCTGACCAATTTGGTCAGCAACGCGATAAGGCACAATGCGGCCCCCGAGGTCGGGGCTGCGGATGAGCTGCTGCCCGGGCCAGCCGGGGCGGGCTTTATACGTGTCAACTTGAACAAGGAAGGTCTTGTTATCGTCAATACGGGAAGGGCGCCTTCGATCCCGACGGAAGAGTTATTTGAGCGGTTTAGGAAGGGGAATACTGGTAGCGACTCCATTGGGATCGGCCTTGCTATCGTGCGCCAGATCTGCGATTTGAATCAATTCGACGTGCTATATCAATACACTGGCGGCCAGCATGTTTTGGCCGTTAGCTTTTTGCCCAGGACCGGGGCTTCAAAATTGCTTCAAAATCTTTCATTCCCTTTATGACACGGTTAGGGTCCTATCATCTTCCGCGTTGCAGCCATACAAAGTTTTAAACAGTTCACTACATGATGTGTAAACAGCTATTTTTCGGCCTATCCTGGGTCCTGGTGTCGCTTTTACCGGCCGGCCAGGTGGATGCGCAGGTGTTGACGATGAAGCAGGCGGTACAGTATGCGTTGAACAATTATGGTACGATCCGTGCCAAGGCCAACTACGCCAAGGCTTCCGCCGCCAACGTCAGGGAAACAAGAGCGGAATACCTGCCGGACATCAATTTTTCTTTGTCGCAGGACTACGGTACGGCGGCGTCCAATTATGGGCCGTATGCCGCGTACAAGGTCTCGCCGGTGTCTTCCTCAGGACCCGTTCTCGCCACGCAGAACTGGAACGCGGCTTTTGGCGCCCTTTATATGACGGGTGTGAACTGGGATTTTTTTCAATTTGGCAAGTTCAAAGAGAAAACGGCGGTGGCGCAGCGGACGCTCACCCGTGACCTCAGTGACCTCGACCAGGAGCGGTTCGAACAGAGCATCCGGGTATCGGCAGCCTTCCTGAACCTGATCGCCGCACAGAAACTGATCGTCTCCCAGCAAAAGAACCTGGAGCGAACAGTGGCTTTTCAGACCGTTGTGACCGCCAGGGCCAAGGCGGGATTGAATCCCGGCGTGGACTCTTCGCTGGCCAATGCAGAGGTATCCGCAGCCAGGATAGCACTTACCAATGCGATCGAGAATGAACAGGAGCAAGCAAACAATCTCGCACAACAGATGCAGGTCGCCGCGCCGGATAGCAACAATTTGTCGCTGGACTCGGCTTTCGTGTCGAGGCTGCCTGCTTCGCTCGGCAACCAGCCGGCTCAACCACTCAATAACCATCCTTTGCTGAAATATTTTCAGAACCGCGTCGAGGTCAGTAAAGCGCAGGCCAGATACCTGAGGACGCTACAATATCCCACGTTTTCATTATTTGGTATCGGGCAGGACAAGGGCACGGGATTTTATGCCAATTACGGGAGCAATACGAGTGCCTACACCCAAAATTATTTGAAGGGGGTAAGCTTCAACACCGCCAACTACCTTGTCGGTGTGGGGGTATTCTGGAACCTGACGATGCCGATCAGGGTACATGAACAAGTAGCAGCGCAAAAATATGAGTCTGCCGGCCTGCAAGAAGAATATGGGCTGATCAACCAGGAACTGAAAGCGCAGACGGTGCTGGCCGAGAGTAGGATCAAGAATGCCATCGCCAATCACCAGGAGGCGCCGGTACAGGTAAAAGCTGCTTCGGATGCGTACGTGCAAAAGGAGACGCTGTATAAGAACGGACTGGCAACGATTGTAGACGTGACGACGGCCGCGTTCATCCTTAACCAGGCGGAGACGCAACGGGATGTCATCGATACCAATGTATGGCAGGCGCTCCTGTACAAGGCGGCCTCCACCGGAGATTTTGCCTTGTTCATCAACGAATTTTAAACCTTTCACTTAGCTCACCATGGGATTAATCAGAACTGCGCTCAGAAAACCTATTACCATTTTAGTGATGGTAGCGGCCTTGTTTTTCTTTGGCATCAGTGCTATCCGCAGCATCAAGATCGATATCTTTCCTAACCTCAATCTGCCGGTGATCTATATCTCCCACCCTTATGGCGGTTTCACGCCCGACCAGATGGAGACCTACTTCGGGAAGCAATATGTGAACCTGCTCTTGTATGTGAGCGGTGTGAAGAGCATCGAGTCGCGGAACATCCAGGGGCTGACGCTGATCAAGCTCACTTTTTATGAGGGAACGAATATGGCACAGGCGGCGGCGGAGGTGACCTCCTACAGCACGCGTGCGCAGGCCAGCTTTCCGCCCGGGTCACAGCCGCCTTTTATCCTGCGGTTCGACGCCAGCACGCTACCTGTGGGACAATTGGTTTTGAGCAGCCCTATCCGCAGCAACAACGAATTGCAGGATTTGGCTAACGTGTATGTGCGTGCGCAATTTGCCAGTGTACAGGGGTTGGTCTCGCCCGCGCCTTTCGGCGGGAATGCGCGTACGGTGGTCATCAAGGCCGACCCGCAGCTTTTGCGGGAACACAACCTGACGGTAGATCAGCTGGTGCAGGCGCTCGATCTCAACAACCAGGCTTCGCCATCGGGCAGTGTACGGATCGGGAACCTGAATTATTTGACGCCGACCAATGCCACGATCGCCACCGTTAAAGACTTTGAGAACATACCCATTTTCTATAACGGCGTGCAGAATGTGTATTTGAGAGACGTGGCCAGGGTAGAGGATGCGGCGGATATCACGGCAGGCTATGCGTTGATCAATGGCAAACGTTCGGTTTACCTGCCAATCACCAAGTCGGCCGCCGCGTCGACCTGGCAGGTGGTCCAGGACCTGAAGAAGGCGATCCCCCGGTTCCAGGCGCAGTTGCCGCCGGATGTGAAGCTATCCTATGAGTTCGACCAGTCGGTATATGTGATCAATGCGGTGAAGAACCTCCTGGAGGAAGGGGCCATCGGTGCGATACTCACCGGGCTCATGGTGTTGTTGTTCCTGGGTGATGTGCGGGGGGCTTCGATCGTGATCATTACGATCCCGGTATGCGTGATCAGCGGGATCCTCTTTTTGAGCCTTGCAGGTCAAACGATCAACATCATGACCCTGAGCGGGCTGTCGCTTGCCATCGGCATCCTGGTGGATGAATCGACGGTCACCATTGAGAATATTCACCAGCACCTGGATATGGGCAAGCCAAAATCGCTGGCCATCTGGGATGCCTGCCGGGAGATCGCGTTTTCGAAACTGCTGATCCTGTTTTGTATCCTGGCGGTGTTCGCGCCGGCGTTTTCGATGAGCGGTATCCCGGGCGCGCTGTTCCTCCCCCTGTCGCTGGCTATCGGCTTTTGTATGATCACCTCTTACCTGATGGCGCAAACCTTCGTGCCGGTGATGGCGAACTGGATGATGAAGAGCCACAAGAAGGATGGGGATAAGGCATTCGCTTCCGATGAGGTAGAATTCAAGGCTTCGGGACTGAGCGCGGACGATGAAGCGAACATCGTGGAGGAAAAGCAAAAATTGCTGGACAAGCAAGAACACCAGGAAGGCAAGGAAAAAGGATTCGACAAATTCCGGCGGCGTTTTTTGCGGTTCACGGACAGGATGTTGCCATACCGCGCCTGGATCGTGATCAGCTACGTGATCGTCGGTCTTGGCGGAGCCTGGCTGATGATCTCCCATATTGGGCGGGACGTGTTGCCGAAGTCCAATGCGGGGCAATTCCAGGTCCGGCTGCGTGCGCCGGACGGGACACGCATCGAGCATACGGAACTTTATATGCTCAAGGCGCTGCACATCCTCGACACGATGGTGGGGCATAGCAATGTAGAGGTAACATCCGCTATGGTGGGGATGCACGGCAGCCAGTTCTCCACCAATCCCGTCTACCTGTTCATGGCCGGGCCGCAGGAAGCTGTGTTGGAGGCGAGCCTTAAAGAAGACTTTAAAGTGAATATGGACGACTTGAAGGAGGATTTTCGGGCGCATGTGGCGCGGGATATGCCTGAGGTGAAACTTTCGTTCGAACCGATCGAACTAACGGATAAGATCCTCAGTCAGGGTTCGCCCACGCCGATCGAGATCGGGCTGAGCGGGAAGAATAAAAAATTGAATGAGCAATACGCCGACAGTGTTGTAGCGAAACTGCAACAGATTCCCTACATGCGGGATGTGCAGATCGATGAAGCGATCCATTATCCGGCGGTAGACATCAATATCGACAGGGTGCGGGCAGCGCAGTTGGGCGCCAATGCCAACGAGATCAACCGGTCGCTGATCGCCGCGACCTCGTCCTCCCGTTTCACCGACAAGCAGGTATGGCAGGACCACACCTCCAATCTCTCGTACTTCGTGCAGGTACAAGTGCCGGAGAATGAGATGACCAGCATGCATGACATCGGCGAGACCCCGGTATTGCCAAACCAGGCGAGACCGCTGCTTAATGACCTGGCGAGCTTAAAATTGGATACGGTTTATGGTGAAGCGGATGATATCGGTGCGACCCCTGAGCTGTTCGTGACGGCCAATCTTCAGCGGAAAGATCTTGGACATGCGACGGACGATGTCCAAAAGGCGGTTGCTTCGCTTGGAAAGCTGCCACGTGGGCTGGTTGTCGATATCAGGGGCATGTCCAATGTGCTTGTCGATACGTTGTCGAGTCTGCAGACCGGGTTGATCGTGGCCATTATCGTTATTTACCTCATGTTGGCGGCAAATTTCCAATCTTTCAAAGTAGCCTTGGCGGCGATGTCTACGGTGCCGGCGGTGTTGTTGGGCTCGCTGGGGTTGCTGATGCTGACGGGATCGACGCTTAACCTGCAGTCTTATATGGGGATGATCATGTCGGTGGGGGTGTCGATCAGCAACTCCGTGCTGCTGGTGACCAATGCCGAAGAAGTGCGGGTCGTAACGGGGGATGCTATCAAGGCAGCCAGGGAAGCTGCGGGTACGCGTCTCCGGCCGATCCTGATGACGAGCGTGGCGATGGTGGTGGGCATGATCCCGATGGCATCCGGTCTCGGCGAGGCGGGTGATCAGGCGGCGCCGCTCGGGCGCGCGGTGATCGGCGGACTGATCGCCAGTACATTTGCCGCCTTGTTGATATTACCGCTGTTCTTTGCCTGGGTTCAAAAGAAGACGAGCACGGTATCGGTATCACTCGATCCTGCCGATCCGGAAAGCAAGCACTACATTCCCTCACTGTATGAGCATCCGGTCGATGAGAAGGAGTTGAAGAAAAAACAACGTGAAAAGGCGGAGGGAGCCGAGCGGAAAGAAAATCCCGATCAACAGAAGGAAAATAATCAACCTAAAGAAAATGATGAACACAATGAAAAATAACCGCTCATGCATCGTCTTTTTAACGACGGCGCTGCTGCTGCTCGGCATGATGAGCGGCTGTTCTTCCTCCGACGGCGAGGCGAAGAACAAGGACAGTCAATCGGACAGCGGCAAGCATTCGACTCCGGGCGGCGGCAAGCATGACAGTGCAGGCGGCGGCCAGAAGGACAGTGCGGCCGTATTGCCTACTGTGTCGCTGGTGAAAGGGAGGCTGTCCACGACTTTGTATGTTCCCGGCGAGCTGATCGCTTTCCAACAGGTGGACCTGTATGCGAAAGTGAACAGTTTTGTAAAGAAGTTGTATGTGGATGTCGGCTCCGAAGTGCGGGAAGGGCAGTTGTTGGCTACGATGGAAGCGCCCGAGATCCAGAGTCAGCTGGCTGCTGCGCAGGCGAAGATCAAGAGCCAGGAAGCGATCTATATCGCCAGTAAGGCCAACTACGACCGGGTACTGGAGACGAGCAAGACGCCCGGTACGATCTCGCAAAATGACATCGACCAGGCAGATGCGCGGCAGAAATCGGATTATGCCCAACTCGAAGCCAATAAGGCGGCATACAACGAAATCGCAGCGACCTTGAAATACCTGGAGATCAGGGCGCCGTTCAATGGGGTGATCACGTTGCGGAATGTGAATCCCGGCGCTTATGTAGGTCCTTCGGGAAAGGGCTCCGATCTCCCGATGTTCAATCTGCAGGAACAGAAGCATATGCGGCTAGTGGTATCGGTGCCCGAGGCCTATACGGCATTTCTGCAGCAGCAGGGTGCGGTAAAGTTTACGATCAAGTCCTTGCCTGATCATCAATTCACGGCAAAGGTCAACAGGCTGGCCGGTGCGCTTGACAACAGGCTGCGGGCGGAAAGGACGGAAATGGATGTATACAGCAATGACAAGACGCTGCTGCCCGGCATGGTTGCCGAAGTGGATCTGCCCTTACCCTCGCAGGACAGCACCTTCGTTGTGCCGAGTTCGTCGGTGGTCAACGGAACCGAAAAAGTATTCGTGGTGCGGGTGACGCCTGACCATAAGGCGGAGTGGGTGTATGTGCGGATGGGTCGTTCGAATGCAGGACATATAGAGATCTATAGTGATAGCCTGCGCGAAGGCGATCTGCTGGTGAAGAATGCGAGCGAGGAAACCAGGAATGGCATGACCATCAATCCGGGAAAACCTGTCGTGAGCAGCGGTGCGCAACCGGCCAAAAAAGGTCAGGCTGCTCAAAGCAGCGACAATGGAACGCCGCCGGCGCAGGGTGGTCGCTAACGGTCACCTGATGGTGAGGGCTGTTTGTGACGGCGAGCTGGTCGAGCCGGGCGCCCAGTAATTGCCGGAAAGGATGATGAGATCAATCATCTTGATGGTATTGTCGTAGTAGTCGAAGTCTTTCATTTTGAATTTGACGATATAGTCCCAGAGTTTATTCAGCCATTGCTGATTTTCGGGACTGTCGGGGTTGGCCATAGCGGCGACTGCGAACGGGCATATAAAGCAAAGCGCTTCGTAATAGCGATGTGGAAGGTCTTCCCCTGCTAAACTATAGCCTGCGGAAATATTGTCCGGGTTGCCCCTGGTGGTCTCGTGGATCCACGGGTTGACACGTGCGAGAAAATCCGCTGCCCGCTTATCGCCGGAGACCAGGTAGTCTGTGGCAATGCGCCAGGGGACACGGCAGGCGTTGAAGTTATAGGCGCCGTCGTATTTGGATTCAAGGTAATTGGGCTGTGCGGGGATCGCCGACATATCGTCTTCCTGGAAACCCTCGTTTGTATCGTTGCCATCGCCGTGTGGAGTAGGGGCTGCGACTGACGCGCTGGCTATGGCTGGTCCTGCGCCTGCGAAACCCTGGCCGGCACGAACGCGTATATGCCGGATAAAATCGGGTACCAGGCCGGCCCCTGGGCTATAAGTATCCTGGAGGTAACGAAAGGTGCGGTAATTATTACTTAGTACGCTGTCCCAAATAGCATCTCCGGTCGCCTGCCGGAAAGCCCGGATATGATCCGGCATAAAATCAGAAGCCCGCATATCGAACCAATCCCTGCTGCGGGGCGTCTCGCCATTGGCTTCCATGACGATATAGGTGACGGGATTGATCTCTTCGCGTTGGATGGCCGCGATGATCTCCACGGCTTTCTGGCGGTAGGGGATGTTGCTGTGGCGCCCCCACTGTGCGTCGGCCAGGAGGAGCGAATAGGCGATATCCATGTCCCCGTCCGTGGCGGTGCCGCCGTCGATGCTGCGGCAATACCGGGTCTGCATCCATGCCATCAGGCTGGGGCTGGAAGTGCTGGGGTGCGATTTATAATAGCGGTACAGGCAGTCATAGGTAGACTGTGCGGTGGAATCGAAACCGGCCATAAGCGCAACGATCATCATGCCATAGCCCTGACCCTCGGAGACACAGATATTTTTTCCCTGGGTACCTTCGAACCAAACGTATTTTTCGCCTTCCTTGCAGCCGGTTAGGATATAGTGGTCTTTCCACCGGAGGTAAAAGGATCGGACGGTGTCATCCAGTGCCTCCCTGCTACGGTGGCTGGGTAATAGGGCGGCGCCTTTGTAGTTGGTGTGCTGGGGAAAAGGTTTATTGGGCGGCGCTGGTGCTGCCGCGTCGATTGCGGATGCGGCCGCGGCGATCGCGGAAACGGCCGCGGGTTTCGTCGAATCGGATGCTTTTTTGGTCGAATCGGATGCTCTTTTGGTTGAATCAGACGCGCTTCGGATCGAATCGGATGCGCTTTGGATCGAATCGGATGCGCTTTGGATCGAATCGGATGCGCTTTGCGTCGAATCGGCCGTCCTTTGGGACGAGGGGACGGTCCTTTGGGTCGAGGGGACGGTCCTTTGGGTCGAGCGAGCGGTCCTTTGGGTGGAATTGGCCGCTAAGATCTTGGCTGCTATCTTGGCTGTAGGCTTGGAGCCGCCGGTATCCTGGGCGGACGCTGTGACGTGAAAAATGATGGCGTGGGCCAAAATGACCAGGGACAATCGGGCGCGCTTCACACTGAACATAGTTTTGAGCTTTTTCATTTTCCTGGCGCAACCGTAGACATGGTGGGCACGGATGGAGAGCAATTCCCAAGCCAATGTAATCCTGACGATTGTTAAAAAGCCCGGGCGGGTGGGCAGGGCGGCGAGTTGCGGCCCAAGGATTGGAACGACTGGTTTTGCCGCCGTTAGCGAAAAGGGTATTGCCGCCGTTAAGGTTGAGCCGCAGGCCATCGCTGGACCCGCCGTCTAAAATTTCATTGAAATCGGGGCTGGAGGAAGATCTTCGGTTATCTATCGCTGGTAGTTGTTGAAATGTTGTCCGGGGCAGCCATAGTCAATCCGAACGTTGTTGGTCCCGGAGGTGATTTGGTCTCCGGCTGCGGTCGCGCAGGTGCTTCAGGCAAGCCTTATTGATCGTTTTCGTCGGGGGATCGGAAGGGAATTGGAAAGAATGGGTACGGGGCCTTTTTAGTAAGGATTTGTGCCTGGGGTAGGCGTTTTTGGGCGGGTGGTATCGGCATAATCGGTAACGCCGCCATTGCCCTGATCGACGCCTTCGGCCCCGGGTGGCGGCGCTTTTTCGTATTGACGATCGTAATCGTATTGCAGGCCGGCGCTAAGGCTGTCGGGTTTTATGAAACGGGCGGTCTTGTCGAGTCCGAGTGATCTGTCGGCCAGGGCGAGGCGGAAGAAATTCTCCCAGATGGGTCGCGCGATATGGCCGCCGTCGGAGGACTGGCCTTCCAGGCGGATGAATCGGTCGTCGCAGCCGATCCAGCAGCCGGCGAGCAACTGCGGGGTATAACCCATGAACCAGGTATCGGAGTTGTCGTTGGTGGTGCCGGTCTTTCCGCCCATCTCGGTAAGACCGAGGCGTTCGCGAAGGCCTTTGGCGGTGCCGAAGTCTACGGGCCCCTGCATCATCCGGGTCATCGCGTAGGCGGTGTTCTGGCTAAGGACTTCTTTGTGCTGGGCGCCGTGTGCAGAGAAATCATCGAGGACATTGCCGTGTTTATCCTCGATCCGGACGATATAATACGGCTGGGTATTGATGCCGCCGGAGGGGAACATCGTATAGCCGGCGAGCATTTCATACAAGGATAGTTCGCAGGCGCCCAGGGCGTTGGACGGGTAGGGCGTCACAGTTGTGGGGATATCGATCTGTTTAAGGAATTCGGAAAAGCGTTGGGGGCCTTGCGGGCCAAATGATTTCATGAGATAAGCGGCCACTTCGTTGATGGACCAGGCCAGGCCATAGGCCATGGGATAAGGGCCAGGGCTCCAATGGGACTTGGCCCGCGCGGGCACATAGCCGTTGTATTCGGGGAAAAATTGTTGCACGGCGGGGCATTCCGTCGTGGGTGTAAAGTTGAAGTCTTCGATGGCCAGGCTGTACAGGAAAGGCTTGATGGAACTGCCTACCTGCCGTTTGGTGTTTAGATTGACGTGATCGAATTTGTAGGTCCGGAAATCGATGCCGCCTACCCAGGCTTTTACCGCGCCGGTGAAGGGGTCCATGACCATGAAGCCGGTCTGGATCATCTGGCGATGGTATTTGATGGAGTCGAGAGGTGACATGACGGTATCTTTTTCTCTGGCGGCATTCCAGGCGAAGACCTTCATTTTAACAGGACGATCAAAGCTGTTGCGGATAGCCGTTTCCGGGAGACCGGCATCTTCTTCATCCTGCCAGCGTTCGCTGTTGCGCATCGCTGATTCGAGGACATTGTTGTGTTCGCCCCAGATGCTGCCGGTTTTCGTGCTTTTTTGGGCGTCGAGCATGTGCTGCAGGATGGGCATTTGCATATCCACGGCCTGGTCGGCGTAAGCCTGCATCTTCGGATCGATCGTCGTATACACCTTCAAACCATCCTGAAAGAGGTTATAGGGTTTGCCCGTGGCCGGATTGGTATGCTCTTTACACCACTTGCGGAGGTCTCCGCGAAGGATATCGCGGAAGTAGGGTGCGAGACCGTTGTTCTCGTCTACTTTGCGGTAGCCGCTGATGTCGATAGGTTTGGCCTTAAAGGTGGTTGCTTCTTCGGGAGTGATGAAATGATTGGTGGCCATCCTGTTGATGACGATGTTGCGGCGCTCGGTGGCAGCTTTTATATTGGTGCGGGGGTTGAAGAAACTCGGGTTATTCACCATGCCGACCAGCACGGCAGCCTCGTCGACGTCGAGGCTGTCCGGTTCTTTTCGGAAGAAGGTGCGGGCTGCGCCGCGGATGCCGTAGACGTTATCGCTAAAGGACACGTCGTTCAGGTACAGGGTAAGGATCTCTTCCTTGGTGAAATTGCGTTCCAATTGTATGGCGATGATCCACTCCTTGAGTTTTTGAACGACGCGGCTCATCCGGTTGTGGGCTCGTTCGCCGTTGAACATATTGAGCGCCAGCTGTTGGGTGATCGTGCTGCCGCCGCCGTCCTTGCCGAAGAGCAGGACGGCGCGAAGGACGGCCTTGGCGTCGACGCCTGAATGTTCATAGAAGCGTTCGTCCTCGGTGGAGACCAGGGCATGGACCACATTCGGAGAGATGTCTTTGAAAGAGACGTCGAGGCGATTCCCTTTGGACGTATAGTATTTGCCCATGGAACTGCCATCGGCCGCATAGACCTCGGAGGCCAGGACCAGTGTAGGGTTTTCGAGTTCGTGGAGGGAGGGCAACGCGCCGAAAGCGCCCATGGCAATAAGCGTGATAAAGGTGATGAGGACGATCACGCCGGAAAAAAGGGCGATCCAGAAAACGCGGATGGTTTTTCGCATAGTATACGAGCAATAACGTCTAAGATCGGTAATTCGCGTCAAGAAAGCGAGAAAATCCGGTTAAAAAACGCGTTCTTTTATTCGGTTCATGAAGGCTTCGCGGAACTTTTCGCTGATGGGAATCTGTTTGCTGCCGATGAAGACATGGTTGTCCCGAATGCTATCGAGGCGGGCGATGTTGACGATGTAGGAGTTATGGACCCTTGCAAAGGTGGCGGAAAGTTGTTCTTCGATGTCTTTCAGGCGGCGGTAGATAAGAAGTTTTTGTGATGGTGTCACGAGCCGCGCATATTCTTTTTCGCCTTCGAAATACAGGATATCCTTGAGGAGGACCTTGTGCAGCATCCGGCCCGATTTGATAAAAAAGTATTCGTCTTCGGCGGGCGGGTTGGTGGCCAGCTGGGCCGTGCCGGGCGTTTCGGGGGTTGCACACCAGAGATCGATCTTTTGCATCGCCGCATAGAACCGTTTCAGGGTGATCGGTTTCAGCAGGTAGTCGATGGTGTGGAAACCGTAGCTGTCGGCCGCGTACTCGGAATAGGCGGTGGTGAAGACGATGCCGGTGGCGGGGGGCAGCAGGGCCGCCATCTCCATTCCCGTCAGGTGGGGCATGTTGATGTCGAGAAATACGAGGTCTACGGGGTGGGTCTTGAGAAAGGCAAGGGCTTCGCGGGCGTCGTAGCATTTGCCTGTGATCTCCCAACGGGTGTTCTGCTGGATAAACATCGCCAGTAGGTTGACCGCATTCGGTTCATCGTCGACGATAAGACAGCGCGGGTTCATATGAGCGGAATTTTTAGGTAGGCGTGGAAATGGGTAGCCGTGCGGGTGGTGGTGAGGACGGAACGGTCGCCGTATAGTAAGGTAAGTCGTTTTTGGAGGTTTTCGAGGCCGGACCCGGGTTTGCTGGTCTTTATGGGATCGGCCGGGAGTTGGTTCTCCGTGGTAAAGACCAGGCTTTGCCCGTCTTTTACGAGGGAGAGATGGATGCTGTTGCCCGGGGCTCCGCGGTCGATGCCGTGTTTGAAGAGGTTCTCTACAAAGGTCATCAGGAGCATCGGTGGAAGCAGGGGTTCGCCCGCGTAATGTTTATCGAAGTTGACGTTTACGCCGTGGCGGATGCGGATCTCTTCCAACGCGATATAATTCTCCAGGAATTTAATCTCGGTAGCCAGGGCGACCTTCTCCTTGGGGCTCTCGTCCACGAAATAGCGCATGATATCGGAGAGGCGGCCGATCAGCAAGGCCGTTCGGGGTGCTTCGAGATACGCTTCATAATAAATATTGTTCAGGGTATTGAACAGGAAATGGGGCTGGACCTGGGATTTCAGGAGGTTCAACTCGGCCTGGCTTTTCTGTTCGAGAATGCGGTCTGCCTGCTGTTTGAGCCGGAAATAGGCGAGGGCGATGCGGAAGACGAAGCTTAACATGAAAGTCACCAGGCCGGCTGCGGAGATATAGAGAAAAGTCGGGAGGTTGAGTGGTTCGGGGGTTTTGGCGAAGAAATGGTTGTAGATGTTAATGGAGATCAGCGTATGGCTGACCCCTGCGATGGTGAGCAAGAGGAGGGAGCATACGACGTAAACGGCGACCAGTCCTTTTTGGTACAGGCGTGGGAAAAGGAAGCTGATATTGCCATAGATGATAAAGGCATAAAAGAAGCAGCTGATCAGGCTATAGATGACCGCTTGCAGGAAGCCGTCTTCCGGCATATAGGTGAGCATGCTGAACAGGCAAACAAACACCCAGACCAGGAACTGCAGCTGAACAGGGGTCGCCTTGCTGAAGAAAATGCGCATGGGCAAAGATAGGGCGGTTTTGGGGCTTGCGGAAGGCCTTCAACCGTCGCGGGGTATTGTTCAACTGTTATAAACATTTTAATTCTTTATAATGTGTTAAACAGGAGTGGTTTTCATTATTTTCCCTACCTTTAGCGTCGAACAACTTGTATTAGTATTTTAATAATATGAATTACAAACTATGACCAAACTTACTTTCAAGCGATTGACACCTTTTCTGATCCTGACGGCGGCGGCCATCGCGGCAATCTTTATTCCCAGTCTTGCTCCCACCGTAGATGACAGCAAGTACAACGCAGCTGATGTTACCTGGCTATTGGTGGCGACGGCTTTGGTTTTCCTGATGACGCCTGCGTTAGCGTTCTTTTATGGCGGGATGGTCAACAGGAAGAATGTGTTGTCGACGATGATGAAGAGTGTAGTAGCGGCGGGAGTGGTAGGGGTATTGTGGATCGTGGTAGGTTATAGCCTTTGTTTTGGCCAGGACGTCCATGGGTTTATCGGCAATCCGATGACCCATTTGTTTTATAAAGACGTGGTATCCGGCCCGGCCTGGGTGGGAGCGCCGACGATCCCCAAGAGTCTTTTCTCGATGTTCCAGCTCATGTTCGCGATCATCACCCCGGGTCTGGTCGTGGGGGCGATCGCAGAGCGGATGCGGTTCTCGGCATACGTGTTGTTTACCGTGTTGTTCAGTTTGCTGGTGTATGCGCCTTTAGCGCATTGGAGCTGGCATCCAGATGGTTTCCTCGCCAAGATGGGCGCCCTGGACTTCGCCGGCGGTACGGTAGTACACATCTCCGCGGGTTGTGCGGCACTGGCCGGTGCTTTGGTGCTGAAGCGGCGTAAGAGCCATATCAACCGCGAGGAGACGCACCCCGCTAATATTCCTTATGTATTGATCGGTACGGGCCTGCTGTGGTTTGGCTGGTTCGGATTCAATGCCGGTTCTGCAGGTGCGGCCAATAGCCTTGCCGTCACCGCATTTTCCACTACGAATACGGCGGCTGCCGCTGCCGGTTTGAGCTGGATGTTCTTCGATGTAATGCGGGGCAAGAAGCCTTCGGTTGTCGGATTTTGCGTCGGTGCGGTGGTTGGGCTGGTAGCGATCACGCCTGCGGCGGGTTATATAGCGGTGCCACAGAGTATTTTCGTCGGCGTCCTTGCGGCCGTCGTCTCCAACATGGCTGTTCACTTCAAAGCCACTAAGACCGTTTTGGATGACACGCTCGATGTGTTTCCCTGTCATGGTCTCGGCGGGATGGTGGGCATGCTGCTGACGGGTGTATTCGCCACACTGACCGTCAATAAGGCCGGAGGTGCCAACGGGCTTTTGTATGGCAATCCGTCGTTCTTCCTGACGCAGCTCAAGGCGATGCTTTGTGCAGTAGCATACAGCTTCGCAGTTTCCTGGCTGATCTTTAAGTTCATCAACTTTATCGTTCCGCTGCGCGTGAGCGAAGAAGACGAGGAAGAGGGTCTGGATGCCAGCCAGCATGACGAGAAGTATACGCAGGGTACGTTGCTGGTGGCGACGCCCAAGGGGCTGGAAGAGCACGAGATCATGTAATTGACATAGGACTTTTTTGATACAGGCCGGCTTCCGCCGGCCTTTTTTTATTTTCTCCATTTTCGATAAACCTTTGTTTGGCGGGTGGCGTAACCTTGTAAAAAAAACATGGAAAACAGATGGAGTCTTTTCAAGCTGCGGGTCAATATCCGCCAGCCGTTGGATAAGGTGTATGCTGCCTGGGCTACGCCAGGGGGACTCGAGTCGTGGTTTCTGCGGCGGGCGGAGATCGGTGTGCGGGAAGTGTCCGGTGCCGGGGCGGGGAGCGCTGGGGCGGGCGGCACTGGGGTGGGGAGCACCGGGGTGGGGAGCACCGGGGCGATGATCGCCGGGGCGGGCGGCACGAATGGCCCGGGTTCGTTTGGCTCGGGTTCTTCGGGGCCGGCGGGCATCTATCGGTTATCCGAAGAGCCTGTGGCGGCGGGGGATCACTATGCCTGGTACTGGCATGGTTATCCGGATACCGTCGTAGAAAAAGGGAGGATCATTGCGGCGAATGGAAAGGACCATTTTGCCTTTTCTTTTTCGATGGGGTGTCCAGTCAGCATCAGCCTCTACCGGGAATTCGACGAGACGATCGTAGAGCTTATCGAGAGCGATCTGCCGACGGATGAGGAGACGATGCTGCGGCATTACGTAGGCGATTCGAAGGGGTGGATCTTCTATTTGACGAATTTGAAGTCGGTGTTGGAAGGCGGTCTGGACCTGCGGAATCGCAGGGCTGAGTTGACGAATGTGATCACTGCTTAGCGTGGTTGCTGCTTGGGTGGTTGCTGCTTGGGTGGTTGCTGCTTGGGTGGTTGCTGCTTGGGTGGTTGCTGCTTGGGTGGATGGCTGTTTGGGTTGATCGCTGCTTAGCGTGATCGCTGCTTAGCGTGAGCGCACTGGCGGTAGGCGGTTGGCGGGATGCCGAAGCGTTGACGGAAGACCCTGCTAAAGGTAGGCAGGCTTTCGAAACCTGTTTGCAGACAGATGGCAGAGATGGTTTCCGTAGAGTTTAGGATCTGGCGACGTGCGGCGTTTAGCCTGGTGTCCATCAGGAAACGGTGCGGTGTCACGCCATAGCAATCCCGGAACATCCGCAGGAAATGCTGGTTGTTGAGGTTGGCGACCTGCGCCATTTGGCTTAACGTGATTGGTGCGGTATAATTCACTTCTATCCATTCCTTTGTTGTCGACAATTGCTTGAACAGTTGTAAGCGGGTTTCGGCGCGTATAACAGGTAATTGCGTTGCCGTCATGGCTGCCGAACGGGCCTGCCCGAAGATCTCTTCCAGGATCGCGCGGATCATGGCGTCGGCCTTCAATGCGGCGAAGGACGAGCAGTTGTCGCGCATCGCCGCCAGGCTTTGCAGGTTTAGCCGCAAGTGATCCTTTAGCGGATGGGCCCGCTCGAGCCAACTCCAGTCTATCCTTTTCTTCTTGCGTAATTCGGCTGTCAGCGCCGTATGAAAAAAAAGAAACAATGGCTGCACCCCGGCGCTGGGCAGCTGGACGCCGAGGCGGCTGCCCTGGTTGAGGAGGAGGAAATGGTCCTGGTCCAGGGTTTCGTTGCGTTGGTTGACGGTGCAGCGGCCGCTTCCCGACAGCATTGCGAGGATACCCATGCCGGGGCTATGTTCCGGGCAGGCGTAGGGGACGATCGTTGTCTGGGTATACAGCATATGATCCGGGAATTCGAGTAGCGTTCCGGCGGGTTTTCCGGCGGTCAGATAAAGATCCGGGGGAGGGAGGTTCCGGACGATCATAGGCACTTTTTTTAGGAGATGAAGATAGTATCTTTGCCCCTTATTGCAGCATCCCGGTATTTTAATGATTACGCAACAAGTATTGGACGAAGCAAGGCAACTGTGGGACTACCATCACATGCATCATACGCCAGCCAAATCGGATTGTATCCTGGTGTTGGGCAGCCATGACCTGCGGGTGGCAGATAGGGCGGCTGAGTTATACCGCGAAGGCTGGGCGCCGATCCTCTTATTCTCCGGCGGCCTGGGATATTTGACCAGGGGAATCTGGAAAGACCCGGAAGCAGATCAGTTTGCGCGGATCGCCCTGGATCAGGGGGTGCCGGCTGAAGCTATATTTATAGAAAATAAGTCGACCAATACCGGTGAGAACATTTTGTTCAGCCGTCGATTGCTGGAAGAAAAGGGTTTGCATCCGCGCACCTTTCTGCTGGTGCAGAAGCCTTATATGGAGCGCCGCAGTTTTGCTACCTTTATGAAACAGTGGCCGGGGATGCAATTGCTCGTGACCTCGCCACAGGTGACTTTCGAAGATTATCCCAATGCCGAGATCCCGATGGAGCGCGTCATCAACAGCATGGTTGGCGACCTGCAGCGGATCCGGCTTTATCCCGCGAAGGGATTTCAGATCCCGCAGGAGATCCCCGATGCGGTGTGGGCGGCTTTCGAGAAATTGGTGGGGTGGGGGTTTGACGAGCATTTGGTGGGGTAGGGTAGAATGTTTTCCATCCGGAAAGGTTTTGAAAAGTGAGGCGCTTAAGACAACCAATGCATTGAGAAAAGCGATAGGCGCTTCCGGAGGCTGACTTGTGCTGCCATTTTATATTCGTTTCTTCATTTGCACTTTTTCCAGCGGAAGCCACCCGCCTGTTTACCCCTGCCCCCTAAGTGCGAGCTAAGCGTCGAAGGGGCAATGCCAACGTGTTTCGCCGCACTCTTGACACTGGGAAATGTAGCAAGATATTGGCCATGCAGGCTGTATTGTTTGACTTTAACCTGCCTATTTTCAGCACGAAGCGCCTCTCCGAATCGATAGCCGTCAAGATCGATTTGTTCTTTTGTCCAGCCTTTTTTCCAAATGAACCCGCCGGCGCTTTTTAGTTTTCCGCTCAAGGCTTCGCTTATGCAACTCGACTTGACATTCGTAGCGCGGGCGGCGTCGTTTATGGTGAGATAGGAGGCCACTTTTTTGCCATTGGATGCATATTGCGTCAGCTTGTGACCGGCGAGATCTTTGAAGTGTAATTTTTTTTCTTTATAAAATGTCTTCATATCGACTCGGGGAATAGCTCCGTAACGCCAGATGTTCCCGCCGGCAGAGACCTGTCTGCCTTTTAATACATTGACGATTTGATCTGCGGACACCCCGGCATGTGCTGCTGCGGCGGCGATGCTCGGGAACGTCTGTATTTTGTTGCCCGGTTTAGTATATCGACTTACAGTCTTGCATTGCGGGTTGCTGGATTTCGTCACCTGACCGTTCATAAATTCGTCGTATGACGTGGGCCGCTGGTAGATCATTCGACCACGCTGATGAATCCTGTCCGCCTTTTGCTTGGGATCGGCCAGCACCAGGTTAGCGGGTTGAAGGTTTCTGCCATCACCGTCTTTGGCAAGGATGAGAAGCTCCATATCCTCCATAGCAAATTTTTCCACAAAGCAGTAATATACCAATCGGGCGATACCCAATTCGTACTTGACGCCATCCCGAAGCACTTTTGCCCGTAACCAATAGACCTCATCTTTCACTGAGTTGTTTGGAATACGGCGCACATCTGCCGATATGATCTTAGCGGGCAACCGGCGGACCTGTCCATTGGAGCACTGAACTTCGAATGTGAGGCGTTTGATCCTTCCAAAATTGGAAACGACATAATGGCCTTCGAGGTTTGGGATATCCATCCATACCTCACCTATCAAGTCAATAAGCGATAAATCCTTGTAGGGGAATTTCTTCTCAGTCATGTCTGATGGAAGATTGAATATTTTAAAAAATGTTCAACAAGAGTGAATATAATTTTCCGGTGATGACCATGCTTTGACATGAATTTCATAGACAAATCCCTTTGTTGAGATCATCCATGTACACAACGTCACGCGTTGACAAGTAGTCTTAAAGGTTCTAGCCTTTCAGATATAATTGCGAGATCGGCCATAAAATTCGGCAACACAAAGATAATCGATTTGTTTGTTTGGTTTAAGACCGTTTTCGCTTACAGGTACCGCAACCACGTTTTTTCTGTATGCCGCGCCTTATACCTTCCATACCAGCGGCACAGCGGATAGAGCGCGAGAACGACGGCGGCCCAAATGCCGTACACGGCGATGATACGAAGACCTGCGTGCTCGGGCCGGCCAAATTTGAAGGGGCCGAAGTCCATACTGCCCCAGGTAAATCCTTGTAACGCCACCATGAGTAGCATGAGCAGATGGATGAGGTAGAGATGAACGACAAAATAAAAAAGCGGCACACGGCCATAGACGAGGAGGATGCGGGTGAGCACATTTTCCTTGCCTTCGGCTGCCGAGAGGACGAGCAGGAGGATACCCAGGGTAACCAGGCTAAAGAGCAAAGAAGGCGGATATTTGCTCAGGTTCATGAACGACAGGATCGTAAACATCCCGTCTTTTTGCTTTGTCCAGGGCACGGGATCGCCGTACCAGTTCGTGAGGCGCAGCAGGATGAAGAGCGCCAGGGCGGAAAGGCCTAGCCAAACGAATAGGGTTCGGCGTCTCTGCATCGGCAACCTGAACAGCCGTGCGGCGCAGTAACCGGCCAGCATGATGCCCAGCCAGGGTAAGACGGGATAGGCGATGACCAACAGGCGGTTCTTCGCAAGCGGAAACGCGCCGGAGCCGAAGAGGAGTGAACCGATAAAATTCAGTACAGTGTTTGTGGGCATGGGGAATTGCAGGACCAGGTCGTGGCCAAAAAACAGCAGGCAAGCAATTGCCAGTACGATTTTCAGCGGCAATCGCGACATCAAAGAAAGTAGGATCAGGCCTGAGCCAATGGTGGCGATAACCTCGAAGAGGAAAAGCCGGAAGTGGATGTCGAAGGATAGGGCGAAGTTGACGAGGGTGAACTCTACTGCCAGGAGAACGAAGCCCCTTTTGAGTAGGAAGCGGCGGGTTGTGGCCATGGGGGCGTCGCCGTTCAACGAGAGCCAGGCCGACATCCCCGACAGGAAGACGAAAGTGGGCGCGCAGAGATGGGTGATCCAACGCGTGAGGAACAGGATCGGCGTGGTCGTCGTCGGATCAGTTGGGTTTTGCGCGGCATGAATATGCAAGTAATCTCGTGTATGATCCAGGGCCATGATGACCATGACCAGGCCGCGTGCGAGATCGATGGAGAGAATCCGTTTCATACCTGGTAAATATATAACTTTGGCTTATGATAAAACGTAGCATAGTTATTGGCCTGCTTTTTTTGGGTTGTCAGCGAGCGGGCATGAGCCAGGGCTTTCTCAAAGCCAAAGGAAAATTGATCGTCAACGAAAAAGGCGAGAAGGTCATCCTCCGCGGCATGGGTCTTGGCGGCTGGATGTTGCAGGAAGGCTATATGCTCCAGCTGGGACCTGTAGGGCCACAGTATCGTATCCGGGAAAGGATCACCGACCTGGTCGGACCGGATAGTGCAGCGGCCTTTTATGATGGTTGGCTCGCCAGTCAAACGCGGAAGATCGATATCGATTCGATGGCGGCATGGGGTTTCAATAGCGTTCGCCTGCCGATGCATTATCATTTGTATACCCACTCCATAGACGAAGAGCCCGTCGCGGGTAAGGATACCTGGCTTGAGCGGGGCTTCGCTTTGACGGACAGCCTGCTTGCCTGGTGCAAGGCCAACCACATGTGGCTGATACTGGACCTGCACGCCGCTCCGGGAGGTCAGGGGAACGATCTGAATATTTCCGATCGCAATCCCGACAAGCCGTCGTTATGGGAAAGCGCGGCTAACCGTGCGAAGATGGTAGCGTTGTGGCGCAAATTGGCGGAGCGCTATGCCAAAGAGCCGTGGATCGGTGGATATGATATCATCAATGAGCCCAACTGGGGCTTTAGCGACACCGCCGACAGGAACGGATTGAAGGAGGCGAAGAATGCACCACTCCGTCAGTTGATGATGGACATCACCGCGGCCATCCGCTCTGTCGACAAACGCCATATGATCATCGTAGAGGGCAATGGCTGGGGGAACAACTATCGCGGCGTGCTGCCTCCCTGGGATGACAATATGGTCCTGAGCTTTCACAAATACTGGAACCCGAATACGGACGATGCTATCCGGGGGCCGTTACAATTGCGGGAGCAATACAATATCCCTCTTTGGCTGGGAGAGTCGGGGGAGAACGACAATGTCTGGTATAAGGACTGTGTCAAACTGGTAGAGGGCCATGCTATCGGCTGGTCCTGGTGGCCGTTGAAAAAGATCGGCACCAACAACCCGCTTGAAGTTCCCATGACGCCGCAATACCAGCGGCTGGTGGACTATTTCACGGGGAAGGGGCCGCGTCCCACAGCGGCGGAGGCGGAAGAAGGGCTGCATAGTTTGCTGCAAAGCGTCCGGGAGGAGAACAATATCTATCACAAAGAAGTGACGGACGCCTTGATGGCCCAACGGTCCATCTCAGGACAGTAACGATGATCGCAGAGGGGCTACTTTTGCCGGGAAGGCCCGACACGATCATCTGGGCATTAGCCATGCTTGGATCTGCTGGGTGCCGCTGATAGACTTTTGCAGGTCGTCGTCGGTGTTAGGCCAGACGAATTCGTGTCGCCGGAAAGTGTGTTTGATCATCGTATCGGCTTTGTGGCAATCGGTGGAGTCATAGAAAAAAGACTTCCATTCCGCGGGTAAGTCGCCATAGTGTTTGAGGCCAAAGCCGTTGCCATAAACCTTTAAAGGACTGGGCGTGGCTTTAACATCGATGATGCCGTGTTCCTGGTCCTTTGCCCAGATCAGATAGGTTTCCCAGAACCGGCAATGATTCACGAGTCGCTGGCGGATCTCGGCGTCGCTTTCCGGATGGGTGGCGGGGATGCGCCATTGGTTATTATATTTGGAGAAGGGGTTCTGCTCTTCCCGGCTGGGCGGTCGCGAGTGGACGCTGAAATGGCCTAACCTGCCTGCATCCAGTATGAGATCCATTTCTTGTGGGGTGAGCTTTTTGATCTGGTAGATATAGGTCCTATGCCGCTGATTGGTGAGGTAGAGCCGCTGGTCCCGGATCATCCATGAGCCGTAGTCGAAGCGGCCAAAATCCTGGGTATAAGACCCGTTGGCGCCTAAGGCCAGAAAGCTCGCCGGAGTCAATACCGTATCGCCTTCCGCCTTGCCGTCTGCTACGGAGTAATACATATATAGTCCCGTACCGGGTTTACCTGGAGCCAGGCAGCCGGCCGCCGCGGCGAGCAGGATGAACAGGGTGTAGTTGAGGGCTTTGTGCACGTCCATAAAATTTATGCATGCAGGAATTTCTCCAGTTGCTGAAATGCGCCCAGGAACATTTTGTATTTGGAGTCCGTATTGCTCCAGGCAATGGTCTGGTGCTGAAAAATGTCTGTGAGGATCTCACTGGCTTTCCGGCAGTCCTCGTCGTCGAAGAAGAAGGTTTTCCACCTCGGCGGCAGATCGTCAAAGGATTTTAATCCGAAGCCGTTGCCATAGATCTTGATCGCGGTGGGGGTGCTTCTTACATCCACGAAATCCAACTTATTAGCCAGTGCCCAGGCGAAGTATTTCTCCCAAAACCGGCAGTGCATATAGAGTCGCTGCCTGATCTCCGCATCGCTTTCTTTGTGCGCGGCGGGGAGCCGCCATTGATTGTTGTCGGCCGAGAAGGGATCTTCGAGCGGGTCGGCGGAAGGCAATGGTTTGCTATCGAAATGTCCAACCCGTCCCTGGGCGATCACGAGCGACATTTCTTTGGATGCGAGATCGTTGATGATATAAACAAGGGTTTTGTGCTGCTGGTTAGTCAGGAAGAGCTGCTGTTCTTTTTGCTGCCATTGGCCGTAGGCAAAGCTGCCAAAATCCTGGAGAAAGAACCATCGGGGCGAAGTTCAAGGTAGCTGACGGGGGTCAGTGTATCCTTCCCCGGGCCGGTGCCGAAAGTATAAAACCATATGTGGGAGCCGGGCTTCACCGGGAAGATACACCCTGTCAGGGTGAGCAGGAAAAGAAGGAAAAGGCATACAGCACGGGGTTGTTTCATGCAGCAGGTTTTAAGGTCCGGGTGGCCGGGTATCCGTGGGTTTCACGGACTGTTCGGCAAGATAACGATAAATCGCTTCCTGTGAGCGAACGGCTTTTGCTCCAGCGGACCTTGTGGAAGGCGGCATATCGGTGTCAGGGTTCTCGTTGGCGGCGTCGATAGGGGTGGCGGCGACATTGTCCGCCAGCTGCAGGTTGATCAGGTGGATCATTTCCGTTTTCAATTGCGCGTCATACAGCGGAAAACAAACCTCGATACGGCGGTAGATGTTTCTGTTCATCCAGTCCGATGAACCTAGAAAGACGGTTTCCTGTCCGTCGTTGTGAAAGATGAAGACCCGTCCGTGTTCGAGGTAACGGTCTACGATCCTGCTGATGCTGATGTTCTCGCTCATGCCTGCGACTCCCGGTATGCAACAGCAGATGCCTCGCACCAACAATTTAATCCGAACACCGGCCTTGGAGGCCTCATATAAGCGGTTGATGAGTTGCTGCTCTTCGAGGTTATTGATCTTAATGATGATGGAAGCGGGTCTTCCATCCAGGGCGTGTGCCATTTCGCGGTCGATGAGGGAAAGGAAGCGTTCCTGCAAATTGAACTGGGCGACAAGCAGGTGTTGAAAAGGGATCTTTTCGGATTTACGGGGGTCTTTTCCTTTGCCGAGGCAGATGAACAATAGTTCCAGCTCCCGCATGAGGTCGTGTTGGCCGGTAAGCAGGACATGGTCGGTATAAAAATGTGCGGTATGCTCATTGAAGTTGCCGGTAGCCAGCAAGCCATAATAGTGGACGCGGCCTTCGACCATTTGTTTGACAAGCGCTACTTTGGCGTGCACCTTGAGGCCGGGAATGCTGTAGACGATCTTCACACCCGCTTCCTTCATCTTCCTTGCCCAGCGGAGATTGTTGGCCTCGTCGAACCGGGCTTTCAGTTCCACGAAGACCGTTACTTTTTTGCCATTGCGGCTGGCGCTCATAAGCGCGTGTACGATGCGGGAATTGTTTGCCACGCGATAGAGGGTGACATAGATCTCCTGGACCTGGGGATCGATGGCGGATTCGTTGAAGAAGCGAAGCACAGTGTCATAGCTGTGATACGGGACGTGCAAAAGCAGATCTCTTTTCGCGATCGTTTGCAGGATGCTGCTATCTGTATCATAGCCGCAAGGTATGGCCGGCCAGGGATCATAGGAGAGGGTGGGGTCTTTCAACGGAAAGCCTGCCAGGTCACTAAGGTTGTGATACCGGCCGCCTTCGATAATAGAGGCTTTTTGCAGGTCGAGTTGTGCTGTGAGTTGCTGTAGGATGCGCAGCGGAATACCGGGTTCATAGAGAAAACGGGCTGCGAGGCCGGCGTCCCTTTTGGCGAGTTTTTTTTCGATTTTTTCGGCGAGGCTTCCCTGGTATTCGTCTTCGAGGTCCAATTCGGCGTCCCTGGTGATCTTGAAGCTATGGACACCGCTGATGATGGCGCCGGGGAAGAGTACGCCAAGGTTATCCCTGATGATGTCGTCGATGAATAGGATCTGACGCTTGCCGTCGACCCGGGCGGTATAGAAACGGGGCAGGCTGTCGGATGGGATATTCAGGATCACCGCCTTTTCTCCGGGGCTATCCTGATCCAGGATGATCAGAAAATATAGCAGATCATTCGCGGGAAAGAAAGTACGCTCGGATCGTCCCAGGGTAACCGGTGTCAGGAAGGCCATGATCTGCGTGAGGAAATAACCATTGGCAGCTTTGCTTACCGCGGGAGACAAGGGCATATGATAGGAGAAATGAATACCGTGTGCTACGAAGGCGGGCAGGATCTCGCCCGTAAACAATTGTCCGAACCGCTCGAGCTGGTGATTCAGTCTGGATGAAATTTTTGTTAAGAGTGGGATGCCATTTGCAGCAATGTACGTTTCTCTTGTCTGTTTGATCTTTTGCAGTGCCGCCACGGCCGGAATGCGAACGCGGTAGAATTCGTCGAGATTGGAGCTGTAAACGGAAAGGAAGAAGACCCGCGCCAGGAGCGGCGTGCCGGTCTGCACTGCTTCTTCGAGGACGCGGTAGTTGAAGGTGAGCCAGCTGAGATCGCGATCGAAATACACATAATCGGCCATAGGTTGCAAAATAGGTCTTTTTTACATTGATCCTGCGGGGACAAAATAAGGCGACTCTGGATCAGCCGCGGCTCCGCGCTTTGCTCACGCAGGACTTGTAAAGTTTGGATATCAAGCGGGATCTCTTGATCTTTACAAGTGGGGGTGACAGCAGTTGTTGTGATTGGCATACTGAAAGTCTTATGGGATGTGCGCTCTGTTTGCAATGGCTTGGAAACGTGTAAACCAAAGAATATTAAATGAAACCGAAAGATCGTCGCCTGTGTTTTTTAAGATGTGTATCGAGGGAGTGCAGCTGTTTGTTTGGGGTGGTGCGTGGTGCGGTTGCTGTGCTGGTTTTGCTCTTATCTATGCCTGCATCTTCATGGGCACAGTCCGGTTTACAGCGGTTGGATGAACATATACTTGAACAGCTTGCAGTGGGCCGTACGGGTGGGCAGACGAAGCTCTGGCGTTTTGTGAGCGATGCCAATAATTATGTCAATGCAGGTATTCCTGTGGGCGTGTTGGTCGACGGGTTGATCCGCAATGATGACCGGACAAAACGGAATGGGCTGTACATGGCGGCGAGCACGGCGACCACTTACCTGTTGAATCTTGCGATCAAGCAATTGGTCAGACGTCGGCGGCCTTTTCTCACCGACACGCGGTTGGTGCCGGTTTACCGGCCTGGCGAGTATTCTTTTCCTTCCGGCCACACCTCTGCTGTTTTTAGCGCGATGACGTCTTTATCGCGTTGTTATCCCAAATGGTATGTGATCGCGCCTTCTTTCGTATGGGCTGCGGGTGTCGGTTATTCGCGGATGTACCTGGGCGTACACTATCCTACGGATGTGACGGCGGGTGCCGTTTTGGGAGCCGGGACAGCTTTTGCGATGGGTTTTTTGAAGCCTTGACCGTAGCTTCGCTTTAAATGTTTAAATGGCAAAATATAAGAGAATGGCAAGGACCTATGTGATCGGTGATATTCATGGGGCGTTCAAGGCATTGGCGCAGGTGATCGCGCGGGTTGCTTTGCAAAGGGATGATCGATTGGTCTTTTTGGGTGATTATGTGGACGGGTGGTCGCAATCGAAGCAAGTGATCGACTACCTGATGGAACTGGATACCTTGTATGACTGTGTATTTATAAAGGGCAATCATGATGCCTGGTGTGAGGAGTGGCTGATGGGGCGGGGAGCAGGCGAGGATTGGCTGGTTCATGGCGGCGCTGCCACGGTAGGCAGTTATGCGGGCAGTGTGCCGGCGGAGCTTGGCAGACATCTTGATTTTTTTGGCCGGATGCGTCCTTATTTTGAGCAGGATAAACGCCTGTTTGTGCATGCCGGTTTTTCCTCGATGCATGGACCGGCGGCGGAACGTTTCGGCAGCAATTATTTCTGGGACAGGACACTGTGGGAAACGGCGCTTGCCGCAGATGACCGTATTCCCCCGGAGGGCTTGTTCTATCCTCGGCGACTTTTGTTGTACCAGGAAATTTATATTGGTCATACCCCCACTACCAACTATGGATATGACACGCCCATGCAACGTTGTAATGTATGGAACGTAGACACTGGCGCTGCTTTTATGGGCAAGCTGTCGATCATGGACATCGGCACCAAAAAGTATATGCAGAGTGATATTGTGCAACAGTTATACCCCGGCGAAAGCGGGCGAAACAAATAAATTGTCTTCAGCATGAAGGCATTGTCGGCGTGTTCCTGCTGATAGCGGGGCAGGCTCCGGCGGAAATCTTTTTCGGGGAGTGTTGTCAGGTCCAGCGCGTTCGTCGACGGGGACATTGGGGTCGATGCGATGGGCATAAATAGAGGTCGATCGAGTCGATGCGCAGGCGGCGGAGACTTGCTTCGACTGCTTCCTTCAAATAGGCCGGTGAACCGCCGAATCCGCCCATTTTGCCATCGGCTTAGGAGCGGAAGCCGAATTTTGTGGCCAGGAAGATGTTCTTGCGGTTGGGTACGCGTACTTTCGAAATGAGTGCGTCGTTGGCGTAAGCATGGCTCATGCTCATACGGCCGAGGCCGATGGCCGATAATTTTACGTCAGTTTTACCAAGTGTTCTATATTGCATAGACTATGGATGATTACATCATAAATGTCGGAAAAGTTGAAGAATGGCAGATGATAAAAGATGTTGCTTCGCTCGATGAGGTGTTTCAACGGGCCAAACGCGTGCTGGTAGGTGGGGGTGTAGTGGCTTTGGTGCGGGACATGAGAAACGGAGACTGCTATAGGTTCGAGGAGTTTACTAATCTGGACGATTTCGAGGTATATCGGACCAATGTATACAAGTATCTGGATTGAAAGTTCGCAGGCGTTAAAAAAAAGAGGGTCATTTAGTAATGACAAGGTACTAAAGCAAACAGGTCCGCTTGCTACGGCGAGGCTAAAATCAAAAGAGGCCGTCCAGCGACGACCTCCTCCTGACCATTGTCAGCAGATTATTTTTTGGAGTAAACCCGGTTAAGCGAAATTAACCGAAGGTTTCCATGAATTTTCTGTAGATAGCATGAATACCTCCTTTTTTTTGGTGAATGATAGGTATAAAGTTACAAAAAAGATTTTATAATTGGCGCTTAGGCTCGAGATTTTCTTTGACCCTTACGAGGTGTTTTTCGGGAAGGCGGATAGCCGGTATGAGCGCAAGGGCGATGACGAAGGCAGAGACAAGAAATCCGTCCTGCAGGGCGAAATGTTCGGCTACGGCATCGGTGTATTGTTTGTTGAGGTAGTGTGCATAAATGAACTGGTGGATGACGCCGAATACGGCGATCCCGATGGACCCGCCCATTTGTTGCAGCAGGCTGTTCATCGACGTAGCGGTCGCGGTCTGTTCCCTGGAGACGCTGTTGAGCAGGGCAGTCGATACCGGTGCGACCAGCAGGCTCATTCCTAGTCCCCTTGCCATCATGGGCACGAGGATCCAGATGAGGGACGTTCCGACGGCGATGCGCGAGAAGCCGAAAAAGCTGACGGCGACGATGATGATACCCGTGATGGAAATGCTGCGGATGAGCCCCTGGTCCGCTTTTTTACCCGCATAGGGTCGGGAGACGAGCATCATCAGCGCATTGGGCAGCATCAACAATCCCGATTGGATGGTCGTATAGCCGAGGAGGCCTTGTAAGAGGAAGGGCAGAAAGAACATGCCGCCAAAGAGTGCCACGCTGCGGATGATGACGATGATGGCGGAGTGATTGAAGTCGGGCGAGCGGAAGACGCTCAGGTCGAGGAGGGGCTGGGGTCGTCGGGCGCTACGTATGAAGAGCCAAAGGGCCAGGACAGTAGTGCCTCCGGCTGCGATCAATTTGAGGCCGCCGCCTTTGGCGATGGCGTTGATGGCGACCTGTACCGCTACAATGAACAAGGCAAACCAGGCAAGTCCCTGGAAGTCGAAGCGAGGTCTTGTGGTTGGCTGGCCGCGTAAGAAGGAAAGGTAGCGGAAGGTGAGCAGGATGGTGACAATGCCAATCGGAAGGTTCACATAGAAGACGGACTGCCAGCCGAAATAATGGGTGAGGACGCCGCCGAGCGTGGGGCCGAGCGCGGGACCCATAACGTTGCCCATGCCCCACCAGCCGACTGCATTTCCGCGGCGTTCGGGCGGAAAGTTCTCGCTGAGGATGGCCAGGGAAGTAGGGGAGATAGCGCCGCCGCCGGCGGCCTGGATCACCCTTGCGATCACGAGTATATTGAGACCTGGCGACAGGCTGCAAAGCAGGGAGCCCGATGTAAAAACGGTTACGGCGCCGATGAAGAGCCAGAAGTAGCCGATGCGACTTTTCAACCAGCTGATCAGGGGAATGAATAAACTGAAGGAGATCATGTAAGCCGTGATCACCCATTCCACCTCGTTGAGATCTGCGTTGAATTGGTGGCGGATAACGGGCAGTGATACATTGACGATACTGCTGTCGATGGCCGCCATGGACGTGCCGAGCATAAGTGTGACGAGTACAAGGGATGCGTTCTTCATAAGTGCCAGCGATGTGGCATGAAGATAGGCAATTCCCGGACTTTGGTGTCAGGTATCAGTCTCCCCTGGTGCCGCCGCATTGGTAAGGGTCAGCCGGCCCGCGGCTACCGCCGGAAGGCAACGAGGAGCCTTTGCGACGCTGCTGGATAGACGGCGATCCGATGGTTGATCATGTAAATGGCCGTATCCGGGGTGGTTTCGGTCGTTTTTACCTTGATGATCCCGGAAGCCTGAGCCGGCATATGACAGGTAGTACAATTGGCCTGGAGAAAGCCGGCGTCCACGCTGTCGGCCATTTTGCAAAAATTGTGGTTGGCGGCGGAATGACAACCCTGACAGCGTCGGGCGATACCGGCGAAGTCGTCATGGTCGTCGACGTGGATATTGTGGCAGGTATTGCAATCCATGTCGCTCATCCTAAAACATTTGCTGGAAGCCAGCAACGCCGCCTGGTCACCGTGAACATCGGGGCGGTTCGACGTGGTGTGGAGCGCCACCGTGAAACGTGAAGTCGAATCTCCCGGTCTGAAGGCGAAGATCGACCTCAACTGGATGTTGTTGCTGCCGGCGTGACAGACGGCGCACATGTCGACGCGCTGGCGGCGGGTCAACGATTGACAGGAGACGATGAATTTCGCCTGTTTTTCCTCAGGGTATTCCTTTTGGAAGGCGACGTGTCTGGCTGCGGGACCATGGCATCTTTCGCAATCGATGGTCGCGATGAGCGTCGTTCGATCCAATGCATTTATATCCTGCGGATTGGATTGTGTGATGAAGGAGGTGTGGCATTCGAAGCATCTTTCGAGTACGGGCCTGTCGAAAAATGGCATACCCGGGGGATAGCCCGGGCTGCTCGTCCATCGTTGCAGGTTGGTAAACCACGAAATAGGGAGCTGGTATGCAAGGTCGTTCTTAAAATACAAATAGGCCTGCCCTTTGGAGTGGCCAAATACGATGTCGAAGCGTTCGGCCCGTGCCGGCCTGTTGTTGACATAAAGCACCTGGTAGCGGCCGTCCTGCCGTTCTTCCATGACCACTTTGACCGTGTCATTGACCACGAATGTATTGTCATCCTTCGAAAAGTTGCCTTCAATGGTCCCCGAATCTGCGATAGCTGCCGAGTGGAAGTGCGGGGTGTGTTTGTAGGAATCGACGATTGGCCTGTGGCACGGGACGCAGGCAGCGGCACCGGCGTAGGCTTTGCCACGCGGGTCGTGATCGCCGGCATCCATGCATTGGGAGAATAGCAGAATGGCGCCGATGATCGCTCCGATCAAAACGAGCATTTTCATTCGGCCCTGATTTTTCTGTTTGCCCCGAGACTATTATAGATATCAATTTCGGTGATCCCATCGGGTATGGTCAGGGACTGGTCCGATTGTGAGAGGAAAGAGGAGCCATGATAAAACTCCGTTCGCTGGATGCGGCCGTCCTTGAAATGGAGGAGCGCGAAGACTTCGCCCGGCGACAAGCCGATGAGCTTCGGCTTTTTCTTGAGCTCATATAATGTCAGCGGGCCGTGGTTCTGGCTTGCAGCCACCAGGTATCTCCCCGCACTACCCCGCAATTTTACGAGGGCTTTTGCATTGCCCGGAATGTAGATGCCGCTGCGAAGGATGGGCATGGGCGTAAAATTACCGTTGCCGTCTCCTTTCAGCAGCAGGCCGTTCGAAGCATCGTAACGGCCTGTCCCCACTTCGGTGCCGTAGTCGTTGCCGCAGGCCAATACATCGGCATTGCCGTCGCCATCGAAATCATCGACGACCATCCCATTGATAGGCGAGAACTGGGCTTCCATGGGCAAGGGAAGGAGGGTAAATTTCCCGCCGCCATCGTTTCGCAAATAGCAGGATCGCATGGTAGTGGCCTGCAGCCTGATGGCCCCGTTTCGCTGTTCGGGTGTCAGGATCTCATCCATGGTGGCCAGCGCAAAAGGTCTGTAGGTAGGGAACTTCTTTTTGATGGCCGGCATTTGCCTGGCAATATCGTCCCGGCCCATCGCGGGGAATTCTCTTTTCGTTCCCTGCTGGTCCGGCAGGTACAAAGAGGGAATGGCGATGTACGTGCCACTGTTGAAAAAGTCTTTGGCGGTGGCGCGGACAGGATAGGCAGCGCTTGCTTTATAGAAGGAGTTTAGTCCGAGATTGCCCACGATGTAATCGGTCCTGCCCGTATGCCTGAAATCGCCGCCTGCTATCGAGTTCCACCAGCCCGTCTGATCGCTTATACCGGATTGTTGCGTGGTATTGATGAATTTCCCGTTCACGTTCCTGAAGAAAGTGACGGGCATCCATTCGCCGACGACGATGAGGTCGGTTTGTCCGTCGCCGTCGAAATCCGTGAACAAGGCGTCGCACACCATGCCAACCGATCTGAGTGCGGGCGCTACTTCATCGGTGACGTCTGTAAATTTGGCCTTGCCGTCGCGGGAGTCATTTCGGAAGATGAAACTGCTTACGGGTGTCGGGTATTTGCCCGGCTGGACGCGGCCCGAGACGAAGAGATCCATTTTCCCATCGTTGTTGAAGTCGAAGCCTCTTACGCACAATTTGCTGCTATGGTTTTCGGGCAACGCGGCAGGGTCCGGGGTGAAATTACCATGGCCGTCATTGATGTATAGCATGTCCTGGTAGCCGCTGCTATCCGATGCGGCCTTGTAGCCGCCGCGGGCTGCATAAATATCCGGCTTTCCGTCACCGTTAGCATCGAAGACGAGGATACCTTCGTCCTTGTACCCATTCGAGGCGGCTTTAGTATCCGGCAGCAGGCCCCTTTGCAGGAACTTTCCGTCCGGCTGTTGGAGGAACAGGGTCGTTTGGCTGAGCTGGTTGCCGCCGATGACCAGGTCATCGAGCCCATTGCCGTCCAGGTCGCCGACTGCCAGTGCGGGGCAATATTCCGAGAATTTATGGGGCAGCAGCGACTGGATGGTGAAATCGATCTGGTCGTAATCCTGATGTGTGAAGTGTATTCCCGAGGCGGCCGTTATTTCCCTGAACAAGGTGTTTTCGGCGATAATAGGGTGGCTATCGGGATGGTCTTCACGCGCGTCCACGATGTCCACGGTGAGGGTCTGGTCGGTCCGCAAGTTGCGGATCGTTTGCTGTTTTCCGGTATACCATTGGATGACGGCCGAGTCGAGTTGCCGGGTTTTGCCGAGGCCGAAGTGGGCGTAACAGGGGACGGTCGAGAGGTAGCCGCGGTAAGGGTTATTGTCATACACCTGTTGTTTGCCGTGGTCATAATAGATGCGGGCGATGGCGCCGATGCCATCGATGTTTTGTTTGCCACCCTTGAACCTGATGTTCAGGAAGTGTGCGGCCGTGTCGCCGTTCCTGTTCCGGTAAACCAGGGCTTCATCGTCGATGTTATTGATGACCAGGTCCAGCGCGCCGTCATTGTCCAGGTCGACGCCGGCCGCGCCGTTGCTAAAAGTAGGAAGGCTCAGGCCCCAGGCATTGGTTTCGTCGGTGAAAGTCAGGTCGCCGTTGTTCCGGAACCCGTAATTGTGCAGTTTCACTTCCGGGATCAGGTCGATCATCGCCTTTGTGGTGATGAGGCCGTTGGACTTGTGGCGATAAGCGACGAAATCGTGGTCCGACACATCGCGGGGGAAACCGTTGGTGACGATCAGGTCGCGATAGCCGTCGTTGTCGAAGTCGGCGACCAGGGGGGTCCAACTCCAGTCGGTCTGCGACATGCCGCTGAGGAAGCCGATCTCGCTAAAGGCAGGGATGCCGATGGAATCACCCTCGCGAACGGATGGGCCCTGGTTGAGCTGGAGCGTATTGCGGACGTACTGGTATTGGTAGCCGTATAGGTCGAAATTTTGGTAAGTGTAGGTATTGTTGGCACCGAGCATCATCTTTTTGCGGTAATTGTCTTCCGGGTTCATGTCCAGTTCGACGACGTCTGGCAGACCGTCATTGTTGATATCGGTGACATCCTGACCCATAGCGTTGAAGGAAGTGTGTTTGAAGTATTCCTTTGTGCGATTGGTAAAAGTGCCGTCATGGTTGTTGATGTACAGGATATTGTTGGATAAAAAATCATCCGACACATAGATGTCTTTCCAGCCGTCGTTGTTGATGTCGCAAATGGTCGCCGCGTGGCCGAAGCCGTCGGAGTTCATGCCCGCCTGCTTGGAGACGTCGTGGAAAACGGGGTGTCCGAGCGTGCTGTCCATCTCGTTGCGATACAGTCTGCCGATGCTTGGGGCGGTGCCGCTGGCACTGCGATGGACGAAATCTGACGGGTTGTTGCCGTTGGAAGCTTCATTGACAGTAAGGTACATGTCGAGGTCGCCGTCGTTGTCATAGTCGAAGAAGCTGGCCATGGTCGACTGGACATGGATGTCGAGGCCGTATTCGGCGGCCATTTCTTTGAAGTGCGGGATGCCGTCTTTGCCGGCACCCTGGTTGACATACAGCACATTTCTCCTGCGGAGAGGGTCCTTGTAAATGGTGTTGCAGATATAGATATCGGGGAGGCCATCGTTGTTGATGTCTACCACGGATACGCCCCTGGCCCATCTTCCCAGTCCTTCGACGCCCGCTTTCTCCGTGATGTCTTCGAAGTGGAAATTGCCTTTGTTGAGGTATAATTTGCAGGAGACCATATTGCCGGTGAAGAAAATATCCTGCAGGCCATCGTTATTGAAGTCTCCGATGCCTACCCCGCCGCCATTGTAGAGGTTGACGACGTCGAAAGGGTTGAGGGAATCGTTTTCAGTGATCTTGTTATTGAATACAATACCGGAATGCGCGGAAGGAATGGTTTGGAACAGGGTGTCTGCATGCCGGCATGCGGAAAACCAAAGGAGCGGAATAGCGAAAAATAGTGGTCGCAAGCGTGTCATGTGCAGGTAATGGGGAGGGCTTTCCGTGCTGAAAGCCCTCCCCATCAAAGATAGTACAATTAGTAGCTTGGGTTTTGGACCAGGTTCGGGTTAAGTGCTATTGCACTGACAGGGATGGGTAAAATGTCTTTGTTGGCCGGCAGGGTCGTCATCCACACGCCGTGGGTATTCCCGTCGGCGGTAGGGCCGTAAGGGTAGACGATTTGATTGGTGCTGGAAGTGGTGCTATAGTTGGCCTGGATAAACGAAGCATCGACTCCGGCCCCTGCCCTGCGCAGGTCATACATCAGCGAATATTCACCTGTAAGCTCATGCCTGTATTCGCTGAGGACCATTTGCATGGGGTCCGTTATCGGCTGGGTAGGCTTGCCGTCCCAGGTGAGGCCGTCTTGCATGACGGACGGAGCGGTCCCGCCCCATGCCCTGTTCCTGACCAGGGCGACGTCGGCCATGGCGCCGGTGATGTCACCCGTGTGTACTTTACATTCTGCGCGGTCCAGCAAGATCTCGGCATAGCGCAGGAGGATCTGGTTCTGGCCGCCGAAAATAGCGGACGTGCCGTTGGCGCCTGTGAGGGTCGGATCGCGCCATTTCTTTGCGCAGTAGAAGCCGGACCGCGGCGTGCCATCCAATCCATACCAGGGATGAGTGATCGTACCGCAGGAGTTGATCGGCTGTCCATTGCCGTCCGAATAGACGGTAGGATTGCTTTTGTAGCTGGCTTGGACGACCGCGTATCCTTTGATTCCGCCCCATTTGGCGATGATGCCGGGGCTGACCAGGGTGTCACCGGGGCCGCAGATCGTCGCTGCCCTCCGCAGATCGCCGGCCTGATAGGAGTAGTAGAGGCCCGGGTTGCCGTAGTCATAGCCGAAACCACTGATTTCCTGGGGCCAGCTGAAGTCGTCTATCCAGGCTTCTTCTCCCCCGTCTTGCCAGCCGCCGTCCCAGCTTTGCGAACCGTAAACGTTGAATTGGACCTCGAAGATGGACTCGGCGCTATTCTGGTCTGCGAATTCGCCTACGTCGACGAAATTCGGCAGCAGTTGATAGTTCGTCGTCAATTCCGGGTTGTTGAAAGCGGTGAGGGCCGAGTCATATTTACCCAGCCACATTTGTGCGGCCCCTTCGAAACCGTATGCGGCACCGGTCGTGGCCCTGCCGATGTCGGTGGACGCCAGCTGCGTCTTGGATACCAATAAACTTTCTGCCATGTGCATATCGGACACGACCTGCATAAATACCGAATCCTGGGAGGACCTTGGGGTCAGACCATTGGTCTCGGCTTTTAGCTCCAGGGGTACGCCGCCGAATGTCCCGGCCAGATAATAGTAGGTCATTCCCCTTAGAAAATAGGCTTCGCCTTCGAGGCGGTTGGCGAGGGAGGCCGGCGTAAGAATGCCGCTGGCCCGGGTCTGTTCTATTACCTGCAGCGCGGCGTTCGCCCTGGCAATGCCGATATACGCGTTGTTCCAGAACGTAGGGAGGGCGCCAAAATCGGAGCCTATCCCATAATAGTTCCACACGATATCCGCCCCATTGTTGTACCAATCGTGGGTGAGGAAATTCGCATAGTACCAGATCGATTTTTTCAGCAGGTCACTGCTCTGATAGGTGTCATAGATCGCGTTGACCAGCGCTACCACCTGTTGCGGTTTTGTAAAGGTAGCATTGGCATCGGCGGCGAAAGTATCCGTCTGCTTCAAAAAACTTTTCTTACAAGCAAAAGGACTCACGGCCGCACCTATCACAATGGCAACACCAATTATTTTTGTATATATTTTCATATGTTCAGTGTTATATTATTTAAAAACTACATTGAGTCCGACGGTGAAATACCGGGATGAGGGATACGTGCCGTTGTCCACCCCGTTCTGGGTCGCATTGCCGCCCTGCGTGCCGATCTCCGGATCGAGCCCTTTGTACCCGGTGACGGTAAACAGGTTCTGCGTCGACACATAGCATCTCACTCTTGACAGTGAAGCCATGCTGGCGATGCGTGCAGGCAGGGTGTAGCCGATCGTCAGGTTCTTGACCTTGAGGTAGCTGCCGTTCTCGATATAGGCACTGGAGGCGACATTGCTGCCGATCGCGTCGTCGTTGGATGTGATCCTCGCATAGGTGTTAGAAGGATTTTTGGGCGTCCAGGCATGCTCCACGTAGTTGAGGCTAAGGTTCTCGACACCCACGAAGCTCCGGTTCTGAAAGCTTTCCAAACTGCTTTCTGCAAAGTTGAAGATCTTGTTCCCGTAGATGCCGTAGAAATAAATATTGAAGTCCCATGCGCCGTAGGTGGCATCGAGCGTCAGGCCGCCAAAGAATTTCGGCAGGGGACTTCCAAGGCTTGTTTCATCGGTCGCATTGACGGTCCCATCACCATTGACGTCGGCAAAGTAGCGGTCACCGGGCCGGGTGATGGTCTTCTGGTAAGCAGCAAATCCTTTGGCTGCCGCCTTTGCATTCAGTGCATCGATCTGGGCCTGGTTCTGGAAGATGCCCAAGGATTTATACCCATAGAATTCGCCTACAGGCATGCCCACCTTCGACTCGCTGAACGGCGTCCAGCCCAATGCCGGTATGGTCGTCGTAGGATTGCCAAAATTTGGCAGGTTGGTCGTGCCCGAATTGATGGCAGTGAGCTTATTGTAGACGGTAGAGAGCGTCACGTTGGCGCCAAAGGAGAACTCCCTGCGAACGGTATGGTTGAACCCCACTGCGAACTCTAAGCCCCGGTTCAGCATGCTGCCGATGTTTTGCGTCAGAAAGGAATAGCCCGTCTGAGCCGGCGCAGGTATCGTCAACAAAAAATCTTTGGATTTGCGTTCGTACCAATCCGCGGTCAGCCGAAGGCTGCCATTGAAAAAGGCTATATCCGTTCCGATATCGGTCTGATAATCCGTTTCCCATTTCAGGTTGGGATTGGCGGGTTGAGTGGAGTAAATGCCAGGCGCATAGGTCTTGGGAACGCCAAAGGTATAGCCATAATTGGGCGAGGTAGTCGCAGCAGACCCAGCGGCATAGAGCGCCAGGAACTGGAAGGGCGCAATGGTTTGCGAATTCCCGACCTCGCCATAACTTCCCCTGAAATTCAGATCGGACAGCCAGCTTACGCCGGAAAGGAAGGATTCGTTCTTCGCGTGCCATTTCACCGCGCCGGAAGGGAAAGTACCATATTGGTGCCCAACGTCGAACTTGGAGGAACCATCCCTCCTCAGGGTACCTGTGATGAAATACCTGTCATCATAATTGTAATTGATCCTTGCGAATTCGGAAGCCAGCGACGTAATGGTCTGTCCGTTTTGACCGGGGGTGAAAACGGCTGCAGTACTCTGCGCGAGGTCCATAATGGTGTTATTGGGCGGAACGCCGCTGCCGGCCATGGAATTATACTTGTTCTTCTGCGCTGTGACCCCACCCACGAAATTGATGGTGTGCCTGCCGAAAGTATGGTCATACGCCAGCGTGTTCTCCCAAAGCCAATCGAAACTGGTATTGATGCTTTGGCTGTAGGCGGCGTTTTGTGTCGCTCCCGCCTGGGCGCCGTACTGGTTGACGAGGCGGTCGTCTTCCGGCGAAAAGTAATAGCCGTTATAAGCGTTGTAGGTAATGCCGGCATTGGTCTTTATACGCAATCCATCAACAATCGTAGCCTCCAGGGAAGAACTCAGCAGGAAAAAATTATTCAGGTTCTCATACCTGTTGTTGTTGATGCTAAATAGGGGATTTGAATATTTGGCCACATAGGTGTAGATCGGGTTGAAAAAGCCATAGTTGCCATGGCCATCGTAGATCTGGTAGGTGGCGGCATTGCCGCTGTCCAGGGTCGGCGGGAGTTCGCTCAGGGCAAGCAGGTTATTGCTTCCGCTATACCCAAAGGGAACATTTTGATCCTGGTGGCTATATTTGAAGCTGGAAGAAGACCGCAGCCACTTCACCGGCTGGAAGTCGACATTGCTTGCAAAGGTGAGTCGTTTGAAATAGGAGCCCTGGACAATGCCTTTCTGGTTGTAAAATCCGATGGAGTTGGAAGTCTGGACTTTATCACTGCCTCCCCGTATCGCCAAAGAATAATTCTGCGTCAATCCCTCCCTGTATAAGGCATGCTGCCAGTCTACACTGTGGAGGGCGGAAGGATTGGACCATGCATCGAAGGACTGGAAATTACCATTGGACTGGGCGGCGACGGTATTGGCCACCGTGGCAAACTGTTCTGCGTTCAGCACCTTGTATTCTTTCGGCCTGTTTTGAAAGGCCTCGTACATGTCTCCGGATACCTGTACGCCATTTTTTCTGCCTTTTTTGGTAGTGACGATCACGACCCCATTTGCGGCGCGGATCCCATAAATGGCTGTAGCGGATGCATCTTTAAGGATATCGATCGCCGCGATATCGTTCGGGTTGATGTTGTTGATTCCGCCCGTCTCGAGGGGATAGCCGTCTACTACGTATAGCGGGACGTTCCCGTTGTTGGCAAGGCTCCCGGTACCGCGTATCAGGACATTGATATTTCCACCGGGTGAAGCGTCATTGCTCGTTACCTGAACGCCCGCCGCACGGCCCTGGATAGCCTGTTCGAGTGTAGTCACCGGCACTTTTTCAATCTGTTCGGCGCTGACACTGCTGATGGCCCCTGTAAGATCCTTGCGCTTCGCCGTTCCATACCCGATGACGACGACTTGTTGGATGTTTTGCTGCGTTGAAACCAGAAAGACGTTCAAAACAGCAGCGTTGCTGACGCGCAATTCCTGTGTTACAAAACCGATAGAACTGATGATAAGGGTGGAGTTGGCCGGCGCCGTCAGGGAGAATGTTCCGTCCATAGCGGTCACGGCGCTAATCTTGCTTCCTTTCACGATAACGGTGGCCCCGGCGACAGCACTGTCATTTTCATTTGTAACGACTTTGCCGGTGATACGCCGGCCCTGGCCAATAGCTGCCCCGGCGAAGCAGATCAGCGACAGGATGACAATGAATCTCCTGCATGCTTTTTGGTAAAGCAGTGAGTTTTGCCTCATTTTGTATTGTTTTTGGTTACTGTTGGCGGGGATTCTTTCGAGGGCGGCCGCGAAAATGTAATCGGGTGCATGCGCTATGCCGGGAAGACGACTTTGGGGGAGATGGCTACATTTGGTCATAAGCAATCGTATTGGACACGCTGTTCGAATGCGGCGAACCGTGCCGCCGTACATTTGCAAAAGCATGCCATTAAGCAGGTCAAAGATTGCGATTAAAATTCATGTTTGCCTGATCAATATTTATCAAAATGTTTTCATTTTCGATCAATTGCCGCGGGTTTAATGCAGGATCGAAGATTTTTGGACCTAATTTGTACAGCGTATGCGTTTCCCTACCAACCCGATAGTGCTTTTTGTGGTCATTGCTGCCGGTCTTTGCGGCAGCGTGGAGGGGCAGCCCTATTACTTCAATCATTACCAGGTAGAGAACGGGCTGTCGAATAATTCTGTGGAATGCAGTATCCAGGACGACGATGGCTTTCTTTGGTTTGGGACGATCAACGGACTGAACCGTTTCGACGGGTACACCTTCAAGACCTTTTATAGTGATCCCGGAGATACGGCGAGCCTCGGCAGCAATTTCATCCGCTGTCTCTATAATGACCGTCATGGGACCATCTGGGTGGGCACCAACAAGGGTGTATATACCTTCGACAAAATACGGGAAAAGTTCAATCTTGCCGGCAACCTGCCGAAGGGCAACTGCACGCAGATCAGTTGCGATTCCACGGGCCATTTTTGGTTCATCATCGATCTCTACGTCTACCGGCTCGACCTGCGGGCCGGGAAAGTGACCTTCTATCCGATGGGCGGTTATCTGCCGCTGGCGACGTCGATCGCGATCACTCCGGACAAGGGTCTGTGGGTGTCAACGTCCAACGGCTGTATCCGCAAGTACCTGGTGAAGCAGGATTCCTTCTATACCTATAGTACTTATATGCGGGGGCCTGATCCGCTTTCGATCTCGATAGAGAAGATCTATCCGATGGATGACAGCACCTTTCTGATCGGCACCAAGAACGAGGGGGTGAAGATCTTCTATACGAAGACGGGGAAATACAAGGATATCATCACGTTCAATGAGGAGCGGACCGGTATCTATGTGCGGAGCTTTATCCGGCGGAATGAGAACGAGTACTGGATCGGTACGGAAACGGGGATCTACATCTACAACAATAAGAACGGGTCGGTTGCCCATTTGCAACGGGAGTATGACGACCCTTATAGCATATCGGACAACGTCATCTTTGCGTTTTGCCGGGACAGGGAGGGGGGACTGTGGGTGGGAACCTATTTGGGCGGCCTTAACTACCTGCCGGGGAAATTCGTATTTTTTGAAAAGTTCTTTCCGCGTCTCCATTCGCCTTCGTTGAGCGGCAATGCAGTGCATGAGATCTGCAAGGACCGCTTAGGGAATTTTTGGGTCGGTACGGAGGACGGCGGCGTGGATAAGGTTTCCCTGGCAAAAAGGACGGTTGAGGCTTTCAGGCCTTCGCCTTCAAAGGGGAGTATCGCCTACCATAATATCCATGGGCTGCTGGCGACCGGCAACGAATTGTGGATCGGCACGTTCGAGCATGGGCTGGATGTGATGGACATCATGACGGGCAACGTCGTCCGTCACTATAATGCGGGGCCGGGCGAGCATAGTTTGAAGAGCAATTTCATCGTGACTATTTACCAGACGAGGAAACAAGAACTGCTGATCGGAACCTGGGACGGGCTTTACAGATACAATAGGGAGACGGACGATTTCACATTGATCCCGGGATTGGGGACGCATATCCAGGCGCTGTTGGAAGACGACCAGGGTATCCTGTGGTGTTGCACGCAAGGCGCCGGCGTTTATTATTTAAACCCGGCAACGGGCAAATACGGGCATTTCATGTATGCGCCCAACGACAGGAACAGTTTGCTGGAGAACCATGTCAACGGTGTTTACCAGGACAGTAGAAAAAACCTATGGTTTGCCACTGAGGGCGGCCTTTGCGCTTATGCCGGCAGAAGCGGCAAATTCACGCGATACACGACGAAGGACGGTTTTCCGGATAACCTTATCTTCCGAATTTTGGAAGATAACCAGCACAACCTTTGGGTCAGTACGTCGAAGGGGCTCGTCTGCTTTGACCCGGTTTCAAGGAATATCAGGACGTACAAACAGTCGAACGGCTTGCTGAGCGATCAATTCAACTACAATTCTTCGTTTAAGGATGAAGATGGGATGATCTATTTTGGGAGTGTGAAGGGGTTGATCGGATTCAATCCCGCGCAATTCGGGAAGAATACGTATGTGCCGCCGGTATTCATTACCGGTATACAGATCAACAACAAGGAATTTACGGTCAATACGCAGCATTCACCGCTTACAGCGTCGGTAGCTTATACCAGGCGCATCGAGCTGCCTTTCGATCAATCGACCGTCAGCATCGATTTTGCCGCCCTGAGCTATACCGTGCCGGAGATGAATGAATATGCGTATAAGCTCGATGGATTCGACAAGGAATGGACCTATTTGAAGACCAACCGAAAGGCCTATTTTACGAAGCTGCCACCCGGAAGCTATACGTTCAAAGTGAAGGGCTCCAACAGCAGCGGTATCTGGAACGCAAGGGAAGCGGAGATGGTCATCGACATTCTGCCGCCCTATTGGGCCAGCACTTGGGCATATGTGCTGTACTTGTTTGTCATATTGGGCGTGGCCTATATCGTCCTGAGCTATTACACGGCCTGGGCCGGTGAAAAGAACAGGCGGCAGATCGAATCGCTGGAGATGCAGAAAGAGCGGGAGATCTACCATGCGAAGATCGAATTTTTTACGAATGTGGCCCATGAGATCAGGACACCGCTGACCTTGATAAAAATGCCGCTGGATAAGTTGATGAAAGATCAACGCCAGCTTCCCGGGATAATTGAAAACCTAAGCATTATGGAAAAGAACACCAACCGCCTTATCGACCTGACGAACCAATTGCTCGATTTCAGGAAAACGGAAGCCAATAAATTTAGTCTGAATTTCGTAAAAACCGATATATCCGAACTGATCAGGGAGACCGCGGCGAATTTTCAGCCTGCCGCGGAGGAAAAGGATCTGCATTTCAGGCTCGAGCTGCCAAAGCTCAGTTTGCATGCATTCGTGGACCCGGAAGCTGTTCGGAAGATCCTGAACAACCTGATCAGCAATGCCATCAAATATGCCGGCAAAAAGGTGTTCCTGCAGCTGCTGCCATTCAGCAGTGAGGACAATGTCTTTAGTATCGGGATCAGAAACGATGGGCCGGTGATTCCCTATGAGCAGAAGGAGCAGATCTTCCAGCCTTTTTACCGGCTGAAGGCGACAGAAAAGGAACCGGGTACGGGGATCGGATTGCCCCTCGCGCGGTCGCTGGCGGAACTGCACAAAGGGGTACTCGACCTGAAACGACCCGAAAATGGCCTCAACGTATTCCTGCTTGTCTTGCCTATCCATCAGGACCAGGAATTTGTCTTGAGGCACGATGAGGCGGAGATGGTCTTGCCGGTTGAAAGTGCAGGAGAAGGACAGGGGCTTTCGAGGCCGGTCATCCTGCTGGTGGAAGACAACAAGGAGATCCTTGATTTTATTTCCCGGGAGCTGCAGTGCGACTACAGTGTCAAGAAGGCGATGAATGGTCAGCAGGCGTTAGAAGCCTTAAGGGAGGAGAACATACAGCTGATCATCAGTGATATCATGATGCCGGTCATGGATGGCCTTGAACTGTGCAAGGCGTTGAAAACCGATCTGGACTATAGCCATATCCCCATTATCCTGCTCACCGCGAAGAATACGATGCATGCCAAAATAGAGGGGTTGGAAGTTGGGGCGGACGCCTATATTGAAAAGCCGTTCGTCCTGGAGCACCTCAAGGCCCAGATCACGAACCTGCTATCTAACCGCGCCAAGATCCAGGATCATTTTGCCCGTTCTCCGCTGGTGCATATAAAGAGCATGGGGCATTCCAAGGCCGACAAGCAGTTCCTCGAGCAACTCGATACCATCATCCATGAGAACTTAACCAATATGACCATGGATGTAGAGAACCTGGCGAAGCTGATGAATATGAGCCGGGCGACATTCCACCGTAAGGTGAAGGCCTTATCGAACCTGACGCCCCATGAGCTGATGAATATTTCCAGGTTGCAGAAAGCCGCGCGTCTGCTGGCCGATGGCAACTACAAGGTGTATGAAGTCGCAGATATGGTCGGGTACACCCTGCAATCGAATTTTGCCAGGGATTTTCACAAGCAGTTCGGGATGACGCCTACCGAATACCTGAATGGGACGAAGCATCAAATGAGGTGAAGATGACGCGAGGAGATGACCGGGGGGAAGTCTCATGGCTTTAGGATTATCCTGCCGGATACCAATTGGCCGATCTGTTTGCCCATTTCGTGGCTCACATCGGTTGAATACTTGTAGTGGATGCCCCCGAAGAAACGGGAGCGGGCAGTCTCTTCGGCCGCCGTGCGGAAGCTGGTGAAGCTGCGGCTTTTGATGCCGAATTCCAATTCTGTGGTATCGGTAAAGGCAAAATTGTCGCCGAACACGCTCGTCAGGGCCTCGGCTGCGGCGGCAGAGATGGTACAATGGCCGCAGGTATACTCCGGAAAGGGCGGCGTCTGCAGGTGTGGGCGCCAATTGGGATCGAAGTATTTGTCAATGGCGGTCTCCGGCCGGAGGGTATTGTAGACGTACTTGACATTCCAGCATTGTATGAAGGCGTCGAAAAGGGCCACGGCTGTCTTCGCATAGGCGGCGGTGGTAGTGGCAAAATCGGCTGTTGACTTTTCGGCTGCGATGCCTACGATGCCCATCCAGTGGCCTGCGGGCGAAAATTTCTTCGTGCCGAACATGAGGTGGCCCGATACGTTCAGCTTAAAGGGATTGTCATCCCAGAAATCTGCTATCCAAGTCTCTTCCGGGGTGAGGCTGTCGCCTTTGTTCTCGATCAGCTTTACCTCTTTATAGTAAGGCGCGTTCTTATCGGTCACATTAAACGTGTAAGGCGGGTGGGGCATGAATTGCCGAACGCTATCCATGGCGAGGTACCGGATCTCGCTCCAGTGTGGTTCCATGGCGGGTGTATAGGCCGGGGGCGTGGGTACCCACCGTCCGGGGGAATCCAGCTTTACCATGTATTCCGGCGCGCCGCGTGTTTCGAGGTAGTGATCTTTTTTGCTCCAGGCCATAATGGCCGTTCCGACGCTATCGCCATAAGCCACGGAGGCGTCGAAGACGGCTGAAGGCATGCCATGGTCTTTGGCCATTTTTTTCACGCTGTCCACGTATTCGGTCATGCTTCCTTCGGGGAAAGTGACGGCTTCTCCTAATTTGCAATAGGCCAGGAGGGCTGCGAATTCATAATCGATCGTTTTTCCGGCGGGCGGCCGGGGGAGGGCTTTCAGGCCATGCAACTGTCCGGCCATGGACCTGAATCGGCCGGGATAACCGGCGGCGATGACTTCATAGCCCGCAACGGCGGCATACAAGTAATTGCGGGAAGCGACGATAGGGCCGAAGTTGTTGCCCATGACAACTGTGTTGAGCTCGTGTACGGTATTTGTGTAAAGCAGGGGGGACTTGAATATTTTGTCGTAATCCTTGGCGAAATGGCAGGCGGAAAAAACGATCGGTATAGCCGCGAGGAGCAATGCTCGGTTCATGTTATCGAATGGTTGTATATTTTACGTTCGTGTTATCGGGGCAAGGATTTTGCAGGTTATGCTTACAAGGTAGCTAACTTTAAGTAATATGAGTGCGGCAAACAGAAATATTCTGGCTGTGAACGGTGGTTCGTCGAGTATAAAGTTCTCGTTGTATTCGGGCGACACGCCGAAAAAATGGCTCTCGGGGAAGATCGACCGGATCGGCATAGGGGACGCCAAGCTAACGTTTACAAATGATCGAAACGGGGCTAAGAACAGTCAGGCCGTCGATGCCGCAGATTTGTCGAAGGCAGCGGCTGTGCTGTTGGATTGGTTGTCCAAACAGGATGGGGCGATGCCCCTTGCGGCGGTTGGTCACCGGCTGGTGCATGGGATGGAACATGCGCGGGCTTGTCTGATCGACGAAGGCCTGCTCAGGGAGCTCGAGCAGATCAGTGCGATCGATCCCGACCATCTGCCCGGAGAGATCGAGCTTATCCGGCTTTTCAGCAAATATGATCCGAACATGCCGCAGGTCGCGTGTTTCGATACTGCCTTTCACAGCACCATTTCTCCGATGGCGAAGTTGTTGCCGATCCCAAGGAAGTATGAACGGGAGGGTGTGCGCCGCTATGGATTTCATGGCCTTTCATACGCCTACATCATGCAGGAACTGACGCGTGTGGCCGGCCCCGTGGTGGCGGGCGGCGCAGTGGTGGTGGCGCATCTTGGGAGTGGGGCGAGTCTGGCGGCCATTAAAGATGGGGTCAGTGTGGATACGACCATGGGGTTTACTCCTACCGGGGGTATCGTCATGGGTACGCGTCCCGGCGATCTGGATCCCGGGGTGGTTTGGTATATCCTCAATAAAGAGCGGTTCGACGCCGCGCAACTGGACCGCTTCATCAACAAGGATTGCGGGTTGCTGGGGGTGTCGGAAACCTCGTCCGATATGCAGGACTTGCTGGGCAGGGAAAGCAATGATCCCCGGGCCGCGGAAGCAGTCGGTCTTTTTTGCTACCAGGTCAGGAAGACGATCGGCGCTTATTCGGCGGTCCTGGGCGGGCTGGATGCCCTTGTCTTCACTGGCGGTATCGGCGAAAAGTCGGCCGTTATCAGGAGCCGGGTCTGCGCGGGGATGGATTTCCTGGGCATCGGACTGGACCAGCGCGCCAATTCGGAGAACGAAATTTTCCTTTCCGCGGAGGGTACCCGGACACGTGTCTATGCCATTCCCACGGATGAGGAGTCGATGATCGCAAATGAAACTATCAAACAACTTATATGACAGTACTCACCAGGCCTGAACAGCAGCAACAACAGCAGCAGCCGTTGTCGCAGGATCTATTGCATAAGATCGATGCGTATTGGCGTGCCGCCAACTACCTTTCTGTCGGGCAGATCTATCTGGCGGACAACCCGCTGCTGCGCAGGCCGCTCGGCGTCGGGGACATCAAGCACATGCTGCTGGGGCACTGGGGGACTACGCCTGGCCAAAATTTTATCTACGTGCATCTCAACCGGCTCATCAAGGACAACGGTCTCAACATGATCTACCTCGCGGGTCCGGGTCATGGCGGTCCGGCGCTGGTCGCTAATACCTACCTGGAGGGCACCTATACGGAGATCTATCCGCATATCAGCCGCGATACGAAGGGGCTGCAGAAGCTTTTCAAGCAATTTTCTTTTCCCGGCGGTATTCCCAGTCATGTCTCGCCCGAATGTCCGGGGTCGATACACGAAGGCGGTGAACTGGGCTATTCGCTGAGTCATGCGTTTGGCGCGGTCTTCGATAATCCGGGCCTGATCGCGGCCTGTGTGATCGGCGACGGCGAGGCCGAGACGGGGCCGCTGGCTACTGCCTGGCATTCGAACAAGTTTCTCAATCCGGTGACGGATGGAACGGTGCTGCCGATCCTCCATCTCAACGGCTATAAGATCGCGAACCCGACCCTATTGGCGCGAATTCCCCGCGCGGAGCTGGAGCAATTGCTTACGGGCTATGGCTGGGAGCCCTATTTTGTGGAAGGTGACGAACCGGAGCAGATGCACCAGGCTATGGCGGCGACGCTGGATACGATACTGGAGACGATCCGGATCATCCGGGAGACGGCCGCGAAGAGCGGCAAGGACCAGGTGGATCGGCCGCGTTGGCCGATGTTGGTGCTGCAAACGCCGAAGGGATGGACGGGGCCAAAATTCGTCGATGGCCTTCCCGTGGAAGGTAGTTTCCGGTCGCACCAGGTTCCGATCATGGACCCGGCGACAAATCCGGAGCACCTGACACAATTGGAGGACTGGATGCGCAGCTATCGTCCGGAGGAATTGTTCGAGGAATCGGGGGCGCTGCGTGCGGAACTCGCCGAGCTGGCCCCGGAGGGGGAGCAGCGGATGGGGGCCAACCCTGTCGCAAATGGCGGCCTGCTTTTAAAAGATCTCCTGATGCCCGATTTCCGCCAGTTCGCCGTAAAATTAGAAGGCCATGGGGACACCCAGGCCTCGGATACGACAGTATTGGGTGAGTGGTTGGCCGAGGTCGTCAGGCTCAATGCGGCGGGGCGTAATTTCCGCCTTTTCGGTCCGGACGAGACCTTGTCGAACCGGCTTAACCATGTGTTCGATGCCACGAACAGGCAATGGGAGGGGGAACTGATCGCTCCCGATGAATTCCAGGCGCGTGACGGGCGGGTGATGGAAGTGCTGAGTGAACACCAGTGCGAGGGCTGGCTGGAAGGATACCTGCTAACGGGCAGGCATGGGCTATTCAACAGCTATGAGGCCTTCATCTATGTAGTCGCGAGCATGTTCAACCAGCATGCGAAATGGCTGAAGGTAACATTGGGCATACCGTGGCGCCGGAAGATCGCATCGCTCAACTACCTTTTATCTTCCCACGTATGGCGGCAAGATCACAATGGCTTCACCCACCAGGACCCCGGCTTTATAGATCATGTGGTCAACAAAAAGGCGGAGATCGTGCGGGTCTACCTGCCTCCGGATGCGAATTGCCTGTTGTCTACGGTGGATCACTGTCTGCGCAGCAGGCATTACGTGAATGTGATTATTGCGGGCAAGCATCCTGCGCCGCAATGGTTGTCGATGGAAGAGGCCGTGCTCCACTGCAGCAAGGGCGTGGGGATGTGGAGCTGGGCCAGCAATGACCAGGACAGCGAACCCGATGTAGTGATGGCAGCCGCGGGCGACGTGCCTACGCTGGAAATCCTTGCGGCGATCTCGATCCTGCGCAAGAAGCTTCCGGAGCTGCGGATACGAATGGTGAATGTCGTGGACCTGATGAAGCTCCAGCCGAAAACGGAGCATCCGCACGGGCTGAACGATGCCGACTTCGACTCGATCTTTACCCGCAACAAGCCGATCATCTTCGCCTACCACGGTTATCCCTGGCTTATACACAGGTTGACGTACCGGCGCGTGGATCACGACAATATGCATGTCCGGGGATACAAAGAAGAGGGGACCATTACGACGCCCTTCGATATGACCGTTCTCAATGAGATGGACCGGTTCCATTTGGTGATGGATGTCGTTGCCCGCTTGCCGCAACTGGGTCAGCATGCGGCCTATCTCAAACAGGAGATGGAAGACAAGCTGATCATGCACCGGCAATATATAACCGAACAGGGGAGGGATATGCCGGAGATACTGAACTGGAAATGGGATTGACTATTCCGGCAGTACCAATACGATGTCCACGGCGGTGCGGACGCCGTTGGTCCATAATAAGCTATAGGTGCCGGGTGTCAGGCCCGGCACATTTATTCGATGCTGGGTCACACCGGCGGGCAGGCTAATTGTTTGGACCACTCTTCCATTCAGATCGGTGAGCCGGAACCGGGATGGTCTGCTGATATCCGGCAGATCCACGAGGAAAAAGCCATACTTAACCGGGTTTGGATAAACGGGCATGGTCGTGGAAGCCGGTTGAATGGCGATGATCGCACTATAACTGTAAGCGGCGGTGGTATCCTGGATCTTTAGCCGGTAATAGTTGATGCCATCTCTGGGCGCGGAATCGGTAAAGTTATATCTATAGCTGATGTTGCCTGTAGAATCGCTGGGCAGGGTTCCGATATCGTTGAACTGCAAGCTGTCCACGCTTCGTTCGACGGCATAATAGGCGACCCCCGCATCGTTGATGGTCGTCCATTGCAACAGTGGCTTATTGTTGACCAGCGCTCCGGTAAACTGCAGGAGTTGGAAACCGGCCGGCGTCGACGTGGCGCCACTGGAATCGAATGCGAACCCCGGGAGTGATGCCGAGGAGCCTGGGGTGGACACGGTCACCGCTCCTGTAGCGCCGTTGCCGACTACGGCGACGATCTGCGAATCTGAATTTACCGAGAAAGTGAGGGCGGGCACACCGCCGAAGCTGATGGCTGTGGCACCGATGAAATTGGAGCCGGTAAGGGTAATGGATGAGCCTGTCTGTCCGACCGAGGGCGTAAAAGCAGTCAGCGTCACATTGTTCTGTGTGGGTGGGGCCGGTGCCGTATAGGTGAAGCCGGGCATGGACAGGGTTTGACCGCCGACAGTGACGGAAACGGCTCCGCTGGCGCCTGCACCTACCGTGGCAACGATGGCTGTATCCGACTGCACGGTGATATTGGATGCGGCAGTGCCGCCGAAGCTGACGGCCGGGTTGACCGACAGGCCTGTTCCCCTGATCAATATATTGGTGCCGGTAGTACCGGTGGACGGGCTGAAAGAAGAGAAGGTGAACGGCTCTGGCACCACGTAAGTGAAGCCGGCCAGCGAGTCCGAACCGCCAGGGGCGGTAACGGCTACCTCGCCGCTGGCCCCATTGCCGACATAGGCCCAGATCACTGAATCCGAGATGATGGAGAAATCGGCCACCACGTCACCGATGGTGACATTGCTTACGTTCGAAAAATAAGATCCGGTTATAATGATCTTGGCGTTCGTGGTCGCAGACGTGGGTGAGAAACCGGTGATGTCCGGTGGAATGATGCCATAGGTGAAGGTGCCCAGGCTTGCCGTGCCTGCGGAGGTCACGACGGTGACATTCCCGGTAGCGCCGGCGCCTACAGTGGCCGTGATCTTGGTGGCGGAGACGACGGTGAAACTGGTGGCGGCGGTATCGCCAAAGGTGACGGAAGTGGCCCCGGTAAAATTGGTGCCGGTGATGGTGACCACGGTCCCGGCCGGGCCATTGGTCGGACTGAACGAGGCGATCGAAGCCGAAGCGGAACCCTGGTTGTGGAGCACGTCGAAACCGGAGGCGCCATTGGCGACGATGGAAAGGTCGGGGAAGCCGTCTCCGTCCACGTCGACCGCGGCGATGGAGAAGGGGTCATTGTCAGTAGTATAGTTAACTTGTGCTGCGAGCGTGATGGTTCCGGAACTACTGTTGTTGTGGTAGACCGAAATATTGGCGGTCCCAAAATTCGCTGCTACGACATCGGGTTTGCCGTCGCCGTCCAGGTCGCCGATGGCCACGGCCTGGGGATTCGTGCCCGCCAATACCGGAGCGCTCGTGGCAAAGGATACGATACCGCCCGTACTGGTGTTGCGTAAGACGGACACGGAATCGGCGCCATAGTTGCCGGTCACCAGATCAGGTTTGCCGTCGCCGTCGAGGTCACCTACGGCGATCGATTCAGGGGTTGAACCGACGGCAAAATTTGCATAGGAAGCAAAAGACAGGGGGCCGCCCCGGGTTCCCGAATTGCGGAAGATAGAAACACTATCGCTGCCTGCATCTGCGGTAGCAATATCGGCCATGCCGTCGCCGTCTATATCGGCAACGACGACTGCATAGGCTACATCATTCGCCGATGAGGTCAGGTTCATCCTTGCGGCGAAGGCCAGGTTGCCGACCGTGCTGTTGTTCAGATATACGGAAATGTTTCCGTCGGCCACATTGGCCACGACGATCTCCGGTTTTCCGTCACCGTTAATATCCCCCACGGTCATTCCCTGGCAATAGTTGCCCTGCGCGAAGATCGCGGGGGCTGCGAAGGAGATGTTGCCTGCAGTACTGGTATTCAGGAAGACGTAGAGCCTTGGTGACAGGACGGTCGAAACGATGATATCCGGTTTTCCATCGCCGTCCATGTCTCCTACCGCGACGACATCGGGGTCGTCGCCGTTCGGCAACGTATCATTGATATTTGAGACAAAAGACACGAGGCCGGGCGTGCTATGATTTGCCAGTACCTGGATATTGTTGGATTGGCCGCCGTTCGAGATCACCACATCCGGTTTACCGTCGCCATCGAAGTCGGAAGCCGCAATGCTGATAGGCCCGGCGCTGGTAGAGAAGGGTGTTTTATTGGCAAAGGCCGATGCGAGGAACTGTCCCGGATCGGAAAAAGTGGTGATAAATGGATTATAATCGAAGGCGGTGAGGCCGCTGACGGTGACTGTTAAAGGGCCGTAGCTCGCTCCTGCGGGTACGGTAACGGCCAGTGCGGTGGTGCCTGCGGCCGACACGCTAGCGCGCACGGCGCCGAAATACACAATGTTGCCGGAAGGGGTGGTGCTGAAGTTGCTGCCGCTGATAACGACGGTAGAACCGACCGAACCGGAAGAAGGAGAAAAGGAACTGATGACCGGTTGAGAAAAAAGCAGGAAGGGAAACAACAGTGCCGCACAAACGCAGAACAGCCGTTGACTGACACGGTAAAAAGGGATGCCAGAGAAAACGGTTGGCATTAGGTATTGAATTTACAGACAAGATAATAGAAAGAATGTGTACGGCCAAATATATAATAAAAACAAATATATGTGCTCCGCGAAAATTGCGCATTTTTGCAATATGCGTAACGGTTCGCACTACCTGGCTGCTATAGCTGCTTTTATGATCTGGGGGTTTTTCAGCCTCGTCTTGCGGCCGCTGGCGCATTATGCTGCGCTGGACATCCTTTTCTACCGGGTGTTTATCAGCGCGGCGCTGATGTTGGTGAGCGTGTTCTTTCGTATCCCGGTGTGGAAGGAGAATAGGCAGCTGTTTGCGCGATTGTCCGGGCGGGACAAGCGAGGGGTGATGTGGCAGCTTTTTGGGGGCGGGCTCTTTTTAACCTGCAACTGGTTCTTTTACATCTATGTGGTCAATAACGTCAGTGTAAAGGCATCTGCCTTTGCTTATTTGGTCTGTCCTGTGCTGACGACGGTATTGGCCTGGGCTATCCTGAAGGAAAGGCTCTCGCGGGGACAGTGGGCTGCGGTGCTGCTGAGTGCGACAGGCTGTGCTATCCTGGGGTTTCATCACCTGGTCGACCTGTTGTACAGCATGATCATCGCACTCTCCTATGCGCTTTATCTGGTCATCCAGCGAAAGAACTACGGCACCGATCGGTTCCTGCTCCTGAGTGGGCAGGTTATCTTTTCTGCCTTACTGCTGCTCCCTTTTTATCCTGTCTACAGGGGGCCGGTACCTGTCGAGACACGGTTCTATCTCTCCCTTGTTGTTATTGCTGTCTTCCTGACGATCGTCCCGCTTTTCCTGAACCTTTTTGCATTGAAGGTCCTGCGGTCGTCGACTATAGGGATATTGCTGAATATAACACCGCTTGTTGCGTTTGTGCTGGCCGTGGCGTTCTTTGGGGAGAAGGTCGATGCCCTGCAACTTTTGTCCTATGGCATCATATTGTTGTCTGTGGTGCTTTTTAACTGGTTCAACCCGGCGATACGGACACCGGTTGGTTCGAACCGGGTCGGTCGAGGCGAAGCAAATGAAAAAAAATGGTAATATTTTTTGTAATATTGTCAGCTTTGAAGCCGTCAGCCCTGATATTACTGCTTTGCTGCGCTTGTGTATTTGTCGACGCCCAGTATTATTTTACGGGCGAAGTGCAGGATCTGCACGGCGACAAATTGCAGCATGTCTCCATAGTCATATGGTCCAGCCACTCCGTCTTCCATACGGGCAGGTCCGGTGAATTTGAGATCACTTCGCTCCATCCCGATGATTCCGTGACCTTTATCTATCCCGGTTATGAGCAATACAGCACCGTTATTCGCTCCTCCGCTTTTCTGCAGATTACGCTGATCCGCAGGGCGCCGCCCAAATACAGGCGGGAGGACCGGCTCAGGCGGGTGGAGGGGCCTTCTTCGATCTCTTTTGCAGGCGGCAGCAATGGGATCTCCTTTCACAATGTCACGCGATTCCTGGAGATGGGTTCGCCCGTGCCGGCGGAAGCGGTCAAGATCGAGGAGATGCTGGACTATTTCAATTTCGCCTACGAGCCGCCCGATCCACCGGAAGCCTTCCATTTTTCGTCAGCCTTGCTTTCCTGCCCCTGGAACGGGGTCAACAGGTTATTGTTGGTGAATGTCTCGGGCCGGAAGGCGGACATCGAGCGCAAACCTCCGGTCAATTTGGTTTTCCTGATCGACGTTTCGGGTTCAATGGACCGGCCAGACAAAATGCCGCTGATAAAGGCAGGTATCAGGCCGCTTCTTCGAAATCTTCGGGATATCGATACCGTTTCGATCGTACAATATGGGTCGGGACTACAGGTAATGGCCGGCATTCCCGGATCGGCCAGGGCCTCGATCATCGGCCTGATCGAGCAACTTCGAGCCGATGGACCATCGCCCGGAGAAGAGGGGATCAAATTGGCGTATAGCGTCGCGCAGCATCAGTTCATTCCCGGGGGCAGTAACCGGATCATCTTTTTGACCGACGGCGACATTTATGCGGGTCAGTCGTCGGGCGGGAACCTGGAAGAATATATAGGGCAGCAAAATGCAGCTGGGATCACGCTTAGCTGCCTGGGTGTCGGCTTGGGAGATACGACCAGCCCTGGATTGGCGCTACTTGCGCAGCGCGGCGGCGGGCATTTTGCCAGCATCGGGGATGAACAAGCAGGAGAGCAGCAGCTGCTGAAAGAACTGGTTGACAGTGAGGCCGCGATCGCCGAACATCTGTCAATCACCGCCGATTTCGACACGGCGCTGGTCAGCAGTTACCGGCTGATAGGCTTCGATAACAAGCCGAGCGTCACCGCCGATACGGTAACGACCTTACCAGGTTGCACCGCGGGCTCGGCACACTCTTTTATGGCCATGTTCGAGCTCACGCCGAAAAAGGATTCGATCGGCCTCCCGGTGATCGCGAAGCTAAAAGTACATTACCGGCTGCCTGGTCAGGGCGTGGAGAAAACGATGGACTTCGATTGTCCGAACGACTTTCGGCGATTCGAGAAGGCGACGGCAGGTCAGAAAAAGGCCGCCTGCATCGCTTTATTCGGGTTAAAGTTGAAGGCCTCGCCCTACACCGATAAGATGAGCTGGTCGGACTTGCTGAAGATGGCCAGGCTGGTCTTTTCCGAGCCCAATTACATGGACAGGGAATACTTGTCTTTAATAACCAGAGCGCGAAAGATCTACGAATCACCTGCTGTCAGTGCTATCCATCATGAATAACCAGCTATTCGGAGCGCAGGCTTCGCGAGGGATTGGCAACGGCGGCCTTTAAGGTATGGAAGAGAACCGTCAGCAGCGTGATCAGCAGCACGGTCAAAGCCGACAGTATAAAGGGTAGCGGCGTCAGGCCGGTACTATACTTGAATGCTTTTAGCCATTGATCCATAAACCACCAGGCGACAGGAAAAGCGAATAGGCAGCTCACTCCCACCAGCACGATAAAATTCACGGTCAGCAACGGCACGATCTGCCTGATGCCGGCACCCATGACCTTGCGGATACTGATCTCTTTTTGTCGCTGTTCCGTAGTAAAGGCAATCAAGCCTAACAGCCCCAGGCAGGTGATCACGATGGTCAGCAGGGAAAAGGTCGTAAATATTTTACCCCTTTTTTGATCAGCGGCATATTGCGAATCGAAATCCTGGTCGAGAAAGGTATAGGAGAAGGGGAGATCAGGAAAATCCGTTTTCCAGGTTTTCTCGATGCCGGCGACGGTGGCGGGGATATTTGCAGGGTCCAGTTTGAGTTGTATCCCGCCGTTGTCGGGAGAATAACGAATGATCAAGGGGGCGATAGGGTTATACAGGGACCGCTGGTTGAAGTCATTGACCACGCCTACAACTTCCCAATAACGGCCGGACGTGTCTCCGGGAAATTTTATCCTTTTGCCGATCGGGTTGTCCCAATTAAAATAATCGACCATGTTCTGATTGACGATAATGCCATGCAGCGTATCGGAGGACTGGCTGTAGAAGTTCCTTCCTTTCTTGATCTTGATGCCCAGCGTTTTGAAATAGTCCTCGTCTGCTCCATAGACAAACACCCCCTGGTCGACAAATCCTTTTTTGGTTTCTATCTCGAACAGATTGAAGCCGGGATCCTTACCCGGGACAAGTTGGGACGTACTCACGGACAGGACATGCGAATTTTTGCGCATTTCATTTTTGAAAGCAATTATCTTGCTGCTGACATCTTCGTTTGCATTTACGGTCAATGAAAGTACCTCCTGCTTGTTAAATCCGACATCCTTATTGTGCAAATACTTCAGTTGGTTGTAAACGACCCAGGTGCAGATGATCATCACCATAGAAATGGTGAATTGTGTTACCACCAGCACACGGCGCAAAACAACATTGCTGGATCCCTTCGACAGACTCCCTTTTAGTACGGCAATAGGATTGAATTTGGAAAGATAGAAGGCCGGGTAGCTTCCGCCTACCAATCCTACGAAGAGTATGACTGCCAGCAAGATCAGAAAAGTGCCCGGCTGCAGCAGGGTGCCGAAAGCGATAGACTTACCGGACAACGAATTGAACAATGGCAGGAGCAAGGCGATACAGCCAATACTCAGCAACAGGGCGAGAATGGCGGTCAGCGTCGATTCGACCAGGAATTGCCCGACCAACTGTGATTTGGTACAGCCCGTTACTTTCCGGATGCCGATCTCCTTTGCCCTTCTGGCCGAACGGGCCGTCGTCAGGTTCATATAATTAATGCAGGCGATCAGCAGCATGAACAATGCTACCGAGCCAAAGATATAGATGTAGGAAATACTCCCGAGCTCTTCCGGCTCACCCTGAAAATCGGAACGCAAATGAATGTCGGCCACAGGCTGAACCCCATAATGGATCTTGATATTGTATTTGGCAAAAATGACCGCCATATGCTGATCATACATGGGCAGCAACTTCTTTTCAAAAAATGCAGCATCGACATTTGGCTTCAGCAGCACATAGGTGTAAATGCCAAATCCGCCCCAGTTCTGATCAAAATCTTTGCCCAACGTACTCACTGACAGCAATATATTATATCGAAGGTGAGCATTCATCGGCACATCCTTTACCACCCCCGTGATATTAAATACCTCTCCCTTGTCATTGCGCAAAGACCTGCCGACAATACCCGTGCTCTTGCCGAAGTATTCCCTGGCCACCGATTGGGTGAGCAACATGGAATGGGGCGCTACCAAAGCTGTCCGGGGATCGCCCTCCAGGAAGGGATAGGTAAATACCTTGAATACGGTGCTGTCTGTATAAAATACCTTTTCTATGAAGAGACGCACATCGTTCAACTGGAACATTTCTTTGCCCCCACTTACAAAGCGGACCGATTCTTCTACTTCCGGAAAATCCTTCTTCAGCGTAGGTCCCAGTGGGTTTTGCGTACTCGTCCACTTCAGCATGTCCTTATCCGGCTCTTTGATATAGGAATTGATCCGGTAGATCCTGTCCAGCTTTGCATTGTAACGGTCATAGCTCAACTCGTCCTTGATATAAAAGATGAGCAAAAGCCCGAATGTAATGCCGATCGTCAGCCCCACGATATTGAGCAGGCTGTACCATTTGTCCCGCTTAAAATTTCGCAGGGCGACAAGGAGCAAGTTCTTTAGCATGTCGATACGGGCGGCAAATAATTTGCCATATGCATAGGGTTTTGGTATTTAACGAATTGCCTGAGTTTGTGCCGGGCTACTGTCCGTTTTCGATACAATGGCTGTCCGTTTCGGTAGTTCCATTATCTTTAGGGCATGAAACGAATGCTTATCTGTTTGTGCTGGTCGCTTGCGGCCTTGGCCTTTTTGGGGAAGGCGGATGCCCAGGTCACGTTCGGGAAGATCGACACGACCATGAACTTAGGCAAAACGGGTTTCAAAGTAAGCTCGCGGAACAAGGAGATCGGTACCAATATGGCGTCGGTACGGCCGATCGGTTTCGAAAGCCCTGCCAATCAGAGCATGAATATCCCGGTCAGGGGCCGGGTATCCGCGGTTTTTGTCGACGACCTCAACAATGATGGAATAGCCGATCTGATCATGTTCATTTATAACGACTCTGCCGCCAGGCATGGGACGGTGCTGGCGTTGCTGTCATCGGATGGCAACAAGACCCTGGTGCCCTGCACCCTGCAGGATCCGGCGATGGATGGCAAGATCAACAGCGGTTATAAGGGCGGGGATCAGTTTTCCATGATGGAGGGCACGCTGCTCGAAAAATTCCCTATCTATAAAGCCGGTGACAAGGACAGTGTCCCCACGGGAGGTAACCGGGTGGTGCTGTACACGGTCGGGAGGAATGAGACGGGAGGGTATAAATTTTCCATGCTGCGTTTTTATGATACGCATTGATCGCGCTATCGCGCTTGTTGCGTTGTGTTTCGCCGGTCTGACGGCGGCGGGGAAGGGTGCGTTGGCTGTGGGCCCGTTTGTGCCGGGAAAGGTCATCGAACGGGTGGTCGTCCAAGGCGACACCAATCAATCCTACGCCTTGTATATGCCGCTTCGCGGAAATAAGCAACCACTGCCTGTACTGTACTTTTTCGACTCGCATGGGGTAGGGGCGCTGCCCCTGAGGAAATACCGGGCGCTCGCGGAAGCATACGGTTTCATACTTGTTGGCAGCAACAACTCGAAGAACGGGAATGACTGGCCTGCGACGGAAGCCATCTGGAGCCGGCTTTTCGGAGATACGCAAAAGCGTTTGCATGTGCTGAGCGGCCGAATCTATACCTGCGGCTTCTCCGGGGGCGCCAAGGTGGCGAGTTACCTGGCGATAGAACATGCAGACATAAAGGGCGTCATTGCCAATGGGGCGGCCTTACCCGATGGGGTATCCGCCGGTGACCTCAGTTTTAGCTTTACGGCTATCGCTGGTAAAGGGGATATGAATATGACCGAACTGGTCACCATCTCGAGGGCCCTTGACAAGACCCGCACCCGGCATCGCATCCTGTTTTTCGATGGTAAGCACGAATGGGCTCCCGAGGCGACCATGCGGATCGCATTTGAAGGGTTGCAATTCGATGCCATGCGCGCCGGGACTGTTGCCAAAGACGAGAAGGCCATTGCCGGTTATGTGGCGGCGAGCAAACGCAGGCTGGATGTCAGCAGGCAAGCGGGTTCGCTGATCGAGGCGCACCAGGAATGCGTGCTGTCGGCGTCGCTGCTCGATGGACTGACGGCAGAAGCCAGCTGGTTTGGCGCGCAAGCCGCGGCTATCGACAAAGATCCCAGCTATCTTCAGCAAGAACGGGGGCAGGACAATATTTTGGCCACGGAAGAAAGAACCAAGGCGGGGTATCTGCAGCAATTTCAGCAGGGAGATATGGCTTATTGGAAGAAGACGATCGACGATCTGCGGGTCAGGGCATCGGGGAAGACTGCGATGGGCGCCATGTACCAGCGTTTGCTGGCCTATCTGTCGCTGGCTTTTTATAGCATTAGCAATCAACAGCTCAACGCCAATCAAAATGATGCCGCGCGGCATTTTGTCGAGTTGTATAAGTTAGCCGATCCTTCCAACAGTGAAGCGTGGTATTTTTCGGCCGTGCTGGATGCACGGGCAGGTGATGGACATGGCGCCGGCGCAGACCTGTTGAAAGCGGCCGGATGTGGTTTTACTGATGAAGCGCGGCTGCGGCAGCAACCGGAATTCCAGCGTTTGTCCGGCCAGATCGGCCTTTCGGCCATCGTGAGCAGGATGCGTCTGAATAAATAAATTATATTTGCCGGACTTAATCCCGAAATTGAAGTCCAGGCATGTTTTTCTCCTTGTGCTGCTGCTCATTGCGGCAGATCAGACCCTGAAGATATGGGTCAAGACGCATATGCCCCTGAGCCATCCAACCGATTTTTATGTCCCCCCTGTTTCGCCTTATGACAATGGCATCCATCTGCTGGGCAATAAGGCGCAGATCTATTTTGTGGAGAACGAGGGCATGGCGATGGGTATGACCTTTGGCGGGGACTGGGGGAAGATGGTCCTCACGTTATTTAGGCTTGCGGCGGTCATATTCGGGGTCTATTATATCCGTAAGATCGCATCGAGAGGGGATCATTGGGGTTTTGTGACTTGCGCCGCGCTGATCTTCGCGGGTGCATTGGGGAACCTCATCGACAGCATGTTCTATGGGCTCATCTTCGAGGAGAGTACGGGTGAGCATGTGGCCCGTTTATGGCCGGCGCACGGGTATACGGGGTTCCTGCAAGGCCGGGTGGTCGACATGCTTTATTTCCCTTTGGTCAAGACGCATTTTCCGGGGTGGATGCCCTGGTTGGGCGGGAGGGAATTCGAATTCTTCGCGGACATCTTCAATATTGCCGATGCTTCCATTTCTGTCGGTGTCATCTGCATCCTGCTGTTCCGGCGGCGTTTTTTCCGGCGCGTGCCGCAGCTGATGCCGGTTGTTGAGCAAACCGGTTAGTGCCCCCTGCTATCCGGCTAATAATCCAGCGGTTCCTGGTTGGTATTTCTTATCCGGGCTATTATGATTTCATCCTCTTTTATCAGATAGCCTACGCGGAAGCGGGCTATTGACCATAGGCTCGCAGCCCATCGGGGCTTCGAGGCTGAATCCGGTGGAGAGTTTGAGGGTTGGTTGAAGGCAACCAAACGCATGCTTTTTCGTATGGTAGTGGAGAGGGGTAACGCGAAAAAATTGTACCTTCACCATCACTTAGACATTGAAATATGAAAAGCAGTTTCGTAGGCTTATTACTAGTTGTTTCCGCATCCGCTTTCGCCCAACCGGTGCATGACCAATTTGCCAAGATCACCACCGTACCGCAGGCCCAGGCCTGGGTGGAGGCCAATGCGCCGCTTAAGCCAGCCCTGCTCAACCTCAATTCTTTAAAGGATTCTACGGTCATCGACAAACGCCTGCTGCGGCAGAACCAGGGCGATGTTTTCAGCGTGGGATATGTGACCTATAAAGTGATCGAGTCGACGGAAAAGGTCAACTTCCGGGCCAGCTATATTTTCTTAGATGGCGGGTCGCTGTCCGAGACGCAGATCGACAGCCTTAAGAAGATCATCGTGCAGAAGGCCAATTCGGGGGAATCCTGGGATAAACTTTCCGATAAGTATACGATGGATGGCAATACGACCCATGGGGACACTGGCTGGTTCTTCGGGGAAGAGATGATGCCCAAAGAATTCCAGGAAGCGGTGAAAGGGCATAAGTTGGGCGATATCTTCTTCGTGGATGTGTCCGATAAACAATGGCACTATATCGTCAAGAAGACCTACGATGACGATGACAAGAAGATAGCCACGGTATTAAGGGCGAATGGCCGATAGGTCGCGGGTAGTCGCCGATGGTTTCGGATGGTCGTGGATGTTGTAGGCCGTTGCGGATGCTTCCTAATGATAGGCCTTACAGTTGTTTTATTTTGATATTCCGCCAGCCGCTGTGGCCGGGGTGTTCCTGCAGGGCGATGTGGCCCTTGGCGACTTTTGCAAAGTCGGTGAAGATCTTGTTCCGGAACTTACTGCCGGCGACCATCTTATTCCATTCGTCGCTGCCTATTTGCCCGTCAAAAGTTTGGATGCCATTGAGGAAGAAGGTCAGGTGGCCTTTGTTCTGTATAAGCCGGACCTGGTTCCATTCGCCTACAGGATGAGGTTTTGAAACCGTGGCGTCACCTGCCATATCGTAGAGGCAACCGGCGAGGTGGTTCTGTTTTTTGTTGTCGTCCGCGCTGATGTTGTCCAATACCTGCATTTCCGGGCCGGTCAGATAGGTATCGTCATACTTCGGGCCCTCCTGAACGTCAAAAATGATCCCGCTGTTCCCGCCTTTTGAGATCATCCATTCCAGGTCGAGTTCGTAATCCGCGTAAACTTCGTTGGTGACCAGGTCGCCGCCGCCGTTTTCGGGTTGGGTCGGGTCAAAGACAATGGCGTCACCCTGCACATGCCACCTCGAGCCGACGGTATCGCGATTAAAGGTATGCCAGCCCTTCATAGTCTTGCCATCGAACAATAGTTTCCACCCGGCTTGCTTTTCTGCTGCTGTAAGGGTGTTGGGCGTCTGTGCAAGGGCGGCGCTGCTGACGAAGGCGAGGAGGATGACATATAGCGGCTTTCTCATTGAGGTTGACTTTGTTGATTTGAGAAACCAATTTAGCGAAAAATTACAGAGTAGGACCGGTAATTTGGAGATGCGTATCATCTGTAATAATATTTCCAGCCCTTTGACGCCAATAACTGTTTTGGGTTATAGATCTTTCTATTCTTGACGACCCATTCGACGCGGCGGAGATCTTCAATGTTGTTGATAGGGTCGCCGTCAATGAGGATGAAATCGGCATCGAGGCCCGGCCTTATCTCCCCGTATTTGTCTTGCAGGCGGCAGTCGACGGCGCAATTGAAGGTGGCGATCCTGAGGACTTGATTGGCGGGTATGCCTGCCTGGGTATACAGCGACAATTCAAAGTGAAGGGCATTCGCCTCGCCGGCCCCCGCTTCGCCGCCATCCGTTCCCGGTACGATCAGGATGCCATTGTCGTACAGCAATTTTAGCATATTGAGCATATTCTTAAAGCAGGCCTGATAGGCGGGTTTGTCGGCTTGGGTGCCATAAGGCGTTTCGTTGGTGATGCTCGCCAGTATATTGGCTGGCAGCCACTTGATCAGCGGTTTCAGTACCCTGTTGGTATCCCCCTTAAAGAGGTTGAACATCTCATCCCAGCAATCCATGGTGGGGTCGATGGAGATGCGCTTTTCCTTCATTAGTTCGACGAAGCTTTGCACCTCCGGGCTGTTGAGGTCGAGTTTCCCTGCGTAAAGCCCGGGCAGGCGGAACCGTCCGGTAGAGCGGGTGTCCACGGTATCGCCCATGAAGTTGAGAAAGACAAAATTCATGTGCGTGATCTCGTCATAGCCGGCGTCGATGGCCTCGGTGGCTGTCATCATGGAAGGCACGTGACCGCATACCCGCATGCCGTAGCCGTGTGCCCGGTTGGCTATCGGTGCCACCCATTCGGGTTCGATCGAACTATAGAGCTTAATCTGCTGATATCCCAGCTGGTGATAGTCATCAACCGCTTTGAGTGCTTCGCCGAGGGAGGAAACGATGGTGCCGACGGGCCCCTGGAATGGGCCTTCTTTGTCGATGAAGCCCGACAAATAACTGATATCCGGACCGAGCAGGACATTCGCCTCTATCTGTCTTTTATAGCTGAGAAGGATCTTTGCATTACCCATGTCACGGACGTGTGTCACGCCGCCGGCCAGATAAGAAAGGCCTTCGTCCTTGCCGTAGTGGGAGTGCATGTCCCAGAGGCCGGGCATGAGGAACCTGCCTTTACAATCGATCACCGAGTCCTGTTTGACCGGTGCGTGCAGGGAACTGGGATAAATAGATACAACCTTGCCGTCGATCAATTCGACCGTCATATTCTTCTGCACGGTGGCGGAGGCGGAAAGGAAGACCGTAGCGTGGGTAAACGCGATGCGGGCCGGCAGCGGGGAGGAGTATTTCTTCAGCTGCGCCTCATAGTATGGTTGGCTGGCCTTCTCCTGGAGGGCGACGAGGGAGTCGCCCCAGGTCTCGCAGCCTTTGGGTAGCACAGCGAACCAGCTATTGGCCAGGGCAAAAAAATGGAGGTCGTTGGTGACCCATACCTGCGTAGGCGAAGGGTCAGGATCGAAATAGACCGTATACAATTTGAGGTTTAGCGGCGGCCCGTTGAGGGATAGGGTCATCGGGAGGGGTTCGTCACAATGAATGCTACCTTCGGGGAGGACCTTGATCTTCCGGTCTTTTTGTCTATCGAGCTTACGGATCAGCAATTCCATCTGTCCGGGTACGAACTCGCCTGCATTATATAACTGCCCCTCGTACTTGCCCGTTTTTCGGGCGCCGTTGATCGACCAGGCGGCAGAGTCTCCGGTTATGGCAAAGGTTTCGGTATAGGGATTCTTATAGTAGTCTACGCCTTCGGCTTTGAGTGCGACGATGAGCCCGTTCGTGTCGACGCGGACGGAGGAGACCGTGCTGTCGCCCCTGCCGCGGTCATTGAAATGGAAGGCGAAATGGTATTCGCCCGGTGCGGTTTTCCATGTGCGTTGTTCGCCCGCAATCTTTCCTTTGCTGACGTAGGAATAATAGGCGGTGTCCTGAGAAATCGCAGCAGCAGCCAGGATCAATCCGATCGTGACGAGGGTCATTTTCTTCATGTCAGGAAGGTAATGGTATTTTTGGAGAGCAAGATAAAGCTTCTATTGCTGGCTGCCTGCAGTAATAAGGCGGGGAAATATATAGGGTTTGCAGGAATAAAAGGCGCCGCCGGATTAAAAGACCCTTAAAATTGCAAACGCTTGCGCTATAAAAAGGGTCTGTTAACACAAATTTTATTCAATCGTTTGCGTAACCTAAAAATACATTTTAAATAATTGGAAGTAAGGTTTTTACAAATTTTAAATAAATAGATTTAATTTACAAAATGTTAAAATAATGTGACTTGAACAGCGGGATTCTATACTTTTAAATAACCAAAATTGCTATGCTTATGACTCAGATTGGTTACAAGACGTTAGCTCTGATCAGCTTCTTATTTCTCTTCGCGCTTCAGGAGTCCTCTGCGCAGACGAGGTCGATCACGGGAAAAGTGACGGATGAAAAAGGCAATGCCGTTTCAGGGGCATCAGTAGTCGCGAAGGGTTCCGCCGGAGGGACGGCTACCGATTCCAACGGTAATTTCTCGTTGTCGGCACCTGCGAAAGCAAGGACGCTTACCATTTCCAGCATTGGTTTCGCTGCCCTCGATTTCCCGATCGGCATCGGGAAAGACCTGGCGATCTCCATTACCGCTCAGGGTGCTGCATTGAATGATGTGGTCGTGGTCGGGTATGGTACGGCCCGGCGAAAGGATGTCACCGGTGCGGTAGCCAGTATCGGCGCCAAGGACTTCAACCAGGGTAACATCACTACGCCGATGGACCAGGTCCAGGGAAAAGTACCCGGCCTGGTGGTCACGACGCCGGACGGCGACCCTAATAGTAACCCGCTCATTCGATTGAGGGGGCAGACTTCGTTGTTGGGTACGCAGACGCCGCTGTTGGTAGTCGATGGCGTTATCCTGGAAAATTATGAATTGCTTTCTTCCATCTCTCCTGCCGACATCGTGACCTTCGACTTTTTGAAAGACGCTTCTGCTGCCGCCATTTATGGTTCGCGTGGGGCGAATGGCGTCGTGCTGATCACCACCAGACAAGGGCGGAGCGGGACTTTCCAGGTAGACTATTCCGGGTCGGTAGCGACTTCCAAGGATGCCAAATATTATGATATTTTCAAGAATGCCTCGAGCTTTCTGCAAGCGGCAGCAACCATACCGGGCACGGATACGGCGGCGCTCGACCAGGGAGGCAGCACGGACTGGCAGAAGGCCATTACGCAGACGGGGTACAACCAGACGCACAATATCGGCGTCTCGGGCGGCGGAGGCAATTTCACCTACCGCGGTTCCCTTTACTACCAGAACCAACAAGGGATCGTCATCAACACGGGGAGGCAACAGCTGGGCCTCCGCCTCACTGCCACGCAGAAAGCCCTTGACGGGAAGTTAGAGATCCTATACAATATCGTGAACACGGAGACCAACCACCAGCAGATCAATGCCAATATCTTCTATTGGGCCTATAATATTCCGCCAACCGTTCCTGAGTATACTAACGGTGTACTCACACCGCTGAACAACTACAACTACCTGAACCCTGTTTGGCTTCAGAAGAACGAACTGTGGAAATCGGTAGACTACCTGAAACAGGACCAGGTAACGGCGAACTATGAGGTCATCAAGGCTTGAAAGCCGGTGTTACGGGCAATATCAGCAGGCTCAACAGCCAGTACGATTTTTATCAGCCGGTGATACCCGGCCTCGGCGGAGAGAATCAGGCGGTAAAATACAATTCGAACACCAATTCGGATCGTGGGGATATTCACCTCAACTATAACAATAATTTTGGCAAACACAACCTCGCCGCTACCGCGGTATATGAGTACAACTATTACGAAGACGACCACTTTGGTGCATCCGGCGAAGGTTTCCAGGTCGACGTGTTACAGAACAACGCGCTCCAGGCAGGTAACAGCGGCCTTAACATCATCAACTCCTACAAGGAAGAGTACAAGCTGATCTCTTTCCTGGGAAGGGTGGCGTACAACTACGACAGCCGGTACTACCTGACCGCCAGCTTACGACGCGACGGATCTTCGAAATTCGGTAACGAACACGCGTGGGGTGAATTTCCTTCGTTCTCCGCGGCCTGGCGGATCAGCCAGGAGCAATGGCTAAAGGACGTGGCCTGGGTCGATGAACTGAAGCTGAATGTGGGTTTTGGCATTACGGGCAACTCTGATCCGATCGGCGCTTACAACACGCAAACGCTGCTTACCAATTCGAACCCCAATGGGTATAGCAATGGGTACAATGCGCAGACGGGCTCCTTCCCCGCAGGTGTTTTCCCCTATCAGAACCCCAATCCGGACCTCAGATGGGAAGAAAAGATCGGGCGGAACATCGGATTGGAGTTCAGTTTCTTAAAAAGCCGCGTAACGGGCAGCCTCTCCTTCTTTGACGACAAGACGAAGAACCTCCTCTACACTTACAATGTACAGCCGATCCCGCCGATCGTCTACAGCAGTATCCTGGCCAATGTCGGGGACATGACGAACAAGGGCGGCGAGTTGGGCATCAATGTAGCGATCTTCCGTACCAAGGACGTGGAGTGGAATCTCGGCGGCCAGATCAGCGTGGTCCGTACCAAGGTGACCAGTCTCAGCGGCACAGTGGAGGGTATACCGGTAGCCACCAACCATATTGAGCTGACCTCCGCGGGCGGCCAGGGTTTGAGCTTTAACCCGCTGACTTATCTGCAGGTAGGCTACTATCCCGGCGTCTTCTACCTGCCTCATTTTGTGGGGATCGATCAGAATGGCAATCAATTGCTTGATTCTGCTCATGTATCAAAAGTCGGCATCGGCGGCAATCCCACCTATTACTATACAGACCCTTCGCCTAAGTTCACTTACGGCTTCAACACCTCAGTAAGGTACCAACGGTTTTCGTTCAATGCTGCCTTCACCGGCAACTATGGCCAGCATGTCTACGACAATGCCCGGCTCAACATGGCCAACTACGGTCGCTTCCCCGGGTTGAATAGCCTGAAAGAACTCTTCACCAACGGCCTGAAGGATGCGCCTACCACCAGCGACTATTGGCTGGAGAAGGCCTCCTATCTCCGGCTTCAGAGTGCTACTATCAGCTATTCCTTCCCCAAGCTTACCGAGGCCATCTCCGGGTTCAGGATCTTTCTTACCGGCAACAATCTGTTTGTCGTGACGCATTATAAGGGGCTAGACCCGGAAATATCGCCTTATGGCAGCAATGTATCGGGTTTTACAACGGCTAATGGCAGCAAGGCCGCGGTCGCTGCACTGGCGACGAACCTGAGCAGCAATTATGGCGGACTCGGCGGCTCGGGTTCCGGGCAGGGATACCTGGATAACAATTATGCCGGGAACGGCTTTTATCCCCGTGCGCGGACTTTCACTTTTGGTGTAGCCATAACTGTTAAATAAGATCAGCTAAACTAAAAATAATCAAAGATGAGCATCAGCATATATAATTTGAAGAAGTGGGCGCCGGCGGTATTCCTGCTTTGGATCTCCGGGTCCGCCTGTACAAAACTGAATGTAAAGACCTACAGTGTGCTGCCGGCTGCAGAATTCTGGAGCAACCCGGCCAATATTGCGAATGGTAAGATCGCGCCTTATACGGCGCTCGGTAATGTGGTGGGTCATACCGGGGTGGGTCATATGATGGAGATCCCATCGGATGAGATGGTCTATCCGACGCGTGGCACGGACTGGTACGATGGTGGTCAGTGGGCGCGGATGTATTATCACCAGAACCTGCCGAGCGATGTGGACGGGAATGTGGACGGCTGCTGGCAGGGGTGTCTAAGCGGAGTGTCCAAGTGCAATTACGTTATCTTGACGCTGCAGGGCCTTCCGGCGGGTACGGATGCCAACCTGAACGCCGACGTGGCGGAAATGGTCGCGCTTCGGTCGATCTTCTACTACAAGGCGATGGTGCTCTTCGGCAATTTCCCTTACGTCAATTACGCCGTCGACCCGACGAAGGTTACCCAGACGCCGATAGCCGCCGTATTCGATTCACTGGAGTTGGCGTTAAAAGGCGCGTTGCCAAACCTCAGTACCACCGTCGATGCATCTACCTATGGTACTGTTACGAAGTACGCGGCTTTCGCGTTGTTGGCAAGGATGTACCTGAACGCCAAATTTTTTACCGGAACGGACCGCTCCGCGGACTGCATCGCGATGTGTGATTCGATCATCGCCAGCGGCAACTATGCGCTCGAGCCGGACTACTTCGACGCTTTTGTGGGGATCAACAATAGCAGCAAGGAAAATATACTTGTTGTGCCCGGCTCCCAGAACGGACTAACCTACAGCAATGGTATTGTCCAGGCTTCCATCGAATTCAATTCGTCCCTCACTTTCGGCATACCCTGCTGTAACTATGGTAACAACGGGGCTTCGACTACCCGCGATTTCTACCAGTTTTTCGATACAACGTCTACCTATTCTTCGAATTCCGTCCAGATCAACGGGCGAACGGTAAACAATACCCTGCGCACCTTCAATGACCAGCGGACGGGTCAATACCTTATCGGCCAGCAGTTCCAGGGCAATGGGGTGAGCAATTACCCGCCTTACAAGAACTGGGTGGTGGCCAATAACGATTACTGCTGTACGTACAATGGCGATACGTCGGTCAACAATACGACCAAGATCGGGGATTATTACAACAGCCAATATTCTCCTGTCATCTACTACGATACCATGAATGAATTTGTGTTCGGCACTTCGCCGGCCTATTTCAGGCATGCGGGTGTCCGCAATATCAAATACTGGCCGCAGCCGGGTCTTCCCCCGAACAACAATATGGGGAATGCCTGGGTAGTATTCCGGTTGGCGGATGTCTACCTGATGCGGGGTGAGGCCGAGTTTTGGACGGGGGATATGGGCGATGCCCTGGCTGATTTCAATACGGTCCGTCAGCGTGCCTATTCGGGCAGTTCGGCCTACAACTGGACCTCGTCCGATCTGACGGCCGATAATATCTTACAGGAGCGGGGCAGGGAGCTGGCCTGGGAAGACGTTCGCCGCCTCGACCAGATCCGGATGCAGACCTATACGGGTACACCGTATTTCACGCGGGCACGCAACTATCCGCCTAAAGCGGCCGATGCGGATAACCATACATTTTTCCTGCCAGTCCCGATCGTAGAGTTAAACACGAATCCTAAACTGTCACAAAATCCTGGATATTGACAAATTGCTAAGAGCTTTTCATATTGTTGCCGTACTGCTGTTCTATGCGCTTCTCTTTGAAAACTGTTCTCAACGCCGGCCTGTGCTTTTTACCCGATTGAACGCTGCGCAGACCGGTGTCGGGTTTTCCAATGAGAACGTCGACAGGGATACGCTCAGCATTCTGGACTACCTGTATTTTTACAACGGGGCGGGCGTAGCCATCGGCGATATCAACAACGACGGCCTTCCCGACATTTATTTCACCTCGAATGAAGGCGGGAATAAACTTTACCTCAACAAGGGCCATTTTACCTTCGAGGACATCACCGCCAGGGCAGGGGTAGGCGGACATGCCGACTGGACGACGGGGGTCACCATGGCCGATGTGAACGGAGATGGCCTGCTCGATATCTACGTCTGTGCCGTGGGCGACTTCGACCCCCGGGATCACAATGGGGATAGTACGCACCTATACTTCAGGCATTCCAGGAACCAGCTTTTTATCAACAATGGGCCCCCGCCGTCCGGTACGGGCGACGGACATTACGCGCCAACCTTCACCGAATGCGCTGCCAGGTATGGCTTGGATATCAAGGGCTATAATACCCAGGCGGTGTTCTTCGATTATGACAAGGACGGCGACCTCGACCTGTTCGTGCTGCAGCATTCCACGCACCAGACGGATGCCTATGGGGCTATTTCCCTTCGGGAGAAATTCAGCCCCGAGAGCGGTGGTAAATTATACCGAAACGACGGGGGTCATTTTACCGATGTGACGACAGCATCGGGGATCTACAGCAGCGCATTGGGCTATGGCTTGGGCGTTGCCGTTGCGGATCTCAACAATGATGGGTATGACGACCTCTATGTCAGCAACGATTTCCATGAGAACGACTACTATTATCTGAACCAGGGCAACGGCACGTTCAAGGAAATCAATAACCAGGCCTTTGGCCATGAATCTAAGTTCTCGATGGGCAATGATATCGCAGATCTCAATCATGACGGCTGGCTGGATGTCATGACGGTGGATATGCTGCCGGCGGATGAGAAGGTGTTGAAGTCTTCGCTGGGAGACGATCCGCTGACGCTGTACCTGTATCAGCGCGGATATGGCTACAATTACCAGTACTCCCGAAACTGCCTGCAATTGAATACGGGTGAGGGCATGAAGTTCTCCGACATTGCCTTGTACAGCGGGGTCGCGGCCACCGACTGGAGCTGGAGCCCGCTGATCGCCGATTTCAACCTGGACGGGCGGAACGATATCTTTATCTCGAACGGGATCAAGAACCGGCCCAATGACCTGGATTACGTGAAGTTCATTTCGGGCCTGCCGCAGCATCGTCCTGCTTCCGGCAAGCGGACGCATGACAAGGAGATCCTGCAGCACCTGCCCTCCGGCGCCTGGCACAACTACATCTTTGAAGGTGATTCCGAGCTGCGCTTCGACGATCGCTCCGCGGATTGGGGTTTCGACCAGCCGACACTGGCGCAAGGAGCTGCCTATGCCGATCTGAACGGCGACGGCGCGATCGACCTTGTCACCAACAATATGAATGAAGCTGCAGGTATCTACCGCAACAATACGCGGGAGGAGTATCCGTCGAACCATTATCTGACCGTTCAGTTGAAGGGCCGCGCGCCCAATACTTTCGGCATTGGCACGAAGGTCATCGTGTTCGCCGGCGGCTCGCTGTACTACCAGGAACTGCAGCCCGAGAGAGGGTTCATGAGCAGTTCCGAACCTTTGCTGCATTATGGGCTGGGGAGCGCCGGGGTGGCGGACAGCCTCTATATCATTTGGCCTGACAACCGGTTTCAGCGGCTTGGACAAACTGTTGCCGACAGAAAGCTGTTGTTAACCTATGAGCATCGGGCGACGGATACGATCCTGCACTATGGCGTTTTTATCCGCGATCTGTTGCGTGCGCACCCTGCTTCGGGGCTGGCGGATATCACCCTTGCCTCGGGTATCCATTACAGTCATGCAGAAGACAATTCGTTCATCGATTTCACCCGGCAGTGGTTCATCCCGCACGAAATCTCCACGCAGGGACCCAAAGTTGCGGTGGGGGATGTGAACGGGGATGGGCTGGAAGATTTTTTTGTGGGCGGCGGCAAGGGGCAGGGGGGTAGTCTATTCTTACAGCGGCCGGATGCGAGCTTCGTGGCGTCGGGGGATTCGGCAGTCTTCCAGCGGGACCGGAATTGCGAAGACGTCGATGCGGTATTGTTTGATGCCAATGGGGATCATTACCCGGACCTCTATGTGGCCAGTGGCGGCAATGAATATGCGGGCAACGCCGAAGAATTGAAAGACCGGCTGTATCTGAATGATGGGAAGGGGCACTTTTCGCTGTCTGCCGGGCTGCCTGCTTTGTACGAGAACAAATCGGTGGTGCGCGTCGCGGATTTCGACCGGGATGGAGACCTTGACATATTCGTCGGCGGGAGGGCCGATGCCGGCATCTACGGTAAGCCGCCGACAAGTTACCTGCTGCAGAACGATGGCAAGGGCAATTTTACGGTGGTGACTGCTGCTTTGATCCCCGGGCTGGAACATATTGGGATGATCACCGATGCCGCCTGGGTGGATGTCGACCAGGATGGCTGGCCCGACCTGATCGTTGTTGGCGAGTGGATGCCGCCGATCCTGTTCAAGAACCTTCGGGGGCATTTTGTCCGGGATACCCTGACGGGTGATGATGTCGACCTGTCCGGGTGGTGGTGCAGCATGCTGGCTACCGACCTCAATGGTGACGGTTATCCCGATCTGTTGCTGGGCAACTATGGGCTCAACAGTAAACTGACGGCGAGTGCCGACTATCCGTTGAAGATGTATGTGGGTGATATGATGAATAACCAGCGCATGGCGCAGATCCTCGCGGTGCAGAAAAATGGCCGGTACTACCCGTTTCTCGACAAGGAGAACCTGGAGAAGCAATTGCCTTTCCTGAAGAAAAAGTTTTTGAGTTACGGGAAGATGGCCGGATCGACGGTGGAAGAGATCTTCGGGAAGAAGCTGGACAGTTCGGCGCTCTATGAAGCTTATACCCTGGGTTCTGTGGCGCTGATCAACGATGGGAAGGGGCATTTCAAGCGGAAGGAGCTGCCCTATAGTATGCAATGGTCGCCGATCTTTTCCTTTGCGCAGGCCGATCTGAACGGGGATGGGAAACCAGACCTGCTGGTGGGCGGCAACTTTTATGGCACCGAGCCGTATGAAGGCCGGTATGATGCCATGCCGCTCTCGTTGTATACGGGCGACGGGAAGGGCGGATTCAAAGGTGTTTTTCCCTTGCCGGCACCTTTGGACACGTTGACGGGAGAAGTCCGGAGCATCCGGTCCATCCGGCTGGCGAAGGGCGGGCGGGCGATGATCGTTGGGTTCAACAACGGGCCTTTGCGGCTGTTGCGTTATTGACGGGCTCGGCGAGTGGCTCGTGGCTTATCGTTGTTGGCGATTGGCTATTGGCTTATCGTTGTTGGCTTTTGGCTATTGGCTCTTAGCTTTTGACTCTTGATTCTTGACTCTTGGTTCTTGGTTCTTGACTCTTGGTTCTTGATTCTTGACTCTTGGTTCTTGGTTCTTGGTTCTTGACTCTTGACTTTTGGTTCTTGGTTCTTGGCTCTTTGCGAATGGCTCTTGGTCTTGGTTCTTGGTTCTTGGCTCTTTGCGAATGGCTCTTGGTCTTGGTTCTTGGCTATTGGTTCTTGGCTCTTTGCGAATGGCTCTTGGTCTTGGTTCTTGGCTATTGGTTCTTGGCTATTTGCGAATGGCTCTTGGTCTTGATTATTGGCTATTGGTTCTTGGCTCTTTGCGAATGGCTCTTGGTCTTGGTTCTTGGCTATTGGCGAGTGCTCACTATTGATGGGCGACTGGATAGGAGAGCTCTATTTCGATGGTTGCCGTGTCGGAAATGGGGAAAGGGGAGGTATAGGTCTCATACGGCAATGCTCTTTTGGCGAGCTGGTGGTCTGTAAGGTATTTTTCCATGGCCTGGTACAAGGCTGTCCGGTTGCGGAAGGGGCCTGCATAGCGGCCGGCAACCAGTGACACGCCCGAGGGCAGCTGTCTGAAATTGTAGATATAGTCGCCGGCGATCACCTTATCGATGTTGAGGCCTACCATGACGGAGAGGGAATCATGGTCAAGGGACGAAAAAGACATGTTTTTAGCCAGGACGCGGCAGCCGTTTTGTTTCGCAAAGGCTTCCAGTTCCTGTTGCATAGTGGGAAGGATCGTAAATAGTGCTGCGGCGGGCAGGTCTTGTTTCTTGGTGACGAAGAGGGTGTCGGTGGCTGCTTTGAGCTCGATCGGAAAACCGTAGAAGCGGCGATCGTCTTCCAGGTAGGATTTGAGTGCCGTGACGGTGGCCGTCGCGAAGGATCGCTTTTCAAGGAAGGGGAAGAGTTTGTAGAAGAGGTTGGTAATCCTTGAATAAACGATGGCGGCATGGTTTGGATCTTTGCCGGCATAGGGCGTGACCATCAGACCGAACTCATCCGTATGGTTGTCCTTCGTACCTTCCACCTGGTAGAGCAGGGGTGCGGCCTGGGAGATGCGCATCTTTTCGCCGGAGGAATCCCATTTGCCGCGGTTTTGGGGTTGGAGGGAGGATTCAATGTTTTGCCAGGTATTGTTGATGGCGACTTGTTTGGTCAGTTTCATAGGGATGAAAAAACTGACGATCAGGAAAACAATGGCAAGTGGGATCAGTGCGAGAAGCAGTTTCTTCATATTGTGCAACAATATCGTTAAAAATAAATAAATTTTAAGTTGAAAAAAATTTGCTTGCAGTTGTTTTTTTTAGCCGGGCTGGTGGCCCGTCTTCCCGCGCAAATGATAGGAGACCTTATGCCCCGGGTTGATTCGATCAGCGGTCCGGTAGACTGGATCAACCCATTGATGGGTACGGCTTCTAATTTTACTTTATCGACAGGCAATACCTATCCTTCGATCAGTCTGCCCTGGGGCATGAATTGCTGGATGCCTCAAACGGGTAAGATGGGTGATGGGTGGGCGTATACGTATGACGCGATAAAAATTCGTGGTTTCAAGCAGACGCATCAGCCCAGTCCCTGGATCAACGACTATGGGCAGTTTGCGGTGATGCCTGTCGTCGGGAAGCGGTTGTTCAAAGAAGACGACCGGGCGAGCTGGTTTTCCCATAAGGCCGAAGTGGCAAAACCTTATTACTATAGCGTCTATCTCGCGGATCCGGACGTCACGACGGAGATCACGCCTACTGAGCGGGCGGCGGGATTGCGTTTTACGTTTCCCAAGACGGATAGCGCTTTTCTGGTGATTGATGCCATGGACAATGGATCCTATATCAAGATCATCCCGGAAGAGCATAAGATCATCGGCTATACCACGAAGAACAGCGGTGGTGTGCCCGATAATTTTAAGAATTATTTTGTCCTTATTTTTGACCGGCCGTTTGCCAATGTTGCCGTGTTCAACGGCGACGGGCTGAACGATAATGCCAAAGAAGCTAGGGAAACGCATGTCGGCGCCGTGGTGGGTTTCAAGATCGCGAAACGGGGGGAACAGGTCTATGCGCGGGTAGCGTCTTCGTTTATCAGCGCCGAACAGGCGGAGATCAATCTCAAGGAGATTGGGAGCGATGATTTCGAGACGGTGAAAGCGAAGGCCAAGGCCATTTGGAACAAGGAATTGAACAGGGTGAAAGCCGAAGGCGGGACGATCGATCAGACGAGGACTTTCTACTCCTGCATCTACAGGACTATGCTTTTCCCCCGGAAATTCTATGAGCTAAATGCGGCGGGCAAGATCATGCATTACAGTCCTTATAACGGTAAGGTCTTACCCGGCTATATGTTTACCGACAACGGCTTTTGGGATACTTTCCGGGCCGTGTTCCCGTTGTTCAATCTGCTGCACCGCGAACTCAACGAACATATTCAGGCTGGGCTGGTGAATGCCTACAAGGAAAGCGGCTTCCTGCCCGAATGGCAAAGCCCGGGCCACCGGGACTGCATGATCGGTTCTAATTCCGCGTCCATCGTCGCCGACGCCTATCTGCAGGGCCTTCGGGGGTACGATATCGATACGCTCTATGCGGCGGTGCTTAAGAATACGACCCACGAAGGGCCGGTACAGTCTGTGGGCCGCAAGGGGTTCAGCTATTACAATGAACTGGGCTATGTCCCATACAATGTCGGCATCAATGAGAACGCGGCCCGGACGCTGGAATATGCGTATGACGACCATTGCATCTACCTCTTGGCGAAGGCACTGAAGCGGCCGCAATCGGAGATCGATCTTTTTGCGAAGCGTTCTCAGAACTACAGGAACATCTTTGACCCTGCTCACAAACTAATGCATGGAAAGAACCTCGACGGCAGCTGGTCGGCCAATTTCAACCCCTTCAAATGGGGCGACGCCTTTACGGAAGGCAACAGCTGGCATTATACCTGGGGAGTGTTCCAGGATATACAGGGGTTGATGGGGCTGATGGGTGGTAAAAAGGAATTCATCACGATGTTGGACTCGGTGTGGATCGTTCCGCCGGTGTTCGATGCCTCTTATTATACGTCGGTGATCCATGAGATCCGCGAGATGCAGATCATGAATATGGGCAATTATGCCCATGGCAACCAACCTATCCAGCATATGATCTATTTGTATCAGTATGCGGGCGAGCCATGGAAAACGCAGTACTGGGTGCGCGAAGCCATGAACAGGCTTTACTTCGCGACGCCTGACGGTTATTGCGGCGATGAAGACAATGGACAAACCTCGGCATGGTACGTCTGGTCGGCGATGGGCTGCTATCCCGTTTGCCCGGGTACGGACCAATACGTGCTCGGCGCGCCGCTGTTCAGGAAGATGACGCTGGTGCTGGAGAATGGCAAGCGAGTCGTGATCAATGCGCCGGCGAATAGTGCGGAGAACCGGTATGTCGACAAGGTCCTGTTCAACGGCAAACCGTATGGCAAGAACTGGTTGAGCCATAAAGCGCTGATGGAAGGCGCGGTCGTCGATTTCACCATGAGTGCGGTGCCCAACAAGCAGCGGGGAATCGATCCGGCTGCCTATCCTTATTCCTTTTCTACATCCAACAAATAATGATAATGCGCATCAGATTGCTGTTCTTTTTCTTGGCAGCCGTGCCGGCAGTGCAGGCGCAAGTGTATGAAGCCAACTGGGAATCGCTTGACAATCGGCCTGTGCCGCAATGGTACCGCGATGCGAAATTCGGCATCTTCATACACTGGGGTGTCTATTCCGTGCCGGGGTTTCGCAAGAAGGGGGAATATGCGGAATGGTATCAGAATGGGTTGACCACCGGCGACTCCGTCACAATCGCCTATCATCGGCAAAAATATGGCGAGCTGAGCTATTACCAATTTGCCGATCAATTCAAGGCGGAGCTGTTCAATCCTGATGAATGGGCCAGTCTGATCGAGCGATCGGGTGCCCGTTATGTGGTGCTCACTTCCAAACATCACGATGGATTTGCGCTTTGGCCCAGCAAGGAAGCTTCCCGGGACTGGGGGTTTGCGTGGAATGCTGTGGAGGCGGGGCCACATCGCGACCTGGTAGGCGAACTGTTTACCGCATTGCGGAAGACGACTGTGCATCCGGGGCTTTATTATTCCCTGTACGAATGGTACAATCCGATCTGGTTGAAAGACCGTAAGCGATATGTCGATTTCCATATGTGGCCACAGATGAAGGATGTCATCGAGACCTACAAGCCCGATGTCTTTTGGACCGATGGAGAATGGGAGGCGCCTGCCGAGACCTGGAAGTCGACTGCGTTTCTGGCCTGGCTGTACAATGAAAGCCCTATAAAAGATAGTGTCGTGACCTATGACCGCTGGGGCGCCGGCATCCGGTTCAAGCACGGCGGGGTGTATACGCCGGAATACCAGCCCGATATCAGCTTCGAAGACCATTACTGGGAAGAAAGCAGGGGTATGGGCTACTCTTATGGGTACAATAGGAACGAGGATGTATGGGATTATAATTCGGCCGGGGAGATGGTCATGCAACTCGTCGATAAGGTGAGCGGCGGCGGGAATTTCTTATTGGACATCGGGCCTGATGCAGACGGTAAGATCCCGCCGATCATGGAAGAAAGACTGCTACAGATCGGGGATTGGATGAAAGTCAATTCCGCAGCGATCTATAACACCGTTCGATGGAAGGTAACGGGACAATGGGAAGGAAGCGTGAAGACCTGCTATTTTATCTATAACCCGGTGAAGAATGAGCTGTATATGATCCTGCCGCATTGGCCGGGCGGAAGTTTCAGCGTTAAAGACCTGGTATTGGCGCCGGAGACAAAAGTGGAATTACTCGAAACGGGCGAGACGCTCGATTGGGCAGAGGCCGGCGGGGACCTGTCGGTGACATTCCCTCGCAAGACAAAAGAGGCGTATGCCTACGTGGTCAGGTTCAGCCATACCGGAAATTTTGCTGCGAACCCGAGGGTGGTGTTGAGTTATCCAGGCAGCTCGCTGAAGCCGCTGGTATCTGTTTCGTTGAAGGACAGCTGCGAGGCCCGGTATACGCTCGATGGGTCGGTGCCCGGGGTCGCGTCTACGCGCTATATGAAGCCGTTTGTGGCGGAGCATAGTGCAGTAATGACCGTGAGGTCATTTAAAGCGGGGGCATTGCCAGGGAATACGGTCGTCGCGCCGTTGACCGTTTATACGATCGAACCGGCCGCCCGGGGTGTTCGGCTGCATCGGGGGTTGAAACTGGCGGCTTATGAATTGATCCCCTCCAGTGTCGCCGACCTTTCGACAGCCGCGCCTGTCAGGAATACGATCTCTTTTGCGCCGTCGATCGGGGACCTTACGCGTGCCGACGATGCAGGGTTGCGGTATGCGGGTTATTTCATCGCGCCGAAGGATGGGCTGTACACCTTCTATCTGTCGGTCGATGATGGCGGAGTGATGCGGATGGATGGGAAGGTAGTCGTCGATCATGATGGGAAGCATGCCAATACCGAAAAGTCGGGGAAGATCGCGTTGAAGAAGGGGGCGCATATTTTTGGGCTGGATTATATCCAGGCTGGGAGCGATAAGGCGCTCAAGCTCGAATACAGTGTGAATGGAAGCGAGCGGCAGGTTGTGCCGGCTTCGGCCTGGGCGCACTAGCGGCTATTTTTGTTTGTGGATCGCCAACTGGGATTCGACGGAAATCTTGTTGAAAGAAGTTGTCTCGCGGGTTTCTCTGTTGCTGAGCAGGTCCAGCATGACCTCGGTTGCTTTTTGCGCCTGTTGATAAGGGAATTGTTCGACGGTCGCTACTGGTGGAAAAGCGGTGTGACGGATAAGGGGCTGATTCGAAAAACTTACGAAGGAGATGTCCTTGTTGATCTTCAGCTTCTTTTTCTGTGCGTATTCGATGGCGTCCAGCGCCACGTTGTCGTTGAAGCAGAGTACGGCCGTTGGTCTTTTCTTGAGGGATAGTAGACTTGACATGGCTTTGTGCGTGCCTTCGGTCGTGAGGTCGGTTGATAGCACGAGGGCGGGATCGAACCTGACCGGATAGTCATTCAAGGCCTTAAAATAGCCCTCCACGCGTTGGCGGCAGGAGTACAGTTGTTCGGGACCATTGAGCATCGCGATGTGGCGATGGCCGGACTGCAACAAGAACTCCATGGCCTGGACTGTACCGGTGACCACGTTACAAGCCACATAATGGATATTGGGAAGATCGGGTATGCGGTCGAAGAATACGACAGGGATGCCGTAGCGCTTCAGCATATTGAAATGTTCGTAGTTGGTGGTATTCTTGGCGATGGATATGATCAGCCCGTCGATGCGGTGGCTCATGATATTCTCCACAATGTGTTTTTCCCTGGATTCGAGATCATGGGACTGACCGAGTAAAACGGAATATTTCTGTTTACTGGACGCATCTTCTATGGCGCTGATGGCGGTGGAAAAGTAGAATTCGGCAAGATCGGGAAGGATGACGCCGATCGTGAAGGTCTTGCGTTGCTGGAAGAAGATGGCTTTTTGGTTGGGCTCATAATCCATTTCCCTGGCCAGCTTTTGGACCCTTATCCTGGTCAGCATGCTTATTCGTTCATGATCATGGAGGGCCCGGGAGACGGTAGATGTCGAGATATTGAGTTTTTTGGCGATCTCCTTGATGGTGGGTGGATTGACCATAGTGGGTTTTTTAAACGTCAACTCGGTTAACATCATTCATATAACATCATTCGTCTAACGTCATACAAGTTTAGGGTATCTGCCTCGTTTAAAAAAATGTTTTTACATAATTTACGTGAATGGTCCGGATTTGTCATATAACTTTTATCTTTGAGGCATCACGCTAAGATAGAAATCTTATTTTATGAGCCTGGATACACCTTTTCAAAAAATAGGTTCCGAGAAGCTTTTAAGTGGCAAGATCGAGGAGTCTATTGAATTGGCCATCAGAAAAAAACAATATTTAGCCGGTCAGAAACTGCCTACTGAAGGAGAGCTTTGCAAGCTGTTCTCTGTCAGCAGGACTGTGGTGAGAGAGGCTTTCCGCCGGCTAAGCGCACGTGGTCTTGTCGTCATCAAACAGGGAAGCGGCGCCTATGTGAACGAGCTGAGCTCCGAGTCCGCCATCGGCTCGATCAACCTTTTCCTGGAACTGACTGATGATGGCAACCTGATCTTCGATATCATTCGCGCGAGACAGCTTTTTGAGCCGGAGATCGCGGGTCAGGCGGCCTTAAACCGTACGGCGGCCGAACTGGAAGCGCTCGCAGCCAATCTGGAGGAGATGAAGAACAGCCCATTGGGTGACATCGAGGGCCAGACGGTGATCGACTGCCGCTTCCATCTGCTGATCGCGCAGGCCACGCGCAGCAATATCGTTCCACTGCTCATGCGGCCGATTTTCGACAATATGCCCAAGGTAAAACATGCCATCTTTTCGAAGAAGAAGGTCGACATCCTGCCTGCTGAAGAGAACAGGGTGATCCAATTCCATGAGGAGATCTTTCATGCCATTAAGAACAGTGATCCGCGGGAGGCCAGTCATGCTATGCTGGCGCACCTGAAGCAAACGGAGAAGAATTTCATGGAGTCGCTGAAATGATCCCTTTCTCCAGGCTGTTTACTATCGGGGCCACTTCCGTGCCTAGCAGGGTGATGGCGTTTTTGAGTTGTTCGTGCGAGAGTCCGGCGCTGTCCATCTGAAAGGTCACCCGCTGAATGCCACCCAATGCCTTGCTGTGCCTGATGATCTTTTCGGCCACGTCTTTTGGGCCGCCGACGATGAGGGCGCCCAAGGGGCCGGCCTGTGCATCAAAGCGGGGACGGGTAACCGGCGGCCAGCCGCGTTCTTTGCCGAGCCTGGTCATGTTGGCGGCGTAACCCGGATAGAATTCATCGATCGCCTTTTCGGTAGTTGCCGCTATATATCCCAGTGAATGCAGTCCCACCTTCAATTTTTCGGGCGGGTGGCCGGCGGCTTTTCCTGCGTCTCTGTAGAGCGCCACCAATGGCGCGAACCGATGTGTTTCGCCGCCGATCACGGCTACCATCAGGGGCAGGCCCAATTTGCCGGCGCGCGCGAAGGACTCCGGTGTCCCGCCTACACCGATCCAAATGGGCAACGGATCCTGCAGGGGACGGGGATAAACGGGAAGATTTTTTAGGGCCGGGCGGTATCTCCCTGACCAGGTCACGAACTCGTTATCACGAATTTGCAGGAGCAGCCCCAATTTTTCGACGAAGAGCGCATCGTAGTCATCGAGGCTGTAGCCGAATAAGGGGAATGCTTCGATCGAGGAAGCCCTGCCGACGACGATCTCGGCCCTTCCTTTGGAGATGAGGTCCAGTGTTGCATAGTTCTGAAATACCCGGACGGGGTCGGCGGCGCTCAAAACCGCGACCGCGCTGTTCAGGCGGATGTGTTCGGTCTTTGCGGCGGCGGCTGCCAGGATCATATGGGTAGCGGAATCGAGAAAGCCCTTGCGGTGATGTTCTCCGATACCAAAGACTGACAGGCCTGCCTGGTCCGCGTGTACGATCCGGTCCAGCAACTGATCCATCGCTTCCGTGCTGGTCAATTCTGCGCCTGAGGAATAATTGTTGTACATGGCGAAACTGTCGATACCTATTTCCATACTGATCGATAATTTATGTAAATATCGCTTAATTTAGGTACATGACAGTACAGGACGGTTGCCTTGATAAATATGCGTAAAATTATCGTTGCGAACGCGGATGATCGCACAACCGATTGCGCGACCGATTGCCCTGAAACCTTCGTAGTTTACCCGGGAGAATATCATCGTTAATTTATTTTTGCCATGTATAGCAACCTGACCCGTTTACCGTTCTTTTTCTCTCTTACCGCGCTGATTGTATTGAGTGGCGCATGCAGGAACGCCGAGGAGCCCAAAGCCGTCGAGCCGGCTGATCCGAAGATTGCCAGCCTGAAGTTGCCGCCTGGATTTCATGCGGATCATTTGTATAGTCCCGGCATCAACAACCAGGGGTCCTGGGTGGCGATGACCTTTGACAACAAGGGACGCATGATCGCCGCAGATCAATACGGCAATTTGTACCGGCTGACCATTCCGGCGGTCGGCTCGGATACGAATCAGCAAAAGATCAAAGTAGACTCCATAGTGCTCCAGCTTCCCGGGGACACGTCGAAGTTCAACCGAAGGATCGGTTACGCCCACGGCCTGCTGTATGCGTTCAACAGTCTTTATGTGATGGTCAACGATGAAGGCGATGATTCCACCAAGACCCGTCATAGCGGCCTGTACCGTCTGCAGGATATGGACGGCGACGACCAGTACGACAAGGTCACCCTGATCAAAAGGCTGCAAGGGGACGGCGAACATGGTCCGCATAGTATTGTGTTATCGCCCGATGGAAATGCGTTGTACATCATAGCAGGGAATTTTACGAAGATCCCGAAGATGGATGTCTATAAGGCTCCGCCCGTCTGGCAGATCGACAACCTGCTGCCCCTGATCAAGGATCCGAACGGGCATGACAATGACGTGAATATCCACGGCGGCTGGATCGCCCGGATCGACTCGACCGGCGGGAATTTCACTTTGATCAGCAATGGGTTTCGCAATCCTTTCGACCTTGCGTTTAATGATGCGGGGGAGATGTTTACGTTCGATTCCGATATGGAATGGGATTTTGGCCTGCCCTGGTACCGGCCTATCCGCATCTGTCATGTGCCCAGCGGCGGAGAATTCGGCTGGCGTCCGGGCACGGACAAATGGCCGCCTGTTTATCCCGATAACCTCCCGCCTTTGCTCAATATCGGGCAAGGTTCGCCGACCAGTGTCTTCAGCGGTCAGACTGCGCATTTCCCCGAGAAATACCGCAGGTCGATGTATGCATTCGACTGGAGTTTTGGGATCATCTATGCGTTCCAGCCGCAAGCGGATGGCGCCAGTTATAAGGCAACCGTGGAAGAATTTGTCTCCGGTTCGCCGCTGCCTTTGACGGATGGGGAGATCGGCCCCGACGGCGCTTTGTATTTCCTGACGGGAGGCCGCCGATTGGAGTCCGATCTTTATCGCGTATACTATGGCGATAACAAGAGTGATACCGAAAAACTAGTGCCTACGGCATTGACGGACCTGCAACAGCTTCGGCGTAAGCTCGAGGCCTATCAAGGTGCGCCGAATCCGGACGCTATTGGTGTTGCGTGGCCTTACCTCAAGCATGAAGACCGCTTTATCCGGTATGCGGCGCGGATCGCCGTCGAGCATCAGCCGGTCAGTGAATGGCTGGGAAAGGCCCTGGCGGAAAAAGATGCGGTGACGCTTACCCAGGCGGCGATCGCGCTGGCGAGGGAAGGAAGTGCGGATCAGCGGGATCGCCTACTCACCGCACTCGCGCGTATTGACTATGCGCATCTTACAGAACCGCAGCAAATAGACCTATTGCGTGCCTTTGAGCTGGTGTTGGCGAGGATGGGGATGCCTGCGCCGGGTGTAAAGGCGACCGTTGTTGCCGCGCTTGATCCCCAATATCCGGCGGGTGACAATAACCTGAACCGGTCGCTGAGCAAAGTACTCGTTTACCTGGAGGATCCGAAAGCCGTTGCAAAAACGATGGCGTTGATGGCGACCGCTAAAGACGATACGGCCTACCAGAAGCAGGTCACGCCATCTTCCGATCTGATCATGAGGAATTGGCAATATGGCATGGATATAGCGGGAACGCTCTCCAATGTCCCGCCGGCGCAGCAGACTTATTATGCTGTGGTGCTGAGTGATGCTACGACCGGCTGGACGCCCTCCCTTCAAGACACGTACTTCCGCTGGTTCTATAAGGCCTTTGGCTATAAAGGCGGCCATAGTTTTGTCGGGTTTATCGATCTGACGCGTAAGAATGCGTTGAAGAAGGTTCCGAAAGACAAGTTCGCCTACTTCAATACGATCTCCGGCGATACGATCGTCGGTCGTTCGGGGATGGGAGACCTTGGTGCAGTGCAGCAGCCGAAGGGGCCCGGCGTAGACTGGGAAGTCGATTCTGCCGTTGTCCTTGTAAAAGACGGCTTGGCCAACCGGGATTTCGAACGGGGTAAGAATATGTTTATCGCCTCCATGTGCAAGTCCTGTCACACGATGCGGGGTGAGGGTGGAACGGTGGGGCCGGACCTGACGCAATTGGGTAGCCGCTTTTCGTACAAGGATATGCTCGAATCCATTATTCAACCCAGCAAGACGATCTCGGATCAATTTGCTGCCACGGTATTCTCGCTGCAGGACGGGTCTTCGGCTGTCGGCAGGCTGATGAACCAGGACGCCGATAATTATTATATTTCACAGAATCCCTTTGCGCCTCAGACGCTGCGGCCGGTTGCGAAAAAGGAGGTGGTGAAGACCCAATTGTCCAAGACTTCGATCATGCCGCCTGGTCTGATCAACCGGCTGAGCGGTGAAGAACTAAAGGACCTGCTGGCTTATTTGAAGTCCGGCGGCAACAAACAGGATTCGATCTTTGCCAAAAAGTAATAAGAACGATGCTCAAATCCAGCTTGCTATCCTGGACCGGTAAGGTTTCCAACCGCGCTCAACCGGGCGGGATCGAGACGGCCGTACTGGACAACGGGGTGGGGTGGGGCGTGCGGATCGCCTGGATCAACACAGGGACGGGGCTGCGGTAGAAGGTGGTGACCGATCGGAAATAGAAGTGTTGACGAGCCTGTTGCCGTGGAGACTTTTATAAACGCCTTTCAAAACAACGATTAATTGCCATCAATGGAAAAACTCAGTGTAGCAGAAAAAGCATTTGACCAGGGAAAAGGGATCCTGCGCCTGGCGCCCACCTGGGTGCCACGGTCTTTTTGCGTACCCGGAAGAAGAATAAAATTGCATCCGGATGATTATTATGTGTTGGGTGGAGTAAGGGGCGGCATTGACGAGCGCTGGTTCTCTTCCACAACGCCGGCTAAGAATGGTCCGTTGACCGGGAAGGATGAAGGGTTGAGTGCCGTGGTCTTTTTGGATGGGGCTGCAGAAGAGCGAATTTTGTTGAAAGACGCGGTCGATCATTTGAAAGGAGGACTGATCGGCGCTCGTCTATGGGACCAGTATGGCGGGTGGCCCATGTATTCAAAATTTTTTGACAATATGGGACCTTTGCCGCACCATATCCATCACAATGATGAGAAGGCGGCGTTGATCGGGCAATCGGGAAAGCCTGAGGCCTACTATTTCCCGCCGCAGTTGAACAACCATGGCGGCGATTTCCCCTATACCTTTATGGGCATTGCTCCTGGTACGACGCGGGCGCAGATCCGGGAATGCCTGGTGAATTTTACGAAGGGCGACAATAAGATCACGAACTATAGCCAGGCTTACAGGCTTCAACCGGGTACGGGCTGGGACGTCCCGCCGGGCCTGTTGCATGCGCCCGGCAGTCTTTGCACCTATGAGCCGCAAAAAGCGTCGGATGTCTTTGCGATGTACCAATCCCTGATCAATGAGGCGATCATTCCCGAAGAGCTGCTATGGCAGGGTGTGGCTGCGAAAAGCATCGGCGATTTCGATGCATTGCTCGATATTATCGACTGGGAGTTGAATGTGGATACGCACTTGCATGCGCATCGTTTTATGGCGCCTGTCCGTGCCGGCGGCGAGGCCGGCTATGCGGAGAACTGGGTCTGTTACAAATCGGATGCCTTTAGTGCCAAGGAGCTGACGGTGTTTCCCGGGGCGACGGTCACGATCAAAGATGCAGCGGCGTATGGACTTATAATGATGCAGGGCAGCGGAAAAATGGGGGTGTGGGCCATCGAGACGCCGGCGCTGATCAGGTACGGACAATTGACGAATGACGAATTTTTTGTCAGCGAGCAGGCTGCCGTGGCCGGGGTGACGATCACCAATCCGTCCACCACCGACCCTCTTGTGATGTTAAAACATTTTGGGCCGGGGAATCCGGACATGCCCTTGAATCTTTAATCTAACGATATGCCAATCAACAATTATCCCAAGCTTCACAACGCTACCTGGCCCGGTATCGTTGGCAAAGGCGCAGGCTCCGAGCCTGTTATTTCCCTGGACGTGCTCCTGGAGCAGACTGCTGCGGCCTCCGTCCACGGGGTGAAATTCGACGGGATCGACATCGGTCTGTTCGATCCGCATTTTCAAATCGATTTGAGTGATGACGGTGTTCGCCGGTTGGCCGACAGGCTTGGCGCAATTGACCTGGTTGTGGGCAGTCTTGTCGCCCCGATCTGGCCACCGGCGGGCGGTTCGGCTATGGGTAGCCGTGCGGAAAGAACAAGGTTCGTCGATCAGGTGCGCAATGCCTGTGTCTTTGGGCGGCGATTGCGTGGCGTGGGTATTCGTCCATATGGTATCATCCGGATCGACGCTGCAGTCAACCCGGAAACCTGGTTGGCCGATCCGGTCAGCAATACGAAGCTGATCGCGGAGACCTTTCGGGAAGCCTGCGATGTCGCCGCCGGCTTTGGGGAAAAGCTTGCGGCCGAGGGCGAGATCTGCTGGGGCGGCATGCACAGCTGGAGGGCGATGATCGATACGCTGGAAGCGGTGGACAGGCCCAATATCGGCTTTCAGGCGGATATGGCCCACACCCTCTTGTACCTGTTGGGCTATAACAGTCCTTCGGACCGGATCCTTCCGCTCGATTTTGACTGGAATGACCGGAAGACTTTGACGGACGGGCTCCGGACGTTGACGCATGCGCTTCGACCCTGGACCATCGATTTTCATGTGGCGCAGAACGATGGTACTGTGCATGGCACCGGCGCGCACGACAAAACGGGCCGTCATTGTCTGGCAACGGACCCCAATGGGCGACTGGATATCACCGAAGATGCCGGATACTGGTTGCGCGACGATGCGGGTGTGGTGACGAAGGCCTTCCCGCATATCTGCTGGGACGGTTGTATGTTTCCCAACGAAGTGATGTCGAAACAACAAACCTGGAATGATATCCTGGCTGCCATGGTCAAGGTCCGCGAAGCACACGGCTGGTACCAGGTTGATTAAAGATCGAATAAATTGCCAATATGAAAAAAGAACTTCGAATAGGGCTTGTCGGTTGTGGTTTTATGGGGCGGACCCATACCAATGGCTATAAACGCGTCGGCGATTTTTTTCCTGCTTTGGGGTTTAGGCCTGTTCTACGGGCCGTGTGTGCCCGAAACGAAAGCAAGGTGCGGGCGTTTGCGGAGCAATGGGGGTATGAAAGCGTGGAGACGGACTGGAAAGCGCTTGTCGAACGTCCCGATATCGATGCCATTGACATCTGTACGCCGAACGACATGCATGCCGAGATAGCCATAGCCGCTGCTGCCGCGGGCAAGATGATCCTCTGCGAAAAACCCCTGGCGCGGGATCTTTCAGAAGCCCAGGGCATGGTGGACGCGATCGAAAAGGCGGGGGTCGCCAATACGGTCTGGTATAATTATCGCCGGATGCCTGCCGTGACGCTGGCGCATCAGCTCATCGCATCGGGGAAGTTGGGAAAGATCTATCACTACCGGGCAAACTTTTTACAGGACTGGACGATCAATGCCAGTCTGCCGCAGGGTGGGGAAGGGCTTTGGCGTATGGACGCGGCGGTGGCCGGCTCCGGCGTGCTCGGCGATCTGCTCTCGCACTGTATCGATACGGCGATGTGGCTGAATGGGGGCATCAGGGATGTGACGGCGATGACTGAAACGTTTGTTCGCGAGCGGATGCATCAGCTTACCGGCAAGATGCAGGAGGTTACGATAGACGATGCCTGTTCGTTTCTCTGCCGGTTTGAGAACGGGTCGCTTGGGGTCTTCGAGTCCACGCGTTATGCGCGTGGCCACAAGGCGCTGTATACGTTTGAGATCAATGGAGCGAATGCTTCTATCCGGTGGGACCTGCATGACCTGAACAGGCTGGAGTTTTTTGACAATGGGGATGAGGGCACTCTAAAGGGCTGGCGTTCGATCCATGTCACCGACGGGGATCAGCCTTATATGGATAAATGGTGGGTGCCGGGATTGGGGATCGGCTATGAGCATTCGTTCGTGCATCAGGTTGCGGACTTCCTGAAAAGCCTGGAGACAGGGGCGTCTTGCCCGCCGACTTTTCGGGATGCGCTGGAGACCCAAAAGGTGTGTCAGGCGGTGGCGGAATCCGCGGCTTCCCGGGCTTGGAAGGAGACGGGTGTTGCCCTATAAAATTTCATCATAAAAATATACCAATGAAAAAGTTGTTCAGTTTTACTGCGTTGTTTGCTGCGCTGATCCTCGTGCTTGCATCGGGCTGTAATAGCGGGTCGGGTTCCGGTTCTGGCGCCGATAGTGCTTCCAGGAAGGACAAGGATGGTTTCGTGTCGCTCTTCGACGGGAAGACCTTTGCCGGCTGGCAGGGGGACACCGCTTACTGGCGGGTCGACAGCGGGGAGTTTATCGGGGAAGAGCACCCGGACAAGGAACTGAAGGCAAATACCTTTCTGATCTGGCGCGGCGGCACGCCGGGCGACTTCGAATTCAAGGCTGAGTACCGGGTCAGCGGGGGTGGCAACAGCGGCGTGCAGTATCGCAGCGAGGAAGTTCCAGGTGTCCCGTTGGGCTTAAAAGGATACCAGGCCGATATCGACGGCGCCAATCAATATACGGGTCAGAACTACGAAGAACGCGGGCGTGGGTTTCTCGCCATGCGTGGGCAGCAAGTGACGCTGGCGCCGAATGCCAAGCCGGTCGTTACAGATTCGCTGGGCAACTCCGATTCATTGAAGGGGCATATCAAAGACAGTACGCAATGGAATTCCATTTACATTATCGCGAAGGGCAATCATATGAAGCATTATATCAATGATGTGCTGATGAGTGAGGCGACCGACAATGATACGGCGGCCCGGAAATTTACGGGTTTAATCGGCTTGCAGTTGCATGTGATGCCGTATATGAAGATCGAGTACCGGAATATCCGGTTAAAGCAGGATTGAGGGGCGGTCGTCACTTGCCTGCCTGCGCTATTACTTCGTTGTTGAGGCGGACGTATTCGTCAGTTTTCGAGGCGGCGGCCAGTCTGGCGCCTTCCTGGGCGGTCGCAATGGCGGCAGCTTTGTCACCCAGCCTCAATTGTACGCGGGCTTTCCAGAGCTTGGGAACGAAGGGCGGGAAGTTTTTGTCTTTTTCCAATTCATTGGCCCAGGCGAGGGCTTTGGCCATATCCTTATTGTTGTTGTAGTAGTAAATGATCGCCTGATAATAGGGCTTCTTGTCCGTATTCATGGCAGAGTCTATATTGGCCATCACCTTCGCATCGATATCCGTCGTGAGGTGTACGGTAAAACCGCTGTGCTCCCACATCATCTGCAGGTCGCAGGCTGTAGGCGTTACATTGGTAAAGTCGAGCGTCATCGTTTCGGTCAGGTCATTCAGGTGTTTCGTCGGTACGGTAAATCGAATAAAATCATCGGCTTCTTTATAATTATAGGCACCCCATTGGTTAGGCTGTTTGCTGAGGATAATTGTCCAATCGTTTTCGCCTGGTATGCTGAACAACCCGTATTCTCCGGCCGGTATCTTCTTCCCTTCCAGGGCTACGTCGTCTGTAAACTTGATCACCGTAGCCGAATTGGCACCGGTACGCCATACCGACCCATAGGGTTCCATGCCGCCGAATATTTTTCGCCCTTTTACATCCGGCCGGGAGTACGTCATGATGATCTTTCCCATGCCGAAGTCCTGTGTGATCGTTTGCGTGGAACTTGGCTGCGGGGTTAACTGGGCACGACCATAGAAGGAGGCAAGTAACAAGAAGCTCGAGTAAATGATCTTTTTCATGACACAATTATTTTGACGTTTAAGTGTTGGGTGATACTTCCCCGGGCGAAGTCCGGACCATGCTACAAAGTGTGACGAACCGATTTCCCAACAGCGGTGTGCGGGCGCCGGACCGGGTATCGAGGGGATAAATATACTGCCGCGATATTTCATTTTCTTGGTTAGACGGACATTTTTTTATTTGTGAGTAATGCCATGATGAAGCTGTAAGGCGGCCCGGGGATTTTTGGCCGATCTCTATAATTTGATTATTTTAGGCTGAAAATGTGATCGGATGCTGCCAAAAGGTGTACATATAGAAGGGGTGCCGGCCGAACTGGAGGTTTTGCTGGCTAAAGATGCGAAGGCAAAGACTTTTTTTGAGTCGTTGTCGAAGTCTTATAAGCAGGGGTATATCGATTGGGTCGGCGCGGCCAAACAGGAAGCGACCCGGAAGACCCGTGCGGAAAAGGCACTGGTGATGTTGCAGAAAGGCCAAAAAACCTTAAAAACCTGATGCGCAGGTTGAGGGTATACCGGCTTCTGACGACCAGGCGACCCTATGGAGTGGTTGTCACGATAGGGCTGCTGACGGCGGCGGTGATCCTCTTGTTCCAGGTGGTGAACTTGCTGGTCATGTATCGCTATCTGAAATTGGATCTATACCTGAGCCTGGTGGCGGTGTTCTTTTTAGCGGTGGGGCTTCTTATAAACAGGCAAAGCCGAGAAGGGCAAGGGAGAGACGAGGTACTCGAAAGGTTGTCGACAAAAGAATGGCAGATCTTAAAGCTGGTGGCCGAGGGAAAGACAAACAAGGAAATTGCAGCCGCCCAGTTCGTGGAGTTGAGTACGGTTAAATCACATCTGAATAACATCTACGGCAAGCTTTCTGTCAGTAACCGGAAGGAAGCGCGGGTCAAATATGCTCAATTGGCGCCGCAATGGCCTGTTTTGGGATGATTCCATCCTTTTTCCACCCCCCATTTTTTGATTTTTTGACTCGAAGCGCGGACATTCGTTCCATGCAAACTTTTATCAAATTTGGAATAGGAACGGGTATCGTTAGCGGGCTTTGGGGCCTGGCGACCTTTACCGTGATCGGGTGGCTGAACCAAGTCGCGTTTCACGGTAGCCTGCCGGCTGCGAATGTGCGGTCGATCGGCGGGCTTTTCAGTATCATTATCCTGGTGGTGGGGATCACTTGGGCGATGCTGGAAGTTCGCCGGCAAAATGCCGGGGTGCTGAGCTACGGACAGGCGGTAAAGACGGGCGCATTGGTTGCCTGTACGACAGCGATCATCGTGGCGGTATTTAGCTGGTTATATTGTACGGTGATCAATCCCGGTTACACGGCATTTATGGTTGCTGATGCGGAGCGGACCTTGCGGGCGGCGGGAAAGGCGCCCGGGGAAATCGCCTCACAGTTGGACTCGGTTCGGCGGCAATTCAGTGCCGGCTCCCAGACAGGGCAGGCCCTCGTTGGACAAGCTGTGGTCGGCACGCTGGCATCCGTGATCGTTGGCGCGTTTGTGCGGACAAAGCGGCAATAGCCGAGCCCGGTGCTTGAGGGACTGGCTTTGCGCAGCCCTAGTATACACTGAAATAGGTGTTTATACCTAGCGGTCATTGAAGAAATCAATAAATTGTTAAAGAGCCTTGCTTGCGTTGCGGGTTGGCCTGCAGTTTCCCTGCATCTTTGTGTCACGAATTCAGCACGCAATATCCCTTCAGACAGACCAGTATCCGAACCCTTTCAGCTACCTGTGCACTACCTGGTCGTAATCGATCCTAACGCTTTCGCAACCCTTTTACTCCTTAAGCATAAGCCGGCAGCTGCTTGTAGGCCTGCACGTAGGCACTGTATCCCAGAAACATAACAGTGAAGAAATTCCCGCCTTTACGGCGGGTTTTTTTGTGCCTTCAAATTTTTGGAGGCGTGCATGACTTCACGTTCGAAATAGGGATTTATTACTAACTTTCTTTTGTGGAAATCAAAACCCTTCGTTTTATTGGTGTGTCACTGTGGCTGTCGTGTGTGTGCGCTGGTCTCCACGCACAGTCTACCCAACTCGTCTATCTTTCCGGTACGGATAAGGATCATACGGTAGACTGGGATTTTTTTATCAATACGGGCCAAAGAAATGGCTCCTGGAATAAGATAGCTGTCCCTTCGAACTGGGAGTTGCAGGGCTTTGGCACGTACAATTACTTCCAGGATACAAAGAATCCCGAGGAGCAGGGCTTGTATAAATGTCATTTCAACGCCGCATCTGCATGGAGCAAGAAAAAGGTATTCCTTGTTTTTGAAGGGGCCATGACGGATACGAAGGTAGCGATCAATGGGCGATTGGCGGGGCCCATACACCAGGGCGGCTATTACCGGTTCAAATATGACATTACGACATTGCTACAGACAGGCGATAACCTGCTTGAAGTTACCGTTAGTAAAAAGTCGGCCAATGCATCTATCAACCTGGCGGAACGGAGGGCTGATTTTTGGCAGTTCGGGGGTATCTACCGGCCTGTTTACCTGGAAGTAATGCCAGCCAACTACATCGACCACATCGCAGTGGATGCTGCAATGGACGGCGGTATCAGGGTCGATGTATATGCCCCCGCCGCGAAAAGTGATAATGAGATAACGGCGGAATTGCAAACTTTGGAGGGGCATCAAATAGGGAGTGAGATCATTGGAAGGCCACGCAACGGTGAATGGCCGGTTACGCTTAAGGGCAGATTCAGTGGCGTTATCCCGTGGAATCCTGAATTGCCGAAATTGTATACCCTGGTGGTGGCCATAAGAGATAAAGACGGGGGCGTTATTCATACGATCAACCAGCGGATTGGCTTTCGGACGATGGAATTGCGACGTCATGACGGTATCTATGTGAATGGAAAAAAGGTGATATTGAAGGGTGTCTGCCGCCATAGCGAATGGCCTGAATCCGGGCGTGCCTTGAGCAAAGCGATCAGCATTATGGATGTGGACCTGATGAAGGACATGAATATGAATGCGGTGAGAATGTCTCATTATCCTCCCGACCAGCATTTTTTGGATGTTTGCGATTCGCTCGGGTTGTTTGTGCTGGATGAGTTGACCGGCTGGCAAAATAAATATGATACGGCAGTCGGTAAGAAGCTGGTTAAGGAAATGGTCGAACGGGATGTGAATCACCCCGCGATTATTTTTTGGGACAATGGGAATGAAGGCGGGTGGAACACGGCGCTGGACGATCAGTTCAAATTGTATGATCCGCAAAATAGGGTGGTCCTGCATCCATGGGAGAAATTCAACGGAACGGACACCCGCCATTATCCTGACTATAATTATGTGATAAACTCGGCACTGTATGGCAATGAAGTATTTTTCCCGACGGAATTTATGCACGGCAACTATGATGGCGGAGCCGGAGCCGGCCTGGAGGATTTTTGGAACGCCATCTTGGGTCACCCGTATGGGGCAGGCGGATTTATCTGGGTATTTGCAGATGGTGGCATACGGCGTGTAGACAAGGACAGCACAATGGATACGGCTGATGACAGCGCCCCGGATGGCATTCTTGGGCCGCACAGGGAAAAGGAAGGCAGTTTTTATACGATCAAGGAATTGTGGTCACCGGTAGTGACCAACAGAAAATGGCTAACGCCGGGATTCGATGGCAGGATCGCCATTGAGAACAGATACAGTTATACGAATTTAAACCAGTGCCAATTCAAATGGCGGTTGGTTAGTTTTCCGGTAGCCGGGGATACGGGCACCACGGCCATCACAGGAGCGCAAGCTGACCTGCCGACATTCGACCTGGCTCCGGGTGAAAAAGGGTTTTTACCCTTAAACCTTCCTCAACAGTGGACAAGTTATGACGCGCTGTACCTGACAGCTACCGACCCGTATGGCAGGGAATTGTTTACCTGGACCTGGCCTATCACCTTGCCGGACCAGGTCAAAAGGCCGGTTTTTGGGCCGGCTGCTTCGCGCATCACGATTGATGATTCAGCATCAAGCCTGATCGTTCATTCCTCAGGCATCGCGTATTATTTTGATAAAGTCACCGGGCAACTTGGGAGGGTAGTGAACAGCAAACATGACATTTCGTTGTCGGGCCCTTTCGAGGCAGGCTTTACCCACCAACTTGTACAATTAAGCAGCTATGTCGACGGGGCAAACTATGTAGTAGAACCTGTGTATGAAGGGGATACCTATTTTAAAGTCAAATGGATTTTCGCCCCTGGTAAGGCTGTAGCGCTGCAATACCAGTATACCCTTGAAAAGCGCTGGTCGCAACAGACAGGTGTCGATTTTGCGGGGATAAGCTTTCACTATCCGGAGGCTAAGATAACCGGCATGAAATGGCTGGGCAGGGGGCCATACCGCGTCTGGAAAAACCGCTTAAAGGGTCAGCAATTTGGCGTGTGGCACAAAGACTACAACAATACTATTACGGGGGCGAGTTGGAGCTATCCTGAATTTAAGGGCTATCATGCTGAGCTGTATTGGGTCGTCGTTGAAAACAAGGAATCGCCGTTTACGGTGTATACCGACGATCAGTCCATATTCTTCCAGATGTTGCGGCCGGACCATTCCACCCATGAACGCGAAAGCTTAAAACCTGCTTTTCCGCAAGGGGACATAGGGTTTCTGCATAGCATCTCCGCGATAGGCACGCGATTCCAAAATGCGGCTTTGCTTGGTCCTGGAAGTCAAAAAAACATCCAGCTTAACTATGGTATAGTGAAGGGAACGCTTTGGTTTGACTTCAGGTAATACTATCAAAACTTATTTTTATTGATGACTTCCATGAAGCGTTCCCTGAATTTTTCACTAACGGGTATGCGTTTATCGGCGATATAGATATGGTTGTCTTCTATTTTAGTAAGTTGTTTATAGTTGATGATATAAGAGTTGTGCACCCTGATAAACGGATGCTTTAGTTGCTCTTCCATGTCCTTCAGGCGGCGGTATATCAGCATCTGTTCCTGGCCTGTCGCCAGCCTCACGTAATCCTTCTCTCCTTCGAAATACAGGATGTCCTTTAATAAGATCTTCCTTAATGTTTTTCCGGATTTAACGAAAAAAAATTCCGGACCCTGTTCGGCATTGGGCAGATATTCCGGTCCGGGTTTTAAAAAGTGCTGCTCAATTTTTTCGACCGATGCCAGGAAACGCTTTAAAGTGATGGGTTTAAGCAAATAGTCGATTGTCTGAAAAGAATAACTTTCAACAGCATATTCGGAATAAGCTGTGGTGAAAACGATTTTGGTACGGGGCGGCAATAAAGTGGCGAACTCCATGCCCGTAAGCTTTGGCATATTGATGTCCAGGAAAATAAAATCAACCTGGTTCATTTTTAAAAAGGCAAGCGCCTCCAATGCATTATAACATTTCGCTTTCAATACCCAGCTTGTGCTTTGCTTCATCAGCAGTTCCACCAGGTTGACGGCGTCGGGTTCATCGTCGATGATTATGCAGCTTAAAGTCATTAAAGCGGAATTTTTAAGAACGCAATAAATAATGCTCCCTCGTCATCGATGGTCAGTTCGAATTTGTCTCCGTATAACATCCTCAGTCTTTTCGTCAAATTAATGATCCCGAATCCGCCGGGTCCGTCGCCAACCTGCGGATTGACCTTGCGGTTGCGGGTAGTAAAGAACAGGTGATCATTTTGCTGGACCAATGAAATCGTTACCTGGTTTTGCTCCAGCGATTTGTCGATCCCATGTTTGAAAATATTTTCAACAAAGGTCATCAGCAGCATCGGGGGAATACGCAGGTCGGGGTTATATGCTTTCTCAAAACTGACCGAGGCGCCGTGCAGGATACGAATTCTTTCAAGCGCAATATAATTTTCTATGAATGCTACTTCTGTGGATACCGGCACTTCATCCTTTGGGCTTTCATCGACAAAGTATCGCATGATATCTGCCAGGCGTTCTATGAGGCCGGCTGCCGGCGGATCAGCTTTATAAACCCGGTAGTAAATGCTGTTCAGCGCGTTAAAAAGAAAGTGGGGTTGCACCTGCGATTTGAGCAGATTAAGTTCGGCCTGACTTTTTTGCAAAAGGATTTCCTCTGTCTGTTGTTTTAAAGTGAAATAGGCAATAGCAATGCGAAAAACGAAGCTAAGGACATAGATCAGGATAACCACCGGGAACATAGGCTCAGTAACTCAGGCAAATCAACCGGGGCTGGTTTTGTCAACTGAAAATACTGCGTAGAGGATAATCGCCTGCGTAACCCTTTAACATTCCAGTTAATAATAAAGAAGAACGCTACTGATATGCCGTACCACACGAATCTTCTTTTCTGATAAAATATGGGATATAATACCAGTATATTCCCGTAAATAATGATTGCATATGAAATGTGGCGTTGACTACCGTGTTTATGAATGATTTCAAGCAAACCAAACATCGGTAGCAACTGAAAAAAATATCAATAACAACACGACGATCCATATCAGTACCTGGAGCCGAACAATATAGTGGGTGCCTGCCTCCATATCTTCATGTTCAAAAATACCAACCTTTTTAGGGTTTCATACACTATTTTATACCATTGGGCCACTATTCTCTGCCATGGTGAGTTAAAAATTCAGACTGTCCGCTAAAAAAACGCCGAAACCCCCATACGTCGAATAAATGGCCATTCTCAGCTGGAAATTAACCATTGCGTCGAAATATTCATCGATTCTACCGAAGTGATTTTAAGCTGGGTTACCGATCGAATACATTTAACCACTTAAATAGCACAATCATGAAAAAAGTATCGCTCTTTTTTACAGTCCTGGCAGTAATGCTTGGCAGCAGTTCAGTTTTCGCCCAATTTACACAGTCACAAATGGTGGCAGAATGGCAGCGTGCAAAATTATACACCAAATCCTACCTCGATGCCATGCCCGAGGACGGTTACGGTTTTAAACCAACGGCGGAGGTCCGCTCGTTTGCGCAGCAAATGCTTCATTTATCGGATGCCAACTACCTCTTTGCTACTGTCGCAAGTGATAAGCCAAATCCTCCCGGTGAGACACTTGCCGCTCATAATGTCAATGAAAAATCAGCGGCGGCGACGAAGGAGGCTACTACAAAAGCGGTAATGGACAGTTATGATTGGGTGATAAGCACGCTTCAACATATGACACCCGATCAACTGCAGGAGACCACGAAGTTTGGCAAGCATGACATTGGGAGAAGTGGGTTATTCGGTAAGGCATTTGAACATCAAACCCATCAACGGGGCCAAACCACTATTTACCTGCGGTTGAAAGGTATAACTCCGCCGGCGGAATTGCTGTTTTAGTGAAGGCGGGCGAATCTGCAGCGCCACCATCCCAAGGGTTTTATCTTTTGACTTTGAATGTTGTCAAAACCAAGGCGCTGTTTCTATAGACCTTTCTTTTTTAATTAACCGTTCAAATAAAAAAAATGAAAAAAGCAGTTGTTATTATTGCCATACTTGTTTTTTCGAAAATAACTTATGGACAAAACATGCCGTCGACTTCGGATGCTGCCGCCATCGAAAAAACCATCAACATCCTATTCGACGCCATGCGTAAAGGTGATAGTACGTTGTTAAGAGCTGTTTTGTCAAAAAGTATGCTCCTGCAAAGCATCTCGAATGAGAAAGATGGGAAAACCGTATTGTCAACTGACAATGTAGATGATTTGGTAAAAGATATTGGCACACCGCACACGGAGGTCTATGATGAGAGGGTTGTTTATAGTGCTATAAAAATTGACGGCGACCTTGCCTGCGTTTGGGCGCCCAGCAAATTTTATCTTGGCAAGCAATTCGACCATTGCGGTGTAGATGCTTTTCAGTTGATAAGAACTGCGGATGGCTGGAAAGTGTTTTCTCTTGTGCATACCGCGCGAAAGGAGAATTGTGTCCCGTAGGTGTATTCAACTGATAAAAGCCTTCAATTCTTGGCCTTCGATTGCTTGCGTTGTGGTGGATGATTTTGCCGGCAATGCCCTTTATTCCATGAAGTAAAATCCATAAATTGGAACTTGCCATTTCCCATCAATGATTCTGCAATCTGTATCTTCCACTTCTCAGATAACAACTCCATCGTGTCTTTCACAGTGAGTCCTGATATTATCCGTTTATTTTGACAAAAATAAAAATATGAACCGATTAGGTCACATCACCATCCTCGTAGCCGATTTCGACAAAGCCCATGCCTTCTATAAAGAAAAGCTCGGTTTCGCTCCGGAAACCGACGTCAACCGTGGCAGTTACCGGTGGCGTACCCTAAAAGCTAAAGACCAAGCCGACTTCGCCATCATTTTCTCGTTGCAATTGAATATCCTGAAAAGCAAGCAATCGGACGCCAGCCGCCCGGCCGCTTCCCCCTGACGCTGCAAACTGATCATTGCAGACGGGACTTCGTAAAGCTCTCGGCCCGAGGCGTCAAATTTCAGGGTGAGCCGCGTCACATGCCGTATGGCACCGATATCGTTTTCGAAGACCTCTACGGAAATCGTTTTGACCTCGTAGAACCAGCGAAATAAGTCATTCCGGATATTCGTGACCGGGTAAGCCATACTTTACATTTTTAAAAAGCGTCGCGTTATAATAACAATCAACAAGCCGATGCAGATGTATACGACAATATCTCCCACATAAGTGTAAATTGTCTGCACCCGGCCCGATGTTAAGAGCCGTCAGCCACATTTTGTTGCCCGGGGTGTAGTAATCGAATTGACCATACACTTTACCCCGAAAATCGGTGGCGACAGATAATCCGCCGCTTGTCTGCCTGAAGATCGAACAGCCGTTCTCTATTGCCCGGAAAAGCGCCATTTGCGCATGGTATTTCGCGATAGCGCTCCAATCACCGGATGGAAGCATCAAAAGCGATGTGCCGCTTTTACCCAGTTGCCGCATTTGTTGTGGAAAATCGGCATCGTAGCAAATAGAGGGCGAAAGCCGGCCGAGTTCGGTTGGAATGACCGGTATTTTGCCAATCGCCAGGTTTACTGCTTTCCACCATTGGCACAGGGTTAATTTTATGGAATACATTGAGAATCGTACCGTCAGGCGCCAACAAGATCGTCTTGTTTTCGATTAATTTTTTCCCGACTGAAATCTTTCCGCTGTCCATTACCGCAATGGACATCAGCAAATAGACCCTATTTTGCATGGCAAATAGGGTCCCGCGATGAAGCAAATCAGCTTGCTGGCGGCGGAAAATGATGGCGCTGCCTTCCGACCAGCAGATGAGTCTGGCGCCTTTTTGAACAGCCAGTTCGCTTAACGCAAAATAAACTGTCCTCGATCTGCAGCAATGCAGCAAAACCGACTTTAAAAACGAACCGTGTCTTCACTCTCTATGAAAGAAATCCTTGCTGGAACAGTTTTCTGCAAGGTAGGAGACGACAGATCGGTCCGCTCGTCAAGCATGATCTCGCGGCCGGAATAGTCTTTATAGACCGCTTCGAGAAAATGGAGCACCGGAACGGTTACGCCCGCTACTTTGACAACACGTCCGCCGGTCTCGTCGTGGGAATGAAAACGGACTGCGCCGCCCACAAGAATGATTATTAAAATAATCCCGAAAGCGATGACCGGCCTTGACCAGGCAACGTCGCATTTTTTGGCGGCTATCGCCCAAATGATCAATGAAGCAAAAGTATACAGCAGGAAACTTATGCCCCAGATTCCGGTAACAGAGGCCAGTTGCGCCAGCCAGGAAAATGGATATTGGCTATTAGCTATCGATCCCCAGACACCGCTGCCTCCAAGCGAACTCAGGTATTCCATAACAACAGCCGCGGAAGGATAAAACAAAGCATACAAAACACCTTTGTTTTTCTTTGTTACCCAGGCATCTGCGGCAACGAGAAGCAGGGTTTTCAACCCTTCCACCATGGAAATGACCACCAGTACTGGAAGCGGGAAGGGCACTACTCCGCCCATCGTAACTACATAGAGCGCGGCCGATAGGATCAAACAGCCATAGAAATTTGCGCCGCACCCGGCCGATCCTGGTGTAATAAAGGAGGAATAGCGGAAAAAGCCAGGCAGCGATGGGGTTATCCCAGCGTGGAGATGCAAGCGCAGCAAAAAATGCGAAGCCGCAAAGTGATAAGAAAGCGGCGGGAAAGTTGCCGGCATGAATGATCCGGGTCAGGCGATTGGGCATAAAAAAAATGTTTAGGATACGAAAGTGCGTCGCGGAAACGGCATGGTCGTCCGACTTCATGATGGCGAACGCAAAAATTTCGTCCGACTTTTCGCCTGTCGAAAGTCGGTCGTCATCCCTTTTGCTGAATTTTCTTGAAGTCGCTGGGTGTCAGCCCGGTATATTTTTTGAATAAGGTGTTGAAGGATGATTTGGAGTTAAATCCTACCTCGTACAACACCTCCAAAATCGTCATTTTTTTTGTCTTTTGGGTCCGTCAGGAGTTTTTTAGCAGCTTCGATCCTATACCTGTTCACGAAATCAAAAAAGTTTTGATGCAACGACTGGTTGATTAACTGGCTAAGCATTCGTGGAGGAACGCCGATCTGTTTTGCCAGGCCTTCGAGTGTGAGTTCGGGATCAAGATAGGCTTTCGCGATTTCCATGTGCGAAACCACTTTTTTGATCATCTCGGCAATGGATGCGTCGGCCGCAATGCGTGTCGATTCGGTTGAAAAGACTACAGGAGAGTCATACGATCCCGGACGACCCATCGGATCGTTGATCCTTGAGGAATCAGGCGCTTTCGGCGCGGACGACGGTAAAAGGGCGAACAATTCTGGCCGCCTCATGGCTTTCAGGAGCACCCTGTTGATGAACAAAATAATAATAAATAGGAAAGCGGATAATAAGACGTAGTAATATGCTGAAAGCCAGGTGCTTCTCAAATAGCCATTAGCCGCCGCCAGGACAATACATAGTGTAAAATAAAGGATTGTATTCCTCAGCCACGAGATACTGATCAGTTGATCGTCGGAATAGGTGTTTACCGCTAAACGTCTGTATCGGCGAATCATTGCAAGCGCGGCGGCAGCGTAAGCGATAAAGTAAAAAAGGATGGCGGCGGACGCCCAATAAAAAGGTTTAGGGACATCGCGACCTCTCATGCGGTCGAGCAAAGCCTCCCGTAGCGCGGAGGTTTGCAATATATACGCCCTTTCAGACAAGATAAAAAGCACTGCGAAAGGAACAAAATGCAGCCATTCCCGGATGGTAAGGCGGAAAACTGCGATCAACAGGGATCTCGTGTACAAATACAAAAGCGGACCAAACAACAAAGGCACACAAGCCCCCCAGCCTACCCATACCGTGTTCCCGGCATATGCTCGCTGAACAATAAGATAACTGTCTATTAAGTTAAGTGCCATGGAAAGGAAAAAAAAACCCAGGAGGGCCTGGCTCACTTTTTGTCCCTTCTCCTGCGAAAAAAGGAAAAAGCTGATCAACAGGAGTTCAAATATGGCTACTATAAAAAATGCTTCTACGATAACTGGTTTTTATGGGTGTACATTGGCAAAAGAGCTGTCAACAAAAGATTTATAACTGGTCTTAACTGGCGTCAAGGAGCAATTCCCCTGGTCACCGGTCAACTGAAGCAAGATATGCCGGCAGTTAAACATGTCAATAAGCTCAAATATAGCCATAAACGACCGATACCAAGGTGTATCCTAAAATACTTATGGAGCAAAGCGGAATTTTCTTTGATTCATTGCGTGGTCGCTTCATCGACGATCAATTTTAGTGTCTGCAATCCGTTCCGGATGCCCCTATTTCTGCCTTCTCGATACTAAAAGATTTATTGCCGATGATCTTACCAAAAACCTTATCGGAAATATTGGAGTCTGTAAGGCCATCAGAAGAATTGCAATATTAAAAAGTCGATACAATACCAAGCTTTTGCAACTTCTGGATATTTAGTGGAGGGCCGACGGGAAAGGCAATACATACGAGAAGGTAGTGTTGGAATTGATGAAAGGCAATTCTTTTCTTTTGCTGCCGGGTCCGCATGAATTCGGTAAGCAAGGCGGTGGATGGATGACAACTAAGGAGGCAATGACCATGAAATTGTCGTCTCTGTATACCTTGGATGGACTTAAAGTCTTGGCGGCCTTCACGGATGAGAAAGCGCTGTTGGATTGGTCGAAGAGGCCTTGCCCGTATACTTCAATCCGGTCGCAGGATGTGTTGAAATTATGTGAGGCAAATGGCATCGTAAGAAATTTTATCAGCAATAATTCGTCCAATACCTTCGCGCTTGAAAAGGCAAGACAAGACACCAAAGAATACGAGATTCCGGCAAACAGCGAGGTCCAGATTGGCGTCCCCAATACACCGTTAAATCCGTTCCTTCTCGAAAAAATGGTCACCCGATTCAGCGATCTGGATAACATAAAGAGGGTTTATCATCATGGGCAGACGAAAGGCAATGAATTCAGCCTGGTGCTTGGTTTCGAATTAACGAAAAGTTCAGAAAATGGGAAGAAGGCCGTAATTGATTTGGTCCGTGATGTCATTGGCAAAGAGGAATTGCCCCTGCTACTAGACATATTTTTCATTGAGACGGAGGAGCGGGGAAGGCAGATTAGGGCCATTGAAGGAGGCTTGATTTATGAAATTTGATGGCTCTGAGAAGAAGCGAGTGGTCAATGGATAAGTTTACCAGGAGGTAAAGGCGGGCGAGAAAAAGGCGTACATTCATTTATTCAGTTTTGTTAACTAACATTTGCACTCATAGCGCCTCACTTCGTCAGCGCCAGACGGTTCATTCTGATATGCGGTGTTCAATGTATACCCGATAGGGTATGATAATCTGTAACATAGTCGAGTTTATACCCCATTGGGTATAGCTATTGCAGTTTCAGTCCGATTTTGCTGTAATTAGATGTGAGCAAATCCTTGTACAACGATTTATAATGTCCGGAGAGATAAGAAATGTCGATCAGTGCTATGGCTTTGGAGTATTTAGTGGAGAAACATGCAAAGACTCTATCCTTTGAGGAAGATGGAATACCCAAATGGGCCGCGAACGCGTCAACATCTTTCCTTCTGATATTGCTCCTTTTAGCATTTAGTGTGAGAGCAAGATCTTCGTTATCTGAAGGCACGGCTAGTTTTGTGGAGAGCAGGTCATAAGCTGGGGCCAAACGAATCCTGTCTTTCTCGGTTGTTAGCAGGGAGAAATTTTTTAAGTGCATATTTGAATTGCCGGAGAGATAGGAGAAAAGCGTTAAAGTGAAAAGTGTAAGCTTATCGATTCCTGGATTGGTGGAGAAACGGTCGATAGTTCTGCCAATCTTCTCCATCGAAGATCGATATTTTTGAGACGTGAGAGTTTCGGTCAGCTGACACATGTCTTCTGCTGGTAATTTTTGCATGTTGACCCGGTCGAACCGCTTGGTGATGTAGGCCAATTCGCCCGTTTTCAAACGGATCAGGCCGTGTTCTGCAGTTTCAATTCCAAACAGCGCAGCCAGGTGCATGGTTAGGTCTTCATTTTCAGGCAGGTGAGGAAATTCCTCCGACGGAGGCTTGAGGGTGTAATTCCCCCACAAGCCGACAATGGTCAGTCTGGATAGCCTCGAGCCTCCGGCTATTTTTTCAATGGTCAGCGACATCTTTGGCTGGATCCCTGTAATGGAGATGCGTTGCAGGACAGTTTTGGCGGCCAGCTCTTGCATAACAGGGTATGGCAAGTTAAAATATCGGTGCGCACCAACGACACAGCGCGGCTGGCACGCGAAGGATAGCCGCTTCGCAACCGGCCGAAACATTGCAAAGGCTTTATGATGGACTCCGGGTCATTCACACGTGAGGCCAGGAAATTTTTCAGCAGTTGAACAGAACCAATTTTTGTATCCGTGATCTGCGTCAGGCTTCGGAGTTTGCTTATATTGATTTCTCTTGCACTCGAACCGAGTGAGATCACGCGCATACCGAATTCATCCTCGCTGTTTGCGGACTTGAAAAAATCGACCACGTTCCTTTCCTGCGGCAGAGTGAGCTTCCGCAGTCCTCAGCATCTTTTGTAACCTGCTGTTTAAGGTTTCGGCATCGTCGAAGCTTTTCGGCAGGGAAGAGGAGATCCGAAGCAGACGCTTGTTCCACTGTGCAGGTGGTACGTTAAAGGTCGGTCGATAAGAGTATTCGCCTGTCAGAAGAAAAGCAAGACTGAATGTAAATGGCGGCTGTGCCGTCAAAGATACAATTGGTAACATCATTTACTACGATCAAGACGAAATTAATAAGCTCTTGCTACCTCCGAAAAGTCAATTTGAATCGCGGTGATACAATTGTTTATAACCTTAACCCAGTTTTTTGCTGTGAAATTAAATAAGACGACAAACGATCGGCCTTTCGCGCCCCCCTTTTGGAACAGGTTGAGATATATTTTAGTCAGAAAGGCTTGCCGCAAAATTTAGCGCAGGATTTTTTGCCTGCACACACCGCGAGGTTGGATATCTAAAAAAGGCAACGAGATAAGGAACTGGAAAGCCTTTGCATACTGAGAGGTGCTTTGCTTTTGGCGTTCACGCTCAGTTTTTTTTCAAAGACCGATCTTGTAAGTTTTTTTCAAAACCGTCATCAATCGGATTTCACCCAGGCCATCGGCCAGACCATTCAGAAAACCGTGTGCGGCAGGCTTGTCGCCCCGGAACTGGTCGACCCTATTTTACGGTACCTTATCCAGCAAAGTAGATTTTTTCTTAAACCGCGTTTGTTTGTTGCGCCTTTTCTTCACAGAATCCGGTGACTGCTTTTTAAGAATGTAAGATAGTATGAATTCAAAGATCACATACCCGGCAAAAATAAAAAATCCGGGCTGGAGCGCCGTGTAATTAACTGTCGTCGTTGTCAGTGTTTCGCTGTGGATATTCAGGCTGGAAAGCTGACTTTTCAATATTCCGTTTAAACCGATATAGGTCATTAGTATGCCGATAATCATGACATCAGCCATGTCCCATTTATTGGCTTCGAAGGCCAGGTAGTTGATCACCTTACTGTTTTTGACAAACATATGCAGGCCTTTCGCAGTCAGGCGAAGGAAGGGTAGAATAACAATAAAAAGCAAGATCACGATGCCCACTGTAACTGCGTCTGGCTTTTGCTGTTTCAATAAGGTGGCGATTACCCCCCAAATACTTTTGCTCTGGAAAAATAACACCTGGTTTTCAAAATTAACCTTTTGGCTGAGCAGCATGAAATCAAGCGATCGGATACGCGCATCCACTTCGATGATCGGCGAGGTCAGACCAACCAGAAGCAACACGATAGCAAAAAGCAGCGACATGACAAAGAGCGTCCTTTGCAAATGTACTTTTTTACGCATCACTACCCATAACAACAATGCGACTAACACGCAGGCCATCATCTTGATCGCGTTTTGGATCGTCGTCGACCAGATCAAATTTATCTGAGAATCGACGGCATGGTCAAAATCTGTAAGATTCGCAACATGATACTTTAGACAGGTGCTTTGGACCACTTTCTCGTTTGCTTCGTAAGTCGCATCGTAGGTCTGGTTAAGCAACTCGTTGATCTTACTGGAAGCGATATCCTTCAAGCGCGCCTGGCTGGCAGGGGTGCTGATTTTCTGCATGATGGTATTGGCGAAAGGGTTGACTTGTGCCTGCAGCGCATCAGAATCCACCAACGCGTGAAATGCTATCCTTTTTATTTTGCCACTCAAGGACTTTTGCGGCTTGTCTATTTCAGCTATCGTTTTGGCGACCAGTTCGTGCAACTCCTTCTCAACTGCGCTACGTAATTGCTCTTTTTGCTCCGGAGTGATGTGATAATCGTTCACTTGCGCGTTGATGATCGCCGACAATTTTTCCCGCCACGTATCCACCGAAAAAAGCCCGAAGGTTGTGCTATGCACCAGGCTGTAATCCTGTTTTACAACCTGCTGTTGTTTGACTGAGATATATACACTGTTACCAAACCAGCAGGCACCAGCCAGCAAAACACTTAGCGCGATGACCAGCAATAAATTATAGATTTTAATGCGTGTCATATGGTGTAATGGCTTTCAGAATACTTGATAGAATCAGTCCGTAAAGGACAAAACTTATAAAAATGATATAGCCTGGTTGCAATGCGGTATTGTTGGTGGTGATGATCGTAAGCGTATCAGTTTTGATATTCAATGCCGCCAGTTGACGATCCAGCAGGCCGTTCAGGCCAATATAGGTCATCAGGATAGCGATGACTATGACATCGGCCATGCTCCATTTTCCCGACTGGAAGGCAAAGTACTTGATGATCTTAGTCTCAGCGATCCTTCGTGTGCTGAGCAAATGTATGCCTGTCGAGGCCAACTTGGTTACCGGAAACAGAATACTGAAACATAAAATAAGTGCGCCGACCGCGATCGAATCTGCCGCTGCCTGTTGCAGCAACACTTTAACGACGCCCATAATACTTTTGCTTTCATAAAATAAAACCTGGTTACTGAATTGCACATGTTCGCCGAGGATTACAAAATCAAGGGACCGGATCCGGCAGTCCACCTCGATCATGGAGGCGGTCAGGCCGACGGCCAGCAAGATAAAAGCAAACAGGAGTGACATAATGAATAGCGGCGCATGGAGATCCACCCTTTTTCGAAGAAACCACCAAAAAGCAAGCACCACCAACACGCAACCCAGCATACCAAAGCAATAAAGAAACATTTCGCTCCTGATTCCGGCCAACAATGCGATTTGCTTTTCGCTGAGCATACTGGTCGAGGCTACTCCATATTTACGAAACATGCTATCCGTCAGCGTTTCATTGGCCCGATGTGCGCTATCAAGCGTATTGCTTTGTTGCGCTTCGACAAATTTACTCATCGCCAGGCTGCTCAGTTGCGCTTTCTCATTCGGATTATCAACTTTGTCTATTATAGTTCTTGCAATATCCGGCACCTGCGCGCGGATTTTATCCGCTTTGACAAATGTTTTCACTACATAAAGTTTCAGCTTGCCGCCTAAAGACTTTTGTGGTTTGTTGACCAGAACCTCGGCTTTATCGATCAAAGCGTATACGATCTGCTCGACCTCGACCTGCAGCTCATGTTTTTGGTCCGCATTTAACTTGAAGTGTTTGACCTGATGATTGACCAGATGAGCAACCTGGTCTTTCCAGTTATCAACTGAAAGCAATCCCAGCGTGATGTCATTCACATCAGAATAATCCGATTTGATCTGTTCTTGCTGTGCAGACAAGACATGCAAGCGCCAGCCGAAAAAGGCCTCAACCCCCAGCAAGGCGGCCAAGCTCAAGATGAGTAAAAGACGGGGAACAAATGCGCTTTTGATGATTAATAATTTTTACTGTGATAATAACGTATGTTTAAATATTTTGTTTGGCAGCTTCTGTTTGAAAAATGGCAATCCCATTATTAGACACCTTTTTTTTCTGCCCTAGACTTGACCGATATAACATTCCAGCACTTCATCGCCGGGCAATTTATCCATATAATTTCAACGAATCATCCGGAACGACCATGATTTTAGCAACTTGTCCAGATTCATGTTTTCCATAAACGCCTGAAGCGTTAATCTTCAGCAGTAAGTTTTTGCAGCCTTGCGGAGCCATGTCTTCCCTAATGATATAATTGTCAATTGCATACTTCATTTCAATAGCTATTCTAGGACAAGACATTTGTCGACCTAAGAGGACAATTTTAGATACGATTTGACAGTGCCCGACGATATTAGTAAACTAGTTATTTGATAATCAATGTTTTATTTCGATTTTTCATTTGTTGGATGAGGTACATGAGTCAAAACAATGTTATAGACCGGCAATCACCTCTATCTTTGTGCAAGATATGCCTACTAGTCGGTTGATCGACTTCGACCAGAAACAAATTACAGAATATTTCACGGTGTCCGTCAGCGCCCACGCGCAGAAGCATTCATGACTATGGTGCATCGCTTAAATTTACTGTCATTTTGTTGAATAAAATAAATGAGGTTACTAATTCTTCAGTTGGTATTGATTGGATCCATCGGTCTCCGAGCCCAATCCCCGAATTACAAAGTCTATGCGATCCGCTTCGCATCTTCTACCCACCCGGTCGCCATTTCGGTTTTTCGGATACAGGCCCGAACAGCGATGGCGTCAATGTGGCCTTCTCTATCTGGCTCGTAATAGGAGACAACGGAAAAAATATTCTCCTCGACGCCGGCTTTTTAAATGGTCCATAAGCAAAGGTCTTCGATTTGTTAGAGTATATCCGACCCGATTCTGCGCCCTCAAAAGTAGGTGAAAGTAAAGTCAATCTACATCTTAAACCTGTTATTTTAGATAAAATAGGAAGCAGGTTGACTACAGCTGCAACATTTAAAAGTGGGCATTTCTAGTCGATTAATGCCTGAGCCAGATAGTACAAGCCCGCCACTGCCACCAGCGACGATCCAACCCGTTGAAGTATGATCCGCTGCTGTTGCTTTGCGACTCGGACGATCCCATAAAATGGTATCAGTACTAGTTGGTTGGCGGCTTCTACACCAAGACTGAACCCGAGGATTGCGTAATCAATTATGGCTGGAGATATGGAGTGCATTAACTCAAGAAGGCCACCTGCAAAGCCTAGCCCATGAAATAAACCAAAGAGAAAGCCTACGACCATCCTGGCATTACCGGTGGCGCAACCGGCGATTTACAAGGCCAACGGAAAAACCGTCCGAGTCCTCCCAACGGAAAATGACAAAGCCTTCGATCTCCTGGAAACTTTTGATGGTGTAAGCTGCCGTTACTTCCAACCCACTGGGGATTAGAATTTTCCAAGTTTTTCAGTTATGCAAAAGCGAAACGGATTAAATAAACTCCAGCGGAAAATCTGCGATTCCACTTGTCAGAAGTTAGAGAGGGAGGAACATGGTTATTCTCATCATAAAAATAATGGCGTGTATTTTTTTCGGATGCCATAAGCCCAAAAGCGCTCGCTGACCACATATATTTAAGAAATTTTCGCGAATTGAATGCCCCGGGGCCACCGGTGGGTTGCTAGATTTTTGTGGCATAACGAAACTTTTGTCTCGTTTATCAAGACGCCCGAGTGGGGCGGTCATGAAAGGGCCTGTTTTTAGAACCAGCCATATTTCGTATATTGGTTTATGTATCGTTTGCCAGCCATTCTGTCACTGTTCGCAGCAATCATATTTATTAGAGTGTCGGCTCAGCAACGTTCCCCATCGGCTTATTCTTTTCGCATCAAGAAAGTCGGGCAAGGGAAGCCCATGATTTTAATACCGGGGTACAAAGGATCTGCTGATACTTACAACGATGTAATTGCCCATTTCAAGGATCATTACACTTGTTATGTGGTTACGCTTGCGGGGTTCGCCGGTCAACCTCCGTCTGGAGCAACCGATAATTTATTACAAAAGCAAAGAGACGACCTTATTCGGTTTATCAACGACGAACACCTGGACCACCCTGTTATTGTCGGATTTAGTTTTGGGGGTGGGTTGGCGCTATGGGTCGCGACTACCGTCCCCGGCCAGATGGGTCCGGTAATCGATATAGACGGCACGCCCTTCGATGCGGATTTGATGGCGACCAACTTCAATAAAGATTCTTTGGTTCAGGCGACAGCTATCCGGTATGCGAAGGCGTTGAGTAGAACGCCCGATTATTGGAAGATCCGGGATTCGATTTTTCATTCGGATTCGTCGAAACGGGCCGGCGACGCGTGGATAAAAAAGCTGCTCACGGATACCGCGCGTATTGAGGATTCGTGGCTATGGGACAAAGCCAGTGATTTTCGGACGGGTATGTTGATGACGTTGGAAGAGGACACGTTGGATTTACGGGAGGCCGTTTCAGGTATTCTTACGCCTATCCTGGTGCTCGGCTCTTGGGTCAGTTGGGACTATCCAAACAAGGAGGCGGCATTGAAGGATTATCAGCGGGTTTGGTCAAATGCAAAAAATACAACGATTGTTTTTTCCGAGCATGGAAAGCACTTCCTTATGTATGAAGATCTTGGGTGGATGGAGGGTCAGATGGAGGCGTTTTTGAACAATGCGGCTCATTGATTTATTTGGGATATTACCGGCTATTGCATTTATGATCTTTAATCGCTTACAATATGTCTACGCACGATTCATTGCTATCATCTAGTCATTTACGGCGCATTTCGTTTAATTCCGTGAAGATGAAGGAACTAATACAAAGGTAAAGGCCAATTAGATCAAAAATCCAAAGTTGTTGGTCGAAAAGTGAAATTTCCGGGTGACTTTGCACTTTGACAGATGAGGGCATTTCGAGAAGATATTGCAGGTGATCAAACATCACCTGTCGATGCGACCCAGCGATCCACCTAGCGTCATGCCAGCGCGGCTATTCAGAGACCAGCTCGTTACAAAAGCCGACCTGGTTGCATTTAAGCAAGACATGCTGCTTTCGCTGGCTCGCCTTCTGCAAGAGCACGCGAGAAAGCCCCCGAAAAAATGGCTGAAAAGCCAGGAAGTTATGACTCTATCGCACATTAGCCACGGCACCCTTTATTCCATGCGATGTAGCGGCACCCTTCCGTTCAAAAAGATTGGTAACATCATTTACAATGCTCGTACTCTATCCCGTCGACTGAAAGGCGATTTTGCTGCCCATGCCACCAAAACTGCTTGACTGCCCGAAAAATAGTAAGATAAGGATCCCCTCTAACCATGTTAAACAACAAAGAAACACTAAGGTTGGTAATAGAAATCTTACCATCCTCGATATCAATACTGTCGACCATCGTATTAGCAAGATTCGCCCACTTGAATACCCTGCTACCATCCATGATGGACCATAAAGATCGATAATGGACAGAAAAAGATGGCAAAAGTTCTTTACGAGGCTCAAAAAAATCGATTAAAGTCTAACCACCTAACACTATCACAACCGCGCAAGTCCAAAGCAATATATTTCTCCTATAATCTTTGAAAAACATGGGGACATTTTCCGAATTTGATACATATTGTATGTAATTGAAATAAGAATATTTTTCGAAATTATTATTTCAATTATTGATCCCAGTTTTTGCTGGAAAAAATTTCGTTTATTTGATTTAATCCGTCCGCGACATTCAGCGCACCTTTCAATGCATCCACTTTGTTAGTTGCAGATGCCAATTTTTGGATCGGCATTGGTCATCCTGGTCATACACGGAAAGAAGAAACAAACCATTACCCGCAGGCTGCTGAGCGGCCATGTTAGTACGGACTTGCCTGCGTCGCTGCTTTGGTTGCATCCGCATACCCTTTGTTTGATCACCCGCGATGCTTATGGAGATTAAGTAAAAACGGATCGGAAAATGTCCAGCTTGAACAAAATGGGATCGATCAATGAATGATTTTAGCTAAACTCTACTGTACTCTACTAATTTGCATTATATTGCTTCAAAATGCCGTTATGAATAAATGTCTTCATTTTATCGTTGTTGCAATGGTAACTGGAATTGGCTTGGCGGGAAGCGCCGGTGCACAATCTGTGGGTTCGGTTGTGGATACGTCAGACTGGAGGCAACTTTTTAACGGGAAAGATCTTGCCGGATGGAAACATGTGGGACCGGGATCAATGTTGGTGGAGAACGGGTTAATCCGCGGACATGGCGGCATGGGACTGCTGTATTGGTCAGGCGAACAATTTGGGAATTGTGTTATCCGGGTCGTTTTCCAGATGAAGGACACCAACGATAACTCAGGCGTTTTCATTCGCATCCCCATTGAACCGCGGGAAGAATGGATGCCGGTTTTCTATGGCTATGAGGTACAGATCGACAATCATCCTGAAACCTCTAATGAAGATGAATACCATATTACCGGCACGCTTTATTCGCTGACGAAACCGCTCGCCAAGCCGGGGAGGCCGGGGCCGCAGTGGAATACGATGGAGATTATCCTGGACGGACCGCATACTATGGTGTCCGTGAACGGTATAAAAGTGACGGACTATATCGAAGGGGGGCCGACGCCGCCGCGGAAGTTCGATTTTGAGCCTTACCGGGGACTTCGGCCAAACAATGGTTATATCGGGTTGCAAAACCATTCCGAAGGGGACGTAGTCTATTTTAAAGAAGTGGCGGTGAGGCCATTAAAGCATAAAAATTAATCATCCATATGAAAAAGACCCCGATAAGCCGGAGAAATTTTCTTAGAAAATCTGCCATCAGTACGGCTGGGCTTTACATCCTTCCGCGTCATGTGCTAGGCGGTAAGGGATACGTCGCACCGAGCGACAAGTTGTACATCGCTGCGGTAGGATGTGGCGGCGAAGCGGAGAATGACATCCATCATTATGCCAGCGCACCCAGGAAGAATGCCGTGATCGCCTTTTTGTGTGATGTGGATGAGCGGATGGCGGCTCCGAGAAGGAAGGAGTTTCCTAAGGCTTCTTTTTATCATGACTGGCGGGAATTATTCGAAAAGGAAAGTAAACACTTCGATGCGGTTACCGTCGCCATACCGGATCACAATCACGCGATCGTTGGCTATAGCGCCATGCAACTGCAAAAGCACCTGTATCTTCAAAAGCCCTTAACGCATGATATTTATGAGGCACGGGTATTGACAGAAGCCGCAAGCCGCTTCAAAGTCGTGACCCAGATGGGAGACCAGGGCGCGTCTTGTGACGGAATGCGGACAATAAGAGAATGGTTTGAGGCCGGCCTGATTGGGGATGTGACGAAAGTCTATTGCTGGACCGACAGGCCGGTTTGGCCGCAGGGCATCTCGTGGCCAGCGACCGCACAGTCGATACCAAACGAGCTTAAATGGGATCTGTGGCTGGGGACGGCGAAGCAAACCAATTACATCGACAACCTGGTGCCGTTCAACTGGCGCGGCTGGTGGTCCTTCGGAACCGGCGCGCTCGGCGACATGGGCTGTCATATTATGGGTCCTCCTTTCAAATTATTGGGGCTCGGCTATCCAACTGAGATCTCAGGCAGCGCGAGCACGGTCTATACCGGTATCTTCAAGGAGGGCGCCTACCCGGAGAGCGGACCGGTATCAAGCAATATCCGTTTTCTTTTCCAGGACAAGGACAAACGGGATATTGAGCTCTTCTGGATGGACGGAGGAATGACGCCAGACCGGCCGCTGGAGCTCGAACCCGGTGTAAATATGAATGAAGCACTGTGCGACTGGCCGGGAGAGAATGATTATGAGGGGGGTACTTTATTTATTGGGACGAAGGGCAAGATCTCCTGTGGCTGGGGAGGGAGCCATCCGCGGTTATTGCCCCTTAGCCTAAATAAGGATGTGCACATCCCCGAGAAATATCCGCGGGTGCCGGGTGGAATGGACGGGCATTGGTGGCAATGGGTGGATGCCTGTATCGCAGGCTATGGCAAAATGGAAGTGGATTCTCCTTTCGAAGGGTATGCGGGTCCGCTGACAGAGACAGTGTTGCTCGGAAATCTGTTGCTGCGCAGTTTCAATATCCGGGAGAAGATCGAGCGCAATGACCCGGTTTATGGGACCATGGGCGGCTATACGTTTCCAGGCAGGTACATCACCTATAAATGGGACGGCGCAAATATGCGGATCACCAACTTTGAGGCGGCCAATCAGTTCGTTCGCCGCGAATATCGGGAGGGATGGGGAAAATTAAAATTATAGCGATGACTAAGAGCACTAATATACGGATTCTTTGGGCGGTCGTTCTGTTTTTCGGCGTGCGCGGAACTGCCCAATCGGTTTGGCCGCACGGTCGGCTGAAGGTAAGTCCTGACGGGCATTATTTGCAATACGAGGATGGTGCGCCATTCTTTTGGCTGGGAGATACAGGCTGGGAACTTTTTCACCGGTTGACCTTGGCCGAGATCGGGGATTACCTCGATAACCGAGCGGCCAAGGGTTTTACGGTCATCCAGGCCGTGGCGTTGGCAGAATACGATGGGTTGCGGATACCCAACAGGTATGGCCAAGTGCCGTTTCACAATCTTAACCCGGATGAACCAAACGACGAGTATTTTTCGGTCATCGACAGTACTGTACACATGGCCAGGGCGCTCGGGCTCTTTATCGGGCTATTGCCGACCTGGGGTGACAAAGTGTCTTCGTTGTGGGGTACCGGGCCTATAATATTCGATAGTGCAAACGCTTACAGGTATGGCAAATGGCTGGGCAACCGGTATAAAAAAGACCCGAATATTATCTGGATATTGGGGGGCGACAGGCCGGCAGTCAAGGACACTTTGGATTGGCGACCGATATGGCGGCAAATGGCAAAGGGGATCATCGAGGCTACCAATCATCATTGTCTTATTGGTTACCATCCCTGGGGCGGTCCTAATTCCACTTCGCAATGGTTGGGAGACGAGGCCTGGCTTGATATCAATATGTTCCAAAGCGGTCACGGCGGAGGACACGATGTCGCTTGCTGGGAGCTTGTAACCCGTGACCGGAAGACATTGCCTGGCCGGCCCACCCTGGACGCGGAGCCCAATTATGAAGATCATCCCGTCAATCCCTGGCCCAAATGGGATCCTGCCAATGGCTATTACCGGGCTTACGATGTCCGCAAGCAATTGTATCGGTCCGTATTTGCAGGCGGATGTGGTGTGACTTATGGACACCATGCGGTTTGGCAATTCATGAGCGCCCGGGAAGAGGCGATCAGTTACCCAGACAGGGGCTATTTAAATGCATTAGACCGCCCCGGCGCGTTTCAAGCCGGGTATCTGCGCCGGCTGATAGAATCGCGGCCGATGGCGGGTCGGCTACCCGATTCCAATTTGGTGCAGATGGGGCAGGGGTTGAAAGGAGCGCATATGGAAGCATTCGCCGGCGCAGACAGCAGCTATGCCATGGTCTATTTTCCCATTGGGAAAAGCGCTAGGATCCGGACTGGCTCGTTAAAAGGCGCAAACTTAAAGCTTTGGTGGTATAATCCGCGGGATGGTTCTTCGACTTCGGGAGGTGCTGTTAAGAAAATCGCGACCTTGGACGTTGCCTGTCCGACAGAAGGTATCGAGAACGACTGGGTATTGCTGATCGACGATGCGGATAAACAATATCCGGCGCCTGGCCTTAAAACTAAAAGTAAACTTTAGGACTTTGATCGGTTCATTGTCTTTCCGACAAACCAGATAGTATAACCATAGGCGGGGAGAGCGAGGAGCAGCGACAGCTGAATCGTGAACCGATCGGCGAGCCACCCTTCGAAAAGCGGAAGGATGGCCGCGCCTACCATACCCATGGATAAGAGGCCCGAGGCAACAGCGGTTTGGTCGCCAAGGCCGCCAATGGCCAGGGAATACAGTGAGGGGAAGAAGATGGATAGGAAGAAGCCGGCGGTGGTGAGGCACCATATGGCGACAAGGCCGTGCGTGGTGGCGGCGGCGAGCAGGAGAAGGGAAGCTGCGACGAGATTGAACAACAGATGCCGGGCGGGCGGCAGTTTTTTCTGGATCAGCCAAGCTGCGAGCCGACCCAAGGCAAAAAATGCAAAATACAGCATGTAATATTGCTGCGACCTATGTGAGCTGAAGCCGGCGATGGCCGGATCTTCCAGAAAATTGCGATACAGGCCGAAAATGCCGGCTTCTATTCCCAGAACTAGGAAGATGGCGATGAAACTTTCAAGCATCGTTTTATTTTTCCAAAGCGGAAGTTTTTTGTCGAGGGATCTTTCATGGGTGGAAACCGATCCTGTTTGATCAAAAGTAAGTTGCGGAAGGACAAATGCGACGATCGCGAACAGGAGTAAAATAGCCGCCACGCCGTAGAACAGGGCGGTTATGTATGGTAATTTGCTTTCCAGTGTAATGATAGAAGAGGGTATTGCCAGGAAGATCCAGAGCGGCGCCAAGATCTGGGCAACGGCGCCCAGCGCATTACCTAGGTTTAATCTGCTGGAGCTTCTTGCATGATCGCCGAGGGCGGCGAGCATGGGATTCGAACTGACCAGTTCGAGGTTGAATGCGATCCCGTTGACGAAAAATGCGAAAAGGACAAGCGCATAGCTGCGCTGCCGGATACCCGGCACGAGCAGCCAGGTACCGATGGAGAAAAGGAGTAAGCCCGCTGCCATGCACTTCTTATAGCCGAGGCGCCGCACGAGGTAGCCGATGGGTATGCTGAAAAGGAGGAACGGAATGTTCTTACAAAACAGGATATACATTTGGCGCGTGTAGCCGATAGAAAAGGCAGTTTTGAACTCGGGCATAAACGCCCCGTCAAAACAAAGGGCGAGGCCGAAGATAAAACCGGTCGCATAGGTGAATCCGAGCCAGCTGCGGGCGGCAGAGGTTTTGGTAGTAGCGCCCGGCGTGTTCGCGGGGTCAGTAACGCGCTTTTCCGTCATGGGGCTCGTCATTAGTCATGAAAGTTAAGGAATAGGGCAGTAGGGTGAGTCTTCCGTCGTCCATTGAGTCGTATTTTTTCCACTTTTCTTGCACGACGGTTTGCATAACGTCGTCGGACCACAGTATTTTAGCGAAACGTGGTTTCATTATTGGACCTAATTGAACGTCGTGTATGTTAGCCGTAAAATTGGCCAGTATCGCCAGGGTTGAGCCTGCCTGGTTTTGCAAGAAAAGACCGTCTACCTGCAACGGCTGGCTGGAAAAAGTTTCTATAATATAGGCAGGATGGAAATCGGCTATTTGCCGCAGTAGCACCGATAGTGATGTCTTCAACGTTGGTGGCTGGCCAAGCCGTAATTTATGCGGAGCAGCAGGTAGGACGCCTCGAGGACCGGTAGACTCAAAATAGGAAATGCTATGGGCTCCGGCCAGGTAGCGAAGCGAGATGGCGGTCCAGGCGGCCGCAAAAAGAGTATGTTGCCTCGGGTCAGTGGTGAGTGAAGGCGGCAGCTGTCGATGGTCAGGTGCCAGGGCGTCGGGGTTATGTCTTCTTTTAAGGGTGACGGGGCTGACATGTATGTTGAGCGGTCCGCATCGGGTTCTGGCGGTGCGGATGGTATCTGCCTGAGCCGCCAAATTCTCTACGAGGGTGCTGGTGTCATTGGCGTGTACCTGCGGGGAGATAGCAAAAGCGGTGAAATCCAATCCTTGTATGGGCGTGAAATGCCGGTTCCAAGCGGCGAACCAGGCGGTGGTACCTGCACCAATGCTAGCGTGTGGGCAGATGTCTCGAAATAAAGGAAGCACTACAGCTAGCAGTGCTGCAGTCGTATAGGGTTGGTCACTGTGCAGCAGGAGGATTGAGCTTATATTTGGTGATGCTTTAGCGAGGGCCTTTGGAAAGCCGGACGGTAAGATGGGGGACTTGTCTTTAAAAGTTACGACAAGTTGCAAGGGTAATCGAAGTAAGCGCTGGTCCTTTAGTGCACGCTTCCATGCTGTTTGCCAGGTGTCGTCGAGTAGTAGGTCTACCAGGTAATGGGTGAAGGGCATCGATCTGAGCAGGCGCGCTTGTTGTTTGTCCAAACGAATATAGGGACATGGGGTTCCAAAGCTGAGGGCGGGAAACGGATGGCTCAAACCATTCCCGGAGAATACGACGAGACCGGCGGGTGTTTCAGGGCTTTTCAGAAGCTCGGCATTCCTTATCAAAAGTGTTGCTTTTTGCTGCACTTCGGCGTCTTTTTCAACGATGACGGGAAAGGGTAATCCGAGGGGAGTGCTGTAGAATTTAAAGGAAGCATCGGTCCAATTTCGTTGATCTTCCGCTTCGAACACGTCACCGGAGAACGACAGCGTCGCTTCGGGTTGGTCAGGGATCTGCCACTCGATGGCACTGAGCCCGTGGAATGGCTGATAGGGGCTGATGAGGTCTGGGAAATGCGTTCTTTGCCGGTCGCCTTCTGTGGTCAGAATCGTACAGGGAGTCCTTTGACAGGAAAGGGGCAGATGAACACAGATGCCGATTCGGTTCTTACTGAAAGTCTGTAGGGCGCGGCCATGAAAGAAGCAGGAGATACGGTTGTCGGCGCTTCCCTCGAAGGTTATCGTTGCTTCATACCGAATTTCGCCCACTTCATACAATTGTTTGCGGTAGATGTTGAAATGATCCCCGGATTGAGTGATCGATTCCTCAAGCATGCGTGATGAGACCGTTTCCCAATGTCGATCGCGAACGGCGTAATAAAGCATCCTGACGAGCTCTTTGTCGGCATAGGAAATATAGCGAAGAAATCCATCCTGATACAAACAGGAAAGCGCGCCGGCCTGCAACCGGCGCGGCTTGTCCTGGTGCGGTGGTTTTTCATTAGTTGTTTCCTGCTTATGGGGTCGAAGTCTGCGCATGCGGATCGATTTGCCGGGTGCTTGTAATAACACGAACCTGTTCGCGGATGTTATCCATGTTGAAGATGGTTTCCCAGCCTTCCCGGAATAACAGCGGCCTGGCGCGGGCACTGATCTTGTATGCTGCGTCGCTGAAACTGCCGTTCACCTCGCCGAAGAGCACCGCTGCCTGGATACGAAGATGGCCCAGGACGAAATCGCGGGCGGCGGCCGTTGGTACACCGAGACTGACTATGCGGTCGAAGCCTTCTTTGATGACTTCCATACAGGTCTGGGCGAGTGTCTCCACCATCGCTGGCTCGAGGATCGCCATTTGTTGCAGGGAGATGCGGTGGGTATGAAAGATCGGCGCATACATATCGCGGGCGATCGTCTCGGCGAGCTCATATTGCTCTTCGGTGCCATGCATCAGCGCGACCACGATGGATTGTTTGGCGGAAATTCCGCCATAGAAGTCGCGAAAAGCTATTTCGGTAGACTCCCAATTGAATAGGGAGGGGTGGCAAGGGTGCGCGATGACATAAGTGAGGTCGTCTCGGTGAAATAATGCGCCATCCAGTGGAGCGGCAGGGTCGAGGGTGAGTACGGTTGCGCCAGGACGCATGGCCGGGATGATGGTTTGGGAAAGGGCGCCGAGCAAGGTATCGGGAAGGGCAAGGATCACTACGTCGGATAGGGGGATGGCGTCTGAGAGCTCAGCTGTGTGGATACCGCGATTCATCAGTTGCTCCCTGCCGGCTTTTGCGTTCTCTATGTAGTGAACACGGTATTGGGGGTGACGCAGAAAATTGTCTGTAAGCCGGCAGCCCATTTTGCCGCCGGCACCCACCAAACTAATGGTTATCATGTTGTATATTTTTTAATGTAGCGAATACTTTTTTCAGCAGCTTCCTGTTCCCTTTTCAACGCTTGTTCTTCATCCCCGCTGGTAGGACTCCACCATTCGAGCGTGGCCGTGTCGCAGCGGCCATATGCATCCAGCTGTCGAATTATATCCGGGATGGGGATGATACCTTCGCCGGCAATGGCACCTTGCACGCGGAACCCCATCGCCGATCCGATACGATGGATATTTATGTCTTTGATATGAAGATTTACCGTAAAAGGCGCCAGTTCGCCGAGGACTTCGCGGATACCTTCGCCCCCGCCGAGGCTGTTCGCCGTATCGAGGCAGATGCCGATCCAGGGGCTGGCAGCTTTTTCGATAATTGCACGGAGCGTAGCGGCGGGGAGCCGGTCGTGGTTCTCGATGGCCAATATGACGCTGGATCCAACCAGGTCGGGCAGCAATTCCTGCAACAACAGATTGATCGTGTCGAAAGACGGTTGATAATCCGGTTCGTCGATGACGACCCGCAAAAAGGGGGAACCGAGGATCCGGGCGATCTGCAGGTGGCGTCTTGCCTTAGGCAACCGGAGTCCGCGCATTCCTGTTTGTAAACGGACGCGAAGTTTGGCTGCGTAGGCGGCCACGGTGTTCAGTTGGCCGTCGGTGAGGATTTCCAGCGGTAAATTGTCGCCAATTTGTACGGCATACAGCCTATGAAAGCTGGCGATATCTATCAATTCGAGTACCCAATCCGAGGGCGAAGCCGTCGACTGGGCTGTCGCCAGGGGGTAAGTGTAGGTGCTAATACCGGCATTCATGGTTGAAATTGTTTTACCTGGAGTGCACGGTTCTGTTCGGCGCTAGAATAGGCGCACCAAACCAGGCGAACGGTCTCGAAATTGTCATCGCCGGTGGTTTCGGCTATTTCTATACCTTGAAGTGCTTGGAGTAAATTCCGGTTACAATCTACGATGCTTGCGTGCACCGGCGCATACAGCGGGTCGGACCAGGAATAGATCGTTGGCGGATAACACTTGCTGAAACTACCGCTGCGACTGGCCAGCGTGATGTTGTAGTCAGCACCCAGGGTAAGCGAGCCTAATTCGCCTTCGACAAGAATCAATGTCTGGGGAAAATTTTCAGCGGGGCGGATGGAGGCGTAGGACATTTCGACATAGCAAAGCATGCCATTGGCCATTTGCAGGGTCACGCAGGCCACATCTTCGCCCTTGATAAGTGGGTTGACCCGCGTGGTTTGGCAATACAGGGTGTTGGCTTCGCCGAACAGGAAACGGGTGACGTCCAGCAGGTGTGAACCGATGTCCGTGAGTATAAAGCGATCCAAATCCCTGAGAAAGGGTTGATTGTCGAAAACCGGAAAATTGCTGCAGAAAGACACCTGGGCTTTAAAGGGCCGGCCGATCCAGCTTTCGTCAAGGAGTTTTTTTAATTGCCGGATGGGTGTTTGCCAGCGGAAATTCTCATGTATATACAATGCGACTTTGCGGGACCGGCAATCCTCCAGCATGCTTTTGGCTTCGTGCATTCCCGGTGCCATCGGTTTTTGGCAAATGACGGATATGTTGCGGGCGGCAGCCAGTTGGGTAAAGTGACTGTGCGTGTCTACGTCCGTAATGATATCCACGAAGTCCAGTTCTTCCCGGTCAAGCAACTCGGCGGCGTCTTCATAGCAGGATGGAACGCCATACTTATTCGCAAGCGTCTCGGCTTTTGAGCGGGTCCGGTTGTAGAGCGCAACGAGTTCAACACCGTGTAGTTCTTTCCATGCCGCAATCTGGTAATCCGCCCAAAAGCCGCAGCCAAGCACAGCGAATCGTAAATTTCTCAAGTGATATTTGTTTATTCTAAAAAATACTATATCTTCGTCTCACTCTACTATACTCTACTATACTGTGGTGTAAATATAGAGCGATCAAAATGAAGTGAGAAATTTTTTTGTATGTTGCCGGCAAGAAAATTAAATAACATGCGAAACGTGATCAAAATAAACGCCCGGTCCAGTCAGCCAAAATACCGCCAGTTGGTGGAAACGATCATCACTTCTATCGAGAACGGAACCATCAAGCGCGGGCAGCAGCTGCCGTCGATCAATGAATTGGCGGAGGAGCATCAGCTTGCGAAAGCTACGGTAGCAAAAAGTTATGACGAATTGAGGGGGCGGGGCGTGATCATTTCCAAACATGGGAAGGGCTTTTATGTTTCTAGCACCAAAGTGCGGAACAGTCTCAATATTTTTGTATTGTTTGATACACTGAATGCGTATAAGGAGGTGCTGTATAATGCTTTTAAGCGCCATCTCCCTGCAGATACCGGACTGAGTATTTTCTTTCATCACCATAACCGGGATGTTTTCGAAGCTTTGATAGCGGATAACCTGGGTGATTTCAATTATTACCTGATCATGCCGCATCTTGATGAGGATGTGTCGGGCATTCTGAAAAAAATACCGAAGGAAAAACTGGTGATCATCGATAGGGATGTTCGCTCGTTGGACAGGGGATATGCCGCCGTTTATCAGGATTTTGAAAAGGACATCTTCAGTGCGCTGGAGGGTCAGTTGGAACGTCTCAAAAAGTATAAAAAAATCGTGCTGGTGAAGGGTAAGGATCATTTCCAGTATATTCCGGTAGAACTGCTTCGGGGGTTTCGTAAATTCTCCGTGCGTTCCGGAATGAAATCGGTGATCGTGGATATGCTCGATGTGAACGCTTTGGAAAAGGGTGCAGTTTATCTCATGTTTTCGGACAATGATCTGGTGAAATTTATCAAACATGCCACGAAAATCCACTGGAAGTTGGGGAGCGATGTCGGCCTGATCTCTTACGATGATACGCCGCTCAAGGAGATCCTTGCTGGGGGAGTATCGGTGATCACAACCGATTTTGAAGCGATGGGCAGGACGGCCGCGCAATTGGTCTTAAGTAAAACGGCGCAAAAAATAGCGAACCCAATGCAATTCATCATCCGCAGTACAGTATGATCAACAGTCAAAAACGAACGATCCGAATGCCGGCTTATGACAATATTGTCCAGAAGCATGGGGCTTTGCGCGTGTCCACGGATGGTAGAGGATTTGAACATGCGGATGGAACCGTTTTTTTCTGGTTGGCGGATACGGCCTGGGAGTTGTTCCATAAGTTGAGTCGGGAGGAAATAGCTTTTTATTTTGCTAACCGGGCAAAAAAAGGTTTTACAGTTATACAAGCGGTAGTGTTGGCGGAGCTCGACGGACTGCGGAAGCCCAATTTTTACGGCGATCTGCCTTTTCACGGGATCGATCCCAGCCAGCCAAATGAGCGCTATTTCGCACACGTTGACTGGGTCGTCGGGCAGGCGGCTGAAATCGGATTATATATAGCCCTGCTGCCTACCTGGGGTGATAAAGTGAATATGCGTTATGATTGGGCGAAAGGCCCTGAGATCTTTACGGCGGCGAATGCGGGCGACTATGGCTATTACCTGGGAAAACGGTACGGCGGGTATGATAATATCGTTTGGATCCTGGGTGGAGACAGAAATCCACAGGCAAACGAAGCGGAGGTGTGGCGGCAAATGGCGGCGGGGGTTGGTCCAGGCGTGAGGGCAAGCGGTCATTTGGATGGTAAGCCTTTGATGAGCTTCCATCCACAGCCTTTTGACGGCGGATCTTCCGCGCGTTGGTTTCACGAAGACGACTGGCTTTCTTTTAATATGCTGCAGACCGGACATGACCGGGATAAACCCGTGTATCAACTGATCAGGGCCAACTATGATCTTTGCCCGGTTAAACCGGTGATCGACGGCGAGCCCACCTATGAAGCACATCCTATCGGATTCCAGCCTGTGTTAAATGGCTATAGTACGGATGCCGATGTGCGGAAATATGCATGGTGGAGTCTTTTTTCCGGTGCATGCGGCCATACCTATGGTTGTCATAGCATCTGGCAGTTCCACCGGCAAGGTGAGCAGGGCGTCAATGCGCCCATCTTTACCTGGGTAGAAGCGCTTGACCTGGCCGGCGCCGGGCAAATGATGTACATCCGGCAATTGATGGAGGGCCGGCCGGCAGGGGCCCGGCGGCCTGGGCAAGAACTGATCGCTGGGCCGTTACTTGCGGGTTCAGATCATATCGTTGGGACTATGGCAGTCGATGAAAGTTTCATATTAGTGTATACCCCTGCCGGTCGGGAGATCGTACTCGACAACCGGAGATTCCCACCAGGCCGTTGGGTGTATCACTGGTATAGCCCCAGGGATGGTCGTAGCAGCACCCTGGAAAGCGTGGCCGGGGATCACCTGGTATTTACGCCAGCGACGTGCGGCTACGGGTGCGATTGGATCTTGGTTTTGGAGCAGGATAAATAAATTGTTATAATGAAGATCCTTATCATCGGGGGCACGGGAAATATCAGCCGGTGGTTCGTTCCTGAGCTGCTGGATCGGGGCGACCAGTGTACGCTCTACAACAGGGGAAATACAGCAGCGAGCATCCCCGAAGGCGTCGACCTCTGGTTGGGGGACCGGACGGATCACTACAGTTTCGAGTCGGTCATGCAGGCGGCTGGGACATTCGATTGTGTGATTGACATGGTGGGCTTTGAACCCGAGGATGCGTACAGCGTCGTACGGGCTTTCCAAGGAAGGATCGGTCAATATATATTTTGCAGCACAGTGGATGTATATGCGAAACAGCAGTCTTCCTATCCTGTGCGGATGGAGGGGAGGCTTGGGCCTTCTTACGCGTTCGGCTATGCCTGGAAAAAGTGGGAGATGGAAAAGATCCTGCGGTCGGCAGAGAAGGACGGCGCATTTCCATTGACGATCATCCGGCCAGGAGCCACGTATTCGGAAGGTTGGAGCCCGCTAATCACTAGTTTCGGGGGTCAGGCGCATCATTTATCGCGGCTCATACTTGGACGTCGGATGATCCTGCATGGGGATGGGACGGTGTTGTGGAGTATGGCCCACAGCCTGGATGTCGGGCGGACTTTTGCGAAGGCGGCGGGAAATCAGGTAGCGTTTGGAAAGAGTTACAATGTTTGTGGGGAAGAATGGATGACATGGGAATCAATGCACCGCACTGTGGCGGCAGAATTAGGAGCGCCCGAACCACGTTTCGAGTATATACCAACACGGGTACTGGCGAGTCTGGCGCCGCAGCAAGCTAAATGGTGTGTGGACAATTTTCAGTTCAACAATATCTTCGAATCCAGGGAAGCTCGTAGAGACCTGGGGTTTCGTTATATGATACCTTACCGACAAGGCGTTAGGCGTTGTCTTGAGCACCTGACCAGGAAAGGAAAGATGCCAAGTGTGGATGAAACAAACTACTATGAAACTATTTTGGCCGAATGGGACCGCGTTTCGATGCACCCTGCGTATGAATAATTGCGGGGTATAAACGATTGCTGCTATGTTTGGAAAATGTCTTTTATTGCTTCTTTTGCTGCCTGTGACGACAAATGCGCAAGTCGCTGGCGCGATCCCCCCCGGAGACTGGTGGGTGGTGACCGCCTTTGGCGCCGTGGCGGATGGTAGAACGGACAACCAGGTGGCGATCCAACGCGCGATCGACACGGCGGCGGTGAAGGGTGGGGTAGTCTACATACCTTCTGGACAGTGGGTAGTAAAGGGGTGCGTCCGGGTAAAACCTGGAGTTTCACTGATAGGAACCGATCTGGCGCCGTTGTCGCCCTATCAGTTGACCGGGACCGTTATCCTGGCTACCGGAGGAAGGGATGATGAGAACGCGGCGCCGCTTTTTGAATTGTGGAATGCAAGTTGTCTCAAAGGCCTGATGGTCTACTATCCCGATCAGCGGCCTGATTCGGTACATCCTTATCCATGGACTGTCTGGATCCGGAATCCCGAGGTCGTACACAGCCTTACTGAAAAAAGAAAAGAAACGTTCGATGTGACGGTCGAAGACCTCACGCTGATCAACAGTTACAATGGTATTCGGTGCGGGCCTGACGAGAACGGGCGGCATCGGATCCGCAATATCAATGGCTGCGTTTTGCGCCGTGGCATCCTGGTAGATTGGGTGGGCGATGTGGGGCGAATAGAAAATGTCCATTTCCATAGTCATTTTTGGTTCCATCCGTCCACGGGAGGAAATTGGGACGCGGTATTTAAGTATATGCAGCAAAACCTGGAGGCTTTCATTTTCGGGCGGTCCGATTGGGAGTACGTGACCAATACTTTTGTCTTTCCGGCCCGGACGGGTTATAAATTCATTCAGACAAAAAACGGGAGTTGTAATGGACAATTTTCCGGGATCGGGGCGGATGCGACGCAAAATGCCATCGTCGTTGAATCTGTACAGTCGCAGGGATTGCAGATCACCAATGGAGAATTCAATAGTCACCTGGTGGGAAGCAGTACGCAGGTCGTTGTGGAAAAAGGATGTGAAGGAAGCATCCGGTTCAGCAATTGCGGTTTCTGGGGTCCGGCGGTGCACAGTGCGGTGATCGAGGGAAATAGTTATGTCTCTTTTCAGAACTGTTATTTTTCAAGCAATTACATCGCGCCGGAAAACGCCTCACCGAACTATGCGATCGTCGCGGCCAATGGAAAATTACAGGTAGATGCCTGCACATTCGATGGCGCGCAAACGGACGAAACGGCGCAATGGACGTACAAAGGCGCAAAAAAACGACCCGCGAGTATTCTTTTGGAAAAGAGTGTCCGGCATGCCATTATCACCGGGAACAATGGGTTTGGCGGCGTGCGCGTGGTCAATCGGATCGGCTCCCGGGCTATCATTAATAACAACGAACCGGATGGGCAATGACACATACCATATCGCCTCTGACATGAGGTTGCTTGTCCGGGTCCGGCAGGAAAATGACGTGGCAGCGTTTCGCACCTTATATGAAAGGTATTGGGAACGGCTTTATATACATGCCTATACTAAATTGAAGTCGGGCGCCGATGCCTCCGACCTGGTACAGGAGATCTTTGTGAAGTTATGGGAGAAACGTGACGAACTAGAGGTGAAGGAAACACTGCAAGGCTACCTGTTCGTTGCGCTCAAACATAGCATTCTGAACCATTATAAACAGCTCCTGGTGCGGCGGCAGCACCTGGCCATCCTCGCGCAACCTACATTATCGGCATTAAGATACGACCAGCCGAATGCCTATAAAGAACTTGAGGAGCAGATCAGTCTTGAGGTTGGCCAATTGCCGGACAGAATGCGGGAGGTTTTTCTGCTAAGCCGAAATCAGCACCTGACCGCCCGGGAGATCGCACATCGGCTGTCAATTTCTGAACAGACGGTGCGTAACCAGATCTCCGATGCGTTGCGCCGCATCCGGCTTTCGCTTTGGCCGAAATAATTATTTACTTACGATCTGGTATACCGGTTTTTCTCGGTTGTCTTCTAATTATGCCGCTGTTAAAAATCTGCACGTGAACGAACAACACTTATTGACCTTACTCCTCAAATATGAAGCCGGTGAATGCACCGAAGCGGAAAAATCGTTGGTGGAACAATGGTATAATGAGCTCGGCTGGGACGTGCGCAAACTCCGGTCAAGAGTGACGGATGCGGAAGCTGTTCGGGACAAGATTTGGTCGGGTGTCGAACCTAGTTTGGCCGCGTACGCTGACGGGCTGGCAAAAAATCCTGGAATGCGGCGTTTGGGCAGCAGGCGCAGGAAGCTGGCCTATGCGCTGAGCGCTGTGGCTGTACTGGGAATCGTCATGTTATCCGGTTGGTGGTGGAACGGCCGGCTGTTCTCAAGAATTGCTTCTGTTTTGGTTATTAGTACGGATAAGGGACAGGTGAAGAAGGTCGCGCTGTCTGATGGTTCTTTGGTATGGCTCAATGGGGGCAGCGCTATACGCTTCATTGAGGATTCGGCGCACAGCCGACTTTTGTTGCTCGACGAGGGCGAAGCTTATTGCGAGGTGGCCCGGGATGGCGATAGGCCATTTATAGTGCGGACCGCATCGGGCGTGACGATAAAGGTGTTAGGAACCGCGTTCGCCGTGAAAGCTTACCGCAAAATGGGCGAGGAAAAAGTTGTTGTGCTGAGCGGCCGGGTCCGGGTCGATAAATCGGGCCGGTCTTATGGTGAACTTAGCCGGGGTCAGGTTGCTGTTATCGATCGCGCGGGCGGAACCGGACACACGACGCAAGCGGACAGTGCAGAAGCGGATGGTTGGACGCAAGGAAAGATACGGTTGGATAATGTCGCGTTTTCGGAGCTGTCGGTAGCGCTGGAAAATACTTTTAATATAACCGTGCGAACCCTCGATCCCGGCATTGCAGGTAAGCGATGTACCATTGCATTTTCCCGGTCCGATGATGTGCTACAGCTACTTGACGTATTAAAAAAAATCTATAAAATAAATTATTCGATGGATCAACCTACTCGTACGATAACCATCGATAAAACGCAGTAATACTTTCAGTACACCCAAAACAATTGCCATATGAATCGATCACGTATGATGGCGAAAGGGGGAATGACACTCTTCTTCCTTTCGATGCTAATGTTTTGCGCCTTCTCCGGGAAAGTAGTGGCCGGACCAAAGGCTTCGCAAAATCTGGTGGACACCAAACTGTCCATTGTTTTTAACGGAGAGCGGTTGGACTCTTCCTTCACAAAAATGCATGCGCTCAGCGGAGTGGAATTTGCTTTTGACCCCGACGAATTAAAAATCTACCGCGCAGGTGTGTTCAGGTGCCGCAAAGCGCCCCTCGATGTTATTCTGAGCCGGTTATTAAAATCCACTGATCTGCAATACCGGGAAATGGGGCATTACATCGTGGTATACAAGACCGAGCCTGAAGGACATGCCGGTACTGCGGCTCCGGTGACAATTTTGGGCAGGGTGGCAGTCGATGGAGATCGGGTCTTTAACCCGATGTCGATCAATACTATCACCGAGCCCACACGGGTGGTAGACCTCACGGGTGCCGTCACCGACGAGGGCGGAAAACCGTTGCCGGGTGTGAATGTTATGGTCAAAGGAGGCGAGGCAGGGGCGGTAACCGATGACAACGGCATCTTTCACCTGAAGGCTGATTCCTATAATGTTACGTTACGATTCACGTTTACGGGATATGACGCCGTCGAGATGAAGGCATCGGCGACGGGAATCAAAGTGATGATGCAAGTAAAGACTGGAAACCTGGATCAGGTGGTGGTTATCGGTTACGGAACGCAAAAACGCGCGGATGTCACCGGATCCATCTCCTCCATCAATGGAAACGAGATCAAAGACCTTCCCGTTACAAGTGTGGAAGATGCATTGGAAGGAAAGATGGCAGGCGTTCAGGTCATTCGGGCCGACGGTTCGCCCGGCGGAAATGCGAATATCCTGATCCGGGGGCTCACATCCATCAATCAACCGGGCGTATTGTATATCGTCGATGGCGTAAGGAGTTCGGGGGATAATTTTAATGTGCAGGATGTAGCTTCGGTGGACGTTTTGAAGGATGCAAGTGCCGCCGCCATCTATGGCGCTTCGGCGGCAGGCGGCGTTGTCATTATCACGACAAAAAAGGGGGCGGCGGGGAAACCCACCATTCACTTCAGCGCCCGATACGGCTCGGTGCACCCGCAAGTAGAAAATTTGCTGGGCAGGGATCAATTCGTTGCTTTGGAGCAATTCTATAACCCGCAGTACCTGCAGGGTGTAGATGTTACCTCGCTTCCCAATACTAACTGGACAAAAGCCTTGTACAGTAATGGCCGGGATCAGAATTACGACCTGTCTATCAGCGGTTCGGGCTCCAATTCCAATTACCTGGTGAGTGGCTTTTACAACGCGCAAAAAGGCGTCTACATCGACAATGCTTCTTATTTAGCGGGTACCAGGGTGAATTCCGACTACAAGATCACCAATGCGATCAAAGTCGGGGAGCAGGTCTATATGACGGTGCAAAATCAAAACCTCACGAATGCGAATCCTCCACCCAACCCGCCATTCCGAACGCAGCCGATCATGCCGGTTTACGATAGCAGCGGCAATTTTGCCAAGACGCCTGCCGGTTTTGAAGGTGGCAACGCAGTGGGTCAGGAATTGACCAATCCAAATCTAAAACGTTCTTTTAATATTCAGTCCAATGCCTACGCGGAAATAAAATTGCCTTTTTTTCTGTCCTTTCGCGCGACGGTCAGCTATAGCACCAACAATTCCGCGCAGAATAATTTCCAGGAGACCTATAACTTCGGCGCCAACGCTAATGCGACAAATTCCTTGGAGAAAAGCACAGGCTGGAGTGAAACACTGCTCGACAATGGCGTGTTGACATTCGATCATAGCTTTGGCAAGCATGCGCTCAATGTGCTGGCTGGCTACGAACAACAAAAGGTGACCACCGACGGCACGGATGTGACCGAGAACAACCAGGCGGTCCAGCCAAATAGTTCGTTTTTTCGTACTGCCAATACCAGCATCACGGTTAATGATGGCAATAGTTCGTACGATGCCAATGGGCTGATCAGGAGTGAATTCGGGCGGCTGAACTATAACTACGACGGCCGGTATTATCTTAGCGGCGCGATCCGCCGGGACGCAAATTTTCAGGTATTTGCCCCGAAGTATCGTTATGGCACGTTTCCCTCGATCAATGGAGGCTGGCGCGTGAGCGAAGAGCCGTTTTTTTCCCGAAACGTTCCTGCCGTCAATCAGTTGATGTTGCGAGCCAGTTATGGCGTGCTAGGTAATAGCAATATCACCGGCTATAAGTTCCTCAGCGACTATGCAAATGTCAACGCACAGGACTTTACTGATCAGGGCACTAGATATCTAGGTTACGCTTTTAACGCGCTGCCGAACGCCGATATACGCTGGGAGAGTCTTTACGAGACCAATGTCGGCGCCGATATCAGCTTGCTGAACAGTCATTTGTACGCTACCCTCGAATGGTATAATAAAACCACGAAGAACGTGCTGTATAACGTTCCTTTGCCGCCTACCGCGGGTATCGGGAACACCTATCTCGCCAATGTCGGTACCATCAATAATAAAGGTTTTGAGATCACGGTGGGTTATAGGGATCATGTGGGCGATCTGGGCTATAACGTGAGCTGGAACGGTTCGTTCAACAGGAATAAAGTTGTTTCGTTGTATGGAACGAGCAACGACCCGATCCTGGATGGCGGCAACGATATTGGCGGCGGCTATGGCGTGATGAACGGGTATAGCCTTTCGATCACTGAACCTGGTCATCCTTTTGCGCAGTTCTACGGCTATAAGTCGTTAGGTATTTATAAGACTGCGCAGCAGATCGCTTCGAACCCACAGTTCATCGGTCAAACGGCCAGTTTGGGCGATCTTATTTTTCAGGATGTCAACCATCTGGGTCATCTGGGCGACAGCGACCGGACCATTATCGGCAATCCCAATCCCAAACTGGTCTACGGCTTTAATTTCCAATTAAACTGGAAGGGATTTGATCTTGCGGCCGTATTTACAGGCGTATTGGGCGTACAGATCTTTAACGGCCTGCGGCCGTATGAGCAATACCTTTTCAACGATGGTAATACGACTTCCCGGATACTAAAGGATTCCTACCTGGGGGGCAACGGGTTGACTGATCAGCCCAGGACAGGGGTCTTCCAGACGGCTGGTGGCACGACATCGTATGTGGCCGATCCCAATGGCAATTATACCCGCCCAAGCAGCTATTATGTCGAGCCAGGCGGATACCTGAAACTAAAGAATTTGCAGGTTGGGTATACGTTTACAAGTAAGACGTTGAAGACTGCGCATGTCAGTAATTTGCGCGTCTTCGTGATGGGTAACAACATCTTTACGATCACCCGGTATTCGGGTCTTGATCCGGAATTGTCAGGATCGTCGACGGCGCGGGGGATCGACACGCCAAATCAGTATCCCCATACAAGAATTTTTTCAGGCGGGGTTACGGTAGGTTTTTAATTGATCACCACAACAAAACAAGCGACAATGAAACACGGGTTAATTTACTATATAGTGTTGGCGGTGATCCTGCCAATAAGCTGCACCAAGGATCCGAAGAATGTGGCGCCTAACAACGTTTACAATAGCAACAATTTTCCCACTACCATGGACGAGGTATTTTCCGTGCTTGTAGCGCCGTATGGAAACTGGCGTGTCGGCAATCTCTATGGGTTCGAGTATCGGAGCCATGACTTCGATTGTCTGGAGCATACGGCGGACCTGGCTTATAATGGCGATCCCAGCTGGAATGATATTTCCCTGACGAACGTCAAGAGCAATAACAACTACGCCAATGATCTGTGGACTGGGTTGTATGTAGGGGTTCAGCAAACCAATACGTTTTTTCAAGCGGAGGCATATTACGAGCAGAATCACGCAGCAGCCGCCGATAGCGCGAATTTACAGACGATGCGTGGAGAAGGCCATTTTTTGCGGGCGCTGTATTATTTCGACCTGGAATGTCTTTTTGGTCAGGGATATCCGCAGGCTGGAGGCGCTTCTGCCGGTTTGGGCGTGCCGATCATCACCGCAGTGCCCAACAGCCTGGATAGCACCCAAATACCTAGAGCTACGGTGAGCCAGTGCTGGGCTTTCATCATCAGCGAACTGCAGCAGGCCGCGACGCTGCTGCATGGCAAGGTTTGGGATGCGGCGGATCAGGGCCGGGCGACAGAGTGGGCGGCAAAGTCGCTTTTGGGAAAGGCCTATGTGTTTACGCAGGATTGGGCAGATGCCAAAACGATTTTGCTGGATGTCATCAATAACAGTGGTAAGGCGTTGATGCCGTTCAACAAATACGATAGCGCCTTTATCGGTATTGCCGCCAATGAATTCAATGAAGAATCGCTTTTCGAGATCAATGTAGAACGTGATCCCACCGCGGGATACGGTGTATTCGCCAATAACATTAATCTCACTACGTCCGAAGGACTTCCGCTTGGTCCGGGAATTTTGGGTGATGATGGTTATGTGAAAGATGACTATTGTATGGGGTATGGGAATGAATATATGCATGACCGGAACCTGGCGCGGTTCGGTTATACTTACGCCAAACCAGCTCTTGTTGCCAATGCGAGCTTCAATCCCAACAATCCGCCCGGAATGCAAAATTCCGACTCGACTGTGACGCAGTTGTTCAGGTCGCAGAACCTGGCGATGCGGACCAGTGGGACGGTCGATCCAAGGTTATGGGTAAATGCCTTGCAGCCATGGATCGACAGTGTCAGCAATGATGGTGGGCAGACCTGGCGGCCGGAGGTTGGGTACCCGAATATTCCGCCGCTCGGTGTAATAGACAATTATTACGGCTGGAGCTTTCGTAAATACAATACGTTTACGACCAACATTTTCAATGTTCAGGCGGCTGATGGTGCCAATATCTATATTCTCCGGCTGGCCGATGTATTCCTGTTATACGCGGAAGCTTGTTTGAATACTGCCGATAATACGGATGCGTTGGAGTTCATCAATAAGGTACATCGCCGGGCCTATAATTATCCTTATAACGCTCCGTCGCCTGTGGATTATTCCAGTCTTTCCGGTGCTACGCCCGCTGCCGTGGCTGGAGATCCCGTTTTAGGCAATAACCCGCTGTATTATGAACGCTGGGCGGAATTGATGGGAGAAGGAGATTGGTGGTTCGATGTGTGCCGTTGGCAGATAGGAAGTTCAGAAGCTGCCTGGTATAAGTTAAGCTTGGCAGCCGGTGCTATCAATTTCGATCCGAAAAAGTCTTATATATTGCCTATACCGATAACGGAAATGCAGGCGAATGTTAAAGCGATGCAGAATCCGGGGTATTGAGCTTCGGGTTTTCTTAAATCTACCTTATGACATCGAGACGAAAATTTGTAAAAGGGATTAGTTTGTCTTCGCTCGCCGCGATGGCAGGGATGCAGAGTTTATCCGGTGCGAAATTAGAGCATAAGCCGGCTGGCGTTATGCATTCGGCTGAGGCTATGGTTTCATCGGCGGCTGCTTCCGTGCTCGGGGCGGAGGCTGTCGTGTCATCGGCGGCTGCGGAGCCGATCAAACTGGTAAATGGGGTCTACATAGAGTTGATGGTCAGCAATGGCGATTTCCTGGGTATCGGCGAGGTGCGTGCTGGCGAGACTTTGCTTCGCCAAAGAACGCCGTCGCTGGGATGTGAATTGCGGACGCCCGATGGGAACCAGGTCTGTGGCCTGATTTTGAGGGACAAGGTTGTTCGGCCGGATGAGGTCGTGATCCGGTGCAGTGTTCGGCGGGCAAAGATTCCCGTCATGGAGTATATGCTACATACGGTGCGCAACCGGGAGAATCTGTACGGATGGGCGGAGGGGGAGTCCGCAGATGCCGACACCGAAGTCACGCTGCGGATCAAACCGGTGGAGCGTAAGATGGGGAATAATGTGTTCCAGGGATTTTCCTACCAATATATTTACCGCAGTGAGCGGCAGCCCATTTTTAAGATCCTGGATAGAGGGACATGGGAGATAAACGGTAGTGCGGTAGGAAATGAAGTCTGGATGCGGGTTGGCCACGTGCCGTCAATCGTGCGGTTCGATAAGGCTGAGCAGCGGTATTCCACCGAGAACTACATGTATGGGATCGCCAATCCGAATATCTTCCAATTCCTGCCATTACAGACCGAACTGCAGGGTTTCACCTTTCAGGCGGCCGATAGCGGAGTGTTGGTCACGTGGGCTACGGAGGTGGCGCATGTCCGTACTTTGCTGGAGAAACCCGCGGGCGGCGAACGGATATTTCATTTTCATCAGCATTGCGGCGACCTCACCGCGGAATTCGTGACCAGCCCGGTAGAAGTACTTTGGCTGGGGGTGGCTGGCGCGGATCGGATCAAGCGATATAATATCTATGAAGCCGTGCGGCAGGTCGTTCATGCGGAATTGCACAAGCAGGCGGGTATCAAACAGGAATACATCGTTACCTATGGCCAGATCGAGCAATGGGATGAACCTGATTTCGATGTGTATACGGAACAGATCCTGCCTGTGTTTGTCGCGGCGGGTATCAAACGGCTTTTTCTGCCCAACGAGTTTCAGAATGCGATGAATACCTGGGGGCTTTCGAATATGTGCTGCAATGTCGATTTTAAGCTGTCACCTACCGTTGGAGTGGATAAATTGACTCGATTTTGCCGGAAGGCGGCGGACGCGGGTATGGTCATTGACATGTGGGGCAATACCGCCTTGTCGACCACTACCGAGCTTTTTCAATGGCGCGACGGCAAAGAGAAAGGTATCCGGTTCCTGCCGAAAAAAGATTCTATTGCAGAAGTGCTGGAAACGGCCAAAGAACCCTTTGTGCGCAATCCCTCTAATGCGATCGAGGCCGATCATTACACGCCGCGATTTGCGGTGTTGAACTTCCGCGATGCCGCGGTCATGGAATACTGGCTGCGATGCTGGAAGGAAGCCTTCAGCGCCGGGATCACGGGTATTTTCCTGGACAGCTCGTTCAACATGACGAGTGACAAATTCCATTTTATGCAGAATGCGGTCCATGATGAGCGGTATGCGCCGACGGCAGACGCGGACAATGCTGAACGATTTTACCGGCCGGCGGTGCCTTTTCCTCAGGCGATCCTATCGCAATATCCAGCGCACCTGGAAATGATCCGGCGGATGCAGGAGATAGGCTTTTCATACTGTGGCGAAGACCTGGGTGTTTTTGGCGTACACCGGCATGGACCGGACGTGGATAGGGTGATGGGAAGTCTGCCGATCTGGCGGGAGTCGATCATCAATTTCGACGAGGTAGTTGTCCGTAAAAGGGGCGGCGATCCGTTGGCGGTTTTCTTCGAAGGACTGGCTTATAGAGTGATGTGGTCTATGCGTTGGGATTTTGCGCGAAAAACGGCTGATCTGGGAATCGCTGATCCGGCTGCCCCGGGATTGCTGAAAGTCTATAATCAGGTCGAGCCGTTGATGCGTGTAAGGGAGATCCTTTCCGGTGGCGCAGTCGTGCGGTATGTGCCAGAGGAAGGTTCGCGGAAAAGCGTCTATTGGGTGGTGAGTAGCGGACGGTTTCCGTTGCCATCTCTGTCGCATATTACCGATGTCCAAACCGGCAAGCTTTGGCGGCGCGACTATCTTGATGGGCGGCAGCAAACCGTTTATCTCGTCGAGGCTTAAAAGACAAACATGAAACGAACGACTTTATCCGGGATAATGGTGTGGGGTGTGCTGGCTGGGCAAGCGCAGATGCGGGCGCCGCAGGAGTGGAAAGGCTATGAGCAGGTATTAGGAGTGGACAATAGCCGGCGGCAGCATGAGTATGATGTGGCGGTGATAGCTGCTTCGACATCCACCAATGTACTCTGGCCGGGGGAACAACCGGATTATCGGCTGCAGATCGTCAACCGGTCAGACGTTCCGTTGGGAGACAGTGCGATCGTGCATGTGATCCGGTACGGCTGCCGGGGTATCGGCGGCGATGTCTGGCTGCCCGAAATGTACAGGATTGCCGAAGAGCCGGGCCTGTCGTTACCGGTACACGTTACCGCCAAAGGTTATTTGAACGTCGACATCCGACCACAGATCCCGGCGACATTCGGGGGTTATGCCTTGGTACTGGAGGTCAGGGGACATGAGCGGCGGTTGATCACCAGTCTGGTCCGCAGCTTCCGGCAAAGCGCGAGGTCTATGCAATTTCCGAAGCAATCGCTTGACGATATCGGTCCGGCGTTCCTGGAGCGGATCGGCGTGCATGCCATTCGCATGGGCGTGGATTATACACCGACAGATGCGCAGGACTATGTAGCCAAAATGGAAGAGCTCGATCGTCGGCTGAAGGAGTATCAGGCGAGGCATATTACGGTGCTGCTGATGTTTGGGTCGGGCAATACGCCGATGCCGCTGGGAACACCGCGATCCTTTTTGGACACTACCGGCACCACGTTGAATACCAAACAGGACTATGCCTGGCTTCCGAAGCAGGATAAGGATTTTTCCGAGTTTGTTCATCGGTTGACCAGTCAGTACGGTTGGCCGTGCGGGCCGGTAACGGCAGTCAGTCTATGGAACGAGCCCTGGGAAGGCATCTCCATATCGGGCTGGCAGGCCGACATGCTCAGGTACAGGGAGATCTATCGCTCCATGGCCGATGGGGTATTGGCGGGGCGCAAAGAAGGCGTGCAAGTGCTGGTGGGCGGCGGTGACTCTAATTCTAATGCCTGGGACAAATTATTTGCAGATGGCAAAATGGATTTTCTACCCATATTCGATTTTTGCAGCATTCACTACCAAGGTATGGAATCACCTGCGTTGTATCCGGAATGGATCAACCGGAAGTCCCCGTACGGCCGGGTGCGCATCTGGGACACGGAGAGTTGGGTCGGCAATACAGATGACCGGATAGGGTTGGTGGTGGCAACCAATCGCTCCGCGGGGTATGACCGCAGCATGGGGATCTATGGCGGCTACCTGCAATCCAATGGCGACGAGGAAGGTGACCAGCGGATGCAGCGGGTCTATACCCCAGAAGGGATACAAGAGGTTCGGGCCACGCCGGACAGCTGGTCGGCTGCGGCGGCCATAGGAGCGGTGCAGGAATTGCTTGGGGAGCGGGAATTCAAGGAACTGCTCTTTCGCAATGGTCTTCCGTGGGTGATGGTCTTTGACGGATATGACCATGACGAAGACGATGGCACGGTGGTGGTAAGTGGGGATATCGGCGAGGCCTTTGGTAACGACAACGTACTGTTTCGCGGGATTTGCAGTGAGCAGGAAGCGCGGGGCAGAGACAGTATATTGAAGATCTTGAACAGGACAGGGGGCTCGTACGATAGTGTCGTAGGGGCGTTTAACCGGCGTGCGCCGATCACTGGCGGAAAGATGATCATACGGGCTGAGGCCGGTTTTCGGCTATATGATTTTTATGGCAACGCGGTGGCTGGCGTTAATGGCCGGCTGACCGTCCCGTTGACTTACAAAGGCTATTTTTTGCGAACCGATGGTTCCCGCGGGTCGATGAAACGGCTGATCACTGCGATGCGAACCGCGCGCATCGAAGGATATGAGCCTGTAGAGATCGTTGCCAAAGACCCGATGGGGCGGATCGTGGATCATCCATTTTTTGATTTGGAGCTGACGAATGTACTTAACCGGACAGTGTCAGGCCGGCTTACTGTGCGGCTTGGACATTTGCGGATCGAAGCCGCCTCCGTCCTGCGCATTCCGCCGGGCACTACATTAAAAGTTCCTGTGCGCATTGTCGGGGGCCAGGAAGTCGGTGATAATACTTATTCATTGCAGGTGCGTTACGATGCGGGAGCGGATGGTCTGGCGATACATGCCGAGCAGATGCACGTAAATTTGGTCAGTCATCGCAGCATAGTGGTGGATGGAAGGCTTGACGACTGGAAAGATGTATTGCCACAACCGGTGAAAGAAGCTGGTGTGAACGCGCCATCGGTAACCGAGGCAGCCTGGTATCCGTTCAAGCAATTCGATACAAGGGTACAAGGTTTTGCCAATGGCTACCTCGCTTACGATGACAGTTTTTTTTATTTTGCGGCCAAGGTCGCGGATCATACGCCGCATCCTGGGACTTATCGCTTTGCAACGCGGCCGGATGACGATTTCTTTTACCCAGACACCAGCTATAAGCTGGATGGAGTGACGTCAATGATCGCGACGGGCGGGGTGCGTCAAGGAGCCGCGGATGATCGCTCGGCCCTGAAATCACCTGACACCGGACGGCGCTTGGATTCGTACCTCCAAAGCGGTGCGACGGCGCGCGGGTTTGGGTTGGATCTGCGCCTGCCGCAAGCGGTAATTAGCAGGGTCTCTTTTTATCTCCCGCCTTGGGACGTTTGGAAAGCCGATATCTCGATCTATGATCAGCAAACAGGGCAGCTTTTGGCACAGCGGCGCGTGGAAAATTTGTGGCACGGCGTCTACGAATCGTTCGATCTTTCCGGCTCCGTAAGGGTCGTGTTCCGGGCGCTGGATTGGTGGTATACGGTCAAACTGGGCGGCTTCTTTGTCGATAGTTCGCGGACGATGTTGACGGGATCGGCTGGGTTGGGCAGCGATAACGCCGTCGCGGTGTTCGCGCGTGAAGACCTGGACACCCATGGTGATTGGCAGGGCAAATATGGATCGGGCGGGTGGTGGGTTCCTTTGGGAATGGAAAATTCGGCGGGTGCGGAAGCGCGGCTTCCGCAAGGATGGAGCGTCGATCTTCCGCGGGTGGAAAGTCGGGAGGCGTTGGTTTGGCCGGGTGGTGTTCGGCATTTTAGTTATCGTAAGGATCCAGTGCTTCCCGATAACTCGGGATTGGGCTATGCTTATGACAACGTCCTGATTGCGTTCAATGTTCTGCCCATTGGGCAGGACGGCCTGCTGGCAAATCCACCGGGGACGATGCCGCGCTATACAGGGTATAAGTGTACCGATTACGAATATGCCCTGAATGCAGTAGCGCCGCAATATGGCGGTGGCACGGAGATCTGGCGGCTGCTGATGCCGGGAATGAACCGAAAGCATTTTTTTCCACGACAGCCGAGGTCTCCGGGAGAGGGAGCCGTGAACACCGGAAAGCTGGCGATCGTACAGGACGGCGACACGCGGATCACAGAATGCGCGATACCCTGGTCGGAGATACCCGATGTACGGAAGGCGTTAGATGCGGGACAGCGGATCAAATTCTCGTTCCGGGTAAATGATGATGGATCTCCGGAAAGCTGTCTGGAACTGGCTAACGGCCGGAGCGTATCCAAAAAGAACAGCCGCGCATTCCATCCGGATTGGAAAACGCATTGGGCCAATGAAGTAGAATTTGCATTTGAAAAATAAGAAAATGATTTTAGCTATGATGCGTTGCTTTTTGTTAGCGATTGTAGGAACTGCGGCGATGGCCGTGAGCGGCCAGAAATTTGAAGGGCTTGCGCTTAAACCGCCTATGGGGTGGAATAGCTGGAATACTTTTCAGTTCTCGTTAAATGACTCGCGCGAGGTCGAAGTTGCGGCCCTTGACCATCTTCATGCCGAGGGTGGGAACATAATGGTCGTCGACCCGGAGCGTGGTCATGCGCCAAGTTTGGGTCGTTTCGACGTCCTTTCGTTGGTGCGGCCATGGAGATGACGAAAGGGATTAATTAGATTCCTGTTACAATTCGATGGGAATGCAATTGAAAAGTCTCCTCGAAATTTAGATGGATGAGCCTGCGCGCCAAGCGTCGATGACGTCAGTCTAATGCGTATAAAGAAATACCGAATTAGCACTTGTAAATCCTCCCCCGGGCGCCAGTACCGTCATCGTACCGTTCTTCCAATAGACGGCGGACCCATTGTTAAAATCCCCTGTTTGCCCTGCCACATATACGTCCCCATTAGGCGCTACGCTGATGGAATTGGCGAATGCCGAGACGTTCGACAGGGTGATAAACTGTTCGTTTTTCCAGTAACCGGCAGTGGCAGAACTCTCTGACGTGCCGAGATAACCAGCGATGTACACATCACTGCCCGACAAAAAGATCGAATACGCCATACCCGCGGAGCCAGTTCCGCCGGGAATGTCCAAGACCTGTAGAGAGTCGTTTTTCCAATAGGCTGCCATGGGATTTAAATATTGCTCAACCGTTGTTAGGTTAGTTTGTCCGGTATTTATCCATCCACACACATACACGTCGCTCCCTGAAACCTGGATGCCTGTAGCTTCGCCGATCCAAAAATTCTGGTTGATTGGTAATGGCAGATGGTTAGGTAGAAAATGCTCTCCGCCATTGCTTCCGGGATTTTTATAATAACTCGGAAACGCATCCAGCTGAACGCGATTGCCGGACATTCCTTCTGGCTTGCTGCCGGCCCCCGCCAAATAAACATCAGTTCCGGTTACGCAAATCCCATTAATGATCGCCGCGCCTCCCTCATCCCCGATTCCGTATTCCGTAATCGATCCGGCTGGATCAACCTTGAAATAATGGTCGTCAGTATATATGGTGGTGTCCCAATACTGGTGCGTCGCTACATACAGATTGGTGTCAGAGAACGCGATGCCGGTGGCGTAATAACCGCCGACGCCGGGTATTCCACTTGTTGTCCTCAAAAGCAAAGACACCAACACTCCATTTTTCCAATAACAGGGACCGGCCTTATATCCGTACCCTACATATCCGGACACATATACATCCGTGCCGTTCACGACGATCGACGTAGCTGTGGCGCCAAGAGCGCCTGTGAAAGGCAACAACACTTCCGTATCATTTTTCCAGTAACAGGGCTTTTGATTGTCTGTGCCGCAAATATAGACGTCCGTCTTTTTCGGGGCGGTCGTACCGCCGCCAGGCGTAGTCGTTTTGGTAGTATCAGTGGGATTGCCGTGGGGCGGAATGGCGGAAGTTTTGCCACAGGAAACAATCATCGACAGGGACCAGGCGATCAGGACCGAAGTCAGTATGACTTTCATAAATTGGTGCTTTTTATAAAGCTATAGTTAAATGCCCCGACCATTCACTCTATTTCGCGAACGACCAGATAAATCGACGAGCGTCTCTAATTATACTACCCAACGCCGTAAAGCAGGTGCCATATCCTGTTCTTGCATCTTGGCTGATCCCTGACCAGTCGACTACGTTGCCGGACAAAAGTACGGACGTGTTCCATGATGACCGCAGGAACGTAGATAGGCTCCAATTGTGCTTTAGATAGCTGCTGGCTTAGCTTACGGGCATCAATTTTATCATTTTTCCGCTTCTTCTCTTTATCTGACGACGGCATATCCGATGGATTAACTATTATACAATTTATTCCGGATCTCTCCAGGAGGCGTTGCAGTCCAAATCCGCAAAAACCAACTTCATAAACCACCTTGATACTTGCGCCGGGATACCGCTTTTGTAAATGTTTCAATAGCAGTTCCTCGCAAGGGTCCTGGCTGTAATCTTCCAATTCAAATTCATCATTTCGGACGTTGACGCGCCAGCCCTTTTTGTGGACATCAATGCCGCAGTAAATAGTTTGCCCGTCAAAACGGAGTTGATTAACTTTAGACATGGTTCCCGATTTTTAAGTGAGTTAATGTGGTAATTAAATCTACTTATTATCTGGAACTTTCCATTTGCTCAGAGACCCAGCTCGTACATAAGACCTTAAGCAAGAAAAGGTGTTTTCACGGTGGGGTGAATATTGAAAATGAAGTAATTTGTAATGGGTATATAAGAAGGGGCGGTGTGATCGCCGAAAACCATCAAAAGATTACCGGATCAAAGTAACCAACAAACTGAATTACCATATCAATGACAGCGAAGCATTCAAAGGCCGTCACATGCACGGCCGGGACGGGGCCTTCAGCAGGAATCGCCTGCTTCCTTTCGGTCATTTGATAATCAGTACAGTGCCGAAATACTTTATCAATACCGGATGCAATAAAAACCAAAGATAAACAGTTTGCTAATCATATTAGCATTCTTCCTTGTTTCCGCTTAGGTCGCGCGCTTATTGTCGTCAGTGGAACATTAGCTATATTTTAACATTCTAAAACCGTTCCGATGGCCCGTTCCGGTGTTCTTCTTTTTTGGCTATCCTCATTAAGCTTCAGCCTCCTTCCCGGATGCGTAAAGCATAACGCGAATTACGTTCCCCCTAATGCGGTAGACTCCTTCGTAAAAGACCCCTATGGTTCCATTTACATTAACGGTTATCAATTGTACAAGTTGGATATACAATCCGGCGTGACAAAATGGACGACCGATAACGCGCTTGTCTTTGACTCTTACATATCCCCGCTCTATTTCGATTCAGGGTATTTTTATTCCGGTGGTCTGTATGGCATAGCCGCTTATAATTATCAAACGGGTCAGCTGATCTGGCTGCAGAACACCCCTGCTACGACCGGCATGCTTGGCTATGCCGACTATCGGGCGGTTGCGATAAAAGACAGCCTCGCGATCTACGGCGGGGCCACAGGATCGGGATATGGCGTGGCTTATATGTATTGCGTTCGGAAACGAAACGGCACTCCTGTTTGGACGAATCTTGCTGACTCGATCAGTTATATCACGGATTTCACCTCCATTCCCTATATAGCCGGCGGAAACGTAGTGACCCTCACGCGAAATTACAATGGAGACCTCCAGATAACTGCTTATGATCCGGCGACAGGCAGAAAAATTTGGGCGACTGCAAACAACGACAACCTTCAATCGCGTATGCTGATCGGCAGCAATGCGATCTATAACGTCAATCTCCAAAATGTGGCTTGTTATAGCGTCAACGACGGGAGCCTGCTGTGGACTAGAAGTGACCTGCCTACCTCGGGTTACTATTTAGACTTAAGCTATTTCCTCGATGGCGACAAGCTCATCGTCGCCGGCGGCGCTTTGCCAACCTCTTGCACCGTTAACGTGTACAATGCAACCAACGGCAGTTTGCTCAGCAGCCAGTCGATTTCGCTACCCTTATGTGTTGACAATTACTTTACGTTCAATTACAACAATAACGTTCTTTACACATCGTATAGGATACAGGGGGGTAGTTCCAAACTACAGGCCTATGATATTAATGCGGAAAAAGAAAAATGGACTTACGCGTTTAACAATGCCGGGGAATATGGAGATATTATCACACCCGATTTTATAATCCTGCCCGAGGCCGGAGACTCGACCGGCAGCTGTGTCACGTTCCTGGATGCGCAGAAAGGAACGGTTGTAAAGAAAGTGCCTTTCTCCTCTAGCGGCATCTCTGAAATATTATACACAGATAGCACGGGAAATGTATACGCTCAGCCGTAATATCCTTGTACCGTTCTGAAAAACTACTAAATTACCTTTAGAAAACTGTCCAGGTTATAAGGGGTCGATACAAAAGCGAAATCCGATACTTGTTATGTTATTTCTGAAAATAAGCGGATCGATGGTCAATTTTTGAATATTGAGAAGGCCATACAAGAGACAATCGGCTATGGTATGGGGATCATACTGGTGTTTGGTTTGGCGGAGGTAGTTTACTATGAAGGTGAGGATGCGGGAGATCGATGCATCGGTTTATAGGCCAGGCCTACGTATATAATTGATAAACATGTACTTATTCGATTTTTTGCATGATTATTTAATAAATATTCATTCAAATTTGATTTTTATCTATCTTTGCAATGTGGAACAGCTTGATTTATTGAAGCGAGAACTTAGACCTGGAGAGGTTTATCGACGTGCAGACCTGGAACAATGGTCAAAGTCGGTTGATCGTCATTTGCAGGAACTTGTCAAGGATGGAACATTGGAAAAACTGTCCGGAGGGCTATATTATGTCCCTGCGCAAAGCACATTTGGCAGGGTGCCCGCCGAAGAACATGCACTCGTTGAAGCGTTCCTGAAGGATAGTCATTTTCTGGTAACCTCTCCTAACGACTATAATGCCCTTGGAATAGGTACTACGCAACTCTATAACACCCGCTTTGTGTACAATTATAAGCGACATGGTGAATTCAAATTAGGCAATAGATCATTCCAGTTCGTTAGAAAACCATATGTCCCAAACAAGGTGACGAGCGAATTTCTGCTGGTTGACCTGGTTAATAATCTGGGGCGGCTGGCGGAAGACCAATTGGTAGTGATGGAGAGAGTGAAACAAAAAGCCCGGGAAATGGATCCCGTAAGCCTTCGAAAAATGGCGAATCGGTTTGGTAAGGTAAGGACACGGAAATTTTTTAATACGTTGTTAAAAGCATAGCGGCGATGTACCTGCATGAACATCCTGAATTCCCGGGACTTCTCCGAATCATCGAAGATGAAACGGGCATATTGGCTTACCTGATTGAAAAGGATTACTGGATCATGCATAGCCTTTACGGTTTGAAGGGGCAAGGGTACAATTTTCAGCTTAAAGGCGGGACTTCACTATCGAAGGGCTACGGGATCATCGAACGCTTTTCTGAGGATATCGATCTGCATATCAATCCGCCGGCAGGGTTGGGAATAAATGAAAGTCCCAGTAATAGCAGCCCGAAGAACATCGAGAAAAAGAAGGCTTACTATGACACGCTCGCTGGAGAAATTGTGATTCCGGGTGTTACAACCGTCGAGCGAGATACTGCTTTTGACGACGAGCGAAGATATAACAGCGGCGGTATCCGGCTCATTTATCAGGCTGTCACGACAAGGGTCGAAGGCGTAAAGCAAGGAATTCTTCTGGAGGCCGGCTACGATAATGTTGCCCCCAACAGTCCTTTACTAATCTCATCATGGGCGTACGATCGAGCCAGTACGATTCCAGACCTGGGCGTCATCGATAACCGGGCAAAAGATATCGTATGCTACGATTTCAGGTTCACTTTTGTGGAGAAGCTTCAAACCATCGCCACGAAGTTCCGGAAAGAAATGAGTACCGGGGTGGTAGCAACGAACTACATGCGCCAATACTATGATGTTTATTGTCTCCTTGGCGATCAGCGGGTAATTGATTTTATTGGCACTGAAGCATACCTGGACCATAAGAAGAAAAGGTTCCCAAAGGAAGATTTTGACATTCCTATCCGCGAAAATGAGGCTTTCCTTTTGCGCGACCCTACTTTGCGCGCGAACTTTCGCCAACGATATGAAATAACGAAAGCCCTTTATTACAAAGGGCAGCCGTCGTTTGATAGCATGCTTGAGCGCATTGGCGCCTATGTTGACCGGCTATAATCCATTAAGTTTTATAGGAGTTTGTCGCTTTCGAGAGTTGGGTTTTAAAGCGCGCGGCCACTTGCAGCATCAATAAAATGCATTTATTTTACATTTAATGAAATACGAGCAATACTTCTAAGGTATTTCGTATGCATATTAAGATATATACCATAGTAGTCCTTCTATTCGCGCAGCTTTGTTGCGGAGCGCAAACATTTTCGGCAAGAGATTTATATGGTAGGTGGCATGGAGAAAGATTGGGTGTCAATGCGTATTATGATTTTGTCAGTGATTCGACTTATAGATATTGGACGAGCAACGTATTGGATTCAACCAGAATCTATCAAATTAGAGATCTCGATACAAACCATTTTCATGTCATCGATGAAAATCATTTTTTTGTTTTGGCTACCTTCTATGCAACCGAAAAAATAATCTTTACCAGGGAACGGCCAAGAAACCAGATAAAGCTAAACTTAGACACCCCTCGAAAGGGCTATAAGCTTGATTCAGTTAGTGTGTATTTTGATTTTCACTTGGATAACTTCCTTTTATGCATCGCTAAAGAACTCTTCCAGACGCATACTAACAAATTGGCTATACCCGCCTTTATTGGGGAGGAACTGGATTTTCTTACTGGAGGTTTTTCTTTAGGCAATCCAGATGAGGAATTTCAATGTTGCTGTACGTCGTCGAGGAAGTTGCCGGCGCGATTATTACAATTTCTTGCCATCAGCAAAAATGTTCTTGTTATGACTTATTTAACCGGTGGGATAGCGGAGGAAGACCATATTCTTTTGATTAAATTTAAAGATAGGAGTATTGTTGATGTCTGGTATGGGCTCGCCGATGAATCCTTGCATTCGCTTCCGCAAATTGTTAAATATATTTCGAAGAGGAGACGACATTCGGTAGGTTTGCATCCTAATATGTACTTATAAATTTTGCATTTCGCCGCGTTGTTGCCAGATTTCTTGAATTTTTTTGCCCGCTTATTCGGGGGTAATCCGAATGTATTTGTAAAAATCCTTCAGGCTTTTATGCCCGCTTATCTTCATGATGAGCTCGGGTGGCGTGCCGGCCATGAACTCATTTGTGCAGAATGAGCGCCGACAGGTGTGGGTTGTGATCCAGGCGTATTTGGGTTTGGTGGTGACGATGTCCTGGTTACCTTTTTTATAAGAAGCCTTAATAAGGGTATTGATACCGGCCAGGTGGCGGACCTCCTTGATGTGCCGGTTTATTTCTCCGTTGGTGGTTTTGGGCACCTTTTTATTGAACCGGTTAACGAGGATCTCATAAGCTTCCGGCCGGAGAGGAATGACAACCCAGTGATCGGATTTGCCCTGTTTCTTGTAGAGCATCCCATTCCGGATATCCTCCGGCCGAATACTATTGTAGTCGGAGAACCTAAGTCCAGTGTAGCATCCTAAGACGAACATGTCGCGGAATCGCGCCAGTTCGGGATAATCGGTCAGGTCCTGGTCGTAGATGCGCCGGATCTCCCCGCTGGTGAGATAAATGGCATCTGTTTGCTCATCGAATATCTTAAAGTCCGCCAGGTCGATGGATGGAATGATCTTCCGACGCGCGCGATCACGCAGAATAATGCGCAGTTGCTTAACGGTGGTACCGATGGAGTTGCGCTTAAGGCCGCGGATGACGGTTTGCCGGCGGTGTTGGATATGGTCATAGGTGAGGTAATTGATCAGGGACTCGTAGAAGTCGTAGTCGAAGGAGTCAAAGGTGATCTTGGATCGCCGGTGCTTCTGAAAGTCGATTAGCCGCTGTTTAACGACGTTGTATGTTCGAAGCATACCAGGATGACCTTTCGGGACTTGGCGTTGATATAGGCATCAAATTGCCCGAAGAAGTCGAGGTTTTCTGCCGGCACGTTGGCAGCTCCAATTTCTTTCACCTTTTCCGACAGCTCCGCGGTCTTGAATTCGGGATGCCAGGCTTTCTTTAGGAAGGCAATGGGGTCGGCCATTTGTTGTTCGAGCGCATACGAGATCATGTCTTCCACAGACCTCAGCATTTTTTGCAACCTGGCATTGAGCGCATCGGCTTCGCCGAAGGTTTCCGGTAGGGAAGGGGAGATCCGAAAGAGGCGCTTGTTCCAATAGGCCGCCGGGACACCGATATCGGTCGATAACAGGATGCGCCGGTCGGAAGAAAAGCAATACTGAATGTAAATGGCAGCTGTGCCATCTTTTCTGGTCCTGCGATCAAGGATCGCTTTGATGGGTAAAAACATAATTTGACGATTTTGCTCGATTTGCTCGATCAATTGCTCGATCGTTTGCTCGATTTTGCTCGATCTAAATAATGTTTACCTGAATAAAGGTACGAGTAAGCGCTCAGTGCTCTTTGTTACAAAATGTTGAAAATCAGCTGTAGAAAGTAAGACGGGATAAAATGAAAAAAGGATTACCGATGTAATCCTTCGTTTAAGTGACCCCGTCAGGATTCAAACCTGAAACCTACTGATCCGTAGGTGCAACTTGAGGTTGACCTTGGCGAATTTTGGCGTAGCTTATTTTGCTTAATTACTTGGTTATCAAAGATAAAGCTCTTTTTGGATAGCTTTGCTTATCCGCCGCGATGCTTGATTAAGTATCGCTAGTTTGCAGATTTTGTGAAAAAATGAAGAAGGTCAGTAATCAAAAAATAACCAAGTATGTCAGTCACTATTCAAATCTATTTCGACAACCGTAGTATTAGGAAAAAAACCCATACATTTCCATTCAAATTGAGGGTATATAACGGTATCTCAAAATATTATCCCACTATTTACAGCTTATCCCAGACGAATAAGGAAAAATTGACTGCACCCAGGTTAGGCGCCGATCTTCTGAAGGTGAAATTAAAACTTCAGGAAATCGAATGGACAGCCGCCGAGGCGATAAACGGAATGGATCCTTTTTCTTTTGAAGAGTTTGAAAGGGACTTTATCAAGGATAACCCGCTTTTCATTCAAACCCGGATAAAAGGAAATCCAATAGCCCAAAGAAACAAGGACTTTGATTTCGCCCCTTTTTACAAAAAAATTCCTATTCTTCAGGAGATTTCCGATCCAGGTACTATCGGAGAGGTATATTTATATATTATCAGGAAAAAACTGATCAGAGGAAAGGTCTCAACGGCGATTACCTATCAACAGAGCTATACTTCTCTTTTAAAATTTGGCGGCAATGTTCGATTTTCGACTATTACCGATGATTATTTGCATTTGTATGAAGACTGGATGAAAAAACAAACTGGTAAAAGAAAGGAAGGCGTCTCTAAGACAACTATCGGCATGTATCTAAGGAGTTTGCGGAGGGTTTTTAATGTTGCTGATTCTCTTAAGATTATCAAGAGAGACAAGTGTTATCCATTCGGTAGGGATAAATATGTGATTCCGAGTACCAGGAATATTAAAAAGCACCTGGAGCTTGACGAGATTCAACAAATTTATTACTATTCCTGTGATCCCGAAATGCCATGGCTTAGGAAAGCCAGGGCATTCTGGTTTTACATGTATTTTGGGAATGGAATGAATCCGAAGGATATGCTATTGCTTAGATTTAAAGATGTTAAAGGCCAATTCTTGGAATTTGAAAGAGCGAAGACCGAAGAAACCATGAAAGAAGACCCGCCGAAAATTTCTGTATTTCTTAATGAAGATATGCTTCAGACGACGACGGAATATGGAAATAAAGACAAAAAGCCGGAAAACTATATATTTCCTTATTTTGAGCCTGGTATGGCACCGTTACGTCAACTTGAAGTTAAAAATTTGTTCATCAGTTTTGTAAACAAATGGATGACCTATATTTTAGATCAGCTAGGGATAAAGAAGAAAGCTACAACCTACGTGGCACGGCATACCTACGCTACCGTCCGACGCCGCGGCGGGGCCTCTGTGGATGATATTCGGGACGAACTTGGTCAAGTAGATTCGACTACAACCCGAAGATATATAGGCAGTCTTGAAAGTGAGCAGACGCGGTCAAATTCAAAACAACTGGAGGCTTTTAAAAAACGGAACGACACTGGGGAAGCTGCTTGATTGAAGATAACCGCTATAAGAACTTTGGCTCCTGATCCCGGATTTTTTGCGTAATTGAAGGCAAATAGCGTACAAACCAAATTGGAAGCATGTCCGATGGAACGGCGATGGAGGGGTGCTCCGAGGCTCAAGACCGCCAGTACCAGGTGTTCAGTTTCAGATGTGTCTATGATATGCACGGAGTGAAAAAGTCCATAGTGCTGGTTGAGCTTTTCAAGGTTTCCATAAAAATTGTCGGCCACAGTCAAAGGATCGACATAATGGCCGCCAATTCGAGACCTATCGATGACGCGAAGTTCTGACAAGGCGGTATCCTTCAAGCCTAAGAATATAAGGTGTATGGAATAGCCGGCAGCAAGAAATCGGCGGGGGATGTCCCAGGTAGCCTCATTGGTGAAATGCCCTTCATAGGCAAAATCCGTGTTGGTTGTCAGGGCGGCGGCTACCCGGTTGTCAAAGGTTTCTTCTACAAATGCCCAAGCGAGATTTCGGCATTCTTTATGAGATTTAATGCCTGATTTCCAATATTCATTGCGTTTTTCGACGAAAAGCTTATCTCCGTCAAAGATTGGACCTTGTTCCCAGATCCGAGGGGGTAAGTATTCAGGGCCGACGCTGGACTTGCCGGCGCCATTGGAGCCAGTTATGATATACAGTTCCGGCATGATTACAGGCGGGAGAGATGATATTTTAAGCGGATGACCTCTTCCTCGGAGGCAGAAAGTGTCCGGATGACCGTAAAATCCTTGGCAGCATTCTTTAAATAGACTAACTGGATAGTTCCATCCGGGTATTCCATATAGCACTGGTTGGGTTCCAGTTCCTTAGAATTGATCATAAATGGATGGCCGCTCCGCAGCTTTTGCAGACGAAGTTTTTGCACTGCTTTGTTACCGATTTGCTCAATGGTTTGGAGGGCTGTCATAGATTTCTAAAGATACAAAAAAACCGTGAAAGGGTACTGCAATAATTCTTGAAATGTGTATTGATGCAGCGTACACAAGGCTTTGGAAATATTTTCAGGCGGTGTAACTGTAAATAGGGATATTAGAGCAGCACCTACCATAGCTCTTTTTCGATAGTAAGCCTTTTGTCGGTAATCCTCTTTTCCCATGTTTCGATATCACCTTTTATAAGAGCTAGTCTTTCAAGATTTGAAGCCTTTTGAGTAAATTTAGATCCCGAATTTAAAATATACAGCCCATTTCCATCAGATGAATTTGTAATTACGGCCTAGGCTCTAGTTTCTTATGCTCAATGATAGCAATCGGAACATTGCTTAGTCCTCTCGTGGTCTCTATATGTTTGGAAATGTTACTTTTTAGTTCCTTTTCGCTGATTCTTTTGTCATTGGTATAGGTTACAAAGTTTGTAATATTTGAACCATTGCTGACGTAGGAATATCGAACAAAAAACTTGGGTAAAATAGCATTTATACAACGTTTAATAGTATTAAAGGCTTCAATATAGTCATTAGGATCATATATGTCAGAAACTTTAGTAGCTGGATGATTACAGTTTAGAAAGTGCGGGTGTTTAAATACTTTAAAATGTAGTTCATTCACTGCATCGAAAACGAGAGTGTAAAATAAACTGTGTCAAGAGTTAAAATCTTAACTTTAAACACAGCAAAATGAAAAAGAAAGTTCCACCAGCTTTAGAGCCATTTGATTACGAGTTGGCCAAACAAAAGGTCAAAGAGCAGTTCCGCACTGGCAAATCCTTGTATGGCAAAGATGGTGCCTTTGCTCCACTTCTGCAAGACATGCTCAATTCTATCCTGGAGGGTGAGATGGAAAGCCACCTGGACGAAGAAGAGCGGGACGGGGGCAACCGCAAAAATGGTAAGAGCAAGAAGCAACTAAAAACATCCTCCGGCAACATTGAGGTTAGCACTCCTCGAGACCGGCTAAGCAGTTTTGAGCCGGAGATCGTGAAGAAGCGGGAGACCATAATGGCTCAAACACTCGAGGACAAGATCATTGGCTTATACAGCCTGGGTACCAGCCTTAGGGATATCAGCGCCCATATCAAGGAGACCTACGATACGGACATCTCGGCAGCCACATTAAGCGCCATTACGGACAAGGTCATCCCCTTGGTTAAGGAATGGCAGCAGCGGCCTTTAGAGGAGCTGTATTGTATCGTATGGGTGGATGCGATGTATTACAAAGTGAAAGAGGAAGGTCGTATCCAGAATCGATGTGTATATAATATTCTCGGCATTACCAGGGAGGGGAGAAAAGAAGTGTTGGGCATGTATATTTCCCAGAGTGAGGGAGCCAATTTCTGGTTGGGAGTGATCACCGATCTGAAGCAAAGAGGGGTCGCCGACATATTGATCGCCTGCATCGATAACCTAAAGGGCTTCGACGAGGCAATCCGGACGGTCTATCCCGCCACAGAGGTCCAGACCTGCGTGGTCCATCAGATCCGTAACAGCCTGAAGTATGTTGCCAGCAAGGATCAAAAGCCGTTTATGGTTGATTTAAAGCCAGTCTATCAGGCGATCAATAAAGACCAGGCTGAAGTGAACCTGCAGGATCTGGAGGAAAAATGGGGAAAGAAGTATCCGGTGGTGATCGATTCCTGGAGACGCAACTGGGATAAGCTGACGACCTACTTCCGGTACCCGGATGCGATCCGAAAAATGATCTACACTACTAATACCATTGAAGGCTATCACCGTCAAATCCGGAAGGTGACTAAAAGCAAAGGGGCTTTTACCAGCGATATGGCTTTGTTAAAATTGATCTACCTGACCACCGAGCGAATAGCCAAAAAATGGACTATGCCTTTGCACGGCTGGGCCGTGTCGGCCTCGCAGCTAAAGATTATATTTGGCGACAGAATGCGCACCGATCTATGATAGGGCGCCGTAAAAAAGAGGCGGCGACTTGCTCTTTGATGGGAGCCGTCGCCGCCTCAATTAAACTAGTTCAAAACTATATCCTGACACAGTTCATTTTACAGACCCTCGAAAACCTGGATATTGTATCCCTTGTATGGAATCTGAGATATTAACTTCATAAAATTAGGTTTAGTGCAGCAAGATAAATATTTTTAAAATACTTGGTAAATAATCTCTTTTTTCCGGTGGAAGATAATAACGCACAAGAACCTATTAAATAAAAGCGATAAATACACTTTACTCAAATCCTCATTTGTCGCATGAGAAGACATCATAATCGCTTACCAATTTAATTCATGTTCTCTTGAATCTTTTTCTTTTCATAGTCGATCATTGATGGAAGATCGAATAGTCGCAGCTGTTTAATATAAGCTAAAACAAAATCTTCAGACAAATCTGCCGGAATATTAGGTTCCATTTTTCTGATTGCACTGCTCGGTATACCGTACTCTGCCAAGATCGACAAATTGGGCCTTAGAAAGTCATTTTCAATACGATTTGCATAGAATAGATAATTCGGTGCGCGTATGCCTTTTTCTAGGCAAACGAACTTAACAATCTCTATAATACTCCCCATTTTCGAGACCAAAAGGCCAGTGTGCTAAGTTAAGATAGGGCCTGTAAGACTGCGGTCTCAGGCTGCCTTTTTGATTGGTTCATGATACCTATTATTGGGTGATTGCCTAGTGGTATGATGCGTTTTATCGTTATAGTAGGCAATGTGGTTTTGAACGCCTTCATACAGTTCAAAACCATCATCTGCCGGGTTCAGAAAGATATAATCGTACTTGATGGATTTCCAGAATCGCTCGATCCACACATTGTCCAGCGCACGTCCTTTACCATCCATGGAGATCTGTATGCCCAGGCTTTCGAGATATTGCGTCCACAGAGCACTCGTGTATTGTGTACCCTGGTCGGAGTTGATGATCTCCGGAACACCGTGAGTAGCTATTGCCTCTTCGAGCATGGCCCGACACCATTGCGCACTCATGGAGTTGCTAATCGACCAGCCTACTATTTTCCGGCTGTACACGTCTATGATGGCGGTCAAATACATGAATCCCCTCTTCATCGGTATATACGTAATGTCGGTGCACCACACCTGGTTGGGTCGGGTAATGGCCAGGCCGTTGAGCAAATAGGGTTTTACGAATTTTCTTAACCCCAGTTTGGTCAAATTCTTACGCCGGTACAGCGTTTCACGACCCATGATCTTCAATAGGCGGCGGATACGCTTTGGGCCCACCGGGTAGCTCCTGGCAATCAAAAACAGTACAAGGGACACCACCCCTTCAGTCGGGTGATCGGTGAGGTGCCTATCGATGATCTCCATCATTTTGAGATTCTCCGGTTTCTCCGGAACAGGTTTGTAATACACTCTGCTTCTATTGACGGTAAGTAATTCGCATTGCCTGCGGACCGATATACTTTTCACTCTCGGGCTTATTAGACTTGCCCGGTCTGCTATCCTCCAAGTCTCTTGAAACTTTTTTTTAGAAATTCATTCTCCACCCTCAACTGACCGATCTGGGCGTATAGTTCCTGAGTGTCGACATCTTCCTTCTCAGGCGAACCTGCCTTCTCGAAGGCTGCACTCATATTCTCCAGAAACTCTGCCTTCCATTTAGAGATCATAACAGGGTTAACATCGAACTTCTTGGCCAGCTCCGCAAGCGTTTGCTGGTTCTTAACAGCTTCAAGAGCAACCTTGGCTTTGAAGGCGGGAGAAAATTTGCGGCGTGTTTGTTTTTGCATTTTGAGATAGTTAAATTACGATAAATATTTAACTAGCCCGGTGGTCCGATTTTAGGGGAGTATTATACTCGTTAATCACTGATAGCCATTTGGGGACTTTATATTCGAACCAATGTTTCATCATCTGGAATATTTCTTGTATTGCTTCATCCATAACCTCGTTGTTCGCCTTTGCTGCGTTTGATGACAAGCCGCGATTATACGTATAAGACTCTTGGATTAATCTCGATATACTTTGATTTATACCATAATTAAAGGTCCTATTGACTAGTTTCTTTTTTGTCATTGGACTAGTGGTCTCTCCTGGAACAAGTAAATAGTCCCATCCAAGGCTCAAAATATATTCTAATTGGCGATAATCGGGAATTGCCCAATCGATTAAGAAAAAGTCTCGGTTGATATCACGCCTGATGATATCAATGATAGATTTTTGACCAAAGACATTGACAGCGTTTCTCTTAATTATTTCACGTTCCGGAATCGGAATAGAATCAATTTTTTGATATTGCTCGCTGTTAGCAAATCTGATTTCATTTTTGTCAAGTTGAATTAGTACTTCATTTTTTATCGGGTCTTGTTGGAAAAATGGGATATCAATTATTATCTGAGCGTTAGTTGGAGGTGCATTGAAGTTGTAGATTCGGCCAACAAAATGTTCCATTAGCCTTCCTGCACGGCCTTTTATATTCGCATAGTCAAAGAAATCAACAGGTCCGCCACCCCGTTTTTGGTCAAAAAAAATAATATTTTTTGCACTGGTGTTTACGCCTTCAATAATAGTTGAAGTGCAAAACAAGTATTTTATTTTTTTATCGTTGAAATAATCGATAATACTTGTTGTGATGTGCTTTTGCAGCGCTCCGTCATGGATACCTATCTCATATTCTAAAAAATTCAATAAACACCAATCAGTGCTTACATTTTGTCTGATCCATTCTGATAATGGAAACGTTGTGGCTGTTTTGGGTACTCTATGGACATTTAGAAAATATGCGAGTGCCTTTGCAAGATATCTTACACGGGGAGGTGACGAACAATAAATAATCGTCTGTTCATTTTGTAAACTTAAGAGCAATTCAAACAGTGTATTTTCTTTGAATAATTTCTTTTCTCCTCTGTCGCCAAATTTTCCGGTATTTTGTTTGTATATATCAATAGTTCGAGAGTCAACTAATGAATAATAGCTTTTATAAAATACTGCATTAAATGTTTCAGCAAAACCTTCACTAATGTTGTCAATATTTGGACCTAGTAGATAAAACCGGGGACCGTGATTTTTTAAAAGATAATGGAATGCCGTATTAAGGGATGAAGATCGTTCATCGTCTCTGTTGCCACTTAATTTATAAAACTCGTCTATAACAAGGAAGTGTATTTGAGGAAATGCATTGTATTCGTTGACTCGTTCGGCAGTGAATAAGAATATATTTCCCTTGCTTTGATCAGGCTCTTGCGAAGTGCGTATAATTAACTTATAGTCTGTACTGTATTTTTGGAGCTTGTGTCTTGTTTCATCTAGTAAGGCAAGGGTAGGCTGAATTATTACTAAATTCTTGAATCGATTTGACGCAACAATTTCCTCAATCAAAAGACTTTTGCCAAAGCTGGTTGGCGCGCTGACGATGACATTTCCGCCACACACGAATGCCGCCTATTTCATTGTCGCAAGACAAGATAAATATCAGAGGGTCGCCCTGGAAGAAGTCATTCGCCGATATGCCGGAATGTCTGTAATTACGGTAAAAGATCCGACCGAAACACATGCCGGCGCCGTATACCTACCGCTGGAAAATACTATTATGTCTCTCAACGATGCGGGTTTCGTTATTCAACAGTCCGCTCAATTGGAAACGATTAACCGGGCAATCGACATCTTTTTCGTTTCTCTGGCAAAACAACATGGCCGACGGGCGGTAGGCATTGTCCTCTCCGGAGGCGGCCAAGACGGTGCTGCCGGTGGCACAGAAATCACCGAACATGGGGGAACCGTTCTCGTTCAAGACCCCGAAACAAGTCTTTTTGGAGGCAAGCCGCTAACCATGATTGAGCGGGACCATCCGTCCGCCGTCCTTACGCCGGCAGCCTTGGCCCTCCGTATTGCAGAAATGGCAAGAACGGCACCGAGATAGGCAAATGCCCAGGTTAGAACCATGGCGCCGGTGTGACCGGGATGGTCAACTCGCCGAAATAAACAGATTGGCTGATCTACGTCCATTCTGCAACAGGCACCATGTAAAAGCATGATACGCTCTAGACAATATTCCTATTTGAGGCTGCATGCCGTATTTTGTCGACTCAGGGCAGATTACGTTCCTCATTTTTCCATCAATGCTGCGATGCTGACTGGCTCAAGGTCATGGGCGGCAGGGCCCGTGATCATAGTTCCGTCGACGGCATACCGCGCACCATGACAGGGGCAATCCCAAGTCTTTTCCGCACTATTCCAGCCGACGTGGCAACCCATATGCGGACAGGTCGGCGATAACGCCTTCAATTCGCCTTCTTCGCTTTTGTATAAAGCAATCGTCTCGTTTTCGAACCTGACAACGTTGCCGTCACCGGGTGTCAGCGCGGCAAGTTCCTTCAATTTGTCAGCCGGCAGGAATTTTCCCACCCACTTTTTAAGCACATCGGCATTCTCGTGGACGAACTTCGAAAAACCTGCGAGTGGCTTGATCCGGCCAGGATCGAATAACCTTTCATACCTGTCTCGCCCTTCGAGCAACAAGTCCCTGAAAAGCAGCGCCGCTACACTTCCATAGATCATGCCGTTGCCGCTAAAACCCGTTGCAACGAACCGGTGACCGGGTTCGCCGGGCATGTGACCGATATAAGGCAATCCATTTACCGGTTCATAATACTGCGATGACCACCGATACTTAACCTCATCCACCTCGAAATACTTCCTGACATGACTGTCGAGCGCCAAAAAACAGCTTTCTGTATCGGCCACATGGCCAGTTTTATGGTCTTCTCCACCTACAATGAGATAGGATTTTCCGTCAATCACCTGGCTCCGATAATAATGATACGGCTCGTCCAGGTCATAGATAAGCCCATCGGGATATTTTCCGTGCAATGTCACCGCAATCGCATAGCTGCGGTAAGGCGCACACCGGGTGTCCAGTAAACTCATGCCCGGTGGGATATGGGTGGCATAAATCAGATTCGAACAGACAAGATCACCCCGATCTGTATGAACGGTAATCTTCTCGCCGTCATCCGCGCCCTGTACCCTGCAATGTTCGATGATCAGGCCACCCATCGCATTGAATGCCCGGGCCATACCCAGCACATACCGGGTAGGGTGGAATTTCGCCTGCCCGGCGGCGGCTACAGTCTTTTGCCTTGGCATCGCTAGGGACATAGCATCCGTATAGGCCATCCCTACGCCAGCATCGACGCTCGCGGCTCGCATATTTTCCAGTTGTTCGGTCTGCCCGTCCGTTCGAGAGAAGATATAGGCTGTCTGAGCTTCGAATGCTGCGTCGATCGAATACTTTTCACAGTTGCGTTGGACCAGTTCGATTGCATCCTTAGCCGCGTCGGCCACGCGTTTTGCGTCCTGCCTGCTGAAATTTTCAGCGATCGTTGTATAAGGAGTATCGAGAACCGTGTTAAGATGGGCTGTTGTTCCACCCGTTGTACCAAAACACAAGGTATTCGCCTCGGCGATCGCGCATCGCAAACCTGCCTCCTGTAACAGTAAGGCGGTACTCACTCCGGTGATGCCGCCTCCAACGACGATCACATCCCATTCGACGTTTTTTGGCAGATCCGTCTGGCTAGTATAGCTTTTCGCATCCGTCGTTCCCTGCCAAAGGCTTAACAATGCTCCGTCTCGTTGTAACATAACTTTTTTTTATTCGATGCGTTGCAAATTACTGCGTCCCGCGTAGCCATCTGCCGATCTTTTCTCCCTGTTTGTAATGCACGCCGGGCGTGGCCGTAAGCTCTACCTCGCCCCGCTGAAATAAAAGGATCATATCGCTGCCGCCATAGGCAAAATAGCCGAACTCGTCGCCTTTCCGCAAGCAGGTGCCGGTTTCTGCAGTAAAGTTGACGGACGAAACATGGCCCATCCCGACCGGGATGGCGGCAACCAGCCCAACCGGCGAATCAATAACGACAAATCCCCGGCACTGTCTGAATTGAAATCCTATCTCGTCCTTCGTGATGTAACTGCCGTCCTTACCCTTTTCCAGCCGGACAAAGACCCGGTCATTGATGATCTGCGCCTTCCGGATAACGCCCCCCACCGGGACGTGATACCGGTGGTAATCGTTGACATCAAGATAGCTGTGCGTAAATATACCGCCGCTGAAAGCGTCCGCATAGGAGCTGCCTTCCAATAACCGGCCAATCGGATAGGCGGAGCCTTTCACCTTGACGTTGGCCGCTTCATCAATCGGCCAGCATCCCAAATAAACACTGTCCGTCGCGGCGACAATGACACCGTCGTCGCATGGCCCGGCCACGGGACGATTCCCCGGCTTCACCTTGCGGGCAAAAAATTGATTGAACGTCATCCACCCGCCGGGTCCCGGATCATATTCCCTGGTCCGGTATTTCGGGTCCGCAATGAAGGTCTCCAGCGCCTCGGCAGACTTGACGGAATCGAGGAAATGGCCATGATCCCGCGCAAAGGCATCGAGCCATTGCTGAAAGGTCTCATCCTTCTGTAGCAGATCGTCCGGCGAGCAGTTGACGATATAATGGAACTTTTCCGTCGCTGGGCTCATCGTACGTTGTGTGGGCACCTCTGTCAGGATGCGTGTCAAAAATCCGAAATAGTCAGCAATCGTTGCTTCGGGAATGTTGGCGGTACGGATCGCCGCCGTAAGCGCCGCCGCGATATCAGGTCTCCTGTCCAGCAGACTTTTTAGCTCATCGATACATTCTAACCAGCGTTCCATGGCAATAGTGTTTTGACAGGCAGTTTATTTATGCGGCGGATTCGGCTGCTCGATGTGGAAGGTATCACCGGGCGCGAGAATGTCGACTTGCAGATTACGCACCGACACAGGTTTTTTTTCGACAAAATGCTTCATGTTGGCCAGCACGATCGCAAAACCCCGAATGATGATCACCGTCCCGGAGCCAAGCACCTCCGCCTCTTGCCCGTTGCGAACGATGACGGCCGTATCTTCTTCGATGCCGATACCGGTAGCGCCGGGATTTGTCGCAATAACCTGCGCCAGCCTCACGAACCGGCTGCGGTGAACAAAATGCGTATCGACACATACGTCCTTCAGGAACTCCAATCCCGTGGTGACTTTTATCTCGCCGCTCACTTCCTGTACTTCCTGATCGCCGGCATAGATCATCGGTGTCGAAAGCGCCATGGCGCCGGCACTGGTACCCCCTACAACGACAGGACCGGAGATATATCGGTGTTTCAGCGCCGTGAGAAAAGGCGTACCGCCATAAATGGACGTCAGCATGAGCTGATCGCCGCCAGCGAAAAAGAAGGCATCCGCATTGTCTGCCTTCTGCATCAACTCTCCGTCCTCCAGCGCTTCTCCGCGCGTCCGGTGGTGGATCTGGGTCACTGCGCGGTGACCCAGATCATCGAATGCCTTTTTATATTCAGCGAACATCGACTCCGCCTCTTCCGACCCGCTGGTAATCACCTGGATCGTAGCGAACTTCTTACCGGTCAGTCCGGCAAACGCTTTAAGCACTTCCGAAGGCACATAGCCCGCCGGCGTCTTTCGGTCCGGGGCATGCCCGTCACCTTTGCTTTCCCTTCCGCCGATGAGCATGATGATCCCCTTCGGCGCAGGGCATTCCTGTTGATTATCCATATTTTTGATTATCCATATTTTCAGGCTACCGCCATTTCAGGTAATAAATATTTTCCGGATTCTTTTGCCACTTTTAGCCGGGAAAGCACCGCGGGAATGTCATCGGCGAAAAAAGTAGCAACCATCCCTTGCGTCGCCCTTGCCAGCAATTCATCAACAGCGTCGATCTCGCCAGGAATGATCGTAATCTTTTTAAAAGGGTCTACCTGCCGGATACCCTTGCAGACCAGTTCGTTCAGCTCATCGGCCTGCCTGCCGCGCAGGTCGGTATCCTGGCGGATGATGATCTCGTCGAAGATGCGGGCGGCTTCTGCACCAAGTGAAATGATATCTTCATCCCGCCTGTCGCCCACTCCCGCGATCACCCCAATGCGTATGCTTGCCGGCATCGACCTTAAAAAGCCGGCGATGGTTTTCAATCCGTGCGTATTATGCGCATATCGGCAATCACCTGGAGATAGCGGGACTTCTATCGAACACTTATTTAGCCTCCTGAAATTTATCGATTCCATAAAAATCGCTTAAAATTTTTGCAAGGGCAGCGCAATTGATTGAAATTCAATTAAAACTATTCCGTCAGTTGTCTAAAGTTTTTCTCGCTATTGCAAAATGCCCCTGAATTTTTCAGATCAGTAGGGCGCCTTCTGGATCGGTTGGATGGTCAATCGGTCGTAGCCTCGATAGGCCAGCCGTCCTTCCACTTCGATTTGACTACCTTTAACGAATTCGGCTAAGACCTGTTCGGCAAGTTCATCCAGGGCGACCACGTCGTGCCAGGAGATGCAGGCCGTAGGTTCGGCGTCGGAATCGTCAGCGACCTCCGGAGTCGCGATGCCCAGCGCCACCCGATGGCCATTTGGACGGTGTTTTGATTGGATGTCCCTGGCGACATAGCCGCGGAACTGAACTAAATTTTTCGTTTGCATGTTCTGATTTTTTGACGATCGATGCCCGCTGGGATAGCGAGGCAAATGGCGATGGTGGCGTGGAAAGGGGTGCTAATAAACGCGTCGATACGTTTGCAAATGAATGTAAGCGTTTTTAGGGGAAGGAGACGGGAACGAAACGTTTTAAAACGTTTTGAAACATTTCAAAATGGGTGATGGCGGCTTTATTTGCTTGGTGTTGGATTATCATGAAGCCTTTTCCTACTGAAGCAGCATGGTTTAAAGGCGTTGTCTTCAAATCCACCGATGTAGGATAGATATGTGATTGTGACGAAATTTTCAGGTTTTAATATTTTTGTTATTGATTGAAGAATCTTTTCTGGTTTTGGTTCGCCGATGAGGTCGCCGCTTTGCAACGCCCTGATAACCTCCGGATAACGGGACCAGGCGCTATTAAGCAGTTTTCTCGCTATTGTATCCTGTGAAGTTGGGGGAACAGCTGCAAAATCATACATTTTTTTCCATAACAGCCAACGTTGTTTTTCGTTTAATTTTAGGCTTACGGCCTCTTTATAAAATGCGAGAAATTTGGGACTTAAATCACGGACTATTATTTTTAATTTTTGATGTGTCTGTTTTTTGCACATGCAGATTATGTTTTTGACCTTGTACCGGAGCAGTAGTCAAGAAAATATTGGATAAAGAATTATCTGCTATACAAAGCAGCGCGATTATCAATTCTATTGAACTTATAATTTTCATGTGTCAAGTATTAGTTAAGAAGTAACGACCTAAAGATTAATATTAATTATTGTCCTTCGAATATTCCTATAAATCATTTTTAGTTAGGTTGATTGCCCCATTTTGTTTATACGTTAGTGATATATTTTTGGATTGCGTTTGGGAGCCACTTTTTGAAACAGTTTGCTTGGGGAATTGCAGGTGCTGCCCACTTGATTTGCGCTACGATGAATATTGAAAGGGCGATCGTGATTTAAATCCGGTTGTTTTGCCACAGATGTCGGAATTCGTCCAAACTGCCCGCGACCACAGGCGGGCCCATGGAGGCGAGCATGCCGTCCAGCAGGTGATGCTCCATGTCCGGTGACAGGGTGATGGCCTTGATCCCGTCCAGTTCAAAAAAGACTACGTGGCCTAGCTGCATGATCTCATAAAGGCATCGAACAAATGGCTCGCCGGTGCAGGGTCGGTGGACGTTAATGCAGGCATTACCTTGGGCCTCGGTGTCCATAAATACTGTACAATGGTTGTTTTTCTCAAATTCGAGTTCGATATAGTCAGGGCGCTTATTGACGATGAAGGGCTCTAAAATGGCCAGGATCCGTTCGGTCGGGAGTTGCTGGGGATTAGTGTTAAGACAGGACTGCAGGAAGTAATCGTAGGACATAGCTTGAAAATACGAAATGTCCGCCGCTTGGCAAATAGATGGATGCCATGGGTTAAGTTCTAATCGGAAAAACTGTACACATTGATTGCGTGCCCTTCGGGATCAGCGATTGTAATGGCCTGACCCCAGCCCATTTGTTGCTCGTCATTTAGAATCCGGCCCCCATTTTTGGCTACCAATTCGCTGAGACCTTTGAGGTTATCAACGCGGAATCCCAGCTCAAAACCCGTCACGCCCGGTTCTCCACCGACTTTTTTCGCATCCTGAATGAGGAGATTGCATCCGCCGCCTTTCAGGAGGAAAAAGCCGTCAGCATGGGAACGTTCGACGTCTACTTGCAGGCCGAAAACCGTGTGGTAGAATTGGGATAACGCAACGGGATTAACGGCGAAGAGATTGATACTATCCAGTACTGTGTTCATATACTTTTTGTGGACAAATCTAGCGTATGGGGGACCGTTTTCATTGAATAAATGCGACACTTTTTGTTTTGAGGTATTTTCTACTGTTGAAGGCTTCATTGGCGAATTCTCCCGGGGTTTTTCCGCTGAAATGTCTAAACTCCCGATTGAAGTGCGCCTGGTCGGAGAAGCCGTACTCATAAGCGAGTTGGGTCAAATGGATGCCGGGTTCGTGCCAGATAGCGTCCCTTATACGTTGGAACCGGATCTTTCGAGCCAGCGATTTTGGGGATTGGCCAGTCGAGCGCAAAAAAAGCCGTTGCAAGGTTCGGACCGGTATGCTCAGTCTGTTAACAAGCGAATCGATGGAAGAGGTTCCGTGCCCTTGCAGTAGCACGAATCCCGCTTGGGACAATAACTTGTCACGCCATCCTTGAGTCGTCCGGCGTTCCAGAAAGAAATCATTCAGGCAGTCAAGAAGTTTCATGCCATCTTCGGCCGGCAGGAGAGCTTGAAGATCGTTCAAAACGTCGAACAAGCCAGGCGCTGTCAAATGTTTTGTGTTCTCGTCGGGTCGGGTTCCTATTAGCGACAGCACGGCCCACGGATACATCCGAACGCCGATAATGGTGAAAACACCCGCGGCCTGGATGTGGATAGGATATTCCAGCAACCCAACCAAAAAAGGGTTGGGTAAAGAAATGAGGGTGTCGTTCCGGCGAAGATAGAAATCGGTCCTAAATGTAAAGACCAGCTCGGCGAACCCATCGGGCATCACCTCAAAACTGGAGTCTGTTCCGGACATTGCTTTGGTTTTCGTCCAGAAACATTTGACACTATCTGCCAACAGTGGATGTGGGGCTTTTTCGTGGTACATTTTTAGGTTTTGCCAACGATATTTTTATCATTAACAATTTACCGGACTAACGGGTTATTTCCAAATTAGGGGTTTGGACTTTATCCGGCGTTAAAATGCCCAGGCGTGGCGGTTATTTGTTCGGTATCATTGAGATCAGAAATCCCAGGTCGGCGTGAAAAGAAAGAAGAAGTTTATGGACGCGGGTGCTAGTGAGTCGGAAGCGAAATCGCTGGGGTTCCGATTGGTGGAGGGTTTGGTTTGTATGGAAAATCAGCCCGGCGAGGATTGTTTGTTCGAGGGCGTCTGAGATCACGCAGATCGGGCTTGTTGCCTTGAGATGCAGTACTATGCCATTGTCGCTGGAAACGGCCCGGCAGTCGATGGCATGCCCTTACCTGGACAGGAAATCGTGCATTGGTCACGATCGGCATTTTGACGCGTAAGTTGGTATCGGTTGTCTATTATCATTGTCTGCAACAAGTGAAGATGGAATTGTTCGAGCGAGAGGTCAAATCCTGTTTCATGGTCAGCGTTGTATGATGGTTGCTGTGCAATAGGGAAAAGGAACATATTCAAACAAAAAAATGGGGTGCATCCAATATTAACTTGTGTTTGGTATGAGTGTTTTCGAATATATCTTTCAACATTCTCAATTTTGCGATCAAATGCGCAGGAGGTTGGGGTGCGCTCGTGACGAACGTCTTTCTTTTCCATTTGTTTTGATTGTTTAAAGTTAACAATTTTGTCGTCCATTAAGCCGCGTTAATTTTGGAGCTTGGAACATGGTGAAATTCAGTTATCGTATTGCCCCTTTGAAGTTGAATACCGGTCATATATTAACTGATCAATGTCGTTTGATGGCGGGAGCGAAATCCAGTGCAATATCTTCCAATTTTATTTTGACCATAGTGGTGGGCTTATGCAGGTCCTAATCTTGCCGTAAAAGTCCTTTGTGAATGGAGGCATTCAGTTCAACCGTTGGCGGAGAGGTTTGCGGAACTTCCGTTCTTTTCCACAGCTTCCTTCGCCTGCATATCAGTCAAAGTCATCCATCTCAGATCCGGACAGTCAATAGCAGCTCCCGAAGCGCTGGAGATCTGGTTAAAGGTATGTTCATTGCCGGGAGCATACCTGATGTTTTTGCCTGTAGACTGTAGCGCCAGACTTCAGCTGCTGCAGCAGCGTTATCTTTCGGAGAAAGTAATACCAAACCTTAACACTTTATTACAGGTGCACAAATGGGCGATGTTTCAGTATATGAAATGATCCAGGAAACTATGTCGCCGAAAGCAATGAATATACTCTCTCTACATGGATTAAATGCCAGACTGAATGACATAATCGATTCTGGCGCATGCTCATCTCCATTTTATCAGCCAGGCAGCAGGGTGGTAAGGAGTGAGAAAAGTTCGGCTTTCAATTCCCCGAAATGGTTGGGCTTGGTTAGGAAGGCGCTGGCGCCTACGTCCGCAGGCTCCACTATTTGCTTGTCGAAGCTGGAGGTCGAGTACATGACGATTGGTATTCTTTTGATATGGGCGATGGATTTTAACTCTCTGAGACAGTCCCAGCCATTGATGTGAGGCATATTAATATCCAAAAAAATAATGTCAGGCAGAGGAATCTCTTTTTCCCTTAATTTTTCAAGCCCTTTCGTGCCATCGTAATAGTGTGCCACAACAAACTCCATTTCCAGTTCGTCAAGCGCATCCGAAAATAGTTCAGCATCTTCCTGGTCGTCGTCAATTAAAAGGATATGCCTGGTCATAGTATGAAAATGATTTTAGAGAAAGGTCGTGGGCTGATGTTTGGGTAGATGTATCACGAATCGCGCGCCTTTGTCTCTTTCTCCATACGCCTCTATGAAGCCGTGATGCCGCAGTGCGATTTTTTTGCATAGCGCAAGTCCGAGGCCCGTGCCCTCATACTGGTCCTTTGTGTTAAGCATGGTAAACGTATTAAAGATCTTTTCTGCATGGACCTGGTCGAATCCTATCCCGTTGTCTGCTACTTCTATTTTATAAAAATGAGCTTTGCGATGCAGGACTGGGTCAGTAGTAATGGTAACAAGCGGCGGACGGTCAGCGGCGGCGAACCTCAAAGCATTAATGACGAGGTTGTAGAAAAGCTGATAAAGGAGGATCGGCGAGCCTTCGATAGTTGGCAGTTGGCTGCATTTAATGGTGGCGCCTTTTTCGGCAATCATCACCTCGAGGTCGGCCGTGATGTCGGAGAGGATGGAGCCAATGGACACCTGTTCCATTTTTTGACCACCAGCATTGATCCTTGAATAGTTTAGAACGCCTTCGATCATGGTTTGCATACGGCTAACGGAATGATTGATCTTCTGAAGAAAGCTGACGCTTTTGGGGGAATAGACTGTCGCCTGATCCATTTCCAATCGGCTTAGGAAGGTTTTGATCTTCCGAAGTGGTTCTTTCAGATCGTGGCTGGCGACATGGGCGAATTGCTGCAAGTCCTGGTTGGACATATTCAAGCTATTATTGGACTGTGCGAGCTCTTCATTGGTGATGGCCAGTTCTTCGTTGGCAGCCTGCAATTCCTCATTGCTGGCATCCAGCGCTTGCGTCCGTTGCTGGATCTCTTGTTCGAGGGCGAGCAGTAGCTGCCGATGGACGGTAATGTCCTGGGCAGTACCGAGCAGTTTGAGCGGATTGCTTTGCGCATCCATCAGGGTTTTGCCCTGAGAATGCACGACCCTTTTCCGCCCCGTTTTCAGGCTTTTGATCGTGAATTCTTCGTCGAATATGCCATCAGACCCTGGCGTCATAGCCTTTTGGATGGCGGTTGCTACTCTTTGCCGGTCAGCTGGTTCGACGAGATCGAATACAGCGTTTATATCGTTTTTTTCGGGTTCGATCCCGTACCAGTCGTAAAGACGGTTGGAAAAAGTGAGATTATTGGTATTGGCATCGATGGTCCAGGTGGCTAGTTCGGCCACTTCAATCGCCTGCTTTAAAAATGCCTCACTCTCTTCGATCTTTTTCTTGTTCAGGATTTCGTCCGTAACGTCGATGGTGACATCCAGAATTGCGTAGACCTTCCCTTCATCGTCGACAAGCGGGATGTACGAAAAATTGAAATAGTGCTCGGTCAGCACTCCATCCTGGATAATATTACCAACCATGCCGGTTGCTTCATAGGCTTTCCCGCTGCGGTATACGTTATCGAGCAACTCCATAAAGGGTTGGTCGATGAGCTCGGGCATGGCCTCCCGCAACGGTTTCCCAGTGATCTCCCTTCCCTTTCCGGCTATATCAAGGAAAGCCTGGTTAGGCATTTCGACGACCAGTTTCGTTCCCGCAAAGAGAGCGATAGCGGCAGGCGCGAAGTCGATGACGGCCTTTAGTTTGGCGGCGCTTGCTTCCGTGGTTTTCCTTGCGAGCACGAGTTCGGTTACATCTGTGGCGAGCACCATAACGCCGGAAACGGCGCCGCCGGTATGGATGGGAGTGTATGCGAAATTGAAATAAGCGTCTTCCAGGATGCCGTTCCGCTCTAGTCGGGCCAAGCTACCGGTGCCGAAGAACGGTTTACCGGTGTCATAGACATCATGTAATAGGGACATAAAGGCCTGGTTTTTGATCTCGGGAAGGGCCTCAATGAGTTTTTTGCCAATAATGTCCCTGGATTTCCCCCATACCTGAAAAATAGCGTCGTTGCCGAGTTCAACAACCATGTTACGGCCACGCAGAAGTCCTATCGCCATGGGCGATTGCTCTACGATATTCCGGAAACGTTCTTCGCTGTGCTGGAGCGCTTCGCGATGTCTAACCAGCTCGTCTATGTCCATGCAGAAGCCGGCGTAGCCTGCAAAACCGCCGTCCTCGCGGTAATAGGGGTCGCCGGCCGCCCTGCACCAGGTCACAGCGCCATCCCACTTAGTGATCCTGAACTGGGTATCGTAATGGGTTCGGGTGGCAACTGCTGCAAGGAAAATTTCCGCACTGCGGGCCCGGTCTTCCAAAATGATGGCGTTGGCCCACCCCGGTCCCAGGAGATCGGCATAGGCCATCCCGGTCCATTCGACCAGGGTTTCGTTAAGGTAGGTGAGGCCGCCGGTTTCGTCTGAAAGCCAAAGACCTGTTGGGGCGCTGCTGGTGACATGCCTGAAGAGATTTTCCTGCTCTCTGAGGGTCTGTTCAGTCTTTTTTAATGTATGATGTGATGTCGTGACGTCCTGTGCAATACCTCCAAAACGGATGGCCTCCCCCTGGACATTGAAATAAGCCCTGCCGCTGAAGTGTACCCAGCGAAGTTTACCGTCGCTGGCGCCGATCGTCCGATAGCGCATATCGTAATATCCGTCGTTTTCACCGGCAAGCGATTGCTGGACGGCGGTATTTACGGATTCCAGGTCCTCGGGATGGATGTAACGGATGGCCTCGCTATAAGGAATATGGCGGTCTTTGGTAAGTCCGAAAAGTTCCTGGCAGCGTCTGTCCAACTCAACAGTATCAGTTTGCAAGTCTACTTCCCAAAATCCGATGTTGGCCGCCCGAATGGCAAAATGCAACCTTTCGGTTTCATCGAACTGTGGATGACTTTGGTGGTCTTCGCCGGACTGAAGCATACGTTTTGGTATATGGGAAAAATTTATTTTTACAAATTAACGATTAAAAACTGAAGAATAATTCGGCCAGGAATTTAAGGATGCTGGTAATTTTGCCCCGACGAAGGGCCCGTTCAAAAGGGGTCGGCAACCATTGCGAGGGCAGGCGATCATCCAGTCGATTTGGGGGCGGCGGCCATTTTTCAAGGCTTGTTCGGAAACTATTGTTGTTGACGATGCCACCTTTCGTACAAGTAGCAAGGTGGATAGATGCCCTCCTTCTCCGGGCCTGGCCTTTTTTTTAGAGGATGATCATCAAGCCTTATCCCCAGGATAAGGCTTGATGCAAGACGGGTCGACAATACTGCCGGCCAGGCGAAAGGAGACGCCAAAAGAGCCAGAAAGGCCTCAGGCAAGCCTATCCCCTGGTTTGCAATTTTGAAATGGAATATACATTTTACACCGAAACAAGATAACATAATAACAAGATCGTCACAGTGCCATTCGCATTATTCAAATGGCCTAGTTCGGACCGTAGAAATTTCAGGGCACGGCCCATCTGTTTTTCTATCGTGCCAGTTGCAATGCCGAGCTGCGCGGCTATTTGGCGATAAGTAAGGGCATCTTCCTTGTGCATGCGAAAGATCAGTTGTTGTTGCCGGGGGAGCTTACTAATCGCATTTTGAACTTCGTGGTTTAATTCCAGATCGATGATGGCTTCTTCGGGTGAAAGTTCCCAGGTATTTTCCTGAAACTCCAATAAAGCAGTGTTTTTGCGACTTGCCTTACGGAGCTCATCGATGAATAGGTTACGCGCATATATTTTCAGCAGGGCCATGATCGCCTCGTCATTCTGGATGGAGTCCAATTTCTTCCAGATGCGGATATAGGTCTCCTGCATAATGTCTTCACACAGCGGGCGGTTCTTGCAAAGCGTGAACAGCACAGAGAAAAGCTGATCTTGGGTCCGCTCCATTATCTCGGAGATTCGTTGTTCGGCAGTCTTGTTCACGCAGCAGGTTTTGGTAAAAGTAGCAGGGTTATATGAACTAATTGTTAAGCCGGTGGAACTGGTACGGGTGCGATTTCAAAAAAACGTGTTTATAACAATATCAGGATTTTAATCGTCATTTTCTACTTATGAATCAGGTATTGATCGAAAGGTATATAAAGGGTGAACTAAGCGGAGCGGAGCGGGAAGATGTTGAAGAATGGATAAATGCGCAAGGCAAGGAATGGCTGGAGCGGTTTATAGACGAGCATTGGGAACGGCCGGAATTTTTTATGTCAAATTCCGAGCGGATCGCCATGAAGGACAGGGTGTTAGCTACCATTAGGGATCGGGCGTCCACCGAAAAGGTGTTAAGAAAGATCACGCGGCCGGGATTAAAGATCGGGTTACGGATCGGCTGGGCGGCTGCCGCGTGTCTGGTGTTGTTGATCGGAATAGGACTATTAAGGCCTGCGAGACGGACCGGGAATCCGGCATCGCAAGGGAGTGCCATGATCTTTCGTAATGACAGTGTTGGCAAGATCAAGGTAGTCCATCTCCCGGATGGATCTTTGGTGTCGCTGAATGTTTTTTCCAGCCTGGAGTTGCTGCCGGATTATAACGGTCATAGCAGGGAAGTTTTGTTGAAAGGAGAGGCTTTTTTTGAAGTGCCGCATGATGTACACAGGCCCTTCATCGTGCATACGCCGGTCGGCGCTACCAGGGTATACGGAACGGCCTTTAATGTTTCGGCTTATCCCCGGAGCAGCGAACTGCGAATAGGCCTTCAGAGCGGCAAGATCGGGGTAAGCTACAAGAGCGTGAAAGGCGGCCAGGAGGAAAAGGTATTGTCGCCCGGACAGCTATTGATCTATGAAAAGGGAAATGCAAACATTAGAATGAGCGACCAGGCCATAGGTGACATCGGCGCCTGGCGAAACGGTGGTTTGGTCTTCTATAAGACGCCATTAAAAGATGTACTTGAACAATTGGAAAATAAATATGGGGTAAAGTTCAGCTACCCCGCGGATCTCAACAACCAGACCATCACTGCCAGTTTCGAGGGGAATTCGCCCATGGATAAGGTCCTGGCAGATCTTTCGTTTGCATGGAATATTCATTTTCAGCAGGAGAAGGACAGTATTTATGTGAAATAAAAACTAGCTGGTTTAGCGCCTTACAATACCGAAACTAATGCAGAATTTTTTTGAAGGGACAATACCCATGGAACTATTCTGTCCAAAATGTAGCATATGATGAAGGTTTTGGCTCTTCTTGGTTCGATCATCTTTTTCACCGGTTATCAACAACTCCATGCACAGGTCATCAATATAGATCTGGAAAGTACAGATCTGGCCAAAGTGGTGTCCATGCTGCAACAGCAGGTGCCCGGTTTTAAATTCGTTTTTCAGCAGGAGTCATTAGAAAAGGTGAAGATCAGGCAGGTCCACCTGAAGGCCGCATCGGTCAAATTGGCGTTGCAACAGCTCGATGCTCAATTCGGATTAAGTTTCTTAATAGATGGTCAGGTTATTTCCTTGCGCTATGTTCCGAAGGGCGTCTTTCCTCAATCCGGTACGGGTGGAATTGCCGTTGGCGGGCAGGTCACGGATGCCAATGGCACTGCGCTTGGGGGCGTCACCATTCAGGTTAAGGGCAACCGATCGGTAGCGTTGTCAGATGCCGGCGGCAATTTTACCATTAAGGCGCCCGACGAGAATGCGGTGCTGGAGTTTAGTTATACCGGGCACGAAAGAAAAGAAATAAAAGTGGGAACGGCCAGGTACTTTCAGGTGAAATTACTCCAGCGGAGTACTGCCCTGGAAGTCGTAACGGTTGAAGCGAGGCGCAAAGCGAATAACGAAGGGCAGTTGCTAAATATCAGGAAGAATGCGGCGATTATTTCTGACGGGATCTCCGCGGCCAATATAGAAAAGACCGCCAGCATTACCACCACCCAGGCGCTCGAAAGGGTGGCCGGCGTGACCATCACTGACGACAAATATGTTGCCATTCGCGGTCTTGGCGACCGCAGCGTGATTGCGGAGCTCAACGGGGCGCGCCTTAGCTCATCGGATCCGGACCGAAGCGCCGTGCCACTTGACCTGGTGCCTGCCGCACTGCTGGACAATATTACCATATACAAATCGATGTCACCCGATCGTCCGGCGGACGCATCCGCCGGCATTATCGAGTTGAAGACGAAATCTGTTCCTGACTCCCTCACCGTGCAATTTATCGGGCAGGTGGGCTTTAACGATGGAGTGGGAATCACGGGTCAGTTTAATTCCTTCAGCGACGCCAACCCGGGTTTCTGGGGAAAAAATATCAAACAGCGCAATCTTTCCCCGGCTTTCCTGAACCTGCAAAATCAATACCCCGGCGGCGTGACACAGATCCAGCAGCTCTTTGCCACGAGCCGGCAATCGCCGCCGCTGGCCGCCGAAGCCTACCGGATCAACAACATCATGCTTCAGTTCAACCCGGTGCTGCAAACTTCCTATCAGAAATCGACACCCAATCAGATCTACGGATTTAGTGCAGGCAATACATTCGACGTGTTGCATGGCCATAAGCTGGGGGTGATCCTGGCGGGTAATTATTATACGCGAACGGAGGATCAATACCATTCACAGCTCAACCAGTATAGTATCTATCAGGGGGTGCTGACCGGATCCCCGCAGATATACAGCCCGCAGGTTATCCCGCCATATATTTCTCCAGACTATGTTCGGCTTGGTAAATACCTTGGCTATCAGGAGAACAACGGGACATTAACGATCAATTACGGCTTGCTGACGGGCGTTACCTATCAGTTCAATCCCCGAAATGAAGTGCAATTCCAATATATCGCCAACCGCGGCGCGGTCATCCAGGGCACCAACCTCGTAGGCGCCTATGATAACACCGGTTTGGCCTATCCAGTCTATAGCCAGGTCAACCAGCTGCGTCAATCCTATCGTGTCTTCAATACCTTCAACTTGCAAGGGGAGATTAAATTTCTGAATGCTGCCTGGTCTCCCCAGCTAAGCTATAACCTCAGTTCCTCTACATCCAGCCAGGACGAACCGGACTTCCGGTTTTCCGATATCGCCGACAAGCACCAGGTCAAATTCCTCGATCAGAACGGCGAAAGCCTGGGTTCTGACTACTATGTTTTTGTAATCGGCCGCGTGCATGGCATCGGGCCCACCGATTCCATTATCGCCGACCCGAATGGCCGACGATACCGCAATCTCAATGAAAATAACTATAACGCCCGCATCGATCTCACCCAGCCTTTCACGATCAGCCGGCAAAAGCAGCTGCTGAAATTCGGCATCAACTATCTCAAACGTGACCGAACCTTCCGTGAGAATGTCCTTGAGCTGCCGGGTACCGACTCTACCGGCGACAACGGACTGCTGCAAACCGTAAACGGCAACCTTACCGCGTTGGCCTCTTACCGCAACATCGGATTGGCAGCGCCATCGACCTACTCGCTCGAAGGCCAGGAACGTACCGGCGGTTACATCTACCAGATCCGAAAGTCCCCCAACAATTATACCGGCTACTATCAAACGACGGCTGTGTATGGCATGATCGACGCCCATTTGACCGAAGCGCTGCGCCTGACCGGCGGGGTGCGTTTGGAATCCACCGACATCAAGGCGTTCGTTGACACAAGCAAGGTCTACAACGCCGTGACAAGCTCCGACGTCTCGTTGAACCTCAACCCCAATACCGGCTATAAGGTAGGACTTAAGCCCTATTATTCGGTGAACCTGACTTATCAGTATCGCCACAACATGAACTTCAGGCTGGCTTACAGCACCTCCCTGGCCCGGCCCGAATTGCGGGAGATTACGAATATCTACGAATTCGACCCTTTTCAATTCGCCGTAGTGGTCGGCAATCCCACGCTGATCAATCAGCTTACCCGCAGCGAGGATTTCCGCTGGGAATGGTTCCCGCGGACCAACGAGGTATTCGCGGTATCCGTTTTCGCGAAACAGATCTATCATCAGCTAACGAAGGTCTTTATTTACAATTCGCAGGGGAATTTCGCTACCAACCCGGAATTTCCAATCGTCGAATTTCAAAACGATCCGAATATGGGCCAGGTGTATGGGATGGAGCTGGAAGCTCGAAAAGACCTGGGTTTCATGGGGTTTCGGCATCTTTTCGTCGGGGCCAATGTACTGCTGGCCGCCAGCGTGATCACCAAGAATCCGGCCCGCCTGCAAGCCGACCGCATCAACGATCGGCAGTCGCCCGGCACCAGCCCGATTTTCGAACAGGCCCCTTATGCCGTCAATGCTTACCTGGATTATGATAACAGCCGATCGGGCACCAATGTCACGGCCAGCTTCAATGTGGTCGGTGAACGGCTGATCCAGGTGCAGCTGGATGGGGCTCCGGATATCTATGACCGCCCTGCGCCTACGCTGGACCTGGTGTTCAGCCAGAAATGGTGGAAGCGGTTTTCCGTGAAGGGGTTTGCCAAGAACCTGCTTAATTCGGCGATCCGTCAGGTATATGCCGACCCGGGCACCGGCGGAAAGTTCTATGGCCAGACCTATATCCATAACCAGTTTTACCGGGGGCGGGAATTCTCCCTTGGGATCACCTATAATTTGTTTTAGATGAAGAAGACCTGGACAATCCTTCTCCTTCCCGTCTTGTTCCTGGCCCAATGCACCAAGACCAAGCTGGACAGCAGCATCGTGCCGCCCGGCGGGGTGAACCAATCCAATTCGAGCGTCCGCATCTACAACCTGTTCGGCTTCAATATGGATGTTAGTGTGAACAATATTCCGCTGACCCCCTACGGGTCGGCCAGTAGCGGCAACACCTACGGTCAGGCTATCTTCGGCGGCGGCTATTTCAAGGACGGTGCCTCGTTTACGGTGCCCAACGGCCTGCTGGACAAGCAGAGCCGGATCCATCTCGTCCTTTATCCAAATATCCCCGTGCGGCAGGGTACTGCCCCGGACAACCTGCTGCAACCTATAGATACGATCCTGACCAATGACCCCCTGAATCCCGGCGATTATTATATTCTTTCCAGCGGACACTTCCTCGCCATCCCCCGCAGCCTTGCCGTGCCGCAGGTGGCCAGCCATTTTAAGATCAGGATCATCAACCTCGGCGCGGGTACGGACCCCAACAACATCACCGGGCCCGTCACGCTAACCTACGCAGACGGCAGCACGGTCGACCCGGTCCTTACCGGCATTGCCCCGGGCGTCACCTCCGCCTATGCCGAACTGCCCTACGGCGCCTACGAATTCAAGCTGTTCATAGCGGGCGGCGGCCAGATCGACATCACCAAGCAACTGTCGATTATGACCAACCTGCCTAATAATGCCACTGCGGGGCCAAAGCCCAACTGGTTCGGTTATTATCAACCGGGTTCACCCGTCTATTTGCAGGATAAACGGTTCAGCCCGTCCAAGGTCTATGAGCCCGGCGGTACTTATAACCTCTTCGTATCACAGAATATCGGGCAGTATGTGGATGCATACGGCGGAAACGAGTTCATTCCGCTGAATAGCTTTCGCATCCTCACGGAGAACAGCCCCGCCACTAACATTACCTTCGCCCGAATCCAAGGCGTCAACGCGCTACCGGCTGCAGGCGACGTCACCTTCAAGGTCGACGGGCAGACCTTAGGCACGGCGATGGCCTTCGGTGCACACAGTGACTTTGGTATTTTTATCCAGGGAACACACGTGGTCGAGGCGGACGATGCGCAGGGCAATATGCTCGCCCAAAAGACCATTAACCTCTATGCCAATGACAACATCACTGCCTGGCTCTATACCAATGGCCAAACGTCCGGAATCTGTTTCTCCGCCAACGATATGAGCGTCGTTAACAGCAATGTGCAGCTGCAGTGCCGCTTCCTCAACCTGACCACCAATGTCCCGTTCGCGTCTTTCCTGAGCCAATCGCCTGGCGGCGGCCCGTTCACCGAAGCCAACGATACGCTCGGCCGACCGGCGATCGGCTATGATCCTTACTTTAACGGTCCGCCATATTACAATTTTAATCTTACTCCAGGTGTCGGCAATGGCGGCGGCGGCGATTCGATCAACGTCCAATTGGGGCAGATGAGCTATTACCTGGGGCAGATCCAGGGCACCAACCAGATCGTTAACGGCCCTAATCCTTTCGTTGCCATTTACGCCTTTCAGTCGTCGCCTGCGGTTGTTCCGGGCACTTACTTGTCGGACGTCGCAGCCATATCGCCTGCGAGCTTTATTGCCAATCCGGCCCTGTATTCCGCTCAAAGCACCCAGCCGCCGGGCGAACCGGGCGTCTATACCATCGCCCTTATCGGCACGGAAGGCGATTCAACCGATGCCTTCTATCCCCGGATGCTGGTCCTTAAACATACCAAGTGACATGCTGACCAATAGACATATCATCCCTTTTCTACTTGGCGCAAGCCTGCTGACCGGAGGCCTCCTTGGCTGTAAGAAATATGCCGAGCTGCCAAAACTCTCCTCGCCGGCCTATCTCCGCGTCTTCAATTCGATCGCCACGTCTCCCAACGTCCTCCATACCGGTCAGGTCACCCCCTTTCTGACCTTCCTGATGGATCCGGTGCTCGGCAAGGACGGTATTCCTCAAAATGCCGCCGTTATCGGCGATAAGCTCGCGACCCGGCTGCTGTATACCGTTTCTTATCCCTATGACGAAGCCAATATTACGCCACCACCCGGGACGCCCAACTATGAATATCCCGGCCGTTCCCATGTCCTGGCAGCCCCGGCCATCAATGGGCTGGACCTGTCTGCCTGGGCGCAGATCCCTGCCGGCACTCACCGCGTTATGTTTGTTGTCAGGCCGCAGCTGGATACCCCATTTACAGCGCTATCAGAAAACCAGCGCAGCGATATCCTCATCGATACCACGCTGAATTTTCAGCAAGGGGAGGTCTATACCGTTGAGGCCGTTCTCCGGAATGCCGATCTGGACACCTACGGGACCTATGTACGTCAGGAAGATTTTATCCACCAGTCGTTCTCACCTGACAGTATTTATTTGAGCCTGTACAACCTGTCCACGCCCGAACCGCAAAATGCCCTCAGTGCGCTCAGCCAATATTACAACTGGATAGCAGATACCTTGACGATGAGCGCTACCTACTACGCTTTTGACTATACGTCGGGTGGATTCGATACGATCCCCGGAGCGGCAAAGCTCAACGTGCAATATGGAGCGCATTTTTCAACCCAGCCTAACTATTTCGCCCTGCCATTTCTCGACAGCAGTTATTTCTACGATCCGCAGCACAATATCGGGACTTATGATACGCAGGACCCGCCGGCCTGCTGCGGCGAGTATGCCGCTGGGGGAACGCTGCCTTTCCTGGCCATCCAGGTCCCGGAATATGGCGGCAACAATTTCAGTGTGGCATTCGGGGCCTCGCCCGACAATTTCAATAACCTCTATCCGCCCGGCCTGCAGTTTTCCGGAAACCGCGCATATAGCTACCCCTTCCAGGCCTCCGAAGAGCTGCCCAACCTGAACCTGATCATTGGCGCCGGCGCAACTAATAGTATTTACCCGACCATCAATATCCTGGAAGTGGTCGATGACAGAGTATACCTGATGCAGATCCAAAAAGGCTTAAACCAGCTACCATGAAACCAGACAGCATGAAGCCAAACTTGATCCTCCTGACCCTGATCGCCTGTCTGGTTCAATATACGGGCTGCAAAAAGGCCTCGCCGGTCTATGTCGCGGCGCCGCCGGCCATTACCATCGCCGATATCCTGAAGGCCAGCCCCAGCTTCAGCCTTTTTCACGAAGCGGTCCTTCGCAGCGGCACCGATTCCCTGCTTCGTGGGCCGGGACCCTTCACTTTGCTGCTGCCTGATAACAATGCATTCGCTGAGACTGGTATCCAGACGACCGCGCAGATCGACAGCCTGGATACCGCTTATCTGCGCCAACTGGTGCTGTACAGCACGGTCCCCAAAGCGTTGCTATCAACCGATATCCCTGTGGCCCTGCAAACCCCTTATCTGAATCTGCTGGGCGATACACTGTACTTTTCCCAGCCCATTCCGGGATCGCCGGATTATTCTGGCTCGTTGAGTAATTACGACCAGCTCCATGTCAACGGCGACACGTTGCTCTCCCTGGACACCAAGGCCTCCAACGGCTATATCGAGATCCTCAGCAGCCCGCTGAAAGTGCCGGCGCCCAGCGTCCAGGCTCTTTTGGCTGCCGATACCAACTATTCTTGGTTCGTCACCGGGTTGAGGAATTTCGGGTTGTACGATCAATTGACAGGTCCAGGCCCTTTCACTGTTATCGCGCCCAGCAACGCCGCCTGGCTTCAATGGGGTATCACCCTGGATAGCATCAACAGAATGGATACCGTTCATTTTAAGAAATACCTGTTTGGCGTTTCCATCCTCAACCCCCATCGCATTTTTTTATCGGATTTCCGCGACGGGCCGGTCTCCGCCGGTCTGGATGTCAATGTCAACTATCCGCACTATAGTTACATAGTCGTCCGCGTCGCTTTTTTCTCCCCGGACGGCATCTTTTGCAACCAATCGTTGGACGACAACACTTCGATGGTCGGAGCCTTCTTTGTCACGCTCGATCCTGCTGCTTATATCGATGGTTATTCCGGCAGAACAACATACTATTTCCTCGGTCCGCTGAGCTGGCCGGATGGCGTCGACCGGGTAGAAGTCTTCGACCGGGACCGGATCGCGCGAAATGGCGTAGTGCACGGCATCAACAATATTTTGATCTTTCCGGACAGTGTCCGCATACAATAGTGAGCTATGAAAAGAACAGTCTTTTGGTTTTGCATTCTGATTTCCGGCCTTCTTGGCTTGGCAACGGCCTTGCCTTCCTGCCGGAAGGCGGGTCAGATCATACAGTTGCCGGAGGACACCGGTTATGCTTCACGGATTGCATTCCTGCTGCTGTACAACCCTGCGGAGTTCCAGGGCTATTATGCCAACCTGGTGCAGCTCGGGCTGCAGGATACCCTTGCCGGCGACGGTCCCTTTACCGTATTTGCCTATAACAGCCAGGCCTATGCCGATACTTCTTATGCCAGCCATTCGATTATCCGTGGCCGTTATCCCCTGAATGCCATTCCACCCGGCCAGACCGAAGTCATCGACGGCCCGAACGGCTTTAAGTGGATCATCACCGCCAACGTTGGCGGCGGGCAGGTCCAATATACAGTGAATGGAGCCCCGGTGCTGCTAACAGACCAGCCCGCATCCAATGGCCTCATCGAGGTCCTCACCGGCGTGTTTCCTTCCGTATATTATCCCTCCTGCCTGACCGCTATCCTGAGCAACGAGAACTATATCGACTTTGCCTACGCCTTGCACCGTACTCACCTCGACTCCCTGCTGGCCGACACAAGCCAAGCTTATACTGTCTTCGCTCCCACTACGATGGGCGGCTTGGCTGCCGTGAGGGATGCCAACCTGGACAGCCTGACCAATATTGTCAAATACCTGATCGTTCCCGGCAGGATTTACAATAGTGTGCTGGAATGGCAATACAGTTTAACGGGCGGGATGGTGAACGACACGCTCAGCTTGCAGGCACTGAATAGCGAATACCTGAACATTGTCCTGACTCCGCCGCCAAACAGTTATGGGAACATCGGTATCATGGGCCTCAACGACCAGTCTATGCAGACTATCAATAATAATCCAGATATCATCGCCGGACTTGGCGTGATCAAAACTATTAGTAATCCATTGACACCATGACGGCCAAACGACAACTTATTTTGCCAATCATCGCTCTGCACGCCCTTCTGTGGCTGCAAGCCTGCAAAAAGTCGACGGCAACGCCGCCGCTGTATGCCAATTCCACCTTGCAGACCATCCAGCGCGACCCGCAGCTCATTATCCTGAACGCGGCGATCCAACGTTCCCGGCTGGATACCGTCTTCGCCGGCGGCGGCCCTTTCACCGTGTTCGCTGCGACCGACTCGGCTTTTGTCACCGCAGGCTATCCGCTTTCAAGGATACTGGCCATGGATCCGGATTCCCTGCAGCCCTTCATCGGCTATAGTATCGTCAAGGGCCGCATCAGCAGCACCGATCTCATCGGGTTCCTAAGTCAAAAATTCACGTCCCTGAATGCCAACTACAATCCGCAGATCACCAAGAATTACTATGGCATCTTCTTCAACGGGAATTTTGTGACGGCCCAGATCCCGACCGGTGACGGCGTGATCAATAAGATCGCGGGATTTTCCGCTCCACCGGTCGGGACTATTTTTCAGACCATTAACAATGCGCCGAACCTGACCTTGTGCGCCTATATTCTTGGCAAGAATGTCATCCTGGGGAATAGCTCGCTAGGGCCATTGTACTTGAATACGCTTCTCCAATATCCGCCGGATAGCATTTTCCAATATTATAGCACCTCGTTCAAGAATATGACCTTGTTCCTGCCGACGGACTCGGCCTTTGCCGCTGCCGGATATACGACCGCCACGATCGACAGCTTCTATAGTGTAAGACCCGACCTCTTCGTTAACAATATCATCAGCTATTGGCTGGCAGAAAATGAATTTTTCACGTCCGATTTCCTTTTCACCGGATTTCTCATCGGGCCGGCCGGCGGCAATGCTGGCGTTCAACTGCCTACGAAGACCCAGTTCTTCCAGGGCGCCGCTACCTATTCCTTTCTGGGGATTCGCCCGGACGCCCGAACGATGTATTCCTTTACGTTTAACTCAACCGTCGCAGATAATCTCAGTCAGGCGGCTTTTACCGTGGGGCATATCGTCCAGCCCAATATTATTGCGACCAATGGGACGATCCACCTTGTTGATTCTGTTTTTCACTTTTAGCATTAACCGATTATGATGCATTACCGATATAAACTGATTATGCTACTGCTGCTGGTCGCGGCCCTTGGGCCGGGAGCCGATGCACAGCAGACTAGCGGCGCCCTCCAAGGTCTGGTCGCCGACACGGCCGGCCGCGGTCTGGCGGGCGCGACCATCACTGCCATTCACATCCCATCGGGCACGCGGTACAGCACCGCCACGGCCGCAGATGGCCGGTATATCCTTCCCGCGCTGCGCATCGGCGGCCCCTACCGGATCGAAGTCAGCTTTGCGGATATGGAATCGCAGATGAGAGAGGTGGACCGCATTTCGTTGGGCGATCCGCTGAACCTCAACCTGACCCTCGTTCCGGCAGGCCGGCAGTTGTCAGCTGTCGTGGTGACGGCGGCAAGGGCCGCCCGCGCCAATGCCTATGGGGCCGGCCAGAACATTACCCGAGAACAGATCCGGGACATGCCTATGATCAACCGCAGCCTTCAGGATCTGACCCGGTCAGTCCCCCAGGGATCGAAAGACAATACGTTTGCGGGATCCAGTTATCGGTACAACAATGTCACCATCGACGGCGCGATCAACAATGACGCGATCGGCTTTAGCCCTTCCATCGGCGGCGTAGCCGGGACTTCGGGCCAGCCAGGTTCGTCAACCCGCACCAACCCGATCTCCTTGGACGCCATTGAAGATATCCAGGTCTACATCGCCCCCTACGATGTCAAGATCGGCAATTTCACGGGCGGCTCGATCAATGCCGTCACCCGGTCAGGCAATAATACCCTCGCCGGTTCCATCTATAGTTTCGGCAGCATCCCCATTCTGATCGGTCCCAACAATGCGGCGGACGGTTCCTCTATTCCGGGCGTCTTTTACAATTACCAGGGGGGCTTTCGTCTCGGCGGGCCCATCGTAAAGAACAAGCTGTTCTTCTTTTCCAACGAAGAGGTCACCCGCCGTCAGGATCCGATCCAGCAGGTTGCAGGCTCTCCCGATGAAGCTGCCGTCCTGACAATGCAGGATGCTGCCAATATCCGCAGTCATACCCTCGCCGAATTCGGCTTCGACCCCGGCACCTATGGTCAATTCAATGTCTACTCCCGCAGCAACAAATTCTTCAACCGGCTGGACTGGAACCTTGACCCCAATAACCAATTGACCCTGCGCAACAATACGATCTTTTCCCAGGCCCTCAACCTGGAACGTGACCAACAGGATTTCCGCTTCGGTTCCATCGCCTATCAGCAGGTCAATAATCAGACTTCCACCGTCGGTGAACTGAAGACCCGGCTGAGTAACCAGTGGAACAACAGCCTGACCGCCGGCTTCGCCGCTGTTCACGACTATCGTAACCCGCTGTCCGACCCCGCTTTCCCTCAGGTCCAGATCGTCGGCGAAACCCCCGGGTCCACCATTTTCTTCGGTACCGACCGCGAGGGCTCGGTCTTCAACCAACGCCAACGCACCGTCGAATTCACGGACAACCTCACCTGGAACCAGGGCAAGCACACTGTGACATTCGGGACCCACAACGAATTTTACCATATCAATTACGGATTTGTCAATTCCTGGAACGGCCGGGTGGACTACCCCAGCATCCAGGACTTCCTGAACGATAATCCCACGCGCGTGCGGGGCAGCTACAACTATTTGAACGATACCCGCGCCTATATCCTGGCCCACCCCGTGGCCGTTTTCAACATTGACTTCCTGAGCGCATACGTCCAGGACGAGATCAAGGTCACCGACCGATTCAAGCTGACGCCCGGTCTGCGCTTTGACTTCGTCGAGCTGCCACGCAAGCCCATCCTCAGCTCCAAGACCCAAAACGCGCTTCCGGATCCCGATATCGGCACCACCTACAGTTATACCAAGCTGCGCGATATCAATAACGACTATCTCAACCGCCTGAAGGTCTCGCCGCGTATCGGCTTTAGCTACGACTTCACCGGCGACCGCCGGCTGATGGTAAGGGGAGGCCTGGGCATGTTCACGGGGCGGATCCCACTTGCGTGGCTGGGTTATTCCTTTTACAACAACGGCAATAGCTACGGGGCATTCGATAAAAAAGCCGGGAACGGTCAGGGTGTTTTCACCGGCTCTCCGCTGCAATACGACAAGAAGATCGGCATTGGGGCCTTTGCGCAACAGAACGGCGCCATCATCGATAATGTGAGCGGCGGCCAGACCCAGGTCGATGTATTCGACAACTATTTCAGCATGCCCAAGATCCTCCGGACCAGCGTGGCCTTCGAATATACCGACCCGCTGCAGTTCCATTACTCCTTGGAAGGTATCTTCACCAAGACGATCCGCGACGTCAAATTCCAGCAGGTCAACCTGCTCGACGCGCCAACGTATTACGTGTATGATACGGCCAGCCGGAAGCAGCCGATCTTCGCCTCAGGATCCGCCGATCCAACCTTCGCGAATGCCTACGAGATCACCAATACCAGTCAGGGTTACCGGTACAATGTTACTGCAAAGATCACCCGAAGTTGGCGATCCGGCCTGGACGCCTCCGCCGCGTATACTTACGGAGCCGCAAAGGACATCAGCAACGGCATCCGCAACTCGCTGGAGTCCAACTGGCAGCTCAACCAGGCCCTGAACCCAAACAATCCACAGCTCGCCTGGTCCAATTTCGATATACGCCATCGCATTGTGGCCACCCTGGGCTATCATTTTTCCTGGCACAATGCATGGAGGACCAGCTTCTTTGTTTACTTCAGCGGTCAGTCCGGCAGCCCGTTCACCTATGGCTTCGTCAACTACACGGTTCAGAACACCCCGCAGCAGGTGAGCCTTTCCTATATCCCGAGGGTAGGGGAGACGATCAATTTCTTCGCGGATGTGACCGATCAAACCGGAAAAGTTATCCAGTCGGCCGTCAGTCAGGCTGCCGCTTTTGATAGTTATATCGATCATAATACCTACCTGAACTCCCGCCGCGGCAATTTTACCGAACGTAATTCCGGCCGAACGCCATGGAACAACCAGGCAGATTTCCACTTCCAACAGGACTTTGGCATTGGCGGGTTACGGATCTTTTCCCTGACCGCCGATATCGTCAATCTGACCAACCTGCTGTACAAAGGCTGGGGGTGGGTCTACTTTTCCTCCAATACGTATAATTCGACGGAGAGCATAGGGCTGAATCCTTACTTCCCGGCCAGGTCTTCGGCAGGATATCCCCTGTATACCTGGCAGAATCCGGGGAAGCCGTATTCTATAGATGAATTCAATTCGCGTTACCAGGTACAGTTAGGTTTACGCTATACATTTTAAAGTGCCGTCATGAACAAACGACTATCAAATAAAGCGTCCGCATGGTTGATATTCCTGGTGACCGGAGCTATTTTCCTGGCCTGCCATAAGGAAAGCCACCAGAGTTCGGCGCTTGGACCTATTCACATTAGCCCGGACACCGGTCTCGCCTCGGTCCTCGTCACCATAACGGGCAGCGGCTTCGATACGGTAGCTGCCAATGACCGGGTTACGTTTAACGGTAAGCCGGCCGTCGTCCAAAGTGCAAGTCCTACGTCCCTCATCGTCACCGCGCCGGACACCACCAGTGGGCCGGTGAGCGTGGCGATCGGCAGCCAACACGTAACAGGTCCGCTATTCCAATATCAGACGATGACTGTCGACACTGTCATGCCCACCCAGGGGCCTGCGGGAACGCGGGTAACCATCACCGGTTCAGGCATGCAGTATACGGGTGCCTCCCAGGACCTGCAGCCCGCCGTGACGTTCAATGGGCATCCGGCAACCGTCATTTCCTATTCACCCACCCAGTTGCTCGTGGCCGTACCCGATAGCGCCGGGAACGGTCCACTTGTCGTATCGCTGGGCAACCTCCACGCGGGCATCCCCAACTTCTATTTCCTGGGCGTGAACGCCGTCAGTCCCCGGACCGGGAACGCCGGCACCATCGCGACCATCACCGGTGGATTCGGCCCGGACCTGAGCCATATCAGTGTCAGTATCGGCGGCGTCGCGGCCACGATCGACAGCATCAACAGCAGCCGGATCGTCGTGACCATTCCGCCCGGTTCAGGCGCCGGCAAGGTCAGCGTCTCTATCAACGGCCTGGCCGTCTACGGGCCCGCATTTACCTATGTGCCGCCGCCGACCATCAGTTATTTCATTCCGACCAGCGGTCCCGTCGGTACCACCGTTACGCTCACGGGTACTGTATTCAGCGCTGTCCCCGCTGAGAACATCGTCACCTTCAATGGCACAGCTGCTCCCGTTACCCAGGCCAGTGCGACACAGTTGACCGTAACCGTTCCGGCGGGGACCACCACCGGCCCGGTCGTCGTCAATGTCAACGGCCAGAAGACGACCGGCCCGATCTATACCGTCCAGAGCCTTGGCATTTCCAACGTCAATCCCTCCGGAGCGCCGCCAGGAACAGCGGTGACCATTACCGGTACGGGATTCAATCCCAGTGCGACGCAGGATCAGGTGTCTTTCAACGGTACGATGGCAACTGTAACTTCTGCTTCGGCGACGCAACTGATCGTCACTACCCCGGCCGGGTTCACCGCCGGCACCCTCAGCGTCATGACAGGTGGATTGACGGCGATCTGGCCCCTTCCATTCAAGCCTTCGGGTGTCGTCACCTATGCCGGTGGCTCGCTCAATCCGAACCAGTTCAAAGTTCCGGCAGGATTGGCTTTTGATGCGGCCGGCAACTTATATGTGGCGGACCAGGCAGCCAACAATATCCAAAAGATCGCACCCAACGGAACAGTGACCAATTTTGCCGGTGATCCCGGCGGCAAAGCCGGGGCGGTTGACGGGCAGGGGGCCAACGCACTGTTTAATCAACCCGAAGGTCTGGCCATCGATCAGCAAGGCAACTTATATGTCGCCGACTTCAATAATGGTACGATCCGAAAGATCGCCCCGGATGCCACCGTGTCCACGTTCGTGAGCAGCGGCACGGTGGTTAATCCATGGGGTATCGCTATGGACGCTGGTGGAAATGTCTATGTTTCAGATTATGGTACCAGCCACCCCACCGGTCCGGTGTATGAATTCAGTTCCACCGGCACGTTGATAAACACGAGCCAGGTGAACGATGGTCCGGTTCCCTGCTATCCCAACCTGGAGAGCCTCACGGTGGATGGATCGGGGAATTTCTACGTCATCGACTACGACTGCGACGGCATCTTTCAGAATGTCAATCCCTGGTTTAGCGGCTTTAGTCAGAGTTCCAATAAAGGTTTATGTCTTGATAACGGTGGAAACCTTATCATCGCCGATGGCGGGTACAACCAGATCGACTTGTTAAACCCTCAAACCATGAGTCTCAGTGTGATTACCGGCGGCGGAGGCCCTAACCTGACCAACTCCGGTTACCAGGATGGGAACCTGCCAACAGCCTTGTTCAATAACCCCTCTTTTGTGGTGGTCGATGCCAACGGATATATCTACGTATCCGATCAAGGGAATTCCGCTATCAGAAAAATCGCGCAGTGATATGAAAAAATTTGTCATCCTCTGTTGTATGGTAATTTGCGCCTGTAAAAAAAATGACCAGGTATCTGGTCTTGCGCCCACGATCAACATCTCGCCGGCTGCGGGGTACTCCGGATCTCTCGTCACGATCACAGGCAGCGGATTCAGCCTTGATCCCAGCCAGGACAGCGTTACTTTCAATGGAAAGGCGGCGGTGGTCGTCAACGTTGCCGTCAACCAACTGATCGTCGTAGTACCCGACAGCGCGGGTAACGGGCCGGTCGTGGTGTATGTAGGCGGCAAAAGCGCAAAGGGACCTTCCTTCTCTTTTACCCAAAATTCGATCGTCATCTCCGGCCTCAGCCAGCTTTACGGTCTGCCCGGTACGGAGATCTTTATCCATGGCCGCGGCTTTCTTGCGCATGACAGCGGCAGCCTCGGCGCCGTTGCGGGGGTCGCACCGCAGGTTAGCTTCAACGGAATACTGGCCACCCTTCTCGCCAAGTCGGATACCTTGCTGGCCACCAAAGTGCCGCAGGGCGCCGGTACCGGTCCGGTAGGCGTGACGCTTGGCGGCAATACTGTTGTTGGGCCGGTGTTTACCTATACAAATGTGGTTTCCTCCACGCCAAAGACCGGCGGCGCAAACACCACCCTGATCATCACCGGCACCGGCTTTGTCGCCGACACCAGCAAGTACCGGATCGCCTTTGGCGGCATTCCCGGAACGCTCGTTAGCGCGACGACTACCCAGTTGACTGTCGTCGCACCGGCCGGTGTCGCGAATTCACAAGTTACCGGATCGGTGCCCGTTACCATCAACGGGTTGGCGATCCCCAACCTGTCATTTGCCGTCGTTCCACCGCCGACCTTTGCCTCCATGACACCTCTCAGCGGGCCGTCCGGCACGAATGTGACGATCAACGGCACCGGCTTTAGCGCCGTCCCCGGTGAGACCATCGTCAGCTTTAATGGTGCTAAGGCAGCTATCGTTAACACCACCCCACTTCGGGTTATCGCTACCGTGCCATCCAGTGCCACGACTGGCCCTGTCGTTGTCACCGTCAACGGCCAGTCCGACTCTGCCACAACCTTTGCCCTGCAGAACCTGGGCATCAGCGCGATCAGTCCCGGTGTCGGCGGGCCCGGCACAACCGTGACCCTCACCGGCTTCGGTTTCAATTCTAACACCACGCTGGATACCGTCCGCTTCAACGGCGCCATCGTCCCTGTCCAAACCGCAACGGCTAACCGGCTAACTGTAACGATGCCCCCGACCATCACATCGGGCCCCGTCACCGTGTCGGGAGGTGGTTTGACTGCCGTCGGCCCTGCGTTCTATGTGGGCGGTCAGGTGTTGACCTATGCCGGCGGAACATCGGGTACGGCCAACGGAGTGGGTACGCAGGCGCAGTTCTACTATCTCACCGGGCTGGCGATCGATGCATCCGGCGACATCTGGGTGGCAGACCAATACAGCAATGAAAATCCCGCCTATTACCTGCGGGAGATCTTGCCGGGAGCGATCGTCACCAACTCCAACCTTCCCGCTAGCCTGCAGTCGAATTTGAGCGAGCCGTACAACCTCGTATTCGATCCGCAGGGGGACCTGTATGTAGCGGACTACTATGGCGGGTACGTTACGAAAATCAACCCGACCGGTGCCTTTACCAATTTCAGCATTCAGGGGGTCAATATAAGCCGCGGAAGCAGCGTTGCGCTGGATGCCGCCGGCAATGTGTATTTCGTCGGGAATATAAACGGGACACCCGACATTTACGAATGGGACGCCAATGGGAATGTCATAAAGACCATCAATATCCCATCGGGTGTTCAGTTGTACGGCGCGGTGTTCGACGCGCAAGGCAACCTCTATGTGACGGACCAGGCTCAGGGGGTCATTTTTGAGAATGGCAACGTCGTGGTAAGCGGGCTTGGGCAGCCGGAGGACATCACCATCGATCAGAGCGGGAAGTTGATCCTGGTCGATGCCAGCCGCAATTTGATCTATGGGGTCGACCCTGCGAACAATTACCAACTCACGGTGATTGCCGGCGGCGGTGGAAGCAACCAGGCTGGTTTTCAGGATGGGGATGTGGGATCGGCTTTATTCAATGCTCCAACAGGCGTCAAAGTAGATGCTCAGGGTAATATTTGGGTGGCCGATCAGGGCAATTCGGCGGTCCGGGAGATCATTTTGCATTGAGAAAAAGTTGCATGCCGGATCAGATAACATTTAGTTGATAATTTCTTAACACGTGTAGAATGGTACTAATGGCCATTTTTTGACCCTTATATATGGATAGAGCGGAGTGCTTTTAAAAGACTACCCGATTGATCTTTTTTTATCATATACAGTATGTTTTACGCACGATACCTGGTTATTCCTGACCGGGTATCTTTTCTTCTTTCTAACCAAAAAAAGTTTTGCCATGGACAATACGAAGCGCGGTGCCAGGCATGCGGCATGTCTGGCTTTTCTGAAGGAAATGCGCCGGGAGGAGGAAACCCGGAAGCGTGGTTGGGCTTACGCCCTTGTGAATAAGTTGTTCAAATTGCGCCTATCAGGTCAACGCCCACGCTGGTATGAGCGGGATCGTCGATTAATCGAACAGGCGGTTTGCGAATACGAGGGTTTGAACAGCATGGTTGATCAAAATTCGGCCAGGTGCAGTTTGGGGGAGGAGCTATTATTGAAGGATGGCTGGCGAATGCGGGTGCTGCCGTGGGACCCCTCGGGCGGGGGAGAGATATTTACAACCACGCGGAACATCGCCAAAATTCGGTCCCGGTCATATGTATTTGAGAGTAATTGAATGGTTTCGGGGAAATCCTTATTGCTGCACTCCCTCATAGCCGTTTTTTCATGAAATATTGCGCACCTCTATGAATAGAATGATTTTGTGCATCTTCGGTTTCGCTTTGGTGTGCTCACCTCTTTATGCACAAAAAAAACTACCTGATATTTATCTGGATCACTTGTCCATTACCGTTGATTCCGTCACTTACAATCAGCTATTTGATTCGGCGTTTTTTACCAATAAGTTTGCGAATGTGGATTCAAGCGCTTCTACCAGTACAAAATACGCATGGGCAGCCAAATATATGGAGGGCAAAAATGGCTACTTTGAGTTTTTTCGCACAACAGGGTCCAAGGGCGCGTCGACAGGAGACCTGGGATTGGGCTTTGTTAGTTTGAGAGCAGGCGATATCTGGAAAATAAAAGCGCATTGGCTTCACAGCGCTTTGCGTGCTATAGTGGTTGATACTACTTTCGATATGGTGAAAGGGAAAAGGCGCCCTTGGTTCTATTCCATTCGCCTGTTTAGGAAAGACGATAGTCTGGAGGGGCTTTCAACACGGTTGGCGGAGAATATTCCTGAGGATCTACCCGAGCGAGGCTTTTCCAAGGAACAAATAGAGAAGCAACCAATTTGGAAGGATTATGTTGAAAGACATCGAGCATTTTTGAAATTGTTTGATCGAATAAGAGCCGTACATATTTCGATCACCGCGAAGGAATACCAATATTTAAGAAAATCGCTGTTGGGATTCGGACTGCGCGAAAAAGGGAACGGATTTGTCAATGACCATGTTACTATTGCTTATACGATCGTTACCAAACCTGTTATACGTATAAGGTCTATAGAGGTCCAACTAACTGAACCCACTCCAAACGAAGACATCAGGATCAGCGGTCACGTCGTTGCTAGAATAAGCGGAAACAGGGCAATTTTTGAATTTCAATACTAATTTGCCAATGAGATTCACGAAGCCTCACAAGTCGTTTCATGTTGTTCCGGACGGTCGCTCCCGTCAAGCCTTACGAGCATTCCTTGCTGACGTTGGTATTGACAAACGCTTTGCAGTTCAAAGGCGAAGGAACTCACCAATTTCTCTTCAAAGCGGGTTGAAATAACACAGATCGGGCTTGTTGCCCGAAGCGTCATCTCGGAACCTGCTTCGCATGGGACGATATTGCCTTCAATGAAGATGGCTTTGCTCCGGTAAAACAATTTGAATTGATCATTTTCGGGAGAATTGTATTGAAGCTGATAGCAATTGTACACGGAAACCATTTGCCGTAAATAGCTTTGAAATTGGTCGATACTTAGCGGAAGAAGGTATTTCATGAGTTATTCCAGTTTTAAGAATAAGCGTATAACGGAAAGAGAAAAGACATAGTTTTCAGGATCGACGGATATTGGTCAAAATGCATATTTCATTAGATTTTGACTAACGGTTTACATGGGGGATAAAATTTATACAAGCTGGTTATCAGGGATTTAAGCACCAATCATAAAAATGAAACAGGGAATAGAGATCCCCTGTTTTTACCAAAACTAACTACACATGACACCTGCTAACAGGGCTAGCAGAATGGCCATTTCGGCGTAAGATAGCGGGAATTGCACGTACCGTATATGAACAAATGTTGAATTTGTCCTATGGTCCATGTTGACGGGACGAGGCGGTATAGGACGAGTATAAAACGGGCTTTGATCATGCCCGGTACCATTTCGCCATTGTCCATGGGAGAAATTTCTGGAATATCTATGTGCTGTTTATTTATTAGCTGCGAAATAACAAATTTATTTTATGTCCTGGCAAAGTGGGAATTGCCTATCTTTTTTTAGGCTTTCTGATCTCCCCGATGGCGTTTTTTTAAAGCATTTAGGCATTAATATGATTAGAATATTTCTAAGTATTTTCAGTACCGCGTTAGCGTGCTCATCCTTGTGCGCACAACGGAAATTTCCTGAAATTTACCTCAATCACTTGTCTATTACTCTAGATTCCGTCACCTATAGCCATCTATTTGATTCAGCATTTCTTTCCACAAAGTTTGCAAATGCCGATTCAAGCGCAACGACAACGACAAAAGATTCCTGGTCGGGTAAGTATTTGGAGGGCAAAAATGGATACTTCGAGTTTTTTTCCACAAAGGGCTACAGGGGCGCGACCACAGGTGATCTGGGGTTGGGATTCATTAGTTTGAAATCCGGAGACATTTGGGACATAAAGCAGCATTGGCGCCACGGGGCCGGTGACTCGATAGCGGTAGACACTATTGTAGATATTATCAAAGGGGAAAAGTGCCCTTGGTTCTATTCCATCAGCCTTTTTAGAAAAGGCGACAGTGTTGAGCGTTTCTCGACTTGGTTAATGGAGAATACGCCCGCAGAATTATTGGATCGGGGTTTCACTGAGCAGGAAATACAGAAGAAAATACTTTGGCAGGATTATGTCGAACGGCATTCACATCAGCCATTTTCAAAATTATTTAATCGGATTACGGCCGTGCAGATAGTCATCACCACGGAAGAATACCTATACTTAAAAAAATCGCTGTTGGGATTCGGATTGCGGGAGCAGAAAAATGAATTTGTCAATGACCATATTACCATTGGTTACACGGTGGCTCCCACACCGGTTATGCGCGTAAGATGTATAGAAGTCGAACTCACTGAACCTGCTGAAGACGAAACCATAAAGATCAACGATCACGTCGTTGCCAAAATAAGCGGATATAGGGCGATTTGGGAATTTCAATATTAAGGTTCCGCTACACTACATACGCGATCTTTTCCTTCATGATGGTAAATTTGAATTTATAGCCGGTTTTGCCGACGGCATTGGCGATAGCCACGCTTATGTCTTCCATTGCTTTTTTGGAGGAAATGCTGTACTCGCCGGACCGCTGAATGACGCCCAGGTTTGTGGCCAAAGAATTATTGTTTAACACAAAGGAGGCATTCTTCATCTCTTTGTCCAGGTCGAGGAGCGCTTGCTTGTCGGCATTTTGTAATTGTACGTGGATCAAGTATTTGGTCATGGTGAAGCCTTTTTATGTTGGAAGAGATTAAGAAAGGTGATGTAGACACATCACCCTTGTGATTGCTTGCCAAGTGAAAACATTCTATTAAATGTAAGCTAGGTATTTCTATAGTGTTTTGAGGGTGGAAGAATGAAAGTTAACCCAGATTTATTTGCTAACCACTGAGCGCGGGCGCAGAGAGTGATGCTGATCTATTTCATTCGGCGCAGTCGTCGGGCGGTTGCCCGGTCTATCAGTTCACCAACCCCGGGAAGCCTTATGCGATCGATTATTTTGATTCGCGGTATCAATTGCAGTTGGGATTGCGGTATTCTTTTTGACCGAGCACATCAGATCACGCGTATGGCGGCAACCACTGACAAGAAAAGTCCGATTCAAAAAAGCGCCCGGGCGGGCGCAGGATGATTGGAGTAAAAAAGACAGTGGACTTAGTATTAATTCGCGTTTGTCCGCGTAAAGGCTTAATCATCTCTTAACATAGTCCTAATGGTACTAATTACCATTTTTCCACACTTATATAGGCGGGAGCCTGACTCATCTGATCGGACGCAGGTCCGTGATAATCATGGGTCTGGGAAATGAATTAATGATTTGGTAACATATCCGATATGGTACTACATGCCCTTTTGGGCGTGTTACTATGGGGAAGGGTAACATACTATATTATTGAAAGCCACCTCTAAACCCCACCGTAGAAAAAGAGCTGATCTTGTCTTTTTAAGCAAAAGAGTCCAGCGAAAGCTAAAATCTAATCTCAAGGTTCAGTTTTTTTCTGGCAGGCGGCCGCTGCGAGGCAGTCAGCTTTTATTCGGAGGGGTTATGGACATATCATACAATGAGAAAGAGCGAAAACGTAAGATCCAGGCTGCACAAGAACGGATGAATTTGTTGCAATGGCCTGATGGCGTGGGTGCTTATGCCTTTAGTGTGTTGGAGGAACTGGTAATAAGGCTTTTTACTATTCGGCCGGGAATAGAGGAATCGGCCGGAGATGCGATTTTTTATTTTAGCTGGCGGGGTGTCGACGTTTGTTTTTTCAACGGCCACCCGGGCGGAGTACAGTTCTTCGTGATGGAAGACAATGTGAAGGGGCAGCCTATGGTCGCGATGTTTGACTATGGGCACGACGGGGATGAAGATTGGTCAATGATCGTGGAAAGGATCGAGGCAAGGATCATCTCGATCGAACAGACGGCAAAAAACAATGCAACGGGTTTGGGGAATGGGTGGTATCGGTTAGGAAAGTGAGCGGACGTTTATGCAGGCGGCGGCGCCGGGTCATAGAAAATACCTCCTGAAAATAAGAAGAGGATAAAACCATATGAAAGACAAGGAGGAAGACAAAAAGGAGGACGTTGCACGGCAGCAATTGGAATTGCTGTTTCAATATGGCGACGTCAAAGGGTACAGCTTTGAAGTAATGGATCGGCTGAGACAATTGTTATTGGACATCAACATTCACATTGAGGAATTTTATGAAAACAACCTATTCAAATATCGTTTTCGCAACAGAGATATTTTGCTGGTCAACTGGCATCTGGCGGGTATTCAACTCATTTTTTGCCGTGAACCAGGGCCGGAAGAAGCAGCGATTACCTTGGAATATGCCATAGGGGAACAGCCGGACTGGCAGTTGATTGACGACAAAATCCGGACGGCAATTGTTGGTCTTAAGAATGGATAAAAGCGTGACCTGCAGGTCATTGACTGAAAATAGCAGATTCGATTCAAATGGGAGATTGGGTCGAATTTTTTGCAGTTAGATTACATAAATACGGAACAATCGAAGAATCCCTGTTTCCACAGGGGTTCTCATTTTTTTTAATTCGAAAAACAAAACATATTTGCAGCCGGATTTTTAAACAACCCCGATAGACATTCATATTAAGAGTCCCTGCAAACGGGACGACACACAATTCGCCGTCGACCATATTTCGTTCAGCGTGAAGCGGGAAACGGAGCGGGCAAGAGTACCACGATGAAAATGATCGCAGGCTTCATCCGGATCGGACTTTGGAGTCACTAATGGAACTGTTGCAGCGACTCAGGCCGGAGGTTGTGGAGGCTGCTGTTTGAATCGAGGATGGTTTTGATCGAAAAGGCTACCTGAACGGATAGTCGTGGGAAGTCGATAATTGGATTAATCATTTAATATTTTGTCATGAACAATACGAAGCCTTGGGCGAGGCATGCGGCGTGCCAGGCCTATTTGTATAAATTGCGCCGGGAAACGGAGGCCAGGAAGCGGGGATGGGCCTATAGCCTGGTGAACAGTTTGTTCAGTTGGAGACCGAATGATGATCGCCGGCGGCAATACCGGCGGGACCGGGAAACGATCGAACGGGCGGTTTGCGAATATGTGGATCGGAATAGTTTATCGAGGAATGACCTTTCGGCCTGCAGTTTGGGAGAATTGCTCTTGCTGATAGATGGTTGGCGGCTGCGGGTGCCGCCCTTGGACCCGACGGGTGGCGGAGAGCACTTTGAGCCAGAGGGCGGGGTCGCAGAAATTGGCTTGCGCGCCTATTTTTTTGAAAGCAATTGAAGGCGGCGTTGGCTGGTCTATTTATTGATAAATTGATCTAAAGATGGACGCGAAGGAATGGTAGATCTGAGCGCTTTATGATCCGGAAAATCTTATTTTCAATTATTCTTTGCGTTAGTGGCAGCGGCGCCGTCATGTCACAAAGCCAGTATTTGTCGACGTTCGACTATGGTACCGGTGTGGTTACACCGATAGCGGTTGTTCCGGGGGTGCACTGGATCACCGTGGACAACACGGCCTACGATGCTAATCATCAGCGGGTCTTTTTTCAGGGCGGCCCGGTGCAACAGCCGCCGTGGAACCTCTTTACCATCGACGCGGTCACCGGCGCCGTCATCGACAGCCCGCAGGTTCCGGCCGGAAACCCGTCGGGAACATTGGTGGGATTGCAATATGACAATGGCGTAGATACGTTGTATGGGATCTACTTCGATGGCGCAGGGAATGTCTTTTTTTCCTGGGTCAACAATACCACTGGCGTTGTACATCCGAAGGAAGCCATTTCGAACTTTCCCGGCTATATAGGTTGCACCTATGACAGCAGGGACCATCGCTATATCTTTAATGGCGGGCAGGAGCTCGTGTCGCTGGATGCACGGACCGGCAGCCAGGTGTATTCGGCGCGTTTTTCGGTTCCGAAGGTCACTGATCTTGTCTTCGATAATGCCAACTCCACTTTATATGGCATCAGCGTTCCGGCGTCTGGATCTGCTGTATTCAATTCTATCGATCCGGCGTCTGCCGCGCTGAATCCGCTCGTCAGCCTGCCAGTGGATTCGTTTCCCCAGATCGATGCCTATGCCATCGACGAGGCCGCGGGCAACTTCCTCTTCGTCGGCACGCTGCCTGCCACTACCAACTGCGTCAACTACCAATTTTATACGTTGAACATCGCGACGGCGGCAATCACCGGCAGCAGTCTATATCCCTATGCCCAGGACCCGTCGAATCCGCTTGACTCGAATTTGCTCGAATATAGCTTTGACCAGGTGCGGGGGCGGCTGTATGCCATGAACTGGCGCCCGACGCTTCAGACCGTCACCCCTTTTTATACCATCTCGGCTGCTGCTACTGTGGTCTGCCCCGGCGTGACGGATTTATTTACCGGTACGCTGACTGCCCCGCTGACCGCCAATAGCTATCAATGGCTGGTCAATAGCCAGCCGGCAGGTGATAATGCGCCGGTCTATACTGATGTCAATCTTTTTAATGGCGACAATATCCGCTGTATCGTCACCGCTTCGACCGCCTGTGGAAGTATCCTGACGGATACGAGCAATGTCATTGTAGTGACCGTCCCGCCGGTTGCCCATCCTTCGCTGCGCATCGCCGCTTCCGCTAACGATATCTGTGCGGGGGATAGTGTCTTCTTTCAGGCCGCGGCGATCGATGGCGGCGCGAGCCCCCGGTACCAATGGCAGATCAATGGGCGGTCCGTTGGGACGGACAGTACGGTCTTTAGCAGCCATACGCTGGCCGACAGAGATACCGTCTCCTGCATCATGGAGAGCAGCCTGCTTTGCCGCTCGCCGCCCGATGCGAATAGTGCCTTGGTCATGACCGTTAGGCCGGCGCCCGTATTGGCCATGCCGCACGATACGCTCGTTGCCCGGGGGCAGCAAGTGCGGCTGATCCCTTTTTTCCAGGGCGACATAGCGGACTATCAATGGCAGCCTGCTACGTGGCTCAATGATCCGATGATCGCCGATCCCACGGCTTCGCCCCTGACTATGACCACCTACGGGTTACGGGTGACCGCTGACGACGGCTGCAGTGCTTCGGGGAAGGTCACGGTACGGGTCTATACGCCGCTGGCGATGCCCGATGCCTTTACGCCGAATGGCGATGGGAGGAATGACGTCTTCCGCATCCCGCCCTCTCTTTCGATACAACTGTCGCGGTTCTGCGTCTATGACAGATGGGGGCACCAGGTTTTTATGGCGGCCAATCCTGCTGCCGGCTGGGACGGGACTGCAGGCGGGAGGGCGGAGCCGGCCGGTGTGTATGTGTGGGTGGTGGAATATGTAGATGCGCTGACTGACAAGCCGGTTGTTGCGAACGGGACGGTGATACTGGTTCGATAGCATGTTGTTCGGCGGCTGGCAAATGGCCAGACGCGTGATTCAATAATCTTAATTTAACATTTCATTCAAAAATGATAGCTATTTTCGGGCGGAAAATCGCAGGGTTCTGGAAAATCGGTGGCCACATATCGACCCAATTGTCGTCAAAGCATTCAAGCAAGGTGATCAGCGCGCCTTTCGGCTCCTCTATGATACGTGGACGCCGGCGCTCATTGCGTATACTGCGCGGATCTGCGGCAGTATAGAATTGGCCGAGGATATGGTGCAGGATCTGTTCGTCCATCTTTGGGAAAAGGCGGCGACGATCAATGAGGCGACGATCTCGAATTATATGATCCGCGTATGCAGGAATATGGCCATCGATGCTTTTAAGAAGCGTGTCCGTCAGGCCAGGGTAAACCGGGCACAGGCCGCTCATCCGGATTCGACGGACCCCTACCAATCCCGTGATCCCCACCAATTTGAAATAAAGGAAGGCGCCATCCGGGAAGCCATTGCTACGTTGCCTGCCGGCAGAAAGAAGATCTTTTTGCTGAGCAGGGATGAGAATAAGACCTACAAGGAAATTGCTTCCGAACTGAACATTTCGACCCAGACGGTTGCCAACCAGATGTCCGAGGCCTTAAAACATATCAGGAAGAAGGTTGGGCTCTCCGCCCTTGCCGCGATAGTAGCGATCCTCAGCTACTTGGCCAGCCATTGATCTCCCCCCACATTACCAAATTGTTAACCAGTAGGAGTTTTTTCCCCGCCGGAAGAATTATCTATAAGAAATCAATCGGAATGACGGAAGAATCGCTCAAGGATCTGATCATCAAGTTTAATCGTGGCATTATCAACACGGAGGAACTCCTGGAATTAAAACGCTTCATCGCTTTGCCGGAGGCGCAGGCTATGATCGAGTCCATGGACTTTGCGGACATGCCTGTACGTGACATGGGCCGGGTCAGCGACCTGGAGACGATGTATGATAGGATCGAGCAAAGGATGAGGAAACCGGCGGTCGCTGTCACCGCGGGCCGTCAGCCGGGTATCGTTGTAACGATTATGAAAAAGTATCGGTACGCCCTCGCTGCCGCAAGCGTTTTGTTTCTGATCGCCGGGGCGTGGCTGTGGCTCAAGACGGAACGCGCCTCGTCGGGTGAGGTTGCTTGGACGCAGGTGGGGACACTCGCGGGGCAACGCCGGAAGATCGTCCTGCCCGACGGAAGTATGGTCTACCTGGGCGCCAGGAGCAGGATCAAATACCCGGCGCGGTTCACAGGGAGCATGCGTAAAATAGAACTGGAAGGCGAGGCTTTTTTCGATGTTAAAAAAGGCGCCGATCGGGCTTTCGAGGTCCAAACCCCTCATAACCTGACCACGGTACTCGGCACCCGGTTCAACGTAGAGGCGTATGGCTGGGAAAAGATGACCCGTGTCGCGCTGGTTGAGGGAAAGGTACGCGCCGGCAATGCCGATTCATCGGTGATCTTAAGCCCCGGCCAGATGTGGTCTGCCGACAACGCCAACCGGTATCAGCACGTGAAAAATATCGGAATCGAGTCGAAGGACTGGATTGCCGGCAACCTCGTCCTGAATGACATGCCCCTGCACGAGGCGCTGCGGCGTATCGGCAATTTTTACGGGATCGAGGTAGACGCGGACTCTACGGTGATCCGGAATTATTCGATCACCGGCAGCTTTGGCGATGACAAGGCCGAGAAAGTCCTGGACGCCCTGTTGGCCGTTTATGACCTCCAGTGGAAGAAGATGGGTGATAAATATATCGTCATTCCCAGGCGCTAACCGCTGCACCATTTTATTAAAAAACTGAAATTAACTGTATGCCAGGTCGCTATGCACAGTGGTTGCCCCTATGGCTCCTCCTTGCCTGCTGTTTTGAGTTCTGCCCTATCGCGCCGGTGAAAGCCCAATCGTCGCCGGAAGGGTTGACGGAGAAGATCACCATCACCGTCGCGGAAGGTTCCATGAGAGATGTCATCCGGGCGATAGCCGCTCAATCGAAGTTCTCCTTTCTTTATGACGAGGCTGCGCTGCTTTCCATCAAGACTGGGCCGGAGCATATCGTCAATGAGCTGCTTGGCCGGGTATTGGAAGACCTGAAGACCCGGTATCATCTGCTGTATACCGTGAATGAGAAATACATTTCGTTGAAACTGCAGACGCCCGATGCCGGTGAAGTGGGTGCACCGGGAAAACATCAGGCTTCGCTGCCAGTGAAGGGGCAGGTCACCGACCGCGGCGGCGCACCACTCGCCGGGGTCAGCGTGGTGCTGAAGGGCACGCAGTTCGGGTCGACCACCGACGCACAGGGTTTTTTTACCATCCTCGTGGCTGACCAGAAGGCAGTGCTGGAGTTCAGCTATACCGGTTATGACAACCAGGAGGTCACCGTGGGGAACGTTACCGCGCTGCTGCATGTCCGGCTACGGCAGGGTGGGGGTCGCTCGCTTACGGAGGTGACTGTGCTTGCCCGGCGCAAGTTGAATACGGAGGCGCAGGTGCTTAATGAACGGAAGATCTCGGCGGTGGTGAGCGACGGCATCTCGTCCCAGCAAATGACGAAAACGGCGAGTATCACGGCTACGCAGGCTTTGCAGCGGGTGGCGGGGGTGACGATAACGGATGACAAATTTGTCGCCATACGCGGACTTGGGGACAGAAGTGTTATTGCCGAATTGAATGGGGCGCGGCTTTCGTCGTCGGATCCGGACCGCAGCGCCGTGCCATTGGACCTGGTGCCGGCGGCGTTGCTGGACAATGTGACGGTATATAAAACGTTGTCGCCGGACCGGCCGGCGGATGCATCGGCGGGGATCGTGGAATTGAAGACCCGGAGTGTGCCCGATTCTTTGACGGTGAGCTTTACGGCGCAGGCGGGTTTCAACTCATCCGTTGGGTTGGTGGGTCGGTTCAATGCCTTTAGCGGCTATAATCCCGGCTTCCTCGGAGAAAATGTCAACAAAAGAGATTTGTCCAGCGCTTTCCAGGGGCTGACCAAACAATACCCGGGCGGTACTGGCCAGATCCAGCAATTGTTTGCCGACAGCCGTAACAATCCCGCGCTGGCGACGGAAGCCTACCGGATCAACAAGATCATGCTGGGGTTGCCGCCGGTGGCGACGACGTCTTTCCAGAGCGCGCAGCCCAACCAGGTATATGCCGCTTCTTTTGGGAATACGTATCGCATCTTTGGGGACCACAAATTGGGGGTGATCCTCGGCACGAGCTACTATGTACGGACGGAGAACCGGTATCATGCGCAGCTGAACCAGTACAGCATCTACCAGGGTGTGCTCACGGGAACGCCGCAGATCTACAGCGCACAGCATATCCCGAATTATATAACGCCCGACTATATACGTCTTGGGAAATACCTGGGCTACCAGGAGAATACCGGGACCGAGACGATCAACTACGGCGCACTGGCGGGTGTTACCTACCAGTTCAATGACCGGAACGAGGTCCAGTTCCAGTATGTGGGGAGCCGGGGAGCGCAGGCAGGGGGCAGCAGTCTCACCGGTTTTTATCAAAATACCGGGCTGGATTACCAGGTACTGAACCAGGTGCAGCAGCTGACACAGTCTTATCGAATTTTCAACACCTATAATCTGCAGGGGGAGCACAAGCTGTTGAAAAAGTCCTGGTCCCCGAAGCTGAGCTATAATGCGAGCTCGTCGATCTCTTCGCAGAATGAACCCGATTTCCGGTTTTCGGACGTGGCGGATGCGCATAAGGTGAAATTCCTGGACCAGAACGGGCAGGGGATCGTATCCGATTACTATGCTTTTGTCATCGGGGCGGTGCATGGGATCGGACCTACGGATTCGATCACGGCCGATCCCAATGGCCGGCGGTTTCGCTATTTGCATGAGAACAATTATAATGTAAAGGCCGATCTAAGTGAACCGTTTGTTATTCATGGATGGAAACAGGAAGTCAAATTCGGGATCAATTATCTCCGGCGTAACAGGCGTTTCACGGAGAATGTGCTGGGCTTTCCAGGAACGGATTCCACCGGGGATAACGGGTTGCTGCAGCAGGCGCATGGAGATCTGAGTTCGCTGGTCTCCTATCGGAATGTGGGGTTGGCCAATCCGAGCGCTTATGACAACGAAGGCGCGGAGCGAACGGGTGGTTTTCTTTACCAGATCCGTAAATCGCCGAACAATTATACCGGGACCTACGAGACGGAGGCGGCTTATGGCATGATCGATTCTCACTTGGGCGAGCGGTGGCGGCTGATCGCCGGGGTCCGGTTTGAGAATACGGCTATCAATGCCAATGTGGATACGTCGGGGGTCTACGATGCGGTAACCAATTCGACGGCTTCGTCAAATTTGAACCCCAATACGAGCTATACGCAAGGGTATAAGCCTTTTTATTCTGGCAATCTGGTTTATACCTATCGTAGGAATATGAACTTCCGGCTGGGCTATAGTACGTCGCTGGCGCGACCCGAACTGCGGGAGATCACCAATATCTATGAGTTCGATCCCTTCCAGTTTGCGGTGATCGTCGGCAATCCGAACCTGGTGAACCAGACAACGAAGAGCTATGACTTCAGATGGGAATGGTTTCCGCGGCCGACTGAGGTGTTTTCGGTATCGGCATTCTACAAGGAGATCCACAACCAGCTCACAAAGGTCTTTATCTATAATACACCGGGGGACAATGCACAGTCGCCGGAGTTTCCCCTGGTGGAGTTTGAGAATGACCCGGAAGTCGGTAAAGTATATGGGATGGAATTCGAGGCGAGAAAGGATCTGGGTACATCCGGGCTGCCCTTTAAACATCTGTCTATTGGCACCAATGTCCTTGTCGCGTACAGTATCATCAATAAAAACGCGGACAGGCTGAACCAGTCGCGGATCATCGACCGGGCCTCGCAGGCTACCAGTCCTATTTTTGAACAGGCGCCTTATGCCATTAACGCCTATTTGGACTATGACAATCCCCGGACGGGCACCACGATCACGTCCAGCTTTAATATTATCGGCGAACGACTGGTACAGGTGCAATTGGATGGCGCACCGGATATCTATGACCGGCCCGTGCCGGTGCTGGACCTGGTCTTTAGCCAGCGGTTCTGGCGGCGTTTTGTCGTCAAGGGTTTTGCCAAGAATATCTTGAATCCGCCGTACAGGGAGGTGTATGCCGATCCTGGCACGGGCGGAAAATTCTATGGGCAGTCCTATATCCATCATCAATATTACCGTGGGACGGAGTACTCGCTTGGTATAACTTATAATCTGTTCTAGTCATGTTTATATTTCTCAGGAAGATAGTTTGGTTAATGGTGGCAGGAAGCGTGGTTCTGACGAGTTGTAAGAAGAACCTCGTGAGTGATACGATCTTACCCGTGACGGGTCTGCCGGCAAATAATTCGAGTATCCGGCTGTTCAATTTATTCGGTTTTCCGATGGATGTAACGGTGAATAACATTCCGCTAACGGCTTATAGTCAAAGTGGGACGACGGGGGTGGGGCAGGGTGTTGCGCTTTTCCCGGGCGGTGTTTGGAATGATGGGACGTCCTTTACGATCCCTTATACGTTGATCAATAAAGATGGAACCGCAAAAATTTCGATCTTACCAAGGGTATATAACAAATCGGGTGCGTCGCCGCTTCCGGCCCCGGCCGATACGGTATTGGCGGACGATCCGTTGCATCCGACGGATTATTATCTTCTTTCGGACGGCCATTTACATCCGATCGCCCGTTCCGCCGCGGTGCCTTCGCAACCATTCGATTTCAAGATCAGGGTGATCAATCTTAGTTCCATCACTGATACGAATAATCTCGCGGGTCCCATGACCTTAACGTATGCGGATGGCAGTCTTGTCGATCCGAAGCTAACGAATGTTCAACAGGGGTCGATTTCTGATTATGTGGAACTACCCTATGCTGCGATCGAATTCAAGCTATTTGCGAACCAGAATTTTACGCAACAGCTTTCACGATTGCCTGTCGAGCCCAATTTCCAACCCGGCTCCGGTGGCGGCGGAGTGTTTGATCAGGAAGCCCGGTTTTCGCCGACGCAAACCTTTAAGCCGGGCGGTGTGTATGCGGTTGTGATCAGTCAGAATATCATTCAATATTTTGACCGGTTCGGTACGGTTTACTATGTACCCGCAAATTCCTATCGGATCATTACGGAGAATAGTCCAGCAGTTAATATCACCTATGCACGGATACAGGCCGTCAATGTCTATCCTTCTGCCGGGAAGATCGACGTGCAGGTCGATGGCCGGTCCCTGGGGACTCGCGGGAGCTTTGGCGAAAATACGGACTATTCGATCTTCGTACAAGGTAATCACCAGGTGCAGGCTTTTGACCAAAACGGCAATTTACTGGTGCAACAGAATATGCTGTTGTTCCCATATGACAATATTACCGCGTGGGTCTACGAGAACGACAGTGTGCCGGCCCTGTGTTTCTCGGCCAATGATATGAATTCGGTACACATCAACATGCAATTCAATTTCCTTAATCTATGTTCGGGTTTGCCTTTTCTGACTTTTGCGGCGGATAATTATGGTCCCTTGGGGGCAAATCTCCTACTGGGTGAGCCTGTTACCGAAAATCCATATCTGGCCTATGATCTTACCCCCGGACCGCTTAACCCGAACCAGCCCGATCTCTTTGATATACTTCGGGCTTATGCCTCCAGCCCGGGGCCTCCCGTCAAGGTGCCGGGAGCTTACCTGGATCATATCACGCCCATCTATTCCCGGGACTTTGTTGCCAATCCGGCCATGTATTCCCAACCGGCGTTAAATGGTGAGCCCGGTGACTATACCGTTGCCCTGATCGGTAAAATGGGAGTGGCCGTCACTGATTCGAACGCCGCCCGTATCCTTATTTTAAAACATAGCAAATAGCCGCTACATGCGTAATTACTATTTTCTGTTCTTTTTGCCGATCGTGGTGTGCGGGTGTCACAAATATAACAAATTGACACCGGACAAAGGCGCTGCCTATCTGCGGGTCTTTAACGACATCTCAACGACACCCAACTTATTGAATAATGGCAATTTGAACACTTTTGTAACCTTTTTGATGGACCCGGTAATGGATGGAAGCGGGGCACCCGTCAACGGATCGGTTGTCGGCGATTATCTGACGACCAGGCAAAAATACACCATCTCGTATCCGAGTAATGCCGCAAGCACCATTGCCGGATCGGGAACGGTAAACTATGAGTATCCCGGCCGAGCCCGTGTATTGACCGCGCCACCCATGAATGGATTTGATATGTCCAGCTGGGCGCAGATCCCGGCCGGAACACACAGGATATTGTTTGTGTCCAGGCCTACCAACGAAACGCCATTCGACAGTCTTACCACAGCGCAAAGAAGCAGGACTTTGGTCGATACGACGATCGATTTCCAGCAGGGACAAGTCTATACGATCGAGGCCATTTTGAAAAATGTCGATGCCAATACGTATGACGCTTATGTCCGAAATGAGCAATTCGTTCATCAGCAATTTTCTCCGGATAGCCTGTATATCGGATTCTATAATCTTTCGGCGACGATAGACACGAGTGATATCAATGTCTATTCCGAATATTACAATTGGTTTTCAAGCGATATCAAGATCTCAGGCACTTATTACAAGTATAATTATACTTTTCTAAATTTCGATACGGTACAGGGCTACACAAATGCCTCTGTTTCCATAGACCGGCTGGCGTCGACAGGGGATAATTACATGGTATTTCCTTTGTTGGACAGTTCCGCGTTTTTTACTCCTACGGATTCGATTGGCACGTATGGGCGGTACGTTTACGACTACTTTTCGGCCAGATCCATACCAACGAAATATAGCGGAACACTGCCTTTTGTTTTTTTTCAAATAAACCAATTGTATAGCGGGCCTTATTTTTTGTTGTGCTGGGCTTCGCCGGTTAACTATAATAACCTGTATCAGGGTTTCGACGTTAATTTTTCCATATTGCCAAATTTGAATCTGATCACCGGCGTCGGCGGCAACAGTTATGTATATCCCACATTGAATTTCCTGGAGCTGGTCAATAACGGGATCTATATGACGCAGATACAAAAAGGTTTTAATCAACTTCCTTAAAATGTGCGGTATGAAAAGATCATTGCTGTTATTGCTGCTGGCTGGTGCGATCTCCGGTGAATTTTCCTGTCAGAAAAAGAATATTCAATATATCCCCGATCGTACATCGGCATTCGACATATTGTCCATTATGAAGGTGAATTTTGATTTCAGTCTTTTTTATTATGCGATCCAGAAGACGGGGCAGGATACCCTCTTCGATAGCAGCCGCCGATACACCGTTCTATTGCCGGACAACAATGCCTTTTCATATATAGGGATAACGACTACCGACGATCTGGACCGCATAGACCCCGACTCGCTGAAGCAAATGGTTCGGCTGCATCTGCTGCCGATCGTTGTTTCGTCTACGGACATACCCCAAACTATCAATTCCTCTTATAAGAGCGTTGACGGCAGGACGCTGTATTTTACCAATGACGGGAGTGGACCCATTCGCGTCAACGGGCACACGCTGGTGTCTGTCGATACCAAGGCTTCCAACGGAGTTATCCATGTAATAAGCAGTCCATTGCCGATCCCATACCCTTCGGTAAAAACGTTTCTTTTGGCCAACCCGGCCTATAGCTATTTCACCTTGGGCCTGCGGAAATTCGGTTTGCTGGATCAATTGGACAGCGCCGGCCCGTTTACGCTATTGGCGCCTCTGAACAGCGCATTTTTGTCGGAGGGCATCGACGCGGATAGTATTGGCAAGATGGACAGTCTTCATTTTAAGAAATATTTATTTGGGGTCTCCATTCTAAAATCGGATCGCCTGTTCTTTCCTGATTTTGGCGATGTGGTTTTTTGGGTATACCAGTATGGGGCATCTTATGGCGGTGATCTGCCATTTTCGGATCTCACGTTTATGTCGAAGGACGGCGTCCTGATCATGTATTCCGACTATAGCACCCCGGTTTGGGAAGTATTCGATCCTACGCGATCCGCGTTAAACGCGTCCTACTCCGGCTCTGTGGTCTTCCTGGGTCCCAACAATGCGCGCCAGCAGAACGGTCCGTCGATCGTCGATCCGGATCATGTGGCCGACAACGGTGTCGTTCAAGGCCTAAATGATATCTTAATTTACCCCGATAGTGTCAGGATACAATAACCAGAAATCGGACCAATGAATATGAAAAGAACAATGCATTTGGTATTTGTGATCGCGCTGTTTTCCTGCTTGTCGTGTCAGAAAAAGGTGACACAGGTAGTGGTACCACCCGGAGAGGCTTATACCGGCAGCATTAAATCCGTACTGCAGTATAACCCGGCCGAGTTCAGTAAGTTCTATGCCGCCCTGCAAAAATTCGGTTTGGCTGACACGTTGTCTTCTCCCGGTCCCTTTACGCTTATCGCCCTTGATAACGGTACCGGAAACATCGATTACTATAACGACTCCGCTGCGGTGTATGAGCCTTATGTGTTGCCAGGGCTTTTCCCGCTAAAAGCCATGTCCCCTGGGGAGACAACTATTATCAACGGTTCAAATGGTTACCGGATATTGGCTGCCTGTTATGCCGTTAACGGGGACACCAGCTATACGTTGAATGGCATCATGGCAGGGAAAGCCGACCAGCAGGCAACAAATGGATTGATCGATGTCCTCGACAGGGCGATGTGGCCTTTTTACTATCCGTCTCCCCTTTACTATATTCAGAGTAACCCGGATCTGAGCATATTTGCCTATGCATTGCAAAGATCAGGAATGGATACGCTTTTGGCGGATAGCACGAAGACGTATACCGTGCTGGCCCCGTCCAACGAAGCGATGTTAAGTGCGGGAATTTCTCTCGATTATCTTGCTGCCGCCGGCCCGGATAGCCTGGCCGCCAATTTTGTGGGCTACTATATCATTCCGGGCAGGAATTTTATCTACGATTTTATTATTCAATACGAGCAGGAAGGTGTAGTGTCTATTCCAACCCTGGCCGGCACGCCGATAAATGGGCTTGTCTATCCGGGTGTACTTTATTACATGCAGTTTTTTGCCAATCCGAATTCGAATCCGGCCAATGTGTTGCTGTCTCAGTATTCCGACGTGCCCGCAGGTTTGAGTGTCGTCCAGGGTATAGATGCCGTTTTGGTTCCTTAAAAATGAGTTATGAAAAGAAGTAGCTACTTACCACACTGTTTTTTTGTCACAACGATCCTGTTTGTTACGGTATTCGCGAGCTGTAAGAAACATGTACTTCAACCCGCGGGTTCCACCAATACGCTTTTGCAACAGATCAATACCGACCCTCATTTGCTTTTATTAAGCGCGGCGTTGAACAGGACAAACATGGATACTATTTTTTCGGGGGGCGGGCCCTTTACCTTTTTTGCGCCCGTGGATTCGGCGTTTGTCAATGCGGGATTTTCATTGGACAGGATCAACCAGATGGATGCGGATTCCTTAAAAACGATCATCAGTTATCATATCCTGTACGGAAGAGTCAGCACGGACAATATATTGGGATTTTTAAGGGAAAAATTAGCTTCGCTGGATCCGGCGGCAAAGCCATTCATCATTAAAAACTATGATGGAATATTTATCAACGGCATTCATGTGGATCATGGAAATATAGCCTGTGCCGATGGGGTGTTGCATGAAATAGGCGAGGTGAGTGTTCCGCCGCCCGGCAATTTGTATACGACCATATTGCAGGAGCCGGACCTGACTTATTACGCTTACATTTTGCAATCGAATCTGAGTTTTCCTGGTGCGAACTATCCATATACGCCGGTGACGTTTGCTTCTCTTTTGAACTTTGCGGCCGACAGTTTTTATTTTTCTCAAAACAGTGATGACCAATCGGGGGATGGGAACATACCGAAGCCTGAATTTACCAATTTCACCTTGTTGCTTCCTTCGGATGCGGCCTTCCGTTCGGCCGGGCTTACCCTGGATTCTATCAATGGCCTGATGAACAGCAATCCGCTGCAACTGGCATCGATCTTATTGAATGGTGTCGAGTGCGGAGAATATTTTACTTCCGATTTTCTGACCAGTTTTTATATCGACCGGTTCTCTTACTCATATCCCATTCCCAATACCTACCGGTATTCCTTTCTACAAAATGATATCGGCATATACGGGCCCCTTATTTTCGGGATCAAAGGAAATTCGGTGTATTACTCTAACAAAAGCTATGGCTTTGGAAATGCGACTTTTTTGACGACCGGCGACCCGATTTTTCAGGGAAAGATAACACGGCCGGATGTTATCGCGACGAACGGTGTGATCCAGATCATGGATTCGGTGTTGACGCATGATTATGTTTATTAAACGATATTTCAATGAAGCAATTTGTAAGTAACGCGTTTTGGCTAATTAGTTTTGCGCTCATGGTCAGTTTGGGAGCCGTTGCGCAGCAGACTTCGGGGTCTTTGCAGGGCCGGGTGACGGACAGTGTGGGCCAGGCATTGGCTGGGTCGTCGGTATTGGCGGTGCATGAGCCTTCGGGGACGCGGTATACGACGGCCAGCAATTCGGATGGACGGTATGTGCTGGACAACCTGCGGGTGGGAGGACCTTATACGGTGACGGTGAGTTATGTTGGGTTGCAGACGCAGGTGCGGGAAGGGGTGACGGTGACGCTGGGGGATGCGCTGTTGTTGAATGTGGCGTTGGCGCCGCCGGCGGGGCAGCTATCGGCGGTAGTAGTGCGGGCAGTTCGCGGAAGCCGGCCGGACGCCTATGGGGCGGGGATGAACATATCGCCCGCGCAGGTACAGAACATGCCGACGATCGCCCGGAGTCTGACCGATATGACGCGGCTGATCCCGCAGGGATCGAAGGACAATTCTTTTTTGGGGACGAATTTCCGGTATAACAATGTGACGATCGACGGGGCGATTAATAATGATGCTATCGGGTTTAGTCCTTCGCTCGGGGGTATTACGGGGACTTCAGGCATGCCTGGCAGTTCGACCCGGACCAACCCGATCTCTCTCGATGCGATAGAGAATATCCAGGTGTACCTCTCGCCTTATGATGTTTCGTTAGGGAACTTTACCGGTGGGAGCATCAATGCGGTGACGCGAAGCGGGACGAACACGCTGACGGGGTCTGTATATGCGTATGGCCGCAATGGCATCGTCACCGGTAAGGAATATGCTGGCGACGGGACGGCGATGCCCCATGACTTCCATGACTACCAGATTGGATATCGGTTCGGGTTTCCGCTGATTAAGAATAAACTGTTCTTTTTTACCAATGAGGAATTGACGCGGCGGCAGGACCCGATCTTGCTGGCGGCGGGGACGCCCGGGTCGGCACCGATCCTGAGTCTGAGCGATGCCCGGGCGATACATGACACCGTGCTTAGCCGCTATGGGTTCGATCCGGGGAGCTATGGCATCTATGATGTGTATTCCAACAGCAACAAGTTCTTTAACCGGGTGGACTGGAACATCGATGCCAATAACCAGCTGTCCGTGCGCAACAATACCATTACCTCTCAAGCCATCAACCTGGAGCGGGACCAGCAGGACTTTCGGTTCGGCTCCATCGCCTATCAACAGGTCAATGACCAGACCTCGACGGTGGCGGAGCTGAAGACGAAGCTGACGAACCAAGTATCGAATAGCCTGATCGTGAGCTATGGGTATATCCACGATTACCGGAACCCATCATCGGATCCGGCTATTCCGCAGGTACAGATCGTGGGCCGTACACCGGGAAGTACCATCTTTTTTGGGACGGACCGCGAGGGTGCGATCTTCAACATGAAACAGCGGTCGATCGAGATCTCGGACAAGGTGACTTACAACCTGGGGAAACATACGCTGACGATGGGGACGCACAACGAGCTGTATGGGATCACGTATGGGTTTGTGAACAGTTGGAACGGTCGGGTGGACTATGCGAGTGTGGAGGACTTCCTGGCGGCCAATCCTTACCGGGTGCGGGGGAGCTTTAACTATACAAATAACACGCGGGGCTATATCCTGGCGCATCCGGATGCGGTGTTCAACATCAATTTTTACAGCGTCTATTTTCAGGATGAGAACCGGATCAATGACCGGGTGAAGCTGACGTATGGGTTGCGAGTGGACGACCCGAACATGCCGCACAAGCAAATATTGAGCTCCAAAACACAGAACGCACAGACGGACCCGGACGCGGGGACGACGTATACGTATACGCCGCTCAACCAGATCACGGGCAATTACCTGAACCGGCCGCAATTGTCGCCGCGTTTGGGGTTCAATGTGGATGTGCGGGGGGACAAACGGCTGATCATCCGTGGAGGCGCGGGGTTGTTCACGGGCCGCATCCCATTTGCGTGGCTTGGGTATGCGTTTTACAATAACGGCCAGACCTTTGGCGCCTATGATCAGAATACGACGAGCAGCAGCCCAGCGCCGTTCAATCCCGGGACGGATCCCTTGCGGTATGACCCGAAGAACGCGATCGCCACGTTTGCGGCGGCCAACGGCCAGGCGGTGAACAATCCGAATGCAGGCAAGACGCAGGTGGATGCGGTGGATAACCGGTTTGTGATGCCTAAGGTGGTCCGGGGCAGCGTGGCGGTAGACTATACGGATATTCGGCAGATCAAATACACGTTCGAGGGCATCTTTACCAAGACTTTGAAGGATGTGAAGTTCCAGCAGGTGAACCTGTTGGACCAGCCGGCGTACTATGCCTATGACACGGCGCAGCGCAAGCAGCCGATCTTCGCCAGCGGAGCGGCGGACCCGCATTTTGCCAATGCGTATGAGATGAGCAATACCCGGCAAGGCTATCGGTGGAGTGCGACGGCACAGGTGTCGAAGAGCTTTCCGATGGGCATCAGTGTCATGTTGGCCTATACCTATGGGCAGTCGATGGATGTCTCCAATGGCATCCGGAACTCGATGGAGAGCAACTTCCAGCTGAACCAGAGTTTGAATCCGAACAATCCTTCGCTCGCGAACTCGAACTTCGATATCCGTCAAAGGATCGTGGCCAATATTGGCTATGCGGTGAATGAGGGTCGGAATCTGGCCACGCATGCTTCAGTATTCTTTAATGCCCAGAGCGGCTCGCCGTTTACCTATGGGTTTGTGAACTATACGATCCAGAACACGCCGCAGCAGGTGAGCCTGGTGTATATTCCCAAACAGGGCGAGACGATCAATTTCTTTCAGAACGCTATTGACAAGAATGGCAACCCGATCTCGGCCCAGCAGCAGGCCGCGGCGTTTGATGCGTACATCGATAAAAATAAGTACCTGAGCAGTAGAAGGGGGGATTTTACCGAGCGCAATGCGGGCCGGACGCCCTGGAATGTGGATGCGGATCTGCACCTGGCGCAGGATATCGGGATTGGCGGAGGTGCGGGCCACAAAGCCAGGCAGGTGATCACCTTTTCGGTGGATATTTTGAATTTGACGAACCTTCTGTATAAAAACTGGGGCTGGGTTTATTATTCGCCGAACACGTATAACTCGACGGAGAGCGTTGGCTTGAGTCCATATATACCGGCCAGGGCTTCAGGGGGCTACCCGATCTACCAGTTTGCCGATCCCGGCAAGCCGTATTCGGTGGACCTGCTCAACAGCCGGTGGCAGATGCAGTTTGGGGTGAGATATTCTTTTTAACAGAAACCTATGCAACACATGAATAAGATCATTACGCTTCTCATTATAGCATTGGCTACGTCGCTGGTGACGTGCAAGAAGAACAATCAACAGGGTGGCTTGGGTCCGACAATAACAATCACGCCGACGAGCGGGCTGGCGGGGACTATCGTGTCGATCAGCGGGAAGGGTTTTAGTACGGACAACTCTATGGACATAGTGACTTTTAACGGAACGCCGGCGATACTGCAGCGTGCAACGGATAGCCAGTTGATCGTGACGGTTCCCAACGGAACGACGGGGCCGGTAAAGGTAAACGTCGGCAACCAGCAGGCGAGCGGCGGGACCTATACGTTTCAGGCTTTGAGCATCACCACGATCAGTCCGGCCGGCGGTCCTGCTGGAACGGTAGATACCATCAACGGCGCGGGATTAAATTTCATGGAGAATGCAGAAAGCCTGCTGCCGGCGGTTTATTTCAACGGCGCGGTGGCCAAGATCATACAGGCCAGTTCAACGCAACTTATTGCAATAGTGCCTGCCCGGGCGGGATATGGACCTGTCATTGTAACCTTGGGAAACCTTCAGGCAACGGGGCCAAATTTCGGGTACCTGGGACTGGATTCCATCAGTCCGCTGACGGGAAACGTGGGCACCACTGTGACGCTTACAGGCGGGTTCGGGTCAAATTTTGCCAATGCAACGGTGACTTTTAACGGCATCACTGCAAAGGTCAGCAGCGCAACGCAAGGAAAACTGGTCGTTACTGTTCCGGCGGGAGCAAGTACCGGGACCGTAGTTGTGACGATCAATGGACAGACCATTCCCGGGCCGGTGTTTACGTTCGTGCCGCCGCCCACCATAACGGCTATCAGCTCAAGCAGCGGACCGGCCGGATTCCCGCTGACACTGACGGGTGCTAATTTCAGCTCCGTTCCGACCGAGAATACCGTCAGTTTCAATGGGACCGTGGGAAAAGTAGTGAGCGCTTCCGGTACCCAGCTGGTCGTGGATGTACCAGGCGGCGGTACGAGCGGGAAGATCACGCTCACCGTGAATGGCCAGTCAGTGACGGGGCCCGTCTTTACCTATCAAAGCCTTGGCGTCAAATCTGTTACGCCTGCCGATTTCATACCGCCGGCAACGGTTACGGTGACGGGAACGGGATTCAGCAGTGTGGCTGCGCAAAATACAGTTTTGTTCAATGGCACGGCCGTGACGGTGACCAGCGCCAGCGATACGCAATTGGTGGTCAGTGTCCCGCAGACTGTCACCAGCGGAATGATATCCGTGCAAGTGGGAAGTCTGATCGCAAGCGGTTTGGCTTTTTCGACCGCCGGCGTCGTCACGTTTGCCGGTGGGGCGTATGGTTTGGCCAATGGAGTAGGAACCCAGGCACAATTCATGGCGCCGGCAGGCGTGGCCATCGATGGATCGGGGAATGTCTTTGTGGCGGATATGGAGGCAAATAATATTCGTAAGATCGCACCCGATGGAACGGTGACCAATTTCGCCGGTGATCCCAACGGCAATGCCGGGTATACGGATGCACAGGGCGCCGGTGCGCAATTCAATGCTCCGAATGACCTGATCTTTGACAAAAACGGGAATCTGTACGTCGCCGATCAGAATAACGCGATAATTCGCAAGATCGCACCGGATGGCACGGTGACTACGTTTGCGCCTATTCCCAATGGCGACCAGCCCTGGGGAGTCGCGATCGATAAGATGGCAAATATTTATGCGTCGGACTGGTCTGGCAACACAGGTTTTGATAACGATTACGAATTCAATCCCGCAGGAATGCTCGTTAACACGCTCGCCATGAATGATGGCGCGAGGCTGACTGGAATTACGGTAGATGGCCAGGGCAATGTATATACCATCGACAAGCGGGGCATCGGCATCTTTAGGAACACAGCTTTGTTTTTTAACGACAATAATTTGCTCAGTTCTAACGCAAACCGGGGTTTATGCCTCGACAACAGCGGGAATCTGATCGTCGAGGACGGTGGCAACAACCTGATCGAACTACTCAATCCGCAAACGATGGTCTTTTCTGTGATCACCGGCGGGGGTGGTAATGGAAGTACGAGCAGTGGTTACATGGATGGAACGTTGGGCGTGGCGTTGTTTAACAACCCTATCGGTGCAAAGGTAGATGCAAAGGGAAATATCTATGTCGCGGACCAGGGAAATTATGCGATCAGAAAGATCAGTACCAAGTGAGATAAAAAGTTATGCGTTCAGCTAAACCATAGAAAATGATTATGAAGATCTTCGGTAAAAAAGTCATGCGCAACAACCAATTTGCCATGATTCTAATGGCGGGGCTGGTTGTAAGTTGTCCCTACTGTAAAAAAACTGATGGCAGTGCGGGTCCGGCCATAAGTAATATCACGCCTGACAGTGGACCTGCGGGTAATATTGTTACGATCACCGGGAATGGATTTAATGTCGACCCTGCGCAAAACGTGGTGAGTTTTAACGGTCAGGCGGCGCAAGTGTTGCATGCCAGTGTTACACAACTGGTCGTGGTAGCACCGACCGGCGCAACCACTGGCCCGGTTACGGTAAGTGTAAACGGAAGGATAGCAAAAGGACCCGGCTACACTTTCAGCGCCATCAGTGTTCAATCGCTAACGCCCGCCAGCGGAATATCCGGGGATACGGTAACTATGTCGGGCATGGGGTTAAGCAATACGGGACCGCAAGGTTTGTTAGCCGGACAGCCGGTCGTTAGATTTAATGGTAAACCTGCAATCGTCATTTCTTCGACGCCGACCGAATTAAAGCTGATCGTGCCCGTTAAGGCGGGATATGGGCCGGTTTCGGTAAGTCTCGGCGGTGATTCGGTCATAGGGCCGGTTTTTAATTATATCGGTTTGGATACCTTGCGACCCTTGACCGGGAATGTTGGCACGGTGGTTACTTTAATTGGCGGATTTGGCCTGACGGCCGTGCGGGATACTGTTACTTTTAACGGCGTGCAGGCAATTATTGATAGTGGCAGCCCCGGCAAATTAACCGTCAATGTTCCCTCGGGCGCGAACACGGGAAATGTATTTGTTACCTGGAATGGCAACGTTTTGAAAGGACCAGTATTCACTTTTGTGCCACCGCCCACTATAGCCAGTCTCAGCTCGACCGGCGGTCCTGCCGGGTTTGCCCTTACGATCGTGGGGACGAATTTCAGTTCCGTTCTGACAGAAAACACCGTGAGCTTTAATGGTGTTCCCGCTAATGTGCAGAGCGCTACCGCAACCCAACTAGTGGTCACGGCCCCGGCAGGAGCCACATCTGGGCCGGTGAGCGTGACTGTGAATGGGCAAAAGGTTACAGGCCCGTTATTTTCGTTCCAGAGCCTTGGCATTAGTTCCATCAACCCGCCGCAATTCTTTCCGCCCGCTACGATAACGATCTCGGGGGTAGGGTTTAGTCCAACGGCTGGGCAAAATACCGTCAAATTTAATGGTATTGTTGCTGTTGTCGTGAGCGCCAGCGACACGCAACTGGTTGTGAACGTACCGTCCGGTGTCAATAGCGGTTCCGTCAGCGTCGGGGTAGGTACGCTTACCGCAAGTAAAAGCTTTGTGATCATCGGCGTCGTGACACTCGCGGGCGGCCCAAACAATATTGGACTGATCAATGGCCAATCGCCATTCGTATCTCCGGCCGGGCTTGCGATAGATGCTACGGGGAATGTCTATGTCGCCGATGCGGGCGCCAACAATATTCGGAAGATCACACCCGATGGGGTAGTGTCCAATTTCGCCGGCGATCCTGGCGGCAGTTCGGGTGATGCGGATGGGCCGGCGGCCAGTGCCTTGTTCAACCACCCGACTGACCTGGCCTTCGACCAGCAGGGCAATTTATATGTGGCGGATCAGAATAATGATGCTATAAGAAAGATCAACCCTGCCGGGACAGTGACTACGTTTGTTGCTATCGGTGGTGGCAACGCAATCCCCGGCGTCGCTGTAGATCAATCCGGCAATGTATATGCCTTGAGCGGGACAAGCAATACTGTTAATGAATACAATTCGTCTGCTACGCTTCTAAATACGATCTCAGCCAGTGCCGGTAGCCTGGAAGGCATTGTGATCGATGCCGCCGGCAATGTCTACTTGTCGGATCAGGCGTACGGCAATATCCTGGAGAGCAGTCCGCCGTCCTATAGCACTATATACATCAATAATAGTTTTCCGGGGCAGGATCCATTGGGGATCGCCCTCGACAATAGCGGAAACCTGATCATATCGTTAGGCAATGAAAGCTCACTTTACCTGCTAAGCCGCAGTTCCGGGTTTTCCCAAAAGACTATTTTAACCGGTGGGACAGGCGGTTACCAGGATGGACCGCTCGGCATGGCATTGTTCAACCAGCCGATGGGGCTTGCGGTGGACACAAATGGAAACATTTATGTCGCAGATCAGGGGAACCAGGCTATACGTAAGATCACGTTGAAGTAAATATGCGCTTTGTTTTCGCATCTGTATACCGGGATGGCATTTTGCCGGGCATCGCTCCGTTCGGGGAATTCATAATAACATAACTACTTAGTATCCGGGTGGGCTCAGGGGTGTCGTAAATTCGGTGGTTTCCTATCTTCGAAAACGGCTTATTATGCGTATCCCTGCAATCTACCGGGTCCGTATCTGTTTTGGGATCTTTTTTCTCATCGGTTTATTGTGTTGCGGTGTTGCTTTTGGCCAGGAGACTTCCGGCCGGTTGCAAGGGCGGGTCACCGAAGGAATCGGCCAGCCGCTGAGCGGTGCTTCTATCACGGCGGCACATTTGCCATCCGGTACCGTCTATTCCACCCAAACCCTTCCCGACGGCCGGTACATCATACCCAATCTCCGCATTGGGGGCCCATATACGGTGACGTTCAGCTATGTGGGTAGGCAGACCCAGTCGAAGACGGGGTTGACGATCGTGTTGGGCGATCCCCTGATCCTCAATCTCGCCTTGACGGATAGCAGCACCAGGCTTTCGGAAGTGGTCGTCCGGGCCGGCCGTCGCGGCGCCCAGGCAAACGCCTATGGCGCCGGGCAAAACATCAAACAGCCGCAGATCTCATTGACACCGAGCATCTCCAAGTCCATCACCGATGTTACAAGGCTTGTGCCCCAGGCCTCGAAGGACAATTCTTTTCTCGGCACCAATTTCCGGTATAACAATGTGACCATCGACGGCGCCATCAACAATGACGCCATCGGCTTCAGCCCGTCCCTGGGGGGCATCACCGGGACCTCGGGCGCACCGGGGAGCAGCACACGCGCAAATGCCATCTCGCTCGATGCCGTGGAGGATATGCAGGTGTACCTGGCGCCCTATGATGTGAGCCTTGGCAATTTTACCGGCGCGAGCATCAATGCCGTGACCCGGAGCGGCACCAATACCCTCACGGGATCGATTTATGCCTATGGACGGAATGCTTTGATCACCGGCAAGGAAAACGCCGGCGATGGCACGGTCATGCCAAAGGATTTTCATGATTACCTGATCGGCTTCCGGTTGGGTTTTCCGTTGATCAAAAACAAGCTGTTCTTCTTTACGGATGTGGAGGTGGCACGGCGGCAGGATCCCGTACTGCTGGGGGCCGGTACTTCAGGGTCGTCCCAGATCCTCAGTCGGCAGGATGCCCAAAAGATCCGCGACTCGACCATCAGCCGGTATGGTTTCGACCCGGGGACCTATGGACAATACGACGTATATGCCAATTCGAACAAATACTTCAACCGGATCGACTGGAATATCGACCGTAACAACCAGCTGTCGCTCCGCAACAATACCATCATCTCCTCGGGGGTGAACCTGGAGCGCGACCAGGCAGATTTTCGTTTCGGCAGCATCGCTTATGAGCAATTAAACAACCAGGTCTCGACCGTTGCCGAGCTCAAGACAAAATTCACGAACCGCTTGTCGAACAGCGCCATTCTTAGCTATATCAGTATCCATGATTACCGCGACCCGTCCTCGGATCCTGCATTTCCGCAGGTACAGATCGTCGGCCGGTCGCCGGGCTCTACCATCTTCTTTGGAACGGACCGGGAAGCGTCTATCTTCAACCAACGACAAAGTACGGTCGAGGTCACCGATAATGTAACCTACAATGAGGGCAAGCATACGCTGACCATCGGCACCCACAATGAACTATACTATATCAACTATGGATTTGTCAACTCCTGGAATGGTCGCGTGGATTATGCCAGCGTCGAAGACTTCCTCGCCAACAGCCCCAGCCGGGTGCGCGGCAGTTTCGACTATGTAAACAATACAAGGCCCTATATCCTGAGCCATCCCGTCGCCGTTTTTCCGATCGATTTTTATAGTGTCTATATCCAGGACGAGAACCGGGTCAATGGCAGGGTAAGGCTGACCTATGGGCTGCGGGTCGATGATGCCAACCTGCCGCACAAGCCCATCCTCAGCTCCAAGATCCAGAACGCCCAGACGGACCCTGATCTGGGGACCACTTATACGTATACTCCACTTAACAATATTGTTGGAAATTCTTTCAATCGTCCGCAACTTTCTCCGCGTCTTGGGTTCAATGTGGACGTCAAAGGAGACAAGAGCCTGATCATCAGGGGCGGGGGTGGACTGTTTACCGGCCGGATCCCTTTTGCCTGGCTGGGATATGCTTTTTATAACAATGGCCAGACTTTTGGCGCTTACGACCAGAGTACCGCGGGCAGCAGTCCAGCACCTTTCAATCCGGGGACCGACCCCTTGCGATACAGCCACAGTCAGGGGATTGCCGCTTTCGCCGCACAGAACGGGCAGGCAGTAAACAATCCCAATGCGGGCAAGACACAGGTCGATGTCATCGACAACCGGTTCGTGATGCCAAAGGTACTTCGCGGCAGCGTGGCGGTGGATTATACCGATGTGCGGCAGATCAAATATACATTCGAAGGCATCTTTACCAAGACGCTGAAAGATGTGAAATTCCAGCAGATCAACTTGCTGGACCAGCCGACGTATTATGCCTACGATACTGCCCAGCGGCGGCAGCCTATCTTCCCAAGCGGATCGGCCGACCCTCATTTTACCAATGTCTATGAGATGAGCAATACGCGCTCCGGGTACCGGTGGAGCGCCACCGCCCAGATCAGTAAGACTTTCCCCACGGGGTTTTTTGTGACGGGCGCTTACACCTACGGCGTTTCGAAGGATGTTGCCAACGGCATTCGCAATTCGATGGAATCGAACTGGCAGCTCAACCAGTCGCTTAATCCGAACGACCCCAGTACTGCCAACTCGAATTTTGATATCCGGAGCAGGATCATCGCGGAGGTGGAGTATAGTTTAAAGTGGAACAAGACCCACACCTCGCATGTTAGCTTTTTCTTCAACGCGCAGTCCGGCAGCCCTTTCACCTATGGTTTTGTCAACTATACGATCCAGAATACCCCGCAACAGGTGAGCCTGGTCTATATTCCAAAGCTTGGGGAGACGATCAATTTCTTTCACACCTATATGACCCAGGATGGGAATACGGTCACTGCCCAGCAGCAGGCTTCCGCTTTCGACAACTACATCAACAGCAATAAATACCTGAGCAGCAGGCGGGGGAACTTTACCGAACGCAATACCGGGAGAACGCCATGGAATGTCGATGCGGACGTTCATCTTTCGCATGACATTGGTTTGAAGGTCGGCCCGCATACCTTACATACGATTACTTTTTCCGTCGACATCCTGAATCTGACGAACCTGCTGTATAAGAAGTGGGGCTGGGTGTATTATTCGCCGAATACCTATAATTCGACGGAGAGCGTGGGCCTTAGTCCTTATGTTCCGGCGCAATCCTCCGGCGGTTATCCCATCTATCAGTTTGCCGATCCCGGAAAGCCTTATGCGGTGGACCTGTTCGGCAGCCGGTGGCAGATGCAATTTGGGCTGCGGTATAGCTTTTAAAGACTATTCATCAGGTGAGCGGGCCACTGGTAATAAAAAGGCCGTCCCCAATGAATGTATCGGAGACGGCCCAAAATGGCTGATGCAATCACTTAATTCTCACCATGCATTTCTGTATGGTGTTTTGCAGCATGGTTAGCATGTTCCTGAGCCTGGAGGTGATGCCCATGAGCGGCGTGCGCATGATGTGCTGCTTCCTTGGGTTTGCCCGCTTCGACGTGCTTTGCTGCCTCTTGATGATGCTTGGCTGCCTTTTCGGAATGTTCGGCAGCATGTTTGTGATGATCTGCGTGCTCTTTTGACATAGCTTTAAATTTTGTAAAAGCTACAAGTAAAGTGTTACCAAATGTACCTGGGCGCAGAGCGGCAGGCAAGCTCTTGAGCAACTGGCGTATTTGACGCCGGATCTGATCCTGCTTGATCTGTGTATGCCCGGGATGAACGGTTTAGAGTGTCTCGAAGCCATGAGAACTATTCCCGGGCTCCGGGGGACTCCGGTAATACTACACTCTTCTGCGTTGTCTGCCGAGGTGAGACTGAAAGCATTAGACCTCGGAGCCGTTGCCTGTATTGAGAAATCGGAAACGGTCACCGGGCTCATCCAGGTACTTGCTTCCTTTTTGGATAGAAGAGAACAAGTAAGGGCCGTTTAAACAGGTAAGGAAAACGGCAGTGAGCCTGCGATTACTTTAATATTAATCTATGTATCCATTTAATGAAATTCGCACCATAAAGGATCGCCTGCTCCTGCTTCACCGGACGGTAGCGGTGGCGGAAAGTGTGACCTCGGGGCATCTTCAGGCCGCTTTATCACTGGCCGAGAATGCCCGACAGTTTTACCAGGGCGGCATTACCACCTATAACCTTGGACAAAAGTCGAGGCACTTACAGGTAGAACCCATCCACGCCCTCGACTGTAATTGTGTCTCCGAACAGGTTGCCGCGCAAATGGCCGTGGAAGTCGCGCGCCTTTTCTCCGCGACCTATGGCTTGAGTGTCACTGGATATGCCGCAGAAGTGCCGGAACGGAATATTCACCGGCCATTTGCTTTTTTCTCGATCTCCAAAGAAGGCCAGACGGTGTTAACACGCGCCATCGATGTCCCGGAAATCGGGGAAATGAATGACCGGATTGCCGGCCCGCGATCCATACATCCGTTACCGGGAGCACCGGAAGATGCCACGAACGCTCTACGCGTCCAATTGTGGTTCACCCATAACATATTGGACGCCTTTGCACGGGTGCTGACGAGAGGCCAGAAGACACCGGCATGAGATTTTAAACAATGCTCAACGTGATTTATGCCTGAATTGCCAGATTTGCAGGTTTTTAGCCGCAACCTGAACAAGAGGATTGCCGGAAAATCGCTGATAGGAGTAAAAGTGGCAAAAGGTAAGCTTCGAAAGCTACCCAGCCGTCAGCTGAACGTTCTAAAGGGACAGAAGCTCCAGTCAGTTGATCGTGTCGGAAAGGAATTACATTTCACGTTTAAAAACGGTCGTGTGCTCGGTATTCATTTAATGCTTCGCGGCGAGCTATTCCTCGAAACCGGCAAGAATGGGCACAAATATACATTGCTGGAGCTTTTGTTTAAGCCTGATCTGTGCTTGGTGCTCACTGATCCCAGATCTATGGCGCAGGTTACGCTGGACCCGAAGCCAACGGGTGGGATCGATGCATTGTCACCCAAACTTACGAGCCGGTTTTTGCAGGATTTAGTGGGGGGTAATAAAGGCTTGATAAAGTCCGTCCTGATGGAGCAACATATTATTAGCGGCATTGGGAATGCCTACGCTGATGAGATCTTGTACGAGGCCCGAATTTCCCCCTTTTTGCGGTGTGATAAAATTACAACGTCGCGCGTAGCGGCCCTCGCCCGTTCGATAAAAAAAGTGCTAAAAAATGCGGAACGGCGGATACTCAAGGAGCATCCGGGCATTATCGGAGGTGAGTACCGAGATTTTTTATCTGTCCATACTGCGCACAAAATGAAATCTCCCTCCGGTGGAACCATTCAATCAAAATCTGTCGGCGGCCGTAAGACTTATTATACGCGGGAGCAAATTTTGTACAAATAGGTTGGTAATCGATTATGGCCGATCGGCCCGCCCCGGACCTTATTGCCATCCCACACGGAATAGTTATGCTGGTAGAAGTTTCAGCAACTTACCGGTATTGGCAAGGGCTATCTTTCTATCGAGCACGGCCTTGAACAATTCTCCTTTCTTTTTTATGCGGGGTAAGATGGTGGCGGTGGTGAAGTTCGCAGGGTTAAGTTTGTGGCTTATCTCTTTCCATTCCAATGGGGTCGAAACCGTCGGAATGTGCCACGGCCGAACTGAGTAAGGGCTGGCAAGTGTGTCGGCGTAGTCGTTTTGGGACGGGTCTGCATAGATTTTATTACCGCGGGAGTTGATGCTGTTGGCAATGGTGGCTTGTTGGGGCACCATTTCAACGATGGCTCTGCAAATCTGCTCAGCCATCGTTCTGGCCCTCGAGAACGGTATGTCGGTACAAGGGATATAGAAATGAATGCCTGTTTTTCCACTCGTTTTTGCGAAGGCTTTTATTTTGTGCCGGTCGCAATACTCCTTTGTTGCCAGGGCGGTATCAATCAGCTTATCGAGATATCCTGTTTCTCTCTCTTTTACAGTAGGATCAAAATCGATTGCAATGTAGTCCGGGTTATCTGGCGTGATCGTACGGGAATTCCATGGATTGATATCGATGCATCCAAGGTTGACCATCCACAAGAGCGTCGCTTCATTGTCACATACCAGATAATCAATCGTATCCCGTTTGCCGGCTTGCTTATGACGCCGGGTGTCCGTGTAGACCCTGGTACATTCCGGTTGTCGTCCTTCCATGTCTTTGATTTATAGTCCGGGAGCGTTAGCATTCTGCAGTTTCAGGTGCAGGCTTTGGGGTCTGTCTTTAAGGTAGGGAAGGATGTAACGGCTGACTGTGTGATAGTATTCGAGCAGGTGAGCTTTAGGAAATCCCGGCCAGATTTTCCGGTCGACGTTGAAAACTTCAATCTTACAGTCGCCAATATCAAGCGTATCCGGGTTATCCATAGGCTGAGCCTCTACTTTCGGCCAGTTGCTGCCTGCCATCGTCTTCGGAGTCGTATGCTTTTCCGGTACCTCGCTGATTTCTTCCTCGATGGCTGCCAGCGGCTTGGGGATTTCCCGTACGACCTGGCTGGCCTTTTTATCTTTTCTGAATCCAAGAAAGGTAGCCGGTTTTCTGATCCGCCCTGACTTGGTCCAGGTTGCAAATTCAAAATTAGCCACGAGCCTGGGCTTTACCCAATGGGTCTTCGCGCCTTTCGTATCCAGAACCTTGTTTGTGAAAGGTGATTCGTCGGTTTCGATGCTTTGCAGCTGTTTGAGGATTCCGGGCATTTCCTTTTGTTTATACCCGCCACCTGACCGGCCAATCCATTTGAGGTCACCCTTCGCGTTGTAGGCTCCGAACAATAGAGACTTAAAAGACCTGACCTTATCCGACTCGGCCCATCCCCCAATCACAAATTCCTGGCGTTTGCGGGTAGGCGTCTTCAGCCAGGCATTGCCGCGCTGATCGGGAACATAAGCGCTATCCTTCTTTTTGGCGACTATTCCTTCTAAGTTCCTGTTTTGGATTTCTTTGTATAAAGCCAGGCCATTGTTAAACGATTCGCTCATCCGAAATACCGGCCTGCCGGCAACGAGGGCCTCCAGGATATATTTTCGGGTTTCAAGCGGCAATCCCATCAGGTTATAGCCGTCCAGCCAGAGAAGATCGAAGACACAATAGGAGATTTCGGTGTCATGCCCATTGTAAAGCTGGAGAGCATCAAAATCCGGGATTCCGTCTTCGTTGAATACAACGATTTCTCCATCAAGTACAGCGTTATGGCCGAGCTCCTTAAGGGCTTTCACGACAACCGGGTAGCGAGCTGTGTAATCCTTCGCGCTACGCGAGTCCATCCGAACCTTTCCATTTTTTATATGCGAAATGATCCGGTAGCCGTCCCATTTGATCTCATATAAGTAGTCGCGGTCGTCAATGGGCTCCTTTGTCAGGGTGCAGAGCATCGGGGCTATCTGATCAGGCATCGCCGTCTTTTTGCCGGCTTTAATCAATTCTTGAATATGGGAGGAAGCGAGATCTACAATTTCGGAGTCTACATCATTGTTTGGGATTTCGTCCGGGTCCGGCAACTGACCGACTACTTCAGCGCCAGTTTTCTTCTTTCGAGCACCGGATGGTTTTGCACTGTCTGGCTTATCCGATCGGTTGCTGGTCCAGACCGGTGCCTTTTTATCCTTTGCCATCTGTTCGATCGTTTTTTTGGAAACGACTGACTTATCCTTTGCCGTAATGTCAGCACTCGATGCGTACTCATCGCGGTGTTTGATCAATAGCCAGGCATTTTCGCCCCGGCCTTCCGTCCGGACGAGGGCGAATTCGCCTTTCAGTTTTTTGCCGTGCAGACGGACCTTCATCGACCCGGCATGAAATTGCTTCGTTAGGATCTTCTCCTGATCTGCCTTCGTTTTAGCCGGTTCCAGTGGTTCATACGTGCCCTGGTCCCAGATAATTACTGTACCGCCACCGTACTGTCCCTGCGGAATGATCCCTTCGAAGTCCTTATAATCGTAAGGATGATCCTCTACCAGCATAGCCAGATGCTTAATGGCAGGATCCATCGACGGACCTTTCGGTATAGCCCAGCTCTTCAGAACCCCTCGGATCTCAAGGCGGAAAGTCATAATGCAAATGGGACGCAGCATGCTTTTGTATGACAAACTCCAGTTTGTCCGTTTTAGGCCTTCCGCCAAACGGTTCCGGGGTCTTCGAGGCCGATCTTTTTTGGTTGTAGGTTGCAAGACTCATTGCAAGCGAAGGATAAAATTCCGTGCCACCATGGATTTGGTCTGAGAACCGCCGGGCGAGGAACCTTGGCTAGCGGGCGTGCCTTCTTTGGCTTAGCCACGACTCGACTTTTTTGAGGGGCATCGCATTCCACGTCATGCTTTTGGTTAATCCGCCCTTGCGTGCGGCACAGACGCCGCAGCGAATGTTGTGGATTTCATGAATGCTGTGGGCATCCGGGTTGACGGATATCATAACCTTTTTTCCGGGGCGTACGGAATATGTGACCAGTCCATGTCCAAACGGTAAGGGTTGGCATCGATCTCGATGACGACGTTATTGGCGGCACAGGCGTTTATAACTTTCTTGAAATCCAAAGGATAGCCGGGCCTGACTAATAGCTGACGTCAGGTCATATGGCCGAGGATGGTCGTTCTGCACTGTTGTTCAGCTCTTCAATTGCCGTTTCAATATTCTTTTCGGTCTTGCTGCCAAAACCAGCACTCTTTCTTAGTTTGCCTCTTTACATGCTGCGAGAGGCAGCTGAATGTGTTGCTGGCGGATCTATTTGTGGCAAGTCGCGTAGGCCCATTAAGAAAGAATTGTTTATCAAAATTACAAAATGGAGGGATCTTTCTTTGCGAAGCCTGACCTATGAGATAGGTCAATGGTCTTGCCGACTTACCGGGTCGCGGAAATCGCCGGAAAAGGGGCGAGTTTTTCAAGGCAAAAGGTTCGAAAGATTTGAACACGCTCGGAAAGAATCGTAACTTAGGCATGTAAACGTCAAGCCACATAGGCGCGAAAATGGGCTCTTTCTTTTATTGGAAAATGACACATAACGGAACGGGGGATTGAATTTCGATTATTCGTCCGCGTGTTAGTCAAAATGTTAGTCAAATTCGATTTTTCAGCTTTTTATTCTGGTTCGTGTACAAGAGAAAAAAGCGTCCGATTGCTCTCCGCTTTGGGCAAAAAAAGAGGGCTGGCTATTTATAACCAACCCTTCCAACTAATTGACAATTAGTGACTCTGCTAGGATTCAAACCTAGAACCTCTTGATCCGTAGTTAGATTTTTGTCCTCCGGGCTCTGGACCTTTCATTATATTTTTACATAAGCCGGTCAATATCACCGCTTCTTGAAACCGAATAACTCCGTCCACTCGCAACACAAGTGTGTTTGATTCTCGTTTGTTAGGCAAAAGTTTGATCAAAGCACCTTGCTCTGATACGGTGCGGACTGAAGAGTAAATTAATTGGCATTCTATAATCGCGAATTTTCAAATAAGGTTATTGCCATGACCACTAATCGTGCGCCGGTAGCCAGAAATAAAAAGTGGACCCGGTGCCGGGAAGACTGTCCACACCGATACGACCGTTATGCTTTTTGACGATCTCGGCTGCCACATATAGGCCAAGGCCTAGTCCTTCGGTCCCTTTGTTATCCGACCTATAGTACCGGTCAAAAACTCTATGTCGGGTTTTTTCATCCATACCGATGCCGAAATCCTGGATTTTAATGAGGGCCCCATCATCTTGTTCCTCCGCAGAAATAATGATTTCACTGGACTGGGGAGAATATTTGATTGCGTTTATTATAAGGTTATTAAGCACCTGGCTGATTCGTTCGGCGTCTCCCACTATTGCCTTGATGGGTTCTAGCTGAACGCGTAAAATATGCGTGTTGGTTATTTGCCGGAAGAGTTCAATTTCATCAGTAATCAGCCCGGTGATATCTAAAATCCGTTTGTTTAACACCAGTTGCCCCTCGGCTATCCTGTTGGTATTCAATATCGTGTTAAATAGATTGATCATCCGGGTCACTTGTCTGTTAAGATTCGTGGCTAAGGCCAGGACATCGTCATTCACAGAATCCTTCAAAGCATCCATTAATAGCTGGGCATAGGCTTTAACGGCTGTGGCCGGCGTCTTCAATTCGTGACTGGCGATGCTTATGAACAAATCTTTCTGCATTTCCAACTCTTTAATGTCTGAAATATCCAACATAAACGCCAGTCCTTCATCGCGCCCATCAAAGCGTGCGGCCCCGATGAGGCTCCAACCTTTGGTGCCATTACTTTGGATATACTGCCATTCCCGTGGCGCGATGACGGATTTGTTTTTCAATGCCTGGATCTCGTTCGCTATTTTTCTATTACTTTCGGGTGGGGTGATCGCACTCCAGCTCAACGACCTGTCCTTTATATGCTTGGCGCTATATCCTGTGATGTCAAGGAAGGTTGGGTTCGCTTCGATAATAAATCCGTCCCCGTCAAAAGAGGCTATTCCGATTAACCCGCTTTCGCTGAGGAGCCGGAACCGTTCTTCCGAATGCCGGAGGATTTCCTCCGACTGTTTTCTGGCACTGATATCGATGAAAGTGAGGACGACACCATTGATCTGACTCTCCAATGTGCGATAGGGTAAAATTCGCATGATAAAAGTATGGCCATCGGAGGTCATGACTTCTCTCTCCACCGGCACCAGTCGATCTAGAACAGTCTCTGCATCTTGAAGGAACGCGGTATACTGTAGCTTATGCGTGATATCGGAGACGGAGCGGCCGAAATCCGCCGGTATGAGGTTGAAAATATTTCGGGATGCCGGGGTGAACATCGCAATACGGAAGCTGCGGTCGAGGAATACGGTGGCAATACTTACCGAGTTGATCAGATTCTGCAAATTGTTGTTATTCAGCGCCGTTTCCTCTACTTTTACTTTTAGTTCCTGATTGACAGTACGTAGTTCCTCATTCATGCTTTGCAATTCCTCTTTGCTGGTCTCGAGTTCTTCGGCAGCGGAACGCATTTCTTCGTTCATGGCCTGTAGCTCTTCGTTCGAAGCTTTTAGCTCCTCGCCGCGAAATTCGTGTTCCTGGGTTGTATTGATCAATAACGTCTTTGTCCGTGATAATTCGTCCTCGAGGTGTTGGGATACAAATTCTTCGGAATGCACGACAGCCTGCTCCTGACCCGGTACTGCTTGTACATCTTCGAACAAAATGAGGATAATGCCCTTGGGTAAGCTGCCGTCCTGCAACAGCGGCTTGATATGCAGGTTGATGAATTGTTCTTTTCCCGCCAATGTAAGTTTTAAACCCTCACTTATTACCGGCTGCCGTTGCTTGACGGCCTGATAAAGTGAGATTCGTAGCGCCACCTTAAGGTCCTCGTGGATGGTCTGAAGAATATTATGGGAGGGTTCGCCACCTGGAAAATGCAAATATTTAGCTGCTTTGTCCGACGTGTGGAGTAAGGTATAATCTTCGCTGACGATCAGGGATGGCGGCGCATATTGCTCCAGCAGTTGTTGATGCAATTCATTATTGCCAAGGGATTCCAACAGCCGGCTGGATTTCTGCGGCCTCGTGGCGTGGCTTTCCGGCATCCGCAATTGTAACTGCGGCACCGACTCCGGGACAGGATAAACGCGCTGGCCGGCGGGTTTCGATTTGAAGATATGGTGCTCCCGGTTTGCGACTGTGTACATCGAGCTGCCGATATCGACAGACTCCGCATTTCCCAAGAATAGGACCCCGCCAGGTTGCAACGCAAAATGAAAAGTTTCCATGACCCGGTCCTGTGCAGAACGATTAAGGTAGATCAACACATTCCGGCAACTGATCATATCCAGATGCGAAAATGGCGGATCTTTCAGGAAATTGTGTGTCGCAAATAGGACCATTTCGCGGACCTCGCGCCGGATCCGGAAACCGTTTTCCTCCTTGTTGAAAAACCTGCGGAGTCGTTCAGGCGATACATCCGCAGCGTCATTTAAAGTATATATCCCCTCGCGCGCCTGATTGATCGCGTCATCATCGATGTCCGTTCCAAAGATCTGTATTTTCGGGACGTCGACTATTTTGTCGGTCAGTTCAATGCAAAGCATTGCCAGGGAATAGGCCTCCTCACCCGTGGCGCAGCCGGCCGACCAGATGCGGATCTGGTCCCGGCTGGATTTGCCCTGTAAGATGGCGGGCAGGAAGTCTCGTTCGACCGCCTGAAAAGAAATGGAATCGCGGAAAAAATTTGTGACAGAAATCAAGAGATCTTTTAGCAAGGCCGACGTCTCTGGGGGGTTCTCGGCGACGTACCGCGCATATTCTTGAAGTCCAGCCAGATTGTGCACATTGATCCTTCGCTCTATGCGGCGCAGCAAAGTAGGGCGTTTATAATTGATAAATTCGTTTCCAGTGCGGGAACGAAGAATTGCAAAAATCTCCTTTAGCGCTTGCTGTTGTTCATCGGGTATCATGACAGATTCCGCTACCATACTTGGATGGCGAAGTTTTTTATTATAGCGAATAATCGCCGCAGGAATCGCCGCTACCGGCAATACCGCGTCGACCAGATGAGTATTGATGGAATTGCGCGGCATTTCGCTAAATTCTGCCTCATCAGGGTCTTGGACAAACACCGTACCGCCGAGTTCTTTTATCCTTTTCATACCCATCGAGCCATTTGCACCGGTACCGGAAAGCACTACGCAAGCGGCGAGCGACGAATGCGATACTGCCAGTGTGCGAAAGAAGATATCCACCGGCGCTCTTCGGTCTTCGACCAGCAGATTAGGTGACACCAGCAGATGGCCATCTTCCATCACAAGGTGGTTATTGGGTGAAATGACATACCCGTGATCGGGTTTTAGCTTGATTTTTTCCGATACTTGGACAATTGGAATAGCTGCGACATTTTTAAGTATTTCCGCCAAGCTGCTTTCATAATCCGGAGAAAGATGGAGAATGACCACGTACGCGATGCCCGAATCAGCCGGCACATTTTCAAAGAATTTCCGCAGCGCAGCGATGCCGCCGGCCGATGCGCCGATACCCACCACCAGAAATCGTTCCTTTGCGTCTTTCGTATTTGCTTCAATATCTGGCAATCCTGTTTCTTCGGACATACACAACTATTAGGTTTTGTGATAAAGTCAGCATTAACTGTCCTGCCCCTGACTGTCGAAATTGAAGATAGGTTGTTTGCGCGAAATTGTCTCATCGGGATTTGAAGCCCGCGTTCTCGAAATGTTTCGCAGCGACCCTTGGCACGATACTTGCCTACGCGGAATTCGGCGATCCCCGTTAATATAGCTTATGCTGAAATCCTTTACTTGTCTCCTGTCATACTTGTGACGGAAGCTATTGCGCGTCTTTTTTGAGGGTCAAAAAGCCTGAAAGATTTGAAACGCGGCCAAATAATCGTAACATACGCATGTAAACATCAAGCCACACCGGCACGAACAAGGGCTCTTCCTAGCATTCGTCCGCAGCATAGACTTCTATACTGTTTTGGTTAAGATCATGCTTGGTTTTCTCCTGTTCGCTGGCGCTATCCATCTCAACAGTAAGGCGCTCAAGAATGAAAGAGCCTCCGTCTTGACCTTTTCCACTATCAGCGTCCTTCTCTCCACAGGTCTTGTAGGTGGGTTGCTCTACTTCTTCTGCTTGCTTGTACACCAACCAATCGCATTCGTGTATTGCCTGCTATTCGGCGCACTCATTTCCCCAACAGATCCCATTGCCGTTCTCAGCATTCTCCGGCAGGCCGGTATTCCTCAATCGCTCGAAATTAAAATAACTGGCGGATCCCTTTTTAATGATGGCGTCGGCATCGTCGTCTTTCTTTGCATTTACCAGGTTGCGGCAGCAGGTTTCAGTCAACTCTCTCCCTCCCATGTCCTTCTGCTCTTTGTTCAGCAAGCGGGCGGCGGGCTACTTCTCGGCGTGACACTTGGCTACGCCGGATACCTTCTGCTCCGAAGCATTGACTATTATCAGGTCGAACTCCTCATCACCATCGCCATCGTACTCGGCGGCAACCTGCTTGCAGAACAACTTCAGGTAAGCGGTCCCTTGGCCATGGTCATGGCCGGTCTTATCACCGGCAACAAAACCCGCTTGCAAGGAATGAGCAAGACATCCAGGGATTATATCGACAAATTCTGGGGCATGACCGACAACCTGCTCAACGCCATTCTTTTCTTATTGATTGGCCTGGAAATGCTCGTCATTCCCTTCGGAGCCTCTCAACTTTTGCTTGGCTTCGGGGCTATCCCTATCGTTCTAGCCGCCCGCTATATCTCTGTCCTCCTTCCTATCAGCCTACTTCGCTATAACACCTGCTTCGAGAAAAACGCCATTGGTATCCTCACTTGGGGTGGCCTTCGCGGTGGCCTATCTGTTGCCTTGGCCCTTTCCGTCCCGGTCTCCATGTCCGGCGAGCGCATTGTTGCCATTACTTATGTCATCGTTCTTTTTTCCATCATTGTTCAAGGACTGACTATTGGCAAATTCGCCAGGCGTCTAATTTGCGCTGATCACAAGGCACCAGGCCAATCATGGCCGTTGGAATAACCGGTTTCAAAATAGTCATGCACTATGCCGCTAGGAAGCAATCGTCTCGCCGGATGGATAAGATTTTCAGCGCGTGGAGAACCTGGGAGTGGCAGTGTCAAAAGGTTCGAAAGATTTGAACAGTCGCCAGAAGAATCGTAACTTAGGTATGTTAACGCTTAGACGCATAAGCAAGAAAAAACGGCTCTTTCTTTTATTGGAAAATGACGAATGGCGGAGCGGGAGGTGAATTTCGATTACCCGTCCGCGTGTTAGTCAAAATGTTAGTCAAATGCGAGAAATTTGCTTTTCGGTCCGGCTTCACGGCGGGATGAAAAAGCAGCCGGACGCACTCCGCTCCGGGCAAATAAAAAGGGTTGATTATCTTATAACCAACCCTTCTAAGTGACTGACAATTAGTGACCTCGATAGGATTCAAACCTATAACCTCTTGATCCGTAGTCAAGTGCTCTATTCAATTGAGCTACGAGGCCAATGCGAAAAAACATCTACAAAAGAACTTTCAGACCGATTGATCCGTAGTCAGTTACTCTATTCAGTTGAGCTACGGGGCCATTCCTTATTTAATGGGCTGTAGTCCATTTGTTTAAGGGCTGCAAATATAGGACAAAAATGAGAACGTGAAAAATTATTGTCGGGATATAGATCGATAGCGGCGCGCTTTGCGGCAGGGGGCGGCGGGTCATGCGCGGCGCTCTTGCGTTTTGAGGCGGTCACACGCTTCTCGGCGATCCTGGGCTTTGCGGCGCTGATGCGGGCTCGTGGGAGATGATGCGCGGTTTACTCATAGATCTTCATTGCGGTGCGTTCGACCACCGACTTGGGAAGGAGCCAGGCCATGGCGGCACCCAGTTTGTTGATAAAACCTGTGATGATTTCGGCACGACCGGCCAGCATGCCGCGGACCGCGAGGGCGGCGACTGCTTCGGGTGTCATGTTCAGCTTTTCTGCCGCTTTCAAGCCTTTCTCGCCGATCTGGGCGCGGTTGGGAAAATCGGTGTCGGTGGCGCCCGGGCTTACACAAGTGACCGTGACGGGGCTCTTAGAGAGCTCCTGGTGCAGTCCCCTGCTAAAGGCCAGCACAAATGATTTGGTGGCAGCATACAAGGTCAGCCCCGGCACCGCCTGGTAGGCGGCGGAGCTGGCGACATTGAGGATATAAGCCTTGGAACAAGTACGCAGTTCCGGGAGGAAGATGCGTGTCATGCCGACAAGGGTCGCCATATTGAGCTGCATCATATTGAGATGCTCACCGATCGGATATTTTTCGAAGGCGCCGCTCAAGCCATAGCCTGCATTGTTGACCAGGATATTCACTTCATATCCTTTTGCCCGGCACCAGTCAAAAACATTCTGCGGTGCCTCGGGGTGGGAGAGGTCGAGGGACAAATAGTCGGTAGCGACATTATAGCGGGAAGCTATTTCACCCGCCAGGTGCTGCAGCAAGTCTTCGGAGCGGGCAACGAGCAGGACATTGCAGCCGCGGGATGCCAGCTCACGGGCAATCGCCCGGCCGATCCCTTTGCTAGCCCCTGTGATCAACGCATATTCCATAATGGCGTAAAGATAAGGGGCGCTGGCCGGAAAAGAGAAATCAGCCGGCCGAATCGAAATTTTATCAGATCTGATGGGTAGTGAACCGTGTTAGGTAGCGGGAACAAAAAAAAGCCGCCTTAAAAAGCCGCTTTAAAAAGTGGACGCAAAGAACGGGGACAGGAGCCGGCGACAGAGAAGCGGCGCCGAAAAGCCGGGGCTAAAAAAACCGACCTAGTACGCGGCGAAAAACAAGCTCTGCCCAAAAGCGGGCCACCAAAAACCCGCGCAAAAGAATGCCGCTAAAAAACCGGCGCAAAAGAATGTCACTAAAAGCCAGCGCAAAAGAGCGCTGCCGAAAAGCCGAAAGAGAAGCTCGGGCGAAAAGCCGGTGCCAAAAAAAGCCGGCACAGGGGCCGGCTCAATATATTCACCAGGTGAAGGGAAACGCAGCGATTGCCGCAGCGTCGTTAATTCTGCACTTTAGAGGCGAGGCGATGATAAAAAGGCGTCTTGCTGTTGGCGTCTTTAGGCATATACTTACCGGTGATGATCGGGATATACATCACCCGGCGACGGCTGGCCTCGCCATAAAGGGGAGACTGCTGCGCACGGTGCCAGATACGGCCATCATGCACGGTGAGGTCACCGGCAGACAGATCGAAGCCGATCTCGCGCCGGTCGGGATTGTTGTCGATAAAATATTTCTTACCGAAAAGTAGCCGCAGTATGCCCTGTTTGTGTGTGCCCGGAAGAACGCGCAATCCGCCGTTCTCAAAGGGGGTGTCATCCAGGTGGATACCCACATTCAACATCGGCATGATCTTCTGCCCCATGAACAGGTCGCGAGGGCTATCGGTATGCCAGCCCATCTGCGTGAAATTGCTTTCCGGCATCCGGACATAATGGTTGAGTATCAATCCATCCTTCTCATTCTCGCTGATCCGGCCCTCGTAGGGATAGAGCAGGCCCGTCAAAGCCTGGACGCGAGCATCCTGCACTATTTCGTGCAAGGGCTTACTGTACAGGGACAGAAAGCACATGCGCTGGATCATCTTATTCCCATTTTGGTCCTTACCAAATTTCAGTGGTATGCCATTGACTTTTTCAAGCCCTTCATCCAGCCATTGCTTTTCAATCCTGTTAAGCTCTTGTATGTACAATTGAACGGTCGCCGAATTAATAAAATTCCTAAATATGATCACACCATACCTGTCGAAAAAATTATACTGTTCTTCCGTTATCTTATCTCCCAGGACGAAATCGGGGCATTCGAATTTTTTCATAAATGCTAGCTTTATTTAAGAAAAGGAAGGGTCATCCCTTTCCGCTTCAGCGCTTTTAAATATTGGGTTAATTGAATTTTAACAAATTGTGAATTCTTCATTATTAATCAAATGTAAGAAAATTAGATTTTTCCATGTTAATTTGCGTGATTTTTATCGCCAAACGCAAATAATAATACACTATTGCCCTCCCTTTCGTTCAGCAAAGCAATATTTACCCATTTTCTTGGGCTTTGCCTGCTGACGGCACTGTCCAAGGCAGGGGAAGCGCAAAGCGACAGCCTCAAGACCATTCCCGTCGAAAAGCTGCCGCTCCCTTTCAGACTGCCTATGACGGCCCATCCACAAGGTCAAACCTTTAAGCACGGCCCTGGAGGCGATACTTTGATCGTGATCGAACCCAGTCCCCAAAGTCCCGCAAATATACGGCATGTTCTTGTTCTGCCAATCATCGCCAGCTCGATAGAAACGGGTTGGTCTTTCGGTTTGGCCAGCGCTTCGACATTTCGGCTCTATAAACGTGATACTGCTATCCGAACGTCTAACGCCCAGGCAATAGCGCTCTACACGACCCGGAAGCAGTTTGTAGCGGCATTAAATGGTTCCATTTACTTCCCGGGTGAAAGGTGGATCATCAACGAACAGTTGTCCTACAGTTCTTTTCCCGACGAGTTCTGGGGCCTGGGCAAACGGGCCCCTGACAGCAATAAGGAATCTTATGAATTTAAGCAGTATTACATCTACTTGCATCCGCAACTTCAAATCGGCAGGAAACTTTTTTTAGGGACAGTGTACGAGTTCCAGCGGGTGTTCGATGTGCAATATCCTGCAGGCGGCCTTTTCGACCAGGAGAACGTCGTGGGCCGAAATGGGTATGTGGTCTCCGGGCTCGGTCTAAGTGTCACCTACGATACCCGAAACAACGCCTTCGCACCCGATCGCGGGATGATGCTGCAATTCTATTTCGATCACTTTGCTTCCGCGTTTGGATCTGATTATCAATACACTAACTATGTAATTGACCTGCGGCGCTTCATCCGCGTCTACAAAGGCCAGCTCCTTGCCTTGCAGGCGTTCGGCACCTTTAATGCCGGAGCAGTGCCGCTCCGAAGCCTCGCGTACCTGGGCGGCGCCAACGATATGCGCGGTTATTATGCCGGCCGCTATCGCGACAAGAACGCAGGCGTATTGCAGGCCGAATACCGCATACCCCTGTGGTGGCGAATCGGAGCAGTTGGTTTCGCCGACATGGGGAATGTCGGACCGGAACTGAGCGACATCAATCTCCATCACTTTAAATACTCCTATGGCGGGGGATTGCGGATCGCACTCAACCAATCCGAAAAGCTCAACCTGCGGCTGGATTACGGCCTGGCGAAAGGAAATTCGCAGGGTTTCTACCTGCAATTGGGAGAAGCATTCTAACCGATAATCTTCTGCTGGGAGAGGCATTCTAACCGGTAATCTTCTGCTGGGAGAGGCATTCTAACAGGTAATCTTCTGCTGGGAGAGGCATTCTAACAGGTAACCTTCTGCTGGGAGAAGCATTCTAACCGGTAATCTTCTGCTGGGAGAAGCATTCTAACAGGTAACCTTCTGCTGGGAGAGGCATTCTAACCGGTAACCTTCTGCTGGGAGAGGCATTCTAACCGGTAATCTTCTGCTGGGAGAGGTATTCTAACCGGTAATCTCCTGCTGGGAGAAGCATTCTAACAGGTAACCTTCTGCTGGGAGAGGCATTCTAACCGGTAATCGAGAGTGTAATATGAACTGTGTCAGGAGTTAAATTCTTAACTTCAAATACAGTAACATGAAAAAGAAAATCCCACCAACTTCAGAACCACTAGATTACGAGACGATCAAACAAAAAGTCAAGGAACAGTTCCGTTCTGGCAAATCGCTTTACGGCAAAGATGGTGCATTTGCGCCACTTCTGCAGGACATGCTCAATTCGATCCTGGAGGGCGAGATGGAGGGCCACCTGGATGAGGAAGAACGGGATGCCGGCAACCGCAAGAATGGGAAGAGCAAAAAGCAGTTGAAGACTTCGGCTGGTACGATCGAAGTAACTACCCCGCGTGACCGCCTGGGCAGTTTTGAGCCGGAGATGGTAAAAAAGCGGGAGACCATTATGGCGCAGACGCTGGAGGACAAGATCATCGGCCTGTATGGGTTGGGAACCAGTCTGCGGGACATCAGCGCCCACATCAAAGAGACCTACGATACGGATATCTCGGCGGCCACGTTAAGCGCTATTACGGACAAGGTCATCCCCCTGGTCAAGGAATGGCAGCAGCGCCCGCTGGAAGACCTCTATTGCATTGTATGGCTGGATGCGATGTACTACAAGGTAAAGGAGGAAGGCCGTGTCCAGACGCGGTGTGTATACAATATCCTCGGGATTAACAAGGAAGGCAAAAAGGACGTGTTGGGGATGTACGTTTCTCAGAGCGAGGGAGCAAATTTCTGGCTGGGGGTGATCACCGATCTGAAGCAGAGAGGCGTCCGGGATATCCTGATCGCCTGCATCGATGGTCTGAAAGGGTTTGAGGAAGCGATCCGGACGGTCTTTCCCGGTACAGAGGTCCAGAGCTGCGTCGTTCACCAGATCCGCCACTCACTGAAGTATGTGGCCAGCAAGGACCAGAAGGCATTCATGGCCGATTTAAAGCCCGTCTATCAGGCGATGAATAAAGACCAGGCCGAAGCGAACCTGCTGGACCTGGAGGAGAAGTGGGGCAAGAAATATCCGGTGGTAATCGATTCCTGGCGGCGCAACTGGGAGAAACTGACGACCTACTTCCGGTATCCGGATGCGATCCGCAAAATGATCTATACGACCAACACCATCGAGGGCTACCACCGCCAAATCCGCAAAGTGACCAAGAATAAGGGAGCGTTTACCAGCGACATGGCCCTGCTGAAATTGATCTACTTGGCCACAGAACGGATCGCCAAAAAATGGACCATGCCTTTACAGGGATGGGCCGTCTCCGCTTCCCAGCTAAAGATTATATTTGGCGATAGAATGAATACCGATCTATGATAGAACGCCGTAAAAAAGAGGCGGCGCCTTGCTCTTTGGATGGAGCCGCCGCCGCCTCAATTAAACTAGTTCAAAACTATATTCTGACACAGTTCAATTTACAGACCCCGGTAATCTCCTGCTGGGAGAAGCATTCTAACCGGTAATCTCCTGCGTGTAAAAGGATCTGCTGCCGGGAGCGCAGTTTAGCGGGCGACTAATCGGCACGCCAATTTATAAGCTATCCATCCGAACAAAAACCCGCCCAGCACATCCATGGTGTAGTGCACGTGTTGCACCAGGAGCAGAAAACCCACGATAAAGGTGGCGATCAGTGCCAGTTTTTTATCCGTTCTGCCGGGTATCGTCAGGAATAGCAGGAAAACAGAAGACGTATGGCCGGAGAAGAAGAGGTCCTTGGTGACGAATTTATCGCCGTAGAAGAAATTGCTGAGCGGATCTACCAGGGGGATCAGCCCGGTCGGCGGATCGAGGGGCACCAGCGTGATCGTAAGCATACGGAACAGCGACAGGAAGATAAACGACCAGAGATAGGTCAGGAACATCATCGGGTGCTGGACTGCCCTATAGATGGAAAAGCCCGTGATGGCCCAGATAACGATGAAAAGCGGGACAGAGATGTTGTGCGGCGCCATCAAACGGAGGATCGGGTCGTTCAATAGCATGCCATGCCGGCGTTCGATATGCTGAAAAAACACAGGAAAGCTCGATAGTACTGCCGTTACGATGATGAGGCCTGACAGTGACCTGCGCCGGAATGCGCTATCGTGCCAGGCACCCTGCCATTCCTGTCTGAGCGTAATAAAAGTTGTTTGTGGCATAAGGAAGCCACAAAAGTACAATAATCCATAATTAACCCAAATTTAATGAAAAATTAAATTCGGGTTAGTAATGCCACCTTACGAACGCCTCCATGGCCGCATATTTGGTCAGTCCCAACTGCGCATACAGCGCTGCGGTATTGGCGTTACGGTCTTCGGCGCGCTGCCAGAATTCACGGCTATCGCTGCCCTGGAACGGCACCATGTCCTTTTGCGACTGGTGGATAAAGATGCCGAATCGTTTTTTGAGTACCTGGTCCGGACTCATGGGAATGGCCATCTCGATCTCGCTGATATCCCATTCCTGCCAGGCGCCCTTGTAGAGCCAGAGCCAGCAGTCTTTGAGCCAGGGGTCGCCGGCAGCATTGATCCGGCGAATCGATTCGAAGATGACATCCAGACAGACTTTGTGCGTACCATGCGGATCAGCCAGATCGCCTGCGCAGTAGATCTGCTGGGGCTGAAGCTTACGCAGGAGTTCAACGGTCATTTGCACGTCGGCTTCGCCCATCGGTTTTTTCTCTATCGTGCCCGTCTCATAGAAAGGCAGGTTCATGAAGTGGATATTCTCCTCGGTGAGTCCCACGTAACGGCAGGTCGCTTTTGCTTCGCAGCGCCGGATCAGGCCCTTGATGGCACGGATCTCGGGGGTGTCGATATCACTGGGCTTTTTGCGCTTGAGATAGCTTTTGGCGTGCTCGAGGATCTGAGATGATTTCTTGTTGTCGATGCCCGAGAGTTCTTCGAAGCCCACGGCAAAATCCAGGAAGCGCGTGACAAACTCGTCGGTTACGGCAATATTACCAGAGGTCTGATAGGCGACGTGGACGTCGTGCCCCTGGTCGTGCAGCCGCATAAACGTACCGCCCATGGAGATGATATCGTCATCGGGGTGGGGGGAGAAGATGAGGCATTTTTTGGGGAAGGGTACCGAGCGTTCGGGGTGTGTCGGCAGGTTGGCGCCGGGCTTGCCGCCGGGCCAGCCGGTGATGCTGTCGCGCAAGAGATAGAACACCTGCAGATTGATCTCATAGGCATCTCCTTTGTCCACCAGCAGGTCGCTGAGACCGTTGTCATTGTAGTCGCTGTTGGTGAGGCTGAGAATGGGTTTGCCTAGTTTCAGGGCCATATTGACGACGGCCTTGCGGATATTGGCCGGTGTCCAGATCATATCGCCCGTGAGCCAGGGGGACTTGAACCGGGTTAGCTCGGATGCGGCCACGTCGTCGACCACGAAGATCGTGTCGTTGTGCTGCTGGAGCAGCGAAGCTGGGATCTGTTCGGTGACATTGCCTTCGACGGCCTTTTTGATTACGGGCGCCTTGTGTTGTCCCCAGGCCATCAGGATGATGCGTTTTGATTTGAGGATGGTGCTGATGCCCACGGTGATCGCGAGGCGGGGCACCAAAGAGATATTCTGAAAATCGTGGGCATTGGCGATGCGGGTGGAATTCTCCAGGGGTATGAGCCGGGTATGGGAATAGATGCTCGATCCCGGTTCATTGAATCCAATATGCCCATTGTTGCCGATGCCCAGGATCTGCAGATCGATGCCGCCGGCGTCCTCGATCAACTTATCGTACTCTATGCAATGCTGCTTGATCTCTTCTTTTTTCCACTGGCCGTTGGGAATATGGCAATTGGCGGGATCGATGTCGACCTTGTCGAACAACTGTTGCTTCATGAAGCGGTTATAGCTCTGCAGCGCGTCGTTATCGATGGGATAGTATTCATCCAGATTAAATGTGATCACATGCTTAAAACTCAGCTGCTCTTCTTGGTGGAGCCTGACGAGCTCGGCGTACAGGGATTTTGGTGAAGAACCTGTCGCGAGGCCTAAGACAGTCTTTTTGCCCTGGCTGTCCTTTTCGCGGATCAGGGCTGCGATCTCCTTGCCAATAAAACGGGAGCCTTCTTCCAAATTACCGAAAATTTTTACGGGGATCTTCTCAAACGAGTCTACCATGCTCATAGATCAGAATGTTTTGTTGAATTGGTCAAATGTGATTTAGGTGGCTTGCCAGCGCGAAATTAAAGCCTAATTCCGACATTGCGCTCAACCGGTTCAATCGTTTGCGGTAAATTCATCACCGAACTACAGGGTGTTGGATACGCAGAAAGTGTAATGTCCAAGCATGGCAGAAAATAAAAAAAATAACGGGAGCGTACCTGGCAGCCGGTTTTTTAATGATTTGATCGCCTGATAAAGCAAGTTCCTTGCCACCTGGTAGTTGATGTTCATGATTTCGCTGACCTCTTCATAAGTAAGGTCCTGGTAATATTTCAGGTAGATGATCTCTTTCTGCCGGCCGGAGAGTTGTTCCAGCGCGCTCAGGAGCTGGCGTTTTCTTTGCGCTTCCTCTTCGCCAGCGACCAGGAAATGTTCGTGAGGGAATTCAAAAGCGCCGTCGTTGTCGCCCACCGGCATGGTCGCCTGCGTTTGCCGGTACGCCTTTAATAGTTTGTATTTTAATGATTTAAGGAGGTAGGCCCGGACTGATACAACGGTACTGCGGGATTTGGCCGTCCAAAGCTCTACGAAGAGCTCCTGGATATTGTCCTCGAGCTGACTGGTGTTATTGGTAAATTTGCTGCCGTAGCGGAAGAGCAGTTCATAGTGATTTCGGAAGAGCGTTGCGAATGCCTCCCTGTCTCCTTTGCGAAAAGATTCCCACAGCAGTATGTCCTCTTTAGCAGTATTCAATGGTTCTACACGTAGCAAAAACTGTGGGAAAGTACAAAAAAAATTACCTAAAAGTGCATTACAAAATTATCTTTATAGATACGTTGCTTGTAATATCGCTCCGTTTTATGTCAAAAGACTATCGCGACCCCGAGGATTTGCTGTCAGATGATTCTTTCTTGTCCTGGTATTTTGGATCCGGCCGGGAGGGTAGCGGCTTCTGGGATCGTTGGGTGGCCGGGGACGCGGGAAGGCAGGAACTGGTGAACAGGGCCGTCGCCATGCTGGATGCCATCCGCCTGCGGGAAAAGGGCATTTCCCCCTCCGAATTGCAATTGGCCGAAGCAACGATGTGGCGAAGAATGCCTACAACAGCAATAAAGGGAGGTTTCGGCTTGCGGTGGATAGCCGCGGCCAGTATCCTTTTGGTGCTGATCTGCGGTATGATTGTGCTGCGACTGAAGCCGGGCAGGCAGCAGTTCGCTACGGGCAACGGCGAGATCACTGTCAAAGCGCTGCCAGATGGGTCGGAGGTAACGCTGAATGCTAATAGCCGGTTGCGCTACGCAAGCAACTGGCGGGATGGGGCAGATCGGGAGGTATGGATCGACGGTGAAGTTTTTTTTCATGTGCGGAAGACGATCCAGCGAAGCCGATTTATCGTTCATGCCGGGCGTTTCGACGTGATCGTCACGGGTACCAAGTTCGATGTCGTCCATAAAATGGGCAGGAACGATGTGCTGCTCCAGGAGGGAAGCGTGGTCATTCATCCACTCGCCGGCACCGATATCGACATGCTACCCGGTGAGCTTGTGTCGTGGGATAGCAATCACCTCAGGAAGACCAGTATGCGGAAGGACAGCGTCCTTGCCTGGAAGCAACACCAATTTGTTTTCGATCGAACGCCTTTGTCGACCGTCGTGGACATGATTAAGGATCAATATGGGGTCAGTGTAAAGCTTGACGGGCCTGGTATCGCAGACAGCAGCATCAGTGGGATCATGCGAAATGATAACCTGGATGTTTTCCTGCAGGCCCTGGAGAATACTTCTGACTACCAGGTGATCCGCGACAACGGTGCCATCACGATAAAGTTGACTGAGCATTGACATTTAACCAAAACGCTGTGCGGCTGCTGCAATTTTTTCTGTGCATCTTGTTATTGCTCGGATCGTCGCCTGATCCAGCAGGTGCCCAGTCCGTGCCCGCAACAACCGGCCCGCGCCGCCAACCATTGATGGAGGTGTTGATCGCGTTGAATCACGCAAGGGGTGTCTACTTCCTGTTTTCCGAGCAACAGATAGGCAAGACGTTGGTCAACGTACCTGTCCTCCCCGCCAATGCCGGGATCGAAAAGGTGCTGACGCAGACGCTGCGAAATACCGGCCTTACTTTTAAGAAAGTAGATGATCGCACGTTTGTCGTCCTCCGTAGGAAAGGAACGGATACGGCGGTTACAGTGGCCGGGGTAGATGGCTCGGCTTATCCGGAAGTGGAACCGGTCATGGATCCCGATCAGCCCAATATGATCGGCGGAAGGGTTGTCGATCGCGAGGGAAAGGCCCTGGCGGGTGTCAGCCTCTCGGTCAGGAACACGCAACGGGGGACGATGAGCGATCTGAATGGAGCATTCAACATCAGGGCGGTGAATGATGACATGCTGATGGTTTCCTGCGTAGGGTTTATAGGCAAGGAGATACCGGCCGGACTTGCGGCGAGGTCGCCGATTGTCATGAACCCTTCGGAGCAACCATTGACCGAGGTCCTCGTGACCGCGCTGGGCATCGGAAAGCAGGAGAAGTCTCTGGGTTACTCGGCTACTGCACTCGACGGAGAGTTGTTCACACAGTCCCGCGCGGTGAATATAGGCAATGCGCTTGCCGGGCAGGTCGCGGGTGTAAATGTGGTGGACAACGCCACCGGTCCTTATGGGAGCAGCAGGGTAGTGATCCGTGGCAATGCGTCGCTCAGCGGGAATAACCAGCCTTTGTACGTAGTAGACGGCGTACCCTTTGACAATTCCAACCAGGGCCATTCCGGTCAATGGGGCGGTTCCGATCTGGGCGATGGGCTATCCACGATCAACCCCGACGATATCGAATCGGTTGTAGTACTAAAAGGTGTAGCCGCTTCGGCGTTGTACGGGTATCGGGGTGGCAACGGTGCGATCCTCGTCACTACTAAATCCGGTTTGCGGACGCATGGCTTTGGGGTGCAGGTGAACAACAACTTCACTCTCAACCGGGCCATCGACGATCGCGACTATCAATACGATTACGGGCAGGGGATATCTGGAATTACCCCTACGGATAGCACGATGGCCCAGGCTGCCAGCTATTATAGCTGGGGGGGAAAACTGGATGGTTCGCGCGCTGTCAATTACCTGGGGAATAGCTATGCTTATACGCCGGCGCGTCATAATTTCGAAAACTTTTTTCGGACGGGGATCACCAATCAGAGTTCCGTGGCGCTCACCGGCGCCAATGACAAGGGGCATTTCCGGCTGGGCATCTCCGATCTCTACCTGAGCACGCTCGTCCCGAACAGTGCTATGCAGCAGCAGGGGCTCAACTTCAACTCGACCTTCTTTATTACCAACAAGCTCGAAATGGACCTGAAAGCGGATTATGTATTCGAGCAGGTGAACAACAGGGCTTCCGTTTCGGACGATCCGGGGAATGTAATAGCGCCGCCGCTTTATCTGGCGAACAGTTTCGACATCCGCTGGATGAAGAACCATACGGTTCACCCCGACGGCACGGAGTGGCTGCCAGGTACGACGGACCTTTATTTTGAGAATCCCTACTATATTGCTTATAACTATCAGAATACGACGGACCGCAACAGGATCACGGGCGGGCTGACGTTGAAATACCATGTGACCGACTGGCTGTATCTGCAGGGCCAGGTGGCGCGCGACGGTTATCAGTTCAATGTCACGCAGATCGTGCCATCGGGAGTAGAGTACACGCGCACGGGAGGAAACTATGGAGGTAATCTGACACAGTATGAGGTGAACTACCATGAGCTCAACAGCAGTTTCATGTTTGGCGTGAACAAGGCCCTGGGAAAGAAATGGACGTTTGCCATGGAGGCCGGCGGCAATCAGCAGGATAATGTCAATGATGTCGGTGGCCTCGGCGCGGTGCCCGGTTCTGCCAATCGTGCCGCGGGGCCTTTCCTGGTAGCCGGGGATTACAACCAAAGCGACATCTCGGCCAAACCTTATACCGAGATCGACAAGCATTACCGGGTGAACTCGCTGTTTGCCAGTGCCGACCTGGGATTCAGGAACATGTTGTTTTTGAGTGCTACCGCCCGAAGCGACTGGTTCTCCACCCTTAACATCGATCATGATCAATATCTCTATCCATCCTTGTCCGGGAGTTTTGTATTTAGCGATCTTATTCATTTGCCTGCGTGGGTCAGCCTTGGAAAGTTGCGGGCATCATATGCGGGTGCTTCGAATGGAACGGCACCCTATCAAAATACGCTTACGTATGGCGTGCAGGATTATACTGTCAGCGGACAGCAACTGGGCTATGTGGCGAACAATGGGGTGATACCGGATGCCGATCTCCGCCCGGTGCGGATTTCGGAAAAAGAATTGGGACTGGTGATGTCCTTCCTGCAGGAGCGGCTGGGGTTCGACCTGACGGTTTATGACAAGCATACCACCAACGATATCGTGGATGTTACGGTCAGCCCTACATCCGGCTACAGCCAGCAGGTCGAGAATATTGGCAAGGTGAACAACAAGGGGGTAGAGCTGCTGTTGACGGCTATACCTGTGCGTACGGTAAATGTCAGGTGGAATGTGAGTGTCAATGCGGCGGTCAACGACAACAGGGTGGTCTACCTGGGAGGGCTGCCGTCTATTGTGATCGGCGGCGCCTATCCGCGCTGGGGCAGCGAGGTGAGCATCAGCAATGTGGTAGGGCTGTCCTATGGCCAGATCATGGGCTTCGACTACAAGCGCGACCCCAAGGGCAATGTCATATACAGCGATGGCGTCACGAATCCGGCCCCTGCCGGTGAGCCGGAACAGACCGGTCTGAAGCCACTCGGGTCGACAGTCTACAAAGAGACGGGCGGCCTGACCAATGAATTGCATTACCGGGATTTCTCGTTCGCCTTTTTAGTCGATTTTAAATTTGGTGCGAAGATCTATTCGGGCACTAACCTGTTGTTGTATTATGATGGATTGTCGAAGGCAACGCTGCAAGGCAGGCAGACGGGCTTTGTCGGCAAGGGCGTAACGGAGGGTGGGCATCCGAATACCATCGCTGTGCCTGCGGAGCAATATTTTCAGGATATTTCTGCCGGTGGCGCGGATCATATTGCCCGGGAGTTCGTGTATGACGCCAGCCTGATCAAACTGCGGGCGCTGACCCTGGGATATGCGGTTCCTCTGAAGACCCTGCGGGGCCGTTTTATCAAAGGCATCAACGTGTCGCTGGTGGGCCGCAACCTATGGACGATCATGAAGCATACGCCGAATATCGATCCGGAGTCCAGCCTCAACAATACGAATGGCCAGGGGCTCGAGTTGTCGGGATATCCGGCCACCCGGAACATGGGTGTTAACGTCAATGTGAAATTTTAATGAATAGCGCATTTCTCATACCGGTTTTTGGGGTTGCAGCGGTCCTCGGTATGGGCAGCTGCAAAAAAGGTTTCGTGTCCATCAATACGGACCCCGACCATATCGCCGCCAACGGTATCGATTATGCGTATTTGTTTACTAGCGCGGAACTGATCACTTCTGGCAACAGCGATGGCAATGCCTATGAGGACTGGCGAAACAACCTCATTTATTCCGGTTGTATGATCCAGCACCTGTCCAGCACTACTTCGTATTGGGATGGCGACAAATACCTTTACAACCCGAGCTACAACTCCGCCTATTGGGACAACAATTATCCCAACACCATTACCAATATCGTAGAAGTGGTCACACACCTGCGGGCGGATTCTGTTGCCGTTAAGAATTTTTATAACATCGCCCGCATCTTCAAGGCATTCATGTTCCAGCGTATGACGGATATGTATGGCGACTGCCCGTACAGCCAGGCGGGGCTTGGCGAAATCTCCGGCATCACCGCACCTGTATACGATAAACAGCAGGACATCTATATGGATTTGCTGAATGAACTGTCCACGGCGGCGGCCAGCCTCGATACGACGGCGGTCAACACGTTGAATTCGGCGGATCTGTTGTACGGCGGCGATCCGCGGGAATGGAAGAAGTTCGCGTATTCCGAAATGGTCAGGATCGCCATGCGGATGAGTAAAGTGGACCCCGGCAACGCGCAGAAATGGGTACAAGCGGCGGTTCGGGGCGGTGTCATGACAAGTAACTCGGACAACGCGATCATCGCCCATCAGGATGTTGCGAATACGCCGGCGCCCAATGGGTCGGGCCTGGTCCTGACGAGCCTGGACCCGGCTGCCTACCGGTTGAGCGAGACCTTTGTGAACTACCTGAAGCGTACCGGCGACCCGCGTCTTTGTGATCTGGCCACGGTCTGCATCAGGGACGCCGATGGAAGCGATCCCGGTGACACGGTCTTTGCCGATCAACTCGGCCAGCCCAACGGGTATGACGCGCCGGGCAGCGGGAGTGCGGATGACCTGGCGGGGGCCCCGAATTTTCCCCGGCTGTCTGGTGTTTTGGCCTCCGACTCGCTCACTGAATACCAGAACAGGTATTCTGTTGTCAACAGGTATACTTTTGCGCGGACGACTGCGCCCAGTTTTCTGGTGACCTTTGGAGAGACGGAACTGCTGCTGGCGGAAGCGGCCGAAAGGGGCTGGGTGACCGGGATCCCGGCGGCTAGTTTTTATATGAACGGGGTGACGGCAGCCATGTCGCAACTAACCACGCAAGCGGGAGCGGGTCCTTCGGCGGCGGCGATTGCGGCCTATCTGGCAAACAATCCTTACAACGCTGCCGATGCACTGGAGCAGATCAACGATCAATATTGGGTAGCGGGCTTTATGGATGAGAATGAGTGCTTCGCCAACTGGCGGCGAAGCAACTATCCGGCGCTCACACCCGTTCATTATCCAGGCAACGTCACCAATGGGACCATTCCCCGCCGGTTTACCTATCCGCAGGGTGAGGCATCGACCAATAGTGCAAACTATAACGCCGCTGTCAGTGATCTGAGCAACGGCGATAAAATGACTTCTCGCGTCTGGTGGGACGTGCAGTAGTGACTATTCAAGACGACAAAGGGGCGCCGCAGGGCGCCCTTTTTTATGCGATTCCTAAAGGGAGCCTTTCGCTATTTTAAGGGTAAGTGCATATTCACCGTGCTGCATGGCGGGCGGGATCTGGATGATCATCTTCTTGCCGTCCTGCCGCCATTTGAGCCGACCCTTTCGGCCTAGGATGGTGACAATGCTTTTGGGCTTTGCTAGGAACTTTTCGATGGTGATCTCGGAGGGGAGCGCAATGTCCTTGTTCTCCATCGAATCGAGGACGAACGCATATACTGCGGAGCTATCTTTGGCCTGGGTAAGATAAACATTGCCGGAAGACCAGGGATAAATGGTCCGGCTGCCGTAGATGCCTTCCCCGTTGACAGTAAGCCAGGCGCCGATTTCCTTGAGCCTTGCATAGGCGGTGTCGTCGAAATCGCCATCGGGTGAAGGGCCGATGTTCAGCAGGAAGTTGCCGCCACGCGATACGACCTTCACCAGCAACTGGATCAGTTTGGCGGTAGACTTGTAATGATCGTGGGGTACGTAGCTCCAGGAATCGCCCATCGTCATACAGGTCTCCCAGGGATCATCCATGGGGTGCGCGGGGATCTCTTGCTCGGGTGTCGTGTAGTTCTCGTATTCGCCGGGGACGCTGCGGTCGACCACGATAAGGCCGGGCTGATGGCTGCGTGCCATAGCGGCGATCTTTGGCATATCGACATCCTGGTCGTAACGGATACCTTCCTGCCATTCGACGGCTGGATTGACGGTAGACAGCGGGCGCACCCAACCGCCGTCGAGCCAGAGCAGGTCGAGGCGGCCATAGTCCGTCGTCAACTCCTGGATCTGCTTGTAGGTATAGTCTTTAAAAGCCTTCCACCGATCCGGATATTTGGCCGGGTCGTAGTCAACATTGCGATCCTTTGGCGGGAAGTAGGACCACCAGTAGTCGTTGCTATGCCAGTCCGGTTTTGAAAAGTAGGCGCCCACCAGGAAATCGTCGGAGCGGAAGGCGTCGAAGACGGCCTTGGCCACATTGCTGTGTGGGTTAGTGGAGAAAGGCGTCCTGGCAGAAGTGATCTTGTAATCCGTCTGTTGGGTATCGAACATGCAAAAACCGTCGTGGTGCTTGGTGGTGAATACTACGTATTTCATGCCGGCTGCTTTGGCTGCCGCGGCCCACTTGGATGGGTCGAAGCGGGTGGGGTTAAAGGTCGCCTGGAGATTTTCATAGGCGCGCACGTATTCATTGTAACTTTTGGCGTAAGGACCGCGGCGTTGTGTCCATCCTTCGTCCTCCGGACAAATGCTCCAGCTTTCGACGACACCCCATTGGCTATAAGGTCCCCAATGCATGAGCAGACCGAATTTGCGATCCTGCCATTGCGCGATCTTTGCGTTTACCAAGGTGTCGGCGGGTTTGAAATAGACATTGTAGTGATTGGCTTTCCATAGTGCATAGCGTTTGTATTGGACGGCCAGGCGGCTTTGGAAGTCTGTGAAATTGTGGCTTTCTTTCGGGCTCCACAAGACCTCTGATAAAGCGCTTAACCGCGGGAACAGCATGTATTCCGCCTTCGAAGGATTGCTCACGTATTCGGTCCATAGGTTGGCTTGCGCGCCGAGGATATAGCCGGCTTCGTCTGCAGGTAAGGCAGCGGGTACGGGGTTGTAACTGTAGACCTTTTCCAGCGGCAGGTAACCGCCGATCGTGAGGGAATCGTCGTTGTGCGTCTGCGCGTGATCGAAATAGACGTATTCTCCCGGGGTCATGATCACGTTGTGGTGTTCGTGTGCCGCCTGGATGCCGCCCTTCTCTCCGCGCCAGCTCATGATCGTGGCATTGGGCGCGATACCGCCTTCGAGGATCTCGTCCCAGCCGATGATGCTTTTGCCCTTGCTATTGACGTATTTTTCTATGCGCTGGACAAACCAACTCTGGAGGTCATCGGCTGTTTTTAGGCCTAGTTCCTTCATGCGTTGTTGGCATTTGGGGCATTGCTTCCAACTGTCCTTGGGGCATTCGTCGCCGCCGATATGTATATATTGAGCGGGGAACAGCGGTATTACCTCGTCGAGCACATCCTGCAGGAACTGAAATACGCTGTCGTTGCCGGCGCAGAAAACGTCTTTGAACACACCCCAGGTCTGCTGGACGTGGTAGGGGCCGCCCGTGCAGCCGAGCCAGGGATAGGCCGTCAGCGCGGCTGACGAATGGCCTGGAAGCTCTATTTCGGGGATGATGGTTACATAGCGGTCGGCGGCGTATTTGACGACCTCCCTGATCTGGTCCTGCGTATAGTATCCGCCGTGAGGCGTACTGTCGTTACCGGTGCCGGGGTGATGGCCGATGATGGTGCCGCTGCGCCAGGCTCCGACCCCGGTGAGGCGGGGATATTTTTTGATCTCGATGCGCCAGCCCTGGTCTTCGGTGAGATGCCAGTGGAAATAATTCATTTTGTGCAAGGCGATGAAGTCGATATACCGTTTGACGAAATCCACGCCAAAGAAGTGGCGGCCGACGTCGAGGTGCAGGCCTCTGTAGGCGAAACGGGGATAGTCCTTTATCGATACCGCAGGGATGTCGAAAGTATGGTTGGCAGCTGCGATGACGGGGCCCTGGGGGGTATATTGGAAGGGGCTGAGCGGCAGGAGCTGGATGAGGGTCTGGATGCCGTAGAAGGTGGCGGAGGGGCTGTTGCCGGTGATGAGGATGCCATCGGGCGCTACTTCGAGTTCATAACTGCCATCGACGGCCGCCGTTTGCGACGCGGTCTTATTCGCAGGCAGATCGACGCGGGTACGGAGGGTGATGTGTTTTCCGGCGGCCTGGGTCATCGGGGAGGCTACGTGCAGCCGCAGGCCATAGAATTTTTGCAGGTAGTCGTTGAAGAAAGTTACCGACCGGCTATCGGAGCTGTCCGCAAGGAGGACGGTGCCGGCATCCAGCCCGAAGGTCCCCGGGTGCCATTGCGTGCTTACGGGTTGCGGGATGATGGCCGCCGGTGGGTTTTGTGCGAGGCTGTTGAATGCTGCCGCGAGAAATCCGAGCAGCAAGCTGAGTCGAATGTGTCTGGTCATACGACGAATATAGGGCAAAACGACTCAACCGGGGCTGCAAACGATTGCTAAAATTCGGTTAGCGGGGGCGCGCCCGACCTGCGATCAGGAGCCCCCTTCGCCAGTCATCGCAACACCGGCAAAGTAATCCCGGACGGATGAGCGGCATCATGATAGATGTGGATGGTTGCTTTTTGAAAATCCGATTCGCTTGCCGTAGGGATATCGACAAAGGTCTGCGCGTTCAGGTCGACCAGCGGGAACCAGCTGCTTTGCACCTGGACCATGATGCGGTGCCCTTTTTTAAACGTGTGGGCGATCTCGTTGATGTTGAAGGCGACTTCGGCGACCTGACCCGGGACGAGGGGCTCGGGTTTTTCAAAGCTGTTGCGGAATTTGCACCGAAATACTTCCGCGCGGACCAGCCGTTGGTAGCCCATGGGATCGGCGGTCATTTGGATGCCTGCTTCCTGGCCCGGCAGCACGTCGATCAATTTGACGATGATGTCGGCATCGGTGCCCGTGGAGGAAAGGAAGATATCTGCTTTGAGCCGGCCGGTGACCGTCAGTGAATCGGTGAGTGGTGCCGTCTCGTAGACGAGTACATCGGGGCGTCGGGCCGCGAATCGCTGGTCGGTGACGATGTATTGGTTATCGCGCCCACCATGTACGCCGTCGATATAGGGCACCGGATGAGCGGGATCGCTGATGTATTCGTCGTAGGCGGCGGCGTTGGTGCTGTGGGTGGCACTGGCGGCGGGGCCGTCGAAGATATGGACGGCGCTATTCGTATACAGGCCGCCGTTAGGAGCGAGGAAGAATTTTACCGGCAGGGCTTCTTTTGGCGGCCAGGTGGAATATTGTTTCCACAGGTTGGTACCGGTTTCGAAGATGGTTGCTTCGGCGAGAGGCGCCGTCGTCGAATCCTGTAGGTAGTGGTTGAAGAAATCCGTTTCGATATTGCGGTAATAGTCGTTTACGTTTTGCCGGAAGTCGAGCGGACCGAACTTGTTCCAGGCTCCTCCGCTCCAGGCGCCGTGCGTCCAGGGGCCCATGACGATGTGGTTGTCATTGGACGGCGACTGTTGTTCTATCGCTTCATAGGTGCGTAGTGAACCGAACATATCCTCGGCGTCGAACCAGCCGCCGACGATCAGCACGGCGGGCCGGATATTTACCAGGTGGGTGCGGATGTTCCGGGCCTTCCAGTAATCGTCATAGGTGGCATTTCCCAGGTATTCATTCCAGATCTTGCCCTGGTTATTGAAGTACCTGGCGCTGTTGCTGTTTTTGAGCGGGCCCAGTTTCAGGAAGAAGCGGTAGGCGTCGTCGATCTTGACCTCGAAGATATTGTGGCCATAGTCCTTGACAGGAACGGGTCTTTTGACGTCGAAGAAATTGTCGAAGTCGAAATTGTCGAGGAGGAAGAAGGCGCCATTGTGGTTGGCATCATCGCCGATGAATTCGTCGGTTACGGGTGCCTGTGGTGAGACGGCCCTGATGGCAGGATGGGCGTCGGGCAGGGAGGCCGACGCATAGAAGCCGGGATAGGAGATGCCCCAAAGGCCGACCCGGCCGTTGTTGTTTTTGACATGTGTCAGCAGCCAGTCGATGGTATCCCAGGTGTCCGTGCTTTCATCCGTTGAGGTTTTGGAGCTGTGGTCGTCCCTTGCAGGTGTCATCTCCTGGAAATCCCCTTCGCTCATAAAGCGTCCCCGCACGTCCTGGTAGACGAAGATATAGCCATCGCGCATGAGCCGCTTGTTGGGCCCCAGGCTGCCGCGGTAGGTCGAATCGCCGTAAGGGCCTGCCGAATAGGGTGTCCGTTCCATGAGGAAAGGATAGGAGCGGGTATGGTCCTTTGGCGTATAGATGACGGTGTATAACCGCTTGCCGTCCCGCATGGGGAGGTATACTTCCTGCTTGTCGAAATTGCGCTTGACGTAGTCCTGCGCAGTGCAGGCTGTTGGTAATACGAGGATCAGCCAGTATAGGCGGAAAATGCGCGAGGCAAGGCTCATAAAATTATTTTAGGACCGACAGCGTGATCCTGGAAGGGTGTTCACTGTCGTGGAATACGCGGATCGTCTCTTTTTGGAAGTCGCTGTCTTCGGCGGTGTAAATGTCCACAAATTTTTGCGGATTCCTGTCGACAAGCGGGAACCAGGAACTCTGCACCTGGATCATCAGCCGGTGACCCTGTTTGAAAGTATGGGCTACATCGGGGACAGCAAATTTTACGGTTTCCACTTTGCCAGGGGTGAAAGGGATTGGCTTCCCGAAGCTTTCGCGGAAGCGGCCGCGCATGACCTCGCCGTGGACGAGCATCTGATAGCCACCCATGGGATAGCCGGCGGGTATATCGTGGCCGCGAGCCGGTTGCAGCGGTGCGTCGCCATAGCGGAAATCGTCGGGGAAGACGTCGATGACCTTCACGACGAAATCGGCGTCGGTGCTGCTCAGGCTTACTTTGAGATCGGCGATGACGGGGCCTGCCAGGGTGAGGTCTTCTGTGAGAACCGGTGTCTCGAAAGTAAGCACGTCAGTGCGGCGGGAAGCAAAGCGCTGGTCGTCGGTCATGTATTCCCGGGTGCGGCCCCAGTGGACGTCTTCGGTGTAGGGGACGGGGTGGGCCGGGTCGCTGACGTACTCACTATAACTTCCCTTCTGAGCGGGTGCCGTCCAGGCGAGACTGCCGTTGGCTTGCAGGTAAATGGCCTGCTCCCGGGCCTGCTTTGGCGGCCATTGGTCGAACTGCTTCCATTCATTCGCACCGCTGAAGAAGATCGTTGCCGCGGGCAGTGTTGGTTCCGGTCCTTTTCCTTTCAGGTAGTAGTTGAAGAAAGGAAGCTCGATATTGTTCTGGTACCACCAGGAGGTGTTGGAGCCGAACTGAACATTGCCGAGATGAGTGCCGTCGTTGGCCGCCCATTGACCATGGTACCAGGGGCCCATCACGACATGACTATTGGTGGAAGGGCTTTGGGCTTTCAATGCTTTGAAGACATTCCAGGCGCCGAAGCAGTCTTCGGCGTCGAAGAGACCGCCGACGACCAGCATGGCGGGCTTGATATCATACAAGGCTACGCGGGCATTGCGCGCCTGCCACCAGGCGTCGCGGTTGGGGTGGTCATACATATCTTTCCAGAAGGCAATACTATCACCGGTCAACCGCATGATGTTCTTCAGCGCGCCCGTCTTCAGGTACCAATCATAATTGTCCGTGGAATTGAATTCGAAGCCGGCCGGACCGACGGTAGTAGGCTGGGGCCGGGGTTTGCCAAAAGAGGAGTAGAAGGACCAGCCATCCATGACCATGAAGGCGCCGTTGTGGTGGAAATCATCGCCCATGAACCAGTCGGTGACGGGTGCCTGGGGGCTCACTGCCTTAAGGGCCGGATGGCCGCTGGCGGCGGCCATCGTCGAGTAAAAACCGGGATAAGAGATGCCGAAGACGCCGACGCGGCCGTTGTTGTGCGGCACGTTCCTGACCAGCCAATCGATCGCATCATAGGTGTCGCTGGCTTCGTCGACATCGGTCGCAGCCTTCTTGTCTTTTATAAAGGGGCGGACGTCTACGAACTGGCCTTCGCTCATCCAACGGCCGCGAACGTCCTGGATGATGATGATGTATCCTTCGCGCAGGTAATAACGAACATAGCTGGGCGTATAATTTTTCCATTTGTCCTCCCCATAGGGCGCGCAGGAATAGGGGGTGCGGGTCATGAGGATGGGATGCTGCGCCGTCGTGTCCTTTGGCATGTAGATCGCGGTGAAGAGTTTAATTCCGTCGCGCATCGGGACCTGGCGTTCGATCTTATAGTAATTTTCTCTTATCCATACACTGTCCTGGGCGGTCCCTTGGGCATGGCTGGTCAATGCCGCCGAGAAAAGCAGAAAAAACAACAATTTTCTCATGTGAACCATTAATTTTAGGGTTTCAATTTAGTTAAATCATGTCTAACCGCAGGAAATTTTTAGCGTCTTCATTTTTTGGTTCGCTTGGCTTGTTGCTGGCGAAGAGATCGTCTGCCGCTGGTGTTGCGGGAACCGTTCCGGTGACTGGCAAGGCTGTCGTTATATCGACCTGGGATGCCGGGCTGGCTGCCAACAAGGGTGCGTGGGAAGTGTTGGGCAACAATGGCAGCGCGCTGGATGCGGTGGAAGCGGGTGTAAAGGTGACCGAGTCTTCGCTCAATTGTTGTGTAGGATTGGGGGCCAACCCCGATCGTGACGGCTTCGTGACACTCGATGCCAGTATCATGGATCATCAATGGAACTGTGGCAGTGTTGCGGCGCTGCAGCGGATAAAGCACCCGATCTCGGTAGCGCGAAGGGTCATGGAGAAGACGCCGCACGTGATGCTCGTCGGTGTCGGCGCTCAGCAGTTTGCCGTGGCCGAAGGGTTTCCATTGGAGGAGGAAAAGCTCTCCGACGACGCCAAAAAAGCCTATGAGCAGTGGCTGAAGAAATCGGAATACAAGCCTGTGATCAATGTCGAGAATACGCGAAGCAGCGGTGTACGGTCCGCGCCGGCGGGGCAGGCGGATGGCAGTGGGTTGGCGGCAGCACGACAGGCAGACGGGATGTATGCTGCTGCTCCTGCGCGTCTGCCGGATGGCGGATGGAACCACGATACGATCGGCATGGTTGCGATGGACGCCGCGGGCAACCTCAGCGGGAGCTGCACCACCAGCGGCATGGGATTCAAGATGCGCGGGCGGGTAGGGGATTCGCCGATCATTGGCGCCGGTCTGTTCGTGGACAATGAGGTCGGTGCCGTGACGGCGACAGGCCAGGGAGAAGATGTCATTCGCATCTGCGGCTCACATACTGTCGTGGAGTACATGCGGCAGGGAATGGCGCCGGAGGATGCCTGTAAGGCCGCGGTGGAGCGCATCGCGCGGATCAAAGGAGAAAAGGCCGCAGCTATTCAGGTGGGGTTTATCGCCATCAACAAGAAAGGCGAGACGGGTGGTTATGCACTCCAAAAAGGATTTTCCTATGCGGTAAAGAGCGGTAGCGAGGAGAAGCTGGTCACTGCCAAATATTATTTAAAATGAACTACCGGTTAGAGATATGTGCTTTCAATCTGCCTTCGGCGTTGATCGCGCAGCAGGCGGGGGCGGACAGGATAGAATTTTGCGCGGGTCCGGAAGAAGGCGGGACCACGCCATCGGCGGGAGCGATAAGGACGGCGAGGGAGCAGGTGGGTATTCCTCTTTATCCCATCATCAGGCCAAGGGGCGGCGATTTTCTGTTCTCGGAGGAGGAGTTTCGGATGATGATGCGGGATATCGAGTTCTGCAAGCAGGTCGGCTGCAACGGCGTGGTCATCGGTATGCTGCTGGCCGATGGATCGGTGGATAAGGCGCGGTGCGCCCGGCTGGTTGAAGCAGCTTATCCGCTGGGCGTGACCTTTCATCGCGCCTTTGACTGGGCGGCCAATCCATTCGAGGCCCTGGAGGCGGTCATTCAGATAGGATGCGAACGCCTTCTAACTTCGGGGCAGCGGCCGACGGCGGCTGAAGGCTCCGCTTTGATAGACCAGTTGGTACGGGAAGCCGACGACCGAATCGTGATCATGCCCGGCGCTGGTGTGCGGGGCACTACCATCGTCAGTCTGGCAGCCGCGACGGGTGCGTCTGAATTCCACAGTTCGGCGAGGGTCGTTCAGGCGAGTGCGATGGAGTATGTGAATGCCGCTATGAAAGCGGACCAGGGCGTGGTGATGGCGGCGGAAGAGGAGATAAAGAAAATGAAAGAAGCGCTAGCCGGCCTGGAGGGTGACTAGCGCTGTGACAAATCGCGTCTGGCGCGATAACTATTTCAGTTTGGTGATCTTCAGCATATTCGTCGGCAGGTGATCTTCGACGGGAAGGCTGCTGGTGTTGATGACGACATCGCCGGTTTTCAGAAACCTTCTTTCCTTCAGGATGGCGTGTTGGTCATCGATGATATCGTCCACACTTTCTTCTTCTGCGTAGTGGAATGCGCGAACACCCCAGCTGAGGCTTAGCTGGTTGATGAGGCTTTTTTCCTTGGAAAAGATATACAGGGGCGATTTGGGCCGGTAGCTGGACAAGATCCAGGCGGTATAGCCGGTCTGCGTCATGCCGACCAGGGCGTCGGCATTGGTGTCCTTCGCCAGTTTGCAGGCGTTGTAGCAAACGGCGTCGCTGAGGAAGGAAGGGGAATGCGGCTGGGGGACCAGGTCGTCCTCGCGGTTGTAGGGATATTCCGTCCGTTCTACCTCGAGGATGATCTTGCGCATGGTCTCTACGACCAGCGAGGGATGCTGACCCATGGCCGTCTCTGCGCTGAGCATCACGGCGTCCGTTCCTTCGAGCACGGCATTGGCCACATCGGTGATCTCGCTGCGGTTGGGCTTTACGCGGTCGATCATGCTTTCCATCATCTGCGTGGCCACGATAACGGGCTTTGCTCTATGGATACATTTGCGGATGATGTCGCGTTGTGCCATCGGGACTTTCTCCACCGGCAGCTCTACGCCCAGGTCACCGCGGGCAACCATGATACCGTCCGATTTGTTCACGATATTGCGAAGGTCCTGCATGGCGGAAGGCATTTCGATCTTGGCCATTATCTTGATATTGCTCTTCTTTTCTTCGACCCTCCTGCGGAGGTCGACCATGTCTTCCGCCTTGCGCACAAATGAGAGTGCCACCCAGTCCAGTTCCTGTTCGATGATGAATGCCAGGTCTTCGATGTCTTTCGGCGTCATGGCGGGCAGGGAAATGGCCGTGTCGGGCAGGTTGACCCCTTTCTTTGGCTGCAACAAGCCGCCATAGGTGACTCTTACTTTTACATCCCCGTCCGTCGTGATCTCCTTTACGACCACTTCCAGTTTCCCGTCGTCGATGAGGATCTTTTCGCCCGGCTTGACATCTGTGTGGAGATCGGGATACGACACGTAGATGCTTTCCATTGTGCCGATGACCTTTTGACGCGACTGGAACGTGAGGATGTCACCCGGTTTGATGACCAGACCGCCGTCCTTCATGTCGCCGACCCGCAATTTCGGCCCCTGCAGATCGCCTAGGATGGAGATGTTATAAGGCTCTTTGATATTGATCTTGCGGATGTGCTGGATGATAATAGCCTTGTCTTCGTGCGCGCCGTGCGAAAAATTGAGCCGGAATACGTTGACGCCGGCTTTGACGAGCTCCAGCAGTTTCTCATAGGTGTCACAGGCAGGGCCTACGGTCGCCACGATCTTCGTTTTATGAAATGTGTGTTGCAGACCTGCTTCTTTATCCATATCCTGGTACAGGTACTTCGATAAATTCTTTGACATTGACGGTGGATTTTTTTTATGTGCGCTAATATCTGTCCTTCGGACGAGGCCCTTACAGCGGCCTCAAGACGCTAATATTTTAACGATTTTGAGCCAGTCATCGCTGATCTTTTGTTTCGCTTTTACGGCTTTTTCTAGGGGCGTGTAATGCATCTTGTTATTGACGATGCCGATCATCACATTATGCCGGCCCTCTATGAGACTCTCCACGGCGGCATAGCCCATTCGGCTGGCGATCAGGCGGTCCATACAACTGGGGGCGCCGCCGCGCTGGATATGGCCGAGTACGCAGACCCGGGTATCAGCGGTCGGGACGCGCTCTTTGATGATCATTGCAACGTCTTCCGCGCCGCGGTCGCCTTCGGCGACGACGATGATATTGACGAGTTTTTTGCGTCTTTCTTTCTCCAGCAGGGAATTGACCAGCTCTTCTATATCCGTCTTGCGTTCCGGAATGAGGATGTTCTCGGCACCGGTGGCGATGCCGCTGTGCAGGGCGATATAGCCGGCATCCCTGCCCATGACCTCAATGATGAAGAGGCGATCGTGGGCGTCGGCAGTGTCCCTTATCTTGTCGATGGCCTCGACGGCGGTATTGACTGCCGTGTCAAAACCTATGGTGAAATCTGTGCCTGCAATGTCTTTGTCGATGGTGCCGGGAAGGCCGATGCAGGGGATATCGAATTCTGTACCGAGTTTGTGTGCGCCGCGGAAAGAGCCGTCGCCGCCTATGATGACCAGTCCGTTGATGCCCAGTTTCTTGAGATTGCCGTAGGCTTTCTTGCGACCCTCGTGTTCAAAAAATTCCTTGCAGCGAGCCGTTTTCAATATGGTTCCGCCGCGTTGAATAATGTTAGCGACGCTACGGGAGTGCATAGGGACGATATCGTTTTCTATCATTCCGGCGTAACCCCGCATGATCCCAAATACCTCCAGTCCATTATATATACCGGTACGAACAACGGCACGGATGGCGGCATTCATTCCCGGAGCATCGCCGCCAGAAGTGAGTACGCCAATTTTGGTGACTTTGTTTTCCATTTTGGAAGCCTGTTCTTGAAATTTGTAGTTTAAAAAAGTTTTAACTAAAGGTTCGGATTGTTAGAAAATATTTACTTTCAGCCTGTTGAGCTATGGGCTCAATGGCCAATCGAAGTCCCAAAAGTAAGGATTTGAATCGAATCATAAACATTAAAGCATAAGGTTGTATGGAATTCGGAAAAGTACAACACATAGATAATATTGACTTTACGTTGCCGCCGGACGATCCCGTGACGGAGCAACTGTGGCAAGGGTTACAGCATAAACCGACCGGGCCGTTGCGTATATATGTGGGGGCAACGGAGTGGGGCCGCGCCAGTTGGGTTGGCAGGGTCTATCCGCAGGGCACGAAGGCAAAGGAGTTCCTTTCTTATTATGGCAAGCAGTTTAATACGGTGGAGCTGAATACGATCTTTTACGGTTTGCCGGCGGTTGACACCGTTCGCCGTTGGGCGGCGATGGTTGATGAAGGGTTTCAGTTCTGCCCTAAATTCCCAGAGGTGATCAGTCACCGGCAACAGCTCACCGGCGCCTCGGCGGAGACAGCTACCTTTGTGGAACGCATGCAGGAATTCGGGCCCAACCTCGGGCCATCCTTTCTACAGTTGTCGGACCGGTTCGGGCCGGACCAGGCGGCGTCATTGCAGCAGTACGTGCGACGGTTGCCGCCGGGTTTCCAGGCCTGCGTGGAATTGCGCAGTGAGGAGTGGTTCAGGAGCAAGTCTGCCGTTGTCGGCGACACGTACCAAGAACTTTTGGCGTCGGGTGTAGGCACCGTCATCACGGATGTGGCAGGCAGGAGGGATGTGTTGCACATGAAGCTTACGACATCAACGGCTTTCATCAGGTTCGTGACCAATAGCCTGCATCCGACGGACTATCAACGGGCAGATGCCTGGATCGACCGGATAAGGATTTGGGCGACAAAAGGGTTGAGAGCCGTCTATATGTTCGTGCACAGTCCCGAAGAGCTGAGCTCCCCTGAAATGATGCGGTACCTGATCAGCCGGATGAATGAGAAGTATGGGCTTGCGATGCCTGTACCCAATCTTGTCAATGGTGGGCGGCCTGGGAACCTGACCTTGTTTTAGGAAGGTGGATCTCGGCCAGCATACAACGGGCGCTGCCGCCGCCATTCGTCTCTATGGTCGTTAGCGGCGCGTGAAGGATGCGGTTGAAAGTCGTGAGCTGAAGGATCTGTCCGGGGTTTAACGACTCGTATGCCTGCGAAGACATCACGAGTAATTTGTCACCCTGCTGACTGTGCACCTGCAGCATATTGCCGGCAAAATGGTTCAGCTGGTCCAGGGTGATGGGGATGATCGATTTGCCGGAACCGCGGATGGTGGCAGCGAGCTGGGTCCGCTCTGCTTCGATGGGTAGCGCATCGAGACAAATGAGGACGTAACGGTCGGCCACGCACATCATCACGTTCGTATGATAGATCAACTGTTCATTGGCGTCTACGGCCGTAAAAAACTTTTGCGTATACCCCATTTTTGTACAGAAGTCTTCGAGGACGCGGATAGCTGTGCGCGGAGAATGACAGGCATAGGCGATCCGTCGTTCCCGGTCGAGGACCATGCTGCCGGTCCCTTCGAGGAAAAGGTGCTCTTTTTCGTAGCCGGTAAGATCGAGTGTCCTGCCGATCGTAAAGTATTCGCTGACGGCGTTGAGGACGCCGGGCTTGCGTTCCTGCCGCCGGTTGACGGCGTACATGGGATATAGACAGACAGTGCCATCGTCGTGAAAGGAAACCCAGTTGTTGGGAAAGATCGAATCCGGCGTATAAGGGTCGGGGGTATCCTGTACGACGGTGACGTCTACCTGGTTGTCGCGCAGCAATTGCACGAAACCTTCGAATTCGGCGAGGGCGCGATCCTGTGCGTCTTGCGCGGCGCCGGCGACCTGGAAGGCATTGTTGACGGCCGTTTCGGCGTTGAAGCTGAAATTTACCGGCCGGATCATGAGTAGATGGGAAGTGGTTTGCATACGATCGATTTTGCGTCTCCGCCTGGATTAGTGCATTTCATCGCGGTGCAGCGGCATGCTCATACAATGGAAACCGCCGCGGGCCCGTGACAGTTCGGCCGAAGGCATCAGGATGAGGGTATTCTCTATGGCATCGGTATCGATGGTGCCCGTTTCAATGCCGTGTATCAGGTCGTGGGCTGCGAGGACGTCAAAGCCGTTGGCCTTGAATGCCTCGACTGTCTTGTCGTTACGGTCATAACCCAGGACCACGCCTTCTTTTAGCGCGAGCAGGTTACAGGAATCGGTCCATTGTTCCCGGGCGTCATAGGGGAATTCATTGTTGCCGGAGTAGATGAATTTTATCTTTTCCGTGGAGTCCAGGTCGTTTTTGCTGATGTCGGTGAGCAAGTCTTCGAGGTTGCCAAAATATTCCGGGTTGCCGGGGTCTTTCTTCCTGAACTGGATGATCTTTAGTTTATCCTCTTTCTTATTGCTATCGAGGATGCGTTGTACGGCGTCTTCGTCTTCGTGCATCATCGCTTTCCGGGAGAAGGTGCCCAGGAGGATCCAGACATTCCGTTTGATCTGGGTAAAGATGGTGTCGATGTGCATGTAATCTCTTTTTTTGGGAATGCGGATGATCGTGATCTTCTTGACTACATTCTTTTCGAAGAGGAGGCGGATGGCCTGGTGTGCAGCCTCGGCGGTCGTTCTTTCGCTGACGCCGATGAGGAGGTGGTCCTTACTGACGACCATGACGTCGCCCCCCTCCAGCGTGACTTTGCGGTCATCGCCTTCCCGTGGCAGGAGGAAATGATGATGCGTGTCCGTCAATTCCAGGATATTATCCTGGTATTCCTGGAAGAGGGGATGGTTGAAGAAGATGTATTTGGCTAAAAGCGCTTCCCGGGTACGCGCTTTTTTGGCGGGCTTGTTCAGGAGCACATAGTTGTTAATGACGATGCCGATGTCGCGGGTAAAGATAAAATTCGGTATGGGGGCGAAGAGGAGCCTGTCGTCATTGGTGGCCCCGCTGATAAAGGTCTTGGCGAGTTGTACCGGGTCGAGTTGCTGCAGATCCTCCTGCGTGTCATAGGAGCAGGTCTCTATCGCGCAGACCGAGGCCACCAGTTTGAGCTTGATGGCATGATCGGCCAGGATATCTGCCAGCAGCCATTGAAGTTCAACTACTTTGTCGGAACGGAAGAAGCTGTCATGACCTGGTTTGTAGAATGCGCGCCTTTCCGCGGGGGAGTCGACGGCTGCAAGCCGGCCTTTGATCTTGGCGGGGTCAAGAAAATAAAGCAGGATTTTGGTATAGAAGTCGTATTCTTTCCGGCGGATGGTGTCCAGGTGAACGATGTCTTCGAAAAGCCAATCCTGGGCTTTGGAGGGTACGACCCTTCCCAATCCGCTGTCAGGACTATGCACGAGGACCCGGCGAAGGCGGCCCACCTCGGAAGATACGGAAACAGTGACTTTGTGCTTAAAGGTTGCATTTTTGGACATAAGAAAATTGTGTTTTCGATCCAGCAATCCGGCAAATTAGGTAATTTACCAGAAAATTGCTGATGCAAGTAATCACCGATCAGACGATCGACCTTATCAACGACCGGATCCAGCACATGGATGAGACCCAGATCGGGAAGATATGGGATTCATTTGCCAAGGAGCAGCCTGCCCTGGTCGGCTACGTGCTGGGGGAGAGCCGTGAACTCGAAATGCCTGATGCCCGGGAAGATGTAGCGTATGTACTCACGATCATCCTGCTCAGTTTTCAGGAGCTTATCCCCGGTATTCCCGCCGTGACGGAGGCCGAATTCGAAAAGGCCTTTAATGAGGAGTTCGATGAGATGGAAGCGGTGTTTCAGGATGGCTTCGACGAATCCGATGCGATGGCCGTCATAGAATCTTTTTGTCAGCCCGACCTGCTGCAATTTGCCGCGGCCACTATTTATAGCGAAGATGCAGATGAATCCGATGAATCCGAAGAGAGTAATTTTACCGAGGAGGAAGCGGGGCTTTTTATTGTTATCTTCAAGACTGCCATTGCCCTGCTGCATAAGAAGTCGGGGAGCATCATTTAAGCCCCCCAAAAATTTATTTCGAAAAAGCCTTGACTCTTTCCTTAGGTCATACCCTGGTTTTATATAAAATAAGCAAAGCAAGCAGGCGTAAGTGACCTGATAAATATCTTTTGGGTATCAATTTCTCGGTTTATCTTTAAAAGCCACTTAAAACGAAGTTATGGGAGATTTGTTTAGCGGTCCGCAAATCATACTCATCGCATTTGCGCTGCTTCTCTTGTATTTGCTGGTAAAAAAATCCCCGAACTGATGCATCGTCTGCAGCGGTATCCGCTAGGTTTTCCTTTTGCAGTCGGAACCCTTCAAGAAGGATTGTCCCATCACATATATAGTTGCCGGGTAAAAAAACTACCGATCGTTAGTTTCCTATACAACTTTCGATTAAATTTGGGCAATAAAAATAGTTGCCCATATGCATTTTCAATTTTCAGAAGAACATTTGATGATACAGAAGGCGGCCCGGGATTTTGCGCGGACTGAATGTTTGCCAGGTGTAATAGACAGGGACGAACACCAAAAATTTCCGCGGGAGCAGGTGCTCAAGCTGGCGGAACTGGGGTTTATGGGCATGATGGTCGACCCGGACTATGGCGGATCGGGGATGGATACCGTGAGCTATGTGCTGGCGATGGAAGAGATCAGTAAGATCGACGCCAGCGTGAGCGTTTGTATGAGCGTCAACAACAGCCTGGTCTGCTGGGGGCTCAATGCCTTCGGTTCTGCGGCACAGAAGCGCAAATACCTGACCCCGCTTGCGCAGGGAAGGAAGGACGGCGACCTGTATATCGGCGCTTTTTTATTGAGTGAGCCCGAAGCGGGCAGTGATGCTACTTCACAGCGGACGACGGCGGAGGACAAAGGCGATCACTATCTGCTTAACGGCGTCAAGAACTGGATCACCAACGGGAACTCGGCTTCGGTTTACCTGGTGATGGCGCAGACCGATGTCGCCAAAGGCAGCCATGGCATCAATGCCTTTATAGTGGAGAAAAACAGCGCCGGCGTGAGCGTCGGCCCAAAAGAAAACAAATTAGGTATTCGCGCCAGCGATACGCATAGCATTTCCTTCAATGACGTGAGTGTCCCTAAGGAGAACCGCATAGGCGAGGACGGGTTTGGATTCAAATTCGCCATGAGGACATTGGCGGGTGGCCGCATCGGCATCGCTTCGCAGGCGCTGGGGATCGCCAGCGGTGCTTATGAGCTGGCATTGAATTATTCCAAAGAGCGAAAGGCTTTTGGTAAGGAGATCGCACAGCACCAGGCCATTCAATTCAAATTAGCGGACATGGCTACGAAGATCGAAGCGGCGCGGCTGCTGTGTCTGCGGGCTGCCTGGGAAAAGGACACTCATCAGGAGTATGCCCTGAGCTCGTCCATGGCAAAGGTCTTCGCTTCTGAAACGGCGATGTGGACTGCTACGGAGGCCGTCCAGATCCTTGGCGGTTATGGCTATGTAAAGGAATACCATGTCGAGAGACTGATGCGTGATGCCAAGATCACGCAGATCTATGAGGGGACGAGTGAGGTCCAGCGGATCGTGATCAGCCGTTCGATTCTAGCGTAGCCGCTTTGTGGCGTTCTCCGTTCATCTCCTTCCCGAAAGTATAGGTGAAGCTGATCTTCAGTACGCGTGTCTCCGGTTTAGTGATAGCGTCCTGGAAGAAGACACCTTGTGAGTACGTGTCGACACGGGTGCGCTGGGTATTGAAGATATCCGAGCAACTGAGCACCAGCGTCCCGGCATTGTGATGGAAGAATTCCCGTTTGACGGCGGCATCCATCCCGCCCGAAGGCAGCACCTTCCCCTGCGCAACAACGTTTGCGGCATTGTAGTTACCGGTAAGTTGGACGGTGTAGGTGCGGCCCAGCTTCATGTCTGAATTCAGCTTGGCAAACCAGCTGAAGCCCGAATTGGAAAGACCCTGGGTAAGGTTGTCGGCGTTGATATCCGTTTGAAAGAGGTTGAAATTGGTCGTGGCATTCCACCATTTTAAGATGGGGATCCTGACGATGAGCTCCGCGCCATAGGTATTGCTATAGTTGGCATTCTCGAAGGTGCTGAGCAGGGTGTCGTTAGAAAGCGGCTTGTTGTAAGCCATGATCGGGTCGAGCGTGTTCTTCACATACAAAGTGGTGTTCACGCCGATGCTGGAAAGCTGCGTATTGTAGGCCAGCTCGAAGAGGTTGGTATTCTCCGGCCGGATACCGGGATTGCCGACCTGCGGGTTCTGCGGGTTGGAGTAATCGGTTTGGGGAGAGATCTGCCACCATTTCGGACGGTTGACACGGCGGGAGTAATTGAGGTGAATGTCGCTGTTGTCGTCCAGTTTCTCTGTCAGGAAAACGCTCGGATAGAGCCCGGTCTGGTGGTAACCAAAACTGCTGTTGTCGTCCAGCAGGTGACCGGTGTACGTGTAGGTTTCGAAGCGCAGACCCGTCATGTAGCTGAAATTGCCCGCTTTGCCTGTATAGCTCGTATAAGCGGCGTAGGTGTCGTCATTGTAGCTATAGTTGTAGCTGGCGTTGGTGTCGGGTACAAACCCCTGCGCTAATCCGTCTTCGAAGTCGAGGTAGCTGTGATTGCCATGCAGGATCGTCTTGACGCCGGCTTCCAGTTTGGCGTAATTATCCATCAGCGGATCGACAAAGTCAGATTGCAGGGTAAGGTTGTGGGCGTGTCCGAAACCATCGTATCGCTGCAGGTAAGGGGTGGAGATAGTCGTACCCGATTTGTCGAAGTACTGCATCGAGTAGCGGCCCTCGTCGGGTCCATGATAGGTCTCGAGGGCGACGCTCGCGGTCAGTTTCTCACTTGGCTTGCTGAACGTATGCGCGTAGTCGAAGTTGGCATGGCTGAAGACAAAATTGTCCCCGTCGTAGGACATTCTCGCGCTGCTGGAGTCGAGCAAACCGCCTTTGTCGAGATAATCCGTCGTCTGGGTTCCGCTGGTGGGGTGGCGGCCGAAACCGACATTTCCGTTCAGGCTAAAAGTATTGTGCGCGTCCATGAAGAAGTCCGTTCCCACTTTGACCAGCTGAAAGGGGCCGGTAGTGACGGCGTGGCCATGCTGGATCACCGAGGTGTTGGCGGTGAGGTCGTTCAATGTAGTGGTGGTATTCGAGACGGAGCGATGGCCATGGGCCATGTAATTAAAGGTAAAATTCCATTTGTGCTTGTAGGCGTTCATGTTTACGAAGCCATAGGTTTCGTGCAGGGAGTTCCAGACACCCGTCGCGGATCCATTGAAGCCGGGCTTACGATTTCGCTTCAACACGATGTTGACGATGCCGTGGTTGCCCTGTGCATCGTACTTGGCCGAGGGGTTAGGCATGACCTCGATGCTTTGGATCTGGTCTGCCGGGATCTGGTCAAGCGTAAGCTGTGTCTGTTTGCCATCCAGCAGGATGGTAGGAGAGCCGTTGCGAAGGGTGACGTTGCCGGTGGCGTCGACACTAAGCGTGGGCACTTGCCGCAGGGCGTCCTGTGCAGTACCGCCCTTGCTGGCGAGGCTCTGGTCGACGTTGAATATTTTCTTGTCGATCTCGGCCGTGAAGGCAGGTCTGTTGGCGACCACCGTTACCGCCTGGATCTGTGCGGCAAAGGATGTCAGCTTGATGGTACCGGCGTTCAACGGTGAGCCGGCAGCGCGATGACCCCCTGCGATCGTCCTGTAAAAGGGTTGATAGCCGACGACCGAGATCTGCAGGATGCAAGGGGCCTCGGGCAGGCTGGTCAGCGTAAAATCCCCGCCGGGCTGGCTGATAACCTCCGCTGCTACGGTCGAATCCTTTCGGAGCAAGGCAATCGTGGCGGCGTGGATGGGTTGTTTGGTATCGCCGTCGATCACTTTACCGGTCAGGACGGCTGTCATCGAATGTGGTTTGGATTGCGCGATGCTGAGGATGGGTAAAAGGAGCACTATCGAAAGGCTGCGGAGTGTCTTTGCATTCATGTCGCGGCAAAATTAATTCTAATTGTGTTTAGGTCAAATTTAGCTTATACCGTCTGTGTAGGTATCTTCGCGTTAAACCATTTTAACATGCCAATTAACAGGGGTGCTTATCAGGAGATGGTTACAGCATTGGCTGCACAATCGATTGCGTTGGTGGCGGTGTCAAAAACTAAAACGGTGGAGGAGATCTTAGGACTGTATGCGGAGGGGCAACGGGATTTTGGCGAGAACTATGTGCAGGAACTCCTGGACAAGCAAGCGCGCTTGCCTGCCGATATCCGTTGGCATTTTATCGGTCACCTGCAATCCAACAAAGTAAAACAGATCATCCCGTTCGTGCACCTGATCCATGGAGTAGACAGTCTTCGCTTGTTGAAAGAGATCGACAAACAGGCTGCGAAGGCGGGACTGGTAGCGGAAGTGTTGTTGCAGGTGCATATCGCGCGTGAGGACACCAAGTTTGGAGTCGATGCGGCAGAATTGGCGGATGTGATGATGGCGAAGGGGGAATTGAAGCAGGTGGCGGTGCGCGGCCTGATGGGAATGGCTTCGAATACGGCGGATGCTGCCGTGGCCAAGTCAGAGTTCGGCGTGTTGAAGGCGCTGTTCGATCAATGGTTTTCCGGCGGGGGCATTCTTTCGGCGGGCATGAGCGGAGATTATACCATCGCGATCGCGGAGGGCAGCAATATGGTACGGATTGGCAGTCTGCTATTTGGGGCGCGTCAATGACGGGTTGGCGGGCTCGGCGGGATACTGTAAATTTGGCAACTTATGGCAGATGAGATCAAAAAAGAGGAAGAAAAATCGCTTAATTTTTTGGAAGAGATCGTTGAAGACGATCTGGCGACCGGAAAATATAAAAGTATCCTCACCCGTTTCCCCCCCGAGCCGAATGGGTATTTGCATATCGGCCATTCCAAGTCCATTGTGTTGAACTTCGGTCTGGCGCAGAAATATGGGGGAAAGACCAATCTCCGTTTCGACGACACCAATCCGGTCACGGAAGACACGGAATACGTCGATAGCATCAAGGAAGACATTCGGTGGCTGGGATTTGAATGGGCCAATGAACTGTATGCCTCCGACTATTTCGAGCAGCTGTACCATTTTGCGGAGGACCTCATCCGCAAGGGGCTCGCCTATGTGGACGACAGCAGTCCTGAAGAGATCGCGAAAATGAAAGGTACGCCTACCGAACCGGGCGTAGCGAGTCCGTTCCGGGACCGCGATGTAGAGACGAATTTGCAGCTGTTCCGGGAGATGCGGGCAGATAAATACAAAGATGGCGAAAAGGTGTTGCGGGCGAAAGTAGATATGGCGGCGCCCAATATGCAGCTGCGTGATCCGATCATGTATCGCATCAAGCATGCGCATCACCATCGGACGGGTGACCAGTGGGTTATTTATCCCATGTATGATTTTGCGCATGGGCAGAGCGACTCGATCGAGCAGATCACCCATTCCATCTGCACCCTGGAGTTCGTGCCGCATCGCCCCTTGTACGACTGGTTCATCGACAAATTGGCAATATACCCTTCACGCCAATACGAATTCGCGCGGCTCAACCTCACTTACACGGTGATGAGCAAGCGCAAGCTGCTGCAATTGGTGAACGAGGGTTTTGTCACCGGCTGGGACGATCCGCGGATGCCGACCATTTCGGGTCTGCGTCGTCGTGGCTATACACCTGAAAGCATCAGGGTCTTTGCCGAAAAGATCGGGGTGGCGAAAAGGGAAAATCTCATCGATGTATCGCTGCTTGAGTTCTGTGTCCGGGAGCACCTCAACAAGATCGCGAGCCGGCGGATGGTTGTTTTCGATCCGCTGAAGATCGTGCTCACCAACTATGCAGGCGATGAAGAACTGCTGTCCTCCGAAGACAATCCTGAGGATCCGGCCACCACGCACCGGGACCTGCCTTTCAGCCGGGAATTGTATATCGAGCGGGAAGATTTTATGGAAAATCCGCCGAAGAAGTTCTTCAGGCTGTCACCCGGGCAGAAGGTGCGGCTGAAGAGCGCTTATATTATTCAATGTGATGAGGTGATCAAGGATGCGGAGGGGAAGGTAACGGAGCTTCGTTGTTCGTATCTGCCGGAAAGCAAGAGTGGGGGAGCACAATCAAGTATAAAAGTGCAGGCGACTATTCACTGGGTGAGTATTGTGCATGCGATCACGGTAGAGCTTCGGTTGTATGATCGACTGTTCAGGGTAGAAGATCCTGCTAATGAGGAGGGGGATTTCAAGGAGTATGTGAATCCGGATTCTTTACAGGTCGTAGGTGCTGCTTTTGCCGAACCTGCTTTGCGGCATGCCCGGTTCCATGAACGGTATCAATTTTTGCGAAAGGGATATTATTACCTGGACAAGGATAGTGCTGAGGAGAAGATGGTGTTTAACCGGACGTCTACGCTCCGGGACAATTGGATAAAAGAACAAAAGAAGTCGACCCCTTAGCCAAAAGTAGAATCGACTTCTCTATAGGATTTGGGAAAGGAATTTTGCGGGCGGGGGCGAAGGCCTTCTTCTTATTTGCCCGGCGGCGGCTAAAGCCCTCTTGTTTGCCGGGCGGGGGCGGCTAAAGTCCCGTTGGTTTATTGGTTACCGCCACCGCCACCGCCGCCGCGTTGGGGACGATTCTGTGCTTCCCAATCCTGGTATTTCTTGAAGAGGTCTGCGCCAAAAGCTGCCTGGAGGCGGGCATTCCGGGCATCCATCAGGGGTTGCATCTTGGCCATGCGATCTTCACGGCTCATGCCCTGGTTGGCCGGGTCCATGTACATATCCCGCCGTTTGGCGTCGAATTCCATGGTGATTGCTTTTAAGGAATCGGCCTGAACCTGCGTGAGGTTGAGGTCCGTTTTTGCTTTTGCGATTCGCGCTTCGGTCCGCTGGCGCATGGCTGCCGTATCCATCATCCGACCACCGCCACCCTGGGCAAAGACGGCTGAGGTTGAGCATAGGGCCAGAATAAGGGCGGAGCAAGCGATCATTGTTTTTCTGAACTTCATGATTAGACGTTTTAATAATAGTTATCATACCAAATGTGTGCTAAAAACCGGCGCTGTCATTTGGTTTTAGATAGGCGGCAACCGGCCTTTTTCGATGTCGGCGAATAGCTTCTTTTTTGGCGTGAATATTGAATAACAATGAAGGATGCAGTTAATCATCATAAGCGGGTATGAACTTGGGCAGTTCCTGCGCATTCTTTTGTGGGTGTGTGTGCCTGTCGCCATGTTTGCGCTGTTGGTAACGACGTGGTTGCAGCATCGCCGAAGGGTTTTTTCAGGGGGGCTTTTGGTGGCTATGGAGGGGATTTGGGCGGGGGAGGAAGGATTCATCGCTTTTGGTGGGAGTCGCGCGGGCGGGTCTGGTGCGGACGTCGCTGGTCATGATGGGGATTTGGCTGCGCTTGGTGCGAGTTTGGATGCTCGTGTTGGAGATGTGGCTACTCCCGGGGTGGGCGTGGCTGTGCCTGGGGCCGACATGGCTGCTCTTCCTGGCGCCGCTTATGACGCCGAGTCGCCTGGTGCTGCAGGCTTTTCTCAGGAGGAAGGAACCGAAACTGGCGGCGACGACAAAAGCCGGGATGGTCGGTTGGAGGAGCAGGAGCGTCGGGTTGCGGATATTTTTGGGGAAGAGGACTATAGGGAGAACTTGTACAGGGGTATTCTCTGGATGAAGGATAAATACGAGGAGTACCGGGAGATGGCGGATAATCGCTATGACCGGTTAAAAGACCAGTTGGCGAAAGTGGAAAAACGATATGCGGAGCTGCTGGCTTCGTTGGATGGATCGCGTCACGTCGTTGGCGCGAAGTCGGCCGCACCGAAAGTTAAGTTTGAAGGAGCCGCTCAGCTGGAACGAACGGCAGCCCCGACCGAACGAACGCAGCAACTGGAATCGACCGTCCAACCGGAACGAATCGCCCTGTTCGAACAAACTGCTCAGTTCGAAGGAACCGGCCAGCTGGACCGGGCGTTTCAGCCCGAACGAACGCAGCAACTGGAATCGACCGTCCAACCGGAACGAATCGCCCTGTTCGAACAAACTGCTCAGTTCGAAGGAACCGGCCAGCTGGACCAAGCGTTTCAGCCCGAACGAACGCAGCAACTGGAATCGACCGTCCAACCGGAATCAGCCGCCGACGGAGAGCGAAGTGTCGACCTGACGACGGGTACCGAGGCGCCTATTTCGCTGATAGATCCGGTGGGGATGGAATCGGTCTTTTCCGCGGAAGCAGGCCCGCTGGGGGAGGCAATGATTGCGGGCGATCCTGGTACTTTGGGCGATCCTGGTACTTTGGGCGACCCTGGTACTTTGGGCGAATTGGGGCCTGTGGCAACCGGGCAGCGGCTCCGGAGTGCGGAGGCAAGGCCGGAGATGGCGGATATACCGGCGGCTGAACGCGAGGAAAGGACCCATGCGAATGTATTGGAACAACAATCGGCCCGTACCAGGCAGCGATTGGAAGAGGAGCTTGGCCGTGTGCGGCACCAGCTGGAAGAAGAAATCGCGCGATCACGCCGGCAGCGTGACGAACAAGCGTCGGCGGTCGAGACCAACCGGCACCTGGAACAGCAAATGGTCTATTCGAACCGGCAATTGGAAGAAAAACAACGGATCATCGCAGACCTGGAAGGACAGCTCCACTCTGACAGGCAAAAAATAGAAGAACTGGTTACCAAGTTGCGCAACAATAGTCAACTGCTGATGAAGATCTACCAGGAATTGGATAAGTCGCTTCATTTCAATGATGTTCCGAAAGAAGGGTAGCCGCGCCTGCTGCCCCTCCTTGTTGGAGCGATGGTTTACATCAACTTTTTTGCTTCATAGCTGAGGGCCTCCGATACGACATCCTGGAGGGAGGCTTTGGGATTTTGTACGAGGACGTCCAGCAGGGCCCTGTTGAGATCGGTGCCCGTGGCTTCTTCAGGGAGGAAGGATGCCACCTGATTGACGATCATGAGATTTTGTTCCTTATAGTCACGGATCACGCCCCAGGCTTCGGCGCTGACATAGATCTGTTGGGTAATATTGTGTTCGAATTCCTGGCGGATGCTATGCGTCAGCAGCGATTGCATGTCGCGGGCAGCCAGTCCCGGCGTATTCACCCGGGCAATAAGATTAGGCAGGGCAATGCGATCGGTCAGGAGGATCAGGCGCTCGTAAGCCATGAGCTGCATCTGACGGGACGATATGGCTCCAGGGGCGCCATCCGCGGCGCCGATCGTGAAGCTGCCCGCATTTCCACCGGCTGTGCCGCCTGGATTCCCGCCGCTATTCCCGCCCGCATTTCCACCAACGCTGCCGCCCGTGTAGTTGCCTGCATTTCCACCAGTGGTGCCGCCAGTGTAGTTGCCTGCATTTCCACCAGTGGTGCCGCCTGGAATCCCACTTGCGGCGCCGCCTGGATGGCCGCCCGGATAGCCGCCGCTATTGCCGCCCGGATGGCCGCCGCTATTGCCGCCCGGATAGCCGCCGGCGTTACCGCCCGCGGAACCGGTAAGCGGGGCATGCCCGGTGGATTTGATCTCCTTGCGTTGTCTCAGGAACAGGAAGAGGAGAGCGACGGCAACCAAGACGGCGAAGACGATCGCGATGACCAGAAATTTTGAGTCCATGTGGTAAAAATAGGTAAACGGCTTATTGATCGCGTTTATTATTCTACCCCTCTTTTTGATGTAAGGTGTCCACTTTTCGATAAGCCCAAAAGAAGATCAACGGAAAGATGAGCAGCGAGAAGATCGTTGCAAAGATCAGTCCGCCGATGACAACACGTGCCAGGGGCCGTGAGCTTTCGGAGCCGATACCGGAGGAAATGGCCGCGGGCAGCAAACCGATCGTCGCCATCAACGCCGTCATCATCACGGGCCGGACGAGCTCGTTGACGCCCAATTTGATGGAGGTATAAAGCGGGCTCTCGCTATGCTTGATCATTTCCAGGTTATGCTTGAAGGCCGTGATCAGCAGCACCCCCGTGAGGATGCAGATGCCGAACAGCGCGATAAAGCCAATGCCTGCGGAGATGCTGAAGTTGGTGCCGGTGATCAACAGCGCCACGATGCCGCCGACAACAGCCGTCGGCACATTCAGGAAGACCAATCCTGCGTCTTTGAAGTTGCCGAACATGACAAAGAGCAGCAGGAAGATGAGCAGCAGACTAATGGGCACAACTTCCTGGAGCCGTTTGGAGGCGCGCTGCTGGTTCTCGAAGTCTCCCTGCCAAACCATGCTGTACCCTTTTTTCAAATGCACGACCTGGTCGATCTTGCCCTGTGCTTCGGCGATGGTGCTGCCCATGTCTCTGCCGCGGACCGAGAACTTGATAGCGGAATAACGCCGGTTCTCATCCCGGAAGATCAGACAGGCGCCCGTTTTCGTGGTGATGGCGGCGATCTCGTGCACCGGAACCTTGGACCCGCTTTGGGTGGGCACCAGGAGGTTGCCGATGTCTTCCTGGGTCGTGCGGAACTGCTCGGGAAAGCGGATGCGGATATCGAATTTCCGGATGCCTTCGTATAGCTGGGTGACGGCCTTGCCGCCGATCGCCATTTCGATCACGGCATTCGCATCGGCAGCGCTTACCCCATAGAGGGCCATTTTGCTTTGGTCGAGGTCGATGTCCAGTTCCGGCTGGCCGATGTTCTTGATGACACCCAGGTCATCGACTCCTTCGATCTTTTTGAGGATACGGTAGACCTGGTTGGATTCGGCTTCCATGTAATCAAGCGAGTCCCCATAGATCTTGACGCAGATGGACCCCTTCACACCCGACACGGCTTCTTCGACGTTGTCCATGATAGGCTGGGAGAAGTTGAGGTCTGCGCCGGGGATGATCGACAAGGCCCTGCCCATGGTGTCGATCAACTGCTCTTTGGTGATCTTTGGCGACCATTCTTCTTCGGGGTAGAGCGAGACGCCAAATTCATTGTTGTAGAAGCCGGCGACATCGGTCCCGTCGTCCGGCCGCCCCGTTTGGGACATGATCCGGCGAACCTGGGGAAACCGCATCATGATCGCCCGCATCTGATCTGCTTTTGCCACCGAAGTGTCCAGCGAGATGCTATAGGGCAGGGTGGCGCGCACCCAGATAGAGCCTTCATTGAGCTCCGGCAGGAACTCCGTGCCTAAAAACCTGAACGCATAAAGGCCGATAACGATCCCTATGAAAGAGACGATCAGGGCAAAGCGTTTATGGCGGAAGTTATACCGGAAAATACGCATGACGATCCCAGTTAGGAAATGGACGATCGGGTTGTGTTTTTCCCTGACGTTCTTGCGCAGCAGCACATTTACCAGCACCGGGACCAGCGTGAGGGTGAAGATCAGGGCGCCCAGGAGCGCGAAGCCAAGTGTATAGGCCAGCGGGGAGAAAAGTTTGCCCTCTACCTTCTGAAAAGAGAAAATGGGCAGCAGCGCCGTGATGATGATGACCTTGGTAAAGAAGATGGCCTTGGCGAGCTCGGCTCCGCGTTTTCGGATCAGGCCCAGTTTCGACAGGTGGTTAAAGCGTTCCATGCCCACTTCATTTGCCCTTTTGTCAAGCAGGACGAAAAGCCCTTCGACCATGATCACGGCCCCGTCGATGATGATACCGAAATCGATGGCCCCCAGCGACAGCAGGTTGGCCGACATGTGCATAAAATTCAGACAGATAAAGGCGAACAGCAGCGAGAGGGGAATGATGATGGAGACGATCAGGGTCGTCCGCCAATTGAACATGAAGAGCGAGACGATCAGGGTGACCAGGATAATGCCTTCCACCAGGTTATGGAGAACGGTATGGGTGGCGTATTTGATCAGATCCTCGCGGTTGTAGAAGGGGATGAGCTTGGAATCGGCGGGCAGGATACGTTCGTTCAATTTTGCCACAGCGGCCTTGATACCCTGGATGACGTGGTCGGGATTTTCTCCTTTGCGCATGAGCACGATGCCTTCTACTGCGTCAGGATTTGCGCGAAGCCTTCGGTGATCCAGGGTATCTATAGCATCTGTGCGACCGACTTCCCCGAGGCGGGGAAGGTTGGAGATCTCTACGTCGGCAACGTCTTTCACCAAGACGGGTATCCCATTGTTGGTCGTGACGATGATGTTCTTGATTTCGTTAATGTCGTTGAGCAGGCCGATGCCCCTGACCACATAGGCCTGGGAATTCTTTTTGATCACATCTCCGCCGATATTGATATTGCTTTTGGCCACCGCGCTGGAGACATCCAAGGGGGTGATGCCAAGGTTATTCAGGATCATGGGGTTCACCTGGATCTCATAGGTCTTGACCATCCCCCCGAAGCTGACCACGTCGGCTACGCCGGGTACGGCCCGGAGTTCCCGGTCGACCATCCAGTCCTGCATGGTCTTCAGCTCTCGCGGGTCACGGAAACTACTCTCGAGTGTATAGCGGTAAACTTCACCCGTGGGTCCCGTCGGCGGCTGGACGTCCGGGTCGACATTGTCGGGAAGGTCGGCATTGTGCAGTAAGTTGTTCACCTGCTGGCGGGCGAAGACATCTTCCACATCGTCGTCGAAGATGAGCTTTACGACGGATAGACCGAAGATCGTCGTCGACCGCAGGCTGGTCTTGCGCTGGACAGGGTTCATGGCCAGCTCGATGGGGATGGTCACGAATTTTTCCACTTCTTCGGCGCTTCGGCCGGGCCATTGGGTAATGATGGTGATCTCCGTATTGGTGACATCCGGGAACGCCTCGATGGGCATGTTCTTAAACGTTATGATCCCATATACCACGAGCAGGGCCGTGGCGAAGAAAATAAAATACTTATTCTTTAGGGAAAACGCGAGGATCCCTTTAAAAACTTTATTCATCAGTCAGGAGTTTGGCAAGCTGTCCGAAGCTGTTAAGGAGTGGTTAACTGCTCGTTAAAACTAGTGCTTTTCTGCTATAAATCAATAATAAAACGTGTGGAGCCTAAAGCCGTCCGCCTCGTTCCATTCGAGCGCAGGGGCCGGGGTCTTGAGGGTCCGGTTCACCTTGAGGAGCGTGGCCGCCAGGGGAGAAAGGCCGTCTATGCGATAGCCATCGGTGTCGAAAGAGAAGTAGAATTGCCGGTAGCGGCGGAAGTAGGGCACGGGCTTGCCGTTCACCTCAGTGGGGTTCTTTACCGCGCCGACCATGCCTTCCGCGCCATAGCCCGCCGAAAAGTTGAGCCACTGCGGGAAATGTGCCGAAGCCGGCAGGAAGGAAGCAATATTGAAGGAGAGCCAGTAGCTCTGGCCGTTGTAGTCCTTGAGGATGCGCTGGAGAAAATTGCTGCCTAGTTCCGCGGGATAATATTGGGGGAAGATGGTTGCATGATAAGAAAATTTGAGACTGATGCGTTGCTGGTGCCAGAGCAGCTGCTGGCCTTCATAGAGTGCACAGCCGGCGATATTGGCGAGCATATCGCCTTTTGAAAATCCCCATTTGGTGGAATGTCCGTCCATGAGCTCGATCATGCTCATAAACGCGAGGCCGGTAGCCGTGCCGATCAGGGCCGCGGTGCCTGGTCGGACGCCGCCCCAGTGCAGCACGTCGCTTTGGATGGCGGCAATATTGTAGGCGGTGGCGGCATGTCCCACCTTGTCTACATTCAGCCATTCGTCGTTGTCGTTGAAATAATGAAATGTACTGTGCGGGAATTTTTTGTACCAGAGATAGTTGAGGCCAACGGTAACGATGGTGCCGATAGCGGATTCTACGATGATAGTACCGGCGACGCGGCCGGCATTATACCGCTGGGAAGGTTCGAAGAATTCCTGGGCATGGCAGTTGCTTCCGACACCGCAGAGCAGCACGCACGCGAGGACGAAATGGCGGAAGGTTTTAAGGGATTTGGGCCATAGGGAATGCGCGGGGCGCCTACTCATATTGAAGGTAAATATACATAAAAAAAGCCCCGCGCGCCTAGCGCGGGGTTTCGGGTCCGTCGATCGGGCCCCGGTGTTTGGTGTCTACATTGCGGTAGGCCCAGGCGAAGATCAGTGGAAAGACCAGCAAGGAGAAGATCATTGCGCAGAGGATACCGCCGATAACCACTCTTGCGAGCGGGCGGGAACTTTCCGACCCAATTCCATGTGACACGGCCGCCGGGAAGAGGCCGATAGCGGCCATGAGGGCGGTCATCATTACGGGGCGGATACGGGAGTTGACCCCCAGTTTTATCGCCGTGTACAGGGTATGGCTCTGGTTGCGCATATGCTCCAGGTTATGTTTGAAGACCGTGATCAGGAGCACGCCGTCCTGGATACAGATACCAAATAACGCGATGAAGCCTATACCGGCCGAGATGCTGAAATTGGTTCCCGTGATGTGCAGGGCGGCTACGCCGCCGACGATGGCGAAGGGCACGTTCAGGAACACCAGCCCTGCGTCCTTCAGGTTGCCGAACATGATGAAAAGCAGGAGGAAGATGCCGAGCAGGCTGATGGGCACCACTTCTTCGAGTCGTTTGGTGGCGCGCTGCTGGTTCTCGAAATCGCCCTGCCATACCATGGAGTAGCCTCGCTTCAGGGTGGTCACCTTATCGACTTTATCCTGCGCTTCGGCGATCGTGCTGCCCATATCGCGTCCGCGTACGGAGAATTTAAGCGCTGCGTAGCGTTCATTGTCGTCGCGGAAGATCAGACAGGGGCCGGTCTTGAATTTGAGGGTGGCTATTTCCTTGATGGGCACCTTGGAACCGCCTTGTGCCGGTACCATGAGGTTGCCGATATCGTCGACGGATACGCGGAATTGTTCGGGGAACCGGATGCGGATGTCGAAGGTCTTGATGCCTTCATACAAGGTGGAGGCTGCTTTGCCGCCGATGGCCATTTCGATGACGGCATTGGCGTCCGCCGTCGCGACCCCATACAGGGCCATCTGCTGCTGGTTCAGATCGATGTCCAGCTCGGGCTGGCCGAGATTCTTGATAACGCCCAGGTCCGAAATGCCCCGAACGTCTTTAAGGATATTGTTGACCTCGGTGATCTTGCCCTCCATATAATCCAGCGAATCGCCGTAGATCTTCACGCAGATGGAACCTTTTACACCCGAGACGGCTTCCTCGATATTGTCGCTGATGGGTTGTGAGAAGTTCAGGTCGACACCGGGGATAACGCTCAGTTTCCTGTTCATCGTGTCGATGAGCTCTTCCTTGTTCCACCCCGATTTCCAATCGCTTTCGGGATAGAGCAGAACGTCGAACTCGTTGTTGTAAAAACCGGTGACGTCGGTGCCATCGTCGGGGCGGCCGGTCTGTGAGGCAATGACCTTCACTTCGGGGAAGGCCATGACCATCTTACGCACCTGGCGGGCCACTTCCACGGACTTATCCAGCGAGGCGCTATAGGGCAGCTGGGCCCTGAGCCAGATCGCGCCTTCATCAAGCTCCGGAAGGAACTCGGTGCCAAGAAGGCTGAAGGCATAGAAGCCCACGCCAATGATGATAAAAGCCGTGGCGATGGTCACTTTCTTGTGTTTCCAATGGAAAGTGAATCCTTTGACCATCATACCGGTGAGGAAATGCACAAACGGGTTGTGTTTTTCGTGCACATTCGTTCGAAGGAGCACGTTGATCAGGACCGGTACGAGGGTAAGGGTGGTGATCAAAGCGCCGAGCAGCGCGAAGCCAAGGGTATAGGCCAGGGGTGAGAAAAGCTTTCCTTCGACCTTCTGAAAGGCAAATATTGGTATTAGGCCGGTAATGATGATGAGCTTGGCAAAGAAGATGGCCTTGCCCAGTTGGGCGCCGTTCTTCTTGATGAGGCCCATCTTGGCCATTTTGTTGAATCGTTCCATGCCCACGTCCCGGGCCTGGTGGTCGAGGATAACGAAGAGTCCCTCTACCATGACGACGGCGCCGTCGATGATGATCCCGAAGTCTACGGCACCAAGGGACAACAGGTTCGCGCTCATGCCCATGAGATGGAGACAGATAAACGCGAACAGCAGCGCGAGTGGAATGATGATGGAAACGATGAGCGTCGTGCGCCAATTGAACATGAACAGCGACACGAGCAGGGTTACCAGGATGATGCCTTCCACGAGGTTGTGGAGGACGGTATGGGTAGCATAGTGGATGAGGTCTTCGCGGTCATAGTAGGGGACGATCTTGGTGTCCTGGGGGAGCACCATCGTATTCAGCTTGTTTATCTTGGCCTTGACGGCTTGTACCACCTGGGTGGGGTTCTCCCCCTTGCGCATGATCACGATCGCTTCCACTATATCGTCCTGGTCGACGAGTGTACGGTGACCGGCGGAGTCGACGGGGTCGGTTCTGCCGACGCGGCCCAGGCGGGGCACATTGGAGATCTGCACGTCAGCGACGTCTTTCACCAGCACGGGTATGTCGTTGTTGGTAGTGACAATGATGTTCTTGATCTCGTTGATGTCGTTGAGCAGGCCGATGCCGCGCACGACATAGGCCTGGTTGTTCCGGACGATAAAGTCGCCGCCGATATTGATATTGCTTTTGCCGACGGCGTTGAAGACGTCCAGGGGGGTAATGCCTAAGTTGGTGAGTTTGCCTGGATCGACCGCGATCTCATAGGTCTTGACGCGGCCACCGAAGCTGACGATATCGCCTACACCGGGTACCGAACGCAGCTGACGATCGATCACCCAATCCTGCATGGTCTTTAGTTCCCTGTCATCCCGGATGCTGCTCTTAAGGGTATAACGAAAGATCTCGCCGGTGGGGCCGGTGGGTGGCTGGACCTGGGGCTGGATATTGTCAGGAAGGTTCACGCTTTGCAAAAGGGCGTTGACCTGCGCACGTGCGTCTTTGTCGACTACGCCGTCATCGAAGATGAGCTTCACATACGAGAGGCCAAAGATACTTGTGGAACGGAGGCTGATCTTTTGCTGGACAGGATTCATGGCGATCTCGACGGGGATCGTTACGAATTTCTCGATCTCTTCGGCGCTGCGTCCCGGCCATTGGGTGATGATGCTGATCTCGGTATTGGTGACATCGGGGAATGCCTCGATAGGCATGTTCCTGAAGGTGATGATCCCCGTTATGAGCAATATTGCCGTACAAAAGAAAATGAAGTACTTGTTCTTCAACGAAAAGGCAATAATATTCCTGAGCAATTTATTCATCGCCAAATGATTTAGTAGGTGTTTTGGTCAGGTTAGCTGTTCAATGCGTTGTAAATGAGGATCGCCTGCGAGGCAATGATCTTTTCTCCCTCGCTGACGCCGCCGGAAATAAAGGTCTTGTCCCCGTTGGCGCTGATCCATTTTACGGGGGTGATCTTCACATCCGATTTATTATGATAGACAAGCACATAATACTGACTGTTGTCGAAGATCACCGCAGAGGTTGGAACGCTGAGGCACTGTCTGTTCTCCTGGTCGTTCACGGTGATGCTGGCGTACATTTCCGGTTTCAGGCTGTAGTCGGTATTGGGTAATACGACGCGGACCTTCATTACCTTGCTGGCCGGGTCGAGGACGTTCATGATCTTGTCGATCTTACCCTTGTACACCTTACCGGGATAAGCGAGGGTGGTGACATCGACTGCTTCGCCCTGGTGGATCAAGCTGATATTGGACTCGTAGACATTCGCCTGGATCCAGACATTCTTGAGATCGGAGATGGTGAACAAGCTGGTGCTATTGTCGCCGCGAATGGTCATGTTGTTGGTGGCGCCTTTCTGCACGATGAATCCGCTGATCGGTGCCTTGACGACAAATGCGCCCTGCTTCGACCCGCCGCCATTGATGTTCAGCACGGTCTTTATCCTGGTAAGCTCGGAATTCGCTTGCTGCACCGTGGTCTCGGCATTCAGCGAATCGGTCATCGAGGCCAGCCCGCTCTTGTAGAGATCTTTTGTTTTTTGAAGGTTTGTCTGCGCCAGGCGAAGATTCGTCTCCGCGCTGACCAGGTCGTTGCTGTAACCTGCCATTTCCTGGCTGCTTACCACGGCGAGTACCTGGCCGGCTTGCACCATATCTCCCAGGTTTACCTTGATGTCCTGGACGTTGCCGCTGACCAGCGAAAAAACGGGGACGACATTGTCGTCATTGGTGCCCACTTTGCCGGTCAGGGTGATGGCAGTTACCAGCGGGCTCATGCCAACAGTATCGACCTTCAAGGCCTGCATCACCGTATCCGGGATGCTATAACCCTTTTCCACTTCGGGTTTTTTCTCTTTTGGTTCGCAGGATTGGACGCAGACGATGCCGCATGTCAGGAATAGGGAGAAGACGAGTGTACCAGTATTAAAGCTCTTTTGCATATCTTTTAATTAAAGAAGTTCGTTCCGGTGTAATAGTTGATGTCTTCGAAGGCGCTGACCCGATTGAACTGAATGGTGTTCACCTGGATGACGTTCTGTTTGTACGAGTCATAAAAGTCGAGGAAGTCCAGGATGCTGATGTTCCGTTTTTGGTAGTTGAGCAGCACCTGCCCCATGAGCCGTTGGAAGTCGCCGAAGAATTTCGGATCGAAGGTTTTTACGAGCCGCTCCTCGTCGAAGGCTTTCTGCAAGGCACGGGAAACATTTTCGTCGACGGTTGCCTGGGTATACTTTTCGGTCGCCTGTGTGCCGGCGATCTGCAGCTTGGCGTTCTTGATATTGCCCTGGTTGCGGTTAAAGAAAGGCAGATCGATGGAAGCGCCGATCCCGTAATAGTTGTACAAGAAGCTGCCGGCCTCGTCATAGCCCAGGTTAAGAGAGAGGTCCGGGACGGCAAGGGCTTTTTGGTAGGTGTAGTTGAGTTGATTGATCCGGGTGTTGGCATGAGCGATCTGCAGGTCCGTACGGTTGTGATAAGCGGAATCGATCAGGACGGGCAAAGGGAACTTGCCGGGATCCAGGCCGGCGATGGCGACGCTGTCCACGTCGGGATCGATGAAGTGCGCAGGTTTTGTTTGCAGGATGAGCCGCAGTTCGCTTTCGGTGTCGTTGATCTGGTTGATCAGGTCGTTGTATTCGCTCTCGAAGCTATAGAGCTGCGCCTTGATCCGGACGACCTCTTTTTCGGAGATATAGCCTTTGCCCACCTGTTCACCGAATGCATTGGAGATCTGCTGCAGCGCCTTGATCTCTGCATCATAGACCATGGCGCTTTTGCGCAGGTAGTAGATCTGAAAGAAATCGGTGCGGAGGGTGTATTTCAAGGTTCGGATGAGGTCGAAGAACTGGAATTCCGATAGCTGGACATTGGCCTGCGCTACCTTCACCTGTTTATTACGTTTGCCTGCCAGCAGGATCAACTGGGACAGCCCCATCGTCGTCTCGTCGTTTATGCCCAGGGGAAAGAATTCGTGAAGCGCGCCGGAATAAAGGGTGTGGCCGATCTCGAAGTTCGGGTTGGGGTACAACTTCGCCTGAATGACGAGTGCCTTCGTCGCGTCGATGTTGTAGCGTTGCGCCAGCAACTGAAAGTTACTGTCGAGGAACATCTTTTCGGCTTCCGGCAGCCGCAGGTGGACCGTATCGAGCGCGGGTTGCGCAAAAACAACGCCGCTTAGACCAGAAAAACCAAAAAACAAGGCTAGCCATTTTTTAAACATGGGTCTCACATGGGATTTTAGAGTGTGCAAAACTATTATATTTTAATGTTAATCAGGGGTTAAGCACAAATTTCCGATGATTTTTGCGATAAAAATACATATGCTATTAGAATTTTATACGTCATTGCTGCGTAAGAGATCGTATAATCATATAGCAAGCATGCGGGAAACAACCAGGAGCAAAGAACGGGCCTAAGCGAAGGAAGTTTTAGGGCGTGGCATCATCTGCTGCAGGGCATAATCCAAGGCAGCAATGGACGACCGGGATGTTAGCCTTTTCTACCCATCAAGTTGGCAAAAATATTTAAAATAACGCCCCCACATGGTTATTTATTGGTGAACAAATTACTAATATGAAAAGGCCCATGCCATTATGAAAGGGATGGATCAACCCTGCGGTGTATTGAAACGGAAGCCTACGCCATGGATCGTTTCCAGGTTGACCTGGGGGTCGGCTTTGAAATATTTCCGCAATTTGGTGATGAACACATCCATGCTCCGGCCGAGGAAGTAATCATCCTTGCCCCATACATTTAGCAGGACTTCTTCTCTCTTCAGGATGCGATTGGAATGTTCGCAAAGAAATTTGAGCAGGTCCGCTTCTTTTTGGGTGAGGTTGAAGACTTCGGAGCCGATGGTCAATTTGAGATCGGTATAGGAGAAATTGAGCTGGCCGATGGTAAACATGATTGTCTTTTCGGAGTGCATTTTGCGCGTCCGCCGAAGGAAGACTTCCATGCGCATCAGCAGTTCCTGGATGCTGAAGGGTTTGGTGATATAGTCGTCCGCGCCGCTTTGAAAACCCTTTATCTTGTCATCTTCCATGGACTTTGCCGTTAGAAAAAGGATGGGCACCATATCGCTCTGCTGCCGGATCTTTTTGGCTACTGCGAATCCGTCCTTATTGGGCATCATGACGTCCAGCAGGCAGATGGCGAATTCGTTCTTATCGAATTTATCGATGGCGGCCTGGCCGTCGGGGCATAAGACTACTTCGTAACCTGCGTCGATCAAATTATCCTTGATGACATAGCCAAGAGAAAGGTCGTCTTCCGCCAGCAGCACTTTAATTTTTGACGCTTGTTGCATAGTGGGATCTTAGTTGAGGGGGATGAATAATCTGAATTCTGTACCAATGCCCGGCAGGCTGTTTACCTTTATTTTGCCTTTGTGGGCGTCGATGATCCTTTTGACGAAATTGAGGCCTAGTCCGAAGCCTTTTACGTCGTGGATGTCCCCGGTAGGAACTCTATAGAATTTTTTGAAGATGTTCTTTAAATATTGTTTTTCGATGCCTACGCCGTTGTCCTTTACGGAGATGAAGAAATCGTCTTCGAAGTGACCGGTCTCGACGACGATATAGGGTTCCGGCGAATATTTGAGGGCGTTCTCGAGGAGGTTGACCACGGCCAGTTCGAGATGGGCTTTGTCGCCATGTACCCTGCCCATCGCGTCAGGCTCGTCCATTTTCAATTCGACCCGCGCATTCTTTTGTTCGATAAGGGGCTGCACTTTACCGAGGGCCTGTTCGACGAGCAGGTGGAGGTCGAAGTCCTCTTTGCTGATGGGGAGATCTTTGGTTTCGATGGAGGCTGTCCGCAGGAGCCGCTCGACCTGGTGCTGCAGGTGTTCCGTCTGAGCGCGGATGATGGCGGCATACCGCTCCAGCCTTTCGGGTTTCTGGGTAATGGTCCCCTGAGAAAGGACGTCGGCGGCTATTTTCATAACGGCCAGCGGCGTCTTGAACTCATGGGTGAAATTGTTGACAAAATCTTTCTGGGTCTCGGCGAGGAATTTCTGGCGGTAGAAATAAAAGAGGCTGGCCGCCAGCCCGATCAGGGCAAACAAGAGCACGACAGAGCTGACTATCCAAAAATCCATCTGCTCGAGTACATATTCCTGGCGGTGCGGGAAGTAGAGTAGGATGTGGTCATCGTGGTCCTTGCTGAAAACGGGCAACTCCTCGGGCGGTAGTTTTATGCCCGCATAACGGGAGGCGGGGGCGGGAAGGAATTTGTCGTAGACGAACTTCTTTTCGGCCGCACTGTAAGCGGCGAGAATGCAGTCCGTCAGCACGCCGAAATCGGCGAATTCGTCCTGGAGATAGAAGACCAGCGAATCTTTTTGGGGGATGGTGTCTGCCTTGAACCAGAAATAGTTATCGGCGGGGGCATCGATCAGGTCTTTCTGGATGATCCCTGCCTGGTCGTTCATCTCCAGGTCTTCGAAGACGCCGCGGATGCTCTTGACGACGTTGACGTTAAACTGTCTTTGTTCGAAGGAGTAGACCTTCTTCAACCAGTAAAGTTGAACGGTGACCACGATGGCGGCAAGCAGGGTGGCAGATAGTACGATCCATTTTAAGGTTGATGAACGCATGGAATGCAAAATTGCTAAGTAGAAATCATCCCGGCGAAGGAATCTGGTTAAGTGGTGGTTAAGTGCGGGCCGCACGTGCGCGCAGCTAACAAACAATAATGTAGGATAATTTTCGTTAACTTGAGCAAAACACCCGAATATGAAGAAGATCACCCTGATTGTCAGCTTGTTGCTGCTCTTTGCCGGAGCAAGCATAGCACAGACGACGCCTGCTGCGAAGCCGGCCACGACGACCACCACCACGCATTTGAAAAAGGACGGCACGCCCGACAAGCGTTTCAAGGAGAACAAGACGCCGCCGCCGCAACATTTGAAGAAGGATGGAACGCCTGACATGCGCTACAAGGAAAACAAAACAAAACCGACGACAACAACACCCCCCGCCACGACGCCGAAGAAGCCTTAACTAAAAACGTACAAAAAAACAAGACATGAAGAAATTGCTAATGATTCTCGCCGTGTTCTTCGGGTTGACCAGTTTTGCCAATGCGCAGGTGCGTCATCCCATGCACCACCGGGTTGTGCACCACCGCCGGCATCACCACGTCGTGCACCATGCCGTGCATCATCGGGCGCCACATCGCTAGGAGCCGAAGCATCAAATTTGCCGGGAGCATCAAAATTGCTGCAAGCATCAAAAGAAAAACCCCACATCCGTGGGGTTTTTTCTGTTATACTTTGGCAGCGGTAACCTTGGCTTTTTTCGGCGCGGCAGTTGTCGCGGCGTCGCCGCCCAGGGGCTTACCTTTGGCAAAATCCACCAGAAAGGGGGCTGCTACGAAGATCGAAGAGTAGGTGCCGGTGATGACCCCGATCAACATCGCGAATGCAAAACCCTTGGTCACTTCCCCGCCTACCAGGAACAGGATCAGGATCGTGAGGAATACGGTCAGCGAGGTCATGATCGTGCGGCTGAGGGTCTCATTGACCGCCTTATTGATGATCTCGCCGTTCGAGGCGCCCTTCATGAGTTTGCTGTCTTCACGGATACGGTCAAAAACGATAACGGTATCATTCATCGAGAAGCCTATGACGGTCAGGACGGCTGCGATAAAGTGCTGGTCTATCTCCAATGGGAAGGGAACGACATTGTGCAGCCAGGAGAACACGGCCAGCGTAACGAATACGTCATGCAGCAGCGCGATGATGGTACCCAGCGAATAGCGCCAGTCGCGGAAGCGGATGAAGATGTAGATGAAAATGATGATCAGCGCGAAGACGGTCGCTTTTACGGCGCCCGCTTTCAGGTCGTCGGAAATGGTTGGTTCGACCTTTGTGCCGCCCCGGAAGTATTTCTGCGAAGTAAATTCCTTGTATGTCGTTCCTTCGGGCAGGAAGGCTTTCAGGCCTTCGAAAGTCTTGGCGAGCACGATCGAATCGGTACCGGGCCTGGTCTCGTTGACCAGGTAGTCCGTCGTGATCTCCAGCTGTTCAGTGCCGCCATAGGTCTTGATCTCCGGGTTGGTCCCTGTGAGCACTTTCTCGAGGGCTGCCTTCACCACGTCCTGTTGCACCGGCCGGTGGAAATTGATCACATAGCTGCGGCCGCCCTGGAAATCCACCCCTTTTCTGAAGCCGTGAAAGAAGGAGCCTACGCCCAGGAGCAGGACGAAGATGGAGATGATATAGGCGACCTTGCGGTATTCGATGAATTTAAAGCTGGCATGTTTGAAGATGCGGCGCGACAGCGGCGTGAAATAATTGAAGTGCCGGTTCTTGTTGGTATAGAAATCGGTGATCAGGCGCGATACCAGGATACCGCAGAACAGGGAGAGGAGGATACCCAGGATCTGGGTAGTAGCGAAACCGAGAACGGGTCCCAGACCGAAGTAGAAGAGGATGAGGGCGGTCAGCAGTGTCGTGACGTGGGCATCGAGCACGGGTGCCAGGGATCGTTTGTACCCATCCCGCACGGCCAGCTGGTAGCTCTTGCCGCGCGTGAGCTCCTCCTTGATACGTTCGAAGATAATAACGTTGGTGTCAACCGCCATGCCGATCGTCAATACCAGGCCGGCGATACCGGGTGCGGTAAGGGTGGCATGAAGGCTGCTGAGCACGCCGATCGTGAACAGGAGGTTGAGGATGAGGGCTGCGTTGGCTACCCAGCCGGCCGTGTTGTAATAGATCAGCATCAGCGAAAAGATCACGATGAAGGAGATGCCAAAGGCCATCATCCCGCCATTGACGGCTTCGCGGCCCAGGGTCGGTCCGACGACCTGTTCAGAAACGATCCTGGCCGGCGCGTCCACTTTACCCGATTTCAGGATATTGGCCAAATCCTGCGCCTCGGCAATGCTTTGGTTGGAGTTGCGGCCCCTGCCCATGGTGATGCGGGACTGACCGTTGGGGATGGGTTCTTCGACGTTGGGAGCGGAATAGACAATATCATCGAGTACGACGGCAATCGGCTTCTTAACATTCTTGGTGGTCATGTCGGCCCAAGCTTTCGTACCTTGTTTGTTCATGCTCATCTCGACGACGACATCGCTGGTGATGGGGTCGAAATCCTGGGTGGCGTTTTCGATGACCGAGCCTTCTAGCCGGGCTTTGTCGGAACCGGGGACCGTCTTTATTGCATAGAGCTGGAGGACGTTGAGCAGTTTGCCATCCTCATCCGATTCCTGTTTGCCCCAAAGGAATTTTAGGTCCTGCGGGAAATTATTGCGGACGATCGGATTGTTGAGGTAGGTGTTAACCGTTCCGGTATCTTTTAACTGGGATTGCCCGATAAAGGAGAAATATTGGGCCTGGCCCGTCTTTTGGTCCTGCCGTCCTTCTGCGGGTACCATTAACCGGAACAGGGGATTGGCATTGAGGGCCGAAGCCGAAGTATCTTTTTTGGCGCTGGAATCTTTCGTGCCGGCGACGGCGCCGCTATCGGATTTCGTTGTGGAATCTGTTGTTTTGACACCGTTCAGGTAATTCTGGAGCGCCTTGTCTGCATTGATGAGTGCGGTCTGCAGTTCTCCCGTATTGTAGACCTCCCAGAATTGGAGGTTAGCCGTAGAGGTCAAGTATTTGCGGATGCGTTCCGGGTCGGTCGCGCCGGCCAGTTCGACGGTGATGATACCCCGGTTCTCGTCCAGGTTGATGTTGGGCTGTGCGACGCCGAACTGGTTGATACGGGTGTCCAACACTTTGTAAGTCTGTTTCATCGCGGCGTCGGCCTGGTCGTGCAAATAGCTGATGACGGCTGCGTCGGATGCGTCGTAGGTGATCTTGTTGCGGTTGACGTTGGAGAAGAGGGGTGCCAGTTTCGCGTTTGGGGCAACCTGTTTAAAAGCATCGGCGAACAGGTCGATGAAATTGGCGTTGCTGCTCGTCTTCTTCAACATGGCCACGTTGATGGCCTGCAGGAGCTGCGGGTCGCGGGTATTATTGGACAGGCCCCTGATCAGTCCGTCGAGTGCGACGTCGAGCGTCACGCTCATGCCGCCTTGCAGGTCCAGGCCGAGGAGCAGTTCTCTTTCTTTGGCCTTCTGGTAGGTCGTTCCAAAGGGTGTGATCTTGGTATCTTTGGTGCTGTCCAACAATCTTGCCCTGCGCTTGTTGAATACTTGATCCAGCGTATCCTGATAGAGGGCTTGCGCTTCTTTATCAGCGGGATATTTTTGATTGGCTGAGGCGGGGTACAGTCTCGTCACATAAGATTTTGCCTTCGCGTCCATTGCCGACTCATGCTTGTTCACAAAGAAGGTAAAGGAAAGCTGGTACACGGAGATGATAATCAGTAAGGCAGCAAAAATACTTACCAGTGCTCTCATTGGAGGTTTCGTTTGTTTTTTTGGAACGGCAAATATAGGTTTTTTCCTACCTTCGCGGCGCAAATTATAATTTATGCAATTATCCTCCATTCTTTCCCGCTTTAGCGAGCCGGAAACCTTAAAGATGGCCAAGCTGGGCCGAGAACTCAGGGCCAAAGGCGTCGATGTGATCGACCTCTCCCTGGGGGAACCTGATTTCGACACCCCTGCCCACATCAAGGATGCCGCCAAGAAAGCCATCGACGACAACTGGAGTCATTACACGCCGGTTGCAGGCTACGCCGACCTGCGGGAGGCGGTTTGCGAGAAGTTCCGCCGCGACAACCACCTGGAGTATAAGCCCGAAAATATTGTGGTGTCCACCGGCGCCAAGCAAAGCCTGGCCAACGTCATCCTTGCGCTTGTCGACGACGGCGACGAGGTGATCATCCCTACGCCGTACTGGGTCACCTATTCCGAGTTGGTGAAGATCGCCCGCGGCACCGTAGTGGAGGTCCATACGAGCCTGGAGAGCGGCTATAAGATCTCTCCGGCGCAGCTGGAGGAGGCGATCACGGCAAGAACAAGGGTCTTCCTTTTCTCCTCTCCCTGCAATCCTTCCGGGTCCGTCTACAACAAGGCCGAGCTGGAGGCGCTGGCCGTGGTGTTCCGCAAGCACCCCGGGGTCGTCATCCTTTCGGACGAGATCTACGAATACATCAATTTTACCGGCAGGCACGAGAGCATCGCGCAATTTGCCGACCTCAAGGACCGGGTGGTCATCATCAATGGCCTCAGCAAGGGGTTTGCGATGACCGGCTGGCGGCTGGGTTATACCGCCTCCAACACCGAGATCGCGAAGGCCTGTGAAAAATTACAGGGGCAGTTCACCAGTGGTACGAACAGCATCGCGCAGAAATCTGCCGTAGTGGCCCTGACCGGCGATCTTACGGCATCCATGGATATGGTGAAGGAATTCACCGCCCGCCGTCAGCGGACGCTTGAACTCGTCAAAGCCATCCCCGGGCTAAAATGTTTCGAGCCGCAGGGAGCTTTCTATATTTTCCCCGACGTATCGTATTACTATGGCAAGTCCGATGGTGTGAATGTGATAAACAATTCCGCGGACCTGTCCATGTATTTATTGCATTCGGCCCATGTGTCATCGGTAATGGGGGATGCCTTTGGCGAGCCCGCCTGTGTCCGGTTCTCTTTTGCCAACAGCATGGGGAATATCGAAAAAGCGTGGGGCAGGATCGCTGAAGCGTTGACGAGGTTGAAGTAGGGGAGCCGCTTCGCGGCGCATTGAAGTGGGGGAGCCGCTTCGCGGCGCATTGAAGTAGGGGAGCCGCTTCGCGGCGCATTGAAGTAGGGGAGCCGCTTCGCGGCGCATTGAAGTAGGGGAGCCGCTTCGCGGCTCTTGGTTAAGTAGCCGAGGCGCGCTGCAGCAACTGCCGGTGAATAGCCAGCACTTGCGGTATCACGGCCGTCCGTTCGTCGTTGACGATAACGGCATCGCAGAGGTGCATCTTGATGTTTTCGTCGATCTGGCTGCGCATGCGGCGCAGGACCTCTTCCGATGTGACACGATCCCGCTGCATCGTTCGCTGGATGCGCAATGCTTCGGGGGCCGATACGCCGATCACAAAATCGAATTGGCCAACGGTGCGGCTTTCGAACAGCAGTGCCGCTTCGCGGATAGCGTACGGAAAACGATCTCCCAGTTCCCGCATCCAGCGTTCGCCGTCGCGGATCGTGACGGGATGGACGAGGCTGTTCAGCAGGGCAAGCTTTTCGGGATCGGTGAAGACCCGGTCCGCCAGGTATTTGCGGTTCAGTTTCCCGTCGGTATAGGCAGCCGCGCCAAAATGGAGGACAATGGCGGCGCGCAGGCTCGCATCCTCGTTCATCAGGCGTTTGGCTTCGAGATCGGCATATGATACAGGGATGCCAAGGGTCTCGAAAATGGCGGCTATGGTGGATTTTCCCGACCCGATGCCGCCTGTTAAACCGACTCTTTGTAGCATAGTAAAAAAACAAGCCCGGTTTACACCGGGCTTTTGACATTTTACCTGGCAGCGACTGCAGTCGTCGCCTTGTTGAGGTTTTGCGTCCATTCCATGGAAATGGCGCTTTTTTCGATCTTCAGGTAACTGCCGGGGCTGGTTTCTATCATGATCGTACCGTCTTCATTGACTTTGTTTACCGTCCCGTGGATGCCGGCGATCGTGACGATCTTATCGCCTTTTTGCATGTCTTCCTGGAATTTCTTGGCAATCTTGGCCTTTTTGGCTTGTGGCCGGATCATAAACAGCCAAAACACGAGGATCATGCCGCCCAACAGGACCATTTGCAATGTTCCCGCGCCACCGCCGGGGGCTGCCTGTAATAAGACAAAAAGAAAGGAATGCGTCATTGTGATGTATTGTTTGTATTTAGTGTTTGTGTGTTGATCACGTTGCTTTTTTATCCACTTGAACCACGAACTGCAGGGAGTATCTCTGTGTCCCCTTCGTGTTGGTGGTGACGAACAGGGTCTTGTGATTGATACCTGAACGCCCCAGACTGTTGAACGTCGCCCGGATCTGACCCTCTGCCCCGGGGGCGATCGGTGCCTTGGGCTGTTCGGCGATGGTGCAACCACAACTGGGTCGTACCTGACCGATCACCAGGGGAGTCGATCCGGTATTGCGGAACCGGAAAGAGACATCCAGTTTCTGACCTTCGGGTATGGTGCCATAGTTCCTAGAGGACGAATCCAGCCACAGGATATTCGTATACCTGGCGGTGTCGGCCATCGCTGCGGCCGAGGTCTGCGGGTGGTCCGGGTGACAGGCGGGGGCCAGCAACGCCGTTAATAAGGTGACCAGGCATCCGGTCAGTATCTTGCGCATGGGCGGCATTTTTTTGCAAACCTACAAATTCGTTCTGAAATCGACCTTATGCATCTTATCCTCCTTGACGAGTTCCTTATGGATATTGTCCAGGATGCCGTTCACGAACTGCCCGCTTTGAGGGGTACTATATTCTTTTGCGACGTCGATGTACTCATTAATGGTGACCTTGGGCGGAATGGTCTCGAAATAAAGGAATTCGACCACGCCCATCTGCATCAGGATCATGTCGAGGGTCGCTATCCGGTCGGCGTCCCAGTTCTTGAGGCGTGGCCGGATCAGGTCCATGATCAATTCTTCCTTTTCTATCACTGTTTGGAGCAGGAGCCGGGCAAATTCGGCTTTTTCCTTGCTGATGATCTCCTGGAAGGCGACCGAGCCCGGTTTGGCGAGGTAGGCCATAACGATCTGACTGATCATCTCTCCGTCGTCGTCCCAGTTGCTGAACAGTTCTTCGATGTGCGCCTGAAAGTGTTCGTTAGGCAATAGAAGGGTAGCAAAAATGTACTCGAGCATCTCGCGTTCCGCCTTTTTGTCGCGGCCCTGTTCCTGCACGTAGCTCTTATATTCTTCCGTGGCTGCGAGGTCCAGGTAGAGGCGGCGGATCAGCTCTTTGTTCTCCTGCAACTGCGGTTTATCGGTCTCAAATGCTTTTTTGAGCGCGGCGTCTTCCAGTATCTTCCAAAGCCACTCGTTGCCGGCGAGTTTGGTGTTGACGTGAAGGTCGGCTTCGCTGGGGAGGTGTTTGGACGCCCTGCGGTGGGAATCGGTTTCCGCATAGCGGGCGATCTCGATCACCAGGTAGACGAGGTAGGAAAGCAATTGCCGGGACTGGTCGAAATGCTTTTGAAGAATTCTGACGGGTTCGCCGGGTCTCATGGATTGTTCCTGCGCTTCCATCGTGTAAAGGGTCTGCATGACCTTTACCCGGATATTTCTTCTGCTGATCATTGATTATACAAGCGCTTTTTTGCGAAGTTGCGGCTGCAAATATACGCATTGGCGGCTGTCCGGAAGAATTTAGGGATTATTTATGACCAGCTCAATCTATTGTCATGGTATTGTCGTATCTGACTAAAATAATAGCTTATTTTATTCGTTAATATCATACGGACCTCCCAAGACCCCTTCTCATTTATTATTTTTTATAAACAAACAGAATCTTTTTTATGCTAAAAAGGAAATGGAAGAAAATTGCCGTCACGGCAGGGTCCGTGCTGGTATTGGGTACAGTGGTACTCGCCTTTCACATCTGGTGGGTGATGAAACCACGGGTCGACGCGACCACGAGGATCATGGCGCGGATCGATATCCATCAGGCAATCGTGCCTGCCGAGGCCGACCGGATAACGGCCTGGCTCTACCAGCAGAAGGGTGTCGATCATGTGGTCGTGAACCCGAAAGTGGACATTGCCATTTTTACCTATTCACCGCTTGTCAACAACGCAAACGTGATCGCTGCGTCGTTCAGGCGTGATCTTTCCTACAGTGGTGCCGTGCGGGTCATGCCGTCCGAGAGCGCCATGGCCAGCGGCTGTCCTGTGGCGGCAACGTCCTTTGCCTATAAGGCGTACAAGTTTATGAGTCACATCTTTTAATTGTTAACCAAACAAGTCAAGTAATATGAACACGCGAAAAATGACCGCATCTTTGGCTATTGTCTTAGGTATAGCGATGGTAGTTGCCTTTACCACCTCCTGCCACAAAAGTTCTGCATCGACGCCGCAAACCTTGTACGATTCCCTGGGCGGAACGGCCATGGTTGCCGACCCTGCGAACAGCGGGGCGATGATCGAAAAGGGTTACCTGGGTATCCGCACGGTAGTGGACAGTGCCATCTTTATCATCGCCGCCGACACGGCGATCAACAGCTATTTCCAGGTGCTGTTGTCGGAAGTTAGTTCGGGCAACATGAGCGGTTACCAGAAATTAAGTGCCAACCTCTCGAATTTCGTGGCGGTGGCTACGGGCGCCAAGGATTACACCTATACGGGCCTGAGCATGCAGAATGCCCACAATCCTTCTACCAATCCCAGGATAAACGGGGTGGTCATGAGCGACGATTTCGACGAATTTGTAAAGGATGTCGCAGCCTCAGCCAGCAAGAACGGGGTGCCTTCCAACCTGATCACCTCGCTGGGTAACCTATTATATTCGGTTGAAAATTCGGTCATCAATCAGTAAAAATCTTTTTGAGCCGTAGTCGAGGGGTCCCGTGTGGGGCCCCTTTTTTGTTTCGCGCCCTACCAACCTGACAAACAGCCGGTTGATCACCTGAAATATTGACACCTGGCGACATGCAGGGGTGGCCTTTCGGCCATTCGATATTGCCAAAACTGTAAAAAAGACATTGCGGCCTTGTTTGGTACGAAATTCGAGTACCTTTGCCGTCCTGCCGTCCGGTAGGCATGCAATTTTCATCAAACAAAAAAATCAACACAATTATGGGCAAAAAGTTAAACGTTACCCCCTTATCTGACCGGGTAATTGTGAAGCCAGCTCCCGCCGAAGAAAAGACAGCAGGCGGTATCATCATTCCAGATACAGCGAAGGAAAAGCCGCAGCGTGGTACTGTAGTAGCCGCCGGACCTGGCAAAAAGGACGAGCCGGTTACGGTTAAGGTTGGAGACACGGTTTTGTATGGTAAATATTCGGGTACCGAGATCCAGATCGAAGGGGACGATTTCCTGATCATGCGGGAATCTGACATTTTAGCAATTGTGTAATTTATAAAAAGACTTAGTATAAATAGAAATAATATGGCAAAACAACTTTTCTTCGATATCGAAGCCCGCAACAAGATGAAGAAGGGCGTGGATACGCTGGCCAACGCCGTTAAAGTAACGCTTGGACCTAAGGGTCGCAATGTTGTATTGGAAAAGAAATTCGGTGCACCGGCTATCACCAAGGATGGTGTAACTGTTGCCAAGGAGATCGAACTGGAAGATCCCATCGAGAACATGGGTGCCCAGATGGTAAAGGAAGTAGCGTCCAAGACGGCTGATATCGCCGGTGACGGTACGACCACTGCCACGGTACTTGCCCAGGCTATCATCAGCGAAGGGTTGAAGAACGTTGCAGCAGGTGCCAATCCCATGGACCTGAAGCGCGGTATCGACAAGGCCGTTGAAAAGGTCGTGGCAAGCCTGAATGCACAATCTCAGACGATCGGCAACGACAGGAACAAGATCGAACAGGTTGCGTCTATTTCTGCCAACAATGATAACAATATCGGTAAGTTGATCGCCCAGGCTTTTGCCAAAGTTGGCAAGGAGGGTGTGATCACTGTTGAAGAAGCCAAAGGCACCGACACGACTGTTGAGGTAGTGGAAGGCATGCAGTTCGACCGCGGTTATATCTCTCCTTATTTCGTTACCAACAGCGAAAAGATGGAAGCGGAACTGCAGAATCCGTATATCCTCATTTACGACAAGAAGATCTCCGCGATGAAGGATATCCTCCACATCCTGGAGAAGGTCGCTCAGAGCACTCGTCCCCTGTTGATCATTGCAGAAGACCTCGAAGGCGAAGCACTCGCTACCCTGGTCGTGAACAAGCTCCGCGGCACGATCAAGGTGGCTGCTGTCAAGGCCCCCGGCTTCGGTGACCGGCGCAAAGAAATGCTGCAGGACATCGCTATCCTCACGAAGGGTATCGTTATCAGCGAAGAGCAGGGTTACAAACTGGAAGCCGCCGACCTCAGCTATCTGGGTTCTGCTGCCTCCGTTACCATCGACAAGGATAACACGACGGTTGTCGGCGGTAAAGGAAAGAAAGAAGAGATCACCGCCCGCGTCAATCAGATCAAGGCCCAGATCGAGACGACCACTTCGGACTATGATAAGGAAAAGCTGCAGGAACGGCTGGCTAAATTGGCCGGCGGTGTAGCCGTATTGTACATCGGCGCTGCTACCGAGATCGAAATGAAAGAGAAGAAGGATCGTGTCGATGACGCGCTGCACGCCACCCGCGCTGCTGTGGAAGAGGGCATCGTTCCCGGCGGTGGTATCGCGTACATCCGCGCTATCGAATCGCTGGAAAAGCTGAAAGGCGCTAACGAAGACGAGCAGACCGGTATCGCGATCGTAAAACGTGCGATCGAAGAGCCCCTGCGTCAGATCGTCGTCAACAGCGGTATCGAAGGCAGCATTGTCGTACAGAAAGTAAAAGAAGGGAAAGCCGATTTCGGATTCAACGCCCCGTACGGAAATATATGAAAATCTCCTGAAGGCCGGTGTCATCGACCCTACAAAGGTCACGCGCATCGCCCTGGAAAATGCCGCTTCTATTGCCGGTATGTTGCTGACCACCGAGTGTGTGATCGCCGACAAGCCTAAGAAAGAAGAAGCGCATGCTCATCCGGGCGGCGCTCCTGGTATGGGTGGAATGGATTACTAGTAGTAGTGCAGGAAAATATGAAGAAACCCCACATCCGTGGGGTTTTTTTTATTACGTATATCTTAGCGTGAGGCTCTTGGTTCTAATATTGCTCCTCCTCCCCTTAAGACCCGAGAAGACGACGTTGTCGTACCTGGCGCTGGGGGATTCGTATACCATCGGTGAATCGGTCCTTCCTGAGGACCGCTATCCCGCGCAGGTGATGCGGGCGCTTTGTGCGCAGGGCTATTCGTGTGGCGAGCAGCCGGACATCATTGCCACGACGGGTTGGACCACGGGAGATCTGCTGAGAGCGATGGCGTCGCGTAAACCCGCGGCAGGTTATCAGGCCGTTTCGTTGCTGATAGGTGTCAACAATCAATACCAGGGCCGCAGCCAGGCGGAATACCGCACGGAGTTCACCGCACTGTTGAAAGAGGCCATCGGCCTTGCCGGCAACAAACCCTCGCATGTGCTGGTACTCAGCGTTCCCGATTATTCGGTCACCCCTTTCGCGCAATACCAGGATACGGCTTTTATCGCCAGACAGATCGACTCTTTCAATCTCATCAACGCCCGTCTCTCTACAGCATACCGGGTGAACTATCTCGATGTAACGGCCGAAAGCCGCAAGGCCGCCGCCGACCGCAGTCTCATTGCCGGTGATGGGTTGCATTTCTCCGGAAAGGAATATGGCATCTGGGCGCATCTGATGCTGCCTGCATTGAAGGAGATGATGAAGTGAGCGTTGCCCATCGGCGCCGCGGCGCGGACTACCATTTCATACCGATCGTAAAAAGCAGGGAGCTGCCGGTTTCCCGTAATGCTGCGTAGCTGTTGGTCTTGTCGCCAAGCCGGTAAGGGACGTCTATATTGCGGTCCATGATCATGGTATACGCCAGATCGGCGAAAAAGGCTTTTACGCGATAGCCAAGGCCCGTGCTCAGGTAGAGCCGGTCGGCTTTGATGCCGGATTGGCTATAGGGGTTGGAATAATAGGCCCCGCCAAGCCTGAGCATCCATTTATCCAGTTTAATTTCGCCTCCGAGCCGGGTGCTAAAGGAACCTTTGTAGGTGGTCTTGATGGCCTGGTTGACCTGGTTGTAATAGCTGTCGCTCACCGACACCTGGTCATCGCTGTTGTCCGAGGTAAAATGGGGATCATGGGTGGTGATGTATTCCAGGTCTGCGGTGATGAATCCCTTTTGTTTTTTCGTATCGATCTGGCCGCTGCCGAAGATATAGGAGCCGCTTACCAGGAAATGCCAGGGGGTATACAGGTCATAGCTCTCCGTATTCGGTCTGGGCGACAGGCCGGTCAATGCGTCGATCGAATCGGAGCTGATGGAGATCTGTCTGAGCGATGTGTAGTGCTCGGTATTGGTGACCATCGATGCGCTGATATGATCGGTGAGTGCGAGGGCATTCGGGGTATGGATGGCCAGGCCGAAACGCCAGGGCGTCGAGGGGCTGTAGATAAGGCCCAATTTTGCATTCAAGCCCGCACCGGTGGTGGAGTAAGCTTCATGGTAGGTGAAGTTTGAGAAATCATTATTGGTATTCCCCGACAGGTCGGTTTCGCTATAGGTCTGGTAACGGGTATAGTGCAGGATGGGGATGCCCAGGGAGCCGCCAAAATACCATTTGTCCTGCTGACTGGTCGCGAGGGAGATGTCGACCTCGGTCATCCCGCCTTTGGAGCGGATGTCGTTTTGCTGCATCAGTCTTCCGGAATTGTTTGGCAGGGCAATGACCTGTGGGACGCCGCCGATCGTCGCCGTATCGATGAGATAGGTATAGAGGGCCATGCGGGTGCCGTAATCCAACGCGGGGCTGGCGATGCCGTTGTTGATGTCGAGGCCCGAACTGGCGAATTCCTCTGCGTACTGCTCCGCGAATGAGCTATAGGCATTGACACCATGATAGGTGACATGACTGTTAAAATCGGCCGTGCGGTTAACAGTGATGGCAAGCGTGCTGGAACCCTCGGGGCTGGTGCCAAGGCTGAGGACGAGCCCACTGGCGCCCATGTTGAATTGGTCGAGGTGGGGGGCGTTTTGGGAGCTGCCGAGATAGGTGCTTTTGTCGAGCAGGAAGCGGAGGGAGGGGCTGAGGACGAGTTCGCTTGTTTTATAGATCGCCAGGCCTGCCGGGTTCACGGAGGCTGCCGTTATGTCCCCGCCAATAGACCCCATGGCACCGCCGATGGCTTGGGAGCGGGCTGTTCCGCCGGGCGTTGTCCAGGAAGTGCGAAGGGCGTCTTCGGGTAATTGTGCGCTAGCCTGAAGGCAAAAAAATAACACTATGACAGGTAGATACTTGTGCATAGAAGCCCGTTGAAAGGAATTGCTGGAACACCCGTGGTGTGAGCGCTGTGGATTTAATGTCTGAAGCCGCCGCCGCCTGACCTGAAACCGCCGCTGTTGCCGCCGAAAGAGGAAGGCGAGTAGGAGCGGGTCTGGCCACCGAATTGGTTGTTGTTGACCGGCCGGTAGCCCTGGTTGGGGTTACCGTTCCGGAAGGAGTTGCTGGTGCTTCTTGTCCCGGTAAGCCGAGAGTTATAAGACGAGGTGGAACTCATTCCCTGGCGGTAGAGCGGGTTATGTACAGCGCCCGTCCTTTGCGCCAGCCCATTGCGATAACCGAGTGAATTGAAGGGACGCATATTGCCGTAGGGGGTGGAACCAGGCAAACTATGGGCGCTCACGAAAACGGCGCCGCCATAATAGGGATTGTAGAAATAGGGATTGTACCAGGCGTTCCAGGCAAAATAGGGATCCCAGACACCCATACCATAACCAAGGCCCAGGCCGTAACCATAACCGAGACCGTAGCCGTACCCAAGACCGTAGCCGTAACCCAGGCCGAAGGAAGGATAACCAAAGCCATAAGAAGCGGAAACGCCCATTGGCGAATAATAGTACGAATCGTAGGCGTCGTAATCGTCGAAAGCAGACCAGCGGTCGGGGTCCGAAGCCTTCATGCGGATGTAGTTGTCGCTTGGGGCTGTGCTGTAATAGTCGCCCTCGCTGGCACCACCCGAAGAAGAAGGCTTCCTGGAGCCAAAGGAATAATAAATGTCATCGGTGTTTTGTGCATTGCGTGAGGAGGAGCAACTGCTCACTCCGATCATCAGTGCAAGGGCCAGCAAGGTATATAGTTTGTGCATGACGAAGGTGTTATTTTAACATGAAAGGCGCTACATTTGCAGCCTTCTGTATCAAGGTTAAAGTTACAATAAATATTATGCCTTATCGATAAAAGTTAACATTTTCTTGTTAAAACACAATTAACAAAACGCTGACCTGTATATGAGCAAAGAAATCACAAGCCGGGGAGTGGATTATTCGCAGTGGTACAACGATCTGGTCATCAAAGGCGGGCTGGCCGACCATTCCGAGGTGAAGGGGTGTATGGTCATCAAGCCCTATGGTTTTGCGCTATGGGAAAAGATGCGGGACCAGCTGGACACGATGTTCAAGGAGACGGGGCATGTGAACGCTTATTTCCCTTTGTTTATACCTAAGAGCTTTCTCAGCAAGGAAGCCGCCCATGTGGAGGGCTTTGCCAAGGAATGTGCCGTCGTTACGCATTACAGGCTGAAAATGGACCCCGACGGGGGAGGGATAATAGTCGACCCGGCGGCCAAGCTGGAGGAGGAGCTCATCGTTCGTCCTACCAGCGAGACCATTATCTGGAATACTTATCGGGACTGGATCAAGAGTTACCGGGACCTGCCGCTGCTGATCAACCAGTGGGCCAATGTCGTGCGCTGGGAAATGCGGACGCGGTTGTTTCTGCGGACGACCGAATTCCTCTGGCAGGAGGGGCATACGGCCCATGCGACGGCGGTCGAAGCCGTAGCCGAGACCAGGCAGATGCTGGATGTCTATGCCCGATTCGCCGAGGAATGGATGGCCCTGCCCGTCATCAAGGGGGTAAAAACGGAAAATGAGCGCTTCGCCGGTGCCGTCGATACTTATTGTATCGAGGCGTTGATGCAGGATGGGAAGGCGCTTCAGGCGGGCACATCCCATTTTTTGGGTCAGAACTTCGCGAAGGCATTCGACGTCAAATTTTCGGACAAGCATAACCAGCTGGAGCATGTATGGGCCACGAGTTGGGGCGTTAGCACCAGGCTGATCGGGGGACTCGTCATGGCGCACAGTGATGACGACGGGCTGATCCTGCCCCCGAAGATCGCACCGGTGCAGGTGGTCATCGTGCCCATTTACAAGGGGGAAGAGCGGAAGGAGGAACTGGATGCGAGGGGCCGTGAACTGGCCGCGGAGCTGAAGGCTGCCGGGATCAGGGTCAAATTTGACGATAACGACAACAGCCGTCCCGGTTTTAAGTTTGCGGAATATGAGCTGAAGGGCGTCCCCGTGCGGATAGCGATGGGCCTTCGCGACCTGGATGGCGGAAACGTCGAGATTGCCCGGCGGGATACGAAGACCAAGCACTCCGTGCCGATGGAAGGATCGACCGGTTATGTAAAGGAGCTGCTTTCGGCCATCCAGGATGGCATGTACATGAAAGCACTGGCCTTCAGGGAGGACCATATCACCCGTGCAGACACGATGGCCGAATTCGAAAGGCTGCTCGATGAGAAGACCGGCTTTATCCTCGCGCATTGGGACGGCACGGGCGCTACCGAAGAGGCGATCAAGCAAAAGACGAAGGCGACCATCCGCTGTATCCCGCTTGACAATCCTGCGGAGGAAGGCCATTGTATCCTGACGGGAAAGCCCAGCAAGCAGCGGGTGCTTTTCGCGCGGGCCTATTGATTCATTAACCCCAAAATAAAATGCTCATGGAATCAACGACGTCAACTAATTTGTTTGAGCTCCAGGTGGATCATATCGGTACCGTCTACCTGCGGGATGCTGCCCGGTGGGCCAGGTTCCTGGCCATTGCCGGTTTTATCTTCTGCGGTCTTTTCGTCATCGCGGCCGTCCTTTTTATGACCGTGCTTTCGTCGCTGTTCAACAGCATGGGTGCGTCGGGCGTTTCCGGTATCGGCGCGGGTTTTATCGGCGTGATCTACATCGGTATTGCGGTCCTCGATTTCTTTCCTTGTCTGTACCTGTACAAGTTTGCCGCGAGGATGCTGGCGGCGCTGAATGGCAATGACCAGGAACGCTTGAACAGTTCCTTCCAGAACATGCGGGCCTTTTACCGTTTTGTCGGGGTGCTCATGATCATCGCGCTGGCATTCTGGGTGCTTGGGATCCTGGGTATTCTAGTCACTTCCCTTTATCATGGCGGCGTATAGGCCTTAGCGTGTGGCGTAGTAGTTGTAATCCATCAGCAGCGTTTCCAGGAATTCGAGTGAATCCTGGTCGCTGGCTATTTGCAATTTGCTGCGGATGCGTTCTCCGATCCGCATGGACAGGTCGTAATCCCCGGATTTTCTCACCGCGTTGATGATGCTCTTGAGGGTATTGATGTCTTTGTCGCTGAGCTGCATCACCTGCGGGTAGCGGGGACTATAGTTATCGGAGAGCTCGGTAAATACGGTATCTTCCCAGGAGGTACGGTTCCTGGTATCGATGAGGATCGTGCCGGCGACAAGATCTCCGATGCGCTGTGAATAGGGCGTCGTCAGCAGGCAGGCCAGTCCGCCGAAGATAAAGACAGCGCTCCACCAGGGCAGTGCTCCATAGGCAATGGCCGGCAAGATCCAGACGGGCAGGTCGACGGTCCTGAACATCCAGCGGATCAGGTACTGACTGATGGAAGGTTGTCCGCCATCTTCGGAGATGACTTTGATCCGGAGCGCTTTTTTGCCGATGCTCTGGCCATTGAGGAAGAGCTCGCAAAGCAGGTGATAGCACAGAGGCGGGATGCCCACGAGTACGTCGAGCCATCCCCGTTCCATCCACGATAGCCCTACCAGTTCCAACAGGAGGCGGCTCAGGATGATATAATAGGCGGCGATGATCGCAATATCGATCAGCCATGCGAGGAATCGCTTGAAGCCGCCGGAGATCGTGAACTCCACTTCAATATTAAATCCTGAATCCAGTTTTACCTGCAGCATAGATTATGGGATATCCTTTTTACTCGCTATATTTATTGGCATAAATATAATATTAAATTTTTCCTGTGAGAGAAGGGCTCTTTATTAAGAAAAATATTGATAAGTGGAAGCAATACCAGTATGACCCTGCGAAAGACCCCGATGAAATGGCCGGTCAGTTTACCGATCTCGTCAATGACCTTGGTTATGCCAAGACCTTTTACCCGCAAAGCAAGGTTACCCAATACCTGAATGGGCTGGCATCGCGCATTTACCTCGGGATCTACCGCAACAAAAAGGAAGAGGTTTCGCGCATCTCGCGTTTCTGGAAGACGGAGTTGCCCCTGATCGTGCGCAAATACCATCGCGAGATCGGTTATTCCTTTCTTATTTTTCTGTTGTTTGCCGTAATGGCTGCATTTTCCGCCGCACATGACGAGGGCTTTGTAAGGGGTGTTTTGGGCGATCAGTATGTGGACATGACCGAAGACAATATCGCCCATGGCGATCCTTTTGGCGTCTACAAACGCCAGGATCAGCTGAGCATGTTCTTTTACATCGCCGTCAACAATATCCAGGTCGCTTTCACCATTTTTGTGCTCGGTTTCCTGGTTTCCATCGGGACCGTTTGGCAGCTGTTCCGGAATGGAGTAATGGTCGGGGCCTTTCAATATTATTTCTTCGCCAGGGGCCTGGGCTGGCAAAGCGTGCTGGTTATCTGGATCCACGGTACGATGGAGATCTCCGCCTTCATCATTTCCGGGGCCGCGGGTATCGTATTAGGCAATAGCATCCTGTTTCCCGGCACCCACCGCCGGATCGACTCGCTGAAGCGGGGTGGAAAGGATGGTTTAAAACTGATGATCGGGCTCGTGCCTATTTTTATTGCAGCCGCTTTCCTGGAAGGATTCGTGACGCGTTATAGCAAGATGCCCATCTGGTTAAGCCTTTTCGTTCTTATGGCATCGCTGTCCTTCGTGATCTGGTATTTTGTCGTCTATCCCATCCGTCTCGGGAGAAAATTGCCTTCCCTATGACCGCGATATGCCGACCGGTGCTCCTTCTTTTATTGCCATTGCTTCTGTTGGGGGCGGCTGCCGGTGCGCGACAGGCGCCAACGTCAAAAGTGGATACGACCACGGCCGACACGGTGGTCGTCGGGGCCAGTGCACCTGTTGATGCGCCGGTCGATTCGAGCTCCCTGAGCGGCGGCGGCGAGTCGGCGGCGGCAATTCCCCCTGATTCCGTCATGCTGCGAACCGTGCCGGATACGGTGGTCGAAGCATGGCAGAAGGACCGGCATTTCGCCTATGCCAATGACCCTGCTTACTGGCGTCGTCGAAGGGAAGCGCCGAGTCCTTTTCTAGTATGGCTTGGCCGCGTGCTCAGCAGTGCCGGCTTCCGCTATTTCGTCTATTTCGTGCTCGGGGCACTCCTGGTCTTTGCTATTGTAAGGATCATGTTCGAAAATAACCTGGGTCTTTTCTACCGAAACCGTGCAAACAAGAAGCGTACCGGTGGCGGTGACGCCGGAGATGGTGCGCACCCTGCCGCAGCAGACCTGGACGAACGATTGGGCTACTACCTGGGCCGCAATGACCACCGGCAGGCCGTCCGTTACCTTTACCTTCGGTCCCTGCGCGGCCTTGGTGAGCGGGGGCTCATAAAACGCAGCGACATGTCCACCAACCGGGAATATTGCCGTCAGCTGGCGGGCACTCCCCAGGAGGCGGCATTTCGGTTGCTGACAGGCGCTTATGAGAAGGTATGGTACGGCGATTTCCAGCTCGGCGACGACGCTTTCCGCCGCCTGTACCAGTATTTCGAAGACTTTGATAAAACGGTAGCCGCATGATCGGGAAAGCGCGACAAGGCTCCGTGATCGTGGCTCTCCACCGGATGTTACGGGTGCTGACCCTATGCAGGGTGCTGCCCCTGCACCCAATGTTTCGGGTGCTTCCTCTCCGCCGGCTATCCGCGATCCTGGCGGCACTGGTCCTGTTGTCCTCGTGCCAGTTCAACAAGCAATTGAACAGGCGGCTATCGCTTCGGCAAAACGACGACATCCCATATGGGGCGCAGATCGCCTACGACGCCCTGCACTTTATCTTCCCCGAAGCGGAGATTTCCGTCAACAAAACGAGGCAGCCCATGGCATCGACCACCGCTGGAAAGTCGGCGCGTTTCATCCTTACCGATATCATGTATGCAGACGCGGCCGACGTCACTTCGTTGATGAGCTTCGTGAGCGAAGGGAATTTTTTGTTTCTTTCCGCCAACCGGTTTAGCGACACCCTGCTGCGAAACTTCCAGTTGCGTGCGACCAATTCCCGGTATTTTGCGCAGCAGCCGGACAGCCTGACGGTAGGTGTTTATCATCCTGTGAATGCGGAATATAAAAGCTTCACTTATCCGGGCGACTCGTACGACAATTATATCACCCGGCTGGATACCCAATATGTGACGGTGTTGGGACGGGACGGACATGGCCGGCCAGATTTCGTACGCATGAACTATAAGGGCGGGGGAGCCGTCTTCCTGCATTTCGCTCCGCTTGCCTTTTCCAACTTCTTCCTGCTCCACAAGCACAATATGGCCTATTACGAGAAAGCGCTGTCCTATATGCCGTCGACGATCAAGCGGTTCATCTGGGATGATGCTTATCGCTACCCCCATAACGGCAAGCCTTTCAGCACACTGAGCTTTTTAACCAAGAATCCGCCGCTAAGCTGGGCCTTTTGGTTGCTTGTGGGCTTGCTGTTAATCGTCTATCTTTTCGACAGCAAGCGCCGGCAGCGGCGGATCCCGGTGATCCCCCCACTCAGCAACACTTCACTTGATTTTGTGCGGACGATCGGACGGTTGTATTATCAACGGCGGGACAATCAAAACCTGGCTTCGAAAATGGTCTTGCATTTTCAGGACCAGGCGCGGACACGGTACCATCTTGCCGCGACGACGCTGGAGGAGGGATTCGCGGACCGGCTGGCTAACCGGACCGGCTATCCGAGGCAGGAACTGGCCGATATGGTGGCCTATATGCAGCAACTGCCGTCGAAGGCCTTTGTGTCCGACGAGGAGCTGATGGATTTTTACCGGCAACTGGAAGCATTTTATAAACATACATAACATGGAAGAAAACTTGTTCGAACAACGGACGGAACTGGGCGATCTGGATTTGGCGGTGCAACAATTGAAGGAGGAGATTGGGAAGGTCATCGTGGGACAGGAAGCCATGATCGAGTTGTTGCTGGCGGGCATCCTGGCGGATGGCCATATCCTGATCGAGGGAGTGCCCGGGGTGGCCAAGACGCTTACCGCCAAACTGCTCAGCAAGGTTATTTCGGTCGGCTTTTCCCGCATACAGTTCACGCCCGATCTCATGCCCAGCGATGTCATCGGCACTTCCGTGTTCAATCCCCGGGACAACAATTTCCAGTTCAAGCATGGTCCTATCTTCAGTAATATCGTCCTCATAGATGAGATCAACAGGGCGCCTGCCAAGACGCAGAGCGCGTTGTTCGAAGTAATGGAAGAGCGTCAGATCACGGTCGATGGGCAGTCCTACCACCTGGCGCCGCCGTTTATGGTCGTAGCCACGCAAAATCCGATAGAGCAGGAGGGCACCTACCACCTTCCCGAGGCGCAGCTGGACAGGTTCCTGTTCAAGATCAACGTCGAGTATCCCACGCAAGCCGAAGAGTTCCGGATCGTCACCAACCACCACCTGATGAAAGGCGACCAGCGGATCGATACGGTTGGGCCAGTGCTTGCCGCAGCGCGGATCCAGGAGCTTCGGGACAAGGTCCGTGGGCTGCATGTGGAAGAGAAACTCATCCATTTTATCACGGCTATCGTAGGGGCGACCCGTAACCATAAGAGTATTTATCTCGGTGCCTCGCCGCGTGCCTCGATCGGCATCCTGAATGGGGCGAAGGCGCTGGCTGCCATGCGGGGGCGCGATTTCGTCACCCCGGAAGACATCGTCTACGTCGTTCCGGCGGTGCTGCGTCACCGGTTGGTGCTGACACCGGAAAAGGAAATGGAAGAGGCTTCGGCGGACGATGTGATCGCCGAGATCATCAGGTCAATAGAAGTGCCGCGTTAGGGCCACAACGATTATTGTATGCTGAAGCGATTTTATACGTCTCTTTTCTTTGCGCGCCGCTGGTACTGGCTCCTGGTGGCGATCATCGTCCTGTTCGTGATCGCCTATGGCATACCCTTTCTATTCAACATCGATAAATTACTGCTGTTGTTCCTTTTCGTCGTGACCGCGCTCGACTATGTGGTATTGTTCTCCCGCAGGGAACCGGTGAGCGTGCAACGGCACTTGTCCGACCGCATGAGCAACGGGGATCAAAACCCCGTCCGGCTCGAGGTGACGAATGGGTATCCTTATCCTGTTTCCCTGCAGGTCATCGACGAATTGCCCGACAAACTGCAGGAGCGGAATTTCCGGCTCGACCTCCAGCTCAAGGCCGGAGCGCATCGGACGCTGGAGTACGTGTTACGTCCAAAGGAAAGGGGAGAATATGTGTTTCACGACATCAATGTCTTTATCAAGAGTCCTTTCGGGCTACTCATACGGCGTAAGATAATAGCCGCAGAGACGACGGTCCGGGTATTGCCGAGCTATTTTGCCCTCAAGCAATTCGAGCTCCTGGCGGCTTCGCATAACCTGGCCGACAGTGGTGTCAAGCGGATCCGCAAACTGGGGCATAGCCTGGAATTCGAACAGATCAAAGAATACGTGAATGGCGACGATATCCGGAGTCTCAACTGGAAGGCCACGGCGCGTAAGGGTGGCCAGCTCATGGTCAACAACTTTACGGATGAAAAGAGTCAGCAGGTTTATTGCGTGATCGACAAAGGCAGGGTAATGAAAATGCCTTTCGATGGGCTGAGCCTGCTCGACTATGCGATCAATGCCACTTTGGTGTTGTCGCGGGTGGCGCTGATCCGCCAGGACAAGGCGGGGCTGCTCACTTTTTCCGATCAGATCGGCACCTTCCTGCCGGCGGGCCGTAAAGGGGTGCAAATGAGGAATATCCTGGAGATCCTGTACAATCAGCAGACGCGCTGGCAGGAAACGGACTATGAGCGGCTCTATGCGTTAGTGCGGACACGTATTACGCAGCGAAGCCTGATCGTGTTGTTTACCAATTTCGAATCCCTTTCCGGTCTGGAGCGACAAATGCCGTTTATCCGGGCCATTGCGAAAAAACACCTGCTGCTGGTCGTCTTTTTCGAGAATACGGGTTTACAGCAGGTGAGTCAAACGACGGCGGAGGATATCGAAGGCGTTTACCTGAAGACGATCGCCGAAAAATTCGCTTATGAAAAACGGCTTATCGTGAAAGAATTGAATCAGCATGGGATCGCGACCATTCTCACGGCGCCCGAGAACCTGACTGTGCAGACGGTCAATAAGTATCTTGAGATAAAGGCCAGGCTTGCCATTTAGCCTATCTTTGCGCACTATTTTACCAACATGGAGCCCACCCCAAGTATTTTTGAGCTTGGTCAGATGCTGCTGATCGACAAACCGCTGAACTGGACATCCTTCGATGTCGTGCGCAAGCTGCGTGGGCTTGTCCGGACCCGGAAGATCGGGCATGCGGGCACGCTCGACCCATTGGCCACGGGACTATTGATCCTATGTACGGGGAAATACACCAAGCGCATCAACGATTATATGGCGCAACAAAAGGAGTACGAAGGCACGATCACGCTCGGTGGCCGTACGGCCACGTATGACCGGGAAAGCGAACCGGTGGAGGTGCAGGACCCTTCTTTCGTGACGCTTGAGCTGCTGGAAACCGTGATCGCCGCTCAATTCACGGGGGGGATCATGCAGACCCCACCCGCCCATTCGGCCATAAAGGTTGGCGGCAAGCGGGTGTATGAATTGGCCCGCAGGGGGAAAGAGGTAAAGCTGGAGCCAAGGCCTGTAGTGATCAAGGAATTTTCGATCACGCGCTTCGAGTTGCCTGAAGTGGGGTTCCGCGTCGTTTGTACAACGGGCACGTATATCCGTAGTCTGGCCAATGACCTGGGCGCCGCGCTGGGCTGCGGCGGCTACCTCAGTGCGCTGCGCCGGACGCGCATCGGGGACTATACCGTGGAAGCTGCAATGACCATGGAGGCTGCGGAGAGGTGGATCAAGGGTCAATTTGGACACGACGGGGCACACGTATCCCATGTGCCCTAGAACGGGTACCCGATCCCAAGCTGGAACTGGCCTTTTAGCAACTGCATATCATAGAACCAGGTATCGCTGTGGTCGATGCGCTGCGGGTCCCTGATCTTATAGGCCCAGTCAAAACGGATGAGAAACAGGTCGAAGTCGAAACGCAGACCCGTGCCGGCATCCACGGCCAACTCCTGGTAGAAACGGTTGATGTTGAAGTCGCTCCCTTTGTCGGCGTCTGCCGTGATCAAAGGCGTGTCGATGAGTACATGGCGATCCCAGATATTGCCCACATCCACATAGACGGCGCTGAGCAACTTGACGGTGCCAAAGAGCGTGCCGAGGGGAAAACGGTATTCCACATTCCCTTCCAGCTGGATATCCCCGAAGCGGTCCAGCGGGCCGTTGGAGCTGGTGTAGGTATCGTAGAATTTGGAAGAGCCCAGTCCCAGCTGTCGCACCTCCCAGCCGCGCATAGAATTGGGTCCTCCGGCGAAAAACGCCTTATAGAATGGCAGCGTCTGCTCCCAGCCGCTACCTTCGCGTCCATAGGCCAGGCCTGCCCCGGCATAAGCGTGGAAGGCCAGCTGTGTTCGCCTGTAGTCGATATGGTGCCGGTAATCCACTTCTCCTTTTACGAAACGCCATAGCGCGCCTTCGTCCAGGTTTTTGATAAACCCAAAGAGCGCGCCGCTGGATTCACCACTGAGCGTGAGAAAATCGGTATGCTTGTCGTATTTATGGATAGACTTATAGATTAACTGCTGACTGAGGACCAGGCCGCTGCGAAAGGCGAGGTTCAGGGAGGGATACTGTGCGAGATAAGTGTTAAAGCTGTCGGTCTTGTCGAGCTGCGTGTATTCGATATTGATGGGCCTGTAAAGATAGGACTTGTTCCCCCGGGTCCATTCGTATCCCCATGACGCGTTCACCGAACGCGTGGTGAAGAATTCTCGGCGATCGATATAGGACGCATTCCCGGTCAGCACGGTACGGATGCTGTCCAGCTGGCTTTTTCGCTTTGGCCTCAAAAAACGGGGAAGGTATTGCGGGAGGTTATGTGGCAGCACTTCCGGGAACGAAATGGTATGGCCGACACTTGCCTGCGTGCTTTGGATGAAGTCGGAACCCAGTTCCACCCCGCCGCGGAGGGTTGATGAGCTGAGTACAGATTCGCGGAAGGTGTTGAGGTTGCGCAGCCCCAGGTTGAGGTTGATCCCAAAGAGATTGGTCGCCGTGACGATATCGTTGGTATTGCGCGCTAATTCGTAGTCGACATTGACGTAATATTTCTTGGCCGGGTACAATTTCAGTGTAGCGTCCAGGACGGAGTCCGAGGTATCGGAGGGTGTGAAGGTCATCGATTCCTGCGCCCAGGCGCCCATCTGGTTGAAGCGGTTGAGCGTGCGGATATAGTCCTGTTGATTGTAGAGCTGGTCCGGCCGGATAAAGACATTGTTGAGGATGACGAAAGGCTTGAATTTATTGGTTCGGGTGATCAATGTAAACCCCTTCGCGGCATTGGTGTCGATATTGCTTACCGTCACTGTGTCTTCCAGCACGACGGGCAGATCGGGATACACGGTGACGTGGCCGATATGGTATTTTTCGATATGGCTGGAATCCTTGATGGGCCGTTGTTCGACGACGACGTTGATGGTTGGGTTGTCTCGTTTTTTCTTTAATTCCCCGAGGAAGGCCGCCTGTTGGAAGGGGTCCAGGTCAGGGGAGATCAGCTGGGCGACGACGGTGTCTACGACGATCACGAGGTCCTGCTTGCCGATGCTGTAATACCCATTGTTGCGAAAGAGGGTGACGAGGCGCTCGATCTCGGTGGCCATAAGCTGGTTGGTGTACGGTTTGCCTTTTTTCAACAGGGACTGGTTACGAGTGCGGATGGCCAGTTCCTGCAAGGCAGGTGTCGACAAGTTATACACGCAGGAGTCCAGCTTTTGCTGTTTGCCGGGATTGACGGTGAAGTCGATAGTGACACGGAATTCGTTCTTCTCCGGGTGTTTATCGAAGCGGACGGTGTCGCGATGCACCGTATCTTTAATCGTGGGCGTAAAATAGCCGGTGGAGTTCAACAGCGCGACCATGAACCCTATAGACCGCCGGACGTTCGCGGTGTCGAAAACGGGCGGGCTAACGATCCGGCGGTAGACCCCACCGATCGATACTTCCTGGATGCGAAGACTGTCGTCCAGCTGGTTGGAAAGTTTCTGGGCCAGGTCCTTTTTCTCGTCGGGCGGCAGACTGCCCTGCACTTTGACATTGACGGCGAACACAAAGGGGAGGTGGTATTGGTATTTACGGGGGACGGTGCAGGAGAAGAGCAGCGCGAAGGCCATCGTCATCAGCAGCAATGCGGGTTTGGAAAAAGATACAGTAACTTGCCGGCGCCGGAACTTACGAAGATTAAACAAACAAAATTCGATTTAACAATTTGATGCAATGCTGATCACGAAATCGCAGGTCAAATATATTCAAAGTTTAGGCCATAAAAAATTCCGTGATAGGGAGGGTGTTTTCGTGGTCGAGGGGCCCAAGATAACGGGTGAGCTGTTGCAGGCGCGCAACATGCGGCTGCGCGCGGCGTATGGCTTGCGGGAATGGGTAGCGGCACAGCCTGCTTCGGTACGGGGTGCTTATGGAGGCAGCGGCGGTGCTCATGGAGGTGCCGTGGATGCTCATGTACGTGCTCGGGATGCTAATGGAGGTGCAGGGATTGCTAATGTGGGTGCAGGGAATGCTCATGTAGGTGCCGGGGATGTTCATGTGGGTGCAGGGATTGCTAATGTGGGTGCAGGGAATGCTCATGTAGGTGCCGGCGGCGGCAAGGGTAATACGAGCGGCGGACAGGGGATCGTCGAGGTTAGCCCTGCGGAACTGCAACGGCTTTCTGCATTGACAACGCCGAACCAGGTAGTGGCAATATTTGAAAAGCCGGTGTTTCCGGAACCTTTGTGGACGACTGGTCTTTATGTGGTGTTGGACGGCGTGCAGGATCCGGGTAACCTGGGTACGATCGTCCGGCTTGCGGACTGGTTCGGGGTGGATGGCGTCCTTTGCACTTCTGACAGCGCGGACGTGTTCAATCCAAAAGCTGTGCAGTCGACGATGGGCAGTATCAGCCGGGTTCCGGTATGGTACGGCGACGTTGGGTCCGTGATCCGGTCTGCGGCGGGGATGCCGGTTTATGCGGCCTTGCTGGAGGGTGCATCTTTGTATGGACAGGAGCGTAGCCGGCGGGGATTTATCGTCATCGGCAATGAATCGAAAGGGATTGGGGAGGACTTGCAAGCGCTGGCTACGCAGCGGATCACAATACCGCGGATAGGCGAGGCCGAATCTTTAAATGCGGCCGTGGCTACGGGTATCATTCTTTCGCATCTTGTCGGATAATTGCTAGCTTTTGGGATGAATGCAAGCTTTTGGGATGAGTGCAAGCTTATGGGATAAGTGCAAGCTTATGGGATAAGTGCTAGCTGGTGTTTAATGCTAGCTGGTGCGCTAGTGCTAGCGGAACTGGATGGCACGGGCCGGCTGGACGCGACGGATGATCACCGTCGGGATGAGGAGCACGAGGATGCAGATCACGAAAGTGAGCAGGTTTACCATCGGGACATGCCACCATTCCAATTTTACGACCGCCTTAGAAATAAAATAGGCGTCTTCCGGCAGGGTGATAAAACCATATCGATCCTGCAGCCAGCAGATACCCAATCCAAAAATATTGCCTAGCACGAGGCCGACAAGGGTAATGAACGCGCCCTGGTACAGGAAGATCCACTGGATAGACACGTTGCGCGAGCCAATGGCTTTGAGGATCCCTACCATGCGCGTCCGTTCCAGGACGAGGATGATGAGGCAGGTAACGAGGTTGAGGGTGGCAACGACCATCATGATCACCAGCACGATGATGATCGTGTTGTCCTGCAGGTTCAGCCAGTCGAAGATATTCGGGAAGATCTCCTGCGTGGTCCTGCTGTCCCAGTCCTTTGGCAGCTGTTCATGGAGCCTGGTGCTGACACGATCTGCGGTACGGTAGTCGCGGGTAAAGATTTCGTACCCTCCGATCTGGTCGGGCGACCAATTGTTGAGCCGCTGGATGAGCCGAAGGTCGCAGACGGCGATGAGCTTATCATAGTCTTCGATCCCTGTCTTGTACAATCCGGAAAGGATCATTTGCCTGATCCTGACAGCGCCCGTATCCTGGATGAAATAGACCAGTACTTTGCCGCCTAGTTTTACTTTGAGTTGGTTGGCCGTGTATTGGGAAAGGACGAGCTCATTGCTGTAACCGCTGTCCGGAAAGCGGGGCCAGCGGCCGCTGCGTAAGAACCCCTGCAGGTTGCCGAAATCGTAGTCTTTTTCAACGCCTTTCATCTGCACTTCGTCGATGCCTTCGGCACTGCGGACGACCGCGAATTTGGTCGCGAAGGCCTGGATGGTCCGGACACCGGGGTCGCTCTTGAGGATATGCAGGACCGTGTCATTCTTGCTCATCGGCGCTTCTTCCGAATTCGAAGAGCGGTTGGCGGAATAATGTTGAACCCGGATATGACCCCAGAAGCTCAGGACCTTTTGGCTGATCGCATACTGAAACCCATTGGTGAAAGCAAGCGTGAGGATCATCGCTCCCACGCTGATCACCGTCGCCGCGATCGCCAGCCGGATGATGAATCGGGAGAAGGACCGTTCCCGGTTAAAGGCAATTCTACGGGCAATGAAGGCTGCGGTATTCAATAAGAAGATGTTATTGTGTGGTCAAAAGTAACGGGTGTGGGGCTACCGGTAAAATATTTGTGGTAATTTGTTGCCTATGAATCGCAATTTGCTGATGATGTTAACGCTGCTGGCAGGAGGAAGCCTTCTGGCGCAGACCCCTGATTTTATCTGTTCGGCTGCTATCGGCTCCCCCCAGTTGTTCATGGCCGGCAACCAGCAGCAATACCCGGTGCTTCGCCTGAACACGAGCGACAAAATGGAGTTGCATTTCGATGACCTGGACGGAGATGTGAAGAATTATTATTGCTCGCTCGTGTTGTGCAATGAGGACTGGACGCCGGCGGAAGTCTCGGATATGGATTTTATAAAAGGCTTTTCACAGGTTCGCGTCGATAACTATACGCTTTCCAGCATTGCGCTTACGCGTTATACCCATTTTCAGGCCATCCTGCCTGATCCGAATTGCATTCCGTTCAAGTCAGGGAATTACATGTTGAAGGTATTTTTGGATGGGGACACCTCGAAGCTGGCTTTTACGAAGCGCTTTTTGGTCGTCGATGCCCGGGTTGCCATTCAAAGCCAGTTATTGCAGCCGCAGCGTTTTGACCTGGCGCATACCTACCAGAACATCCAGTTCCGGCTGAACACCTCAGCGGTCAATCCGCCCAATCCGCTGGATCAGATAAAAATAGACATCGTACAGAATTATCGCTGGGACAATGTGCTGAGGGGGGTGAAGCCTGTGTTTGCCATCAATAACGACCTGCAATACAACAATCCCGACGACGTGAATTTCGAAGGCGGGTCCGAATGGCGTTGGGTCGACCTGCAGAGTTTCCGTTATCAGAGTGACAGGGTGCAGTCCGTCAGTGCCAACAAACAAGGGACCGATATCATTATCAAACCGGATGGGGACAGGAGCGGCAGGGATTACTACTTCTACGCGGACTACAACGGCAATTTCGTCCTCAAGACGACGGAGCAATACAATCCACTCTTTCAAACGGATTATGCCACGGTACATTTTAGTTTCGTCCCGCCGGGTGGGGCGGCCTTCGAAGGCAAAGATGTCTATTTGTTGGGCCGGTTTACCGGGGGCGGGGGCGGCCTCAATGACTCATCGCGGATGGTCTTCAACGCCTCGACCGGGCGCTACGAACGCAGCTTTTTTATGAAACAGGGCTTTTACAGTTATTGCTATGTGACCGTTGACAAGTCGGATGCCGCTATGAAACCGAGTTTTAGCCAGACCGAAGGCAATCATGAAGAAACGGAAAACAATTATATGATCCTCGTATATTATCGCGCCCTGGGTTCCCGCATCGATGAAATAGTAGGAATAACCAGGTTTAATACGTTGAACAAGTGAATTTAGTCAATGCATTTTTTTATTTATCGGTTTCTGCCTATGTTTGCACCGGCAAAGTCTTATACGACCAGCTCCTGCTGAACCCCGCCAGGACCGGAAGGTAGCAACGGTAGGTGGTCGTAGCGGTGCGATATAAGTAACTTTGCCATTTTTTATTTCCCTCCATTCCGCTCTCCTCCCAGGATATTCCTATCTTTGAACTCCAAAAAAGCATCTTTTTATGAAATTCTTCATCGACACGGCCGATCTGGCACAGATCAAAGAAGCAAACGATTTAGGCATTTTAGACGGCGTTACCACCAATCCTTCTTTGATGGCCAAAGTTGGCATCAAGGGCGAGGTGGCAGTGACCAACCATTACAAGACGATCGCAGAACTGGTAGACGGGGATGTTAGCGCGGAAGTGGTATCGACTGAATTTGACAAAATTGTTGAAGAAGGAAAGAAGCTGCACGCCATCCATCCAAACATCGTGGTCAAGGTGCCTTTGATCAAGGATGGCATAAAGGCGCTGAAATGGTTTTCCGACAACGGGATCCGCACGAACTGCACGTTGTGTTTTTCGGCTGGTCAGGCTATTCTCGCCGCCAAGGCCGGTGCTACATACGTATCGCCTTTCATCGGCCGAATCGATGACAGCAGCTGGGACGGGGTCGAACTGATCGCCCAGATCGCCAACATCTATTCTATCCAGGGTTGGGAGACGGAGATCCTTGCCGCTTCTATCCGCAGCCCGCTTCATATCGTGAAGTGTGCGGAAGCCGGCGCCGACGTGGTCACTTCGCCGCTGGAATCAATACTGGGCTTGCTCAAACATCCTTTGACGGACATTGGCCTGGCCAAGTTCCTGGAGGATGCAAAGAAGTTTAGCTAGGGAGGAGCGGTATTGCGTGATATCACTGACAAGCCAATCACTTTACGTACCGCCCGGGCGGCGGGTGTCGTCTTTTGCGATGCATCGACCGTAGCGGTTATCCGCAACGGTGAGTTACCCAAGGGCAACCTGTTTGACGTTGCGAGGGCAGCGGGCCTGCTCGGTGCGAAACATACGGCGCACCTCTTGCCGCACTGTCATCCCGTAGCTATCGATGGGATGGAGCTGCGATTCGAATGGCTGGAGCCTGCACTTCATAACGAGATCATCGGTGAGCATGCCGCGTCAAGAACGGGCATGCTCATTGTTTGTGAGGCCCGCTCGATCGGCCGTACCGGTATCGAGATGGAGGCGCTCACGGCTGTGAGCGTCGCCGCCCTGGAGATCTATGATATGCTCAAGCCTGTGGATACCCACCTCGAGATCGGGCATATCCGCCTGCTGGAGAAGAAGGGGGGAAAGAGCGACCGGGAGGGGTTTGTTGCTACTCCGCCGGTTTGTGCTGTGCTGGTATGTTCAGATACCGTGTCCGCCGGTCAGCGCGAGGACAGGAGCGGGGTAATGGTCCGGGAGATGCTGATCGCTTTCGGCGCCCGTGTAGAGCATCTTGTAATTGTCCCCGACGAAAAGACCGTTATCCAGCAGCGAATACGCCAATGGGTAACCGAAGATATCCCTTTTATTTTTACTACCGGCGGGACGGGGCTTGGTCCCCGCGATACGACGGTGAGCGCGGTGCGGGAACTGCTCGAGCGGGAGGCGCCGGGCATTGCTGAAGCGATGCGCGGTTATGGGCAGTTGCGTACGCCCCTGGCGATGATGAGCCAGGCCGTGGCGGGTGTTATTGCGCAAACACTCATCGTTACGCTGCCGGGTAGCAGCAATGGGGCGAGGGAATCGCTGGAGGCGATCCTGCCTGGTGTTTTTCATGCCCGCAGCATGATGCAGGGGGGTGGGCATTGATCTCTTTTCAAGATGCGCAGCGGCTTGTGCTTGGCCAGGCGCGCTCATTTGGTACCGAGGAAGTGCCGCTTGACCAAGCTTTTGGCCGTGTCTTCGTGGGTTCAGCCACGGCAGACCGGGACTATCCTCCTTTTCCTCGCGCTACAATGGATGGTTTTGCACTGCGTTCTGCCGATCTGGATGCGGGCATAAGGCATTTTGTGGTTGTGGAAACGATCATGGCCGGTGATGGCTGTACGCGGGTGCTGAGGTCCGGAGAATGCTTTGGGATCATGACTGGGGCGGCGGTTCCTTTTTCGGCGGATATGGTAATCCCGCGGGAGCAAGTAGAAGAGGGGGAGGGTGCGATCAGCGTTAGTGATCATCCCTGGCGGCGGCATCAACATATCGCGCGGCAAGGTGAGGACCTGCTCGCAGGGTCACTTGTTTTGGACCGGCCCTGTGTTTGCGAGCCGTCTGTCATTGGCCTGCTTGCTACGCTTGGAATGACGACTGTTGCTGTCGCCAGCATGCCGAAGATAGGGCTGCTAACAACGGGTAATGAAGTGGTTGCCCCGGGCGCTCTTCCCGGAGCCGTACAGATCCGCAATACCAATCGTTGGCTGCTCGAGGCCGTCTTGAAGAAATCCGGTGTGGCGATTGGTGATTGGGTACATGTGCCGGACGACCTGCCTGCGCTCCGGTTGGGGCTGGAACGAATGCTGGAAAACGATATACTGATCATTTCGGGTGGCGTTTCCGCCGGTGTTGCCGACTACGTTCCTGCCGTGCTTGAGGCGGCGGGGGTGCGCCAACTTTTTCACAAGATCGCCATCCGGCCTGGCAAGCCGGTTTGGGCGGGGGAGGGTCCCAAGGGACAGATGGTCTTTGCGTTGCCGGGCAATCCTTTTTCCGGTTTTGTGACGACACATTTGCTGGTGCGGCCGTACTTGCATGCTTGTTTTGGGCTTGCTTCAGCCGGGCCGCTGGGTTTTGAATTGAGTGATGCGCATCGTAAGCGGTCTCCCCTGGACGAATTTTTTCCGGCGTTATTGCAAGGATCGCCTGCCCGGTTGATGCCGATGCCCGTCAACACATCCGGGGACATCCGGCTAGGTATGCAAGCCAATATGCTCGCCCTGCACCCTGCGGGAGATGGTGACCTGCAACCGGGCGATCCCGTGCTTTGTTATCCCATCTGATATCCGGCTACTGTCGTACCTTTAAAGGGCACGATGACAGCGATCACAGACAAATATGGAAGAACATTCCGCACCTTGCGGGTAAGCCTGCTGCAACAGTGTAACATGGCTTGTGTTTATTGCGTCTCTGATGAAGAGAAGCTTGTGCCGGGTGATGGCCGGTCGCTGGAAGTGGGTGAACTGCTGCAGTTGATCCGGCGTCTCCAAGGCCGGTTGCAATTGACCGATGTGCGGCTCACTGGTGGAGAGCCGTTGTTGTATCCGGGGCTGGCGTCGTTGATAAGCGGCATCCGGGAATTGGGGATCCGATCGGTCAAACTGACCACCAATGGTCTTTTGCTCGGAAGGCAGGCGGTCATGCTTCGGCAGGCAGGTTTGGAGGCGGTCAATGTGTCGCTGGACGCCGTCGACGAGGAGGTGTTCTTTCGGATGACCAGAAGACATGGGGTGAGGCGGGTGATCGATGGGATCGATGCAGCGATAGCGGCGGGTCTGGATGTGAAGGTCAATGCGGTCATCATGAGGGGAGTCAATGACTCGGAGGTCTTGCCCTTGCTGGAGTTCGCTTTTTTGCGCGGGTTGCGGTTACGCTTTTTGGAGGTGATGGCGATGGGGCATTTGCATGATGCGGTTGGGCATTTGCACGATGCGGTTGGGCGGTTGAGCGATGCAGCGGGGCGCGGGGGCGATGTGGCAGGTGGCTTGCATGATTCGGCGGAGCTTTCGGATGATGGTGGCGGGCCGTTGAACGATGCTGCCGGTCCTTTGAACGACTTGGCGGGGCGATATCTTTTTTCGCAGGAAGCGTTGTTGTCGGTGATCGGCGCGCGTCATCGGCTGGAGCCGTTGGCGAGGGAGGCTTCGGCTACCGCCCGTTACTGGCGGACGGCGGAGGGGCATGTCTTCGGGATCATCGCCAATCAGAGTCAGCCTTTTTGCCGGGATTGCGACCGGCTCCGGCTCGACAGCAAGGGGAGGATCTATGGATGTCTCAGCAGCAATGAACCCATAGGGTTGAGCATGGATGAGGGGGAGGAGGAATGGAGCAGGAAGTTGGCGTCGGCTCTTCTGCAAAAGCAGGCGTTGCGGTTCACGGGGAGTGAACTGAGTATGCGTCGTATTGGCGGGTAAACAGGCATATGAAAATTCACGTATACGCCGGGTTGAAAGATTACTTTCAGCCGGAATTCGAGGTTGCGAGTGTCGTGCGGAATACCGACGAGCTGAGGGCGCTGTTGGTGACCATCAATGGAAAGGCCGAGCCGATACTGTCGTTCTGCCGGTTTGCTGTAGAAGATGGATTCATCGACAACGAATATAATTTACATGGACATGACACCATCGTTATCATCCCGCCCGGAAGTGGCGGATAGGAGGGCCGCCGGCCCTGCGGTGGACGGTGGGGCGCAGGCAGCCGGCAATGCGGAAGCGAGTGGCTGCGGAGCTGTGGGTTCTGCTTTGGGCGGCGGATCGGAGATGGCTGGCGATGCGGCAGCGGTTGGTAGGGGAGCTGTCGGTTCTGCTTTGGGCGGCGGATCGGAGATGGCTGGCGATGCGGCAGCGGTTGGTAGGGGAGCTGTGGGTTCTGCTTTGGGCGGCGGATCGGAGATGGCTGGCGATGCGGCAGCGGTTGGTAGGGGAGCTGTCGGTTCTGCTTTGGGCGGCGGATCGGAGATGGCGGGAATAGTGGAAGCGGGGGACGGCGGAAAGACTGTTTTGAGTGCCGGGCCGCTGGATATGGTGGAGATGCTCGCATCGGCGCACCACCCGGGGGCCGGGGCAGTGGTCTTGTTTAGTGGGGAGGTCCGGGACAACAACCGGGGTAAAGCCGTCGCCTTTCTCGAGTATGAGGCTTACGAACCGTTGGCAAAGCAAGTGATCGCGGCGATCTTGTCGGCTGCGCGCGAAAAGTATTCGCTTCGGGTCGCTTTGGCCTGCCATCGGGTAGGCCGCGTCGCGGTGGGGGAGCCGGCAGTGATAGTGATCACTGCGTCCGCGCATCGCGCGGCGGCGTATGCCGCCAACCAATATATCATCGACCGGATCAAACAAGAGGCCCCGATCTGGAAACGGGAGTATTATGTGGATGGCGGGGCCGAATGGGGCAGCAACGATGTCGCCCGCGAACTGAAAAGTAACGGCGGCGCAGGCGAAATGGGCAGCAACGATGTCACCCGCGAACTGAAAAGCAACGGTGTCGCCGGCGAAATGGGCAGCAATGATGGGGCGCCCGAACGGGGGAGCAACCCATAAAAAAAGCCACCCGGAGGTGGCCTTTCTTTTATCCCAGTTTCTTTTGCAAATGTTGATCGATCGCGTCGAGGAACTCTTCCGTGTAGAGGTAGTGTTTGCCATGCTCTACTTTGTTGCCATGCACGCAGACTGCCAGGTCTTTTGTCATCTGGCCGCCTTCCACCACTTCAATGCAAACGGCTTCGAGGGCATTGGCAAAATCGATGAGTTCCTGGTTGCCGTCCAGCTTTCCACGAAAGGCGAGGCCGCGGGTCCAGGCAAAAATAGAGGCGATGGGGTTGGTAGACGTGGGCTTACCTGCCTGGTGGTCGCGATAGTGGCGGGTAACCGTACCGTGCGCCGCTTCGGCCTCCATGATCTTACCATCGGGGGTGATGAGGACGGAGGTCATTAGGCCCAGTGAACCAAATCCCTGTGCTACGGAGTCGCTCTGTACATCTCCATCGTAATTTTTGCAAGCCCAGACAAAATTGCCGTTCCATTTGAGGGCGCTGGCAACCATATCGTCGATGAGGCGATGTTCATAAACGATACCAGCTTCCTGGAATTTTGTTTTGTAGTCTTTTTGGTAGATGTCTTCGAAGATGTCTTTGAAGCGGCCGTCGTATTTTTTGAGAATGGTGTTCTTGGTGGAAAGGTAGAGCGGCCATTTTTTGCTGAGCGCCATATTGAAGCAGCTGTGCGCGAAGCCTTTGATCGATTCTTCAGTGTTGTACATGGACAGCGCAACGCCGTCGCCTTTGAAATGATAGACCTCGAATGTCTGGGGGGTGCTTCCGTCTTCCGGTGTAAAGGTCATTGTCAGTTTGCCTTTGCCTTTGATGACAGTATCGGTTGCGCGGTACTGGTCGCCGAAAGCGTGACGGCCGACGATGATCGGTGCCGTCCAATTGGTCACCAGGCGGGGAACGTTCTTCATGACAATAGGCTCGCGGAATACGGTGCCGTCGAGGATGTTGCGGATGGTGCCGTTGGGGCTCTTCCACATCTGTGTCAAGTTGAATTCTTTTACCCGTGCTTCGTCGGGGGTGATGGTGGCACACTTGATCCCAACGCCATATTGTTTGATGGCATTGGCTGAATCGATGGTTACCTGGTCACCTGTTTTATCGCGGTATTCGACGCCTAGATCAAAATATTTAATATCGATATCAAGATAGGGGAGGATCAATTTATCTTTGATAAATTTCCAGATGATACGGGTCATCTCATCCCCGTCAAGCTCGACTACGGGGTTTGCAACTTTAATTTTTTTGGCCATATTTCTTCTTTTTTTACTATAAAGGATAGCAAACCTACGGCAAAATGACGAATACACACGGGCTTTTTTGAAATTTAGCCCGTGCGCAACCGAGCGTAGTGAAGGCAACTAAAAGGCTGCGAGCGAGGTCCGCAACAGTGTTGCGGGCCGAAGTTCAAATGAGAAGGGGCAAGGGACGGACCCGAGCCTTGCGATGGGCATGAACGAGGAGACGCAAGGGCAAAGGAACGTTGTTCCCATTCGTCTCACGGTCAAATTTTTCTTTTTTGTATGTTTGCGGCCAAAAGCCGTCAATGACAGCTCGTCCGTTAGGGCAGCCATCAGCGCAACGCTTAACTTCTTCCTTATGCTCGAAATTTTGCAGCAATTTCTATCGGGTTTTGTGTCGTTGACAGAGGAGGACTTCACGCTCCTGGCAGAGCGGATCGAGGTACGCTCGTTCGATAAGCGGGCGGAGCTATTGAAGGCCGGGGAGGTAGAACAATACATGAATTTTGTCGTCAAGGGGCTGGTCTGCATGTATTTCTACAAGGGCAGTACCGAGATGATCGTCAATATCGCCAAGGAGAGAGAATTGATCAGTTCATCGTCCTCCTTTTTTTCCGGCAAGCCTTCCAATTATATTATCGAGACCCTGGAGCCGACGACGATGTTATCGCTTGCCCGCGCCGATCTGGAAGCCATCTATGGGCGAAACAGCCGGATCGAACGGCTTGGCCGGCAGATGACCACTCACTTTGTGTTGGAGAAGGAAGAGTGGGAGTATGAGTGCATCCGGCTCGACACCCGGGAGCGGTTCGTCCATTTTGTAGAGCGGAATCCCGATCTGATGCAACGCGTGCCGCAAAAATATTTGGCTTCTTACCTCAATATGAAACCGGAGACATTCAGCCGGCTGAAGCACCTCGTAAAAAACAACAAGGTCCGCACCGGTAACCGATAAACTTATGAGCAAAGCCATTGCTTCTTATGAGAATGCGTTAGAACAACTGCACTCGTACTTGTCGCGGTTCGTCCCGCTGAGCAAGCAGGAGTTCAACGTTTTTTTGCCCTATATCGAGATCAGGGAGTTTGACAAAAAAGTCAAGGTCATCGATACGGGTGAGGTAGAGCGTTACTGCAATATTATCGCTTGGGGTGTAGTGCGGAAATACGTTCCGGTCAGGAACAGGGAGTTGACTGTACAATTGGCCTCGGAAGGACATATCGTTCACAGTGAGTTGTCTTTTTTTTACCGGACGCCCAGCAATGCCGTCATTGAAACCCTCGAGCCGACCGTTTTTTTCTCCGTCACCTATGATAGTTTGCAAGAATTATATGACAGGTTCCCAAAGGCGGAGCGGTTGGGGAGGCTCATCATCTCCGAGCTATTCATAAAAAAAGACGAACGGTTTTTCGATCAGTTGAACAAGGATACCCGGGAACGTTTCTTGGAATATGTGCGGACCCATCCCAAGATGTTGCAGCGGGTGCCGCAGAAATATATTGCTTCTTATCTGAATATCAAACCGGAGACTTTTAGCCGGCTCAAACATTTGTTGCAGGGGCGGCGGGGGGCCATGTGAACATGGCCCGTCCGGAGCGGATGCAGCGTGTGGGTTTGACCCGCAAGGCAGGAGCGCTGCGGCGCATGGGGAAGTCCGGTAGGAAAGGGCTGCGGCCAGTGGGTTTGTAGGGTAGGGTAGCGCTGCAGTTCGTAAGCTTGCGCGGCGGGTAGCGCGGCAGCCCCTTGGTCGGCCTGATAGGGTGGGGTTGCGGCCGGTGGGTTTGTCGGGTAAGGTAGCGCTGCGAATCGTGGGTTCCCCGGCGGGTAACGCTGTAGCTTGTCGGTTTGCGCGGCGGGTAGCGCTGTAGCTTGTCGGTTTGCGCGGCGGGTAACGCTGTAGCTTGTCGGTTTGCGCGGCGGGTAGCGCTTTTACCTTACAAGTTGACGACCAATACGGGTATCTTCAACTCGTGTCGGACCGCGTTCACTGTTTCGCCGAAGATCAGGTCTTTCAGACCCGTATGGCCATGTGAGCCTATGACGAGCATATCGGCGCCCGATTCGCGGGCGATGCGGGCGATCTCGCGACTCCTGTGCCGAAATCCAAGCATGGTATCACATTGGAGTCCTTTTTGCCGCAGCATCTCGCCATAGCGGTCAAGGCTTTCCTGGTCTTTCCGGGTTTCATAGTCATCGCTCTCGTGTCCGAGCAGCCGTGCGGAAACACTCTCCACTACGTGTATGAGCAGGTATCGGGCGTCCTTGCCGCCCTGTCCCGCCGCGAAGGCCAGGAGCTTCTCGTCGTGGCCGCTAAAGTCGAGTGCCACGGCAATATGCCGGAAGGCCGGGGGCGACCAATCTTTGAGGGGGTCGGGAAGGGGGTGCGGCCGCGGCGCCCGGCCTGCTTTTCGGGCCGTCCAGGGTTGTAGCGCAATATAGGTCAACAGGGCTATTGCTCCCAGGGACGCGGCCACAACGACGATCTTCCAAACGCCATGACCTGGAGCCGCAAGGAAGGGACCGATCTCTTCCACGACCAGCTTGGTGTTCAACCAAACCAAAAGGGCCGCGCACATCCAGGACAGTCCTTTTATGAGGGGGCTGATGCTGAATTCGCCCATCGTCACTTTGTCGCTTACAAAATGGATGAGGGGGATGACCGCAAAGCCGAGTTGTACACTTAGCACCACCTGACTGAACAACAGCAGGTTGTCGACCTCCTTTTCACCGAAATACAGGATTACCAGGACGGCCGGGACGATGGCCAGCAAACGCGTCAGGAGCCGTCGCACCCAGGGGTTGATACGCAATTGCAGGTAGCCCTCCATGACGATCTGCCCTGCTAGCGTGCCGGTGATAGTGGAGCTTTGACCCGAGGCGATGAGCGCCACGGCAAATAACTTCGGCGCCAGGCTGGTCCCGAGCATGGGCAGCAATTGGTAGGCTTGCCTTATGGACCCGACGTTCGTTTTGCCGGTCTTGAAAAAAACGGTCGCGGCGAGGATGAGGATGGCCATATTCACCAAACAGGCCAGGTTAAGCGCCACAGCGCTGTCTAAAAAATTAATTTTTAGTGCTTTCCGAACGTGTTCGGCGCCGGGTTTGATCTTTCGGGTCTGCACGAGGGCGGAATGCAGGTAGAGGTTATGCGGCATGATCGTCGCACCGATGATGCTGATGGCAATATACAAGGCTTCCCTGCCATGGAGCACCGGGATAAAGCCGGATGCGACGTCGTGGAGGGCAGGTCGGGCAAGCGCTATCTCCACAAAAAAGGAACCGCCTACGACCGCGATCAGCCCTATGACAAAGGCCTCCATCCGGCGCATGCCGAGCTTTTGCAGGAACAGGAGAAGGAAGGTATCCATTACGGTGATACAAACGCCGTACACCAGCGGCAGTCCCGTCAACAACTGGATGCCGATGGCCATACCGAGTATTTCCGCCAGGTCGCAGGCGGCGATTGCGATCTCTGCGAGGGCGTACAACGGGATATTGATATACGATGGGTATACTTCCCGGTTGGCCTGCGCGAGGTCTCTGCCGCGGACGATGCCGAGGCGGGCCGATAGGTTCTGGAGAAGAATGGCGATGCAGTTGCTCATGAGCAATACCCATAGCAGTGAGTAGCCGAAGCGGCTGCCGCCTGCGAGATCGGTGGCCCAATTGCCGGGGTCCATGTAGCCGACGCTCACGAGGTAGGCTGGTCCGAAGAAAACAAAAAGCTGCCGCCACCAGGATCTTTTTCCGGTCGTGGTGTCTATGCTCCCATGCACATTGCCGAGACTAACGTCTTTCTGTCGCAGGTTCATCATCGGTTACCAAAACATTTTTTGCCACTGTTGCACTTAGTGTGACGGGCGGCCGGTTGCGCACTTTTATTTCCAGGGAGTCATCGAAGGGAAAGCGTTTTCTGATCTCGAGCCGGGTTCCCAGCCGGATATGAATGTGTTGCAGGAGCTCTAGCATATCGGTGGTCTGACTGGCGATGCCGGACACCTGCGCCGGTTTGCCCAATGGCAATTGGGAGAGGTTGACCTGGCGCTTTACTGGCAGCCTGCCCTGGCTGTCGGGTATCGGATCCCCATGGGGATCGTTTGCGGGGAAGCCCAGGAATGCGTCCAGGCGGTCGATCAGTTTTTTGCTCCCGATATGCTCCAATTCTTCGGCTATTTCGTGGACCTCGTCCCAGCCGAACTGTAGTTTTTTGACGAGGAAATACTCCCAGAGGCGATGCTTGCGGATGATCTGGACGGCGGCTTTGCGTCCCTCGTTATTTAATTTGAAGCCTTTGTAGCGTTCGTAGATCAGCAACTTCTGTTCCTTTAGTTTCTTGAGCATGTCGGTGACGGATGCGGGTCTGGTCCGGAGGGCCGCCGCCAGGGCGTTGGTGGTGACGATGCCATGTTCCTGCTGGAGGTGGAAGATGGCTTTGAGGTGATCTTCCTTGCTGACCGAGTATTTGATTTTTGCTATCACTAAAATTATTTTTAGACAGCTCTAAAAACTTAAATTTAATATTTTCCGGTTAAATTTTCAAAAAAACCGCTCCCGCCCGTCTCCTTGTACGCGCGAATGTTTACTTTTAGCGTTGTAAGCGGGGTAGTATTCCGCGGCAAAACGGGCTGAACCCGAGCAAAGCGAAGCCAGTCGAAAGGCTGCGAGCGAGCGCTTTGCAGTGGAAAGGACGAAGCGGTAACGAGTCGCCTCAACAGTGTTGAGGGGTGAAGTTTCTTCTCTTGGCCGTAACCAGGCGGAGCGAGGCAGGCATAAGCCTGCGAACGAGTCGTTGCCGGTGGCGACGGTGGAGCTCTGCCGAGCCCGGGCAAGGAAGATACAAGCTCTGCTGAGCCCCGGCAAGGAACATAATTGAGCGGCGTAAAGGCTACGAGTGAGGAGCGTGGAAGGTATCCGAGCAGCGCGAAAGTTATGATTGAGGAAGCGCGAAGAACGTATTCGAGCAGCGCGACAGTTACGATTGAGGAGGAGCGAGGAAAGTTTCCGAGCAGCGGGACAGTTATGATTGAGGAGGAGCTAGGAACGTATTCGAGCAGTGCAAAGTTATGAGGGAAGAAGCGCGAGGAATGTATTCGAGCAGCGCGACGGTTACGATTGAGGAGGAGCTAGGAACGTATTCGAGCAGTGCAAAAGTTATGAGTGAACAAGCACGAGGAATGTATTCGAGCAGCGCGAAAGTTACAATTGAGGAAGAGCGAGAAACGTATCCGAGCAGCGACGGATGAGAACAAGGAGAAGCAAGGGGCGGAGCTTCGACGAAGGTCGGTGACGATGCTCTTTGGCGAAGGGCACCCATCATTAGCCGTTCACCGGGGATGGGCTAGTTTGGCTGGAAGACCAGACCGGTGTACAAAATTGACCTGTTATGAAGAAATGCTTTTTGTTGATCGCGTTGCCGGTGTTGTTGTTTTCATGTAAAGGCAAGAAGCTTTCACTCGCCATCAATGATGAGAAGGTGGATATACGCGACTTGCTGGAGTTGGTGCAACCCTTGAAGCTGCCCTATGAAGTGACCGATACGATCCTCCGGCGAAAAGAGCCTGACGCTTCCCTCATCAACTACGCGTTATTCACCCGCCTTGTCCCGGATTCCGTCCTCACCAGGCTCTTTGGGAAAGATCAGCATCCCCGCCTTTACGCCATCGGTCGCATAAAGGTGCCGGATGCGGAGAGCTATGTTTTTGTGAAGGGAGCCGCAAAGGACCGGCGGGCACTTTATATCGTTTGTTTCGATAAAAGGGACCATTTTTCGGCGGCAAAGCCTGTATTGTATGCTGACAAGGAAACGGGGGTCAGCGGGCAGGCGGACATGGACAATAAATACACGCTCACGCTCTTACACCAGCGCAAAACTGCGGGCGGCGAGACCGTCTATCACAAAGATGCTTATGTGTTCGCGGAAGGAAGCGGGTTCCAGTTGATCCTGACCGAGTCCAATGAGATGAAAGCAAAGCCTGCGGCGGTTTACGATCCGATCGACACGCTGGCACGCAAGCACAAATATTCCGGAGACTATGCACAGGATAAGCGGAACATCGTGGCCGTGCGGGATGGAAGGGATGGCGCCCGGTTCCTGTTCTTTATCCATTTCGAGAAGGATGATGCCACTTGCCAGGGGGAATTGAAGGGAGAGGCCAGGTTCGTAAGCCCGGGGCTGGCGCGTTACAAGTCTTATTCCGACCCCTGTGCGCTTGAGTTTTCCTTTGACGTGGAGGGCGTGTCTGTCAAAGAGACGGGGGGATGCGGCGTACACCGGGACATCAAATGCTTCTTTGAAGGGTATTACAACCGCAAGGCGACGAAGGCTAAACCGGAAGGCAAGGAGCATCCGAAGGTAAGAACGGACCCTGCCTAGGAGCGGTCCTGGCAGCGGCCCCAAGTGTGGAAGCGGTAGTGGTCTCGGGTGTCGCTGCAGCAGCGGCCGCGGTGTGGATGGGTGGCGGTCCCAAGTGTTGATGTGGCAGCGGCCAGGTATGGATGCGGCATCGGCCCCAAGTGTGGATGCGGTAGTGGCTCCGGGTGTGGATGCGGCAGCGGCCAGGTATGGATTCGGCATCGGCCCCAAGTATGGATGCGGTAGCGGCTCCGGGGTTTGGATGCGGCAGCGGCCAGGTATGGATGCGGCATCGGCCCCAAGTGTGGATGCGGTAGCGGCTCCGGGTTTGGATGCGGCAGCGGCCAGGTATGGATGCGGCATCGGCCCCAAGTGTGGATGCGGTAGTGGCCCCGGGTGTGGATGCGGCAGCGGCCCCGGGTGTGGATGCGGCATCGGCCCCAAGTGTGGATGCGGTAGTGGCCAGGTATGGATGCGGCAGCGGCCAGGTGTGGATGCGGCATCGGCCCCAAGTGTGGATGCGGTAGTGGCTCCGGGTGTGGATGCGGTAGTGGCCCCGGGTGTGGATGCGGCAGCGGCCCCGGGGGCCGATCGGACAATTGAAATCAAGTTTATCCGTTATATTGCCAATTTGTAAGCAAGAAAAATAATCTGCAAGAAAATGAGTTTTAAAAATTACGTGGTGCCTTACGCTGTAGACGAGCAATATTCCAAGAAAGTGGCTTATTTTTCGATGGAATTCGCCGTCCATCAACCCCTGAAGATCTATAGCGGCGGCCTTGGTTTTCTCGCCGGCTCGCACCTTCGCAGTGCCTACGAACTGCGGCAGAACATGATCAACATTGGCATTTTGTGGAAATACGGCTATTATGACCAGGCCCGCAACCAGGATCAGACACTGGCAGTCTCCTGGATGGAAAAGCAATACAGTTTCCTCGAGGATACGGGCATCCGGTTCCAGGTGAACATCCATGATCACCCGGTCTGGGTGAAAGTACTGTATCTCAACCCAGAGACGTTCAAAAGCGCGCCGTTGTTCCTGATGAGCACCGATGTGCCGGAGAACGACTACGTGTCGCAGACGATCACCCACCGCCTCTATGATGCCAATGTAGCCACCAAGGTGGCGCAATTCATCCTGCTGGGCGTCGGTGGCGCCAAATTAGTGGACGAACTGGGCTTCAACCCCGAGCGCTACCATCTCAATGAAGCGCATGGCATCAGTGCCAGTTTCTATCTTTACCAGAAGTTCGACCAGCATATCGAAGAGGTGCGGAAGCGGCTTGTGTTTACGACGCATACCCCCGAAGAGGCCGGTAACGAAAAACACGATATCTATCTGTGTCATAAAATGAGTTATTTCTGCGGGTTGTCGGTGGACGAGGTGAAGAAACTGACGGGGCTCGAAGACGATGCCTTCAACCATTCTCTTGTCGCCTTACGGTTTGCTCATCTAGCCAACGCGGTTTCCCAATTGCATGGCAATGTATCCAGGGCGATGTGGAGTAAATACAAGGGCGTCTGTCCGATCATCGCCATCACCAATGCGCAGAACTGGCGTTATTGGGCGGATAAGGAGCTCTACCGGAAAATGGAGGAGGGCAATGATTATTGGTGGGACGACCGCAAGAAATACATGAAAAAGCGCAGCTTCGAGCTCGTGGCTGACCAGACGGGAAAGCTTTTCGATCCGAATGTATTCACGATCGTATGGGCGCGCCGCTTCGCGGGCTACAAACGGGCCTCGCTGCTGACGCGGGATATGGATCGCTTCAACCGGCTCATCAACGATACCAAATATCCCGTTCAGATCATCTGGGCCGGGAAGCCATATCCCATGGACTACCCCGCGATCAACGAATTCAATTACCTGGTACACCTGAGTAAGAACTACAGGAATGTGGCCGTGGTCACGGGCTATGAAATGAGTCTCTCGAAGCGGCTCAAGCAAGCGGCGGACTGCTGGCTCAACAACCCCAGGGTGCCGCGTGAAGCGTCGGGTACAAGCGGAATGACGGCTGCAATGAACGGCGCGGTCAATTTCTCCACCGATGATGGCTGGATACCCGAGTTCATCAATCATGGCAACAACGGTTTCGTGGTGCCGAAGGCGGATTATGCCAATATGCATGTCGAGCAGGTGGATGATTACGACCTCGACAAGCTCTACGAGATCCTGAACAAGGAAATTTTACCCGCATACTACGACAATTACGATACCTGGAGGCAGATCTCCAAGAACGGGATGCGGGATGTGCGCTACCAGTTCGACGCCGGCCGCATGGCCCATGAGTACTACGAGAAACTGTACAAGTAAGGCGCAGCTTAGAAGAAATAGCGTCGCAGCCAACCCATGGCTTCTGTGCTGTCGCGGGCACAGATAGAGCAGCGTGCCGTCGAATCCGGATCGCCATTTTCATTTTCCCAATGAAAGGTCTTGTCGTAATGCCCAGTGCGATCGAAGACGTGGAGATCAGTGCCCCGGGGCAGGATGGAGAGTGGGTTGGTGCCCGTTTGCAGCGCGCTTACACGACATCCGTGGACGCCGGACAGCGAGTCGGTCCTGAGCCAGGTCAGGTCGGTGTCTGCTGCATCTTTACCATGTGCATAGCGGATATAGGCGCGCTGGTTTCCCTTGATCCAGAAGGAAAGACTTTCGTAACTGCCTGTCTCCGGTTTGCCGGTCGACCAGGTGGCTACATGTACATCCTGAAAAGGATATGACAGGATAAGCACTGCTATCACCAGCAAGGATCTCATCATTTCCCAAAATACGATTCCTTTTCGAAAAGTATACAGGGAAAACCGTATTTTCCCTTTCAAAAATTGTCATGAACGGCGCCTGGGTAATGAGCACATTGATCTTCTTGTATGCGGGTATACCGGGCACGTACGGGCAGACCGGGGTAGGCAAGGAGGGCGGTCCTGGTGTACCGTATGCGCTGGCCGCGCATCGCGGTGGGATCATCCGAGACGTTCGCTATGACTTGTCGTTTTTCATTCCAGCGCCGAAGGAGCAGCCTGTGCCTGGAGAAGAGACGATCTTTTTCCAGCTGCAGCCGAATGCGGGTACGGTATTGCTAGACTTCAAGGCTCCGGCTTCGGCGCTCCGGTGGGTGCGGTTGAATGGTCATAAAGTAGCACCGGCGTTGCAGGAAGAACATCTTATCCTGCCGGCTGCTTTGCTCCGCGCAGGCGCCGACTCCGTGTCGATCGGATTTGTCGCCGGTGACGCCTCACTGAACAGAAATAACGACTACCTGTATACGCTCCTTGTGCCCGACAGGGCGAGAACCATTTTTCCCTGCTTCGATCAGCCGGACCTGAAAGCCGTGTTTACGCTTTCCCTCACCGTGCCGGCGGGATGGAAGGCAATGGCCAATGGGAAATTGCGGGATTCGACGGAACTGGGCGATAGCTGCCGGTTTCGCTTTATGCCTTCGGATCGTATCAGTACTTATCTGTTCTCATTCGTTGCAGGGAAATGGTTGTCTGCTTCACGGGTGGTGGACGCAAGGCCCATGCGGTTCTTATACCGCGAGACCGATAGCACCAGGATCGGATTAAGCCTGGATTCCGTTTTCAGGATCGAAGGGCAGGCCCTGCATTTCATGGAAGACTACACCGGCATCGCCTATCCTTTTCAGAAATTCGATCTTGTCGCCGTTCCCGATTTCCAGTTCGGGGGCATGGAACATGCGGGAGCGATACAATACAAGGCCAGTTCGCTTTTTCTAGACTCGGGCGCCACCCGTGAGCAATTGCTCGGCAGGAGCAAGCTGCTCGCGCATGAGACGGCGCATATGTGGTTTGGCGATATGGTCACGATGTCGTGGTTCGATGATGTCTGGATGAAAGAGGTCTTCGCCAATTTTATGGCAGACAAACTGAGCAATATCACCTTTCCGGATGGCCAATACGACCTGAAATTCCTGACGGCGCATTATCCGGCCGCTTACAATGTGGACCGTACGGCGGGCACGCATCCCATCCGGCAGCGGCTGGATAACCTGCAGGAGGCCGGCTCGCTCTATGGCAATATCATCTACGATAAGGCACCCATTGTGATGAGACAGCTGGAGTGGGTGATCGGATCGGAAGGCTTTCGCAGGGGTCTGCAGGATTACCTGCGCAGGTATGCGGGCCGCAATGCCGGCTGGCCCGATCTGATCCGGTGTTTGCAGCCCTATACCAAAACCGATCTCACTGCCTGGAGTGCGGTATGGGTGGATGGCGCCGGAAGGCCCGCTATATCTTTCGCGTTGCGGATGAACGGGGATAAGATTGCCGATCTTTCCATCAAACAGGCGAGGGAGGGTGGGGCACGAGCCGGCGTCGACCAGCCGGTCGCGAGTGGGGTCCGGGGTTCGGGCGGGTCACGGGCTGCCAATGGGCCATTTCGCCTCTGGCCGCAGGTCTTCGGCGTTGCGCTTGTTTATGCCGATCGGGTCGACACCTTCACGGTCAATATGAATGCCGCCATCGTACGGGTGCCGGGGGCTACCGGTAAGGCACTGCCGCAGTGCGTGATCCTGAACGCCGATGGGCATGGATATGGCCTGTTTGAAGTGGATGGGCGATCCGTCAAATGGTTTTTACTCGATAGTGCCGCGGGGCCGGTCATGCGTGCCGCGGCCTACATCAATTTGTATGAGAACATGCTGGCGGGGCAGACCATCAGGCCGCGGCAGCTGCTGGCTTTCGACCGGCAGGAATTGTTCCGCGAGCCCGAGGAACTGAACCTGACCATTCTCCTCGATCAGATCAATTCGGTGTTCTGGCGTTTTCTGCCGCCCGCCGTGCGCGATTCGCTGGCGCCGGGATTGGAGGAGGACTGCTGGCAGGCCATGCTGCGGGCCCCTTCCGCCAATGAAAAGAAGCTGTTGTTTCGCACCTTCAGCAATATCGTGAGGAGCAGGGAGGGAACCGATAAGCTCTTCTATATCTGGAAAGACAGGCGCCCGCCCGCCGGCGTGCAATTGTCCGAAGATGATTATACCTCATTGGCTGCGGGGCTTGCTTTGCGTGACTACCCTGATTACCGGGGCATTTTGAATGAGCAGCTGGAACGGATAAAGAATAGTGATCGACGGGAGAGATGGCTATGGCTGCAACCTGCTCTATCGAATGAAGTGGAAGTGCGGGACAGGTTCTTTGCGGGGCTGAAGGAGGCGGGGAACCGGCGCAAAGAGGCCTGGGTGCTCAGTGCACTGGGGTATCTGCATCATCCGCTGCGGGCCGCGGCTTCTGAGAAATACCTTCCGGCTACGCTCGACTGGTTGGAAGACATCCAGCGCACGGGGGACGTGTTTTTTCCGCAAAGCTGGCTCGGAGCGAGCTTTGGCTATTACCAAACCGCTTCGGCGGCGGCTGTCGTGGCGGCGTTCCTGGAAGCGCATCCTGGGTACAATGCCAGGCTGAAGGCGAAGATCCTCCAGACGACGGACAATTTGTTTCGGGCCGTCGCACTGCGCGCGACGGCACCATAGCTCTTGATCAAGGTTTGGCGGTGCTATCGGCGGCCGGGGCGGGCGCGGCCGTGGGTTGGTCTGCGCCCTGGGGCTTGACGATCTCCAGCAGCGACACCTCGAAGATAAGCGTCGATCCGGGGGCGATCATCGGCCCTGCCTGCTGGTCGCCATAGGCCAGGTTGGAAGGGATGAACAGCTTCCACTTGCTGCCCACCGGCATCAGCTGAAGCGCTTCGGTCCAGCCGGCAATCACGCCATTGACGGAGAGGTCTATGGGTTTCCCTCTTTCGACGCTGCTGTCGAAGACTTTCCCGTCGATAGTGGTACCGTGATAGTGTACCCGCACCATGTCGGTTGGGCCGGGTTTGGGTCCCGTGCCGGCTTGCAAGATAGTGTATTGGAGACCGCTGGGCGTGGTGACGACGCCGGGTTTGTTTTTATTGGCGGCGAGGAAATCCAGGCCGAGTTTTTTATTGCCCGAGGCTTTTTCGGCTTTGGATTTTTGCATGAAGTTGACGATGGTCGAATTACATTGTTCCTCGCTGAGGACGAGCTTGCCGCTTTTGTTGACGTCGTTGATAGCGCGCACGACAAGTGCGGTATTGATATTGGTAATGTTCTGTTGTTTGTAGAAATTGGCCACACTGATGCCGATGGCATAGCTGAGCGAGTCCTGTGTAGTCTTTAGCGTTAGCGGTGCGGTGGCTGTTGCCAGTTTGTGAGCGGCCGCGGGATGCGTGGTCTGTGCGAAGACGGGGATTGCGGTAACAGCAAAAAGGGATGATGCGAGCAATAACTTCATGTTAAAATTCTTTTAATGTTTGCGGTCCTGCCGCCGCTTTGCGATCGCAAAAATAGGGTTTTATTGTCAAGATTTTGAGCTACATTTACGACCGCTAAAAAACAATAATATCCCATGATCAAGCATTTCCTCGCTGTCGCAGCATTCACATTATTTTCCGCTGTAGTGGTATACGCACAGGGCAGTCTGCTGGGTAAGGGGCTTAGCTCCGATGATATTGCCGCCGGTCTTAAAGATGCGTTAAACCAAGGTATTAAAAAGAGTACCGATCAGTTGTCGGCCGTCGATGGGTTTTTCAAGGATGCCGCTGTGAAGATCCTTTTTCCACCGGAGGCGGTGAAAATGGAAAAGACCTTGAGAAATGCCGGTTTTGGACCGCAGGTCGATAAGGCCATTTTGGATATCAACCGCGCTGCCGAGGATGCCGCCAAGTCTGCGGCGCCGATTTTCCTGAACGCGATCAAGAACATGAGTGTAACGGATGGCATCAATATCCTCAGGGGTCCCGATACGGCTGCAACGGGTTATCTGCGGCAGTCGACCACGATCCAGTTGACGGCGGCATTTCTCCCCGTTATTACGAATTCTCTGCAAAAGACCGGCGCCACGCAATCCTGGAGGACCGTGGTCGATACCTATAACAAGATCCCTTTTCAGAAGAAGATCAATCCCGATCTGCCAGGTTATGCGACCGGCAAGGCACTCGATGGAGTATTCTATTATGTAGCAGTAGAGGAGAAGAAGATCCGTGCGAATCCCGCCGGTCAGGCCGATGACTTGCTGAAGAAAGTCTTTGGGCGATAGGTTGCCGCTATGCTCTCCCGCACGCTTTCGTTGTATAAAAGCGCCTATAGTGGTCTTTCGCTAAGCACCTGGCTGCTGTCCGCTGTGATGCTGGTGAATCGCAGCGGCACGATGGTCTTTCCATTCATAACCCTGTATCTTGCGCAGCGTTCCATGGGCTATAGTTTGGGCCAGGTAGGGTTTGTCGTCGGGCTCTTTGGTCTGGGGGCGGTTTGCGGCGGATGGCTGGGCGGCCGGATCACCGATAAGATTATTTACGATTGCCTGGTCGACGGCACAAGTCCTCGGGCCGGCGGAGGGAGCCGAGATCGCCCAGCATGCGGGTTTTAACGTGCTTTGGTGGGTCGTGGGCGGCATGTGTCTGTTGGCGGCTATCGGTTTCAGGTGGCTGCGGCAAATCAAAATAGCAAGTACATGAGTGAGGAAAAATTGCAAATGTTCCGAAACAGGCTATTGAAGATGTGGCGGCATACCGGAAAACTTGCCAGACGGCAGGGGATCACCTGCTACCGGGTATATGACCACGATCTGCCGGAATTCCCTTTTTGCATCGAGCTATACGAAGACAAGCTTTACCTGGCCGAATACCAGCGGCGGCATGGGATGAGTGATGAAGCACATGCTGCGTGGCTGGAGTCCTGCGTTCCGGTCATCAGCGAGGTATTGGCGGTGCCGGACGAGCAGATCTTTTTCCGGGAGCGCCGCCGGAAAGCGGGGCGGTTGGACCAATATGAGAAGCTGGCGAGCGAACAGGAGTTCTTTGTGGTCAGGGAGGCTGAACTCTCGTTTCGGGTGAACCTGACCGATTACCTCGACACAGGTTTGTTCCTGGATCACCGGATCACCCGGGGAATGGTGCGGCAGGAAGCGGCCGGGAAACGGGTGTTGAATTTGTTTTGCTATACGGGTTCTTTTTCGGTGTATGCGGCTGCCGGAGGCGCGGTGCAGGTGGATTCGGTGGACCTATCGAAGACATATCTAAATTGGGCGGAGGAGAATATGGCCTTGAACGGGCCGGTGGATGCTGTCACCCGGAGGTTCATTCATGCCGATGTCAAACAATGGCTCGACGAGGCGCCGCCCCAGGGCTATGACCTGGTGATCATGGATCCGCCGACCTTTAGTAACAGCAAGCGGATGAAAGACTTTCTCGACATTCAGCGGGATCATGCTGAATTGATCAACAAGACGCTAAGGGCAATGACCGGCGGCGGGGTGCTCTATTTCAGCACCAACTACCGGAAATTCCAGATCGAGACGGAAAAAATTGCTGCAGCCACGGTCAAAGACATCACCAATGCCACGACGCCTTTTGATTTTCAAGGGAAGTTGTTCCGCTATTGTTATAAGATCATCAAATAAGGAAGCGGCAGTCTATTTTATTTTTCGAAACGCCTTTATTTGGGAAGGTAGCCTTGAGTTGTGAATGATCCCGAGAATCGTCACCTGTTCCATTTTGATCCTATAAATGATCAGCCAGGAATAGCACACTGCTCTTCGATACATGCGCGTTTTCTCGGCAGCTGATCGCATTCCCGAAAGGCCAGGGGATTGCGTCCGATGCGGTCGATTACCTTAAAAAGTGCATTACCGACTCTTATCGCGTTCAAAGGCTGCCGATTGACGAACGCGATGCAGCCATTAATTTCATCGACATGTTGAAGCGCATTGACCGAGATCCTTACCTGATAAGTCGTTCGAGTTCTTTTTTCCTCGCGGCCCATTTGGATTTGGCTTCTTTTAAAGTAATGGAAGGTGCCTTCCCAGCACCGGCGATCCAGGCTTCGAAAGCAGGTAAATTCATTTCTTTGCCGGGAAGTGCCGGAGACTCGAAGCGTGGCATTTTTACGATCCGGATATACTTTTTCCCTTCCAGGTGCTGGAGGGCCTTTAATGCGCTGCTGTTTGTTATTTGCACTGTTACTGTCCGCATAGAAATCGGTTTATGAATAGGTATGGTTGGAGGAAACCAGCTCACTAATATACAAAATTTCATTCAAAATAGATCGGTGGCCCTGCTGCTGCCGCAGGAGCCAGCAAGCTGCCATGAGATGTCCGGCAATCACCACATTGATCCGTTGCGACTTCAAATTGTCTACCGCAACTCGTTTTGATTGAGCGGGATATCGCGTTTGAGCATATCCGTTTGGTTGGCCATTTGCCAGGCAGTAAAGAAGACGAACCGGGCTCTTTTTGCCAACAGGCCGTAGTTGATCTTATCGGGCGTGTCGGTAGGGCGGTGATAATCCTTATGAATGCCGTCGAAGTAAAAGATGATGGGTACACCTTTGCGGGCGAAATTGTAATGGTCGCTGCGGTAATAGATCCTTTCGGGATCTGCCGGGTCATCGAATTTGTAATCCAGTTCGAGTGTTGAGTATTTTTTGTTCATCCCCTCGCTGATCGGTTTGAGGTCCGAGGACAGCTTGTCGCTGCCTACCACATACACATAGTTCATGGAGTCGCCGGCCTTGCGATTGGGGTCGATCCGGCCGATCATATCGATGTTCAGGTCGACGTCCGTATGATCGAGGGGGTACGTGGGGTGCTCGGAATAGTACTGCGATCCGAAGAGTCCTTTTTCTTCTCCGGAGTTGGCCAGGAAGAGGATGCTGCGGCGCGGACCTTTCCCTGCGGCCTTCGCCTTGACGAAGGCTTCCGCCAATTCAAGTATGCTGACGGTGCCGGAGCCGTCGTCGTCGGCGCCATAATAGATGACGGTATCGCGTTTTCCAAGGTGGTCATAATGCGCGGAGAGCACAACGACCTGGTCTTTGAGGTCCGTGCCTTCGAGAAAACCCAGGACATCGCTGCTTTGGAGATGGGCAGCCGATTTCCTAAAGTTCAGTTCTACATTGGCGGAGAAAGTGGCCGTTTTGCCGGCCTTCAGCGACGCGTAATCCGCACCGGCGATCGCCTGTGCCACTTTATCAGTGATATAATACGTGTTAGGATAAATGGTCTTGTAATATTCCGTGAGCGACATACTGCCTCTCGTGTCAAGGTAGCGTTGGGGGATCGTGGGCGTCAGGATCAGCACGGCGACTGCGCCATTCTTTTGCGCGGCGTCCTGTTTGGCGGTGAAGCCCCGTCTGCCGGCAGGGGGCGCCACGCCGGCGGGCTGCCCGGCGAGTACGAGTACGATCTTGCCCCGCACATTGAGGCCTTTGTAGTCATCCCTGGTGGAGTCGCTGATGCCATAGCCCGCGAACACGACTTCGCCGGCCATGAGGTCGGCGGTATAGTCCAGCGTGACCGGTACGACATAGTCCTGACCCCTGCTAAACGTCTGGCCGTTGACACTAAGGGTCGTCTGTTCCAGCGAATCCTGGAAGATGGGATAGTAGAGTTGGTAATTGCCGTTGCCGCCGCCGGGTTGCAGCCCCAGGCTGCGGAAATCATTTTCGATATAGGCGGCTGCTTTGCGCTGGCCTTCCGTAGCCGTTTCGCGGCCTTCGAAGTCGGCACTGGCTATGATATACAAGTGTTTTTTCAGATCTGCTTCGGTGATTGTCTTTGCGAAAGGGCGCGGATCGGGGATCTTTTGGCCCTGTGCGGCGACGGCACTACACAGTAATACGATGACAAGTGATTTTCTCATGCGCCAAATATAGGAGCGCCGACCTTAATATGGCGAATTTTGTGGATGAGCGGTTGAACAGGCTTAATTGACGAGTTCGCTGAGTTCCAGCCACCGTGTTTCTTTGTCGTCAATGAGCTGGCTGATCTCGCCCACCCGGATCGAAAGTTGCTGAAGTTGATCGAAAGGAGCCGTCCCGTTGTTGAGCTTCTCGGTTACCTCCAGTTTTTCGCGATTCAGCCGGGCGATCTCCTGCTCCAGGATCTCGAATTCTCTTTTCTCTTTGTAGGACAGCTGTCGTTTCGGTGCGGCGGTAGTGCTGGTGAGAGGGGGTGGGGCCGGCGTCTTGACGGCGGGTTGTTCGTTGGGAAAAAGGGCGTCGTTGCCGGTGTTGTCCTTCTGCCAGTCGCGGTATTGGGAATAGTTGCCGGGGAAATCCCGGATAAGGCCGTCGCCTTCCAGTACGAGCAGGTGGTCCACCAGCCGGTCCATAAAGTAGCGGTCATGCGAGACGATCAGCAGACAGCCCTGGAATTCGCTGAGGAAGTTCTCCAGGATAGCGAGGGTCTGCAAGTCGAGGTCGTTGGTGGGTTCGTCCAGGATGAGGAAGTTCGGGTTCCGGAAGAGGATGGAGAGGAGGTGCAGGCGCCGTTTCTCGCCGCCGGACAGTTTGGAGATATAGGTGTATTGCTGTTCCGGCGGGAAAAGGAAGAGGTTCAGGAACTGCGCCGCGCTCAGGGAGCCGCCGGCCGCCAGGGGGAAATGTTCGGCGATGTTCTTTACGAATTCGATGACCCGCATGTCTTCCTTGATGACGAGGCCCTGCTGGGAATAATTGCCGAAGATGATGGTCTCGCCGATATTGACCTTGCCGCTGTCCGGTGCCTCGATCTCCTGCAGGATATTGATAAAGGTGGATTTGCCGACGCCATTTTGGCCGATGACGCCTACTCGTTCGCCACGTTTGAAGGTGTAATCGAAACCCTTTAAGATCACTTTCTCGCCGAAGCGCTTATAGACTTTCTTGAACTCTGCGACCTTGCCGCCGAGGCGGTTCATCTTCATCTGCAACTCGACCTGGTTGTCTTCGATGCGTTGTTTGGCTTTGGCTTCTACGACGTAAAAATTGTCCTGGCGGCTCTTGTTTTTGGTGGTTCGGGCCTTGGGCTGTTTGCGCATCCACTCCAGTTCTTTGCGGTAGGTATTGCGGGCCTTATCGATCGAAGCGGTCTCGCTGTCGAGGCGGGCGGCCTTTTTCTCGAGGAAATTTTCGTAGTCGCCTTTATAGGAGAGCAGGTTGCTGCCGTCCATCTCCCAGATCTCGGTCGTGACGTTATCGAGGAAATAGCGGTCATGGGTGACCAGCAGCAGGGTCACTTTTTCCTGGTTGAGATAGTGTTCCAGCCATTCCACCATCTCGACGTCCAGGTGGTTGGTGGGTTCATCCATGATGAGTAACACGTGTTTGTGCTCGAAGCCAATGTCGATGAGTGTTTTTGCGAGTGCGACCCGTTTGCGTTGACCGCCGGACAGGGTGCCTGCCAACTGTTGTAAATGGTGGATATTCAGTTTCCCCAGGATCTGTTTGACCTTGGTGTCGAAGTCCCACGCGTTCAATTCATCGAGGCGGACGATAGCGTCGGTGATCAGATCGGCGTCTTCTGCGTCGCTGGCTGCCTCATATGCCTTAATGGCATTGATAACCGGATGATTATGCTGAAAGATATTGTCCAGGATGGACTTTTCTTCCATAAAGACGGGCTCCTGTTCAAAAAGCGCCACGGTGACGTCTTTGTGGATCCAAACCGTCCCTTCTTCTGCGGTATCTTTGCCTGAAAGGATCTTAAGGAGGGTGGATTTACCGGTACCATTGCGGGCTACGAGGGCGATCTTGTCGCCTTCTTCTATGTGAAAAGTGATGTCGCGGAACAGGGGTTTTATACCGTAGGATTTGCTTAACCTTTCGACGGAGACGTAATGCATTTTGCAAAGGTAAGCTGCGAAACGCCGGCTTCCTAGAAAATTTATCCGTCGTTTCGCAGCTTCATCGATGTCCGGCAACGGAAGCCCTTTTGCCGGTGATGTGCATTATGCTTTTACGAATTCCAGTCCCACGTGTACGCGGACCTCGTCGCTGACGATCAGGCTGCCGGTCTCGGTTACACCGTGCCAGGTAAGGCCGAAATCCTTGCGGTTGATCTTGCCGCTGGCGGTGATACCGGCGCGGGTGTTGCCCCAGGGATCCTTGATCACGCCGCCGAATTCGGCATCCAGCTTTACGGGCTTCGTCACGCCATGGATGGTCAGGTCGCCGTTTACTTCATAGGAGCCGTCATCGTCCACGTTCTCATATTTCGTAGCGGTAAATGTCAGTTCGGGAAATTTGGCGGCATCGAAGAACTCCCCGGACTTCAGGTGTTCGTCGCGTTGGTCGGCACCTGTGGAAATCGAGTCTATATAGGCCGTAAAAGTGATCTTCGCGGTCTGGAAGTCGTCACCTTCCGTCTCCAGGGTGGCGTCAAATTTGGCGAATTTGCCGCTGACATTGGAGATCATCATGTGTTTGACTTTGAATTCTACCTCGGAGTGGGAAGGATCCAGCACCCATTTTGTCGTAGCCATAATAATAATTTTGATGTTTGAACAATGAATTTAAGATAAATTTCTTTCTACCGCAAAGTTATGTTCAAACAGGGTGCCTGCCATTAACCTACATTAAGACTTTGTGACTTTATAAGACCCGGGGTGCGCCAGGCGCAGGGCAAGGTGCTGAGGTTTCCCCGCGGTTGTTACCATAGAGCCGGGGAGAGAGAGAAAGGTTCGAAGCAGGCAGTATTTTTACCAGCTATACAAGAGGGAGACGTTGCCGAAGTCGTGGCAATAGAGTCCTTTCAGCATCGCCTGAGATACATTCTGTGATGCTGAAATGCCGAAATGACCACGGGTCAGCACGGCGCCGTAATCGAGGGTGGTCAAAACGTGCTGAAGCGAATGATACGGCTGCGGATTGGCGGAACCGTTAGTGGAGTCGGGCACGGCGGCCATTGTACTGTTGTTCTTGGAGCCGGGGGGAGACGGCTGCAGGTTGGGGTTTTTCGTAAAGATGCCGCCCTGGAGCGGGGCATAAGTGGCGAAGTACTGCAGTTCCGGTTTTATGAAGCAGTAGAATTGCCATCGTTTGCGGTTGCCGTCGCGGCCGGGGCTGGCATACTGACTGAAGAAGCCCTTGAAATACGGGTCCATCTTACCGATGAGGATGAGCGGATAGATGGCGCCGCCATTCTGCATGGTGCCTGCGTATGCCTGGGCACCGCCGATGATCGTGACGACTGATCCGATGGCCGCCAATTGTTTTTCGGCGGTGAAATTGACATTCAGCAGCAGGGCATTGCGATACTGGTTACCCCAGCCTGTGGGCTGCAGGTAATTGATGATGTGATGCATGAGGGATTGTGTCTGCCGGTCGAGGGCCGCCGGGCCCATGACGCCGAGCACCAGCTCGGTCTGGAAGTCGAAGTGTCTGTTTGGATCATAGCTATAACGGGTATGCGTCGCGAACAATTCACCTGACCAAGGGTAATCGTTGGGCTGGTAAGCGGAGCTGTTGATGTCGTCTGGCGTGTACATCAGCTGCGTGAGCCCCCAGCCATAGATATTGGTGCTGCTGTCGCCGGCGGAGGGCATCCATTTGTTCAAAAAAAAATGTGCAGCGCCGGCAGGCGCGTAGAAATAAGCTATGTTGGTGCCATTGGTATAGGCGTTGTCCGTTCCGTTGCCCCAGATATTCATCACATCGTCGTCTTCGGAGATGCGCACCATATGTGTGATGGGATGAGGTTCGGGCAGTACGGAGTCCGATGTTTGCTGCGTCTTGCCCGGAATGGCCGCAGCAAGAAGCCATAATAGTGTGAGTGTGAGGGGTAAAGATCGTCTCATCACCTAATAAACGCTCGAATGCCGGTATTAGTTTTACGCCGGCGAAATATGCGGCTTTATTGGGTGACTGCAAAATGGTAGGTCCCCGAGCCGGATCGCAGGACGAGGTAGCCTTTTTCGACATTTTCGACGCTGAGTTCCTTTACCGCGTTCAGGGCGTGTCCGCTTTCGGTTATCAGGTTTCCGTCTGCAACGGGAATATAAATGGTTGCGGTCGTATTCGCGGGAATGGTCACATCCAGTGCCAGCGAGTCACCCTTGACCTGCCAGTGGCTGCCGATCCGGCCATAGCCTGTTTCGAGGTCGGCGGCGGCGGAGGTGAGATCGCCGCCAGGGTGAGGGAAGATGCGGCTGTGGTGATAGCCCGGGCCGTCCTCATAGGTGTCGATGCCTGCGACAATGCGGTACATCCAGTCCCCGATCGCACCATAGGAATAGTGGTTGAACGAGTTCATGCCGGGTGTCTGAAAAGTGCTGTCGGGTTTTATTCCGTCCCAGCGTTCCCAGATGGTGGTCGCACCCATTTTTACCGGGTAGAGCCAGGAAGGATAGCTGTCCTGCAGGAGCAATTTATACGCTACGGCAGTATGGCCATACCGGCTCAGCACATGGCACAAATAGGGCGTGCCCAGGAATCCGGTCGTGAGGTGGTAATCGTAGTCCTTGATGTTGTCGACCAGTCTTTCCGCGGCCTGTTTGCGCAAGTTTTCCGGCAGCATGTCGAATTGGAGGGCCAGCACATAGGCCGTCTGGGTGCCGGAGACGAGCCTGCCGTCGGGTGTCATGTACTCCCGGACGAAGGCATCCTTGATATGCTTTAGCAGCGCATTATAGTGGTCAGCATCGGCTGTTTTGCCGAGGACGTTCGCCGCGTCGGCAAGCAACTCCGTGGAATGGGCATAGAAGCATTGGGCGATAAGGTATTTGTCGGTGACGGCCGAGCGGCCGTCATTGTCGTCGAAGGGACGATAGAAGAGCCAGTCGCCGAAGTGGAAGCCCGTATTCCAAAGATTGTTTTTCGCTTGTCCGTGGATATATTCCACCCAGGCTTCCATACTGGGGTATTGGGTTTCGAGTACGCGTTTGTCGCCATAGGCGAGGTAAAGGTTCCAGGGAATGATCGTGGCCGCGTCCGCCCAGCCAGCGCTGGTGCCCTGGCCGGTGACATTGGGGATGACGAAGGGAACGGCGCCATTGCGCTGCTGGTCCGCCGCGACATCTTTAAGCCATTTGGAGAAGAAGTTGTCGACGCCGCGGTTGAAGGTCGCGGTCCTGGAGAACACCTGTGCGTCGCCGGTCCAGCCAAGTCTTTCATCGCGTTGGGGGCAGTCCGTAGGAACGTCCAGAAAGTTTCCTTCCTGTCCCCACTGGATATTGTGCTGGAGTTGGTTGACCAGTGTATTGGAGCAGGTGAATTCGCCGGTTTTCGGCAGATCGGAACTGAGGACCACCGCGGTGTAATCGTCGGGGTTGATGGGACCGTCGGCTCCTTCGATCCTGATGTAGCGAAAACCGTGGAAGGTAAAATGCGGCTCAAAGGTCTCTTTTGTGCCGCCGCGGAAAATGAAAACGTCGCGTGCGCGGGCACGGCGGAGGTTTTCGGTATAGAAGTTTCCGTCTTTGTCGAGTACCTCTGCATGGGAGATGCAAATGCTGTCGCCGCGGCGGCCATTCGTCCTGACGACTACCCAGCCGGTGAGGTTCTGCCCGAAGTCGATGACTTTTTCCCCCTTTGGTGTAGTCAGCATTTTTACGGCCCGGAAGCTGGTTTGTTTTTTCACGGGCTCGTTGGCGGTAGCTACGAGATTTTCTTTTGGCAGGTTGGCGACTTCTGCGTTGCTCCAGCCGCTATCATCAAAATCGGGGGATGACCAGCCTTCTTTTTCCAACCGGTGATCGACGGTCTCGCCGTCATAGATCTCCGAGCTGACCACTTCGCCGGTTGAATACTTCCAGCCCGGCCCCGTCACGATGGTGGTAATCCCACCGTCCTTGTAGCGGATCTCGAGTTGCAGGAGCAGCCCCAGCCGGCTGCCATAGATGTTGCGCTGCCAGTCGTAGCAAAGATTTCCACGGTACCAGCCGCTGCCGAGCATAGCGCCGATAGCGTTCTTGCCTGGTTTGATCAGGCTGGTGACGTCGTAGGCCTGGTATTGGAGGCGTTTGTTGTAGGATGTCCAGCCCGGCGTCAGGTAGGCATCTCCGATCCGCTGTCCATTGAGTTGTGCCTCATACAAGCCATGCGCGGTGATAAAGAGCGTCGCGGATGCGACGGACCTTTTGGCGGCGAAGGTAGTGCGCATCAAAGGGCTGGGTTGCGAGGGGGCTTCCCCTAGTGCCGGTTGGATCCACGCGGCTTTCCAGTCTTCCGGGGTAAGCAATCCCATTTGCCAGGAGGCAGGCTCGCTCCAGGAAGAGTTGCGTCCTTTGTTGTCCCAAACCCGGACCTGCCAGAAATATTTCTTTCCGGACTGCAATGCAGCGCCGTTGTACGCGATTTGTATGGATGCGCCGGAAGTCACCTTGCCCGAGTTCCAGGTGCTGCTGCCGCCGGGGTGTTCATCGACGCGGATCTCGTAGGCGGTCTGCAGGACACTGCGTTCGGTTGCGCCTGTTTCGAGCTGCCAGCTCAGCCGTGGCTGGCGGCTATCCAGGCCGATGGGATCGGGCATATTCTCTGTGAGCAGGTGGCCCGTATTGAGCTGGGCTACGATGGAAAGAATGGGCAGGAAGATGAAGACATGCAATGTGACAGCTATTTTCATGACGGAGGTGCTTAGTGTACAACAAATATATGGCTTAGCCGAGGAGGATGTATATTTGTCTTGTATGTTTATCATAGATGCTCACCTCGACCTCAGCATGAATGCGCTGGAATGGAATCGTGACCTGACCCTGCCGGTCGCGGTCCTTCGCGCACGCGAAAAAGGGCTGACGGATAAGCCCGACAGGGGTGGGGGTACGGTGTCGCTTCCGGAGCTTCGTCGCGGCGGGATCGGACTGGTGGTGGCCACGCAGATAGGCCGCTTTGTGGCCCCGGACAATCGGTTGCCGGGATGGCATTCGGCCTGGCAGGCCTGGGCGCAGACCCAGGGGCAATTGGCGTGGTATAAGGTCATGGAAGAAGCGGGCGAGATGGTGATGATCAAAGACCTTCCGGGATTGGAGCGGCATATCGAGCGATGGATGGGGCAGGGTGGGGCCGGGGGCGATGATGCGATCGGGAAAGCCGGGGCTGTCGATCCCATTGGGTCGGCCGTCGGCGGTCATTCGCCTGCATCGGCCGTCGGCGGGCATTCGCCTGGGTCGGCTGTCGGCGCTCATTCGCCTGGGTCGGCCGTCGGCGGTCATTCGCCTGCATCGGCTGTCGGCGGGCATTCGCCTGGGTCGGCGGGAGCGCTGCCTATCGGGTATATCCTGAGCCTGGAGGGTGCGGACTCGATCGTGCATCCCGATTACCTGCAGCGGGCCTACGAGTATGGATTGCGAGCCCTGGGGCCAGCCCACTACGGCCCGGGCCGTTACGCCAATGGAACCGACAGTACAGGGCATTTGGGGGAAAAAGGAAAAACGCTCTTGAGGGAAATGGAAAGGCTGGGCATCATTCTGGATGCCACCCATCTTTGCGACGATGCGTTTTGGGATGCGATGGAATTTTTCAATGGCGCCGTTTGGGCCAGTCACAACAACTGCCGCGCCCTGGTCGACCATAACCGCCAATTCAGCGACGATATGATCAGGGCGTTGATCGCGAAGGGTGCCGTCATCGGCGGAGCGCTCGATGCGTGGATGATGGTGCCGGGCTGGGTAAGGGGGCAATCCACTCCGGAGGCTATGCACTGTAAACTGGAAAAAGTGATCGACCACCTGGATCATATTTGCCAGCTCGCGGGCAATACCCTGCATGTGGGGATGGGCACCGACCTGGATGGCGCGTTTGGCCGGGAGCAGTCTCCGTATGACCTGGATACGATCGCCGACCTGCAGCACATGTCGGGGCTGCTGGCCGATCGGGGATATGACCGGAACGACATCGCGAACGTTCTGCATGGCAACTGGCTGCGCTTCCTGCGGAAGGCCTGGGCCTAAGGTACTCTATCGGGTGGCCTGCGACCTGCTGGCCCCGGCGTTTCGAAGCTTCGGCCTCGCGGCGTGTCATTTGACCGGTTCCATTTTCAGGCAGACGGGCGCGGGGATCTCCAGGTGTTTGTTGGTGTCCGTTAGCAGGCCCGTTTGCGGATCGATCTTGAAGATCACCACATTTTTACTGTTTTGATTGGCGACGAGCAGCCATTGACCGGTTGGGTCGATGAGGAAATTACGGGGGGCATTGCCCATCGTGGATTGAAAACCTTTGATGGTCAGTTTTCCGGTAGCGGGATCGATGGCAAAGATCGCCAGGCTATTGGCATCGCCGCGGTTGGAGGCGTAAAGAAATTTGCCGCCGGGTGCTATGTGGATGTCCGCGCTGCCGATATTGCCTTTGAAGCCGTCGGGATGGGAGGAGAGGCGTTGCAGCGGCGTCATCTTGCCGGCAATGTAATGAAAAGCGTCTACCGTGCCGGACAGTTCGTCGATCACGTAGGCATATGGTTTGTGCGGATCGAAGGCGGTATGCCTCGGGCCGCTGCCTGGTTGCATATTGACCAGGGAGTCCGGGGCGGGCGTGAGCGGGGTTTTGGCGGCCCCGGGGTTGAATTGCAGGACCGAAAGTTTGTCGGTGCCAAGGTCGCATACGACCAGGTATTTTTCATCCGGGGAAAAGATGGTGGAATGCACATGTGCTTTATCCTGTCTATCCTTGATGGTCCCGCTGCCGGTATGCTGCACCGTTGCCGTTGCGGGCGCGAGTGAGCCGTCCGCATTGACCGGCAGGGTCGAATACGATCCGCCGCTGTAGTTGGCGACCACCGCCCATTGACGGCTTTTATCGACGGCGATGTAACAGGGATCGTCGCCGCCGCTGGCCTGTTTATTGATGAGACTGAGTTGTCCGCTTTGCTTGTCGAAGGAAAAGGCGCTGACGCCGCCGGGGTCGGCACCATTCGTTTCGTTCACCGCGTAGACGAATTTTCCACCGGGGGCGACGGCCAGATAGGAGGGATTTTCGGTAGCGACCGTACTGACAGGCGTCGCTTCGCCGGTTGCGGCATCAAAACGATAGACGTAGATCCCTTTGCTTCCCGCGGCTTTAAAATTGCCTTCGGTATACGTGCCAACGAATAGGTAAAATTCCTGGGAATAAGCCAGCTGGGAGAGCAGTGACATGGCAATCAGATAAATGGAACGCATCCTGGGCTGTTTGATTTGATGAATAGGTCCCGCAATATAACGAATTTCGCTGCGGGGGGGTTATAACGAAAAATAATTGTAGTATCGGCATATTAAGTACATTTAGTGCCAAAACAAATCAACCAGATTATGCGCAAAATTGATTTTCTTCCTGCTGTTTTGCTGGTAGGAATGGTTGCCTGCAACAATGCGGGTGACAAGGCCGCGACCGCCGATTCTACGAAGACTGCTGCAATGGATACCATGGCGATGGCGAAGACTGATTCCAGTCATGCGGCGCCGGGGCTCCTTGCGGTGCCCGCGGGAGCCAAGGTCTATTTCAAGAACCTGAAGGACGGTGAGACGGTCAAGTCGCCGCTGAAAGTGGAAATGGGAGTAGACGGTATGCAGCTCGATACTGCCGGCGCACTCGTAGCTGGTACCGGACATCATCACCTGTTGATCGATGCGGGTGATTCCATCCCCGCCGGGACGGTTGTTCCCAAGGATTCCACACACCTGCATTTTGGCAAAGCGCAGTCCAGCGCCGATGTAAAGCTTACACCCGGGAAGCACGTGCTGACCCTGCAGTTTGCCGATGGCATACACCGCAGTTACGGGGCTCAGCTGGCGGCTACGGTCAATGTCACGGTTAAATAATTTCTGAACCGGCCGCCAGGGGGTGGCCGGTTTTGCTTATTGGGCTGTTGCCGAAGAGACAACCCGCGCAACGAAAAGTGCGTAAGTGTTGTCATGGGGCTGAACACAGTGTAAAAGAGAGCAACGGCCTGAAAAAAGCATATCATGAGAAAAAGCACAAGAAATTTATTTTCAGCAGCATCATTTTTGGTAATTCTTTCGACGATTGGAACGAGTTGTTCCAAGACGGGCAGCACTTTTACGACAACGCCCGTTACCTATCTGAGCCTTATCAACGAGGCGGGCTATAGCGGGTCGACATCGGTTTACCTGAACGATACGCTGGCCACCACCTCGGGCGGCATTGCGGCCGGCACCTTCTCCCCTAAATATGGTACGGTGCGTCCCGGTTATTATGACGTCAAGTTCGACGCGGCGGTCTCGGGCAACCTGTTATCCGAGCTCCCTTCGTCCGATTACGACACCCTGAATTTTTATACACTGATCCTTTACAATACTTCGGGAGGAGCTTCGGTCCAGAGCGTGAAGATCTGGGATGATTTCAGCAAATTGTCCACCATCAATGCCAACTATCGTTTCTTCAATCTTAGTCCCGACGAGCCCAAGGTCGACCTCTACCTCAATAATACGATCGTTTCTGCCAACCGGACGATCGCGGACAATACTTCCAACACGCTATACAATTCTTTCCAGCCGACTCCCGCCGGCATCTATACCATTGCGATAAAGATCGCCGGGACGGACAGCGTGATCACGACGTTGAGCCAAAGCAGCATGACCGTTGGCAATGCCTATACCGTGTTTCTGGGCGGGAATAGCGGATCGACAAGCAATCCATTGCTAATCAACGTACTGCAGGCTTCTTATTAAGCAGTGCTCTCACCGGGGTCTCTTTGAAGGAACCCGGAAGTGCGTTATGCACTTTTTTGAACATGCAGATAAAGGCGCTGACCTTCTCGTAGCCCAGCATATATGCGGTTTCGGTGACGGTGATCTTTTTCTCCTGGAGAAGCCATTTGGCCAGTTCCATTTTCTTTTCCAGGTAGTATTCGTACATCGTTTTGCCATAAACCGCCTTAAAATGGCGTTTCAGCGTCGATTCGCTCAATGCGAATTCCCGTGCCAGCTGTTTTTGCGGGGGAAGCATATCTTCGAGGCTATGCACCAGCCGTTGTTCGACCCTGCGGATGGTTTGCATGTGCCAGGTCTTGGGGAGGGTGGGCTGGTTCTCTCCCGGTGCCGGCCACCTGGCAATGGTGGAAGACAGGAGCAGGAGCAGCCTGCCCCGCAGGCACAGGCCATTTATGCGTGAGGCACCCAGTTCTGCTTCGATCTCTTCCAGGAGCTTTTCATCGCCCGGCCTGATCTTGTCCGCGAGAAAGGCGGCCGGATCTTCTATCAGGGCGCATTCGATACTGCTGACTTTCTCTTCCATCCCGGTTACATGTTGTCGAAGCCAATCACCAGCCATTAGGATCTCTACGAATTGACAGGGGGTGTTTTCGGGCAATTGCAGGGAGAAACGCATGTTGTTGGTGGAAAAGAAAATATTCGTGTCGCCTGCGGCGATGGGCTGGCCGGTACCTGAAAGCAGGAACTGAAGTGCGCTGGGGCTTAATAAATAGCAAAGGGAGAAAATGGTCTCGCTCTCCGGTTGTCTGGCCGGACGGATGAGCTCTGTCGCTTCGGAAAAGCAGATATGGGCGTAGCGTAGATATAGGCCTTCTTCGAGCGGGATACTGTGGACCAATCCTGTTCCCCATTCCCGGGGCAGGTGGATTGTATGATCGCTCACCGGCGATCCTACTTGTTTGGATAGGGAGAGAAAACCTGATTCCAACTGGTCGTCCCTTAAGATCAGACTACGCATAGGTAAACACGGAATTAATGAAGAAAATATGCGTAGGTAGTCTTCAGGCCAGTGTTGTATTTACGTAAAAATACGGCCGGTGGATTGGGTGGCCTGTATTTTCCTTGGACAGGCCGGTCACGACCTTTTTGGGGTATTTTTTGTTTTTTTTTTGAAACTTTTAAGGCATCCACTTAGCAAGAGCTGATAGTATCTTTACCTGCGTTATTCTCTTCGATCTATTCCTCCATATTCCTTTGAATTGCCCGGTCCGTTATCTTTCCACATATAACCAGGCGCCCCCCTTACCGCCCCGCATTCGCTCTTAGAACACCTTCACTATCTTTTTTTTGTTCGCGCTCTTCCGGCGTCATCCGGTTGCTGCACTATTCTGTACACCACAAAAATCAATGTGAGGAACATTTTTATGAGACGAAATTTTACTTTCTCCTGCTATTCCCCGGCCGTGTTGTGCTTTTCACTCGTGCTGTCGATGCCGTTATTGGGACAGCAAAAGCTTCCACACGGCGTTTCTGCCGGCTGGTATGGCAAAGCCGTTGCCGCCATCGAGGACAAGGAATATGACATGAAGCCGCTTTCCATTCCGGATGCCTATGCGGCAGTCAACCATGACCAGCACCTCGGCTACTGGTTTACGAAGAACGGTTACGGCGTCAGGAATTTTAACGAGGATGGCTCCACGAAGGATATTTGGGAAGCGCAATTCTTCCTTGGTGGTGTGGGCCGGCAGGAAATGTTGCGGCTACCGGCAACTGCAAAGGCCAGCCAGACCGGCGCGCACCGGGTTGATTTTGACTATGGCGACTACGCCGTCCTATATGATAACGAAAAGCTGGGCATGGAGCAGAGCTTTCTCGTGCGGACGCGTCCCGGCGGCGACGGGCAGCTGCGTATCGTGCTGCGTATCGGCGGAGAGCTGGATGCCAGGGTAGGCAAGGATGATGCGCTGCGGCTGTCTGCTAAGGGTGAGACCAGGTTAACCTACGACCAGCTAAGGGTCTGGGACAAGGATCATCGGCTGCTTCCGGCGCATATGCATCTCAGCGGGAAGCGGCTGGTCCTGACGGTTGATGACCGCGCGGCTGTTTATCCGTTGACCATAGATCCTTTTTCGCATGGCGCTTTTGCGAGCTATACCGCACAAGGCATCCTCAATTCCGGCATCGCGGATGCTACGGCGCATACACTTTACGGGTATTCAGTGGCGGGAGCCGACCTCAACCAGGACGGGATATCGGACATCGTCATCGGCGCGCCGTCGTTTGCGACGATCGGCACTATTACGACGACCCCAAGCGGCGGGACAATTACGCTTAACCCTACTGTTACCGGCGCCGCTTTTGTATATTATGGGATCAGCGGCTCTATTCCTGCGGCCGATCCTTCCAAGGTTTTACAGCCCAGCGGCCTGGCTGCGGCCTCGCTATTTGGTTTTAGCATTTCCTCAGGCGGCAATGCCAATGGCAGCGGAAGCAGCATTGTCGTAGGGGCTCCCGGACAACAGACCTCCTACACTTATGCAACGGGCGCCACGCAGGTGGCGGTCGGGGCTGTTTACATTTTCAATGCCGGTTCTACCTTCAACAACAACATTGCTACGGAACCTGCGGCGGCCGCTGTTGTCGGGTTGGGGGTAGGAGATTTTACCACCTCGGTCACGGCGCCTGTACGCAATCCGATGTTCGGCTGGTCGGTTGCGGATGCGGGGGATATCAATGGGGATGGATATGACGATATCATTGTGGGCAGCCCGAACTATTTTGAAACACCGACTGCCCTTGGCGCCCCCGCCAGCGGAAGGGTGGATATTTTCAAAGGCGGTGCCAGCGGCGTGGCTGCGACGCCTGCCTGGACGGTTTATGGATCAAGACCGGGCGAATTGCTCGGCTATAGCGTCAACACGGCAGGAAATTTCAATGGCGACAATACGCATAGCAGTGTGATCATGGGCGCGCCGGGTAATTTGGTTTCCGGTTCGCTGATAGGAGGGCAGGCCTATGTATTTTATGGCGCATCGGGCGGCATCACCAAGAATTCGGATGCCGACGCTAAGAACAACAACGGGTTGACCCTGGTGGATCCGAATACGGGTCTACTTGGTACTTTTTTTGGTTTTAGCGTGAGTACGGCTGGGGATGTAGACAACGACGGGAAAGCCGATGTGGTCGTAGGGGCTCCGCTGACGCCAAGCGGCAGCGGCTTGGGAAATTTAGCCGCTACCGGCAAAGCCTATGTCTATTATGGCGGAACGCTTTCGGGCGGAGCATTAACGCCTTCGCACACTTTTGCCACGCTCATGAGTCCGAGGGCCTCGCAATTGAAGAGCTTTCTATTCGGCTGGAGTGTGGCGAATGCAGGCAATGTAACGGGAGATCATTCCGGGGACGTGCTCGTTGGCGAACCCGGCAGCTTGCCGTTGAGCTCTCCGACGATTGGTACGCTCCTCGCTGCCGTTGGCGTCAACCCCTCATTGACCAGCAACTCGGGGCAAGCCTATTTATTTTCCGGCAACTCCAGTACGGGTGTGAGCACCTCACCCGTCCTTACGGTTAGCGATGCTACTTCACCGACAAACGAACTAGGGTATTCCGTGCGGACCGCAGGCGACGTAGACGGAAGCGGCAATTCCGATTTTCTCATAGGCGAACCGGGTGGCAGCCTGGATCTTGGCTTTAATACCGCCAGCCTTGCGGGCGCTGTAAGCGGCGGCACGACCAGCAGCGCCGGATCGCTTACGAACGGGAACGGATTGATCGCTTCGGCGAGCGTGGGTAATGCATTGCTGTATTTCGGGTTTATGGGAACACTGCCTATTACGATGCTGGAATTCACCGGCCAGGCCCAGGGCAAGGAATCCCTGCTCAACTGGTCTACGGCGCAGGAAGACAACAGCGATTATTTCTTGGTGGAGCGCAGCCAGGACGGGCAACATTTTGCGGCTATCGGGCAGGTCGGCGCGGCGCACAACAGCGATCTGACGACCCACTACTCCCTTGTCGATCCTTCTCCTGCTTCCGGCAACAACTACTACCGGTTAAAGCTGGTGAATATGGATGGGACCTCGGGGTACACAGGGATCGTGGTGGTCAACTTCAACGCTTCGGCCCAGGTGGTCGTCGTGTATCCCAATCCCGCGCATGGCAGTTTCCAACTGTTGTTCAAAAATATGCAGGCCGGCACTTATGGCCTGACCTTGCTGAACGGGGCGGGGCAGACCATCATGGCAAAGAACATCCAGGCATCCAGTGCGACCAGCTACAGTGAGACGGTGAGCCTGAGCCCCAATCTGGCGGCAGGCGCCTATCTGGTGCGGATCGTCGATGCGCAAAACAATTTGTATATAACGCGGTTAATTATAGAGTAGCAGAACAAAAAGGGGGCTCCTCCTGGCAGGGGCCCCCTTTCTTATTTTGTGACCAGCCGCAACGGCTACCGGTGCGCCGATAGGCTTTATTGCGCCACGGCAACGGCCTGGTCCTCCACATATGCACTTACCGGCTCACAGGTACAAATCAGGTTCCGGTCACCATAGGTGTTATTGACCCTTCCGATGCTGGGCCAGAATTTGTTGTCCCGGGTAAAAGGCAGCGGGAAGGCTGCCTGGCTGCGGGTATAGGCGTGTTTCCAATCTTCGGCGATGATGACGTGCTGTGTATGCGGTGCGTTCCTGAGGGCATTATCTATCTTATCGGCCTTGCCTTCTTCGATAGCGCGGATCTCTTCGTAAATGCTGATCATGGCGTTGCAAAAACGATCCAGTTCTGCCTTGTCCTCACTCTCGGTAGGTTCGATCATGATTGTGCCCGGCACGGGAAAGCTCAGGGTGGGGGCGTGGAAGCCATAGTCCATCAGGCGTTTTGCAACGTCTTCCGCTTCAATGCCGGCGCTGGCTTTGAAGGCGCGCAAGTCGACGATGAATTCGTGTGCGCAGGTGCCGTTGCTGCCGGAGTAGAGTATCTTATAATTTTTCTCCAACCTGGCCTTCATATAATTGGCATTCAAAATAGCATAGCGCGTGGCATCGGTCAGTCCTTCCGCACCCAGCATTTTGATGTAAGCGTAGCTGATCAGGAGAATGCTGGCGGACCCGAAGGGGGCTGCGGACACGGCATGCACGGCTGTTGCAGAGCGGTCTTCGCCGGCTATCCGCAGGCCTGTTGCTGTTACGACGCTGTTCACATGGGAGGGCAGATAGGGCTTTAATTGTTCAGTTACACAGATCGGGCCCATTCCGGGACCGCCGCCGCCGTGGGGGATGGCGAAGGTCTTGTGGAGGTTCAGGTGACACACATCGGCCCCGATGAGGCCGGGGCTGGTGAGGCCGACTTGTGCGTTCATGTTGGCGCCGTCCATGTAGACGAGGCCGCCGTTGTCATGGATAGCTTTGCAGATATCCCGGATACTTTCTTCGAAAACTCCATGTGTCGAAGGGTAGGTGACCATCAGGCCGGCCAACCGGTCTTTGAATTGTTCGGCTTTTTCTTTGAGGTCGGTGACGTCGATATGGCCGTCGTCATCACTCTTTACGACCACTACTTTCATCCCGGCCATGATAGCTGAGGCGGGGTTGGTGCCGTGCGCCGAGATCGGGATCAGCATCACGTCGCGGTGCGTTGCGTCGTGAGCATTGTGGTATGCGCGGATCGTGAGCAGACCGGCGTATTCGCCCTGCGCACCGCTGTTGGGTTGAAGCGAAGTGGCCGCGAAGCCGGTGATCTCACTCAACCATTCTTCCAGCTCTGTGAGGATATGGCGATAGCCTTTCCATTGGTCCGCGGGTGCAAAGGGATGCAGGCCGCCGAATTCCGGCCAGCTGACGGGTATCAGTTCGGTGGCGGCGTTCAATTTCATCGTGCATGAGCCCAGGGAGATCATGGACGTGTTGAGAGAAAGGTCTTTGTGCTCCAGGCTCCGCAGATAGCGCATCATTTTTGTTTCGGAGTGATAGCTGTTGAAGACGGGATGTGTCAGAAATTCCGACACGCGGGTCACGGAGGATGGAATATTCGTCAGGGTCTCTTCGAAATCGAAGGTTGCGGACACCAGGCTATGGTCTTCTATATGACCGAATACGGCGAGGATATTGACGACGTCTTCCTGCGTCGTGGTTTCGTCGAGCGTAATACCGACCGTGTTCCCGGCAAAGTGGAAGTTCATGCCATAGGTTTCTGCCGTCTGGCGCAGGGTGGCGCTGTCTTTTACTTTTAACCTGATCGTGTCGAAAAAGTATTCGTTGAGGTTCGCGTGACCCATACCCTCCAGTTCGGTGGCCAGTGTGCGGGCGAGCAAGCTCACTCTTTTTGCGATAGTCGTGAGGCCTTCGGGACCGTGGTAGACGGCGTACATCGCCGACATGTTGGCGAGCAGTGCCTGGGCGGTGCAAATATTCGAGGTGGCTTTTTCCCTTTTGATATGCTGTTCGCGGGTTTGCAAGGCCATGCGCAGGGCGCGGTTGCCCTGCGCGTCGATGCTGATACCGATGATGCGGCCGGGGATGGCACGTTTGAATTCGTCGCGGGCCGTGAAAAAGGCGGCATGCGGGCCACCAAAGCCCATGGGTACACCAAACCGCTGGGAGGAGCCAATGGCTACATCCGCCCCGAGCTCGCCTGGCGGAGTCAATAGGGTCAACGCGAGGAGGTCTGTTGCCATGACCACGTATGCGCCGGCGGCATGTGCGTGCTGGATGAAGGCGCGATAATCATGGACGGCACCATTCGCGTCCGGATATTGGACGATGGCGCCGAAATACGAATCGTCGAGCGCTGTCTTCCGAAAATCTCCGGTCACAATGTCGATGCCGACGGGTTGGGCGCGGGTCAATAAGACGTCTTTGGTTTGGGCAAAGACGTTGTTGTCTACAAAGAATTTCGGGGTGGTGACATGATCGTGGTCCTTGTTCTTCAGGTTGAAGAACATCGTCATGGCTTCTGCCGCCGCGGAGCCTTCGTCAAGCAGGGAGGCGTTTGCCAGGGGCAAACCGGTCAGGTCGGAGACCATGGTTTGGAAATTCAGCAGGCTTTCCAGGCGGCCCTGGGCGATCTCGGCCTGGTAAGGGGTGTACTGGGTATACCAGCCGGGGTTCTCGAAGACGTTGCGCAGGATGACACTGGGCACGATCGTGTCGTAGTAGCCCTGACCGATATAGGATTTGCAGACTTTATTAAGCGCGGCGATCTGCCGGAGGGAAACGAGGTATTGGTGCTCGCTGAGCGGGCCAGGGATGTTAAGGGGCTTCCGGCTACGGATGGAAGCTGGGATGGTGCGGTCGATCAGTTCATCAAGGGAATTTATCCCTATCGTTTTCAGCATGCCGGATGTTTCCTTTTCGTTGGGACCGATATGGCGACCAGCGAATTCATGCGCCTGTTGTTCGAATAAGTGCATAGTTAATATAAATATAAAGGTTGACCGTTAAAAAAGATGTGCAAAGGTACGACGGCAAAGGGAGAAAAAGCGCGGTTGTGGAAGCGAGGGGGAAAATGAAAGGTGGGTGACGTAAAAGGAAAAATGGCCCTTTCTGAACGCCAAATTACCTGGGAATGTCCTAAAAGGATAGTGTAATAATCAAGCGCAAATTAAAATGGGGAACCGCCCGCAAAATCAAGGTTATCAATATCTTCTGCGGCTCTTAATTGCTCGCTGGTGAGGCGGCTGCCGTCGTGGCTCCAGCCGGGCGGGCCGAACACGTACTGCCATTTTTCTTTCCACCCGATATCTTTTCGGACCAAATCCTGCCCGATGGCCTGCCATTCGTGGAAGACGACGCCGGCGGGGCCGGGATGATCAAGTGATTTTGTAAGGCCGTAACGGACGGGTTCGTACTCAGCGGCGGCCAGTTCGGGTTGAAAGGTGCCGAACAACTGGTCCCAGATGATGAGGAACATACCCATGTTCCTGTCCAGGTATTTCACGTTGGAAGCATGATGGACCCTATGGTGTGAGGGGGTGACCAGGATATACTCGAGCCAGCCCATTTTTCCGATGAGTTCGGTATGGACGAAAATGCCCCAGATCTGCGTAGCTGAATACAGAAAGAGGATGTCCACCGGCCTGAAGCCAAGCAAGGCGAGGGGAATAAAGTATATGAAACGGTAGAGCGGTTGGAAGACCGAAGACCGGAAGCCGACGGTGAAGTTCAGGTGTTCCGAAGAATGGTGCGTGACGTGAACGGCCCAAAAGAAACGGATCTCATGGTCCCATCTGTGCAGCCAGTAATACAGGAAGTCTTCGGCCAGCAGCAATATGAACCAATAGGAGAAGACATTGGTGATCGAGATCCAGTGGTGGTGGTAACAAATCCCCAGGAACATGACGTAGACACTTCGGAAGAGCAGGTCGATGACGCTGTTGAGGAGCATGAGATAGACGTTGGTCAGCGTATCCCGGAGGGTGTATGTCTTTTTATGACCGTGGCGGTAATTGGTAAGGAGTATCTCCAGCCCAATGATCATGAGATAAAGCGGGCTGCTAATCAGGATGAGTATTTGCTCTCTGCCATTTTCCACGATGTAAAAATAAATGAAAATAACGCACCTTTGCAACCGGGTATTGCAGCTTTCTTGTTAAATATATGAGTGATTTATTACATAATTGGGAGAAGCAGTCCAAGGACCATCAGAAAGCATATCGCCAATGGTTGGAAAAGGCGGACCGTGCGCCCAAGCGGACCCGCGTGCTGGAACGTCTGCCGGAGTTTCATGCCGAGGCTTTTCAGCGCATAGATTGCCTGCAATGCGCCAATTGCTGCAAAAATTTCTCTCCGCGGTTCAAGCCGCCGGATATTAAGCGGATCTCCCGGCACCTGGGTTTGCGGGAGAGTGAGTTGATCGAGCGGTATCTCCGGCTGGATGACGATGGGGACTACGTGACTCGTTCGACGCCCTGTCCTTTTCTTGGCGCCGACAACTATTGCAGCATCTATGATGTGCGGCCTTCCGATTGCCGGCGTTTTCCTTATACGGATGAGGATGTGCTGGTAAAAAGGCCTGCGCTGACGCAGAAGAATTCGACGTTTTGTCCTATCGTCTATTATGTGTTGGAGAAGCTGCTGGATGCCGTTCCATAGTCCGCAGGATCAATATTCCATTTTTCGCAGGCTGGGCGCCTTGAACCAGGTCGTGACGACGACGGCGATGGTCATGCAGCCGCCGAAGACTACCGAGGGTACGACGCCCATGAGCTTAGCCATTGCTCCACTCTCGAAAGAGCCCAGCTCGTTGCTGGAATTGATGAACATGCTGTTGACGGAGGACACGCGTCCCCGCATGGCATCCGGCGTCTTTACCTGTACGATGGTGCCCCTGATCACTACGCTGATGCCATCGAGCATTCCGCTGCAAATAAGCGCCACATAGGATAGCAGGTAACATTTCGAGAGGCCAAAGATGATGATGCAGCAGCCAAATCCGAATACTGCAGACAGGAGGACGTACCCCTGTTTGCGCCGGAGCGGCCAGCCGGTCAGCACCACGAGCATACAGATAGCGCCGATATCGTCGGCTGCGTTGAGCCAGCCAAATCCAACGGGGCCGACTTTCAGGATATCCCGGGCGTAGACGGGGATCATGGCGACGGCGCCGCCGAACAGGACGGCAAACAGATCGAGGGCCAGGGCACCAAGTACTTCTTTGGTGTGGAGGACGAAGTGAAGTCCTTCCCTGATACTTTCCCAGCGTTTCGTGCCGGCGGCGACCATGATCTGTTTGGGTTTTAGCAGTAACAGGAGCAGCCAGGCCACGATCACATACATGGCTACTACGCCGAAGCAGAACAGGTAGTTGGTATGGGCGATCAGGAAACCTGCCGTGGCATGGCCCATGACGGAAGCAAGCAGGAAGGCAGAGGTGTTGAGCGTCACGGCGCCAGGAAGTTTATCCTTTGGAACGATCTGCGCGATGATGGCATTCAGGGTAGGCCCTGCAAAGGCCCGGATCGCGCCGGTGCAAAAGATGATGGTATAGGTCAGCCACTGGATCCAGTGGTTCCTCAGCGAATTGGCAACAGGGCCGAAGGCGAGCGCCAGGAGGCCGGCCACGCAGAGCAGGTAAAGGCCGGTGGTGCGGAGGAGCAGGGCGCGTTTGTCGCTTTTGTCGATGACATGGCCCGCGGGAAGTGCCAGGCAAAATGCCGGCACAAATTCGGAAAGGCCGATAAGCCCGATCGCCAGGGGATTGTGGGTGATCTCGTAGATCCGCCAGCCGACAATGGTCGTGACCATCCGAAGCGCCATGATGTAGAAAAAACGCGCTATAATGAAATTTCTGTATTCGGGGATGCCTAAGACTTCTACTGCCGTTGCTTTTCCTGATGGCGCTGCCATAATAAAATGATTGGTGGCTTTTGGCCGTCGGAATCCATTCCGCCCGGCTAAGGTAAGGTAAAATATTGCTGTCCTTTGTCGATGTCATTTTCCAGCGCGTCGGTGACCACGCGAAGATGTGCCTCGTTGCCGAGGAAGTCGGCATTGCTGACGTCTATGAACAAGGTCCGGATATTGTGCTGGCGGATATATTGGGTATACGCTTCCTGGATATTGTGCAGGTAGTCGTCGGGGATGGACTGTTCGTAGGGGCGGTTCCGCTTGCGGATATTCGTTTGCAATTTGGCGACCGGCGCGTGCAAATAGATGAGAAGGTCTGGCTGCACGAGCTGTGTGTCGACGATCTCGAACAACTTTTGATACAGCATGTATTCCTGATCCGGAAGGTTGATCTTGGCGAATAAAAGGCACTTGGTGAACAGGTAATCAGAGATGGTGAGGGAATGAAAGAGATCGCCTGTATGGATGAGTTCTTTCAGCTGTTTATAGCGTTCGGCCATAAAGAACAGCTCCAGCGGAAAAGCATACTGGGCAGGATTCTCATAGAACTTCGGCAGGAAGGGGTTGTCGGCGAATTGTTCCAGGATCAGCCGGGCATTGTAATGCCTGGCCAGCATATGCGCCAAGGTCGTTTTTCCCGCGCCAATATTCCCTTCTATCGTGATAAAATGTTGCGTCATGTGTACCTTTTTGCTTCGAGCGGATCCGTGCAGGCCAGCAGCAATTCCCGTACCGATCGGCCCAGGACGGGATGAATATGATCGGAGGCGATCTCATTCAGCGGCGCCAGCACAAAACGGCGGCGCTGGATTTCCGGATGTGGGATGATCAATCCCGGCTCGTGGATGATGGCATCGTTAAAAAAAAGGATATCGATGTCGATGACCCTTGCGCCGTATTTGTGGGTGCGGCGGCGGCCCATGTTCTCTTCGATACCGAGGAGCAGCGCAAGCAGGGTTACCGGATCGTGCGGGGTCTCGAGTGCAAGGGCCTGGTTGAGGAACCAGGCCTGGTCGGTGTTGCCCCACGGGGCGGTCTCATACAAAGCGGAAGCCTGCGCTATCACGCCGGCGGCGGCGGATACAAGGGCCCTCGCCGTTGCCAGCTGTGCTATCCTGTCTCCTTCGTTGCCACCTATCAATAAATAGGACCTATTCATAGATTCCGTACTTTAGGGGGCCCAAATATCTTTAATTTTGGATGTAGCATCTATATATAATTATACAATTAGCGGTTCATGGGAGGTTTTTTCAAAGTTTTTTTTGCGGTATTGCTGGCGCTCGTGGTCTTTGCGGTCATGGGTGTTATCATCGTGTTTGGCGTTGCAGGAATACTGGTTTCGCCCGCAAAACCGGAGACGGGCACCAAAGCAGTCCTTGTTATCGACCTGGGGCAGACCTTCAAGGAGCAGACGCAGGACAATCCGTTCTCGGGCATCAGTTCGGATGAGGATGAGTACGATGTTCCCGGTGTCTATGACGTAGTGCGGCTCCTGCGCCATGCAAAAACCGATTCCGCGGTTAGGGGAGTGTACCTGAAATGCAACAACGACCCCAATGGGTTCGCCACCAATGAAGAGCTGCGGTATGCGCTGGCGGATTTCAAAAAGAGCGGAAAATTCGTGTATGCTTATGGAGAAGGGATTACACAAAAAGCGTATTATGTGGCCACGGTGGCCGATAAGATCTATTGCCATCCAAAGGGGGATGTGGAGTGGAAGGGCTTTGCCTCGCAGATGCTCTATTTGAAAGGTGCGTTGCAAAAATTGGGCGTGGAACCGCAGATCTTTTACGCGGGAAAATTCAAGAGTGCAACTGAGCCTTTGAGAGAGGATCACATGACGGATGCGAACCGGATCCAGCTCTCCCAGCTATTGAATGATTTTTACAACCGGTTGCTGGTGACGACCGCCGAGAGCAGGGAGCTCGATACAGCGGTGCTGCGCAAGTGTGTGAACGAACATCTTATCCGTTATGCGGGCGATGCCCTGACGTACAAGCTGGTCGACGGTCTTTTATATGACGACCAGGTAAAAGACCAGATCCGCAAGGAGTTGGGTGTCGATGCGCATAGCTGGGTCAATTTCGTCCCGATCGGAAAATATGCCAAGGCTGTCAATTTCAAGGCCAGGGGCAAGGACAAGATAAGCCTCATCTATGCCGAAGGAGACGTGGTAGATGGCAAGGGCGAGAAAGACGAAATCGGCTCAGAGACGTATCGCTGGCTGATCCGCAAGGCGCGTTTCGACAAGGAGACCAAGGCGATCGTGATCCGGGTGAATAGCGGTGGCGGCAGTTCGCTGGCCAGCGAGAATATCTGGCGCGAGGTAGAGCTGGCCAGGGAGACCAAACCGGTGGTCATCAGTTTTGGGGATGTGGCCGCTTCCGGGGCTTATTATCTCTCCTGTCATGCCGACAGTATTTTTGCATTGCCCGGGACGATCACCGGGTCTATCGGGGTCTTTACGATCATTCCCAATCTGCAATCCTTTTTCAAAGACAAGCTAGGTGTGACCTTCGACGGGGTGAAGACGGCGCCGGAGGCGGATATCCTCTCGTCGACGCGGCCTTTGACTTCGGGAGAGCGGGCTTTCGTGCAAGAGACGGTAGATACGATCTATACGACGTTCAAATCCAGGGTTTCGGTGGGACGCAAAATGGACATGGGGTATGTGGACAGCATTGCGCAGGGAAGGGTCTGGAGCGGCACGCTAGGGCTTTCGCTTGGCCTGGTGGACAGGATGGGCACGCTGCAGGATGCGGTGAACTGTGCAGCGCGGATGGCCGGCACGAACGATTACCATTTGGAAGAATATCCCGAGCCCAAGAGCTTCCTGGATCGTATCCTTGGCACTTACAAAAGGTCCACGGGCGTGAAGGCGGCGGTCAAGGAAGAGATCGGCGAGGAGGGCTTTCGCACCTGGAATACGTTGAAAAAAGTAAAAACGATGATCGGGACGATGCAAACACGGCTTCCCTTTGATCTGACCATTGAATAATGCTATGACAAAAAACTATAACCAGCTCCGGGCCATGCTGGCTATTACCAAAGGAAGCCTGAAGGCGATATTGCGCAATCCCTCTGCCGTGGCCTTCAGCTTTGGGTTTCCACTGATCTTCATTCTTGTATTTGGTTTTATCGGGGGCGGCGCGCCGACGGTGAACATAGCGTTGGCCAACCAGCGGGACACGAGTACATGGGTGATCCAGGCCCTTCAAAAAGATCCGCTAATCCGGCTGGCGGCATATGCGGATGGTGCAGCCATGCGCGCCGACCTGGTGAAGGGAAGGATCGCTGCCATCATCTCGTTAGACTCGTCGGCGTCGCCCGGATTTACACAGTATACGGTGCATATCCTTAGCTCTTCGGCGAGCAGCGACAAATATCCGATCGTGAAATCGGGGCTGGCGCAGGTATTCGAAGGGGCTGTCGAGCAGCATATGACGGGACCTTACGCGCGGTACAAACCGCTTGTTATCGACGAATTGCCGCAACTGCATGGACGCGAGTATTCCATGATCGACTTCATCCTGCCGGGGATGTTGGGGTTTTCATTATTGAGCGCCGCCGTTTTCGGCGTAGCTTTTCTTTTCTTCAGTCTCCGTCAGCAGCTGGTGCTGAAACGCTATTATGCAACGCCGATCGGCAAACGCTATATCGTGTTGGGAGAAGGGTTGTCCCGCGTGCTGTTCCAACTGATCACTGCGGTCGTGATCATCGGGATGGGCAAGTTGGTGTTCCATTTCACCCTGGTACATGGCTGGCTGACGTTTGTGGAGATGCTGTTCCTGAGCCTGTTCGGGTTGATCGTTTTCATGGGATTTGGATTTATCATCAGCAGTGTGGCCAAGAGTGAGAGTACTATTCCGCCCTTTGCCAATCTCTTTACGTTGCCCCAGTTTCTGCTGGGCGGCACTTTCTTCTCTACGGAGGCTTTCCCAAATTGGTTGCAGCATATTTGTGACGTCTTGCCGCTGAAGCAGCTGAACGATGCGATGCGCAATGTGGCTTTCGAAGGCGCGCATTTGACAGACTGCGGGAAGCAGCTGGGAATATTGGCGATCTGGGGCATAGTGACCTATGCCGTCGCGGTGCGGGTTTTTAAATGGGAATAACTATGGTTATGCTGCGATATGTCCGTTTCCTGTTACTGGCTTTGCTTTCCCTGTTCCTCGTCATGACGGCGCTGAGCCTTTTGTTTCCCTCCCATCTTCGGGTGCTGCGGGCGGTGAATGTCGCGGCGCCGCGGGCGAGGGTACTGGGGGCCATCGACGACTTGCGTGCGTGGACGGAGTGGAATGAATTTGTGCGGTACACCCCTTTGGCGAATAAGACCTGGTCGGTGCCTTCCGCGGGCGCGGGGGCATGGATGCATTCCGACCAGCTATCGATAAGGGAAGGGATGGCCGACGGCGATGGGTTCTCGCTGGATTGGGATCTGAAGGGTGGCAAGCGATTCCCCGGAGGCATGTCTGTGCTGCAAACTTATCCCGACACCGTCACCGTTCAATGGTGGTTCGATCTTACCTTTCGCTGGTATCCCTGGGAGAAATTGGGTCTGTTTGTGTACGACAGGAAACTGGGACCTGCCATGGAAGAATCTTTGTCCGGACTGAAGCGCTATGTCGAAATTTCCCGCTAACTTTAACGCCCTGCTAGTCATTTAAAAACCACCATATGCGAGTAACACACGCTCTTCTGACCTTGTTTGCCATTTTGCTGGCTGGAACAGTTTCCTATGCTCAGCCCAACCATCCGCACAGTCCGCATGACACCGTCAAGACGAAGGACATCACCATTTATTATGGCCGTCCCTACAAAAAGGGAAGAATGATCTTTGGCGGAACGGTCGCACCTTATGGAAAGACCTATCGTTGCGGCGCCGATGAGCCGACCATCATCACTTTTGACAAGGATGTGACCTTTGGCGGAAAAGCGGTAAAGGCAGGCAAATATTCCTTTTTTGCCGTTCCTAATAAGGACACTTGGACGGTGATCCTCAATTCCAACACGACTATGTGGGGTACGGAGCATGACGCACATGCGGACCAGGATGTCCTGAAAGTGGACGTGCCTGTAACTAACCTTTCGACTCCCGTGGAGCAGCTGACCATGGGCGTTAAAGGCGGAAAGCTTACGCTGGCCTGGGATACCGTAGAGATCGGCGTTCCGGTTATGATGTAACTGCTGAATAACTGACCAGGCAATGGACCAGGAATGCATACACCTGGTCCATTTCTTTTTGCGTGATGCAGTAAGGGGGCATGAAATAAACGGTGTTGCCGAGGGGGCGGAGGTAGATGCCGGCGTCGAGCGCCCGCATGGTAATGTTTGCGCCGATGGTATTGGTGTAGCCGTCAGCACCGGTGTTGAGCTCGAAGGCCAGGACGGTACCCAGTGAACGGGCATTGCGGACGATGGGATAGGGGCGGATCGTCGCCAGGAAGCCGGTGTGTCGTTGGGCGATCTGTGCGATGCGTTGCTGGCAATCGGGGTCGAGGAAAAGGTCGAGGCTGGCCAACGCGGCCGAACAAGCCAGCGGATTGGCGGTAAACGAATGGCCGTGGAAGAGTGTCCGCCGTTTGTCGTCGCTGAGGAAAGCCTCGAACACGCGTTTCGGTGGAAGCGGTGACGCCGAGGGCCATCGTGCCTCCTGTAAGCCCCTTGCTGAGACAGATGATGTCTGCTTTGTGCTGCAGATATTCGCCTGCGAAGCGTTTTCCTGTCCTGCCGAAACCAGTCAGGACCTCGTCGGCGATGACCAGGATGTCCTGTTTTGCGAGCTCGTCGAGGAGCAGGTCCATGGATGCCGCATCGTAGAGGCGCATGCCGCCGGCGGCTTGCAGGAGCGGTTCGTAAATGATGCAGGCGATGTCCGGTCCCTGTTCCCGGACGATGGCGAGCAAGGCCTCGATGTTTTCCGGGGAAGGCGGATCGATGAAGATAGGTTCGAAGAGGTAGTCGCGAAAGGCATCGGTGAAGAGTCCGCGTTCGCTGACGCTCATCGCGCCAAAGGTATCGCCGTGATAGGAATGATGGAAGGCCAGGATTTTTTGGCGTTGGCCGGACAGCCGGCCGGAGGATGCAGGGCCGGCCAGGTCGCCGATGGGCCAGGAGTCGTGCCGGCTGTCGCGTTTGTTTCCCCAGTACTGGATGGCCATCTTTATGGCGACTTCCACCGCGGTGGACCCATTGTCGGAATAAAAGACCCGGCTAAAATCTCCCGGGAGCAGCGGGAGCAGCCGTTCGGCCAGGGCTACGGCGGGTTCGTGGGTAAAGCCGGTAAAAATGACGTGTTCCAATTGCAGGGCCTGGCGGTAAATCTTCTCCGCGATATAAGGATGTGCATGCCCATGTATATTGACCCACCAGCTGCTGATCGCGTCGATATAAGGCTTTCCGGTATCATCGAATAACAGCGTATCTTTACCTCTTACAATCGGGATGGGGGGAAGGAAGCCTTTGTGCTGGGTGTAAGGGTGCCAAATGACATGCCGGTCCCTATCCGTTAATGAACGATCCATGGGTGCAAAGGTATCCCTTTCCCCGGAAAAAAGCGGTTGGAAAGGACCCATGCAACGAAGACGACCGTTTCATTGTCAACTAATTCAATCAGAGAAAATGGATCATCACCTGCTGGTCAAGAACTGCCTGAGGGGGGACGGTACTGCTCAAAAGCAGTTATATGAGCATTTCGCCGGGTCGATGCTGGGGATCTGCTATCGTTATACGAAATCGATGGTGGATGCGGAAGATGTGTTACAGGAAGGCTTTATTATGGTTTTCAGAAATTTGCATCAGTTCAGCTTTTCCGGTGAGCTTGGCGGGTGGGTCAGAAGGATCATGGTGAATACAGCCATTAACTACTTGAAAAAACATAGCCGCTATCAAACTGAACTGTTGTTTACGGAGGGTACGCTTCATCCCGTGTCGGATGATGATCCTGAAGTTTCACTGAATACCAAGGAGTTGGCGGAGCTGATCAGACAGCTGCCGCCCGGTTATCAGGCAATATTCAATCTACACGCGATCGAAGGTTACAGCCATGTCGAGATCGGGATGATATTAGGTATTAAAGAAGGTACCAGCAGGAGCCAGTATGCCCGTGCCCGGTCCTTGTTGATTAGCTGGATAAACAAATATTCGGCTACAAACAAAAATGCAACGACCTATGCAAGACCCTAATTTTGAAAAAACGGTTCAGCAGAAGATGGAGGAACTCCGGTTCCTTCCTGCAGAGTCGGTGTGGGTGAATATCGAGAAGGCGGTCGCGGACCAACGCCATCGCCGGGGGCTGCCTGTTTTCTGGCGTTTTGCACTCCTGCTGTTCGTGGCTGCCGCTGCGACAGGCGGCTATTTTGCCGGCAGGCCTTCCCATAGGCCGGCAAGTGTGCTGGGCGTTCCCAGGCCATCTTCCGTGGTTGCCGGAGACGGGCCGGCCGCGAATGCGACTTCCAGCTCCGCTTCGGTTTCTCATGTGCAGGCCGCGGCTTCTAAGGCGCCGGTTGCGCCTGCTTCGCTGGGATCATCGATTCGATCTTCACTTCGATCTTCGCTTCAATCTTCACTTCGATCTTCATTCGGATCGTCGCTTCAATCTTCACTTCGATCGTCTGGTGCGGCTTCGGAAGGGAAGGGGGGCGTGAGCCGCATGGCTGCCGTGGTTGACAGCGGTCGCTTCGTAAGCACGAATGCGGCGGGTCAGGGTCGCATTGCGAATACAAATGCGGCGGGCAGGAATCGTTCGGCGAGTGCGGATGAGGCAGGTAGGAATTATTCGGCAAGTGCCGATGAGGTGGGCAGGAATCGTTCGGCAAGTGCCAATGAGGCGGGTATAAATCCTATCGTGAGTGCGGATGTGGCGGATGAGGACGAGGGCGGTGCCGCGCAAAAGGGCGGCCTGGGGTCGGCTGCAGCGTTGAGCGCGGGCGGCGCGGTCAACGTGACTGTTGAGGGACCCCGCAAGGAAAGGTTGTTTCAGTTGGAGCTCGCAGACCAACGCCGGATGCAGGCGATCAGGGCTGCCCAATTGACCGACAACAAGGCTGCTGCTGCCGTGGCGGGCTTGCCAAAGAAATCCAGGCCCTGGGAGGCAGGATTTGTGGCAGGCGGCGGCATATCCAGACTCAACCGGCTGAACGCCGCCCAGGCTACCGCGGCGGTGTCAACAACTGCCATCTCTTTTTACAACATCAATGGCTCTTCCCAGGGCAAGGCCTATATTGCTGACATCCGGTCGAACGCCTCTTTTTCCGGCGGCATCTATCTGCAAAAAGGGCTTGCCGACCGATTGACCTTCCATACGGGCATGCTGCTTCATTATTTTTCTAACGGCATCACCATCGGACAACAGGTGAACACGTATGTGCAGGCCTCGGCTTCGTTTCTCAACCCGTCGTCCCTGGCCGCTGTACCAAGAGCAGCCGTTTATACCGCAGGTAACGAGCGGTCTTTCACCAACAGGTATTATTTCCTTGAGTTACCGCTGAACGTGCAGTGGCAGGTCAATAAGCGCCAGCTGCTGCCTTTGTTCCTGGAAGGTGGTTTCTCCCTGGCGCGTGTGATGAGCGCAAATGCCTTATTGTACGACGCCAAGACGGGCGTTTATTCCAAACAGGGGGAACAGCTGAATAAGACACAGGCCTATGTATCCACCGCTTTTATGGCCGGGCTCCCTATCCGCGGCCTTCATGTAGAAGTGGGTCTGCAAGTGCAATATGGGCTGACGCCGATCGTCGACAACCACAGCCTGGGTGACCAGCATTTCTTCTACGCCGGGCTCAAAGTGGTGGTCATTCCCGGAAAGAAATAAGGCCTTCGTATTTTTACCTGCCGCGGGTAGGCGGATAATGACAATTTTTTATATATTGCTGTCGTTTATCCCCTAACACCTAACTATGATACGCCCCGGACGGATTGCCTATCTTATCCCTGTGCTATGGCTATGCCTGTTACAAAAGCCTTGTTTCGCTCAGGACAGAGCCAGACATGTGCTGACCAAAGTATCTTCGGCCGATTTTGTCCTTCCTTCCACATCTATCATCGATAGTAATACCCATGCAGTCGTGTTGTCGGACGAGGGTGAGGTGCATTATATCGGAAATGCTAAAGACTGGTTCTCCTGTGTGTACACCAGGCAGACCAGGATCAAGATACTGCATAAGGCGGCCTTTGGGCTCGCCACGGTGGCCATCGACCTGTATGGCGACGATGAAAAGCTCGAACAGTTGAGCAATGTACAGGCGGTCACCTGCAATGTCGAGAACGGGCAGGTTGTCGAACAGAAGCTGGATCCGAAGGACGTCTTCGTGAACAAGCGTGACAAGGAACATCGGACAGCCAAATTTTCACTACCCGCCGTCAAGGAAGGATCGATCATCGAGTATACGTATACGATGGTTTCCGAGTATTGGCATGTGTTGCCGGCCTGGGAGTTCCAATGGGTCGACTATCCTTGTCTGTCGAGCGAGTACCGGGTGGAGATACCCCAAACCCTGGGTTTTGTAATGGTCCGGCAGGGTGTACATGCGTACGTGGTGGACAAGGGAGGCACGGGCACACAAGCTTACCGGGTTACTGAAACGAACGAGAGCGGCATATCCAGGACCGAAAATAACCTGACCGTGACATCGACGACGATGAAGCACGATTGGGTAATGAAAAATATACCAGCATTTGGCAATGAACGTTTTTTGACTACGCCGGGCAACTACATCGACAAAATAGATTTTCAGCTGGCCAGGACCTACGATGGAGAAAAGTCTACCGACTACACCAATACCTGGGCCAAGGCCACGGAAGAACTGTTGACGAAAGAAAGTTTTGGCGCCGCACTGGCGGAAAACAACAGTTGGGTCGATCAACTCTCGGATAAGATCGGCAGCGACGGAGGTCCGATGGACCAGGCGAGGGCGATCTATTATTATGTCAGCCACCATTTCACCTGCACGAACCACTACAACAAATACATCGAGACGAGCTTTAAGGATGTCATCCGTAACAATAGCGGCAGCGTTGGGGAGATCAACCTGTTATTGATCGCGCTCTTACGCAAACGCGGCATGCCGGCCGATCCCGTTATCCTCAGCACCAGGGAATTTGGGTTTAATCTTGCCGCCTACCCGGTTCTTGACCGGCTGAATTACGTTGTCGCGCGGCTACGCGTCGGAGGTAACCTCTACTACCTGGATGCGGCCCGGCCGGAATTGGGTTTTGGTCAATTAGCGGGGGATTGTTATAACGGCCATGCCAGGGTGATCAGCAAGAACGATTCTTCATCGGTCTATTTTTGGGCGGACTCCCTGAAAGAAAGCAAGATAACCATGGTCTTGCTTGCTGCGACGGATAACGGACTGGAGGGTACTTTGCAATCAACGCTCGGTCCGGAGGAGTCCTATCGGGTACGCCGGGGCGTCTCTGAACATGGCGAACAACAATATTTTAAAGATATTCAAACGAATTGGGGCGAAGACGCTGACATCAGCGATGGGGGTATCGATTCCCTTGCGCGGCTGGAAGATCCGGTAAAAGTCCATTACAATTTTGTCTTGAAAGAACCGCCCGGGGCGTCGGTAATCTATCTCCATCCCATGATGAGCGATGATTATCGGGAAAACCCGTTCCAGGAAACCGAGCGGAAATACCCGGTAGAGATGCCTTACATCATGGATCAGACCTATGTCTTTTCCATGGATATTCCAGCCGGTTATGCAGTCGATGAACTGCCTAAGTCGGCAAAAGTAGCTTTTAACGGCGACCAGGGATATTTTGAATATTTACTGGCGCACCAGGGAGAACAGATACAGATGCGGTGCCGGCTTCGGCTGAACAAGGCTTTATTTCCGCCGGAAGACTATGGCAGCCTCAGGGATTTCTTTGCCTTTATTGTGAAGAAGGAGAACGAGGAGATCGTGTTGAAGAAAAAGTAGCCTTTTCTAAACCATCATAACCTAACCAGATCACCTATGACCATTCAGCGCCCGATCTTACTGGCAGCAATATGCCTCCTATTCGCAGCCGAAGGCCGCAGTCAGGATAAGACCAACAACAAATTGCCGGTCAAATTCGGCAAGGTTACACCGGAAGATTTCAACGTCAATATCTCCCCGGTGGATACTTCGGCAGGCGCCGTCGTCATTGCGGATTATGGAGTGAGCACTTTCGACGGCAACGCTAAAGGCTGGTTTAACCTCGATTTTAAACATTCCCGGCGGGTAAAGATCTTAAAGAAAACCGGCTTCGACATTGCAACGGTCACAATATTGCTGTATGTAGGAGATCGGGACGAAGAAAAATTGGAAGGGCTGAAGGCTTCGACGTATACGCTGGAGAATGGCAAGGTAGTGGAGACGCGTCTGGATGACAAGTCGGTATTTACCGACAGGCTCGATAAGCACCATATTCAAAAGAAATTCACGTTTCCCGCGTTGAAGGAAGGGGCGATCATCGAATATACTTACACTCAAACCTCGCCGTATCTATTCGATTTACAGCCCTGGTCCTTTCAGGGCGATTATCCCCGGCTATGGAGCGAATACCAGGTAGACATCCCCGATTTCTTCAGGTACGTGACGATGGGCTATGGCTATGTGCCATTTGACGTCAACACCAGCACCAGCCAGAACCTGACTTTCCACCTGACCTTTCCGGGCGGTGCTGAAAAAGACGATAGGGTGGACTATGACGATAACGTGGTGACCCATCGCTATGTCATGAAAAATGTGGCTGCGCTGGTCGAAGAGCCGTTTACCAGTTCTGTGGACAATTATGTCGCACGAATAGAATTTCAACTATCCGGCTATGCTTTCCGGAATTTGCCCGCAACGGACTACATGGGCAATTGGGTCAGCGTGAGTGAGGAACTGCTGAAGCAAGATGATTTCGGCGCAGACCTCGACAATAACAACGGATGGCTGGACGCGGACCTCCAGGCCGTGACGGCAAATGCGACGAGTCAACTGGAAAAGGCGCAAAAGATCTATGCGTTTGTCAGGGAAAAATTCAATTGTACGTCACACCACAGTTTATATATCGCTGATCCGTTAAAAACGGTATTCAAAAACCGGCATGGCAGCGAAGCGGAGCTTAACCTGCTGCTTACGGCCATGCTCCGGCATGCAAAGATCACCGCCGATCCCGTTATCCTCAGCACCCGCGACAACGGTTTCGCCAATCCGGTCTATCCGCTGTTATCGCGGTTCAACTATGTGGTCGCGAGGGTAAAGATCGATTCGAAGGCGTTTTACCTGGATGCCAGTGAACCCTGGCTGGGCTTTGGCAAATTACCCGGCCGCTGTTACAATGGCTATGCCCGGGTGTTGAACAAAGAGCTGCCGGCTGCAGCCTTGCTGCCGGCTGATTCGTTGCGGGAGAGCAAGCAAACGTTGGTTTTCATCTCCAATGGCGAGAAAGGCGGCCTGGATGGGCACCTGACCTCTACCCCCGGGTACAATGAGGCCTGCGAACTACGGGAGAAGGCGAAGACCTCGGGTCAGGGCGATTTGTTCAAGGCGATACAGACGGCTTACACCGGGGAATATATGGTGATCAATCCGGAGCTGGATTCGCTTCACAGGCCGGACGATCCGCTGGTAGTGGTCTACGATCTCAAGATCACGCCCGACACCAGTTCAGACCTCTTTTATTTCAACCCCATGTTGTCGGAAGGATACAAAACGAATCCTTTTAAAACGGCGGAAAGGAAATATCCGGTTGAGATGCCTTACGCCATGGATGAGCTGTATACGCTCAACATGGAGGTTCCACAAGGTTATGTGGTCGACGAGCTGCCGAAACCGGCAAAGGTGCTTTTTAATAGCGATGAGGGTTTTTTTGAATACCTGTTACAAAGAAATGGAGACAATATCCAATTTCGCTCGCGCATAAAGCTCAACAAGGCCAATTTCGCGCCGGAGGATTATGCTACGCTCCGCGACTTTTTTGCTTTTATCGTCAAGAAGCAAAGTGAACAGATCGTTTTTAAAAAGAAAAAATCCATATGAAAAAACTCTTTTATCTGCTGTTGCTGGCGCCCGTTTTCGTGCGTGCACAGCACTACGGTGCGGAGGCCCGAGCCCGAAATCAGGATAGGAACAATGACAAACTGCCGGTCAAATTCGGTAAGGTCGCACCGGAAGATTTTGCTATCAATACCGCCGGACTAGATACTTCGGCCGGGGCCGTCGTTGTCGCAGATTATGGAACGAGTGAATTCCAGGTCAAACCGCGGGGCGGGTTGCTGATCATCTATAAGCACAACTGCCGAATAAAAATATTGAAACGTATGGCTTTCGGAGCCGCAACGATTACCATCCCTCTTTTTGGGAATAGCAGAGAATCGGAGGAACTGCAAGATTTACGGGCTTCAACGTATAATTTGGAGAATGGAAAGGTTGTCGAGGCCGGGGTCGATGATAAATCTGTCTTTACTGAGAAGCTGAACCGAGAGTTCGTGGAAAGAAAGTTCACGTTTCCCAATGTAAAGGAAGGCTCCATTATAGAATATGCCTACACGGAAACCTCGCCATTCCTTTTCAATTTGCAGCCATGGACCTTTCAACGGGAGTATCCTTGCTTGTGGAGCGAATACCAGGCGGGTATACCTAATTTTTTGATCTACGTGACGATGACGCAGGGCTTTATCCCGTTCACGATCAACAGCAGTGACACCCATATGCAGAATTTTATCCTAGATGGGAATCGTCGGCTGTCGGACGACGTAGTTAATCATCGGTGGGTCATTAAAAATGTACCTGCGCTGAAGCAGGAGCCCTTTACCACTACCCTTAGTAATTATTTCTGCAGGATCGAATTCCAGCTTACGGGTTATAATTTTCACGATGGCGTGACCCGCGACCTGGTTGGTAATTGGAGCGCGCTGAGCGAAAAGTTGCTGCAGCGGGACGACTTCGGCGGCGAACTATATCGCGACAATGGCTGGCTGGACGACGAGCTGAAGACGATCACCGGGGGAGCGGCTGGCGAACTGGAGAAAGCGCAAAAGATATTTGCTTTTGTGCGGGACAATTTTACCTGTACGTCGCACAACAGTGTAAGCATGATCGACCCAATAAAGACGGTGTACAAGAACCGTCATGGCAGCGAGTCGGAGCTCAATCTTTTGCTTACGGCGATGCTCTTTCACGAAAAGATCAAGGCTGAGCCGGTTATACTCAGCACGCGGGACCACGGCTATGCCGTCGACATCTATCCCTTGTTGAGCCGATTCAACTACGTGATCACGCGGATTGCCATCGGGTCTGCCTGGTATTACCTGGATGCAAGCGAACCCTGGCTAGGCTTTGGCAGATTGCCTGGAAGATGCTACAATGGCAATGCCCGGGTGATCAACGAAGATGGATCTGCGTTCGTAACGCTGGACGCCGACTCCCTTAAGGAAAACAAGATGACGGTCGTTTTTATCAACAAGGATGGGAAAGGCGTCTGCTCCGGTCATTTGCAATCCAGCCCAGGTTTTTTAGAGTCTTGCCGCGACAGGGAAAAACTGAGGTCATCGGGCCCGGAGGATTTCTTTAAGCCGGTAAAGACGGCGTTTACGGGTGAGTATGCGGTGAGCGGTCTCGAAATCGACTCCCTTCAACGGCCAGACGATCCATTGGCATTGGCCTATGACTTCACGATCAGGCCGGATTCGAATGCAGCCTTATTCTACTTCAATCCCATGCTCGGTGAGCGATATGGTGAAAACCCGTTCAAGGCTGAGACGAGGCTATACCCTGTGGAAATGCCGTCACTCACCGACGAGGTCTACACATTGACGATGGATGTACCGGACGGCTACGTTGTCGACGAGTTGCCAAAACAGGAAAAGGTGCTTTTAAACACTGACGAAGGGTTTTTCGAGTACGTGATCGATTCCAGCGATGACACGATCCGGTTTCGCTCGCGCATAAAGCTCAACAAGGCCAATTTCACGCCGGAGGATTATGCTACGCTCCGCGACTTTTTTGCTTTTATCGTCAAGAAGCAAAGTGAACAGATCGTTTTTAAAAAGAAAAAATCCGCATGAAAAAAATTTTTTATCTGCTGTTGCTGGCGCCTGTTTGTCTGCTTGCGCAGAATTATAGTACGGCGCTGATCCCCGATTCGTTGCGGAAGGATGCGCGGGCCGTTGTCCGGGAGAAGGAGGTGATCCTGGAGATCAAGGCACCTGGCAAAGCGGTCGAACGCGAACATGAAGTGTATACGATCCTAAACCCCAATGGTGACAACATTGGTGGCTACACTTCTTTTTATGACAAGCAGATTTCTATCAGCGATGTGGCCGGCATTTTATACGATAGTGTGGGAAGGCTCCTCCGCAAGGCCAAACGCAAGGACATGCAGGACAAGAGCTATAACGACGGGTTCAGCCTGGCGACGGATGCCCGATATCTGGAACATAATTTTTACTACCAGGTCTATCCCTATACGGTAGAGTACCAGGAGGAGGACAATCGCTACGGCGTCCTGGATTTTACAGACTGGCTGCCGCTGATGAATTCGGGGATCTCGACCCAGCACAGCAAATATACCATCATCGCTCCAAAGGAATACAATGTCCGTTACCTCCTGCGTAACGGGGCGCCGCCTCCTGTGGTCACCGAGGAAAAAGACAAAAAGGTATATACCTGGGAAGCAAAGAACCTGCCGGCCTTGCATACCGAACCTTACGGTCCTCGCTGGCTTGAGATCGCCCCTTATGTGATGCTGGCGCCTTCAGATTTCGAAGAAGAGGGTTACAAAGGCAATATGTCCACCTGGACCGACTACGGGAAATTCATAACGCAGCTCCGGACCGGAAGGGATGCGTTACCCGACAACGTCAGGCAGCAGGTGCATGCACTTACTGATACGATGAAGGACGTCCGCAGCAAGGTATATGCGTTGTACCACTTTTTGCAGCAGAACACCCACTACATCAGTATCCAGCTGGGTATTGGCGGCTGGCAGCCGTTTTCGGCCGAATATGTCGCTACAAAAAAATACGGTGATTGCAAGGCACTTTCCAATTATATGGTTGCGCTGTTAAAGGAAGCCGGGATCACGGGAAAATATGTAGAGATCCGGGCGGAAAAAGATGCCGCGCCGATGATCGACGATTTTTCCTGTTCCCAATTCAACCACGTGATCTGCTGCGTGCCGATGGCCAGGGATACGATATGGCTCGAATGCACGAGTCAGACCGAGTCGCCTGGCTATATGGGGACTTTTACGGGTGGCCGGAAGGCCATGCTCATCGATGAGGATGGCGGCCATGTCGTTCGGACACCCACGTATTCTGCCAGTGACAACACGCAATGCCGGGTCACAAGCGCCCAACTCAGTTCAGATGGCAACCTGGACGCCAATGTAACGACCATGTACCAATGTGTTCGCCAGGACCTGCCCCATGCGATGGTAGACGAGATGTCGGCTGAGGATCGGACCAAATACCTGAATCGTCTTTTTTACCTGCCGACCTATTCTGTCGATAAGAGTCACTATGAAGAAAAGAAGGGGCCGATACCTGTGGTGACGGAAGACCTGCACGTCGTTGCGCCAAACTACGCGGGCGTGTCGGGCAAGCGGCTTTTTATCAGCCCCAATGTCTTCGACAGGAGCAGGATCCGGCTGCCGGCCGACAGCGTTCGCAAATACGATTTTGTCTCCGATAAGGCCTACACCGATATCGACAGCGTCGTCATCGCCGTTCCGGCGGGCTACCAGGTCGAGGCGATGCCCAGAGATGTGGCGATCGATGGTCATTTTGGAAGTTTTCGGTCAAGCGTGAAGTTCGAGAACGATAAGCTGGTGTACTACCGGTTCCTGCAGCAATCGGAGAATCGTTATCCACCCAAGGAATACAGCGCGCTGGTTAAATTCTATGAGCAGTTGTACCAATCCGACAACCAGCGGGTGGTGTTGGTAAAAAAAGAATGATCGCCGTGGTGGTTGCTTATGGGCAGGCGCCGCCTACCGCCGCCGCGGCCAGGTTGATGAGGTTTTGATAAAGCGGTTTCTTCTCCTCCTGCGGCTTCTCCACGATGAGTACGGCGGCATAATTGCGGCATTTGTCAATAAAGGGCACGGTACCGAGCAGGTTGGGACAGGCCAGGGTATTAGGCGCGCCTGAGGCGTTCGCATCGATGATGTAAGAGCCAAGGGTGGTACGGGCGCCTGTTATAGGCATGTATTTGACAGGCAGGCTGGCAAACTGCGCCGTTTCCAATTCTTCCACGGCCTTCTCGCTGAGAATGCGTTTTCCGTCGAACATGCCTTTGTTAAGCAGCATCGCCAGGAAATTGATGTAGTCATTGGCGGTAGAGCGTGCTCCGCCGGAAGGATTGGTGGCTCCGCCTTCCTCGTTTGTGAAGCTGGTGCCGCGCATTTTCAGCGGACCCGTTATCCGCTCTCTTATCAGCCGGTCAAAACCTTTTTTGGAAATGATCTCCAGCACCCGACTGGCGATGTTCGGGCCGATACCGCTATAGAAGACCTCGGTGCCCGGATTGGTAGCGATATCGTGTTTAGCAGCATAGGAGTTGACCAGGTCTTCGAGCGTCTCGAACTTCGATTTCTGCAGCATCTTCATCAGGCCTTCGTCCGCTTTTATGCCCGTGGTATTGGTCAGGCAATTGCGGATAGTGATGTATCCCTTCATGTATTTTCCGAACAGCGGAATGTATTGGGTGACCTTGTCGTCCAGCGACAGCTTGCCTTCGTCGACGAAGGTCATTACCAGCGCTGCCGTCATCCATTCTCCGGCGCCGGCAATGGGGGCCTGCGTCTTGGCCGTGAAGTCCGGGTAACCCTGCTTCTGATAGGCGGCCTTGCCATCCTTCCAGATGACCAATGCGAAGCCTGCCCCGAGGGCCTTCTGATCCTGTTTGATGAGCTGATCTACAGCGTCAAAATTGGCTTGCGCCAAAACGGACAGACAGAATAGCAGCAAAAGGGTGAAAAAACTGAATCGTCGGCAGTTTAATTTGACTCGATATGACATAAAAGCTGGATTGAGGTCCTGGTTTGGATTTTGCGACACAAGTTTACTACTTATTAACTTAAAAAGGAAAAGCATAAAAATATGAACCTGAATAACTTTACTATCAAAGGTCAGGAGGCGGTGCAAAAGTCCCAGCAGCTGGCTTTTGACCATTCGAACCCTACCATAGATACGGACCATTTGCTAAAGGCGTTGCTGAGCGATGAAGATTCCCCGGTGGAGTTCCTGTTGAAGAAGAACAACGTGAATGTAGGTTTTGTGGAGAATAAACTGGACGAAAGCATTCAAAAACTTCCCAAGGTCAACGGCACCGAGCCGGCACAAACGATCAGCCGGGAGATGAACAGTGTAATCCTGCGTGCGAGTTCCGATCTCAAACAATTCGGGGACGAGTTCGTCAGTCCGGAGCATTTGCTGCTCGGGCTGGTGCAGGGGAGCGACAATACGGCGAAGCTTCTCAAAGACGCCGGTCTGACGGAAAAGGGGCTGATCGCCGCCGTCAAGGACCTGCGCAAGGGGTCTACGGTGAACAGCCAGACCCAGGAGTCTTCCTTTAATGCGCTGAACAAATATGCGAAGAACCTCAATGAACTGGCGCGGCAAGGCAAGCTTGACCCGGTTATCGGACGCGACGAAGAGATCAGGCGAACCCTGCACATCCTTTCCCGCAGAAGCAAGAACAATCCCATATTGGTCGGAGAGCCGGGTGTAGGTAAGACGGCCATTGCCGAGGGGCTGGCCCACCGGATCGTGAATGGAGATGTCCCGGATAATCTCCGGTCGAAGATCATCTATGCCCTGGATATGGGGCAGCTGATAGCCGGCGCCAAATACAAGGGCGAATTCGAAGAGCGACTGAAGAGCGTGATAAAAGAGGTATCGGGCAGCGACGGCGAAATTGTACTTTTTATCGACGAGATACATACATTGGTTGGCGCGGGCGGCGGCGACGGAGCGATGGATGCCGCCAATATACTGAAGCCCGCTCTTGCAAGGGGTGAGCTTCGGGCCATCGGTGCGACCACGCTCAACGAATACCAAAAGTTCTTTGAACGCGATAAGGCGCTCGAACGCCGCTTCCAGAAGGTACTCATCGACGAGCCCGACGTTGACGATGCGATCTCCATTCTGCGCGGATTGAAGGACCGTTATGAAATGCATCATCATGTGCGGATCAAGGACGAAGCGATCATTGCGGCAGTGGAACTGTCGCACCGCTATATCACCGACAGGTTCCTGCCGGACAAGGCGATCGACCTGATCGACGAGAGCGCGGCGAAGCTTCGCCTGGAAATGAATAGCATGCCCGAGGAACTCGATCAACTGGAACGATGGATCCGTCAGCTTGAAATAGAGCGTGAGGCCATCAAACGCGAAAAAGACGAAGAAAAGCTTCGCGAGCTCAGCGCCGAGATCGGTAACATGAGTGTGGCCCGCGATACATTGAGGGCTAAATGGCAGCAGGAAAAAGACTTGGTTGAAAAGGTACAGAATGCGAAAGCCGAGATCGAGAACCTGAAACTGGCCGCCGAAAAAGCGGAAAGGGAAGGAGAATATGGCCGGGTAGCGGAGATCCGTTACGGGAAGATCAAGGAGCAGGAAGGGATCATCGATGACTATTCCGGGCAATTATCCGCTATCAGCGCCAATTCGCGGCTGATGAAGGAGGAAGTGGATGCGGAAGATATTGCTGAAGCGGTAGCCAAGTCCACCGGCATCCCTGTGTCCAGGATGATGCAAAGTGAAAAGCAGAAGTTGCTGTTCCTCGAAGATGAGCTCCACAAACGGGTGATCGGCCAGGAAGAGGCCATCACCGCGGTAGCCGACGCGATTCGCAGGAGCCGGGCCGGGCTGCAGGACCCTAAACGGCCGATCGGATCGTTCATTTTCCTGGGTACTACCGGTGTCGGTAAGACAGAACTGGCCAAGGCACTGGCAAATTTCCTGTTCGACGACGAGCGTATGATGACGCGGATCGATATGAGCGAATTCCAGGAGAAACATGCGGTTAGCCGGCTGATCGGAGCGCCGCCCGGATATGTAGGGTATGATGAGGGCGGCCAGCTTACGGAGGCCGTCCGGCGCAAGCCCTATAGCGTGATCCTACTCGATGAGATAGAAAAAGCCCATCCGGATGTATTCAACATTCTCCTGCAGGTGCTGGACGACGGGCGCCTGACCGATAACAAGGGTAGGGTTGTCAATTTCAAGAACACCATCATCATCATGACCAGCAACCTGGGCAGCCAGATCATCCAGACGAACTTTGAGGAAGTGACGGAAAAGAACAGGGAACAGGTCATGGATAAAACAAGGAATGAGGTCGTAGACTTGCTGCGGCAGACCATCCGGCCGGAGTTTCTCAATCGGATCGACGAAGTCATTCTCTTCCAGCCCCTGCTGAAAGGGGAAATCAGGGGCATCATCCGCATCCAATTGGAGGACCTGCAGCGCCTGGTAGCCAAGAATGGGATCAACCTGCAGTTCAGCGACTATGCGATCGATTACCTGGCCGAGAATGGATTCGATCCGCAATTCGGTGCGCGGCCACTTAAACGATTAATTCAGAAAGAAATCGTCAATCAATTGAGCAAAAGAATATTAGCGGGTGACATTGATCGTACTTCTCCCGTTTTGGTAGATGTTTTTGATGGGGTGGTTGTGTTCCGGAATGAGCATCCTCATACTGAAAAGGCAGGACATACAAGCAAATAACATAAATAGTGACATATTGGCCGAACCAAAAAGGTTGTAAAGTGTTGTATAAACAATGAGAGCAAAAGAAATAGCCGTGATCATTCCAACGAAGGACGTCTTTGTGGGTGACCCTAAGGCTCCGGTCACTTTGATGGAGTATGGCGATTACGAAAGCGAGGCCTGTGCAAAGGTCAATGAGGTCGTGCAGAAGCTGTTGCAGCAGTACGATGGGAAATTGAAGTTCAATTTCCGCCATTTTCCGCTAACCAAGATTCACCAGCACGCCATGAAGGCGGCCGAGGCCAGTTTAGGCGCGGCGCAGGAGGGGAAGTTTTGGGAGATGCATACCATGCTGTTCGAACACCGTCGCCGGCTCGGAGCGATCAGTCTCAGGGAATATGCGAAGGATGTGGGTGTGGTAAACAAGAAATTCCTGGATAACCTGGTCAATTCCACTTATGGCTGGTCGGTCAAGAGCGACCTTATGGAAGGGTTGGACAAGGGGGTCAGGGATGTGCCGGCGTTTTTTATCAACGGGGTTTTGTTTACGGGCAAACCGACGTTCGAGAACCTGAAGAAGGGGATCGAGGAGGCGTTGAAGCAAAAGAAAAAGAGAGCGTAAGATATGTGGCATAAGCCGCCACCGGCGGCGGTGGCAAGGTTAAAAAAAAATGGGACTGTTTAGCCCCATTTTTTTTATTTTAGGGCGTGATAAAATTCAAAGCCACAATACTGCAATTCAAGGAAATGGGGGAGAAGACGGGCTGGTCTTACATCAAGGTGCCGGCGGCGCTCGCCGGGCAGCTGAAGCCCGGCAACAAGCGTTCATTCCGGGTCAAGGGGAAGCTGGACACGCATGTCGTCAGTGGTATGGCCTTGATCCCGATGGGTGAGGGGGATTTTATACTGGCGCTGAATGCGGCGGTGCGCAAAGCGATCCGAAAACAGAAAGGCGCTACCCTGGACGTCCAGTTGGACGTGGACAGCAAGGCTATTGCCCCGCCGAAGGACTTGCTGGACTGTTTGGCCGATGAGCCCGATGCATTGCGGTATTTTAAGGGGTTGCCGATGTCCCATCAGCACTATTTCGGCAACTGGATCAAATCGGCGAGGACGGCGCCCACCAGGGCCAGGCGGATCGGGAGGGTGGTGGATGCGATGCTGAAGCACCAGACGTATGCGGAAATGATCCGGGCGCAAAGCGATGACCGCCGGGAGCTGTTGGAATAGCTGCAAGAAATGAATCGCCTTTGCCTGATCCAGTTGCCCAGCTCAGATTTACCAAAATGGAATGGTTTTTCCCATTTTGGTAGGGTCATTCGGTTGCCGGCAGGGTAGTGCGAGAGACGGATGTTCTGCTCAAATGCACGTCTGGAAAGCGTTTTGGCGTGCTGGCTTCTGACAATGTGTATTAGGTACACTTTTTGAGCAAGGGGGCGCAAATGGATTCTTCTCACGCTAAAAAGGTCTCTACCGCCGGGCTGCTGATCACGCTTGGTATTATTTTCGGTGATATTGGTACTTCCCCTCTTTATACTTTCCAAACAATCATGGCAGAAGGCGGCAAAGTGTCTGAGGAACTGGTCCTTGGGGCGATCTCCTGTGTTTTCTGGACGCTCACGCTGCAAACGACCTTCAAATACGTTTTTATCACCCTAAAGGCAGACAACAAAGGTGAGGGAGGCGTGTTCTCGCTTTATGCTTTGGTACGCCGTTATGGAAAGGTGCTGGTTTATCCGGCTATTATCGGTGCGGGAACCTTGCTGGCGGATGGCATTATCACTCCTCCGATCTCCGTCACCTCCGCTATAGAGGGACTCAACCTCGTACCCGGCCTGAGCAATGTCATTGTTCCGGGCAATAACCTTGTGATCGAGATCGTGCTGGTCATTCTGCTGGCCTTATTCGTCTTCCAGCGTTTTGGCACCAAGGTGGTGGGCGCTTCTTTCGGACCGATCATGTTCGTTTGGTTCTCCATGCTGGCCATTCTTGGGATAAGTCAGATCATCCATTATCCGATGGTGCTCCGGGCGTTGAGTCCGCACTACGGGCTGGAACTACTGATCCGTCATCCCAACGGGTTTTGGTTGTTGGGTGCCGTCTTCCTTTGCACGACCGGGGCGGAAGCCTTGTATAGTGACCTGGGGCATTGCGGCAGAAGGAATATCCAGGTCAGCTGGATCTTTGTAAAGACGACGCTGGTGCTGAACTACCTTGGCCAGGGTGCCTGGGTGCTGTTGCAGCACAAGGATAGCCTTGGCGGGGCCAATCCTTTTTTTGCCATTGTTCCGCATTGGTTTCTTATCCCCAGTATATTCATTGCCACGGCTGCTTCGATCATTGCCAGCCAGGCGCTGATCAGCGGATCTTTTACGCTGATCAATGAAGCGATCAGTTTGAATTTCTGGCCGAAGGTGACAGTAAAATTCCCCACGGCTATCCGCGGCCAGATCTATATCCCCAGCATCAATTGGATACTTTGCATCGGGTGCTTCCTGGTCACGCTGTATTTCCGGACTGTCGAAGCCATGACGGCAGCTTATGGTTTTTCCATCACTGTGGCCATGCTGATGACGACCATCCTGATGTACTGGTTCCTGCGGCGGACCAAACACCTGTCGATGTGGCTGGTGGTCCCTATTCTGATCGTCTTCGTGAGTGTGGAAAGCTCGTTCTTCGTGGCCAATGCGGTAAAGATCGTGAAGCGGCTTTTCTTCCTGGTCTTCGAATTCGGGTTGATCTTTACCATGTATGTGTGGTACCATGCGAGGAAGATCAACAACCGTTTCCTCAACTTCATCGACCTGCACGAGCATATTCCCCTGCTGGAAAGCCTCAGTAAGGATGAAAGCATTCCCAAGTTCAGCACGCACCTGATCTACCTTACGAAGGCCAACCGTGCCAACCAGATCGAGGAGAAGATATTGTACTCGATCTTTAGCCACAATCCTAAACGGGCCGATGTCTATTGGTTTGTGCATATCGAACGCACTGACGAACCCTACACCATGGAATATGGCGTGGAAGAGCTGATGAACGACAAGATCATCCGGGTGGAGTTCCGCCTTGGTTTCCGTGTGCAGCAGCGTGTGAGCCTGATGTTCCGAAAAGTGGTCACCGAGATGATATGCAACAAAGAGTTGGATGTGGTCAGCAGGTTCCCGTCTTTAAAAAAGCACAATATTGCCGAGGACTTCCGTTTCGTCATCCTCGAAAAGTTCCTTTCTTTCGAAAATGAGTTTTCGGTGCGGGATGGATTTATCCTCAACGCCTATTTCAGCATGAAAAAAATAGCCCTTGCCGAGGAGAAGGCGTTCGGGCTTGACAGCAGTGAGACCATCGTGGAAAAGCTGCCGCTGGTAGTGGCGCCGGTGACGAAGATCAACCTCAACCGTGCCTATTATCGCATCCATCACTAGCGAATTCTTATGGTCTAAGGCGGCGCGGGGGGATCGGGTCAGCGATCGATGGGCGCTGCTGTGCGGAGGTGCGCCGCAGCTGACGCTTTTGTCCCATCTGCGTAAGAAGTGGGCTGAAAGTTAGACCGTTTCTCACTTGCTCATCACCTGGGTGGCAAGCCTGGCCCGCAGACCTCCTTTTTGGCTGAAGGGTTATAAGGCGTATCTTCCGTCATAGGCGCTGCTGTTCGCACATACATATAGCCATTGTCAAAAAAGATGAGATTTGCTTGCGTGCGGGTGCGGGCCTCGATGCAATTGTCGATGATCCTCGGCCAGTAGCCCGAGTCTGACAGAAAAATTGATTAAACGTTTGTTTAATTCAAACGTTTGTTTAACTTCGTGCGGCAATCCGTTTCCCGGGGGTTGGCTACTCTGCCTGATTGGTTGTGCGAGCATGGGTTATTTTACAGGTTACCCAAACGAACCACTGATTCTCACGATTTTTGCCATCTCTGAACTGTTCGCAGTCAAGTTGTCGTGTCATTGCCAGCTGTTTTCCCAATCGATGGCCTAGCTGGCCTATATAAATAGCATCCATATTATGAAGAAAGTATTAAAAAAAGTACTCATCAGCAGTGGATTTGGCATTATCTTCTTCTCTACGTCGGCCCAGCCGCCGAAGGGCCAGGATACCTTGACGAATGCCACGCTTCAAGCATGTGTACAGTACGCGCTCAAACACTATCCGCTCATACAGCAAGCCTTGCTGGACGAGCAGATCACGGACCGCGAGATCAAGAGCAAGTTAGCGGATTGGTATCCGCAGATCGGGGTGAATGCCGCATATACGAATTATTTCCAGCTGCCGACGGTTTCGTTCGCCGGGCAATATGTGAACAGTGGCACCTACAACAATTCGACGATAGCGGCCAGTCTGACGCAAAATATCTTCACGCGGGATGTGCTGCTGGCTGCGAAGACGAAGAGGGATGTGATGACCAATATCAAGCAGACCACGGAAACCGACAAGATCGATGTAACGGTGAATGTCAGCAAGGCGTGGTACGACGTGCTTTTGACGGAGAAGCAGATCGAAGTGCTGGATGATGACGTCGTCCGGTTGGAGCGAAATGTGAAGGATACTTACAACCAATACCAGGGTGGGTTGGTGGACAAGACGGATTACAAACGATCGATCATCTCCCTTAACAATTCGAAGGCCGAGCGAAAGAATGACCAGGAAACGTTGAAGGCCAAGTTTGCCGTGCTAAAACAATTGATGGGTTATACGGCGCCGGATTCGTTGCATCTTGTGTATGACAGTGCGGAAATGGAATCGGAAGTATACATCGACACGCTGGTGGCGGTCGATTTTTCCAAGCGCATCGAGTTCCAGCAGCTGATGACGCAAAAGCATTTGCAGCAGGCCGATGTGCAATATGAAAAGTGGTCCTATATTCCTACGGTGTCGGCGAGTGCGGGGTATGCGTTGAACTACCTCAATCCCGAACTCAAAAATGTCTACAACAATAATTTTCCAACTTCGTTTGCCGGGTTGAATGTCAACATTCCTATTTTCCAGGGCACCAAGCGGACGCAGAATATCCGGATCGCGGAACTGCAACTTACCCGGCTCGATTGGGATATCGTCAACCTGCAAACGGCCATCACGACGCAATATGCGCAGGCGCTTGCGAACTACAAGGCCTATCTGAACAACTACTATGTGGAGCGGGATAACTTTGGCCTGGCGAAGGAGGTATTTAACACCATCGAGCTGCAATACCGCTCGGGGATCAAGGCCTATCTCGACCTGATCACATCGGAAACTGATCTGCGAACGGCGCAGGTAAACTACAGCAATGCGCTGTATCAGGTATTGAGCAGCAAGCTGGATGTAGAAAAAGCGTTGGGCGTCATTCAGTAGTCAAAACATTCACGGATAAATTATCTTTTTATATGAGAAATAGCTTACAATGGATCGGTTTTATGTCGGTAGCTGTTGCATGCAGCCTGACATCCTGCGGTGGTAATGCTCCAGCGCCGCAGGCGCCCCCGCCCACTTCGGTGATCGCCTATACAGTGGCCACGGGTAACGCCACCTATTACGAAAATTACCCTGCGACGGCCACACCTTTGAACCAGGTGGACATCAAGCCGCAGGTCTCGGGCAATATCGTTGGGATCTATTTCAAGGATGGCCAGCAGGTCAAAAAGGGCATGAAGTTGTATGAGATCGATCAGCAGCAATACAGGGCTGCGGTCGACCAGGCCGTGGCGAACCTGAATGTAGCCAAAGCCAATCTTTCCAAGTCGCAGCAGGACTATGACCGTTACCAGGACCTGGCCAAGCAGGACGCTATTGCCAAGCAGACCCTGGATCACCAGGTAGCGGATTTGGAAGCCAATAAGCGGCAGGTAGAAGCCGCCCAGGCCAATATCGCTGCTGTCAAGACGAACCTCAACTATTCCGTTATTTCTGCGCCTTTTTCCGGGACGATCGGTATTTCGCAAGTGAAGATCGGGACCAGTGTATACCCACAGACGCTGCTCAACAGTGTATCCACCGACGATCCGATGGCCGTGGACATAGCCATTGACCAGTCGGATATTCCCCAGTTCAACCGGTTTTTCCAAAAGGGCACGAGTGCAAAGGACTCCATTTTTACGGCGGTGCTGCCCGATGGCTCCATCTATCCTTTCCCGGGTCAGCTGTATACCCTGGATCGCTCGATCGATCCTACGACGGGTACGCTGAGAGCCAGGATCACTTTCCCTAACCCCAAGAACGACCTGAGGGCCGGTCTGACGACCAATATCCGGGTAAGACACCAGGGCGCCGACAGCACGCTGCTGATCCCCTTCAAGGGAGTCGTCGATGCGCTAGGCGAGAGCTTTGTATTTGTCGTCGAGGATGGCCATGCTTATCAGCGTAAAATCGCCCTGGGTACCCGCATCGGTGCGATGATCGTCGTAAAAAGCGGCGTCACGCAAGGTCAGCAGATCGTGATAGAGGGCGTGCAGAAGTTGAGAGACAGTTCCGCGGTTAGTGTGGCAGTGTCGAAAGCGCCTGCTGCAAAATAGGAAAAAAGCAAAAAAACTAAAGGATGAAGAGTTCGAACGTATTTTTAAGAAGACCGGTTACGGCGATCGTGATTTCGGTGGTGATCCTGTTGGTAGGCGGCCTGGCGCTCCTGAACATGCCGATCAGCCAATACCCGGACATTACGCCGCCGACGGTGCAGATCACGGGTAACTTCATCGGCGCTGATGCGCAGACGGTAGAGCAAACGACGACCACTGCTATCGAAACGCAGGTCAACGGTGTGCCGGGTATTGCTTATATGCAGAGCAATAGTTCCAACAATGGGATCTCCCAGATCACGGCCACGCTGAACATCGGGGCCGACCCCAATATCGTGGCGCTGGATATTCAAAACAGGGTGGGTATCGCGACGCCGACCTTACCCCAGCAAGTGCAGCAGCTTGGTGTCACGACGCTGAAGCGTAACCCGGCCATTCTGATGCTGGTGGCCGTTTATTCGCCTAAAAGTACGCATAGCATTCCCTTTCTGGACAATTATGCGAACATCTATTTGCGGGATATCTTACTCCGCACGCCGGGTGTCGGCGACGTTTTCAGCCGGGCCGATAACTTTAGTATGCGCGTCTGGTTAAAGACGGATAAGCTGGCTCAATTGGGGTTGACTTACAATGACGTCAAGAATGCCATCAATGAGCAGAACCTCCAGATCGCAGCGGGAGCCGTGGCCGCGCCGCCCCAGCCAAACTCCTCGGCATTCGAATTCACGATATTGACCAATAGCCGGCTGACGACGGAAGAGCAGTTCGGCAACATCGTGGTCCGCAGCAATCCTGCACAGAACAGCATTGTTTACCTGAAAGACATTGCCCGCATCCAGTTGGGCAAGGTGAGCTATGCGTCCAACTCTTTCGTGGACGGGCAACGGGCCTCGTACCTGCTGGTCTATCAGGCGCCGGGGAGCAATGCTTTGGCAACGGCGGATGGCGTGTACAAGGCGCTGGCTGACGCTAAAAAATATTTCCCTGCTGACCTCAATTACATCGTTCCTTTTGAATCTGTGTCAGTAGTGAAAGTGTCGATTGCCGATGTGGAGACGACCCTGTTCATCGCGCTTGGACTGGTCACGATCGTGGTCTTTCTCTTCCTGCAGAACTGGCGCTCTACACTGATCCCCGTGCTGGCCATACCCGTGGCCATCGTGGGTACCTTTATCTTCTTTATCCCATTGGGCTTTACCATCAATACCCTGACAATGTTCGGATTTGTGTTGGCCATCGGCATCGTTGTGGATGATGCCATCGTCGTGGTGGAGGCCGTACAACACTATATCGACGTCGAGCACCTGTCGGCAAAGGATGCCACGGCAAGGGCCATGGCCGATATTTCCGGTCCCGTTATTGCGATCGCGCTGATCCTGGCGGCGGTCTTCGTGCCGGTAGGGTTCATTCCGGGATTGGTAGGCCGCCTCTACCAGCAGTTTGCGATCACCATCGCTATTTCGGTGCTGATCTCGGCCTTCGTGGCGCTTTCGCTGACGCCGGCCTTGTGTATGCTGTTGTTGAAGGAGCACCACATCAACAAGGATTCAAGGGGCCTCAATAAACTGTTCTACTATTTCAACGAATGGTTTGGCCGCGTCACCGGACACTATGCCAATGGGGTAAAGGGGTGGATCAAGCGGGCGCCGTTAGTCATCGTCTTGCTGGCCTGCATTTGTGTGGGAGATTACCTGCTGTTCAGTAAAAAGCCTACCGGCTTTATTCCGACGGAGGATGACGGCCGGTTGTATATCTCTTTCGAGATACCCGAGGCCGGTTCGACGACCCGTGCCATCACCGTCCTGGACAGTATTCAGCATATTGCCAACCGGGTACCGGGCGTGCTGCATACGGCGGCCCTGGGTGGTCTCAACATCCTGACTTTCGGCACCAAGTCCAATGCGGGCAGTATCTTTATGCAGTTCAAACCCTGGGACGAGCGCAAGGGGAAATCCGAGCAATTGTACGGGATCATCGCCGAACTGCAAAAGCGGTTTGCCACGATAAAAGGTGCGAGGATTGTCGTCATCCCGCCCCCGGCCATCCCGGGTCTGGGTAACGCCGGCGGTTTTAGTATCCAGATCGAGCAGCGGCAAAGCAACGATGACATCAAGACTTTCGAAAAAGTGGTGAATCAGTTTGTCGCGGAGGCGAATAAACAGCCCGAGATCGGAAATGCCTTCACCTTCTTCAGCGCGCATACGCCGGTATATGAGGTGGATGTGGACCGGGATAAGGCGAAGAAGCTGGGCCTGAACCTGGCTGACGTTTACAATACTATGTCGATGTATATGGGCAGTACCTACATCAACCAGCTGACCATTTATGGCAGAAACTTTTATGTGGTGGCGCAGGCGGATACCAACTTTCGGACCGATGTCCATTCATTCGATAAATACTATGTGAAGAATGTCGACGGGCAGATGATCCCGATCAGTACGGTGTTGAGCTATAAGCAGACAGAGAGCGCCCCGCTGATTTCGCATTTCAACATTTATCGTTCGGCCGAGATCGATGGGGGGGCCAAACAAGGGTTTAGCAGTGGCCAGGCGAACCAAGCCCTGTTGCGGGTAGCTGCCAAGGTATTGCCGGAAGGCTATGGGTATGACTGGTCGGGTCTTAGCCTACAGGAAATAAAATCGGGGAATAGCGCGGTATATATCTTTTTGCTGTCTATTATCTTCGTATTCCTTTTCCTTGCGGCGTTGTATGAAAGCTGGTCGGTGCCCTTCTCGGTGTTGCTGGCGGTGCCGATAGGTGTATTTGGCGCCATCCTCACGTTGACGTTCATTCCGCGTCTGACCAATAACGTGTATGCGCAGATCGGGTTGATCACGTTGATCGGTTTGTCGGCAAAGAATGCGATCCTGATCGTGGAATTCGCCAAGGAGCGTGTTGATCGGGGCATGGAAGTCGTCCAGGCCACGCTCGATGCTGTCGAGCTTCGGTTAAGGCCGATCCTGATGACCTCGGTCGCCTTCTTGCTGGGTGTATTACCGCTGGCATTGGCCTCCGGGGCCAGTTCGGTTGCGCGTAACACTATCGGTTGGACGGTGCTCGGCGGGATGTTTGCTGCAACGAGCCTGGCTATTTTTATCGTGCCGGTGTTGTATGTGGTCATCACGAGGCTGTCGTACGGGAAGAAGAAATTATCGGAAATGCAAAATAAGGAGATCAATTTGGCGGAATAGTTTGGCCATGTTAAACGTTTTTGAGCGGGCTTGTAGTGACCGCGCTCTTTCAAGACTGTGTTTTTATTATTCCGGCCAGGTAGGTCTGCCATTTTTCGACATTCTGCCTGAGGCCTTCGTCGGCTTTAAAGGTTTTCACCACCTGTATGAATACCTCGACGGACTCGAACAACATGTACCATTTCAGCAGGGTTGTATCACCGTGCGCTTCGAATTCGATGGTCGCCGTAAAATTCGGGGCGATGTGGTCGAAGACTATTTTTTTGTAGGGGACGATCTCCTTAAAGATGCTCTTGTTCTTGTAGTCGGTGCCATCCGGGCCGCGCATGATAAGCAGCCATTGGCCGCCGGGACGAAGGTCCATTTTGGTAATGGTATTGGTAAAGCCATTTGGGCCCCACCAATGGGCGATGTGTTCCGGGTTGGTCCAGGTTTCCCAGACCAGGTCGACGGGGGCATCGAGCGTTCTCGTGATAGAGATCTCGCGGTCTTTGGTGTTACTTTCCAAGTTTTCTTTCTTTTTTAAGTTTTTCGAAATACGTTTTCCGGGCCTTTGCAATTATTCGCTTCGAAGGTTTTTTTGGGGCCGTGTTTTATTCCGTTCGAAGGCTTTTAATGGGATTGGCCATAGCTGCCCACCACGCGCGGAAGCCGACGGTCAGGAGCGTAATTGCGATTGCCAGTACGCCGGCGAGCGTGAAGATCCACAAGCCGATGTTGACCCGATAAGAAAAGTCCTGGAGCCATTTGTTCATCAGGAACCCGGCCAGGGGGGCGGCGATCAGGAAAGCCAGACCTACCAGGCGGAGAAATTCCCTGGAGAGTAGTGTAATGATTGAGGTAGCGGTGGCTCCCAGTACTTTCCTGATGCCGATCTCCTTGGTTCTACGTGCCACTGTGAAGGTGGCGAGACCGAAGAGGCCGAGGCAGGCGACGAAAATGGTAAGACCGGCAAACACGCCCATGATCAGCCCTATATGTTGTTCGCTGTTGTAGGTTTTGTTGAAGCGGTCATCGAGGAAGCTATATGAAAAAGGCGCGCCCGCTTTCAGGGATGTCCATTGTTTTTTTGCTTTCTCGAGCAAGGGGGCGACGTCCCTGGTCCTGGTCTTGACGATGAAATTGCTTCCGATGCCTGTGCCAAGCGTCATGACGAGCGGCGTGATGAGGTCGTGGAATGACTTGAAATGAAAATCCCTGAGCACGCCGATAACGTGGTAGGTGATCGGTTTAGCTGCGTTGTCGGGGCGGGTGATGGAGTGGTTTAATGCCGCTACGTCGGCACCGGGGCCGGTTTGAGCGGCGGTCACCCAGCCGAGAGTACGGGCCGTTGTTTCATTGATGATAATGCCGGTGCTGTCGCTGCCGAAGGACTTTGAGAAGTTTCGACCGGCGGCAAGCGTCATGCCCAGGGTCGGAATGTACCGTTCGTCTACTTCGTAACGCAGGCTATTGATGAGTTGGTCTTTGTGTTGGTCTCCATAGATAAGGAAGTTATTGCCATAAGAGTTGCCGGCGGGAAGGTAGCCCGAGGAGGAAACACTGGCTACCTGGGGGTCTTTCTCCAGTTCGTGCCGGAAGATATCCTGGTGGTCGCCGAGCCAGTAGGTATCCTGCATAATGAGGACCTTGTCCCGGTCATAACCCAGTTTTTCGTGCTGGATATAGGAGAGCTGCCGGAAGACGACTGCGGTGCCGATGATCAGGCTGATGGAGATCATGAACTGGAATACGACCAGGGCGCCGCGTAGGCCCGAGCTGTGTTTGCTGCCGCTCAACAAACCTTTTAATACGGTGACGGGCCGGAAACGGGATAGCACGAAGGCCGGATAGATACCCGCGGCCAAACCTGTAAGGAGGATAAAAAATAGCAATGCCGGCACCAGCCAGGGGCTGCTCCACCAATGGAGTACCAGGTGCTGGTCAGCCATTGCGTTGAAAAAAGGAAGCGCGAGGTACACCAGTCCGATCGCTATAAAGGTGGAAAAAAAGGTGAGCAACAGGGATTCCGACAAGAACTGGCTGATGAGTGGTCCTCTCATTGATCCCAGTACTTTGCGGATGCCGACCTCTTTGGCGCGTTTTCCGGCACTGGCGGTGCTGAGGTTGACAAAATTGATGCAGGCGATCAGCAGCATGAATACGGCCACCGCACTAAACATATAGACATAGCGGACGTCCCCGTTGGCCTCGAGCTCGCCGGATAGTGCGGAGTGGAGATGGATGGACGTGAGGGGCTGCACCTCGAAGCCAAGTGAGTTGCCATTGGTCCGGAACTGCGCGAGCGTCAGCCCCATCGCCTTTTCGAGTTGCGGCCCTATGTACTTGTCTACTTCGACCGGCAGCTTGTGCTGAAGTTTTTGGGGGTCATAGCCCTTTGGCAGTTCCAGGTAGGTGTAAAAATTAGAGTTCATCCAGCTCGTGCTCCGGGATTCGGGTTTCGTGGACAGGGAGGCAAACAGGCCGAAATGAAAATGGCTATTGTCCGGTATTTGATCAAAAATTCCTGTGATGGTGAAGGCGGCGTGGTCATCCGGGAACTGAAGGATCTTTCCCAGGGGGTTCGTATCGCCAAAATATTTTTTAGCGATTTCGCGGGAGACGACGATGGTGTTGGGTTGGGCGACGGCGGTTTTGGGGTCGCCGGCGAGCAGGGGCAGGGTGAAGACGCGGAAAAAATTCGAATCGGCGAAGGCGAGGTTGTCTTCGCGGAAGGTCTTGTCGCCGTAGGTGATCCGATGGACGCCATCGCTGGTCAGGCGAACGGCATCGAGTACTTCGGGGAAGTCGGCCTTGAGTGCGGCGGCTACGGGCGGCATCACGTTAGCCTCTTTTATCTCTGCACCATTCATGCGGCCGTGGAAGATCACGCGGACGATGCGGTCGGCTTTTCTGTTGTTCCGGTCAAAGCTCAGTTCGCGTTGGACGAACAGGACGATCAGCAAAAAGGTGGCGATGCCCATCGCGAGGCCGAGGATATGGATGAGGGAGGTGGTTTTGTCGCGCCAGAGGTTTCGAAGGGCGACCCTAAAAAAGTTGTTAAGCATGCGTGTCGATTTATTGGTTACTTGATAATGTTCAGTATTATGCTATGCCAAGAACATGCCAAAATAGTGTGATGATGAAAACCAACGGTTTGGAAAAGGCGGTTACATTTAGGTGTACAGTTTTGATACGTATGGTGTCCGGATTGGAGGGTAGGTGGCAACTGACGGTTGACAGAAAAAATGGCGGGAAATCCGGAGATATATATACATTTGACACTAAAATCCTTAGTTTTTGGAAGATGGAGTCGAAGGGAAGTGGTTAAAAGACGATGCTAACCAAAGTAGTGTGCATTTGATTGAATAAACAACTAGTTATTAATATATTTATGCGTTTTAATTGAAATTAAAATTTATAATTTGATGATCGAAAGCCAACGTTAAACACCCTTTTTAGGTATTTCTTATCGGTACCGCCCTTCACTAAAAAATTATGAATTTAGTAGCTGATATTCAATATTTTCCATCGATTATATTTTATAAAATTTCGTATAGGTATTCGCATATACTAATTGAGCAATGTGAAAGCTACCAAAAAATGAGTTTTCGCAATCGTTGCCGGATTGCCGGAGCCGAAGGCGTGGTTAATCTCAGCATTCCGATTGCGGGTGGCAGGGATCAGAAGTTGCCCATGAGGGAGGTGCGGATCGCTCCGCGGCCGTCCTGGCAGGCGCAGCATTGGAAGACCATCGTCTCCTGCTACAGCCGGTCACCCTGGTTCGATTATTACCGCGATGGCCTGGAAAAACTATTCGAGGAGCCTGCCGAATTCCTGCTGGATTGGGATCTGCGCTGCCTGGAATGGTCGCTTCGGGCGCTTGGAATGGACCGGCCGATCCTCCTGACCGATGTGTATAAGAGGGATTATGATCCTGCCGATGCTATCGATTGGCGGGGGAGGTTGGGGCCGAAAAGTCTGGAAAAATGGGGGGTGGGGGGCGTACGAAATGTTGCGTCGGGAGGTGGTAGCACTGGGGATGCTGTTGCCGATGCTGCCGGGGCTGGAGATGCTGGTGTTGGGATTTCCGGCACTGGGGATGCTGTTGCCGATGCTGCCGGGGCTGGAAATGCTGCCGCTGGGGATGTCGGGGCTGTAGATGCTGGTGTTGGAATTTCCGGCACTGGAGATGCTGGCGCTGGAGTTTTCGGGGCTGGAGATGCTGCCGCTGGGGATGCCGGGGCTGTAGATGCTGGTGTTGGGATTTCCGGCACTGGAGATGCTGCCGGTGGGTTTTTCGGCGCTGGAGATGCTGCCGGTGGGGATGCCGGGGCTGGAGATGCTGCCATTGGAGATGCCGGGGCTTTGGCTGCGGGGGGGCGTCGTGGTCAGAGGGACGCCGAAATCGGGGTCGCCAGGTATCGCCAGGTGTTCGAAGAGCGCATTGGATTTATGTCCAATCTCTCCATTTTGGATTTGTTATGCTGCGAGGGAAAGGAGGCGATCAGATATATACGATCGTGATCCGGCGGCCTGTTTTCAACCATTGCCGCTGAAGGTTATCCAGCCGGTCCTGGTACTGCTGCTGCAGTTGGAACTGCCTCCTAAGAAACTCCTTTAACAATTGTTCCTTGGTCGGGTCTTTCCCGATCCTGCGGGCGGGATCAGTACGCATCTGCACATTGATCGCCTTTTGCGCGTTGGCCTGCTGCTCGCGAAGGTAGACCAGGTCGGTCCGAAGCTCGGCTTGTAATTGCAGAACCTGTATGCGGAAGGCCTTTTCGGCCATCATCTCCATCCAGACCAATTTGGCCTTCCACGAAGCCGTATCAGTATATTGGAACGCAAAGTTAGAAGTGGGCAAGAAAGATAATGGATCGGTGCCGGGATCAGCCAGCTGGATAGATAGGGCGGCGAGGTTGCCGTTGGAATCAGCCAACTGAATGTTGGGGCCAGCGAGGTCGGCGTCGGGATCATCCAGCTGGCCGTTGAAGCCAGCCAGGTTGCCATTGGAATCAGTCAATCGAACGCGGAAGCCAGCCGCCAGGTCGGCGTCGGGATCATTCAGCTGGCCGTTGAAGCCAGCCGGGTTGCCATTGGAATCAGTCAATCGAACGCGGAAACCAGCCGCCAGGTCGGCGTCGGGACCAGCCGGCCCCGTGCGGGGGAAAGGCAATGTGGCATTGGGATCGGAAAACTCGGCATGGAGATCACCCAGCCCGGTACGAGTGGCAGCCAGTTCGGCGCCGGTCCCGGATAACTGTATGACCAGCATGTTGGATGCTTTCACAGCTCCCGGGCGGGCGATATGACGCATTGCGATAGGACGCGATGCCGGAGTTATCATAGCTGGGCGGATTTCAGCCGCGACCATGTTCACCAAAGATGTCTTGACCACACGAGTGGACCCCATCGAAACAGGCGTGAACAGGCGCAAAGCCCGAAATGGAGTTGGAGCCTGGATGCGATCTCCGGAAAGCCCCATCGAATTTCGCGCGGGTGGGGCAGGATCGACCGACGCACCAACAGAGATTCCTAGGGAGAAGATCCCAAGCAGCAGCAGAAAAAGAACGCACAATGCCCGGGGGCCCGGGCGGTCAACTTGTTTTTTTTGCTGCAGCATAGTCCTTGCCCTTTCAAGCAGCAGTTGGTCGCTGCCGCCGATGGCGGCCATTGCGAGACGCCCCTGTCCATGCTGCTTTGCCAATGACAACAGAGCCGACACATAGGCATGGGGGTCGTATCGAAACGCCAGTACCTGGTCATCACAACAGTGTTCTCTTTCCTTCCTTAAGCGGGCTATGAGCAACCGGGTAAAGGGATTAAAAAAGAACAACAGCTCGACGACCATTATCACCAAATTCAGAAGATAGTCTTTTCGCTGGATATGCGCCAACTCATGCACCAAAATAGCCTCCACCTGTTCGGTCCGAAGATTGGTCAACATGGCTACCGGCAGCAGGATAACAGGCTTCAGGAAACCCAGTGTTACCGGAACGTCAACCAGGGAAGAGAGATATATTCCGACAGTGGCGCGGATACCCATTTGCCGTGCCGTGGACGTCGTAAAGACGCTGAACGCACATGGTATCGCGGAAAGCTCCGTGCGCTTGATCTGCACGGATCGGTTATAATGCCGAAAATAGCGCAACAATAAACCGGACAAGATGAGCAGGTAGACGGAAGAAACGCAGGGCAATGCCGCGACGATCAGCCAATGGCCGAAGCGCGAGAGCCTGCTTGCAATAGCAGCGGACGGCAGGAGGGTCGACAGCCATTGCGATTCGTGGGGAATGTTTTCCGGAAAGCAATAAGCTGTCACGAATGTCAACAACGACCAGCCTGTGCCGACCAACAGTACAAAAAGGGCCAGTCCATGACGTGCCCGGGCGGAGAAACGACTGAAGACCAGGAGAAAAAAATGAAAGGTTACCCATAGCAGGCTCATCTGCCAAAGGCTGTTAAAAAGCGACCAGCCCAACGCTCTCAGTAAAGCCGAATGGGTCAACAGGGGCATGCTTATCTATCTTTCAGGTTATTTAATAACAGCTGGATCTCTTCCAGTTCAGCAGGAGAGGCCTTGTGATTGCCGAGGGCCTGAAGCACCAACTCGGCAGGCGAGCCGCCAAACAGGTTATTAATCATCTTTCCAAGCAGGTGTTTCTGAGTTTTTTCCTTGCTCACCGAAGCCTGGTAAATATGCGTTTTAAAGGAGTCGTCCCGCCTGACCAATCCTTTCTCATGCATGATCTGCATCAACTTCAGCGTGGTTGTATAGCCCACGTCTTTCGACACCTGCAATTCCTCATGTACCTCCCGGACGCTGGCCTTGTCCCTTTCCCAAAGGACTTGCAGGATCTCCAGCTCGCTTTCGGTGGGCTTTATCGTCTTCGTCGGCATATAAGTTGGAAATTTATGCACCAATTTACGATATGTTTCGTAAATAGGAAGTTAAAATGCGGGCGAAACAGTCGCTGAGTGATCGATTGGTAGGGCGGTCGGGCATAAAAAAAAGCCCCGATGTGGAAACAACGGGACTTCGGTATTTGGATCCGATTAGTGTCGTAGATTGGACGATAAAGATATCACTTCAAACCAATTCTTACCTAAAACTAATAACTTTTTTTTGTTAATAGGCAACCGCAGACGTGGGGATAGGGGCAGTCCTGCGGGCGGCAAGTCTTTTTTCCACAACGGGATGATGTTTTGCAACGCCCGTGTCGCGGGTATGAAACAATGTCGCCAGCGTAGGCGCGATGACCAGGGAGACGATCGACATCAGCTTAATGAGGATATTCATCGAAGGGCCTGAAGTATCCTTGAAGGGGTCGCCCACGGTATCACCGGTAACGGAAGCCTTGTGCGGATCTGATTTCTTATAGTGGATCTCGCCGTTTATCTCCACGCCTTTTTCGAAGGATTTCTTGGCATTGTCCCAGGCACCGCCCGCGTTATTCTGGAAGATGCCCATCAGCACGCCGCAAACCGTGGCCCCTGCGAGGAAGCCGCCCAGGGCTTCCGGTCCAAGCAAAAAGCCGATGATCAACGGGGATAGGATGGCGATGGCCCCGGGCAGGATCATCTTGCGGATTGATGCCTGCGTGGAGATCGCCACGCATTTATCATATTCAGGCTTGCCGGTTCCCTCCATGATGCCCGGGATCGTCCGGAACTGGCGCCGGACCTCTTCTACCATGGCCATGGCTGCTTCTCCAACGGCCTGGATACATAAGGAAGAAAACAGGAAAGGGATCATGCCGCCAACGAAGAGACTTGCCAGCACTTTTGCCTTGTAAATGTCGATCCCATTGATGCCGGCCACGCCAACGAAGGCCGCGAACAGCGCGAGGGCCGTCAGGGCGGCGGATGCGATGGCGAAACCTTTACCCGTTGCGGCCGTGGTGTTGCCAACAGCATCAAGGATATCGGTCTTCTCCCGCACGTCTTTGGGCAGTTCGCTCATTTCGGCGATACCGCCGGCATTATCGGCGATCGGACCGAAGGCGTCGATGGCCAGTTGCATGGCTGTAGTAGCCATCATGCCTGCTGCTGCGATGGCGACCCCATAGAGGCCGGCGCAAGCGAAAGACCCCCAGATGCCGCCGGCCAATACCAGGATCGGCAGGAAGGTGGACTGCATACCGACGGCCAGGCCGCCGATGACATTGGTTGCATGCCCTGTACCCGACTGGCGGATGATGCTCAGTACCGGTCCCTTGCCCATGGCGGTATAATATTCTGTGATGATGCTCATGAGTGTGCCGACTACCAATCCCACTCCGATCGCGCCAAGGACTCCCCATTTGGTGAATTCGGTGCCTCGAAGCGTCATCGTGTCGGGTAAGATATAATAGACAAGACCGATACAGGCGATCGCCGTCAGGATGATCGAGCTCCAGTTTCCCATGTTCAGTGCCTTTTGCACCGCGTTGGTGCTAAGTGCGGCAGTTTCGCTGACGCGCACGAAGAGCGTACCGACAATGCTGAAGATGATACCGACGCCGGCGATCACCATTGGCAGCAGGATGGGGGCCATGCCGCCAAAGCGGTCATCCGATACCGTTTCCTGCCCCAATACCATTGTTGCAAGGACGGTGGCCACATAACTGCCGAAGAGATCGGCGCCCATCCCCGCTACGTCACCAACGTTGTCGCCAACGTTATCGGCGATCGTGGCAGGATTGCGGGGGTCATCCTCGGGAATGCCTGCTTCTACTTTACCTACGAGGTCGGCGCCGACATCGGCTGCTTTGGTATAGATACCGCCACCGACACGGGCGAAAAGAGCGATAGATTCGGCGCCCAACGAAAAACCGGTCAGGACTTCGATCGTGATCTTCATCTCGTCGGAATTGACCCCTGCTTGCGGAGCAAAAATGGCTTTCAGCAGAATAAAGAGCCCACCCAGGCCCATGACCGCCAAACCTGCTACGCCGAGGCCCATGACGGAACCGCCCGTGAAGGACACTTTCAATGCCTGGCTGAGGCTGGTGCGGGCAGCCTGAGCCGTACGGACATTGGCTTTGGTAGCGCTGCGCATCCCGATATAGCCGGCTGTGGCGCTTAATACGGCACCCAATATGAAGGCAAGTGCAATGGACCAGTGGGAAGTCGGGTTGCTGTTACCCATAACGGCCAGCAAGATGGCCGCAATCACTACAAAATAGGAAAGGATCTTCCACTCAGCCTTGAGGAAGGCCATGGCGCCTTCGGCAATGTACTGGCTGATCTCCTGCATCCGGGCATTGCCCGCGTCCTGCTTCGATACCCAGGCGAACTTAATAAAGGTGTAGAGTAGACCAACGGCTCCCAGGATGGGAACTAAGTAAATCAATTTGTCCATAAGTGTATGCTCTTAAACCGAATTTTCATCACAGCAATCGTTTAGCTATTGCGGATGGCTTAAGGGACGGCAAAAATAGGGGGAAAAAGTCAAATGTCCTAAAGGACCAATCGCCAAACGGGGCTGAAAGTTAAAGCGGGACCGCGTCTTTCGATACGGCCCCGCTTTTGAAAAAAACGGGAACTTGATTTGGAAAGTTGTCTCGATGGTAAAAACCGTTACAGGCTTTTGGGTCAGAGGGCTCCATCGAGTCTTTAAAGGTCAAGAGCCAAGGGATTAAGGGTTGTTAAAGGTCAAGCGCCAAGGGATCAAGGGTTGTTAAAGGTCAAGCGTTAGGATCAAGGTTTGGGGTCAATTGCGACTAGAGTTGTTAAGGATCAAGACTCGGTGTTTAGGGTCATCTTTCTTTGGTCAGGGTTGATAAAGGTCAAGCGTTAGGATCAAGGTTTGGGGTCAATTGCGACTAGAGTTGTTAAGGATCAAGAGTCGGTGTTTAGGGTCATCTTTCTTTGGTCAGGATTGATAAAGGTCAAGCGCTAGGATCAAGGTTTGGGGTCAGTTGCGACTTAGGTTGTTAAGGATCAAGACTCGGTGTTTAGGTGTCATCTTTCTTTGATCAGAGTCATTAAGGGTCAAGCGTCAGGATCAAGGTTAGGGGTCAATTGCGACTAGGGTTGTTAAGGATCAAGACTCGGTGTTTAGGGTCATCTTTCTTTGGTCAGGGTTGATAAAGGTCAAGCGTCAGGATCAAGGTTTGGGGTCAATTGCGACTAGGGTTGTTAAGGATCAAGACTCGGTGTTTAGGGTCATCTTTCTTTGGTCAGGGTCGATAAAGGTCAAGCGCCAGGATCAAGGTTTCGGGTCAATGTCGACTAAGGTTGTTAAGGGTCAAGACTCGGTGTTTAAGGGTCATCTTTCTTTGGTCAGGGTTGATAAAGGTCAAGCGCTAGGATCAAGGTTTCGGGTCAATGTCGACTAAGGTTGTTGAGGGTCAAGACTCGGTGTTTAAGGATTATCTTCGGTTAAGGTTGTTAAGGGTCAGGCGCCAGGATCAAGGGTTATTATCAGTCGGGTTCGAACCTATGTTTTCGAATTGCGTGCCAATCAGTTTTTTATTGTAAATCAACCGATTAGGTTGGGTGCTAAAACGTTTTTTTTCCCAAGCCCGGAATGGGTTTCCCGAAATTGGTTTGTTGAAGATTGGCGGCGGCACTATTGGACGAAGGGAAAATTGATAATGCAGAACGATAATTTACATGTTGTAAATCGATAGGTTATAATAATGGAAGTTAGCCAGACGACGGGCACATAACAACGGCACTTAGTATAAAGATGGACAAATAACAATGGACGTTAGTAGATACGCATAAAAGAATGGAAGTTAGCCAACGATTGGCAGATAAAAATGGAAGGTAAAGGGAGAATCGCAAATAAGAAAGGTGATATAAATGGAGCAGCCCCTACTTTCCGGTTAGGGGCTGCTTTCATTTTTGTAGAAGAACCTGTAAGCCTGAAAAAACTAAAAACCTTTAAACTATTGATGGTCGTCAATGCGTCCCAAGGCAATATGCTGATCGTGGAATATATAAGTAGAACTAAATGACGTATATGGGCGAACCCAATGCCAATTTATAGCGCATTGATATTCAACACTATCTATGCCTTGCAGCGGTTAATTCCTTCCCCACGTGGGAAAATAATTCCTAGCAGAGGAATAGGGTGGGGAAGACACAATTTTTAGTTCCATACCACGTTTTCTTTTGCAGGGATCGCCCGAAGGATCCCGCATCCAATATCTTTTAAAAACTAATACTAATCCCTATGACCCCGTACATAAGGAACAACCAGAATCACCTCGCAGAAGAGCATCGTCGTTTCGAGAATTATTTGCTGCAGGAAAGCCGGATCGCCCTGCTCAAGATCCAGAGCTGGCAGTTTGCCATGAAGACGCCCGAGGTGGGCGCACACTATCAACAGGAAGCAACGGAAATGGTAAAGAAGTCGCTCCTGAGTTTCGTCCCAAACAGTTTTGTATTGAGCGAAGAAGGTTACTACGTCAAGCCTATCTTTAATTGATTAAAGACAGCTTCAGCTTTTAGTAGGATCATAACACTCGCTCAGCTCCTTTTCGGAATAGCTGAGGCCGTAGTGCTGCAGTACATCTGCTGGTGCGCCGTTCCATTGATTGGGCACGTTTCCTACGTACCCGATGTCTTTCACGCCCATTTCCGAGGTGAAAAATCCTGTTGCTGTTAAATTGCGCATGAGTGTGAAGAAGGCGACACCCTGGGCGGACTCCGGTTTTCCCTTTTCGGGGTAGGCGATGGTGTCGACCAGTTCGATCTGCTGGGCAGGAGTACAATCCTTAAACCCTTTATCATACTTTTTCAGGCATTGCATGTCCAGCCAGCGCAGGCCGCCGCGCATGGGGACCTGGTGCTCGGGCATGTCCTTCACGATAAATTCTATAAATGCGGGCACACCGGCATCGGATGCGCTACCGCTGACATCGTCTTTGGGAATGATCATATCGCCTAACAGGGCGATCGTGGCCATCTCTTCGGGGCTAAAAAACGTCTTTGAACGAGCTTCCTTTTCCCATTCGGCCTCTTCTTTCATCCGATTGATGCCATTCGCCCGTGTCGCCTCGTCTGCTACGGCCGCAGTATCGTTTGCGGGCGCCTTTTTGTCTTCGGTGTTACAAGCCTCGACGAGTACACCGGCGGAGACTGTTCCTACTAAGAGGGCCTTGATCGATTTTCTTCTGTCCATGGTCTTTAAATATTTTGTTTTTTCATCTCGTCCACCAGGTACTCGCTGGTCCGCATGGACAAGGCGAGGATCGTCCAGGTGATGTTCTTGTCGGCTTGTGACACGAAGGGACCGCCGTCGACGCAAAACAGGTTCTTACAATCGTGTGCCTGGCTCCATTTGTTTAGCGGGGCTGTTTTCGGATCGTTGCCCATGCGCACCGTACCCGCTTCATGGATGATATTGCCGGGTGCATGCAAACCCCATTTATTCTGGGCATTGTTCTCATTGCCATGCGTGACCACGGCGCCCATGGCGTGGAGCAATTCCGAAAAAGTCTCCATCATGTGTTTGGCCTGTTTGATCTCATAGTCGGAATGGCTGGTGTTGAAACGCAGGACGGGGATGCCGTACTTGTCTACCGTGGTCGGGTCTATCTCGCAATAGTTCTCGATCTTGGCAATCGCTTCGCCGCGGCCTGCCATGTGTACGGAGGCTCCGAAGAGGGCGCGGTAGTCCTTTTTTAACGAGGCACCATAGCCGCCGGCCTCTTTCTTTACCCCCATCAATTTGGAGTTCCCATTCAGTTGTTCGATGCCCCAATTGAAGCCATAGAGAGGCTGGCCCATGCCGCCGCCGAATTCGATGTGGTACCCCCGGGGAAAATCGAGTTTCTTATTGTCAAGCCACCAGGGTGAATAGACGTGCATGCCGCCCACGCCATCTTCGTTGTACCGCTTGCGGTCCAGGAGATGGGGGAGGTAACCGCCCATGTCAGCGCCGGTAGAGTCGTGGAGGTATTTGCCGACAACATTGCTTTCGTTGGCCAGTCCGTTAGGGTAGCGGTTGGATTTGGAGTTGAGCAGGAGCCTGGCGCTTTCGCAGGCGCTGGCGGCCAGGATGATGGTCTTTCCGGTAACCTGGTATTCCTGCATGTCTGTCTTGCTCACGTACGCTACGCCCGTGGCGAGCCCTTCTCTGTCGGTCAATACTTCCCGGGCCATGGCATTCGTCACAAGATCGACATTGCCGGTTTTCAACGCAGGGATGACCAGACAGCTGGAAGCCGAGAAATCTCCGTATACCTTACAACTCCGACCGCATTGCGAACAGAAGAAACATTGCCCTCTGGAGGGGTCCATGTCTTTGGTCACTTTGGTGAGGATGCTTAAGCGGGAGGGGATGACGGGCACGCCGACGGCAGCCCCTGCTTTCTTGATCATCAGTTCATGGAGTCTCGGTTTTGGCGGAGGCAGAAAGAACCCGTCCGGGTCATTCGGCAGTCCTTCGTTGGTGCCGAACACCCCCAAAAGTTTATCGATCTTATCGTAATAAGGTTTGATATCGTCGTACCCTATGGGCCAATCGTCCCCCAGGCCATCGATGCTCTTGCGTTTGAAATCCTTGGGCCCGAACCGGAGCGAGATCCGACCCCAGTGATTAGTTCGGCCCCCCAGCATGCGGGCACGCCACCATTCCCAGGAGGTAGTGCCCGGCTTGCCCGTTTGGGTATAGGGTTCGCCGTCGACCTCCCATCCCCAGTAGCAGCCATCGAAATCGCCGAAGGGTCTGAACCGGGTGCCGTTACCGCGCCGTGGGGATTCCCAGGCGTTCTTGAGTTGATTGCTGTCGGTCTTAGGGTCGAACATCGGACCTGCTTCGATCAGGCATACTTTGAGCCCTGCGTGCGCCAGCACATAAGCGGCCATACCGCCGCCGGCGCCTGATCCTACAATAACCGCGTCGTATTTTTTGGGCTGTTTCTTGATCTGGAGGTCTCCCATCCTGGTTGTGGGTTTATGTGTTTAGTGGAAAAAAAGTAAATTTAAAGGTTTAGCAAAACAGAAAGCAAATAAATATTTACCGCACGGCGGTGATCGTTATTATTTTCTGTCCGCGGACGACCGGTCTCGCATGGCTTTGAATTCGGAACCGGGTTTCCAGTCAGGCCAGTCGTGGCCAAAGGCCAACTTTCTACCGATGGCATATACCAATTCAATGTCCTGTAACCCGCCCGTGAGGTCCCAGGTGGCGGCATCGTATCCATCGGCGGCCTGGTGATAGCGAAGCGCCGTATATTCGTCATGTTTCTGCTTACCGTATGGGATCCCCCTGGTATCATCGTCAACCCCGCCATCGGCCGTGAGCGATGGCACGCCCGCCCGGGCAAAATTAAAGTGGTCGGAACGGAAATAGTGCCCTGCTTCCGGATGATCCTCCGGCGCGATGTAGCGCCCTTTTGCTTTTACTTCTTCGGCCAATAGATCTTCGAGTGTCGACTGCCCTTTGCCGCTGTAGGTGATGTCTTTCGTGGGGCCATAGGTATTGAGGACGTCGATATTCAGGTTCGCTACGGTAGTGGCAAGGGGATAGATGGGATGTTGGGCATAATAAGCGGAGCCAAGCAGCCCTTGTTCTTCAGCGGTTACCGACAGAAAGATGACGGTCCGTTCCGGTTTTTCCGGGAGGCTTTTGAAGGCGCGGGCGATCTGCAGGAGGGCGGCCGTGCCACTGGCGTTGTCGGCTGCACCATTATAAACAGAGTCGCCTCTGGCATCGGGCTTTCCGATGCCCAGATGGTCCCAGTGCGCGGAGAAGATGATGTACTCATTCGGGTATTTGGTGCCGGAGATGCTGGCGACCACGTTGTGCGACATGTTATAGACCTCTTTGACGCGCACCGATGCCGACAATTGCAGATCGAGCGGCACCGCTTTAAAACCGGGATGTCTGGCTTGTTGCAGCAGGCTGCTGTCCTGTCCCGCCGCAGCAAGTAGTTTCCTGCCCGTTTCTTCGGTTATCCAGCCTTGTATAGTCAATTGGTACGAAGGGGTGTTGCGGGTATCCAGGTGCAGCTTTACGCCACCGTTGCTGCTTTGTACGACGCTGAAAGGGTAGGAGGCAGCGGCCGTGCTGTGGATGATGAGGCAGGCCTTGGCGCCCTGGCGGGCGGCCTCTTCATATTTGTAGGTCCAACGGCCGTAGTACGTCATTGTACGGCCCTTGAAAAGCGTGGTATCGTAGAAACCGGGGTCATTGACCATCACGACCACCGTTTTCCCCTTCACGTCAAGTCCCGCATAATCATTCCAGTTATATTCCGGGGCTACGACGCCGAATCCCGCGAAGACGACATCGCTCTTGTCTACGATGTCGACGCTGTCCGGCTTTTCGGTCCAGCACACGAAATCGGTCAGGTTTTGCAGTTGCACGACACCTTTTTTGGCGTGCAGCTCCATGGTAGAAGGGGCGGCGGGGCTGATCTCGACGAGCGGGACATCCTGCGTATAGCCGTGGCCGCTGCCCGGCTCCAGTCCCAGTCCGGTGTAGGCATTGACCAGGTAATTGATCGTTTTTGTTTCCCCCGGTGTAAAAGGTCTGCGTCCCTGGAAGTCATCCGAGGCCAATGTTTTGATGTCGGCGGCCAGGGTGTCTTTGTTAAAGGCGGACATGCCGGCATCGGCCGGAAGACCAGCAAACTGCTGCTGGTTACAGGAGAGCATGGCGCAGCCGACGGCCAGGAAAAGACCGGAACGGGAAACGAGATGGATCATAAAGGGCTATTTGTTGCAGTCCGGAAGGTATCAAAAAATAGGGATTTCAGGCGATCAATGCCTCATTGGCGCGTGAGCCAGCTGACGGCGGCTCGTTTGGCGGGGTCGTCTCCCGACGCCAGGGAGGCGGTCGCGATGAATGTATCGGGCTGGATGCTGCCTTCGCAGATCTGGCCGTCGTATCCGGCTTCCTGGCAAACGCTGAGCACCAATAAGGATTTGTCGGAAAGCGAATAGGTAGCATTTGCTGTCGTCAATCCTGCCGTTGGCTCCCCGATCAGCCAGGTCTGTGCCCTCCCCTTGAAAGCCAGGGCGACGATCTCGCCGGCGCTGACCGTGCGGCGGCCCGTTAGCACGACGATCGACTTGTGCTCTTTTTGCGTGTGGTAGCCCTTGCTGCTGACGCGGCAGAGGATATGGCGGCCCTGGAAAGCCGATCCGTCGTGGTAGGCGATCGGTATCCTTTCACCGGAGGAAACAAAATAACCGCAGATGCCTTCGCCCAGCAAAGGGCCGATCCCGGTGAGCATCGGCCAGCAATTGCCACCCGAGTTCATGCGCAGGTCGATGATCCAGCGCGAGATTCCCCCTTCGTCGAGCCGGGCGATGACGGTTTGAAGGCTGTCGGCGACGCGTTCGCAAACCAGCGAGTCGGTGCTGCTCACCCAGGGAACGGTCAGGTAGGCGATGCTGTCCTGCACCAATTCGCCGCGGATCTCGCCAACCAATTCGGAAAGGGAGGGTTCGGGCGCCGAATTGTTGTCGTCGCCCAAATAACGCGCGGCTTTTTCCGGCGGCATGACGAAACTATGGCGTTCGTTCAACTGTTTGAAACACCAGGTAATCGACGCATATGCGTCCTCGCAATTGCTGGCTGCGCGCAATTGTTGTCTGGCCTTGGCTGTCAGGTCGGGCCAGGATACCTGGTCTTTCCGGTAGTAGTTCCTTTGCATAAAGGTCAATGCCTCGTCGAGGAGTTTTTCGGCTTTTGCCATGCAAGGCAGTGTAAGCGTATCGTCGTGATAGGACGTGCGGCCGCTTGCGGATAGCAGAACGGATAGCAGCGGGAGCAGCAGAAGGTATCTAATCATGGGGATAGTCATTGGATGGTTCTATATGATACAGTAGACGGATAAATCCATAAAACGGGTTTAATCTTCTTCGTCGTCGGCTTCTACTTCGGCCTCTTCTTCATCGTCCCCTTCTTCTTCTTCGGGAATGTCCAGCCCTTCGGGCTGGTCTGGGTACTGTCCTTGTTTGACATCTGGCCCTTCGGGCCTTTCGGGCCCTTCGGGCTGCTCGGCGGCGGCGGCGAAGGCCGCGAACCAGCCTTCGTTTTTGAGCAGCGCTTCGGGAGACCCTTCTTCCACGATCTGACCGTCTTTGAGCACGATCACGTGGTCGGCATCCCTGACCATCGAAAAACGATGCGCGATGATGAGGATGGTCGCGGATAACCGGATACCGTCGATGGTTTTTCGGATCTCTGCTTCGGTAGCATAATCGAGGTTGGCTGTGGCTTCATCGAGCACCAGGATACGAGGCCTGGCTACGAGCATGCGGGCGATCTGGATGCGCTGACGCTCACCGACCGAGAGGCCGATACCGCTTTCCCCGACGGGTGTCTGCAGTCCTTGCGGCAGGCGTTCCAGGGTGGAATGCATCCCGGCGGCCATCGCGGCTTCCAGCACTTCCTCGTCGGTGGCTGATGCGCGTTTGTAGCGGATATTGTCTGCCAGCGTGCCGTGGAAGATGGCCCCATCGGTCGACACAATACCGATCTCCCTTCGAATGGAAGCGGCGTCAAGGGTATGCAGGTCCTGTCCATCGATCAGGATACTTCCGCCGGTTGGCTCGTAGAGTTTTAGCAAGAGGTCGGTGATCGTCGTCTTGCCGGCGCCTGAGCTGCCCACGAGGGCGGTGGTCGTGCCGGGTTCGAGGGTGAATGACAGGCCTTGCAGCACTTCCCGATCCGCCGTATAACGAAAACGGACGTCGCGGAATTCGATCCGGCCCTGGGTTAGCGTTAGGTTTATACCTGCCTTTTCTTCGACACCCCTTTCCAGCAGCCGGAAAGCCCGGGCGATGGATGCCAGATTCTGCTGCAATTCCACCCACAAACTGGCGAGCGTGTCCACGGGGCCATACAACCGGTCGAGATAGGCAACGAACATGACGACATCGCCGGGCGTAAGCCGGTTCTCCAATGTCAGGTAACCGCCGTAACCGAATACGAGGGCCGTCGAGAGATGGGAAAGCATCGTTTCCCAAAAAACATATTTGTTGGCGAGTCGCGCCCGGATGAGATAGTCCTGGTAAGCGGCTCCGGAGATTGTCTGCAGCCTTTGCACCTCCCGGTCTTCCGCGCCCGATAGCTTGACCGTTTTGATACCAGCCAGACCATCCTGTATGCGGCTGGAGACTTCCTCCCAACGGGAATAGTAGGTGGATAAGCCCGACTCGAGCCGGCCTGCCGACCGCCAGGCGATAAGGATGTAAAACGGAATAGTGATCAAGGCCACCGAAGTGAGGGCTACGTTCTGCCAGAACATGATCCCCATGATACCAAGCAAGCTGATGATCTCGGGGAGTATCTGTTGCGAGAGGCCGTTGACCACGCTGGTGACTTCTTCGGACTGATCGATCTGTTTGGCGATGGCGGCGCTGCTGCGTCGTCCGAAGAAAGATAGCGGAAGGCGCAGTACATGCGCAAAAGTATTTTGGATAAAGTTCTGTTCTATGAGACAGGAGAGCCGGGTATTCGTGTTCTCGCCCAATCGCCAAAGAAGGGTGCCGACCAGGTTGATGATAAAGAGTAAGGTGACGGCCCATAGAAGGGTCTTCAACGCCTGTTTTGGCGACCGGGCGGCAACATGCCCTGCGCTGTGGGGTGTGGGCTGGGGGGAAGTGCCGTGAACGCTGGAGGCGGAAGTGGCGGCCGCTGCGGCTGAGCCGGGAGTGGCCATGGGATGCGCATGCCTCCACATAGTGGATGTCGTGGTGGAGTCCGGCGCGGCTGCGGCGGCATTGGCCGAATCGGGGGTGGCGGATGTGGAGTCGGGTACCTCGTTGCGGATCATCGAATGAATACTCTCTTCTTCTTCGGGATCGAGACCCAAGTCTTTTTGTGCGTTCTCCCGGGCCTGGCGGACAAAGAGCCCCGCGACATCATTGATGGCTTCGCGATAGATCAGCGGCTCGAGCAGACTTACGCCGGTACTGAGCAATCCCAGGATGACTACCCATGCGAATTTTTTGCGATAAGGGAGGATGAGGCGGAAGACATTTGCCCAGACAACTTTTTTGATCGGTTTTTCCATAGTGCGTTAGCTGGACGCCGTCCAGTTTAGGTGCAAGTTCGGATAAAAATTTATTTGGCACCCGGATCAAAAGAAATTACATTCGTTGGGAACATTCCGTTAGCTCTGCCATCATAAAATTCAAATACATCTCATGGCCTACTCCCGCAGGACATTTCTCAAGAACACCGCGTTGGCCGCGGCCGCAACCGGCGCCCTTCCCTGGAATTCGTTAGCCGCTCCGACAAAAAAAGATACCATAGGCCTTCAGTTGTATAGCGTCCGCGATGCCATGAAGGCAGATCCGGCCGGCAGTCTCAAGAAACTAGCCGATATAGGCTATGTCTATGTGGAGCATGCCGGTTATGAGGATCGCAAGTTCTATGGCTATTCCGCCAAGGACTTCAGGGTCCTGCTGGACGGCCTTGGACTGAAAATGATCAGCGGACATACCCGTTTCGGCCACGATTCGTGGGATGCGGGCAAGAATGATTTTACCGATAAGTGGAAACAAACCGTGGAGGATGCGGCCGTCGCGGGGCAGAAATTTGTGGTGAGCCCCTGGATCGATGACGATGTGCAAAAAGATTATGATGCGTTGCTGAAATTGATGGAGCTGTTCAATAAAAGCGGTGAGCTCTGCAAAGCGCATGACATGAAATTCGGCTATCACAATCACTGGTTCGAGTTCGATACGGTGCTCAACAACCAGAAGATGTTCGATATCATTATGCAGAAGACCGATCCTGCCTTAGTGGCGCAGCAGCTCGATATGGGCAATCTCTACAATGGCGGGGCCATCGCCATCGCGATCGTGATGCAGTATCCGGGTCGTTTCGAGCTCATGCACGTAAAGGATGAGATCGCCTCCACCAAGCCGAACGATGAAAAATACGAGAGCACCATCTTAGGTGAAGGGATCGTCAATACCAAACAGGTTTGCGACACCGGCCGCAAGACGGGATCCAAGTACTTCATCATCGAGCAGGAATCTTACCAGGGGAAGGACCCGTTCGATTGCTGCAAGACCGACCTGGCGATCATGAAGAAATGGGGTTATTGAGCTGTTTGCAGCGATCGAAATTCCCGGGTTTCGTCATCATCTCACTGGTGCTTCCCGATCTATTGGTCCATCGCGACCAAATGACCATCAATTTTATCCTTCCAACGCTTCCAACCCTCTGAGATAGTCGTATTGGAGGTCCTCGTGCAGACCTGCTATGACGGACCGGACCTTCTTCAGTTGCTGCCTGTAGAGGTTGAGCAGGACCGGGCTGTCCCTATAGCGAATGCCGGAGCGGTCCAGTTTCCGAAGGAAATAGGTAAGCAACTCGACCTCTGTCTGCGGGGAGCCGGCATACCTGATCTGTTTGGCGGTCGACCGCAGCACTTTGCGCAGGCTTTTCTTCGTTAGATAGAGATTGGGTTTCGGGAGGCCGTCGAACTCCGTGTCGATCTCTTTCTTGACCGAGTCGATATAGGCGGTCTCATCTGCGGCCTCGAAGAGCAGATAGGTCAGCAGTTCTTTATTGTCTTTTTTGAACCGGGCCAGACGCAGACATAGTTCGTTGAGCCGGGAAGGGGGGAGGGATTGGAGTTCCTGTTTGATCTCGTTGATGGAAGCGGCTTTCATCTGCGCAAATTATTCTTTTTCGCCCAAAGCCGGCATAGCAAGCGAAAGCTCGCGTACGAGCTCAGAAATTAGGGCTATCCAATGCTAACGGGTGTTAGTTTTTTGTTTAATTTTACAGGAAAGGAAGTAAAACCATATGAGCAAAGAAGTCGTTATCGTCGCGGCGGTCCGTACGCCGATAGGCAGTTTTGGCGGCGCATTAAAGGATCTTTCTGCGACCCGTTTGGGTGCGATCGCCATCAAGGGCGCGCTGGATAAAGCGGGACTTGCCGCTGCGGCGGTGGATGAAGTGTTGATGGGCTGTGTACTGCAGGCCAACCTGGGTCAGGCGCCTGCGCGGCAGGCGGCAAAAGGCGCCGGACTGCCGGACGAAGTGATCTGTACGACAGTGAATAAAGTTTGTGCCAGTGGCATGAAGGCGGTCGTGCAGGGTGTGCAAGCCATATCGCTCGGAGATGCCGCGATCGTTATCGCCGGCGGCATGGAAAGTATGACGAATGCGCCTTTCTACGTGGAGCAGCTGCGGTGGGGTAACAAATTTGGCAACACCACACTCATCGATGGCCTGACCAAAGATGGGCTCACGGATGCTTACGATGGCAAGGCGATGGGAAATGCCGCGGAATTGTGTGCGGTTGAGTGCGGTATCAGCAGAAAAGAGCAGGACGCATTTGCCGTGGCGAGTTATCAACGTTCACAGGCAGCCTGGTCAGAGGGGCGGTTCGATGACGAAGTGGTCCCTGTGGAGCTGCCGCAGCGCAAGGGTACTCCGGTCCTTTTCGCCAGGGATGAAGAACCCTTCAATGTAAAATTCGACAAGATATCCGAATTAAAACCCGCTTTTCAAAAAGATGGGACGGTGACGGCCGCCAATGCCTCTACACTCAATGATGGGGCCGCAGCCCTGGTGCTGATGACCCGGGAGCAAGCAGCGCAACTGGGTTTGCGCCCACTGGCCAGGATCGCGGGATATGCGGATGCCGAGCAGGCCCCTGAGTGGTTCACCACGACTCCTTCCCTGGCAGTGCCAAAAGCAGTGGCGAAGGCGGGATTGCGCATGGAAGATATCGACTATTGGGAACTGAATGAAGCATTCTCCGTCGTCGGCATTGAGAATACGCGCAGGATGAGACTAGACCCTGCCAGGGTGAACGTACATGGCGGGGCGGTTGCCATTGGCCATCCGCTCGGTGCCAGCGGGGCGCGGATCCTGGTAACGCTTATTCATGTCCTGCGACGGCATAATGCGAGGTTTGGTGCGGCGGGCATCTGCAACGGCGGAGGGGGCGCATCGGCCGTCGTGATAGAGAACCTGGATAGGGTGAAATAAGCTGTGCGTCATTGCTTAACTACTGTTTAACGCAAATCCTTTAATTTGAACTTAATCTTTGGCCTGACTTTGCGTTCTATGCAGAGATCAATTCTAAACTTAAAATCATGCACATGAAATTGCAACTGAAAGTCCAACACCTTTTGTCCTTGAGCGCGATCCTATTTTTTTCATTTGTAAGTGTCAGCCGCGTCAATGCCGAGCGTGCTGCAGGTCCTCATCCGTATTACCTGCATGCCTTGTCCGATCTGCGCGCGGCGCGCTGGATGATTGAGCATCGTCCGGGGAATTGGGCGCAAACCGAGGATGAGATCGCAGCAGTGCACCGCATCGATGCGGCCATCGGCGAGATCAAGAAAGCGTCGATCGAAGACGGGAAGAACCTCGAGGACCACCCTCCTGTTGACGAACGCGTGGATCATCCTGGCCGGTTACATGCAGCACTGGATTATTTGAGAAAAGCGCGTCAGGATATCAGCCATGATGAAGACAACGCATTTGCGCAAGGCCTTCAGGCCCGTGCCTATGGGCACATCGACGGTGCGATCGATGCCGTCAAGCGAGCCATCCATTCGTAGGATGGTTGATCGTTACATAAAAAAGGCAGCTCAGGCTGCCTTTTTTATTGGGGCAACCTAGCGTGCAGCCGCCCCATCTCCTCTCTTAGCGATTTGATCTCCTGTAAAACGTACGTGAGTTTGTCGTCCCGCTCTTTTACCGTAAGCAAAGGATCGGACGTATGATCGTAGGCCTGAGTGCCATGGCGGTGCGGACTGTTGGCCTCTGCGAGGTCGACCTTGACCAGCAGGTCTAACTGTATATCAAAGAAATTGCTAATAATCAGCAGTTCGTCCAGGTTGGGCTCACTGATGCCATTTTCCCAATTTCCGATGGTAGTCTGACCTTTTTTGATCAAAGATGCAATCTCCGACTGTGTTTTGGACAATTGTTTTCGAAGATACCGCATGTTCTTACCTAAATAGTGCATCGCAATAAAATTGAAATTTTAAAATGAGCAGTAAAAAATTTGGTAATTCTTAGCAAAAAATGTGATATTTGTTGCCTATTTTTGGATAAATATAGCCAATTTTGTTGCTACTGCAATTGCTAATACTATGAATACTTCGTTAAAACACCTTTCTCAGGTGCATCGGGACAAATTGGAAAGGGTGGTAAAGATCATCGTCAGGGCCGTACAACCTGAAAAGATCATCCTTTTTAGTCAGGCACTGGACACGTTTGATCTGCTGGTCGTGAGCCGGCCGGGAGATCGCCGGACAGATTATGAGATGCAGGATCTGATCGAGAACCGCTGCCGCGAAGAAACAGTGGTAACGGCGCTGGTACATGATATTGGGTATGTGAACCGGCGGCTGGCAGAAGGTCAATATTTCTTTTCGACGATCAGCAGAGACGGCATTCTCTTGTACGATGCGCATGTGACGCCATTGACAAGGGCTGCTCCGCCTGACCTCGGGAAGACCCGGGCCTTGGGCATGAAGGATTACCAGCGATGGAGTCATCAGGGGCTTGCGTTTTTTCGCAGCGCGGGCTTTAACCGCGACAATGGGGAATGGAAGGTGGCGGCATTTCTCCTTCATCAGGCGGCAGAGCACATCTACCAGGCCATCCTGCTCGTTTTTACCGGTTACAAGCCCACGACGCATAATCTGGACAAGCTGCGACGGTACACCAATCGTTTCTCTGTGGAGCTTGCACGACTATTCCCGAGAGACAATCCTGAAGAGGACGAGCTTTTCCGCCGACTGTTATCGGGCTATGTGGATGCACGCTATAAGGAGGAGTTTTGTGTCTCTGAATCCGAGATCAGCCAATTGCTGGAGCGGATAGGCCGGTTGATCGAGATTGCCGAAAGGGTTTGTGTTGGTCATTTGGCGAGTCTTTAAAGTTGGGTTTGCAGCAAGTCTGTGAAACCAGGTTTGTGGCAAGCCTGTAAAGGCGGCATCGTGGCAACTGTTTGAAGTCGGCATCGTGGGAAGTCTTTGAAGTCGGCATCGTGGCAACTCTTTGATGTCGGCATCGTGGCAAGTCTTTGCCGCCGGACATTCTCCGGTGATGTCGTGCGAAAACGGTGTGGAAGGATGGGGCGGAGCTGCACCCCTTACCCTTTTGCCAGATCGGCGATCGTCTTTTTCTCCAATATTTTCAGGTTGGCATCACGCACCTGGCTCATGACCGTATGCAGGCCGCAACCTTTTTCATCGCAATTCTTACACCGTTCGTAAAAATACAGGCTGACACAGGGCAGCAGAGAAATGGGGCCGTCCAATAAGCGTATCACTTGTGCCAGGGAAACGTCTTTGGGATTTTTTGCGAAATAGTATCCCCCGCCTTTCCCTTTCTTGCTTTCCAGGATATTGGCATTCTTAAGCTCTAGCAAAATATTCTCCAGGAATTTCAGCGGGATCTTCTTCTTCCTGGCGATCTCTGCGATGAGGACGGGTTCATCTTTTTCTTTTTCGGCCAGGTACATCAGCGCCTGGAAAGCATACTGCGTTTTTTTGGAAAGCATTTTATCTCCTTTTGACCTATAGTCGTTGGATGGTTAGAAACCTAAAACATCGCTCATCCGGTAGATCCCTTTTTTGCCTGCGAGAAATTCCGCAGCCAGGACGGCCCCGGTAGCAAATCCCTTACGGCTATGCGCTTCGTGCGTGATCGTGATCATATCTATCGCGGAACCGTAAGCTACGATATGCGTACCCGGCGCCGGATCGCGGCGTTCGCTGAGGATCTCCAATTCATCTAAGTTATCACTAATATGATTGACCCATCCTTTTTTGCGGTGAATTTTTTCCAGGAGTTGTTCCGCAAGGGTGATGGCGGTGCCGCTGGGTGCATCCTTCTTCTCTGTATGGTGGATCTCCGTTATTTTGGGTTCGTATTCGGGATGGGTCGACATCAGGGCGGCGAGGCGTTTGTTGAGTTCGAAGAAAATGTTGACGCCGACGCTGAAATTGCTTGCGTACAAAAAAGTACCATTCTTTTGCTGGCAATATTGGCGGACGGCGTCGAGCTGGCCAAGCCAGCCGGTAGAGCCGCAAACGATGGGTATACCGGCGTCCAGCCCGTGGATGATATTGTTATAAGCGCTTTCCGGGCCAGTGAATTCGATGGCCGCATCTGCTTCTTTAAGCCTGTCTGCCGCTAACTCCTGCTGGTTGCCACTGGAGACCCTTAAAAGGACGGTATGTCCGCGGTCGACGGCGATGGCTTCTATCGCGCGGCCCATTTTCCCGTAACCGATGAGTGCGAGCTTCATTTCCGACAAAAATTTTGCAAATCTACGACTAAATTCGCGTAATCGCCGTCACGATGCGGAAGATCCGCGAGGGCTGCAGCTATGTCGGCTTCGCGCCCGGAGCAGGGCGCAGAGGAGGGAATAGGCAGAGAGTAGAGGAGGGAATAAGCAGAGAGTAGAGGAGGGAATAAGCAGAGAGTAGAGGAGGGAATAAGCAGAGAGTAGGGTAGAGAATAGGCAGAGAGTAGAGGAGGGAATAAGCAGAGAGTAGAGGAGGGAATAAGCAGAGAGTAGAGTAGAGAATAAGCAGAGAGTAGAGGAGGGAATAAGCAGAGAGTAGGGTAGAGAATAGGCAGAGAGTAGAGGAGGGAATAAGCAGAGAGTAGAGGAGGGAATAAGCAGAGAGTAGAGTAGAGAATAAGCAGAGAGTAGAGGAGGGAATAAGCAGAGAGTAGGGTAGAGAATAGGCAGGGCGTAAAGGAGGAATAATTGCCGCGTGGAGAAGGAAGTAGGTAGAGCGTAGAAAAGGGGAATAGGTAGGCGAAACGGTGGGCGCAATTGGCTTAGGGCGTCGACAACGACCTGTACCTGGGTTTGTGAAAGTCCAGCACCAGCGCGAGGCCCATTCCGGTGCTTCCGGTAAGCTCGGAAGGTTGTTGCAGGTGAATGCTCAACTCGTTGCTGACGTCAAAACTCGAGAGGTGGGCGTCCACCGTGGCATCGACGACATTCAATCCCCAGAACAATAGAAAGAACAACAGGGAATAGTCCTGGTCCTTTCGAAATTCGTTGCGGTAACTTTGCAATTGCTGTTCTCCGCCGGTGACCAGGAAGGATCGCAGCTTTGGGTCGACCAGGTTGATGGAGTCCTGTTTTGTACTATAGGGGATACCGGCCAGGGTGTAGGGGTCCAGCAGCGAGATGGCCCTTTGACATTTCTGGTACCAACTCTTATTGTAGAAATAGGTGTAGGCGGGGATCCCGACAGCCGCCCAAACGATAGGCGCCTTCCAGTATTTGCGGTTATAGATCTGGCCTGCGCCGGGTACAAAGGTGGACAGCAACGTAGCTTTATGCGGGCTCCTGATATGCCGGGCGATGCGGGCGAGAGAGTCGGCGCTATGCTCCTTTTCCTTCGCCAGCTTTTTCTTGATGAGATTCGAATCGGCTGCTTTGAAGGAGACAGGAATGGTGTCATTTTGTGCCTGACAGCCGATGTGCAGGGAAAATAAGACCAAAGAAACCAAAAAAAAGCGGACCATTGCCATTGTTCAGGGATGCTAGTTTACAGATACACCCAGTTGGTCCAACAATTTGTTTAATTCCTGGAGCGAGTAGTAGTCGATGGAAATACTGCCTTCTCCTTTCTTGTTATGATTGAGTCTCACGCGGGTGCTGAAATGAGAAGCTAAGTTATCTTCAATTCTTTTGAAAGCCTCGGGGAGCGCTGTCTTTACCGAATTTTTAACAGCGCCATCCTCCTTATAGAGTTTCCGCACCAACTCTTCGGTTTGTCTTACGGAGAGTCCTTTTTGTTTTATTTCGGCAAAGAGATACAATTGCTTGTCAACTGTATCGACGTTGATCAATGCGCGCGCGTGGCCCATCGACAACTGGTTGCTGCGCACGGCTACCTGGATGTCGGGCGGCAGCTTCAGCAGGCGGATATAGTTGGCTACCGTGCTCCTTTCTTTGCCCATTCTTTCCGCCACCTGTTCCTGGGTATGGTTGAGCTCCTCCATCATACGCTTATAGCTAAGCGCTATTTCCATGGCATTGAGGTCTTCGCGTTGCAGGTTCTCCAGGAGGGCCAGTTCCAGCAATTGCTGGTCGTCAGCCTGCCGCACATAGGCGGGCAAGTCCTTCAGCTCCGCCAGTTTCGCGGCCCGAAGGCGGCGTTCGCCGGAGATCAGCCGGTATTTTCCGTTTGGCAGTTTCGAAACGGTGATGGGCTGGATGATATCGTGAAGCCGGATGGATTGCGCAAGTTCCTCCAGCGCGGCTTCGTCGAAGTCATGGCGGGGCTGGCGGGGATTGGTCTCGATCTGATCGAGCGGAATGCGCAGCATATTCGTCGCGGCCTCGACTACTGAGGACTTCAGCTCACCCGACGTGGTCTTAAGGTCTGCGTCGATGCTTTGCAGTAAGGACCTGATGCCCTTTCCCAGCGCCTCTTTATCTTTTTTATGTGGAGTTGTCATGTTTTGCTTCTGTCGGGGCCTTCGTTATTCAAGAATTCTTTCTTCCTGCCTGATCCTGGTCATATTGTTCTTTTGCAGGATCTCTTTGGCAAGGTTGAGATAGTTTACCGAGCCTTTGCTCAGCGCATCGTAAAGAATCACCGGCTTGCCCACGCTGGGCGCCTCACTGATCTTCGTATTCCTATGGATGATGGTATTGAAAACGATCTCGTCGAAGTGTTTCCGGACCTCACTGACGACCTGGTTGCACAAGCGCAGCCGGCCATCATACATGGTCATCAGGATGCCTTCGATGGCGAGTTGGGGATTGAGCCGGCTCTGCACGATCTTGACGGTATTCAGCAGCTTTCCCAGCCCTTCCAGGGCGAAAAACTCCGTCTGAACGGGTACGATAACCGAATCGGAAGCTGTCAGGGCGTTCACGGTGATCAATCCAAGGGAAGGCGAACAGTCTATGATAATAAAATCATATTCGTGCTTTATCGGTTCCAAGATGCCTTTCAGTACACTTTCCCGGTTGGGATAATTGATCATTTCTATTTCATACCCCACGAGGTCGATATGGGAAGGCACGACGTCCAGGTGAGGGATCTCGGATTTCAGGATGACGTCCTTCACGGAGACATGGTTGACCATGCAATCATAGAGGCTTTGCGTGACATTGTGCAGGTCGAATCCCACACCCGTAGTGCTATTGGCCTGGGGATCGGCGTCTACCAACAACGTCTTGAATTCCAATACAGCAAAGCTCGCGGCCAGGTTGATTGCCGACGTGGTCTTCCCCACCCCACCTTTTTGATTGGCCACTCCGATAGTTTTTCCCATAATAATGCGACAAATGTACATTCTTCGACATAAATTCTCAGAACTTTCCTGACCGGCCGCCAATTGTCAGATATTTTCAGGAATTCGGGAAGTTTGCTGCAATTTTGCTCCCGAAACGTCCGAACGTTCGAAAGGACAGGTGTCAATTAATTTTCTTTTGCATGCGCAGCCCTAGGTTTTTCCTGGCCATCATCATACTCGCGTTATTGATCGATCTTTATGTGTTCCAGGCGATAAGGACGATCACACAGGGGATGGCACCGCGTTGGCGCACACTCCTGTTTTGCCTGCATTGGGGGCTGGCCGGGCTGGCGCTGACCACCTTGGTATTCGTGTCCTTGTCCCACCTGAAGTACAGCCGCCTGAACAATTACCTGCAGGTCATTGTCCTCGGACTGTACATCGCCAAGGTCGTGGCCATCTTGTTCCTGTTCATCGATGATGTGCGTCGTTTTATCCAGTGGCTTGCTGGAAAGTTGGGCAGGCACTCCCGAGCGACGACGACAGAAGGGGAACCCATCAGCCGGTCGGCATTCCTTAGCTGGCTGGGTCTGGGCCTCGGCACCGCGGGGTACGGCGCGCTTTTATCCGGTTTTGCCAATAAATACAACTACCGTATACACCGCGTGCAGCTGCCTTTTCCCACCCTCCCTGCCGGCTTCAAAGGATTGAAAATCATTCAAATATCTGATATTCACGCCGGCAGCTTCGATAATCCGGACGCGGTCAGCAGGGGCGTCGACCGGGTGCTGCAGGAGAAGCCCGACCTGATCCTGTTTACGGGAGACCTTGTCAACGACATGGCCACGGAGATGACCGGCTACCAGGCGATCTTCAGCCGATTAAGTGCTCCCATGGGCGTCTTTTCAACACTTGGCAACCACGACTACGGCGATTATGTGTGGTGGGAGTCACCGGCCCATAAGGAAGCCAATCTGGAGCGGATAAAGCAGATACAGGGCGAGATGGGATGGCGGCTGTTGCTCAATGAGCATGTAGTGCTGGAACGGGGAGGCGATAAGATCGCGTTAATAGGCATAGAGAACTGGAGTGCAAAAGCCAGGTTTCCAAAACATGGCCGGTTAGACCTGGCTTACCCGGGGTCGGAACCCTATCCCTTCAAGATCCTGATGAGCCACGATCCCAGTCATTGGGATGCCCAGGTGAGGCCGGCATACCCGGACATCGACCTTACGCTGGCTGGCCACACGCATGGCGCGCAATTCGGTGTCGAGATCCCCGGTTTCAAATGGAGCCCGGTGCAATATGTCTACAAGCAATGGGCGGGCGTGTATGAGCAAGGCCGGCAGAAATTGTATGTGAACAGAGGGTATGGCTTTATCGGTTATCCGGGCCGTTTTGGGATCCTGCCCGAAATAACGGTGATCGAATTGGTATAAGCCAGCAATTTTTCGAGAAATCAACACATTAACGAGCCTTTTAAGGATTTTAACAAACCAATAAACTAATCAAATGTATTTTCATCTCATGATTTATAAAGGAATAAAAAAAATGTCGTCAACAATGAACCTGCTTAAGAACAAATTGACTGTAAGAAAACGTATGGGCGTCTTTGCCTTTTGCCTGCTGTTCCTAACTGCTTCCTCTGTCCGCAGCTACGCTCAGTCTTCGCTGGAATTGGGCCTTAAAGGCGGAGGTGATTATATGAAACTGGGCGGCAGGTCCTGGGACGGCAAACATTATCCCGGTTTTCAGGCAGGTGTGTATGGTCAGTTGAATTTTACTTCCAAATGGTCGTTGCAGCCCGAGGTAAACTTTAGTCAGACTATTGGAAAGACGACAGACAACTTCACCCAGATCTATCTCGGCCCAAGCGGACAACAGGTCACCCTCGATTATGTAGACGTTCCCATTCTGATCTCTTTCAAACCTATACCGGAACTTTCCCTGCTCCTTGGACCCCAGGTCGGGTACCTGTTTTCTCAGACTTCAGACCTGCTGCCACCGACGGTTGGCGTCAAAGATGCATTCAAGAAGGTCGATATTTCGATCGTATTTGGCGGACAACTCAACCTCGGCAAGGTCAAGATCGGCCTCCGTTATGCCACAGGTCTGAATAATATTTCGTTTCGTACGACCGATACCTGGCGGCAGTATGGTGCGCAGTTCTATGTCGCCTACCAGCTGCGGGATCTAAAACTAAAAAAGAAATAACGACGCTTGCGGCCCGCGCTCCTGTGGCAGCTTCACTCTAAATGATACTGGCATATAAGTTGAATAATACATGCAATCCATTCAATCATTTAAATCAAACCATCATGAAACGGAACGCATTCGTATTATCTCTATGTCTTCTTTTTGCCGTAGGGCAGGCGCGGGCGCAGGGTTTTCACATCGGCATCAAAGCAGGCGCCAACCTATTTAAGATGGATGGCGAGTCTTTTGACCAGGAGTACAAATTCGGCTATACTGTGGGCGCCTTCTCCGAGCTGAACTTTACGTCCAGGTGGGGCATTCAGCCGGAATTGTTATTCAACCAGACAAACTATCGCACGGGTACCCAATTCTCCGATATCTATCCCGACGGCGTCAATGGCGTAAAAGGAAAACTGAACTATCTCAGCATTCCGGTCCTGCTAAGCTTTCGGCCTATCCCTTTGTTGAGCCTGCTTGCCGGTCCTCAATTCGGCATCCTGCTCAACCAGGACGAACACCTCGTGAACAACGCGGGGCAGGCTTTCAAAAAAGGAGATCTCTCTGTTGTGGCCGGAGCGCAGCTCAACCTGGCCAGTATCAAGCTCGGTGCGCGATACGTGATCGGACTAAACAATATCAATGACCTGCAAAATGAGAACAACTGGAAGAATGAAGGATGGCAGTTGTATGCAGGATTCCGGATATTCTAAAGAAATTGTGGTGTAAATGCACTGAACCCCCTGCCAAAACAGGGGGTTCTTCGTTTTTTTCAGCGCCTGGCACTCAATTTGGCCCTATAGAATTCATTCATAAAAGAGTAGGATATTTCCATTACAGGTGCTATTTTGTCAGAGATTTGCGAAAGCGTGCCATGGGCTGAAGGAAAAAAAATCCCGAGGCGCGAAAAATTAAACAAGAAGAAATTGAAAGAGAACTTATTTATGCGGGCAGAAGATGATCTGGACTTCATGCCCATCATACCCTTGAACGAGACGGACAACGAAGGTTTGAATGATATCGAGATACCAAAAGAATTACCTGTTTTACCGCTGCGCAATACTGTCCTTTTCCCCGGTGTGGTCTTGCCGATCACCGTCGGCCGTGACAAAAGTATAAAAGCGGTGAATGATGCCTACAAAGTAGACAAGCTGATCGGAGTGCTCGCACAGAAGGACAGTTCGGTGGAAGACCCGACAGTGACCGATCTGGAGGATGTCGGCACGGTTGCACGGATCATCAAGTTGATCAAGATGCCGGACGGCGGTACTACGGTCATTTTGCAAGGCAAGCGCCGGTTCAAGGTGGGCGCCATCACAGCCGAGGACCCTTATTTCAAGGCCCAGGTCGTGCTCCTGCAGGAGGAAGAGGCGCCGAAAGAGCAGGACTTCGAAGCCTATGTGTCGAATATCAAGGATCTGGCGGCACAGATCATTCAGCTGTCCCCAAACATTCCTTCCGAGGCGTCCATCATCCTTAAGAATATCGAAAACCCTTCCTTTCTCATCCATTTTATTTCCAGCAACCTCAATACGGAGTTGCATGAGAAGCAACAGCTGCTGGAGATCCACCACATCAAGTCGCGCGCCGATCTGCTGATGCAATTGCTGCAGCGGGAATTGCAGTTTGCCGAGTTGAAGAATAAACTGACCAACCGGACTAAAACGGAACTCGACAAGCAACAGCGTGAATATTTTTTGCAGCAACAGCTCAAGAGCATCAAGGATGAACTCGGAGGAGACTCGAATGAGCGGGAGGTGAAGGAGATGCAAAAGAAGGCGGAGAGTAAGAAGTGGCCACACGCCGCCCGCGACCTCTTTCGCAAGGGGGTGGAACGACTGGAGCGGATGCATCCCAGTACGCCTGACTATTCCGTAGTCTTCAATCACCTCGACCTGATGCTGGAGCTGCCGTGGGAATCTTATACGGCGGACTCATACGATCTGAAGAAGGCAAAGAAGATCCTGGACCATGATCACTATGGCATGGATAAGGTGAAAGAGCGGATCCTGGAATACCTGGCCGTGTTAAAGTTGAAAGGTGACATGAAGAGCCCGATCCTCTGCTTTGTAGGTCCCCCCGGTATCGGCAAGACATCGCTGGGACGCAGCATCGCAAACGCCATCGGACGCAAGTACGTGCGCATATCGCTTGGCGGTTTGCATGACGAAGGCGAGATCCGGGGGCATCGCAAGACCTATATCGGCGCTATGCCTGGCAGGATCTTGCAGTCGCTGCGAAAAATAAAGACCTCCAATCCTGTATTGATCCTCGATGAGATCGACAAGACGGGCAGTGATTTCCGCGGCGACCCCTCTTCTGCTTTATTGGAAGTCCTCGATCCGGAACAAAATCATACTTTTTACGACAATTACCTGGAGCTCGAATACGATCTGAGCAAAGTCCTGTTCGTGGCGACTGCCAACGATATCAACGCCATCCAGCCAGCGCTGCGTGATAGGCTGGAGATCATCGACCTAAGCGGGTATGCCGTGGAGGAGAAAGTGGAGATCGCCAAGCGGCACCTCGTTCCGAAGCAAAGGGATGCCCACGGCCTCAAACCCATTCCTTTCAAGATGGGGGACCACGTACTCGAAAAAGTGATCCAGGACTATACAAGGGAGAGCGGCGTGCGCGAACTGGACCGGCAGCTTGCTTCGATCATGCGCTATCAGGCCAGGGAATATGCGACGAAGGGAAAATTAAAAACGCAGTTTACGCAGACCGATATCGAGAAGGTCCTGGGCAGGTCGAGGTATAGCAATGATCTTTACAAAGTAGCCAATATGGCCGGTGTGGCCGTTGGGCTCGCCTGGACCTCCGTAGGCGGGGATATCCTCTTCGTAGAGACGTCTTTAAGTGACGGGAAAGGGGATCTGAAGCTGACCGGCAACCTGGGAAATGTGATGAAGGAAAGCGCTGCTACTGCATTAACTTATTTGCAGTCCAACGCCCGCAAATACGATATCGATCCGGAAGTGTTCCATAAGAAGACCGTGCATGTACATGTCCCGGAAGGGGCTGTCCCCAAGGATGGTCCAAGTGCGGGTGTTACGATGATGAGCTCTATCGCTTCGGCATTGACCGGCAAACGGGTCAAACCTTATCTGGCGATGACTGGTGAGATCACGTTGCGTGGCCAGGTTCTTCCTGTCGGCGGCATCAAGGAAAAGATCCTGGCTGCAAGGCGGGCGGGTATGAAAGAGGTCATCCTGTGCTGGCAGAATGAGAAGGATGTGATGGAGATAGACTCTGCCTTTATCAAGGGACTGAAATTTAGTTTTGTCAAGACAATGCAGCAGGTGTTGGAACTAGGCCTTGTGTGATAGGGGGAAAATAATATGAACAATCTTCGGTCGGGACCTGTTGATTAAGCAGTTTCGTGTTGGTTGTTTTAAGGGTTAGGCCTGGCGCGTGCGCCAGGCTTTTTGTTGTATAATTTTTGTTTTCATAAGCATATCCGCCTATCCGGGTCTAAGTGGTCCCGGCGTGCAAACCAAGGAAACTGGGTAATCGGTTGTGGAATTGCGCGATTTACTTTTTTTTTATTTGCGAAGCATTAATTTTGGGCGCGTGAGAAAAAAACTTCCATGATCAAACTAGTCATCGTCGACGATCATTTTCATGTCCGGGAGGCCTGGAGCTGGGTCCTCAATCAGGTCCCGGGACTGCAAGTCATAGCGCAATGCGCAAACGGCCAGGAGGCCATAGAGGCGGCTAAAGTGCTGCAGCCGGATGTGATGTTGATGGACATCAATATGAACCCGGTCAATGGCATTGAGGCGACGCGGCAGATCCGTGGTTTTGATCCCGACATCAAGATCATCGGCGTTTCCATCCAGGCAGAGCGTGGTTATGTCAACGAAATGTTGCGCAGTGGCGCCAATGGCTATGTCACCAAGAATTCTCCGAGCACGGAGATGGTCATGGCCATTGACGAAGTACTGGCAGGAAAGACCTATTTATGCGAAGAAGTGGGACATCTTCGGCGGAAAAGTAGTGTTTAACCCAATTGCGCTGCCCATTCGCTCTTCAGCGCTTCCTTGAAGGCAACGCGTGGTTTCAATCCCAACAGTTGGAACAGTTGGTTGTCTTCCTCAAAGGACGGGTTTGGCGTCGTGAGCAATCTGTCGCCTGCAAAGATCGAATTGGCCCCGGCCATAAAGCACAGCGCCTGCTCTGCCTGGCTCATCTCGGCCCTTCCGGCGCTCAGGCGCACCATGGTGGCCGGCATGATGACCCGCGCAGTAGCGATCATCCTGACCATATCCCAAACGTCGACTTTGGGGTTTTCGGCAAGCGGTGTACCCGCCACGCGGACCAGGGCGTTGATAGGAACGCTTTCCGGATGTTCAGGCAGCGTAGAGAGCGTGTGGAGCATTTTGATGCGGTCTTCATGCGACTCACCCAGGCCGATGATGCCGCCGCAGCACACCGTCACACCAGCTTTGCGAACATTGTCCAGGGTCTCGAGCCTGTCGTCGTACGTGCGGGTGGAGATGATCTCACTATAGTAATCAGAAGACGTATCCAGGTTATGGTTATAGGCATAGAGACCTGCGTCAGCCAGCCTTTTTGCCTGGTCCCCATTTAACATCCCCAGGGTACAGCAGACTTCCATACCCATGTCGTTCACGCCTTTTACCATGTCCAGTACGCGGTCAAAGTCCTTGTTGTCCCTCACCTCGCGCCAGGCAGCGCCCATGCAGAACCGGGTAGAACCGGCCGCTTTGGCTTTGGCGGCGTACTCCAGTACTTCTTCCTTCTTCATGAGTGCCTGTACGCTGACACCGGTAGTATAGCGGGCCGCCTGCGGGCAATAGGCGCAATCCTCGGGACAACCGCCGGTCTTTATAGAAAGCAGGGTGCATACCTGCACCTCGCCGATGGCATTGTACTCCCGGTGAATGGTTGCAGCCTTGAAAATGAGGTCCAGCAGGGGGGTCTCATACACCTCTTTTATTTCCGCAAGGGTCCAGTTGTTACGAATCATCTCTTTCAATTTAGTGGGCAAATTTATGGTGAATCCCGTAAAAATAGGACAGCGTCCTTAATAATGGGCGTTTTTGGCTGAACATTTTGATCGGACACGAACGGATAACGGCTTTGCCGGCGGTGTTCCCCTTCTTCCGATCGCCCAATTCAGTCGGTCCTCAAAATAATGTGACAGGGTGGACAAGAGCGGGCCGAGTATACCGGCAATGGTCACCTGCGTGAGACAGTATCCACTCCCAGCGTCAATATAAGCAAGCATAGGATGGCTCAAAGGTAGCTCAGGTTGGTTTTCGGTGTTAAAGTAAGCAAAGTTTCATACATCAACCGGATCGTCTGCTCGACGTCTTTTTTGTGGAGCATTTCCACCGTGGTATGCATGTAACGCAAAGGAATCGAAATTAGTACGGAGGGGCAGCCGTCGTTGGCGTATGCAAAGCTGTCGGTATCGGTGCCGGTGCTGCGGGAGACCGCCCGCATCTGGACGGGCAATTCGTTCTTTTCGGCCGTTTCCTGCACGATTGCAAGGAGTTTGTTGTGCACCGCCGGCCCGAAAGCCAGGGAGGGACCCTTTCCGCAAGCCACATCGCCTTCGATGAACTTGTTGATCATCGGCGTGGTCGTGTCATGGGTGACATCCGTTACGATGGCGATATTTGGCCGGAGTCTGCGGGCGATCATTTCCGCGCCTCTCAATCCGACTTCTTCCTGCACCGCATTGACGACGTACAGGCCATAGGGCAGTTTCTTTTTGTTGTCCTTCAGCAGACGCGCTACTTCGGCGATCATAAAGCCGCCGACCCGGTTGTCGAAGGCCCGGCCGATAAGATAACCATTGGCCAGTTCCGCATAGCCGTCCTGGTAGGTGACCACCGCACCGATATGCACGCCGAGTTCTTCCAGTTCTTTTTTGCTGCGCGCGCCGCAATCCAGAAAGAGGTTGTCCACTCTTGGCTGCGGGTCCTTGGCATCGGGGTTGCCAAGACGGGTATGGATGGCAGGCCAGCCGAACACTGCCGGTACCAATCCCTTCTTCCCATGGATAAATACCCGTTGCGCGGGTGCGGTCTGCTGGTCGACGCCGCCGTTGCGTTTAAGGTAGAGCAGTCCTTCCGGCGTCATATAATTGACGAACCAGCTGATCTCATCGGCATGTGCTTCGATCACTACCTTGAAAGGCGCATCGGGGTTGACCACACCGACGGCAGTACCGTAGGGATCGGAAAAATGACTGTCCACATAAGGCTTCAGGTAATCGAGCCAAAGTTTTTGACCGCTGCTTTCGAAGCCGACAGGAGAAGGGTTGTCGATATATCTCTTCAGAAAATCCCAGGACTTGCCGGTCAGTATCGAGGAAGGGGCCGGAGCGGTCTTCGCCATTTTTGCCATTGGTAATAGTTATTGTGGGGGCAAATTTAGTCAAATCCTGAAGATCAGCATCAGCAATGGTGAAAAGAGCATAAGGCCATCCAGGACGATATAATAAAGGTCGTCGGAAAAATTCCGTTTCGTCTCTTGATAGAGCCCGCTGATGACAAATCCCGGGATCACCAGCAACAAAATATAGAAAGCAGGATAATGATAACGGGAAAGGGTGAAGCTGCATGTGAAGAACAGGAGTATAGCCATCCAGAACAGGCGATCGATCCACTTTTCATTCAGCACGGTAACGAGGCTTTTGATACCCTGGATGCGGTCGTCTTCCCGATCCCGGCTGTCAAAGACGATACAAATGGCGTAGGTAAAGAAAAAGCGGCTTGCCGTAAAAGTTGCAAAAGAAGATTGCCAGCTGGCGCCTGCGATGATCAGCGGCAGTGCGGTCGTCACATATACCCATACGAAGGCCAGAAAAAAGGTTTTGCCAAGGGCGATGGCCCGTAGTTGTTGGAAAAACGGTTGCGGCAGTTTCGGCGCCGAATACAAAAAGGTCAGGAAGGCGGCAAAGCAGAGGGCGGGGAACCAAGGCAGCAGGTAAAAAAAATAGACGACCGCTCCCACGGCACCCGTCAAGTAAAGCACGAAGTGGAGTGCCTTGTGGTGGTTCGTCCACTGTACCCGATGGGAAGGCGTCGCTGTTTTCGGGGTCAGCCACCAATGAAAATTATAGCTGCAGATGGTGGCGAAGAATACAAATCCCATGAGCCGGCCCGATGGAGGAGACCCGAGCAACAGCCTGTTCGTCTGCCAGATCATCAGGACGGCACAGATGGCGACATAAAGGCTGCTGAAAACAAAATAGTCGACGAGCTTTCTGAACACGCTGCTCCGGTTAAATAAATGGAGCGGGAAGTTAAGGATTAATGATCACAAGTTTCGATGTACTGACCACGTTGCTGGTGTCGTTGTTGGGCGTGACGGCGAAGAATTTGATGACCAGTGTGTCGTTCAGGTCGATCTCCGCGCCTTCTGTGAGGTCGTCGTGTCCGAGTGTGTACCTGAATTCGCCTTTGGCGGCGCCATTGAAATCGGGGATCGGGGTCATCAGCGTATCGGAGCCTATTGAATCCTGGGAGGGTATGGGTACCTGGTTCAGGCGTGTCCGGACGGAAAAGAAGTTCCCGTTGCCAAGGGACCCGCCGCTATTCTGGAATTTAAGCATGAAAGTGACGGAATCGCCTGGGGCGACGGAGTCGGTGCTCACGGATTCGATCGAGAGCTGGGGGTGCTTGGAAGTGCTGCCCTTAGTGCAACTGACTACAACTATGACGATCAGGATTACGGGTATCAGAAAATAACCAGGTTTCATGAAACTGAGTTGATGGTTACAAACCTACCTATTTTTAGCTAAAACGCAGTAGTTTTGTTGATTAAACACGTTTTCCTTGGACGATCTTTTTACAACGACCAGTGAGGATATTGTCCCTCCGGCGCTGGACCTTTTCCGTTTCCAGTACGCAAACAACCCGCTCTACCGACAATATACCGATGTCCTTGGGGTCGATCCAAATTATGTCAACAGCCTCGGGCAGATTCCCTTCCTGCCGATCAGTTTTTTTAAGAGCCGGGCGGTCAGGACCACCGATTTTATTCCGGAGGCCATATTTGCCAGCAGCGGAACGACCGGCATGATCACAAGCCGTCACGAAATAAAAGAGCTGGATTTGTACACCCGGAGCTTTAGCACTTGTTTCGAGCGCTTCTATGGAAATATTACGGATTGGTGCGTCCTTGGGTTGCTTCCCTCTTACCTGGAAAGGGACAATTCCTCCCTCGTCGTGATGGTTGATGCGCTGATCCGGCAAAGCGGCCATGCCGAAAGCGGGTTTTATTTGTATGACCATGCGGCACTTTTCCACCTGTTGCAACAGCTGGAAAAGGAGGGGCAGAAGACCCTGCTGATCGGAGTTACCTTCGGTCTGCTGGACTTTGCCGAGCAATATGCGCTTTCCCTGCACCACACGGTGGTGATGGAGACCGGGGGTATGAAGGGGCGCCGCCGGGAGATGACCCGCGGAGAATTACACGCATTCCTCACGCAGCGGCTGGGCGTAAAAACGATCCATGCGGAATATGGGATGACCGAGTTGTTGTCGCAGGCGTATTCTCCTGCCGCCGGGCTTTTCTCGTGTCCGCCCTGGATGAAGGTGCTGGTGCGATCGGAAGACGATCCCCTGGAAGTGCGGGTGGAGGGAGAAGGGATCCTGAATATCATAGACCTTGCGAATCGATGGTCCTGCGGTTTCCTGGCGACGGAGGATACAGGCCGCGTTCATCCGGATGGCCGGTTCGAGGTCTCCGGCCGGGTGGATAACAGTGATCTTCGAGGATGCAGCCTGCTCGTGGCGTAGCGGGGCGGCGCCTACAGTGGTGGGTTGGGAAGGGTGGGCCAGGAAGGGTGGGTTGGGAAGGGTGGGTTGGGAAGGCTGGGGCAGGAAGGGTGAGTTGGGAAGGGTGGGACATGAAAGGCGGGCCGCGGCTTTAGTGACGCTGGAGGACGGACAGTAAAGGGCGGGTCGGGGCTTTAGTGATGATGGAGGACGGACAGGATGGCCTTCCAGAGGGTCGAGGTGCTGGTGATCATGACAAGGCTGCCTACGGCAATGAACATCGTTTTTACCGGCAGTTTGCCTGCCAGCCGTGCTGCGAGCGGTGCGGCAAGAATTCCCCCCAGGATCATGCCTGCGATATCCCGGAGCGGGATCGTCTTCAGCAAAATAAAAAAGGTGATGGAGCTCGCCAGCACAACGAAGAACTCCGCGAGGCATACCGAGCCGATCACATACCGCGGATTTTTGCGCTTGGCGATAAGGGTACTGGTAACGAGGGTGCCCCAGCCGCCGCCGGCAAATGCATCCATGAAACCGCCGGCCGAAGCCAGCCAGCCGGCGCCTCGTACTTTGTCCTTTGGATTCCGCTTCATGAAGGCCTTTCGGAAGATATAGTAGCCCAGGTAGATCGTATATAGGGACAGGGGTATCCGCACCCACTGCGCATACTCCTTGCCGATAACCGCCAGACAGGCACCCAATACGGCCCCAATGATGCCTGGAAAAACGATGGCGCGGAACAGTTTCTTGTTGATGTTTCCAAAACGGTGATGGCTATAGCCTGAAACCCCACTCGAGAAAGTCCGGGCGGAATGCACCCGGCTGCTTACGATGGCGGGACTGACCCCATAGGCCAATAAGAAAGTAGTGGAGATCGTTCCATATCCCAGGCCCATCGATCCGTCTACCATCTGTGCCAGGAAACCTGCCAGGGTCATGATCATAAAATCCTTTGTGGTCAATTGAGCGGGCAGCCCGCGGAAAAAGTCTGCGACACCCGGAAAGGGGATGAGCGGCAGGATCGCGGCCCCAACGAGCATAAAGAAGAAGGCAAACAAGCACCATTTGACAACCTGCTGCCAGCTGGTGGTGCCACTCGTCGCAGCGACAGCCTTGCCACGCGCCGTGGAGGATCGGTCCACCGGAGTGTTGACTGCGTCGCCGGTTTCCGGGTCGAGGCCGCGTTTGGCCACCAGTACCTCGGTCAACTGGTTGAGCCGGCGGACCTTTTCCGGAAAATCGCCGTTCATATGTCCACGGATCGTCTGCATGTTATCGAGCACCGACTCCATCTCTTCGGGGATCATGCCGCCGATCTCCTCCTTTAAGCGTTTGGCGATAGTCGGCGACTTGCCATTGGTGGAGATGGCGATCTTCAAATTTCCCTTGCGGACGATGGAACTGAGATAGAAATCACAGAGGTCCGGCGTGTCGGCGACATTCACGAGCACGCCATTGATCTTGGCGTCCCTTGCTACGAATTCGCTTATCGCCCGGTCGTTTACGGCGACGATAGCGATATCTGCATATTCCAGGTCACTGGAGTGATACGGCCTTTCCAGCAAGCGGATATTGGGATGAAGTTGCGCCAGCGCCCTAACGGGGGCGCTGATCTGGGTGGCTACCACGGTCACCGGCGTTGCGGGCGAGTTCTGCACGACAGCCTGTAATTTTTCCAGGCAGACGTTGCCGCCGCCGACGATGAGGAGGCGGAGCCGTTCCAATTTAACGAACACCGGGAAGAGCCGGTTGGCCGCTTGTGTTTCTGATCCTGTTGTCTCGCTATCCATTTGTGTTGTCATAAAAGTAGCGCTTTTGAGGCGATTTACCTACTAATTCAGTAGACAAGTAGGAGGGTTGGGTTGGACAGGTACGAAGATTGGGTTGACAAGTAGTAGGGTGGGATTAGACAAGTACGAAGGTTGGGTCAGACAAGTTGTAGAGTCGGGTGATCTTAAGGTGGACAAGTGCAGATCAAAAAGCCAATTGTAATTGGGCTTCGAAGAGGTTGTTGTTGGTGGTCACCCCCTGCTGGTCCCTAAGGGAATAGTACAATTGCAATTTGGTCCACACGTTGAAGAAATAGGACAGGCCGAAATCATAATACCTGTCTTTGACCTGCGTCTTGGCCGTATTGGGGTCGTACCAATCGTAGCGGAACAGCCCTTCCAGATGTCTCGGAATGAAAAAGTAGCCCGCTTGTGCGAACCAGCCATCGTGTGTGGTCAGACCCGGGTTGCCGGTATGCGTGTTGGCGGCCCCGTTGCCTTCCTGACCTTTTATATATTCCCCTTTCAGCGAATAGTTGTCTGCTGTAAATGCGAGGTCGGCTCCCCAGCGGGTGCGTTTTTGGTCTTTGGCGAGATCCGAAGTGAAACGGTCATACCCATCGTAATAGGAGCCGCCGATGGCCAACTCTTTGAGGGGATGGAAGACCAACCGGGCATTTACGTCTTTAGAGGCGTTATTGTCCAGCGTATTGATGCCAGCGCCGTCCAGCAACTGGAGGTAATAGTCGAGCAGGTAGCGGTCGCTCAATTTGCCGATGCTGCCGCCCGCCTGGATGCCGATGTCGCGGCCGTTCTGGTTGCCGAGGGAATCGACCAGTCCATTGGCCGCGTCGCCCTTGCGTGCTACTAGCGCGTTTACCACCTGGGAGCGTTCGATAAGGTCGAGGTTTCGGTCCTGTGTCATATTTTCCGGGGAGAAGGCGACGATCATCTGGCCGGCTTTGATGTTCAGCCATGTAAAGGGTTTGTAGACGACAAAGGCTTCCACCAGGAAGGGAGAGATCAACTGGCCGCCGGTCTGCGCGGTGCCGTTCGCCCCGCTCTGGCCCACGAAGTCAAACAACAGGCGGTAATCGAATTGACAAGAGAAATGACCCTGGAAATCCAGCCGGGCCCTTTTAATGCTGAAGCCGTCGGTATATTTTCCGGGGACCTGATGCGCATAGTTCGTATAGACGACCTGTGAATAGCCGCTTAGGCTCAGCGACCGGCCCAGCCGGAGCGGAAAAGAATCCGCAAGTGCCTCTGCCTTGTGTTGTTTCGTCGCGTATTCGGTTCGAAGCGAATCTGCTTCCTGCGCGCTGATGGTCCCTTTTTTGACCATAAGTTTCAGAATATCATCTGTCGTTTGAGCTTGAGCGGATGTTGTGAGGATAAGGGCGCCCAGGACAAGGGCATGGGGGAGCAATCTCATAAAGCGCATGGGTGGTGGTTTTTTATTTTTATTATTAGTCTATTGATTCTATAGAGTAAATAGGCAAAATCGCTGTCGCCGATGAGCTGGTTGACCTTCAGCCGTCAAGCGGCGATCACACTTTGTACCAGCGTTGCCGCAGGGCAAAATCCCCGAACCGTTCGCCGGTCATGCGTTCTTTTTTGTACAGCCAAAACAGCACGTCGAGTTCCTTCAGGATGGCCGCTTCATCGAGGTTCTCCTTGTAAAGCCGGTTGAGCCGTACCCCTTCATGGTCTCCGGCGAGGTAGAGGTTGTAATGATCAGCTGCGGTCCCGACGAAACCGATCTCCGCGGCATAGGGGCGGCCGCAGCCATTCGGGCAACCGGTCATCCGGATGATGATGGCTTCTTCCTGGAGGTCGTGGTTGGCCAGCAGTTTCTCGATCTGGCCGATCAGGCCGGGCAGATAGCGTTGGGCTTCGGCCAGCGCCAGCGGGCAGGTAGGAAGGGCGACGCAGGCGATGGAATTCCTGCGGATGGCAGAGGCGGCGTCGGTATGCCGGATGATGCCGTATCGCTCCAGGATCGCGTTGACGCGCGCCTTGTCTTTTCGTTGGATATCCGCGAGGATGAGGTTTTGGTTGCCGGTGAAGCGAAAATTGGCTTTGCCGGTCTGCGCGATCTCCAGCAGGGCCGTTTTCAAAGGTATGCCGTCTTCGTCGCAGATCCTGCCACTTTCCACGAAAGGTGTGTAGAACCAGCGTCCCTGGTGATTGAGCTGCCAGCCGTAATAGTCTTTGCGGTCGGTGAAGGAATAGGCTCTGGCTGGTTCTAGTTGAAAGCCCGTCCGGATGGCCAGTTCCTGTCGCCACCAGTCGATGCCCAGGCGGTCGACCGTATATTTCAAGCGGGAGAGTTTACGGTCACTGCGGTTGCCGTAGTCGCGTTGAATCGTGACGATCTCATAGACCGCTTTGAATAGGCGCTCGTCGGCGGGCACAAAGCCAATGACGGTGGCCAGCCGGGGATAGGTCTGTGCATTCCCGTGCGTGGTGCCCAGGCCGCCGCCGATGGCAAGGTTGAAACCTTTCAACGCATCGTCCTCGATGATGGCGATAAGGCCCAGGTCGTTGGTGAGGACGTCGATGTCGTTATTGGGCGGGATCGCGATCCCGATCTTGAATTTACGCGGCAGATAGCGGTCCTGGTACAGGGGATCTTCCTCTTCTTTTTTGTCGGTGAGTTTTTCCTGGTCGAGCCAGATCTCGTAAAAGGCCTTTGTCTTCGGCAGGAGGAGTTCGCTGATGCGGGCGGCGTATGCGTGTACTTGTTCGTGGATGGGGGATTGATGGGGATGGGCAGCGCAAGTGACATTGCGGTTGACGTCGCCGCAGGCGGCGATGGAGTCCAGGTGAACGGCATCGAAGGATGCCAGTGTGGGCTTGATATGGCTTTTCAGGAGGCCGTGCAACTGGATGGTTTGCCGGGTGGTGATCTTGATCGTACCCGTGGAATGTTCGCCGGCGATGTGGTGGGTAGCGATCCATTGTTCGGGTGTGAAGAAACCGCCGGGAACCCGAAGGCGGATCATAAAACTATAGAGGCGTTCCAGTTTTCGCTCCGCCCGTTCTTCGCGCCGGTCGCGGTCATCCTGCTGGTACATGCCATGAAATTTCACCAGGGTCTGGTCGTCGTCACTGATGGCGCCCGTGAGTTCATCGAGCAAGCCTTCCTTTAAGGTGCCGCGCAGCCCGTCACTATTTTGCTTGATGTGTTCTACCAGTGACAGGTGGTTGTTTTTGTTCTCGCTCATAGTGTTTACAATTCAATAGACATCTTTTGTATAACGGCCTGCTTCTTTTAGTTGTTCCAGGTAAGCGTCCGCCTGGGCTGCATTCTTATGTCCCTCCCGGCGAACAATCTCCAGCAGGGTCAGCTCTACATCCACGCTCATTGGTTCCTTCGCGCCGCAGACATACAAGTAGGCGCCTGATTCCAGCCAGCGGAACAGCTCGGCCGATTGTCTTTGCATTTTATGTTGCACATAGACCTTCTCCGCCTGATCGCGTGAAAAAGCCGTGTTAATGCGGGTGAGCACACCTGTCTTCGCCCAGTCCTGCATCTCGGTCTGGTATAGGAAATCGGTTGTAAAGCGCCTGTCGCCGAAGAACAGCCAGTTCCTGCCCTGCGCGCCACTGCTGTCCCTTTCAGCCAAAAAGGAGCGGAAGGGGGCAATGCCTGTGCCCGGGCCAATCATGATGATATCTGCGTCCGGCGAAGGCAGTCGGAACTGACCGTTGCGATGGACGTAGAACGCAAGTTCCGTCCCGGGCTTTAACTGCGAGAGGCTATCGGAGCAGAGACCATATTTGATCTCTTCGTTGATGGAGAAGCTGTCTCTGGCCACTGTCAGATGAACCTCGCCGGGATGCGCCCCGGGTGAACTGGAGATGCTGTAAAGCCGTGGTGCGATAGGCTCCAGGATGCCGACCACGGCGTGGAACTGGGTCGTGTCCTTAACGGGATAGATCTTGAGCAGGTCGAGTAGGCCTATCCTGGTCTGCGGAATGTCCTGTTTGACGATTGCCGCGTAGCGGGCCACTACTCTTTCGGGCAGGAAGACGATGTTGAGCTTGCGCTGCAGGAGGTGCGCCAGCTGGTGTTCTTCCGAGCGGTGTGGCAGCAGGCGGGAGGGATCGGCGCCTGTGAGCGTTATGATGGCCTCTACTGCGGCCGACGGGTTCTCCGGCACGACGCCGAGGCTATCGCCCGGCTCATACTCCACGGCTTCTGCAGCGATCTCCAGGTGGTGGGTCTGTTTGTCCGATCCACGGTCGTTGAGGATGATATTACTGAGGACGGTGCCGGCATAGGTCTTTTTGCCCGTGGAACGCGTTGTCGTGCCCGGACTTTGACCGGGGGGGTGGGCCGGGAGTACCTGTGCGGGCGCCGACTCACGTGCAGGGGCGGAGAGTTGTTGCAGGATGCGGTCGAACCAGGTACCGGCTTCTGCCTCGTAATCGGTGTCGCATTTTTGGAGCGAGAGAATGCGCTGGCCGCCCATTTTCTGGAGCTGCTGGTCGACATCCTCTCCTGCCTTGCAGAAGAGCGGATAAGCGGTATCGCCGAGGGCGAGTACACTGTATTTCATGCGTTCGAGCTTTAGCTCTGCGCGGTGGATATGATCGTAGAATTTTTTGGCTGCGGCAGGCGGTTCACCATCTCCCTGGGTGCTGATAACCGTTAGAAAGTATTCTTCTTTTGTGAGGTCGGTCAGCCGGTATTGCTCCAATCCCACCAACTTGGCATGAAGCCCTTTCTTTTTAGCTCGCGCGGCGAAATCGGTGGCCAGCTTCCTGGAGTTCCCCGTCTCGGTGCCATAGGCAATGGTCATGCGGAGCGCCGGATGGTCTGTTGCCGGCAAAGCCGGGCCTGTTGCCGGAAACGCCGGGCCTTTCGGAAATGCCGGGGTTGTTGCCGGCAAAGCCGGGCCTGTTGCCGGAAACGCCGGGCCTGTCGGAAATGCCGAAGCTGTTGCCGGAAATACCGGGCCTGTTGCGGCCGCGGGCGAGGCGGTGATCGGTGTAGCAATCGGCGTGCCTGTCGCGGCGCTTTGTGCCACTACGCCGGCGAGATAGCCGCTCAGCCAGATCAACTCCTCGCGGGTCGAACCGGCGATCAATTCCTGCATCAACTGCAGTTTGGGCGTCGTCAGCATATGGTAATCTTTTTTAAAGGTTCTGGATTTCGCGTGGACGCCGTCTCGCCGTCTGAAGGTCCGTGAACCGGTGGAAAATAAAGACCGTCCCTGTTGTCATCGGCGAGCCATTGAAAATCGGCGTGCAGCGATGCTACGCGGCCGATGATGATGAGGGTAGGGGAGGCGTACGTGGTTCCCGACCCTATTGGATACGCATGTATCGGCCAGGCAGACACGCGTTGCATGGGCGTCGTCGCTTGTTCGATCACGGCCACCCATTTGTCGGTTGCGATCCCCTGCTGCAATAATTTTTTGATGAGCCGGTCCAGCGACACCGAAGACATATAAAATACAAGCGTGTCATTGGTGTGCGCCAGTTCCAGGTAATCAGCATCGAGCGCCTGTTCTTCGTAATTGGTGAGGAACCGTACAGAGGTGGCATAGCCTCTTGCGGTCAGCGGGATGCCGGCGTAGGCGGCGGCGCCCAAGGCGGCGGTTACTCCCGGCACCACTTCATAGGGGATCCGGTGCTGGACGAGCGCCTGAAGCTCGTCCAGAATATTGGAAAAGATAGAGACGTCTCCGCCTTTGAGCCGCACCACCAGCTTCCTGTCCAGCGCATAACGGATCAGCAGCCCGGTGATCTCGGATTGAGGTGTCGAACCGGTTTTCTCGTGCTGTTTGCCTACCGGTATGACCAGGGCCTCCTGGCGGGTATAATATTTAACGATATCCGGGCTCACGAGCCTGTCGACAACGATAACGTCCGCCCGTTGCAGCCACCGCAGTGTCTTTATGGTCAACAGCTCCGGATCGCCGGGTCCGGCTCCTGCCAGGATAACTTTGCCGATATGGTTGGGATTGGTCAACATTCGAGGATAACTTTGCCGATATGGTTGGGATTGGTCAACATTCGAGGATAACTTTGCCGATATGGTTGGGATTGGTCAACATTCGAGGATAACTTTGCCGATATGGTTGGGATTGGTCAACATCATTGGAGCATGCAGGCGCCTACGGTTACAAAACTTGTTTCGTCGATGAGGATGGCGCCGCCCCCCGCGGGCAGATCTTTATAGGCGTCGAACGGCAGCGGTGTCGCGGTTCGGATCGTAGCCCTGACAACGTCATTCAGACCGGCCTGACCGGGTGCGGGCTGTTGCTCCAGTGTATTGACGTCGAGCCGGTAGGCGATCTCGCGGACCGCGCTGCGAACCGAGCGGCTGCCCAGCTGCAGCAGGTATTTGTTTCCCGGCAGCAGGGGTTTGGTGTCCATCCAGCACAGCAACACCTCAAACTCCTGTTCGACCCGGGGCGGATTCGGACCGGTGACCAACAGGTCACCCCGGCTGATATCGATATCGTCTTCCAATTGGAGGATGATGCTCTGGGGGGCGAAGGCGGTTTCCACTTCTTTGCCGCCGATCTCGATGGACTTGATACGGGTCTGGTGGCCTGCGGGCAGTACGGTGACGGCGTCTCCCTTGCGATAGACACCGCTGCTGATCTTGCCCGTATACCCGCGATAGTCGTGATGGGAGTCAGTCTGCGGCCTGATGACATACTGCACACTCAGCCGGCCGCGCCGGTGCTCTGTGTCGACGTCGATCGGCGCCGTTTCCAACAGTTCCAGCAACGGAGGCCCTTCATACCAGGGCAGGGCCGGAGAGCGATCCACGATATTGTCGCCCTTCAGCGCGCTGATCGGAAGGTAGGTCACATCCTGCAGCTGCAGGGTCTTGGCGATCGAAGCAAAATCGATGACGATATTGTTGTAGCGGTCCTGTGAATAGTCGACCAGGTCCATTTTATTGATGGCCACGATCACATGGCGGATGTTGAGCAGGGAGGCGATGATGGAATGCCTGCGGGTCTGCTCTACTACGCCGTTACGGGCGTCCACGAGGATGACCATGAGGTTGGCATTGCTGGACCCTGTGACCATGTTGCGGGTATACTGGATGTGACCTGGTGCGTCGGCGATGATGAATTTCCGACGGGGTGTAGAAAAGTATTTGTAGGCGACATCAATGGTGATGCCCTGCTCGCGTTCGGCGCGTAAGCCGTCGGTGAGGAGCGCCAGGTCGATCTCGCCGTTTGCTTTGTTCTTGGTCTGCTGCTCCAGGGCGACCAGTTGGTCTGCAAGGATGCTCTTGCTGTCATACAGCAGCCGCCCGATGAGCGTGCTCTTGCCATCGTCTACGCTGCCTGCTGTTATAAATCTTAATAGGTCCATGGTAATGTCTTTGGCGTCTTTAGAAGTAACCGTTTTTTTTGCGATCCTCCATAGCGGCTTCCGATACCTTATCATCGATGCGGGTCTCACCGCGCTCCGAGGTGCGGGTAGCCGTAATCTCCGAGATGATATCGTCGATGGCGGTAGCCCCGGACTCGACGGCCGCAGTACAGGTCATATCGCCCACGGTACGGTACCGAACCTGGCGTCGTTGCACCTGGTCGGTGGCGTCCAACCGCATAAAGGGTGAGACGGCGACCCACTGGCCTTCGTAGTCGATGACCTCTCTTTCGTGTGCGAAGTAGATGGAGGGGAGCGCGATCTTCTCCCGGCGAATGTAGTTCCAGACATCCAGTTCGGTCCAGTTGCTGATAGGGAATACACGAACGTTCTCGCCCTTTTTGATGCGGCCGTTGTAAGTGTTCCAGAGTTCAGGCCGCTGTCGCTTGGGGTCCCACCCGCCGAATTCATCCCTGACGGAAAAGATGCGCTCTTTCGCCCGTGCCTTTTCCTCATCGCGCCGGGCTCCACCTATGCAGGCATCGAACCCGAATTCTTCAATGGTGTCCAGCAGCGTGAAGGTCTGCAAGGCATTGCGGCTGGCAAATTTTCCGCCCGGCTCCGTGAGCTGCCGCTTGCGGATCGTATCTGCTACGTGGCGGACGATCAGTGTTTCGCCAATAGCTGCTGTCAGTTCATCGCGAAAGCGCAACGCCTCGGGAAAATTATGGCCCGTATCGATATGAACCAGCGGAAAGGGAAATTTTCCCGGGCGGAAGGCTTTAAGCGCCAGCGCTACGAGGGTAATGGAATCCTTACCGCCGCTGAAGAGCAGCGCAGGGCGTTCGAATTGTCCTGCTACTTCCCGCAGGATATGGATAGACTCGGATTCGAGCTGGTCCAGGTAGTCGGAATGATATATCGAATTGTTGCTCATACATTCTTTTTTCAGGATGCCTGCACGAAGGGGGATCATTTCACATGCAGGCCGCATTCTTTTTTGCTGTCGTCTTCCCACCACCACCTGCCGGCGCGGAAGTCCTCCCCTGGCCGGACCGCGCGGGTGCAGGGAGAACAACCGATGCTGATAAAACCTTTATCGTGAAGTGGGTTATAGGGAATGTCGAATCGATCAATGTACCCGCGAACGGCCTCCGTATCCCAGTGAAGGAGCGGGTTATATTTGAGGATGGCATTGCCCTCGTCCCATTCGATGAGCTGGTGCTCCCTCCGTTCAGGGGAATGTTCTGCACGCAGTCCCGTGATCCAGACCGCCTGGCCCTGCAGGGCGCGCTGAAGGGGTTCCACTTTGCGGAGCTGGCAGCAGGTTTTCCTATTGGCGACGGACTCATAGAAAGCGTTGGGACCTTTTTCATGTACAAACCGCTCCAGTAAAGTCCTGTCCGGATAGTAGGCATGGATGGCCGCCCCATATTTGCTTTTGGTGGCGCTCCATACCGAATACGTCTCGGAAAAAAGACGTCCCGTATCGAGGGTGAAGATGGACACGGGCAAACCGGCTGACAGGATATGATGGCTGATGACCTGGTCTTCCATGCTGAAGCTGGTAGAAAAGGTTACCTGGCCGGGAAATTGCGCACTCAACAGGGCCAGCGTCGCTGCGATCGATAATCCACTGGTTTGGTGGAGTAATGAGCGTGCCGAATTTTTTGTTTCTAATGTGTTGTCCATGAGCCTGTAGTGGTGAGAGATGGTCTGAAAGCCGGTACGACCGGGAATAGAGAAAGGATCAACAGCAACAACAACACTTGCTATTGCAGGCGCAGGTATGGAACCGAAAAAGAGAGGAATAGCGTGTCATACTTATGTCTACCATTTTGATGGACAAAGATAGGCCCAGCTGCTTAAATAAACAAAAATTATTGAATAAGGATCTTTTGCACCGAATTGCCCGTATCGGTGTACACGGTAACGAAGTAAATGCCGTGGGCGATGGCGCCCACCGGCAGGGTATTCAGGTAGCCTTGGGTTTCCAGCTGGAGGATGGTCTTGCCCGATACATCGGTCAGCCTGATTTCCCGGGTATTCACCGTACTGCTGACATAGAGGTTGCCGTCCCGTACAGGGTTGGGATAAATAGTGATGCCGCCTGCGGCTGAACCGTTGACGCTACGGATCGGCGACCAGGTATACTCGCCATCCTGGTCTACCTCCCGCAACCGATAATAATTGATGCCGGTGACGAGGTGTGTGTCGGTATACTGGTAGGTATTGATGTTGTTGCCGTTTGCGGATGCTGTAAGGGAGTCGAGGGCGGCAAAATGGACACCATCGGTACTCTTCTCGATGATAAAGCGGCTCAGGCCGGCGGCATCGGCTGTACTCCATTGGAGGAGTGCATTTTCAGCGGCGCGGACGGCCGTGAAGGACAGCAGTGTCACGGGCAAGGGGATGGTCCCGGTAGGGCCGCCATTGTTGAGCCAGAACTCGGAGAAGCCGGCCACCTGGTATTCCGCATAGTAGCCGTTGTCGTTGGGGATGATGCTCACATCAGTGTGTGGCAGGTGGAAGACAAAGGCACCGGTGGTATCATTGTAGAGGGAGCTGTCCTCTTCGGCCGGATTCGGGCTGCTGAACTGTGTTACGCCGGATTGATAGGCATCCGCAATGGTCGTGCAGGTGCTGCAGCCCGCGGCGTTGATCAGCGCGACCGCCTCGTTGTCGAGGAAGTAGAACCGGACGCCTACATTGGCGGTGGGCTGATTGGCAGGGTGGATCACGATATTCCTGTCGAGGTAATATTGAACATTGTTATTGCGGACAGTGCCTGTATGATTAAAGAAGACCTTTACATTCGTGACGCCGAGGTCCTGACCATTTGGGTTGATCGCGGCCATCACCTTGCCGCCGATGGTAAAGTTGATCCAGTTGTTGCCGCTGACGGGTTGGGCCAGGCTGTCGTCGGCGCCGCTGTAGACCGACGCTTTGTCGAAGACATGTATGTCATCTATGCCTATACCCTCGTACGTGGTGGCCGGGTCGCTGCTCATGACGATGCGGAAGCGCACCCTGGAAGCGGTCGTAGGGATGTTGAAGCTCGACACATGCCATTTGGTATAGGACATCTGCCAGGTTTGATTGGCGGCATCGTCATACCAGTTGGTGCCGCTTCCGACAGCCCCCAGTTTGATCCAGGTGGTGTCGTTCAGGCTGTATTCCGCCCAGTGATAATCGCAGGCGCAGTCGTCTTCCGTCTGAAAGATATGGCTGAACGACAAGACAGGGCTGGTGAGGCTGCTGAGGTCGAAGCATGGCGAATAGAGATAGGAAAGTTCATTATTGTTGTAATCGCCGGTAAGACTTGTCACCCAGCAATTGTTGCCGTTGGCCGCTTTATCGATGATCGTTTTTTGCGGTGCGCCCCATTGCCAGCTGCTGTTGATGCCGCCGGTGAACCAATTCCCGCTGCTGCTTTCAAAGCCTTCGAGATAGGGGAAGGTATTGATGAGCGGAGAGGTCTGGATGGTTTGGGTCGCCAGGGTATCATTCGCCGGGTAGGTATCACCGGTATAATGCACCCAGCCGCCGACGCTATACAGTCGAAAAGCCGACATGTCGGCGGGCGTAGCGAATGTGTACACGATGGAATCGCCCCCGGCGATCGAGGGAATGGTCTCGCTTACGGTGCTGCCGTTGATGGAATAGGTGATAGGGATATTGGTGGCGGTGGACGACCCGTAGTTTTTAACCAGGATGCTGATCGGTGTGGCGCTCGAAAGGGCGCATTGAGTGCCCGCCGCCGGTGAGACGAGTCTCACCATGCCGATATCGTCGATGGAACGGGTAAGGGTGATGTCATCGAAGACATAGCCGTCGTCGACGGTAGGGTCGGGCACAACGTCGTTGGCGGAAGTCAAACCCTGTTCGCCGAATTTGATCTGGAAGCTGCTGCTGATCGTTTGAGCCGGGGAAGCATTGGCCAGCGACCCGGTCACATCGATATGTGCCGAAGGTTGATAGATGCCCATATTGGCCTGATTGGTATCCAGGATGTAGACTTGCACCCAGGCGGCCTGGTCATTTCCCCTGATCCAGACCTTATTGGCTTGCTGCACGGAGTCATTGCCCTGGTTGCGGTAGTAGAAATCCAGCCAGATCTGGTCTGAAGCCGTATAGGTGGACAAGTTGAACGTCATGATCAGGCTATCGGCCGTCGATACGGTATCGGCAGGAGATTGATCGAGGATCGCACAGCGGTTGCCGGTACGGCAGATGCCGGTGTTGACAAAGGTTCTCGCCCGGCCGTGGATGGAGTCAGCGAAAAAGTCGCAGCGGTCCAACCCGGTAAAGCCCATCGTACGGGAGTAGTAGGTGGCCGACGCGGCGGATTCCAGACCTTCCGTAAAGGGACTGCTGAGATCGATGGCGGTGTTGCTGAGCTGTTTGATCACGGAAGTCAGGGTATCGTTGCCCAAATTCGGATCTCCGGGATAGCTCACCCAGGTCTGTATGGTATAGGTGCCCTGTGCCGAGAAATCGGCAGGTGTGGCAAACGTATAATTGTAGGTGCCCGAGTTGGCGGCCACCAAAGCAGTACTGGTTTCTGTCACGGGCGTGCCGCCATTGATGCTATAGGACATCGTAAAGGACGACGCGGAGGGCAAGGTGCCCAGGTTTCGGACCTCCACCCGGATGGGAGTGGAACTGCCGAGCTGTGTCGAGGTATAGAGGCGCCCGGACGCCAGGCCAATCGCGGAATCAACAGTGTAATCGTTGTTGAGGGTGTCAAGTGTACAGGCTCCGCCTACGGGACGGACATTGCCGGAGATGGATCTGCGTCCGGGTGTGCTGCCATTGAGCGCGCGGACGCCCAGCCAGTAGGAACTGTCGCGGTTAAGATTGCCGAGCAGATAGGTGGTGTCGGTTGTATTGGCGACCTTAACCATGGTATCGCCCACGAGCTGCATGATATCGTAGCTGGTCGCCGAAGGGATGATGTTCCATTTTAGTTTGGCATAACCCTGGCAAGGGCTTGTTACCGTGTCGACGGGTTGACCCAGTATAGTAAATGGATAGGTACTGGTGCCGCTAAAGGAGGTCCCGTTACGCGTTACCCGGATCAGCGCCTGGTTGGTAGGCGTAGACGGTGTCGTCCACGTATACATCTGGTCGATGGCAGGTACGGCGTTGTTGATGGTCGTCCAAGTCGAACCGCCATCGGCCGAGTAGTCGATCGTAAAGGTATTGGAACTGCCGTCATAGGCATACCAGCGAATGACCTCAGGATCGCCCGGTACCCAGGTATCGTTACCATAGGGATACTGCACTACGACGGAGGGCTGTATGAACTCATAGACGATGACGCATTCCTGCGGTCCCGCGGGCACGCTGGTGCCCCTGATCTGTATCTGGTAATTGCCGCCCGCCGGATTGTTGACCACGACCTGTTCGATATTGTTGATGCTGTCGACACCCTCCGCCGCGTTGTCATTGACATGTGCCGGATTGGAATTGAGGATCAGGGGGTGGTGCGTAAAGGAAGAAGGGTCCGTTACCGTGAGGTCCAGGTTATTGACAAGCGCGATCGGGGAGTAAGGAGCAGCGGGGTAGTCATTCCAATAGATCATGATCCGCAGCTGTGCCAGGCCTGACGGTACCGGCAGCGTGAAAGGCTGGGTTTGTCCATTATTGATGGCTGCAAATCCATATTGAACATTCTCCATCGCCTGTACGGCAGCGCCGCCATTCATCGAGCCGAAGCCAAAAATATAGTCGGGGCCGGGATTACCCAGGTCATTGGCTGTATTGCACGCCAGGGCCTTCAGCAGGATCGCGGGCGCATCTGCACCGCCATTCAGCTGTCGATACCGCTGCTCCAACAGTGCCATGGTTCCCGTGATGGCGGGGGAGGCCATGCTTGTACCGAAGTCCCTTGCATAGTTGTTGTCGGGAGTGGTAGAATAGACGAATTCACCGCCGGCGACGATCTCCGGCTTTAACCGGCCATCGAGGGTAGGGCCCGCACTGGAACCGCCACCGCTATAATAGGTATTGGTACCGTAGAAATTGGAGTTGTCTATCTGGCCAACGGTCAACGCGTTCTTCGCAGCCTGAAAACCCGATTTGATGGTGGCGAACTGAAACGGAAAAGGGCTGCACGTATAGCTGCCGTCGTTGCCGGAGGCAAACATGTGGAGCAGATAGGGATACTGATACAATTGCGCATCCGTCGCATAGGCCAGCGCGTCGTATTCGCCGTCATAGGCGCATCCGTATGGGTAGTCGGTATACGAATTGTTGGTCAGGACCATATCATAGTCGTTGATATACGTGGGGGCGTTGGCGAGGATGTCGCTGAAGTATTGGCTGACGATGGTGCAGTGCGGCGCCATGCCCTGGTACATTGGGTTTAAAATGCCTCCGCCGCCGACGGTACCGCTGGTATGCGTACCATGCAGGTTGAATGGTGCCGGCGTACGGACGATAAGCCGTCCGGTGAAATCGACGTGGGAGGAAGGATCGGCGTCATCGCCTACGCCCACTACGACACCGTCGCCATAGAGACGCCGGCCGGAAATCGCCCCAAGTGCATCGGCGCCCTGAGCCGCCCTGCTATTATAATTGAGCAGTCGCGGTTTTATCTGCTGCGCCGCGATATAGCTCACATAGGGTAGTGCGGCAAGCCTGCGCAACGTTATGGTATCGGCTACACGGGCAAAGTAGACCTGCGGTGGCTGGAATTTAACGGACTGAATGGATGCACCCGCTTCGGTGATGCCCCGGCGGACCTGGTCGGCCGGCACTGTGCCGAAATAATTGATGGCGATGAGCTGATCGGCGTCCCGCAGGTCTTCCCGGGCGTGCGACGCCAGCCGGCTGGCGATCTTGCTCTCTGGCGGAAGCCCGGACAGCCCGCTGACCGCATATTGCTTGAGTACAGGGATGGAAAAGCTGTCATCCATCTCGGCGAGGTAAGTGCGATCGGCGATATAGTCACACAAGTGGAGGCCGTTAATGGTCATTTGTGCCTTTTGCACCGAATCGGGCAGCAGGTCGAACTGGACCATGACATAGTAGTGGCGGTTGAAATGGGCCGATCGCAGCGAATCGCGTTTTAGGGAACCATCGGCTATATTGCGGGGAATTTTTGCGAGACCATTCCGAAGGCGGACAAAACCTGCTGGTGGACGGACGAGATGCTGCGCCTGCATTGGAGTATAGTGAGCCAATAAAACCGCAAAAAGCGTTAAAGTACGGACGATCTTATTTAACGTTTTGGTTTTCAACTCTTTTGAAAGTGGTTTAGATGGCAGCAGCCCGGTTGAGGCACAAGGTATAAAACGTTCAAACGGGCAAAATATTTTATTTTTCACTATCTTCCCCGCTACATGACTGCCACTACAACTGTCCCTGCACAGAGGTCACTTGCCTTGGATGTATTCCGTGGAATGACCGTCTGCTTTATGATCATTGTCAATAACGGAAATGACGCCTATTCCTTTTCACAGCTTAAACATTCCGCGTGGCATGGGTTTACGCCGACCGACCTTGTCTTTCCTTCCTTCCTGTTCGTTGTCGGCAACGCGATGAGTTTCGCCATGAAGAAGTTTGAAACGATGAGCACGGGTGCGGTTGTAGGAAAGATACTGAAAAGGACCTTGATTATCTTCCTGATCGGGTATCTTATCTACTGGTTCCCATTCATTCATGTTGGAGATGATGGGCATTGGGCGCTGTACCCGATCTCCCACACCAGGATATTGGGTGTGCTGGAACGGATCGCGCTCTGTTATGGCGCGGCATCGCTATTGATCTATTTCTTTTCGACCCGTACGGTTTGGACGGCAGCCATTTTTTTGCTTGTCGGATATTGGGTGGTGTTGTTGGCATTTCCCGTGGCCGGAGCGGACCCTTTCAGTATGCTGGGGAATGCCGGCCAGCGGCTGGACCTGTGGGTCATGGGTGAAAATCATCTCTATCATGGCCAGGAAAATGGAAGCGTCGCTTTTGACCCTGAGGGCCTCCTCAGTACGTTGCCGGCCATCGTCAATGTGATCGCGGGTTATTATACAGGCGTCTTTGTCAGCCGCATGGGGAAGACCTATGAGGGACTCGCAAAACTGTTGCTTTGGGGCTGTGGATGCCTGGCGTTGGCCTGGTTCTGGAACCTCGTTTTTCCTATCAACAAGAAGATCTGGACAAGCTCTTTTGTGCTGCTGACGGTTGGCATCGATATCGTACTGCTATCTTTTCTCCTTTACGTGATCGAGTTCAGCCGGAAAACAAAATGGACGGGTTTCTTCCTGGTGTTTGGAAAAAATCCGTTGTTCATCTACGTCGTGTCGGAATTGCTGATCGTCATTTTATCCCTTGTTCCCATCGGCGGGGGCGGAAATGTGGCGGAGTCGTCCGCCGATGGCATCCTGAAGTTCTTGCCGGGAGCATTCGGTTCCTTGCTGTTTGCGGTGAGCTATATGATGATCTGCTGGGGGGTGGGGAAATGGCTGGACTATAAGAAGATCTATATCAGGGTCTAGGTGAATTTGTTTACTTAACTTGCGGAGCAAACTGAGCGTAGCATGTATAAAGCTGTATTCCTGGACATGGACGGGACCCTCCTGAGGACTGATCATTCCGTTAGTGAACCTACGATCAAAACCATTCAAACCCTCACGGATAAAGGCGTTTCGGTGATCCTGGTCTCGGCGCGGCCGATCAACGCCGTCCTGCCTACTTTTCGCAAGATCGGCCTTCCCGCGCATACGCCGTTGATCACCCTCAACGGCAGCTATATCGTCGAGCATGATAAACCTATTTTCGAGGCCGTGATCGATCTGGAAACCACCGAACAAGTCACTGTGCAGGTGAGACCCTATAAGGCAACCATCGCCTATTACCTGCAGCGGGAGTGGTATGCCGAGGTGTCCGATGCCTGGACGGACCATGAGCAAAAAATCATGGATGTGCCTTTGCAGGTCGGCCCCATCGACCAGTTGGTCAAAGGCTGGTCGGCACGTCATATCGGCCCAAATAAGCTGATGGTGATGAGCGAGCCGGATAATATCGCCGGCATCCAGCAGCACTTGCTTGCCATGTACAACGGCCGCCTGAATATCTATCCCTCCAAAGCCACCTATCTCGAGGTGATGGATACCCGCGGCTCCAAATCCAATGCAGTCAGGTTCGTGAGTGAACGGCTCGGCCTGCAGCCTACGGAGATCTTGGCCATGGGGGATAATTACAATGATGTCGAAATGATCCAATTTGCGGGCATGGGAGTGGCCATGGGCAATGCGCCTGATGACATAAAGGCCAAGGCCGATTTTGTCACCGACACGAATAACAACGATGGCGTAAGAAAAGCGTTGGAGAAGTTCTTCTAACGCGCCGGCCGCTCAAATGATCTCGTAGAGCCGCGCCAGGTTGATCAGCTCGACTGTATTGGATATCTTCAATTTATCGAGAATACGGGTCTTGTGCGTGCCGACGGTGGACTTGTGCAGGCTGAGCGTATTGGCTATTTCCGAAACGGAACTTCCCTTGAGCATTTGCAGCACGACCTCGAACTCTCTGTCGGAGAGTTCTTCGAACGGATTGTCCTTTAATTTTTTGGTGAGTTCGCCGCTAAGGATCTCGGCGAGGTTGTCGCTGATATACCGCTTTCCACCCAATACCTTCTGGATGGCATACTTGATCTCCGTCTCCTTAGAATATTTGTTGAGATAGCCGTGCGCCCCGATCTTCAAAAACCTTTTAGCAAAGAAAACTTCCTGGTTCATGGTGAAGATGATGATCTTAAGGCCTGTGTATTCCTTGAGCAAGTATGCCGTGAGGCTGAAGGATTCGGTATGCGGCATGTTGATATCCAGTATCAGCAGGTCAACATGCGTCGATTTCATTTTTTTGATCACCGCCTCTCCGTCTTCGGCCTCGTCGATCGTGACGTCTTTAATACTATTGTTGATCAGTAGTTTTAGCCCCGCCCTAACGATGGAATGGTCATCTGCGATTAAAATATGCTGCATATGCTGGATTGTAAGGTATCCTGGTCCAAATATAGAGGATAATAGTTATATTAGGAAAAGGGCTACGGGTCTTTTATTTGTTTTCGGCTTTGGCTAAAATTCCCTCCCTGTACCTCTTTACCGTCTCCATCAGTTTTTTTTGTTTCGGGATGATCGTCTGAAAGATAAGGAAATCGACGGATATGGCAAGGAAGATCAGGATCAATACTTTATACCAGTCGCTGCCGCTGAGGGTGGCATAGGCGCCCGGGCTGACCCGGGAGAGGATCCATTCGACCAGGCTCAACATATAGAATCCGGTGATAGCGCTCACAAACTTGAACGAAAGAATATATTTGTCTAAGATGGTCGCTAACTTGGCCAAAAAGTTGACCAGCGGCAGGGCCAACAGCGTGGGGTAGTCGGCGTAGAACAAAAGCCGGCCATGATAGTACAGTGAAGCGCCCAGGGCGAGGAAAAGGGCGAATTGCAAGTGCAGGTCATTGCCATCCGTTACCCATTGCCGGTGGAGCTGAAAGGCGTTCAACACCCAGAGACATGACATGACCGCGATCCTGATGAGCAGTTTCTTACGGAGATAAAAGGCGTCGGATAAGGGATTTTTCACCACTATCTTTTCCAGGTCCGAGGACAGGACGGGCCGTTCTTCCATGGACATCTCGGGAAAGCTGTTCCAGTATTGCAATAACTTCTTTAGCTCCATATGATTTTTTCCTTGAGTTGGGGTATGAAATGCTTACCCGCCTTGACCGAGACCTGGAGTTCTTTATTCTGCTTGCCTGTGACAGCGACCGGGTTGGCGACTCCTGTGAGCGCCGGCATATTTTCGTCGGCAACGTTTTCCAGCTCCAAAAAGAGGCGGAATTTTTCCAGGTCCGATACTTCTTTCACCTGGTCTCTGAAATTGGTCATGGAACGTTGATAGTCGGGAGACTTGAATTGGATGGTGCGATCCACATGCGGTTCCAACTCCCGGCTGATAGCGTGCAGGGCGGCCATATTGATGCAGGCCCGCAGCAACATGGTCTGCTTATCCTCGCTTCCATCCTTTCGCGAACGGATGTTTTGCGAGGCGGCAGCAATGATATCGATAAAAAGTCGCTGGTGTTCCTGGTAATTGTGGGCAAAGAAACGACAGATAGCGTACACTTTTCTGTGTTGATTTTTCAGCAAGGAGCGGAGGTCGGGTTCACAACCACCCTGTTTGGACGGATTGTTCATAATGGGTTCGGATTGAAAATAAGATTTCCTATAAGTACGTTCTACCATTCAATAACGCAAAAAAGTGATCCGTTGGTATTTCCAAGTATTTTTTCGGAGCGGTTTATAGTAAAAAAACTAATGTCAAATCATAGTTTTACTATACATCCAAGGGGGACTTATGAATAACTTGGCCCGGGTTAGCCCGGAGGTGCCGTTGGACAGGCGATAAAAAATAACGCAATGAGCTATGTATCTCTTGAAAATTCAGCATCTTTTCTGACATGCTTTGAGGTGATCGCAGAAGACAAATCTTGTATCGTATCGGATTCAGTGCTTCATTTCTCCGGAAAAACAGGCAAGGGTTTCATCACGGTGGCCGGGCTGGCCACAGGCATCGAAGTCATGGCGGTAAACCTGTCCATGTTGACGGAGGACTTGGTGCTCAATTTCCTACCTTCCCCTGGCGCGGCTTCCTATCTGCTCAATTTCGACGAGATCGAAATTCCGGGCAAAACGGACAATGACCTCTCGCTCCCCTCCGGCCTGCCTGCCATCGAAAGGCTGCAATCGGCGGTATCCATTGCCGATGCCGCCCATGGCCGGACGCTTACCTATCCAAAGGACCGGGTGATCCGTTCGATCCTGGTACGGGTCCGGCAATCCGCCCTGGACCACCTGATCAAGGACTTCGACGCCGGCGCCATCAGCCGCATCTTACAGGCAAAAGGACAGCAATCGGTACTTACCTGGCCGATCACCTTCAAATACCGCCTGCTGCTCAATGACTTCATGACGGAGGTCGTGCAACATCCTTTCCGCGAATTGTTTACCATCCGGAATATCTCGGTGCTCATAGAATATCTTGTCCAACAGTTCTTTGTAATGGACAAACTCAGCAAGGACGGCAATGTGCTGAGCCCGCAGGATACTCATAGCCTGTGCCGGGTCGAGCAGCACCTTTGCCTGCATTATAAGACGGAATTCCCCGGTATCGAAAAATTGTCCCGCATTTCAGCGATGAGCCCAACCAGTCTGAAGACCAAATTCAAAAAATATTACGGCGAGACGCTTTTTGGGTACTACCAAAAAAATAAACTGGAGCATGCCCGGAAGTTGCTGGACAATAAGATACCCGTGAAAGTGGTGGCGACGGAAATAGGATATTCCAGTCCCTCCCATTTTACGCTGGCTTTCAAAAAAGAATATGGATTTTCGCCCTGGCATTATCTCAATCCGCACTGATTTGTCGTTCTATCTTGACCCTTCACGCTAACCCGAAATACATGACCATGAAACGCCAACATCCTGCCGACTCAAAGGCGATCCCGACTTTGCATTGGCAGGTATTGCAGCTGCCGGTAGGCCTGAAGGCCGCCTTCCTTACAACAGCGGCAGATGCGTTGGATGTCTCCCTGCCTGTTTCCAGTGAAAGAGGTTACGCGCTTACCTTCATTCGCTACAAAGGCGATGTACACATCCGTTGCGGTGAAGGGGCCCATGTCATACAGTACGCCGCCAGCCCGGGCTTGAGCCTGCTGAGCCAGGCAGGCAAACCGCTGCATTTCGCTGCGGATACGCCCGTCACTCTCAGTGTACTTACGCTTTTCATACCAACGGTCTGGGCCCGCCTTTTCTTTGATGGAAACCTGCAGTTCAAAAAGATCGAGCAACTGCTGGAAGATGGCGCCAATACGGTGACCTGCAGGCTGGGCAGACGGCAGATGTCCATGTTCTCCGCCATTGTAAGCGTTGGCCAAACCGGGGAGCCGCATCTGCTGACCATACAGAACCACGGGCTGGCGTTGCTGGAATATTTCCTGAGCAACCGGCACAGGAGCCTGCTTGGCGCCAATCCCGCCGCTGATATCGACAACGAGGACGACCTGACGCTCATCAGGGAAGTGGAGTCCTATATCTCGCAGTACTACTGTTCCGATACCTTTACGGTCGACAGCATTCTAAAAAAGACGTATACGAGTTATCACCGGTTGAATTTCCTTTTCAAGTCGATACACGGCATGACCATTTCGGAGTATATACGGAACAAAAGGATCGAGAAGTCCAAGGAAATGATCGCAGACAATGCGAAATCGATCAGCCAGATCGCCTATGAAATCGGCTACAGCAGCATCAGCAACTACATCCTGGCCTTTAAAAAGGTCTATCAGATCACGCCCGGCAAATACAAGAAGCAAATGGACAATATCAGTTGAGGCATACGACGGGCGTGGTCCCACGGACCCTATTTTGTCTTTTTGCGTTACTGTTGTTAAATTCATGAGTAAGGGTCCGTCCCCCTTACAGGTACTTTTATAGGACCAAATTCAGTATTCTATGAACCAAATTTATTCGTCTTGCGGACAGCGTCCGCATTTTCCCACCCGTTATAGGTATCGACCGTAAGCAGCCTGCATCAAAGCATTGTTGTAACCCATTTACAAATCAAATGATGTCATATGCTAACCTTCGATATAACCGTAAACATCTATGTCTTTTTGTTGTCGCTTGGAGTGTCGCTTATAGCCGGTTTTTGGGGCAGAAGCAGTCAATTGGCAAAAAAACACCGCCGGATCGTGCAGCTTGAACAGGAGATCCTGACGGCTTATGCCGAGACGCTCGACTCTCAGAAGGACTTTCAGGACCTGCTCATTAAGCATAAGGATGTGACCAACCCTGTAATCACCATGAAAAGCAGTAAGTTGGAAGATAGTCCGCTGACGGACCGGGATGGAATGCGAAAGAATCGAGCTACCGGCACCGACTAGCGTGTGCTGGATCATTAAACCTGTTGACGATGTCGTATCCTTTGAACCGACCGGCAAAAATGCTATTTTCCGGAATTATAGCCCTGCTACTGGGCTTTTACACCCTTGCTGCGCCCCGTGTTGAAAAATATCCTCCCTCCTTTGCACAAGGGTCTCATATTTCTCCAGATTTTACGTTGTATAAAGGGGACACCTCCCGGGCACATCCGCAAACGGCTATTGTGCGGCATGAAAAGAATGGAGACGTTGTCTTATCCGTTCCGCCCGGTTATCAGGGAAGGTATAAAGTCCGTTTCTTTGACGAGACCAAAGCTTTGCTTTTCGAGATCCGTGAGATCCAGGATGCCTTTCTGGTCGTCGAAAAATACAATTTTGGGCATGCTGGCTTGTACCAGTACGAATTGTACCTCGACAACAGCCTGGTCGAACAGCATAGTTTTCGCATCAACCCTTGATTAACCGGGGCCCGGAGCCTGCTATAGTAACCGATACTCATGAACAAAAAATCCAACTCTTATGCGATTACTCACCAACCTGTTGACGAAGGTTACCTTATCCTCCATGATCCTGACTGCACCTGCGATGATCAACGGAAACACTAAATATTCCAATAGCAGTATGCCACTGCCGGAGAAAGAAGCTTCAAGGCCATTTTATAGTTCAGCCGTGATCCGGAAATTCATCGATCATCCATTGGTGGTGGGGATCCGGGCGGTTGCGATTTCCGAATCTGCGGCCCGCCCGACGATAACGGCCGTCACCGATGCGCTCCTGCCGGCCGCGGTCGTCACTGCCCGTGTGGGTGTCGCCGGTGCTGCGATCCCGGCCAAAGCCGAGGCTGTGGCCGGTGTCATGGACGCGCCTGCAACTGCAAAGATCGCCCTGGCTACTGTACCTGCACCGTTCGCGGTTGCTGTCGCTGCGACTGCTTCAGCGCCATTGAGGGAGCGCAATGCATTACACGTTGAAATGATGGCAACGGCGAGAGCCGCCGAGCTTAGGTTGGTGATCAACCAGGCTGGCCTGATCTATGGCGGCATGAACCTGGACGACGCCGGTCTGAGTGAGAAAACCTTCGAATATGCATGGCGTGGATACCACAACTTGCTGAAAAAAGGCGTGATCAGGAAGCGTTCGGTACTTTCCATTTGTGATTTCAGCCAGTCTTCCCGAACCAAAAGAATGTATGTGATAGACGTAGCGCACAGAAAGCTGCTTTATCGTACTTATGTCGCCCATGGCCAGAACTCAGGCGATGAATATGCCACGACGTTCAGTAATGAGCCCGATTCCTACAAGAGCAGCCTTGGATTCTACGTGACACAACGTACCTACATGGGACATAATGGCTTGTCTCTAAAGTTAAATGGTGTGGATTCGGGGTACAACGACATGGCTTTGAAAAGACAAATCGTACTGCATGGTTCGGCGTATGTGAGTGATAAGTATATGCAGGATTATGGGACGCTTGGTACGTCCCTTGGATGTCCCGCCCTGCCTGCTGCGGTAAGTGGCAAGATCATCCGGACCGTAAAGGATGGAAGTGTTTTGTTTATCTATCACCCGACCCAGCAATACCTTGCACATTCGACAGTGATCAACGGGTATCTGTGATCCGGCGCCGGCTTGACCATACTGCCCTATTTAGACCGTCACCCAAACGGTTACGGTCGTACCCTTTTCTTTTTCACTGTGAATGACGATACTCGCGCGCATGATCTTAAGCAGGTCCTTGACGATCAGGTATCCCAGGCCATTGCCTTTGCGGTTATCGACATTGGCGGAAGAAATGATAAAATGGTCGGCCATGATATTGTTTATCTGTTCCTGGGTCATGCCGACCCCTGTATCCTCGATATATAAGGCGATGCCATCGCGGGAGGGTTTGCTCCCTACCTGGATATGCCCTGTAGACGTAAAATTTATTCCATTGAGAATCAGGTTGTAAAGGACGATCTTCACCGGCTCAATGTATTGGAAGACGATCAACCCGTCTTCGATGCGGTTGATGAGCCGGATGTTCTTTTGCCGGGCCATCGCGCCAAGGATACCAAAGAGCTGCGCAACCATCTCATGCAGGTCAAAGGATTCTTTGGCCAGTCTCCTGTCTTCGTGCTGATATTTGATCCAGTTAAGGATATTGGTGCTGAGCAATTCCAGTTCTTTGCTGGTCGTCGCCATCTCGGCAATTGCCTCTTGCCGCAGGGCTTCCGGGAGACCGTTTTTATTCTCCACGAGGTTCTTCCCGGTCAAATGCAAAAAACGGAGGGGTGTCACCAGGTCATGACTGATGATCGAGATCAGCCTCGTCTTGATGAGATCGGTCTTTTCCAATTCCTCGTTCTTGACGCGGAGCTCATGCGTTTTCTCGGTGATCTGCGTTTCCAATTTGTTCTGTCTGACCTTGTATTGCCGGGTCCTCCACCACACGACCAGGAGGATGAGGACGGCGATGAGGCATACCGCCAGCAGCCAGCTCCAGCCTTGCTGGTACCAATGCGGCTGGATATAAAAAGCCGACAGTGTAAGCGCGCCGTTGCCGTCGCCGTTGGACTGCCGGACCTGCAACTCGTAATAGCCATGAGGCAGGTTGCTGAAAGTCAACTCAGGACTGTGCGCAAGGTCGAGGGTCTCCCAATCTCCGGAATAGGGTGCCAGCTTATATTCTATGTGAAGGTTCTCTTTACTCTTCCAGGCTGCGAAGGCCAGACTGAAGCTCAGATCACGGGTCCCGGGCGGAAGCACCGGTCTGTTCAGGCTGGCGGCATTGACCTGCTGGCTATCGGCCATGAACATGTCCACAAAGATGGACCCCTCGGGAAGCCGGGGTAAGGGCTGCCTGGGATTTACCTGGACGAGGCCGTCCATTGAAGGAAAGGAAAGCGTGGAATCGTTAAGCCGTAAGGCACAAGGGGTGCAACCCCCATTGAGCTCGGTCATGTCCATTCCATCTTCCCGGCCATAGTAGTGCCAGGCGATCTGCCGGGTGGCGTTTTCAAATGCGCCCGCCATCTCTGCCGGCCGGGCGCGGAAGAGGCCCTTGTTGGTACTGATCCAGCAGTAGCCGAGTTTGTCGGGGACAAAACAATGCGCATATTGCAGGTAACCTCGCTTATCGATAGGAATTGGCCTGATCTTTCCGGCTTTGTAGAGCCAGATGCCGCGGCCATAGGTTCCGACAAAGAGATAGTCATTGTATTTCCACAGTGCGCGTACGCAGATACCCGGCAGCTTCAGCAGGGTATCCAGGTGGTGATCGGCTACAGAGAAACGGAAGAGGCCCTCACAAGTAGCGATCGCCAACTGTCCCGTCGCGATCTCCTCGAAGGCAAAGGGCACATTGCTGTTGATATTGGCCTGAGGATAACGGTATTCGTAAGCAACGGTGTCTCCCCGGAGTATGCCGATGCCAACGGCGTTGGCGATGTACATCGCATCTTTTGACCGCGCAAACCCATCGGTGATCGATCCCGTGCCCGGTATGATCCGCCTTGTCTTTCCGGTACCGTAACTATACCTATAAGCGGTGTCCTCCCGGCTATACCAGAGGACGCTGTCCTCGTCGAGGACGAAGTTGTTAAAGGGGCCTGCAATAGGCGGTACAGCGCGGGCAGTAGGCCCGTTTTCGCCGAGCACGTGACCGTCGCTTGTGAGGATGCGGCCATCCCTGAGGCCGATCTGGCTATAGTAAGCCGTCGACTCATTCGCCGGAAAGTCGGCCTTTCGCAGCGGCTTTATCCCGTTCTTGCGGACCACGATGATACCTTTGGATTGGGTGCCGACGAACAATAGTCCACTGGGTCGATCATATTTGACAAAGGATACCAGTCCGTCGACGGGCAACACATCGCAAATGAGCATTGGCGCTAATTGCCCGTTTTTGTGATCGAGCAGCCAAACGTCGTGACCATTGACCAGGATAGGCTCCCTCATGCCTTCATCCCAATAGAGCGCCGCTTTTTTCTCCGCCTCGCTCCAGCCGGTCAACGGGACGGCGGTCTTTTGCCAGGTGAGCCGGTCAACCCGGTAACACCGCTGTTGGTCATAAACGAAAAGAGTGTCGTCCAGCACAAACACTTTTGATCTTGGTGGCAGCGCCGTGATGCATGCGGGCACGGGGTTTCCCAGCCTGTAATCGTACAGTGTATCGTTGTGCGTGAACACCAGCCGGCTCTCATTCACCGGGACCAGTTGTTCGCGGAGCCAGTTAAAGCCGAAGTTGGGAGGAGACAGCATGGAGGATTGCCGAAAAAGGCGGCCGGACGCCGCCAACCCCGTCAACCGGAATGTCGCGGGCCGGGTATCCAGCCGTGTTCGTCCCATGAACTGCAGTTCGTTCCCTACCACGAAGAACAGATCTCCCGTTTCGTCAGCGGTGAAGATACTGCCGTCCTGCGTCTTTAACATAAAAAGCATCCTTTCAGAGTACATGGCGGCATCGTTAGCCCTATTGAACAAGTGGAGGTCGGTGCCGTTGAAGCGCGCCACCCCGGCCTCGGTGGCGATCCAGAGAAAGCCGGTCTGTGCGTCCCATTGAAGCCCTTTGATGCCGTTAGAGGGCAGGCCATTGTCGGCGGTAAAGCGTTGAATGTGGTAGGCTGCCTGTCCCCGAAGTATAAGGCAACAGCCTAGCAACCAAAAAGATAAACCTGTTATCTTAATAATTGACATTGTACAAGGTAGCCAATTCTATCAATTCTTTGAGGTTTGTGGTCATGGTTTTCTCGAAGATGCGGTTCTTGACAGTGGAGACGGTATTCATCTTAACGTTGAGGGTTTCGGCGATCTCTTTTGTTCCGAGGCCTTTCAATACATAATGTAGGATCTCCAGTTCGCGGGGAGCCAATGCGGAGAATGGGTTGTTGGGGTAACGGACGGCGACAGGCTCCCGCGAGCCCTGCTCGTTGGACAGAAAGCGATGCAGCAATCGGATCGTGTCATCCTCGGGTGTTGTCTTGGGCAGGTAGTGATCGATGCCATACTGCCGCAAGGCCTTGCCATACACTTCTGCCGGTTGCATCGAGAAGACCATGATACGCATCTCCGGATACAGGCGTTGGATATTGGGCAGTATCTCCAAGGTAGAGCCGTCCGACAAGATGATATCGAGTACCAGGTGCGAGTATTTCTTTTTAGAAAGCGCCGCCATCAGCTCATTGCAACTTACGACCTCAGAGACCTGTGTGAAACCCAGGTGCAACTGCAAGAGCAGCTTAAGCCCTTTACGGATCATGCTGTGATCGTCTGCTAAAAGGATTTGTGGTTGCATATGCGGATAGTGCGGTCTTGCGAAGCGATAAGTGTTTTCCAGTACAGTAAATGAAGATTAAAGATTCATTATTAAAAAAGAACAGCCTGTAGAATTAATTCTACTTTTTGTTGGCGCAAACCTATTAATTTGCCGCCAATAGCGGCTATTCTTCTTGTTGCGGCTATCTTTTTATTGCGGCTATTCTTTTTGTTAAGACCCACCTCTCAGGCCTGTCGATCCGTTCCAACAGATTCCCGTCATCATTATCTCAAATTAGAAACTATGTCAGGATTTCGATTAAGACTCAACAGGTTAAAAAATATTCCCTATGCTTCTTCCATCCAGGAGCATTTACCGTTTGAACGGTCCTTCGAAGTGGAATATTTTTTCGAGGGAGTGCGCTATCCCGTAATCGTCAAGCCTATTATGATCAATACCGTGGTGATCTTTCTCGTACACTTCCCTGGCGGCGAATCGGAATCGATGGCACTTGTGTACAATAAGAAAGATATTTGGGCTGACATCGAGAAAGAATCTACCCGTCTGACCGAAGCGGTCGGTCAGGCGATCGAGGACCATTATTCCGACTGTTATCAATCCTGGCCGGGGCAATTTGGAGACAGTCATTACAACACGAAACGGGAAGGTCATCTGTTAAACTAATACCGGACATCGCAGGCAACAGCTGAATTTCCCATGTTATTGCAAGACGCTACTCCCCATGATCTGGAAAGGGCTGCCGCCCTCAACCACAAAGTCTTGTTCAGGCAGGAAGCAGCCGCGCTCGGCGGCACTATCTTCACGGCCGGCGGCCTCGAATGGACGAGCGGGAGTGCACAGGTGCCTTCCATGGTAGCTTTTCCCGAGTTGGAGCTGGAAACAGCGGGAGAAAAACTGGATGAGCTGATAGGGTATTACCTTCGGCACTCGCCCAAAGGCGCAGGTTGCTGGTCCCTGGATCCTCCGCAGCCATCAGACTTGGGTGTGCGGTTGCTTGCCCGGGGTTTTCAACCGGGCTGGCGTCCCAGATGGATGGCGCTTGACCTCGATGCCAACCATGCTGGTTATCCGTCTCCCCGCGGACTGGCCATTACCGCAGACAATACTATCGCGCTCGACCAGGTCAGGAACCTCCCCTATGCGCAGGTGATCATTCCCGATGCCCGCATGGCAGAAGTACCCGGACAGTGGACCCGCTTCGTGGCCCGATTGCGGGGAAAGGTCGTGGCGCAAAGTGTCGTTTTCCTCAGTACCGGCCCTTATGGAGCCGCCGGTATCTACCATGTCGGGGTGGTCCCCGGAGCGCGTCACCAAGGCATCGGTAAGGCGGTGACGCTGGCTGCGTGTCTTTATGCCAAAGAAAAAGGCTACCGCTATGCGGTCCTGAACGCCACCGATGGCGGCCGCCGCACGTATGAGCAAATGGGTTTTGCTACTGCAGGTGAGGGCTGGACCTGGTGGCTGCTTGCTGATCGGCTATTGGCGCAGCCGCCGACTCGTGGGGAGGTAAAGCTTGCCGAGGCTGTTGGGACGGGGGATCTCGACGCCCTTGAAACACTGTCCTTGGCTTCCCTCGGGGGGGCCGACTTGGGTCGGCCCCTGACAAACAGGATGACCCTGATGCAGCTGGCGGTGCATTGCGGACAGGTTGGGTCGGCCCGCTGGCTGGCGGACTGTGGCGCGGCCTATAGCGTTTTAGATGCCTGGGATCTGGGCTGGAAGGAGCAGGCAAGAGAACGATTACAGGAAGAACCGAAGGCCGTCAACCTCGTTTATGGCGAATGGGACAAGACGCTGTTGCATTTTGCCGCTGAACGCAACGACGAAGAATTGACGAAGCTGGCCCTTTCCGCCGACCCTGATCTGGCACTCAGGGACAAGGCCTACCGGGGCACGCCTTTCGATTGGGCGAGGCATTTCGGGCATTCGGCCATCGCCGACCTCATCGCGGCGCACGAGGGCTGAAGCGCGCGGCATCCCGGCTTCCGGGCAAAACGATGTCGCCGGTGTGCAGTGCCCGATCTACCCTTCCGCAAATTCCCAAGCACTCTGATAGGCTTCGTGCTCTTCTGCGTAGGCAATAAAACCGGCATAGAACGGGGAGCGGGAAAGGGTGGCACTGTCGCCGATGACCACCAGTTTTTTGCGTGCCCTGGTCATAGCCACGTTCATGCGCCGGGTATCTGCAAGGAAACCGATCCTGCTGTCGGCATTGCTGCGCGTCATGCCGATGTAGACGATATCCCTTTCCTGACCTTGAAAGCTGTCGATGGTATTGACGGTTATTTTATCCGCGTGCGCCTTGAGCCCCGGTGCCTCCCTGACGAGTTCCTGTAACAGGTGAACCTGGTTGCGGTAGGGAGAGATGATGGCCATGGTCGGAAAATCGTCACCCGGATAACGGGTGTCCAACGCTGCAACCAGCCTCGCGGCATGGCGGATCAGGAATGCTCCTTCCTCGGGATTGACGAGCCCCGAACCCTCTTGTTTCTCGTCAAAGCCGCAACCGGCCGTGTCCACGAAGGCGAGGGGGGCCTCTCCGGCGAACAATACGTGTTGCGCAACCGTCGGATGGGCGGTAAGCCGTCGGTCATAAAACACATTGGAGGCATAACCCATGATGCGCTCATGCATCCGGTATTGCTCCTCCAGCAGGGTCACGGCGGCTGGATGGAGCGCCACGCATTTTTCAAGGAGGGTAGTGCCGAGCCCTTTTCGGGCGGCTTCATCCGATCTCATGGTAGGCGGCAACTGGCAATGATCACCCGCCAGCACCAGCCGCGGGGCCTTGAGGATGGGTATCCAGCAAGCGGGCTCAAGGGCCTGGCCGGCTTCATCGATCAGCACCGTAGCGTAGCGCAGGTGGCGCACGGTATAATGGTTGGCGCCTACCAGCGTGGCCGTGACGACTCTCGCCTTGCCGATCACATCGTCGAGGATGAATTGCTCGGTTCGCTCGACCTCCTTGAGCATATTGCGGGCTTCATCGAACAAGGCCTTTCGCTGTTCGCGCTCCGCCTGCCCGAAATGGCGCTTGTATTTATGCGCCATATCCTTGAATTCGCCGGCCTTTTTCTTGAGTCGCTTTATCTCTTTCATGGCGCTGTGTTCCGCCATCCTGCTGTCGAGCGTCAACGAAAATAGTTTCTCGGATACGCGGGCGGGGTTGCCTACACGAAGGACGTTGACCCCCGCGTCGGCCAGCTTCTCGCTCAGCAGGTCGACGGCAGTATTGCTTGGCGCTACGACCAATACCTGCCCTTCATCCCGGCGCAGCAATGCGCGGATAGCGGCCACCAAGGTCGTCGTTTTGCCTGTACCGGGCGGACCGTGAACGATGGCCAGGTCTTCGGCGGCGAGTATCCGCTCCACGGCCGATCGTTGGGAACGGTTCAACCGTTCGGCATCGACTACCGCGTCGGAGCCATACGGCGGGCCGGCAGTACCCCGCTGGGTTGGGCGCGTGTCCGGCTCCCGCCCCTCCGTCCCGGACGCTTGTCCGACTTCCGGGACGCCGGCCTGGAAAGCAGGAGATGCTTCACCCGTGAGTATGCGCACCAATCTTCCTTCTTCGCGTTTCCCGGCCAGGGTGGAAGCCTGCCGCAGGGCGGCAAACATTTCGGAATAGCTATTGTCATCAAAGAGCAGATCGATCCCCAATTTGCCATCTCGTGCCCATTCGGGCAGTTCATCGGTGCGGAGGGTCAATTTTAACCTGCTGCCCGCCTGAAAAGAGATCGTCCCTTCCACGCGGTCGGTTGCGGGGGCATGATTGGAGAAAAGGGCTGCAGGAGCCCCGAAACGGAGCTGATGTGCCATATCCTGGTGCGTCGTCCGCTCTACTTCGATCGTCAAATAGTCGCCTCTGCCTAGTTCTGTATCCCGGATGGCGATGGGATACCAGGTCAGACCGGCTTCCCGCCGAACCAGTACCGATGCCGATATGGATTGTTCCTGGTATTGGCGGCGGTCCTCGCCCTGCTCGAGTTTCAGCAAGTTGGTGAGTTGAGCAAAATAATCCATGGTGCAAAGATAAGCCACATTGGACGGCCCGCCTCCGGGGGGGGTGCTTGCGGTATCGATGGAATAATTTTGCGGGCGAATGGGCTAATTTGCGTCCGGATCAACCTTCCTTACGAAAGAAAATATTGCCGCTGATCGTCTCGAGGTCGATGGACTTGCTGCCGCCACCGTTCAATTGTGCCGAGATCGAGCCGCCGCCCACCTGTTTGATGTGCCGGTTCGCAGGAATCAAGTCGATATTGGAATACATTGTGCCGCTGATCGTATGCATCTTTACTTCCGCCTTTCTGTCGGGGGCGATCGCCAGGTCGATAAAGCCGCTGATGCTGCGTGCCCTTATTTCCGCCGTATTGCCTGCAATGATGATATTGCCGTTGATGGTCTCGACCGAGAAGTCGACGTTCTCCGGAACATAGACCTCGTGGAAGATCTTCGTCCGGACGTTGTTGCAGCACCAGCAACAATTTTCGTTGTGGTTGTCGCCGGAGTCTTTGCGTGGGCGCCGGATATTGTCCGTTTCCAGCTTCGCGGAGACGTTAATGGTGCTCCCTGTTTCATCGAAGACCATTTTATAATCGTCGTTATTTTGATTGTCGTTGACGTTGATGCTGCTTTTGATATAGACCTCGTCCTTCTTCCAGGTGATGATGTGTATGGAATCGGAGATCTGGAAGTTCATGGACACGAAGTTCTTCGGAGAAAATGGAATATGCTTTTCGATGATCTTCTGGGCCCGTGTGGCCATTGAGCCGATGCACAGCAGTGCGACAAACAGTTTATTTTTCATGATCCTGGTTTGTGTATTAGTTGGTTTGATTGGTTTGGGTCTGCCGGCGGACTAACTCTTGCGGAGATAGATGTTGCCGCTGATGCTTTGCAATTTCACATCGACGCCGCCGCCGTTCAACTGCGCCTTGATATTGCCGCCGCCTACGCGCCGCATATCGTTGTTTGTGGCCGGAAAATCAAAGTCCGAATACATATTTCCCGACACGGTGCCCATCTCGAGGTTAAAGCCGGCTTTTGTGGGAAGGGTCACATCGACCTCGCCACTGACGGACGCGATAGAAATGGATTTGTCCTTGCTGATATCGGTAAAAGTCACGTTGACGCTGCCGCTGATGGTGGAGATGACGAGCGGCCCCGTCACGTTCTTGAGCGAGATGTCATGGCAGCCTTTGAACTCGATCTCGTTCCTGATGTTGGAGATGGTCGTTTCGCCATCCCGGGCACAATCACGCGTGATCTCCAGCGCCATATTCTCAGGTATTTTTAGTTTGTAATCGCCGCTTTTGGTAAAGGGCAGGAGACAGCGTAGGGATATGTGGTTGCCGTTCTTTTCTATGGCGACGCCTATGCCGGTATTGTCTACGCCTGCGGCATAGATCGGTTTTAGGCCTTTTGAGCGTTCATCGGGCGCAAAATCGCCGCTGTTGGCGGTAACGATGATCTCGGTGCCAGTGTATCCTTCGATGGGCAGGTTTTCGGTGAATCCTTCGAGGGAGAGCCGGGCGTCTTTCGTATTGGCGGCCTGCACTCTGAACTCCTGCGCGCGGCCGAGTATGCCGATGGCCAATGCTACGACTAAGGGGAGGATATACTTCATCTTTTTCATTGTTTAATTTTTGTGATAGGGTCTCCCGCGACCATACGGGTATGGCCTTTTGTGAGACGATTAATTAATTTTGTTTAGAAATTTTTGAGACTGCGCTGTGCGGCGTCTTTTACTTCTTTTAGGGTTTTTTTATCGGTCATGATATCCTGGATGGGCTTGATGGCCCGGGTATCTCTTTTTTCCGCCAGCAGGTTGATCAATACTACCTGGATGATCGGCTCCTTTTGCCTACGCAGGGAATTCACCAGGGAATCGCGTACCGCGCGCCGATCAGAGAAACGCTGGAGACTATACAGGGCGGCCAGGCGGACGTTGACATTCTTATCCTGGTTCAGGGTATTGACGAGGACGTCGATGACCTGCTGGTCGGGGCTCGCCAGTTCTTCGGAATAGCTCACCGCTTTGATCCGCTGACTGGCCGACTCGTCATCGATCATATTGAGCATCACTTCTTCTTTCATTTCTTTTACTTCCTGCCGAAGCGCCACCAGCGTTTCCGAGGTGGAAACTCCGGGCGCCGGTCTCGATTTCAGGGCCATGCCGATGCCGATCCCGCTGCCCAGGAGGAGCAGGGCAGCCGCTACTCGCCATACCGGAGCGGTAAAGGGGAGAGGGATGTTCTTGCCGGGTTTGCCGGCTTGGTCCGTTCCGCTTTTGCCGTCATGGTCGTTGCTGGGTTTATCGTAATGGTCGTTAGTGGGTTTGTCGTCGTGGTCGTTGGTGGGTTTGCCGTCATCGTCGTTGCTGGGTTTGTCGTCGTGGTCGTTGCTGGGTTTGCCGTCATGGTCGTTGGTGGGTTTGCCGTCATGGTCGTTGCTGGGTTTGTGGTCGTGGTCGTTGCTGGATTTGTCGTCGTGGTCGTTAGCGCGGGCTTTTCCGCCATTGCCCCCGGCCGGGAATTCCCGGATGATATTGGCGGTCGTGAGCATATTCAATTCCGACTGCAGCATCGTGTCGAAGCTTTCACGCAGGACGGCAGGCGGGATCTCCAATGGACTGTTTTTCATGGCGACCAGCAGTTCCTGTAGTTCCTTTGCTTCGCGGGTGCATCCTGCGCAGGTTTTTACATGTTCCAAGATGGACGCAGCCGTCGCTGCATCCATTGATCCGTCCAACCAGTCAAGCAACGTCGTTTGTATTTCCTTGCAATTCATGTTCAGACTTAAATTTGTTTGAAGTAAAGGGTCCTGAGCTGCTTGAGCGCGCGGAATACCTGGACTTTTACCGCTCCTACGGAACTGTCCCTGATCCGGGCGATCTCTTCGTATTTCATCCCCTGGTACCGGCTCAATACAAGGACTTCCCGCTGGTCCCGGTCCAATTGCGACAGGGCCTCGTCGAGTCGTTGGTACTGGTCCTGCGAATATCCTGTCTGCTGTTCTGCTATCCGGTCTTCCGCTTCTTCGGGGCTGCTCAACCGACCAGGTATCTTTTGCGCCTGCTTGCAAAAATCGATATGGACATTCCGCGCCATCCGGTAGATCCACGAACGAAAACTACCATGCGAGGGGTCATAGCTGTGGCGGTACCGGATCAGGCGGTAAAAAAGATTCTGCGTCAAATCCTGGCTGGCCGCCCTATCGCTTGTCAACCGCAGGAAAAAATTATATAAATGCACCTGGTACCGGTCAAATAAAGCCGCCAGCTCGGACAAATGTCCCTCCTTTACCAGCAGCATTATTTTTTCGTCAGATAGTTCCGGCACCAGGGATTAATTGATTGTTTCTAGTAGGATTACCGTGGAAGGTCAAAAAGGTTACAGCCCGCTTGTGACTTTTTTTATGGCAGCGTGCATTCGCCACATGCCCTTGAGTTCGTCCCGGAATTTGGGATAGGGCACGCGTGTGGTACTATGGAACCGGAAGCCATATTTCTCGTAAAAGGCGATCGCGGGGGCATTTGTGTCGATGACGGTCACCCAGAAATCGTCTTTGCCGGTGGTTTCGGCCAGCTGGAAAGCGAGGTCCATCATGCGGGCGCCGATCTTTTGACCCCTGGCATCCGGCAGGATATACAGTTTGTCGAGTTCGATGCCTTTTTCCGGCTGGGTGCCGGGCAGCTGGGAATGGAGGTTTAGCTTCATAAAGGCGATGGCTTCGGTAGCGGGTTTTGGAGCTTCGGTGGTTTTGGTGGTTTCGGAGGTTTTGGAGGTTTTGGTGGTTTCGGAGGTGTCGGTGGTTTTGGAGGTCTTGTTGGTTTCGGCGGAGTCGGTGGAGTCGGTGGTTTTGGTGCCGTCGGCGGTGTCGGTGGTTTTGGTGCGGTCGGCGGCTTCGGTGTTGCGGAAGGCCACATAAAAGCGGATCTGGGGCTCGGCGAGTTCCGCTGCGAGGATGCTGGCGGCAAAAACCTTATCGAGGTAGTCGGCGAGGCCGCCTTCGGTCCAGTGATGTCCGAAGTTTTGGCTATAGCCCTCGATGCAGATGGATCGGAGGGTATCGAGATCGGCAGGCTCCATTAGCCGGATGGTGATGTCACTTCCCATGAAGCAGCAAAAATCATGAAATCGGCCCGGTTTTTCAAAACGGTTCTATAAGCGCACGGCGGTTGTACCGAAATCGAACAAATAGACAGTGGTTTGTTAGTCTAATTTGTTGAAAATTAAATTGCTATGCTGCTGGCATTTTATTTGGCCCTGCAAACGACTAATACATTTCTTATGCGCTGGAATTTTCTGACGATCGCCTTTCGGCAGGCGAAACGCAACAAAGAACGGGCGATCATCAAGATCCTGGGCCTTGCAGTTGGGATCGCCGTCTGTCTGATGATCTTTCTGGTCGTTCGTTTTGAAACCAGTTTCGACGATTTTCATCCCATGCGGGACCATACCTATCGCGTGGTATCTGTTTCTAAGAACCCCGATGGGATCAGCTATGACAATGGCGTACCCTTTCCGATTGCGCCCACGCTGCGTCGGGACTACCCGCAGCTCCGGCAAGTCGCCTGCATACTAAGCCTTGGCGGCAATGGCCAGATCAGCGTCATGGACGCAGCAACCGGTAATCATGCGGATCAAAAATATCGCGAGCAAAGTGGTATCCTTTATGCGGAGCCGCAGTTTTTTGACCTGTTTGCCTTCAAATGGTTAGCGGGGGAAAAACGCACCGCATTGGCAGCGCCTAATATGGTATTGCTCACCCGTTCGATGGCGGAAAAATATTTTGGCAGCTGGCAATCGGCGATCGGGCGGTCTTTGAAACTGGACAACGCCTGGGTGTTGAAGGTGACTGGCATCCTTGGCGATCCGCCGCCAAATACGGACTTTCCTTTAAGAGTCGTCATCTCCTATGCCACTCTCAGGAATACAGGGGTGAACGGCCATCTCAATGAGTGGACCGGCATTTTCGCCCAGCATTACTGTTTCGTCACGTTGCCGGGCAACTTATCCGGGGCGGCGTTTGACCGGGATTTGGCCGCTATGGTCAATAAATACAAACCGGCTGAATACAGAAATGAGGGGATGATGCTGTTGCCATTGTCCGACATGCATTTCGATACCCGCTTCAATACCTTCAACAATCATCCGTTCAGCCGGAACCTGATCCGGGCGCTAAGTCTGATCGGCCTATTCGTGCTGGTCATTGCCTTTGTGAATTTTATCAATTTGTCCACGGCTGAGGCGATCAACCGGTCCAGAGAGGTGGGCATGCGAAAGGTACTCGGCAGTACCAGACGACAATTGCTGGGACAATTCATGACCGAGACAGCGCTCCTGATCCTGGTGTCTGCCATTGCTGCCGTCCTCCTTTGTGAGTTGGCCCTTCCATTCTTCAATCATCTGTTGGGTATACAACTCGATCCGGGCTTCCCACATGATCCTGTCGTTGTGCTCATGCTGTTGGCCCTGGCAACCGGGACCACCCTGCTGGCCGGATTTTATCCTGCGGTGGTCATGTCGGGCTTCGATCCGGCAACCGCCTTCCGCAATAAGGGCGGAGTGAAGGGCAGCGGTGCCCACCTCCTCCGGCGTATTTTGGTCGTCCTGCAATTCACGATCTCCCAGGCGTTGATCATCTGTGTGCTGGTCGTCATCGGACAAACGAGTTATTTCAGGTCGGCCCCGATGGGATTTGACAAGGGAGCGGTCGTCGTCACTCATATGCCCGATAACTCGAAGCAGGATCTGTTACGCCAGCAACTGACGCAGCTCGCCGGCGTGGACAAGGTCAGTTTTAGTTATGCCAGCCCCGTCGACCAGCAGAGTGACTGGTGGAGCGAGATTGAGTATAACCATGTCAAAGAGCATAACTGGGGTGCCAACCTGAAATGGGCCGATTCGCTCTATCCGGAGTTTTATCACATGCGTTTAGTGGCCGGACGTTTTTATACCGGACCGGAAGATATGGTCGTGAATGAAGCATTGCTCAGGAAATTGAGCATCCATGATCCGAAATCGGCGATCGGTGCATTCGTGAAGGTACCGGGTGCGGGCGCCGAGGGTACGATAGTGGGCGTTGTCCACGACTTCAATGTGGCTTCGATGCACGATTCCGTAGAACCTGTGATCCTGGAACCGTGGAAGAATAAATATTATACGGTCAATATAAAGATCGCCGAATCCAGGATCGCCCAGGTGCTTCCGGCTATCGAAAAAATTTGGAAGGCCACTTACCCGGACAATGTATATGAATACCGGTTTCTGGACGAAACCATTGCCCAACTTTACGTACAGGAAGAACAGCTGTCCACCTTGTATCAGCTATTTGCAGCCCTTGCGGTATTCATCTCCTGCCTGGGATTATACAGCCTCGTATCCTTTATGGCGGCGACAAGGGCAAAAGAAGTGGGTATTCGCAAGACACTTGGGGCGTCGGCATCGAGTATCGTGTATTTATTCAGCAGGGAATTCACGGTGCTTGTCCTGATCGCCTTTTTGATCGCGGCTCCGGTGGCAGGTTATTGCATGCACCGCTGGCTCCAAAACTATGCCTTCCATTTCCAGCCGGGGCCCTTGCTTTTTGTGGAGTCCATTGGGCTTTCGGTTGTCATCGCATGGTTGTCCGTAGGTTACCGGGCTTTGCAGGCCGCATTGGCCAACCCGATCAAAAGTCTTAGAACAGATTAAACATTCTATAATTTTGAACCAATGATCAAGAACTATCTGAAAGTAGCATGGAGAAACCTGATGAAGAGCAAGGTTTTTTCTTTCATCAATATCTTTGGGATCACCACGGGCATCACGGTATGTATGATGATCATCCTGTTTATCATGAACGAGACCAGCGTGGATGGCTTCCACATCAAAGGCAAGAACATTTACCGGGTGATGCGCTCCTTTGATCTGTCGCAACCTGCGGTGCCCTATTTGTCCGGCCCCTATGCCGGCGCGCTGCTCAATGATTTTCGTGGGGAGATCAAAGAGATCGTGCGGGTCATGCCGTCCAATGACCTGTTTACCGTCAATCATCAACCGTATAACGAAAAGAAGGTATACTTCGCCGATAGCAATTTCTTTACGATGTTCTCTTTTCCGCTGCTCAAAGGCAACCCAGCCACGGCGCTAAAGGATGTTAACAGCGTCGTGTTGACCGAGTCGACGGCAAAGCGGTATTTTAAAGACCAGGATCCGATGGGGAAGATACTTGAAATGGACAAAGATCGTAAGTTGCGGGTGACGGGCATTGCCAAAGACGTGCCGGTGAATTCGCACCTGGATTTTGACCTTGTTACGCCGATCTCCTTCTACGCTTCCATGGATTTTTTCAAGGTGTGGATCAACAACAACCACTTCGAGTATGCATTGCTGGATGATCATGCCGATCCCCGGAAGATAGTAAGCCGGTTCCCCGCCTTCATGGACAAATACTTGGGGCCGACGGCGAAAGAGACAGGCTATAAATTCACCTTGAGCCTGATGCCGCTAAAAGACGTCTATTTCGAAGGCGCTTCGGGATTTGACAATGCAAGGCACGGCGATAAGCAAGTGGCCTATTTTTTTTTGAGTATCGCGCTGTTGATCCTGTTGATCGCCTGTATCAATTTCATGAACCTTTCTACGATACGTGCTGTAGAGCGAAGCAAAGAGGTAGGGCTGCGAAAGGTCATGGGTGCGCTGCGCAATACGCTTGCCAGACAGTTCCTGGGTGAATCGCTGCTGATCACGATCATCTCCTGTGCCTTATCGGTTGGCTTGTTGCAGCTGCTCATGCCCGTGTATAGCGATCTGCTGGGATATGCGCTCGCAGTGCCCTATGGCTCCTGGTGGCTCTACGCGTTTCTTGGCGGCATCATCCTGGTAGTCGGTCTGCTGGCAGGCAGCTATCCCGCCATTATCCTGTCGGGCTTTTCACCTATACAGGCCCTCAAAGGGAGATTAAGGCTCGGCAAAGGCGGCTCACTCTTTCGCCAGGTGTTAGTGGTCGTACAATTTAGTATTTCCGTACTGCTGATCACCGGTACGATCATCATCAATAAACAGATGAGTTTTGTAAAGAATAAGGAACTTGGCTATAACCAGGAGCAGACCATGATCGTGCCCATCGACAACAATGATTTCTACAATCACATGAACAGTTTTAAGCATGAGCTGGAGCGTGACAGCCGGGTTGCCAGCGTTTCCATGATGTCGGGTGAGCCCGGTGGTTTTTTCGATATCCATACGTTCGAGGTCGAAGGTCACAACAATGGCGTCTGGAAAGCGAGGACGGATTTTGCGGATTTTGAGTTCGTGAAAACATTGGGGCTGAAGATCATTGCCGGCCGGGATTTTTCCCCTCAATACCCCACGGACAGCACGTCGGCCGTACTGCTGAACCGGCAGGCCGCTGTCAATCTTGGCTTTACGCCGGAGCAGGCCATTGGCAAGTGGATAAAGAATACCGTTCGGGACAGCGCCCGGCGCAGGGTGGTGGGCGTCGTAGAGAATTTTAATTTTTCGTCATTGAAAGACAAGATCGATCCACTGGTCATTTCAACTGCTTCTGACAGAAGGGTGGCACTGGTGAGATTGAAGGCGGGCAACCTGCAACAAAACATTGGAATGGTCAAAGATGCTTATACCAAAGTCGCGAGCGGCTACCCTTTCGAATATTCCTTCTTAGACGAGAAGTTCGAAAAGTTGTATACCAGGGATATCAGGCAGCAGCGCATCCTCAGCATATTCTCCGGTCTGGCGATCATCATCGCTTGTCTTGGGCTGTTTGGACTGGCCTCTTTTACCGCCGCAAAGCGCACGAAAGAGATCGGTGTCAGGAAGGTGCTCGGCTCTTCGGTACAAAATATCATTTTGTTATTGTCTAAGGAGTTGCTGAAGCCCGTGTTGCTCGCCACACTGATCGGCATACCCATCGCGTGGTTGGTCATGCACAACTGGCTGCAGCGCTTTGCGTTCCGGACCAGTCTGCAATGGTGGGTATTTGCCCTGGCGTCGCTGGTGACGGTCGCTATAGCGTTGCTGACGGTAAGCGTCAAGGCGATAAAAGCGGCGTTGGCCAACCCTACGAAGAGCCTGAGAAGCGAATAGGGGCGAATGTTGCCAACATGCCTTTATTGGCCCGCCCTTATATTGGCCTACCGTTTTTGCCCTCTCCTTATTGGCCCGCCTTTGCTGGCCTGCCTTTATTGACCTGCCTCTACTGGCCTGCTTTTACGCGCCAAATGGTGTTGCCGCTATCATCGGCCACTAAAAGGGAGCCGTCTTTCAACACGGCTAATCCTACCGGGCGGCCATAGACTTCGTTTTCGGCTGGGTTGGCGATAAACCCGGTTAGGAAATCCTCTAATTTGCCTGCGGGCTTGCCATTTGAGAAGGGAACAAAGCAAACCTTGTAACCTGCCAGCTCGGACCTGTTCCACGATCCATGCTGTCCGATAAAGGCGCCATTGTGATAATGGCCGGGAAAGGACGCGCCGCTGTAAAAACAAAATCCAAGCGATGCCGTATGTGCGCCAACGGGGTAATCAGGGACGATTGCCTTCTGTACAAGATCGGGGCGTTGATGATCTGCCATTCGTGGGTCGGGGTGTCGCCCAAAATAGGAATAAGGCCATCCATAAAAACCCCCTTCCTGAATGGAGGTAATGTAGTCAGGAACAAGGTCGTCGCCAAGGTTATCACGTTCATTGACGGCTGCCCAGAGTATTTTTGACTGCGGTTGAAAATAAAGGCCGGCGGGATTTCGGAGACCGGAAGCATAGATCTTCTCATTGTTGCCGTTGGGATCGACCTCCAGGATATCGGCACGCCGGACCTCATTCGCGATGCCATGCTCTGCTATGTTGCTTCCGGACCCCACTGAAATAAAGATCTTGTCTTTTCGATCATTGGTAACGATATTCCTTGTCCAATGGTTGTTGTATCCTCCGGCAGGAAGCGTTACGATCTTTTTGCCGGCGGTGGTCAAGGCCGTATCCGCCGGTTTGTAGTCATATGACAGCAGTCCATCGGTATTGGCAACATAAAAGTGTTGGCCGATGACGAGTATGCCAAAAGGCCGGTTCAGGCCCTGCAAGTAGGTGTGTCTTTGATAGTTACCGGTATTTCCATCCGGTCTGAACAGGGTAATGCGGTTAGCGCTTTTCCCCAGGTTCTGCGATTTCCCCACCGGGAGAAAGTCAGCTGCTATTTTTTTCAGTCCCTTGGCTTCGGTATTGGCTTCTGCAACAAAGACATCTCCGTTCTCGGCGACGTAGATGAACCTTGGATTGTCGAGGCCGTCGGCAAATTTGGTGACAGTAAAACCTGCCGGGGCGACCGGAGTCTTGCCGGACGGCCAGCCTATCACTTTGCAGTAATTTTTTACAGCTTTGGTGGCGAAAGGAGGCGGTAAACTATCGGCGCTACCTGTCCTGGCACTGATCTCGCTGGTCGACGTGCTGTCGGAACCTATCAAGGTGCTATCTGTTTTTGTCGCTGTACTATCTGTAGATGCACGGGAATGACCACCGCCCTGGCAGCCGAAAAGGATGGCCGCCAACAAAAAAGTGCATAATTGCCTCATGGTTGTTCTGTTTGTTTCATGAAGAGCGCAAAAGTCAGGCCCCGGCATAAGACGAACCGATGGGTTAATCTGCACGCCGAAAAAATATCGGCTTGACGGCTATATTTTTTGAAAATTAAATTTAGCTTTGCACCCACATTCCTTATTTATCACTTTTAAATGCAAGGAATCATGACTGAACAATTCTCCATATCATCTCTTGCACTTGCTGCCTAACGGGTAGGCACCTTCTTTCCATTATCGTTTAGCGACATCTTGTTTTTGATGGCTTTCGCCTGCCCGAAATTTTAGCGCAGCAATTACCCATATTGTTAATGGAATTTTTTATTTGCAGTAGCGAAGCGACGCTCTATCCCCTGTCGTGCAGGGTAAAATTATATTGAACGCAACAACCACCATAAGATGAGCATTTTGAAACCAAAAGAGCTGAGTAAGATCGGCTATACGAATGACCAGGCAAGGAGCCTCGTCATGAACATCATTTCGAAGTATTTCAAACATCACTCCAAAGAGGAGCTGATCGCCATGCTAGTGGAGATCAAGGCATCCCCTGAAACGTTCGTTGCCGACGAAATAAGGGGGAAGATTGCGGCGACCTTTCTGGATGCAGCCGTGGAAAAGCCGTTCAAGGTCTACGCTTTATTATCCGAACCTGGTCCGCTCGCCATCGTCGGGGGAAAGGAGATCGAGGAAATCGCCAAGCGGCAAATGGAAGGAGCCATGTCGCTCCCCATCACGGTTCAAGGCGCATTGATGCCCGACGCGCATACCGGCTATGGGCTGCCGATCGGAAGTGTATTGGCCGTTTCCGGTGCGGTGATCCCTTTTGGTGTGGGAGTGGATATTGGCTGTAGGATGGCGTTATCCATCCTGAATGAGAGCGACAGTTTTCTATTGCGCTATTCGCACCAGTTAAAAGTGGCACTAAAGGAATACACGCATTTTGGGATGGAGGGAGGACTGGGTCTTCCGCAGGAACATGCCGTACTGGACCATCCGGCCTTTCAGTCGACCGAGTTGTTGAGGAAACTGAAAGGGAAGGCGGCACGTCAATTAGGTTCTTCCGGAAGCGGCAATCATTTTGTGGAATTCGGAGAAATAGAATTGTTTGACGAAAATCCGTTAAACCTCCCGCCCGGAAAATACCTGGCATTGCTTACGCATTCGGGAAGCCGCGGACTGGGGGCTACTATTGCTGAACACTATACCCGGATCGCCATGGATACCTGCAAATTGCCAACTGAGGTGCAGCAACTTGCCTGGCTGGACCTCGACAGCGAAGCCGGACAGGAATACTGGCTCAGCATGAACCTCGCAGGGGACTATGCAAAAGCGTGTCATGACCGGATACACGCCAATTTATTAAAAGCGATTGGACTGGAAGCATTGGCGATCGTGGAGAACCACCACAATTTCGCATGGAAGGAGCAGTTGGCAGATGGCAGGGGAGTGGTCGTACATCGAAAGGGCGCTACCCCTGCTCATGCGGGAGAATTGGGGATCATTCCCGGCAGCATGACAACGCCGGCCTACCTGGTAGAAGGCAGGGGTGGAGATCGTACACTCCATTCGGCGTCGCATGGTGCCGGCAGGGCCATGAGCAGGAAAAGGGCGAAGGAGCGCATGACGGTTTCGGGTCTCAGGAAAATGCTGTCGGATGCCGGTGTGACCCTGATAGGGGGAAGCGTGGAAGAGAATCCACTTGCTTATAAAGACATCGAAAGGGTGATGGACGCCCAGGACGAGCTTGTGACTGTCAGGGGTAGGTTTTTTCCGAGGATCGTACGAATGAATAAAGAATAAACATGTGACAATGGAAAACGCCATTGCGGCCGGAGGATGGGCGGCGGAGCATTAAGGTATTAGACAGCAAGGGTTAACGAGTTATTTGTTATAAATTAATAAATAAGCGTATCTATTTGTTTTGTATATTTATTAAAATTTAATAAATAAATTTTCTACCGGTTTTTTGGAAAAAATGGAGGAAATACAGCAATTTTTACGGCGGGGACATTTAGATTTTCGCCCAAACCTAACGGTTGATTGCGCCATATTTGGTTACCAGGAGGGTGGTTTAAAATTGCTTTTGGTCAAAGACAGGATCATATCCCAATGGTGTTTGCCCGGCGGCTTTGTCAAAAAGGCCGAAAATCTGGTTGAGGCCGCCGCCAGGGTAACGGCAACGAATACGGGAATCTATAACGTGTTCCTGAAACAATTCAAGACTTTTGGCGATCCGGGGCGCAATAACCTACGTGGTGTTTTCGATGCGGAAGAGTTCCTTAAGATAACGGGGTTCATGCTTAGTCCGGACAGTTGGCTAACGGGGGAAACTGTCTCCGTTGGGTTTTATGCGGTAACGGACATTTTGAGCGCGGTACCCAACACTGACCTGTTCTCGAGCGAATGTGCTTGGTTCCCGGTGAATGAGCTGCCGGACCTGGCTAATGGTCACAGGGAGATGGTCAGCGACGCCTGGTTGGCCATGCGGATCGACCTTTACCATTTTCCGATCAGCAAGAGCCTTCTGCAACCGAAGTTTACTTTAAAGGAGATCAAGACGCTTTATGAAGTACTGTCCGGGAAGAAGCTAAATCCCACCAATTTTCCGAATAAAGTTCTTGCACTCGGATTGATCTCGAAACTTGAAGAGAAGAAACATATTGGAGCACACCGTGCGCCGGCTTTTTATACATTCAACGACGAGGTTTACCAGAAGGCCTTAAAGGAAGGTTTGGTTTTGGTGTAGGCGGAATGCTCGAATGCGCAAAGGCGCCGCCAATCGGGACCGCCGACAAAACGGTCGACGGTCTCTTGCTCTTGTGTCATTTGGCGAGGACGAGCGTGCGCAGCAATTCGTCCAGGTTGTTCATTCCTGCGGCGGTTCCTTCCTTGAAGCCACTTGTCGCCATCATTTCAAGCACTGCAAGGTCATCGAACTTCTTTTCGACGTAAACGGTGGTCTTTTCCTGACCCGCCTTAAAGGAGTTTGTTGTGATAGAAGAGGCCTTGCCAATATTATTGCCATTCTCATCGCAAAAGGTATTCTTCGATGAAAAATTGAACTTGGGTTCGATCTTAAGATATTCGGCCAGGGACCAATGGTAGGCGTTCTCGGGCGAGATCATAGCCGTTAAGCAACGCCCTCCTTCCTGGAAGTCCATCTCTTTTATGTAAGCCTTAAAAGGTTTGGGAGCAAGCCACTGAACCAGGATCTCCGGTTTCGTGAAGGCGTCCCAGACGAGATCGAGGTCGGCGGCGAACTCACGGATAATGTGAATGGTCTTCGTGGCTTTGTCTGTGGTGAAGTCGAATAATAGGCTCATTTTTTCTTATTTTTTATGTTGAGTAATACTTGATCGAGTTGTTGGAATCTTTCTTCTACTATTTTCCGGAACTGGGCTAGCCAGACATCGATTTCGTCCATTTTTTCGATTTTTAGTTCATAATAAATCTCCCTGCCCTCCTGCTTTTGCGCGAGGAGATCGCATTCGGACAAAATGCGCAAATGTTTGGAAATCGACTGCCGGGTGATGTCGAAGTGCTCGGCAATGGCGTTGGGCGTCATGGCCTGTACAGCGATCAGAACAAGGATCGCTCGTCTGGTGGGGTCAGCAATGGCTTGAAAAATGTCTCGTCTCATAATTTGATCAATAAGAAGCCGTTCGGTTGCAAATATACGCGCAGCCGTTCGGTTTCGCAAATTTTTTTTAAATAAAAATGGCCGCGGTTTCGCGGCCCTTCATAAGTGCTTGATTTCGTGCCTAGTCAGCATTCGCTCCCCCAAGTATAATCCAACTGCCGACCTTTACAAACGTGTTGCTCCTTCTCGAAAAACTCTTTAATATATGGTCTTTATCTGCTATCCTGAGGGGTCGCCTGTTTTCGTTCGTACGGCCGGGGTTGGTTCTTCGTTACACTCCTAAGCAAAGACGCTTGCGTTTGCGTTGCAGGAGCCGATCTGCATTTCTATATCACTGCCTATATGGTTATCGATACAGATCGTCGCAAACTTCGACCTTGGATTGTCGCCGCCTTCAAACTGCATACTTTGATAATTCTCCTCTTTCATCATTCCGCCCGCAACGGGCATCTGCAGTTTGCCTGCAATCATCTCAACGGTAAAAAAGTGCCCATCATATCTGCTTGCTCACCTTCTTTCCTTAGACAAAAGCGAGATCTCGCCCTGAAATGCCCAGGTTCCAACGAGATCGGCCGAGACCATGTGCAGCTCCCGGCGCCGTTAAATATAGCAATTGAAATCCCCGTTTGCCGATTGAGCAATTCCCATATGACCTTTATCTGGTGGTAGATAATGTGAAACCTGTTTCGTACCTTAGTGATGTGAAGGGCAAAGCGATGATAATGATGGTGTGCCTGCTGGCCTACCTGGCTGGCTGGACCGCGGTGCCGCGGATGATGCAGGCACCCTGTCAAACGACCGTCGACTGCTGCGACAAAACCGACAAGGCGGTGGGGCATCAATGCCCAAAAGACGGGAAAGGCGAAAAAGGCTGTGCAGATTGTTGCGTGAGCTGTCCCCTGTGTTATACCATGATCTTACCTGTCATTAGCTCCGAAGGGCAGCCGGCATTAGCTGCTGTTCCAAATTACGGAGAACTTCCTATCATCTACCTGTATGGCTATTACGCCGACGTCTGGAAACCGCCGAATGCGGCGTAAGTGCATTTGACTGTCCCTATTTTGCATTTCAATTTTTAACTCGATAATCTTTTTATATGAGGAAGGCAATTCTTTTGACTGCCACAGCCTTTGTGCTGGCTGGCGCGGCAGTGTATGCGGGCGGTAAGCCTACTGCCGCAAAAAAGCAGGTTTGTACACAATGTCCGAAAAGCTGCACGGGCGCAAAATGCGCGGCGTGTTGTCAGCATGGGCAATGTGTAAAAGGTAAATAATCCTTAACGGATAGTGATAACGTGGCCCCGCTTCGGCGGGGCTGCTTTTTTTAGTGATCAATCCTGATCATGTTTGTAGAAGAATGTGTATTTCATTGAAAATGCCCTGGATGGCCTGCACATCCGGCAAGTGCTCCGTCGTTCGATCCTCTCCTTTGAACCGGGTTCCTTGTAGAGCTGCGGCAGATGAAATATGGTTTTGGCAATGTGCCGGAAGGCGCCTTTGTATTACTTGGGATTTTCCTACTAGCGTTTATATATCCAGATGAATGAAGGGATGGCTTCCCTGCTGAATGCCCCGGCCACACTTTTACACCGGAGCCAGGCAGCAACTGCGCGTCTATCTAGTGTTCGGGAATACGAGCGACTGCAATGGCTGACACCTCAGGAACACTTATTTCCGGGCTACTTTTTCCCTTAGTCTTGATAAACGGAGAATAAAATTGTACACCTCCATATAATTATTTTGTATATTAGGGCAACCCCCATTTGCCATTGTGTATCACCCTAAATTTTATCCGACAGCCGATCTACGTCAGACCCACCGAAAAAATTTAACCAATAGGGAGTTGTGTTATATCCTTTCTGATAAATAACCACCTGAAGACAAATAGTATTTCTTGCTTTCGACAGCAGCAGATCACGCTGTCGGGAAGGATTCTTTTCAGTGGAGTATATAAAAAATCTTTAATTGACAGTGGGACACACTTATTTTGCAACTGACCTATCCGGAAAGAACAACGTAGATATCATCTGTTTATCGCTTTCGCGGTCTGATGCGCATATTTCCTCGGCAGGATTATGCCTGGCCAAAGAATTCGCAAAAAAAAACCGGGTCTTCTATATTGATCATCCTTATTCGTGGAAAGATTATTTTACTGGTGCTTTAAACAAACAGATCCAATGGCGGAAAGCCGCGCTGTTGTTTGGCAAAAAACCTTATTCACATCCAGCATCATTTCCTGCCAACCTAACGATAGTCACTTCTCTCCTCACCTTGCCAATCAATTTTTTGCCGAAGGGATTCTTGTATAAAGCGCTATCAAAAATAAACGATTGGATCGTTACAAAAGCGATCAAGAACATCCTCCGGGATTATGGCGTTAAGGACTATTATTTTATAAACTTTTTCGATCCTTTGTTCCTTACTAAAATCCCTAAAGGTATCACTCCCATACAGTCTGTTTATTATTGCATGGACAAATTCGCGGAAGTTCCGTATTTTAAAAAGCATGGCGCCCAGAAGGAAGAAATTTGTATGCGAAATTACGATCTTACTCTTTGCACGTCATCCGAACTTACCCGGTTCGCGTCCGGGTTTTCTCCTAACGTTCATTTTCTCCCTAACGGCGCAGACACCGGCTTGTTCAATAAAGTAGTGATCGAAAAGCTCCCAAAACCGACGGAGATCCTGTATATTGATACTCCGATCATAGGCTTTACCGGCAGCATCGATTTTCGAACTGATTTTGAATTGCTGAGAAAAATAGCGTTGGAGAACCAGGATAAAACAATGGTCCTGGTAGGTCCCATTCAAACCGACGAACATATAAAAGTGGGGTTGACTAAAATGAGAAATGTCGTGTTTGTCGGGCCGAAGCAAATCATAGATATCCCCAATTATCATCAGTATTTCGCTTGTACGATTTTACCGTTTCTCAAGACGAAACTTACGCAAAGCATTTATCCCCTGAAGATAAATGAATACCTTGCCGCGGGATTGCCGGTCATTGCCATCAATTTCTCCAACGATATCAAGTCATTCGATCATGTCGCCTATATTGAAGACACACATGAGGGCTTTCTGCACGCTATAAGATCTGCCATAAAGGAAAATACCCCCGAAAAAGTAAATCAGAGAATAAATGTCGCGTCCCAAAACTCATGGACGGTCCGGGTAGAAAAATTTTGGGAGATATTGCGCCGCGAAATTCGTGCCAGGGAGCCTTTATAGTTAATGGGTCGCATTGGTGCGACGTTTTTAAGCCGCTCCAATATCGGCAAGGCTTCCAGTCGGCGTAGTTCCAGGATTTGAGCAGCGGGCATATTTCCTTCTTTGCCTCTACGTTCAATCGCATACAGCAATTGCAGTGCTGTTAGAAAGTATTCTGCCCTTTGCTTATCGTTATCCAGCGCCTTTTCAAAATACCGCCGGGCATGCGCCATACAGTGCATTAATGTAATTTCTTTTCTACCTCCGATAGAGGCATGTTCATATACGCTATATCCATCGGTTTGGAGATACCCGATATAGTCCTTCAGCAAATGGATCGGTCCTTCCTTTCCGCGTCCCGGCTGGAAGTCGTAAAAGATCAGTTGATCCGGCGGGCTATGATATGCCCATAGGTGGCCGGTATGGGCAGCTCCTTTAGTCTCTCCATTGAGAACGGACAACGGTGTCTCGTCTGCCTGTACATAGTCTCCGGCTAAGACCACTTTAATCAGTTCTTTTCCTAACGGTTGCAGCAGATCAGCCGTGGCATCCAGCCACCCACTAATAGTACTGGCCGATAGTTTAACGCCATCCCGCTGGTAGCGTTTGATCTGCCGATAGATCGGCAGATGATCCACATGTTTGTCCACCAGGATCTGCGCCAGCAGACCGGGCGCTGGTATTCCCTTCTCGATAGGGAAGTCAGGCAATTGGGCAATGATCACCTCCGTATAGCCCGTTCCATCAGTTACCACCCTGGCATACTTGGGACGGATATAACGACGTACCAGTAATTTGCCGGGTGTATAATCCAATTGCTCGGTGATCTCTTCGCCTATCTTTTCAAGTCCCGAAGTATCTTCGATCGGTTCCAGTATGATATCTACTTTAGGCAAATGGGTCGGCAGGGCGTGACGGCCGGTCGGCGTCTGTTTTTTAATTTTACTTCGGTCGTCTGTTTTTTAATTACCTTCACTTCCTGGGTTATGACCGGTGGCGTGACTGCTTTGGCCATGAGTTCAGCCAGATTAAGCTGAGCAGTCGGGGGCCCGTCAGCCGGTACCGGGGCCGGTGTTTGATGGATTGCAGCTGGATGCCTTCCAAAATCAGTCTCAGCTGAAGTGCTGTCAGCGTAACGACAGCATCTGTTCCCGAAGTCGGCAGCTCAAACGTGCCCTTCTCCAACCGCTTATGGTAAACAGCCAGGCCATCCCTATCCCAGCAGATCAGCTTCGCCTGGTTGCGGCGCCTGTTGATAAAAATGAACACATCCCCAGTCAGCACATGCTGTTTCATCTCCTGTTTGACCAGCCCACCGAGTCCGTCGAAGGACTTTCTCATATCCGTAGCCATCCGGTACAGAAAATACCGTCGGTTGTCATGGAGCGCTAACATGGCTTACAGCAATGGCTGGATATAGGAAAACGCTTCAGGATGAAACAAGATAATCAATGCTCCGCCGGCAAGTTGAACGGTTGCCACGGCATTAATCGCCGGTCCTGTTAATTCAACAGCTGCAAAGCCCGCAGGCTCCTCGTCCGGGTTTATCTCCCGATACTTTTTCTGCCAGTAGTAAAAGCTGGCTTCCTTAATACCTTGGTCCTGGCAGAAGCTCGATACACTTTGCTCCGGTCTCTCGACGCTACAAGGGAAAACATTCTTTCCTGTTTAGATGATTCCATGATTATAAAGTTTTATAGCCCAAAACTATATCATGCAGCACCAAAGGGAAAGACGTGGTTGGACGAATGCTTACCTTACGCCGGTATAGCGTCTCGCGACCCATAATCTTCAACAGCCTTCGGATACGTTTTGGCCCCACAGGGTAGCTCCTGGCGATGAAAAACAGCACCAATGACTTGACACCCTCTGTGGGATGGTCCGTCAGGTGTTTATCCATGATCTCCATCATCTTGATATTCTCTGACTTCTCGCCAACAGGTTTGTAATACATCCGGCTTCTGTTGACACTGAGCAGCTCGCATTGCCGCCGGAAAGATAGCTTTCTTACCCCGGCCTTTACCAAGCCTACCCTTTCGGCTATCCCCCAAGTTTCTTAAAACTTTTTTTTAAAAATTCGTTCTCCACCTTCAGTTGCCCAATTTGAGCATATAGCTCTTGGGTGTCAATAGATTCTGGCTCAGTGGCACCCTTTTATTCAAAGGCGGCTGACATGTGCTCCAGGAATTCAGATTTCCATTTGGAGATCATTACCGGGTTTACATCAAACTTAAGAGCGAGATCAGCCAGCGTCTGCTGGTTTTTGATAGCTTCCAATGCCACTTTGGCTTTGAAGTCAGCGGAAAATTTACGGCGTGTTTGCTTTTTCATCTCGAGTTGGTTAAAATTACACATTTCTATTTAACTAACCCGATGGTCCGAATTTAGGGGAGTATTATACTATTGCCGCCTTACCGTAGTACTTCCGGATGACTTCTTCGATTTCCTGAATTATGACTTTTGGCGGCTAATGACGGCTAGCTGATCGACTAAACAAATACGTAGTTAGCCCTAGCGGTGTAGGGAGAAGGATCTGTAGCGTTATTTCTATAGGGGGTATAATGGCCTGTGCTTAGTTGGAAGTCTGGAATGATTTTAGGTTCAGTGGTTATAACGGCGTCGGCAGGCACTCTTATTTATTTGTGTGGTGGTGAACTGATTGACTTTTTTTTAAGCAAAGAGATAAAAATAATAGAATGCCCCAAACCAAGTCTAGGGAAAATAAACCTGTAGAAAGGATCAAATGTTTTGTAAACTCTTTGCTGAAGAGCAAATGCAATCCAAAAAGTCCAGCATAAAGGCTTGCCAATGCTAGAAAGGTAGAGAGAAATCCAAGACTACCGGGTATATCGAGGATTCTTTTCAGGAGTAAAACGGACGGCGCTGCAATACTGAGAATTATCCATAATAAAACGTATAGGGCAAACAAATCGGTACCCCCGCGTAGTTTCGAGTTTGGGTGGTAAAGAAGGTTAGGCATATAAATGATAAGGGTCAGCAAGATTAATGACCAAAAAATGTAGTTCGTCTTCATTATGCTTTACGGCTAGTTATTTTTTTGCGGCATTGATATATATGCTGCTGAGAGATAATCTAGCCATTGCTTTCCTTCATTGTTTTCAATGTGATAAAAGCACTGTTCTGATTGTGCATAAAAAAAACTTCCGTATTGGCTAATAACAGCCTTTCTGATTGTATGGTCAGCGAATTCATAAGAAAGTAGAAAACAACCCATCCAAGTCTGATTGTTAGATATCTTTTTTGCTCCGGATAAGTAATGATGAATTGAGTCGTCATTGAGCGATCTTTCTTGAAAGTATGACAGGCTATCCGGTGGAATTCGGAAAATAGCCTTAAAACTGGCGATTTTATAGATTTTCCATTTCATTGTCGAATCCCAGTTTGTTTGCGGCCGTGTTTTTTGCTTGCTGCCTTCATTCATATTTATCAATTGCATATTCAGAAGTGCTATAAAGAAGAAAAGTGCAGTGTGCTTCATGTTATCTTTATTTAGTTGCAATTGCCGACATTAGGGTGATCAAACGCTGTTGTGTTTCGCATCATATTAGCAGCCAAATTCATCTGACGGATATCTTCTCCCAAATCACCTGGATCATCGCCAGACCCCCCGGTCCAGACACCTTGCGTTGATGGTAAATCGATGTCGCCCGTCTTTAATGCATTTATTACAAAAGTAGAACAGTTGTTTGAGAAGAGATTGTAATAAAACCCCTGATTGTTTCCTAACTCCACGTAATTTAATATATTAAAAAAATCCGTACCGGTTACGTTGACCGTTAGGCTAATATTATACGTATGAGCTTGGTCGTTGTTAAGAATACCTTGGCTATAGGAGCCCGTTGTGGTTGGGACTACAGAACTAGAAGGGTAAAAGCCCACGTTTCGTGTTGTGATATTACCTTGGTCATTTTCTGTGAGAACGAGGAAAGTATGACCTGAGTTGACCATATTACTTGCGCTGGTTGATCCTTGAAGACCACCAGGCGTTAGACCCCACGGTTCGCGAGTGCCAGGTTCGGGTTGATCGACGCATATCTGTACGGAATAGGTATGATCGGGCGACGAACCATTGGTAAAGCATTTGAAATAATCCGCAACATTAGCAATTGGAGTACTAGGTGGTGCAATGACGATTTCGGCAGGCAGTATCCTTGCGCTGCTTGGTCGGGGTAGCGCTGCGATGGGCGGTAGCGCACCCATGGTTTGTGCTGGCAAGTTATAGGTGGTGCATGAAGTTTCGGACCATGCTACACCGCCAGTCGGGTCGTCTGGTGAATAGTTATATCCGTCAATTTCATTGCAAACCTGAATATTTTGAACGACATCAGGCTCGACTTTCTGGACAACTTCGGCGGTTGATCCGATGTGAATAGGTCTGGTTAGGGAATTGCCCAGCCAATCCTCCAGCAAATAGGTGCCTGATGTGGTATAAGCGCTGTCCGGTAAATAGGTCGTGACTAGCACATGAAACTGACGATTGGCGTCCCGAATGATCAAAAGTGATGTGAGATCGCTGAGCGAATAGGCCAACTCCGGGTGTAAACTAATATTGGCGTAAATGCCTTTATCATACATTATTGGGACAGTTACAAAGTCTCCCTCGTCTAAATGCTGTGTGGTTGCTGATTTCCAGTCAAGGGACCTGGTTAGGTTTGCCCTATAATTTTTGGGATTCGCGATTGCATTTGGCAGCACTTTCGTCGTGAAAAAGGTCTGCGCGTCCCGGACAAGTTGAGTTGAAGCCGACTGGCTCGGATCGGAGGAATTTTTGATACAACCGCAAAACAATAAAGTTACTGAGATGAATAAAACAAAGGGATTTTTTCGGCACATTTTGTAAGGTTTAATGTTGGTTTGATGAATTTCGGATATATGGCCGATATGAGCAATTGACAACCGTCAAGAAATTTTTATTCGCTGCACTTAAACTGCAGGCTGCATCAAAATCGCAGCGGAACGGTAAAAGTGGGGCTTTTTTTGCTGCTAACAGTATATATTCGAAGTCTTTAAACCTTATCAATATGGAAGATATCCTTCAATTGCTCACCTCCATCTATCCGCTTTCGCCGGAATGCCTCGATTTTTTGCGTACAGTGGTAAAATTTCAGAAAGTAAAGAACAGGGAATACTTGTTAAAGCCGGGACGAGTCAACGATCGCCTTTATTTCATAAAAAAGGGGCTAATCCGTTGTTATTACATGATGAACGACCGGGAGCTTACCGATTGGTTCTTTTGGGAAGGGGACACTGTGGTGTCCATCGACAGCTATTACGACCAGAAACCAAGCAATGACTATATCCAGGCGCTGGAGGATTGCGAGGTCTATTGGATCGCTGAGAAAGACCTCGATTATGCCTACTGCCATTTTCTTGAATTCAATTTTGTCGGCCGGGTAATGACCACCAAGTATCTGCGCATCTTTCACCGGCTGACTCGAAGAATTCGGTTTTCAAAAAGAAAGGAGCGTTTTCGGCGGATATCAAAAGACCAGCCCGAGATCTTTCTTCGCGTTCCATTGAATGTGCTCGCGACCTACCTGGACATGTCTCCGTCGACGCTTAGCCGAATGCGAGGGATGTCGAATTAATTGACCGTTGTCAATTCGGAATTGCCAGTGCAGCCCTTATCTCTATCCTGCTTTAGGGTAAGGTTAAGTAGGCGGAATGCCTGATTAGCGTTTTCATTGTACGAACTATGCCGGATGGGATTCGATGCGCAAGCCAGCCCCTTCTCCGTGTAATGGCGGATTATTTTAAGCGACGGCAAATTTTGCATTATGCCATTTTCAAATGATATACTTTTCAGCACCAAAACGCAAGAAGCCCCAATAATTGCTTTTATACTTGTTGTGGTTTGCCTTTACCCCCTACCGCGACTGCATGCTAAAGTACATTGTCAGGAGCGGCAGCGGGACTGGATATAGGCGTAACAACCGCAGCTGTAGCATTCCGATCAACCCGGAAATATTGCATTCATCGCCGCCGCTGCAAAAAAATTATGGTTGGCCGGCGCCTCCGGATGAGCCATAAACCTGACCATTTGCATAGCTCGCGTCTTCGGCTGCAAGCTGAACGTAGATGGAAGCCAACTCTGCAGGCTGTCCGGGACGGCCTAAAGGCGTTTGCCCACCGAATAGCATTAGCTTTTCATGTGTGGCACCGCCGCTGACCTGCAGGGCCGTCCATATCGGACCGGGCGCAACGCCATTCACGCGGATGCCTTTTGGACCGAGCTGCTTAGCCAGCGATTTAATATAGTTCATCGTCGCTGCTTTTGTTTGAGCATAGTCATAAAGATCGGGGCTTGGATCGTACGCTTGCTCTGACGTAGTGCCGATGATCGCTGATCCGGGTTGCATATGGGGTAATGCTGCTTTGATAATCCAAAACGGCGCGTAGATGTTTGTCTTCATCGTCCAATCGAATTGATCGTCTGAGATGTCCAAAATAGAGGCGTGGGCCTGCTGACGGCCAGCATTACTAACAAGAATGTCGAGTCCACCCAAGCCCTGCACTGCTTGATCGACTAATTTTCGGCAAAATTCAGGATCGCGTAGATCCCCTGGGATGGCAATCGCTTTGCGACCAGCTGCTTTGATAAGTTCGATCACCTCTTTGGCGTCTGGTTCTTCGGTTGGATAGTAATTGATGGCGACATCGGCGCCTTCGCGGGCATAAGCAATGGCGGCAGCGCGACCCATGCCGGAGTCTCCACCGGTAATGAGCGCTTTTCTACCTTGGAGCCTGCCGGAGCCGCGATAGGATTTTTCACCATGATCGGGGATAGGACTCATCTTACTGCACAGTCCAGGCCATTGCTGTGATTGACCCTGAAAAGGCGGCTTGGGATATTTTGTAGTGGGATCAACGAGCGGGGCGGCTGTTCCCGGTTTTGCGATCACAGGTGAGGAACTCCTGCTACCTGCTATAGGTGTTCCCAAGGTGCGGCCGGAAGCGATAACGGCAAGTCCGGTGCCGATGCCATGAAGGATGGCCCGCCGAGTTACTTTGTTGTTTGACATACAGATGAATTTATGAAAGATTACTATAGTCGTTTTTAAAGGATATTTAGAAAGTGAGTTGCAAAAAATGGGCCTTCTGCTCATGGCCAGCGAAAACTTGTTGTCCCTGCAGCAATCATCGGTCCTTACAGCCTACCTTTTCTTAGCTGATTTTTTGGCGGCAGATTTCCTTTTTGCCGTTTTCTTAGGAGCTGCTTTTTTCTTCGTCGCCTTTTTTGGAGCTGCTTTCTTCGGTAACTTTGCCCCTGTTTTTCTTGCTTCGGATAGGCCGATAGCGATTGCTTGTTTTCTACTGGTGACTTTCTTGCCACTGCGGCCGCTCTTAAGCGTTCCCTGTTTTTTTTCTTTCATGGCGCGTTCGACTTTCTCGCCGGCGCCTTTCGAGTATTTTGCCATATGAAATCTTTTGCTGTTTTAATATCAATCGCCGTGCCCGCGTCCGTTGGTTGCATTTCCTAAACGCAAGTGTGTGGTCAGTTTTACGAATTTTCCACCCAGTTCGACACCTCATTTGCCAAGGGTGAGAGGCGTCACAATTGCTGCCGGACGATCTTTAAAGATCGACCCTTTTGCCATACCGTTGAACTGGGCGTTCTTTGGATCCTAGATGAGGACCGTCCCGCCATGATTATCGAAACGGTCATAGTTCTTGGGCGGTTGGAGTTTCGAGCACTGTCTATTCGGCAATCAATTCGTTACGCCCGAGTGCTCTCTAAGAAGGCGTCCTCAAAGTCTGCCGGATTACATAAACATGAAGTCAGGCCGCCGTACTTTTTTTCCAGCACATACTTGACGGCATCGATCTCCAGGGTAAGGTTGGCCACGATCCGTTTAAGACTGGCATTCTCCTCCTCCAAATCCTTCATCGCTTCAGCTCATTGCCTTCCAAGTACAAGCCTTATCTTTAACATGCGTTAGGATAAGGTTAGGTAGGCGGAATGCCTGATTAGTGTTTTCATTGTACGAGCTATGACGGAGGAGGGTTCGGTGCACAAGCCGGCCCTTTTTCCGTTTTCATATTGCGACTTCTTTTTGCAGGTAATAATTCCTAGGGTGCTATGTGGTTATAAGTTTTCTAAAAAGCACGACCCATGGATCGGATAACGTAGGATCATCAGCCGTCGGGATTATTTTTAGTCCTTCGTCTCCAATGAAGAAAAGCGGCAACTGTGCCATCAATTGTAGCATCTCTTGCCACCAGCAAATCAAAACTTTCCCCTGAAATTAGGGAAAACGCGGTGAACCCCCGGGGACAGCTGTATACCTCGCCGATAACAAAACCGTCTTCTTCAATGATAGCGTAGTACCGCTCTTTTACTTGGGTCGAATGCAGTTTTATCATTTTAATATAAAAATATCCAGGCACGCCTTAATTGTCAAGGGACAAAAAGTGTAGCCATACCCAAAAATAGGGCAGCTTAAAAGTAAACAGAATCGTTAATTTTAAGTTACCAAAAATGAAAAAGAGCACATTTACCGAGACACAGATTGTCAACCTGATTAAGGAATACGAAGCCGGTCGGGACGTGACCGAGATTTGCCGGGAAAAGGGTATTTCGAAGGCTACATTCTATAATTGGCGGAAGAAGTATAGTGGCATGGAATCGCACGAGTTGAAGCGATTAAAGGAGCTGGAAACAGAAAATGCCCGCTTAAAGAAGATGTATGCTGATCTAAGCCTGGATCACACGATGCTAAAAGACGTCCTCACAAAAAAAGTCTAAAGCCCTGCGAGAAAAAGGAACGAGTCGAGCATTTGATCCTGGAATATAAGGTTAGCATCGGCAGGGCGTGCAAAGTGGTGGATTTGGCTCGATCAATGTTTTATTACAAGCATCAAAAGAACGATACCGAAGTTATTAGCAAACTGGAAGCCATGGTTAAAGATCTTCCCACCCGGGGATTTGACGAATATTTTGGAAGGATAAGAAATGAAGGCTATCTGTGGAACCACAAGCGCGTCAGGCGGGTATATCGGTTGATGAAACTCCATATCCGACGTCGGCATAAGCGCCGTGTTCCTACACGTGTTAAGGAGCCATTAAAAGTCCCGGAGGGATTGAACCATTGCTGGAGCGCTGATTTCATGAGCGATGCGCTAGTATATGGCAGAAAGGTCAGGATATTGAATGTGATGGATGACTTTAATCGGGAGGTCTTGGCTGTGGAAGCTGACTTTTCCATGCCGGCTGATCGGGTAACCGACATTATGGACCAGATCATCGAACGACGGGGAAAACCCCAGGTGATTCGGGTGGACAACGGTCCGGAATATTGCTCTCGGGTTTTCGCTGAGTGGTGTGAAAAGCAGGGCATTCGTATTCTTTACATTCAGCCAGGCAAGCCCGTACAAAATGCCTTCATTGAACGTCTCAACCGCCTTTTCCGGGAAGATGTATTGGATGCATACCTGTTTGAAAGTCTGGAAGAGCTACGAATGCTGGCCGACGAATGGATGGATGATTATAACCAAAATCACCCTCACTCGGCGTTGGGAGGAATGTCTCCTTTGGCCTATGTTAAAAGCCCGAAAAGCAAAAGAGCATGATGGAAAAAAAAATAGATAACCGCTGTCCTAAAAAAGGTATGTCTTCAGTAGGGTAAGGCTAGAATTTTCTTTGATTAGTGCAGCTTCGGGAACCGACGCTCTTTTATAGATAGAGCATTAATAGATAGAGCACAAATAAATTGTCATAGCAATTATTTGAAGCAACAAATAGGAAATACAAGTCAAGGCTTGATCTCATAAATTCAAAAGAATTTATTCGGTGTGAAGACTTTTTACCGGGCTCATGAGCGCTGCCTTCACAGATTGATAGCTTACCGTCAGCAGAGTGATCGCGATAAGGCCGGCGCCCGCTGCGGCGAAGATCCACCAAGACAGCGGAGCGTGATAGAGATACCCTTGAATCCGTTTGTTGATTCCATAGTAGGCCAGGGGTATCCCGATGAAAATAGAAATAGCCGTCAGTTTCAGAAATTCTTTTGAAAGGAGACCCCCGGAGGCTGAGCAAGCCGGCGCCGAGGACTTTGCGTACGCCGAACTTTTTTGTGGGTTGGTCGGCTACGACAGCGGCCAGATGAAGTGGTTTCCGATGTTCCCGTATTTCTTCCGTTGATACTGGGATAAAATAGAGTCTGACAGCCTTCTGAATCTAACCAAATCGTGGCATACTTGATTTCGAAATCGTAAATAGTCATAAAAATGTTCGGCCGCTAGTTATGCTTGAGTATAGACAAAAATGGGTAGCTCGGGAGGGCATTTCAAGTTTAATCCTTTTTCTTGTCAAGAAAAACATAGGACGGTTCGATCTTGATGATTGCCGTTTGCAGGAATTCAGGAAGCGCTGAATAACAAATCGGACTCGCGGTTGGAGCTGACGATAGCACGGCTATTTATGTCATTGCCGACTGCAGCAGAAAACTATCCGCGCCCATTTTTCAGCGTTGACGGGTAATTAGCTGAGCCGTAACTGACTGATTTTTAGTATATTAAAAATATTTCAATAAACAAGCTATACATATGTGCGTAATCTCCGACGCATATTCTTACTTTCGGCTACCAGATCATCTTCTTATCCCAACTGTCACGCATTTGATCAAACAGAAGATCTTGTGAAACTTTAATGGTAATCTCCGTCTTAGCCGCGAAATCGTCTTAGAAGCTCATGATATTGGTACGTGTTTTAGAACCCTCTAAATTGCTGGATAGATGCCTGTAACCGAAAAAACATTGCTGGATCATGTGATAAAAAGAAATAATGTCAACGTGATTGGCGAGGGCACACAGACAATGCTCTTTGCGCATGGATTCGGCTGCGATCAGCATATGTGGCGCTACTTAGTGCCGGCATTTGAAAAAGACTATCGGATTGTACTATTCGACTACGTCGGCGCAGGTGGATCAGAGCGTTCTGCCTATCTTGAGAGTCGCTACAGCACCCTCAATGGTTACGCCGACGACGTGCTGGAGATTTGTAAGGCGCTGAACCTGAAAAAAATCATCTTTATCGGTCATTCCGTGAGCAGTATGATTGGTGTGTTGGCCGCCAACCGGCATCCTGAGCTATTCTCCGACCTTATATTCATCGGGCCCTCCCCAAGATATATCAATGACGAGGGGTATTTCGGCGGTTTTGACCGCAAAGACATTGCAGACCTCTTGGACACGATGGACAAAAATTACGTCGGCTGGGCAAATTTCCTCGGCTCCACCATCATGCAAAACGCCGATCGGCCCGAATTGGCAGAAGAATTGACGGCAAGCTTTTGTTCTACTGATCCAAAAATCGCGCGCCGTTTTGCCGAAGTGACCTTTTTCGCCGACAACCGCGACGACTTGTTTAATGTACGGGTGCCCTCATTGATTATGCAATGCTCGGATGATCTCATTGCACCCCTTGAAGTAGGTGAATACCTCGTAAAAAAAATCCCTTTAAGCAGCCTAAAGGTGATGAAGGCAACCGGTCATTGCCCGCATATGAGCAGCCCTGAAGAGACGATCGATGTTATCAAAGAATACCTGAAAAAAACCGAATGAACCCGGACGACCTGGATACGGCGCCTTGCGGATACTTGTCCTTTGCTGACAATGGCGCTATCCTGAAGGTCAATACCACCCTTTTTACGCTTTTAGGTTATACCGCGGCCCACCAATTGATAGAAAAAAGCGTTGAATCCATCTTCAAAATCGCCACCAGGATATTCTATCAGACACACTTTTTCCCACTGTTGAAACTGCATGGGAATGCTGACGAGATTTTTCTTACGCTGGTTGGCGCGGACCAGCGCGAATGGCCCGTGGTATGCAACGCAGTTCGAAAACAAAATGGGGGGACAGCCGTCAACCATTGCATATTCATCGTTGTCTCGCAGCGTAGCAAATATGAACAGGAAATACTTAACGCCCGGCGGGAAGCAGAAGCCGCATTATTGGAAAACCGTGACCTCGTCACGGCAAAAGCCGAATTGGAAAGCAAGGGTATTTTGCTTGCACGAAAATTGGAAGAGTTAGGCCGGATCAATGAGGACAATGTGGAATTCAGCAGATTGATCTCTCATGATCTCCAAGAACCGATTCGCAAGATCGCTGTATTTACAGATAGACTAACTAGTGACAACAAAGGCGTTTTCGACCAGGGGACCATCGACCAGCTCAATAAGATTAGCCGGCAGTGTTATCAGTTGCGTCACCTATCCAAAAATCTTGAACGATATTTGAGTCTGAATGTTCATTCGGAAGCATTAGCTGATATCGATCTGAACAAATGTGTGCAGACCGGTCTTTCGATTGCCCGGGCCGCCTCGCCGCAGGTAGCGTTGAGTTTTTCCGTCGCCAACCTTCCCCTGATACGCGGCTATCACAACCAGTTGAATTTATTATTTTCCGAAGTTTTTTCAAACTGCATCGCCTACCGCGACGCAACCCGTCCGTTGGCCATTCGCGTCGAATGTTCCAGGCACCAAGAGAACATTTACAAAAAAACGAAGGATCACTACAAATACGTCGATTTTGTAAACATATCGATTATCGACAACGGCCGGGGATTCAACAAAAGGGACGCCAAAACCTTTTTTTCCATTCAACGCCGGATCGAAAAGACTTCCCGCGAACTGAGCTTCGGGTTGCCCATCTGCAAAAAGGTCGTGGACAATCATTTCGGAAATATTTCCATTGAACCTTTGGATATCGGAGGTGCCGCCGTCTCTATCGTGTTGCCCCTTTCGCCCATATGAACTTGGCCTGGCAAAGCACAGGCCGCCCTAAGCAGTGGCCCATCAAAACATCGGCAGACTAATCGATTCCAAGGCGTCCCCAAACGGCTACAAATGGATAGCCTGACGCTGCCTCAGACTGGACGAAAATCGCCCTTCGCTTAACGGCAGATTGGCGATGACAAAAGATCTGCGTGCTTTGATTATGAAATGTATTATCCCTTCGATTATGCTGTTCGCGTGTTGGTGCCAGGTGAGCGGACAATCAACCGGCCAAAACGATGTTTTTATAAAAGCCGATAATGCCGTCAACAAGGTGGTCAATAGTATATCCATCTTTCAACCGCTGCTACTCAAAGCCAGGCAAATTTATTATGATAGCCGGCAATTGGTCACAGATACAAAAGCAGCAGCAAAGCAAATTGGCGGCGGCAATCACGGTGGATGGCAGGACAGCACTTATAAAACGAATGCTGGCGGTTATGGGACGGGTTACAGTGGTCAGCCCAGCGTTTCCTATCCAGCCGTGAACAACACCGCCCCAGGGAATTACCCTGTTACGCCGCAAAGCTATTTGCCGTCCCAAACACTTCCGATTAACAATCCCGCATCTGTCAATGCCGATGGATCCGGAAACTGGGGTAACCAGCACAATGCGCTTTACGGCAATTGTCTTGATGCGCTTACCGGGACAGTGATGGGGATGGGGGAGGCCTTGCAGCGTCCGGGTTCTGTAGATTTGCTGTTCTTTGCCCCATCGGACGGCCAGAACACTTACTATTTGATGACACCTGATTTTGCCCGAAATGATGCTTCGGCAAGCGCGATGAGCAACAATGCCTCAGAAGCTGTCAAACAATGGAGCGATGTCAACGAAACGGAGGTGGCGGTTACCAAAATCACCCTGGGGCAATTCGACCAGATCCAAAACAACAGCCAGATCGGGAATGCCGTATTGAATGCCACCGACTACGGCGGATATTACGCTTCTGTCGGCCAGAAACTAGATGGACAAGTCTTTGCCGTTAGAGCGCAAATGCCATCCCGCCAATTGTATGCCCTGGTGGCCATTGAACGGCAGATTGGAACGAGTGGCAGCAACGGATATCTCCTGATCCGCATCAAAGCGCAAAATCCAAACAATGGATCGTCCGAACCCAATGCCCAGTCTTACGTCCGTTAAGGGACTACCGTCCGTTTTTATCAGTTGAAATAATATAGACCGCACAAAATATGAAAAGATTCCCGTGCATTTTTGCCATGTGCTTGACCGGCTTTACCATCCTGCAAGAAGCAGTAGCACAACGGACAGCACCCGATAGAGCCTTCAATCATCCTGCTCCAGGCCAAAACAGGAACATCCAGGGGACCATCCATTTCACCAATGAACTGCTTCAACAAATGCAGCAGGGATGGCAGCAACCTTTGGCACAATTTGGTGGCGGCACCATCCGGGTAGAGCTTTGGCAGGTAACCTACCGGCCAGACCCTAAAAACAGCCAGCTCACAGATATCCTGTTGGGGCAAAGGGTAAGTACCGTGCTTACTTTTGAGCCGGTAAACAATGCGTTGGTTTACCATATGGATAATATACCGGCACTCCCCTACCTCGCGGTTATCGTTTATTGCAACAGCCTGCAAACTGTGCCTGGACTGGCTGTTCTGGGATCGCCTAACGATGGCCATGGTGGTATGGGAGTTCGCCGCTATGCCAGCGATGCAGGCAAGCACATCTCCAATGGCCGCGGCAGCAGCATCCGGGAAAAAAAACCTAGTTATGGCATTTTTTCGCTTGTAGAAGGACAAACTAACCTCCAGGAAGTGGATTTTACATTGCAGCGCCTGGGCAGCAGACCCGGATGCGCGACTTGTTTCGATCTCGGTGACCTTGACCCGTCCAAAATTGTGCAAGACATCGACGATGCCGTAACTGCCGTCGTAAACGGTATTAGCTACGTGTTTGACCAGACGGTTGATGGAATCGGCAGCCTCGCCAATTTTGCCATTCAAACGGCCGAACAGGGGGTGGTCCAACTATCAGGCTATTTTATCAATCAAACCGGCCAGATCTTTTATGAAATCGGCGGCGGACTCGTTAACTTGATTGTTTTTGGTAATCTGCCCCGCATGCGCAAAATACAAGCCTGGGAGTATGACTGGGCCAATGGTGCGATGTTCAATGGTGATCTGCCACCTAAGAGTTCAATTTGGATCTTGAATTTTATGAACCCCGACCATCACCGGTTTTACACGACCCCAAGCTTGGATGGCAATGAAGTTTACATGAATCTCGGCGACGCCTTTGATAACCCGGTTAGCTATGTGGACAATATCAACCACGCCTATCTCGCTCCGGGGCAGGTCTTTATCCATGAAATGACGCATGCCTGGCAGATCCACGCCTACGGCGCGTCAGCTATGCTGGCAAAATATGTCAAGGATGGCGGCTCCGGTCAGACGTATAATCATGACTGCAGCTATAACATCAATAGCAATTTCAACCTGGAGCAGGAGGCCTCCATGAACGACGCCCTTTATGCAAGGTTATATTTTCCCGGTAATCTCTTCCCGGCCATTCCGGCAGGAACGAATTGCGGGTTCGAACAAAACTGGGTACAACTGCATATCCGGTCCGGTGTACCATTCGATACCGCTACATTATATGCGACCATTGCCATGAAACTCTACGCGTCTGGTTTGACGGCATTTGTAGGCGACTGCAGCAGAGGTGTCGCAATCTTTTCGACAGGCAATGCAGCGGACCGCGGCGGTTATTTCATGCCCGGCAGCCAGCTGCAGAGCATGCTGTACTTTTGGAGTGCTGCCCGCAAAACATCGGCCAATTGGGGCGAGGTCAGGAAAAAATATCTTGCTGCGGGCGCAGAAAAGGGCGCGCTGGGCTGGCCGGCGGATAACATGGTGTTGGGTTTAAGGCAAAACGGCTCTTTTCAGCGCTTTGCACACGGATGGATCTATAGCACTCCGCAGTGGGGTACTTTTATCATCAGCGGCGCTATCTTTGACGCATGGGCCCGTCAGCATTGGGAGAACGGCGCATTGGGCTTTCCGATCTCGGATTATATCCCTGACAACAATGGACCAGGCGGAAGCGTAAGCCCAACGGTGAAGACTGCCAGCGGCCTGCAAAAATTTGAACATGGAATAATCAAGTATACCAATCAACTCGATCAGGTGCAGACACAGGTTGTCATGAATGATCAATTGATCGGCAGCAACAACCGAAACCTTGTGTCGCCCGGAACCAATACCAACCCTGTCAATCGGCCAGGGGCTACACCGGGAACAGGCACAAAACCTTCTCCTGGCGAGAAAGGGTCGCTTAACCCCCAGCCATTGCCGCCCAAACAACCTTTAAAATCAGCACAATGAAAGAAATACTGTTACTTGGTCTCGTTTGCTGGCCGTCTTTGATCACCCGCCACCAGGACATACGCATTGAACCGGCCGGACGCCAGTTGAAGGAATTTTATTTTTCCCTGGACGTCGAACGACGCTGGATTGCCGGGACGCATGTAAATTGGGAAACAGGCGATGCGGACAAACCTGAAGCGGTGACCGGCAACCATACGCATTGCAGCGCGTTTATTGCCGCTGCTTGCAAGCGGTTGAATGTTTATATATTACGGCCGCCGGATCATGGCCAGATCCTGTTGGCAAATGCACAATACGAATGGCTCGAAACGGCTGCTGCGCGGGATGCGGGATGGCGGCCTGTCGACGAGCCGGTCTATGAACACGCCCAAAGACTGGCCAACGAAGGGTATATCGTCGCTGCGCTTTGCAAAAACCCTAATGAGCGGATTCCTGGTCATGCCGCCCTCGTATTACCCGAAAAAATGACACTTGAAAAATTGGAAGACTCCGGTCCAGCGGTTATCATGGCCGGCACCCATAATCATCGGATGATCACGTTGAAAGCTGGCTTCCACTCCCACCTGCCGGGATGGCCGGAAAATGTCGTCCGCTTTTATTATAATAGCCAGAAGCCTTATTGACGTTTAAAAAAGGTTTTTTCTGCGAAAAACGGTAATTTCCTCTCCTATGAGGTGGTTCATGCTGATCACGCTATTTTGGCCGGCTAGCGAAATCTGTTTCGCGCAGGAGTTTCAGCCTCATTATTACAGCGAAAAGGATGGCTTGAGCGATAATTCCGTTACACAAGTGCTGGCAGACAGTGTGGGGTTTCTGTGGGTGGCTACTGCTGCAGGCCTTAACCGATTCGATGGCAATGCATTCGACCGGTATTTGCACATACCAGGCAAAGACAGCAGCATCGCAAACGACAATATCCAAAAGCTGTACCTCGACAAACAAAAGAGGTTGTGGATAGGTACCAATGCGGGATTGAGTCTTTACCAAAGAGGTAGCTTCCGCAATTATTTTCCGGACACCTCGGTGCTCCCAATTGGAGGAATCAGCTTCGGCGCGCTTTGCGCTGACGAGCGGGGTCGCATCTGGGTAGGTGCTAAAAATGAACTCCTGATCTTCGACCCAGCGACGGAAAAATTCGCCAGCAGCGGTTGGGCTTCATTTGCCGGCAAAGTCGCGCCTGAAAACGGCAACCATTTGCGGGTCGTGGTATTGGGATTGCTTCCAAAGCAGCCTGGCGAGTTATGGGTGCTGACCACTTACGGCCTTTTCAGTGTAGTCACGCAATCCGGAAGTTTTACCTATTATCCGAATCCTGCTATTACGGACTACTGGGGCTATGAACTCGATTACCAGGATAGCGATGGAATTGTCTGGATGAGTTCTTTTTGCTGCGGCTTAAGTTGTTTTCATTCGTGCACTGGCAAATGGGCAGTCCCCGATGCGAGACCCGATAAACATTGGACCGGCGAGACGCACGGTGTCATGCCTTATTGCCGGGATTCTCTTTTATACACGATGGGTACCGCACTTGTCCTTTGGGATCGGAAAAATTCCAAAGTCACTGGCACTATACGGATAACAGCAAATCCCGGTAATAATAGTCCGGTCCATGCCTCATTGCCGGCAAAAGGCAATTGCATAGCCCTGTCTAATGGTTGCATTTGGCTGGGAACCAATGAAGGGCTCGTCCGGCTGACGCCTGTCGATAGCCGGTTCAAATTTATCCAACTTTGCAGCAGTGGGGCCGTAGGAAAAGTTTATCACACCAGCGATCCTGATGTCTTATTTTTCACCAAGTATTCTCCGGACAATGCCAACTATACGACATGGATACGAAACGGTGGACGGGCCCTGTCTCCGCTACTGACACCTGATCATAAGGCGCTGTCTTTCATTTATCAATACTATGCAGAAGACGGAAAAGGGTCAGTTTATCTGACTACTGATCAACATATTTACAGATACGGTCTCCGGGCCGGCCGGCTAGTTGCCATTCCATTGGCCGTTAAACGAAACTCGCATGATGACTACAATTTCCGGAACATCGTAGTCGACCGGGACGGCGACGTTTGGATCAGGACGATCAGCCAGGGAATTATGAAATACAGCCCAGCCACTAAAACGACCGTCTTTGAGAGGGCTATTCCCATATCTGGCACCAAAGAGATCAATGCATTATATTATGACAGTATGACACATTGTCTTTGGGTAGCCGAAGAATTCAACGGGGTTTTTGTGTATGACATTGGCGCCCGACAAACAAAGCATTATGGCCTCCCGCTGCTTGGAGGAGGCAGAAACGCTGCGATCGTTGCAATTTCTGGAGACGGGCAAGGTCATATCTGGCTGACCGACCTGCAAAGCGGCATTATACAATATGATCATCGATCCGGCTTGTTTACCCGTTTAACGACGGCTGATGGATTACTGTCAAATAATTGTCTTTGGACGATTGTTGACCATTTGGGGATGTTGTGGATCGAAACCGATAAGGGCTTGTGCAAATTTAATTTCCGGACCCGTGAGTTCCTCCAATACAGGCAAGACGCGGGCTATCAATTCCCTTTCGACGGGTATCTGACCCGCGATAAAGAGGGCAATATTTTTATGCCTGTCGGCCCCGGCTATTTTACCTGGAATGAGCATCGCATCGCCGACCCGCCATGGAAGGGCTCCCTTTACCTGCGGGAATTGCTGCCGGGCAATGCCCAGCTGTCGCCGGACGGGTCTTATAGGTTGGGCTACCAATCGGCAAACCTAAGGCTGTTGTTTGGACTGCTGTCTTTTGACACGCGCAGTCGAGTGATCGAATATTCGCTCAATGGCGACCCGTGGGCAGCGGCAGATTTGCATTCCTACCTTTATTTTGCCAACCTTAGCCCAGGCGACTTCGAACTCCGAGTGCGGGTTAAAAATGAGCCTTCTGCCAACCTGCGTCTTCAATTTGAAATTGACCGTCCGTTTTGGAAAAAATGGTGGTTTTTGGGATTGGTCTTATCATTGGCGGTGGCAGGAGTTGTCCTGATCACCAAAAGCCGGCTTCGTGCCATCCGAAAAGAAAGCGTGCTCCGACAGGAACTAATAGAATCGGAAATGTCAGCATTGCGCAGTCAAATGAATCCGCATTTTATTTTCAATACCCTTAACTCGATCAACAGTTATATCATCGAAAATAAAAAGGATGAGGCCAGCGATTACCTGGATGATTTCAGCTGGCTGATGCGTATTATCCTTGAACATTCACGGATGCGCACCGTGACTTTGACCGACGAACTGCATGCACTGCGCCTTTACCTTGAGCTGGAGTTTCGGCGCCTGGAAGGATCGTTCGATTACGAGATTGTGGTGGCTACAGAAATAGATGCGATGACGGTATATGTGCCACCCCTCATCATTCAGCCCTTCGTAGAGAACGCTATCTGGCATGGGATAAGGGGTCGACAGGAAGGTGGACACCTTCGCATTGCCATAAAAACATATGCTTCTGGATTACTGATCGTCGTTGAAGACAACGGCATCGGGCGCGCCGCCGCCGCGAGAAAAGCTACAGTGACAAACCAGCGCTCCTTTGCCACGGTTGGAACGAGACAGCGCATTCTCCTGAATGAACCCAAGTCATCAATAGACATAGAAGACCTGTTTTCAGGGACCGGAGAGCCGGTTGGTACGCGGGTAAATATCTATGTTTACCAAAACTCCGCCAATGGAAAAAATAATTAAAGCAGCGATCATCGACGATGAACTCCACTGCCTCAAAACACTTCAGCATCAAATTGAAAGACATTGCAGTGACGTACAGGTGGTTTTTAGCGCAACCGATCCCGTAAGGGCCAAATCTTTGGTGGACGAATGGCGGCCGGATATTTTATTCCTCGACATTGAAATGCCTGGAGTAAATGGGATACAATTTCTAGCGCAATTCGATACATTTTTTTTTAAAGTCATTTTTACAACCGCGTATGATCAATATGCGGTGAAGGCGATCCGCCTGAATGCGCTGGATTATTTGTTGAAACCGGTGAACCGCCAGCAGCTTCGGGAAGCGGTTGAAAAATTCAGGACCCAGCGCGATACCACCATAAAGGAACAAGTCAGTCAACTTCACGTGTTCAAAGAAAAGAAGTTAACCGATACCATAGCGCTTAGCGCCGCACAGGGACTTATCTTTGTAAAGATCGGCTCGATTATGTACCTCGAAGCCGAAAACTGCTATACTCATGTAAAAATGAATGATGGTTCAAAATACCTGGTCAGCAAAACCCTGGCCAATTTTGCGGATATCCTCAGCGGGGAGCAGCAATTTTTTCGTGCCCATAAAGCCTTTCTGATCAACTTAAGTTATATAAAGAAATATATTCGTGGCGACGGTGGAGAGATCATCATGCACGATGAAAGCCACATTGCGCTTAGCCGAAATAACAAAGAACGATTTTTAAAACTCTTTATAAAAGTGTAGCGCACTTGTCCATATCCACCTCCTGCTGAACGCGGTTTTATCCGCCGGGAAAGAATTTTTCTTTTTGCTGACATGATCATGCTTAAGCCCGGTGAAAAAGAAGACCCATCGATAAGGCAACCTGTTGTTCATCAATCGACAGCGGGTCGTATTCGAACGGCGATCACATTCGCTTTAATCGTATTTGCGCTCCTCCCGCGAAGACTCAGTGCTCAGCAGATCATCAATGTTTCGGGCGGGACCGGCACGGCAGCAAATGTTTCATTGGACTGGAGCGTTGGGGAGCTAACGAGGGTCGACGAGCTGCGATCCGCCGAGGTGTGGCTGTCTCAAGGCTTATTACAACCCTATGATACAACGTCATCGAGTCTTTCTGCAGGTTATCAATTGCTGATCTTTCCCAATCCGACTCCGGGGCTGGTGACCGTCCGGGCAGGGTTCCCGGAATCCGGCTTGCTGACCTTGCGGTTGTTTGATATGGCAGGTCGATTGATCAAAAACCAGGCAAACAATTATACTGCTTTGCAAAATTATCCGCTCGACCTCACCGGTCTGGCCGACGGCGTCTATGCGCTCGCTGTATACTGGAAAGGAGCCCCTAACCATTCCTGGCAATCCGTTTATATGATTATAAAATACTAAAAGCGAATGAAATATCTTTTACTAGCCAACTTGATCTTTCTTTTTTGGGCTGCGTCGGGCCAGGTACCGGAAAAATTGAATTACCAGGCCGTCGCGCGTTCAGTGTCGGGTCAGCCGCTGACCAATTCGAAGATCAGCATTCGCCTAAGTATTCTTGACAGCAGCGGTGCTGGGCAAACGGTATATTCCGAGGCGCGTGTAGTGACGACGAGTGCGCTAGGACTTTTCAGCTTTGCCATTGGCGGGCCCGGTGCCTATGCGGTGACTGGAAGCATCACCGCTGTCAACTGGAGCACGGGCGGGAAGTATTTGAAGGTGGAGATGGATCCGCAGGGCGGTAGTAATTTTGTCGATCTAAATAGTACAGAGTTGTTAAGCGTGCCTTATGCGCTATACGCCTTGAATAGTGCATCCGGGCCAAAAGGTGATCCTGGTGTTGCGGGGCCTGCCGGGCCAGCCGGTCCTCCGGGCAATCCAGGCGCTACAGGTCCTGCCGGTCCTCCTGGAAGTGTGGGTATGCCGGGAGCAGCTGGGCTTGCCGGAAGTTCGGGACCTGCAGGACCTCCTGGACCGACAGGGTCGCCGGGTTCTACCGGCCCTACCGGCCCTGCCGGACCGATGGGTCCTACCGGCCCTGCCGGACCGATGGGATTGACAGGTGCATCCGGGCCTGCCGGCCCGCAAGGGCCGCCCGGTTCATCGGGACCCGGCGCACTATCGGGCAGCGGAACACAAAACTACCTCGCTAAATGGGCCGCGACCGGCACAACCCTCACGAATGCGCAACTGGTAGACGACGGCACCCATGTCGCCATAGGAAGTTCCACAGCCCAGAACCATTTGCAGATCGGCCCCAATACACCCGGCTTTTCCAATAACGACCTGGCCATTGGCAATGGCGCAACTGGCATGTCTTTCACGCAAGTGATAAATGGCGCCTCCACCTGGTATACCAATTCGAACTTTGCGTTGATGCCCGCCGGCGGCGCGAACGGACTGGTAGGCATCGGTGTTTCGGCGCCCGCTTACAACCTGGACATTTTTGGCGCCAATCCGCAAATAAATCTGAAAGCCGGGGTCAGCGGCGCCACGGGATTGATCTCGCGCTACAGTAACAGGCTCGAGATCAGTCCAAGTGATGCCTTCCAGGTATCAGTGGGCGGCGTCGGGAACCCACATCTGTACGTTGGGACGGGTGGCCTCGTCGGTGTTGGCACCACAACACCTGCCAACCAACTTCAGATCGGGTCGGTCGGCTCCTCAGGCTTTAACGGCAATCAGCTTGCCTTTGGTAATGGTAACCAGGCCTCTGCCTTTGCTCAAACACCGCAAGTAGCCTGGTGGTATTCCAATACCAATATTGCCCTGATGCCACAAGGTAATGGTCAGGGAATGGTTGGGATCAATACCACAACTCCACAATATCCCCTCGAGGTCGATGGGTATGTGAGCTTCGGCACATCGAAATTCGAATACATGTCAGGTTCGACGTATTCTGTGCAGACCGGCATGATTTCACCTCAGCTCTCTATCCTCGCAACAAATAACATTGGAGCTTTGGAATTCGACGCTTTATCGGACGCGAGGATAAAAAATATCATTGGACCCAGTGACAACCGCAACGATCTAGCCACCATCAATGCCATTCGCATCACCAATTATACCCTGAAAGACCAATCGAAAGGGGCGGGCCGGGTTTTCAAAAAAGTGATCGCACAACAAGTGGAAACCGTTGCGCCTAATTTGATTTGCCAGCATGCCGATTTTATCCCGAATGTCTATCAAATGGTGGAAAAGATTTCTTTCACGCCTGACGGATACCTGCTCTCCTTTGCAAGCGACCATCATCTTTCGCCTGATGCAAAAAAGTTGAAACTTTTGTCGCAAGGTGAGCATGCCATGAAGGTGTACACGATCGTTTCCCTCCCATCATCGAGGGAGGTGCTTGTGGAAGGTCCATCGCCAGGCGATGGGGCATTCGTGTATGGCGAACAAGTCGAAGATCTGCGAACTGTGGACTATGATGGGTTGACAACGTTGAATATTTCAGCGACACAAGAACTGTCACGCCGCCTTGAGCGACAAGAACGCTTGGTTGCAGCGCTGGCAAAAAAATTAGCAGGGCTTACGAAAAAACCTAAAGCGATCCCTGGACGAAAGGAATTTCGAGATGGGGATATGCCTCAGCGAATCAAATTACGATGAGGCCAGCCATGTCGGAAGATACCGACCATGGGCCGGCAAGTTTCGGAGTACCAATAAAAACATAGGCGTAGACGGTGGCAGTTACAATGGCATCAAATCCAATAGTCAGCGCGCAAGATGATTTTTCATAATATCATCAATATTTTAGTTCAGTCAATACAATTGAAGTAGGCTGATCAAGATAGAAAACAGAACCACTTTTACAAAAATCCTCCACATAGGCAGAGAACACAACGTTAACATCGACGGGTGTCGCAGAGTCAGCTATATGTCTAAAAGCCGGGAAATCGGTATTGCATATAAAATGGTTGTCAAAACCACCAATACCCAGCGTTAAGATCACATACCGATTGGAAGACGATTCGAAGGTTAGCGTGCCAGAAATGTTGGCTACGCTGTCGATGATTGGAGAACCGCAACCGCAATTAATCGTCTTCTTTTTACAGGCGTACATCAGAGACAGAAGGAAAAAGATAAGGCATGCGGCCCATAGTTTCAAGAATCTCCTTGGCGGCGGCACGAAGCATGTCGGTAAGCGATTCGGTCTCTTTGCAAATTGACACTGTCTTTTGCGGTAATTGTTTTGTTTACTGAAACCAGTCATCAGCGAATTGTTTTTTGTCAATCACATGTTATCATGGTCGCTCAAATGCTTATAAAATTACTGAGGATATTTCACAAAAAATTCTGCTTAAACCGTTTTTCCCAACTTTAAATAAATAAGGGATTTCATTTATGCCGATCGCGCCCCACTTCAGCGTCGTTTGAAGCGCGATGACGTCAATGTTAATGCGATGCTTTTTCTGCATTTGCGCCGATAGCGATGCGACAGGTTTCGCTTATTCGTATTACTCAAATCTTGATTCATTTATTAGTTATCTTTCGATCCTCTGCAGCCGATGCTTACCGCCGCAAAAAGAAGCGAAAGAAAGGTTCAAGCCTGTAGCTTTTTACAAAGATAAGCGGGGCAGGCTCATGCATGACCAGCCACATTGACGGAGCCAATGGTAGGATTCTTCCGATTCGGGGCGATGTGCGGCCTGAATCTCTCCACTTGCTTGGACGACCTTTTTTTGTAAGTTTGCTCTATGTACACCAGGGAACAAATATTAGACTTACTCGGCCGGAAAAAGCCTGAATTGCAAGGGCGTTATCCTATTTCGGAATTGGGCTTATTTGGCTCCTACGCTCGGGGAGACTACAATGAAAAAAGCGATATTGACATACTGGTTGATTTTAACGGTCGCATCGGTATCGGGTTTATCAAATTAGCGCACGAACTGGAGGATCTATTCAAACAAAAAATTGATCTTGTTTCCCGCCGGGCTATCAAGCCCCGTTATCTTCCTTTTGTGGAAAAAAGCCTCATTCATGTCTGAAAGAGGTATCCCGTCATTGCTTCAGGATATTCCCGAAGCCATCTTCGACCGACGCTGCTTAAGCTATTCTTTAATTCCTTCTTTATCAAATTGTAGGCTCCAGGCATTGTGTTGCTGCCGGTAGGTATACGATTCCATCCATTAGAAAATATTTATTTCGGTATACTGAACCAAAAAATTGATCCTTGCCCAAGAATTGAGTGTACGCCTATCTCGCCACCGTGTTTTTTAATGATCTCCGAACAAATGTATAAACCCATCCCAAGACCCGAGTAAGCATTACCGGATCGATCAGCTCGCCAGTACCGGTCAAATACATTTGCTAATTGCTCATGCGGAATTCCAGGTCCCGTGTCTTTCACTGATACTTTTACTTTCCCAGGTTCCTCTTGTATAAATACATGAATTTGTTTTGATAAAGGAGCATATTTGATCGCATTGTTAATGAAATTGACAATCACCTGTTCAATTCTGTGCTGATCCACGTTTGCGCCCAGGTTTTTATCTCCTTCTATGATAAGTTCACGCGGCTCATTAAACACTATGTCGTTCCATACCTCGTTAACAAGCGTTCCCAAATTGGTAAACGCTTTTTTGATCTTCACTGAGTTGTCAGTTAGCCTGTTTGCATTTAAAACATCATCCACTAACACATTCAGTTTTTGAAGACTTCTAAAAGATGATGATATCAGTTGAGAAATAGTCTTATCCGGCTGATCATTCTTTAAACGATTTAACATTTGCAAGCTTGCATTCAACGTCGTGATTGGTGTCTTAAGTTCATGACTCGCGAGGCCCAGAAAATCGTCTTTTTGCTGCTCCAGCGTCTTGCGTTCCGTAATATCGAGCGTCACGCCAATGATGCGCTGAGCAGCGCCGTCTGCTGCATATTTGATCTTTCCAAACGCATTTATCCAACGTTTCGATCCGTCTTGCGCTACTATTTGATACTCAGCATTGTACGTCTTACCTTTAGAATGGCATCCTGTACTTTTGCTAACACAGTTTCACGATATTCCGGAACAATGGCTTGAAGAAGATCGGAAAAATTGAATGGCTTGTCAAGCGATACGCCGTAATTTCTTTTACACTGCGGCGAGCATTCCATGAGACCGGTAGAGCAGTCAAGATCATAAGATCCTAAAGCGGCTGCGTCCAATGCCACCGCTAATTTGTCTTTCATTTCCTGGATCTTATTGTTAGCGTCGTCTAATTCCCGCTGTTTTTCCTCTAACTTTTCGATAAGCGAATCCTGATCTGGTATTTCCAGGCTTTTTACTTCTTGAAAATTTGCATTAGTCATTACGTATTTGAAGATAAGAAAAATATTTATTTATAGATGTTTAGCAAACTATTCAAAATAAAGTCTTATAGTTGAATTTAAAATCATATGATTTTCAATTAGTTATGCAGCTTAATCATTTTTTTCTTAGTTAATTTCAACATACCGTACGTTAGCAAGATGAAATAAGTAGTGTTTGCCCGGATGAGCTTAGCTTGCCAGTGATTTTCTGCCGAAAGTGAAGCGCTTGGATATAGCGGGTCCGATATTCATCATGCTTTTCGCTGTATATGAATGGCGAAACCGGGACCGAGTCAGATATGGAAAATTGATCGTCGATGAAGCGACCACGCAATGAATCATGATATTCCACTTTGCTCCATAAGTATTTTAGGAGACGCCTCGGTATCGGTCGTTTATGGCTATATTTGAGCTTATTGACATATTTAACTGCCGGCATGTCTTGCTTCAAGTGACTTGTGACCAGGGGAATTGCTCCTTGACGCCAGTTAAGACCAGTTATAAATCTTTTGTTGACAGCTCTTTTGCCAATGTACACCCATAAAAACCAGTTATCGTAGAAGCATTTTTTATAGTAGCCATATTTGAACTCCTGTTGATCAGCTTTTTCCTTTTTTCGCAGGAGAAGGGACAAAAAGTGAGCCAGGCCCTCCTGGGTTTTTTTTCCTTTCCATGGCACTTAACTTAATAGACAGTTATCTTATTGTTCAGCGAGCATATGCCGGGAACACGGTATGGGTAGGCTGGGGAGCTTGTGTGCCTTTGTTGTTTGGTCCGCTTTTGTATTTGTACACGAGATCCCTGTTGATCGCAGGGTTCCGCCTTACCATCCGGGAATGGGTGCATTTTGTTCCTTTCGCAGTGCTTTTTATCTTGTCTGAAAGGGCGTATATATTGCAAACCTCCGCGCTACGGGAGGCTTTGCTCGACCGCATGAGAGGTCGCGATGTCCCTAAACCTTTTTATTGGGCGTCCGCCGCCATCCTTTTTTACTTTATCGCTTACGCTGCCGCCGCGCTTGCAATGATTCGCCGATACAGACGTTTAGCGGTAAACACCTATTCCGACGATCAACTGATCAGTATTTCGTGGCTGAGGAATACAATCCTTTATTTTACACTATGTATTGTCCTGGCGGCGACTAGTGGCTATTTGAGAAGCACCTGGCTTTCAGCATATTACTACGTCTTATTATCCGCTTTCCTATTTATTATTATTTTGTTCATCAACAGGGTGCTCCTGAAAGCCATGAGGCGGCCAGAATTGTTCGCCCTTTTACCGTCGTCCGCGCCGAAAGTGCCTGATTCCTCAAGGATCAACGATCCGATGGGTCGTCCGGGATCGTATGACTCTCCCGTAGTCTTTTCAACCGAAACGACACACATTGCGGCCGACGCATCCATTGCCGAAATGGTCAAAAAAGTGGTTTCGCACATGGAAATCGCGAAAGCCTATCTCGATCCCGAACTCACACTCGAAGGCCTGGCAAAACAGATTGGTGTTCCTCCACGAATCCTTAGCCAGTTGATCAACCAGTCGTTACATCAAAACTTTTTTGATTTCGTTAACAGGTATAGGATCGAAGCTGCTAAAAAACTCCTGAAAGACCCAAAGGACAAAAAAATGACGATTTTGGAGGTGTTGTACGAGGTAGGATTTAACTCCAAATCATCCTTCAACACCTTATTCAAAAAATATACCGGGCTGACACCCAGCGACTTCAAGAAAATTCAGCAAAAGGGGTGACGACCGACTTTCGACAGGCGAAAAGTCGGACGAAATTTTTGCGTTCGCCATCATGAAGTCGGACGACCATGCCGTTTCCGCGACGCACTTTCGTATCCTAAACATTTTTTTTATGCCCAATCGCCTGACCCGGATCATTCATGCCGGCAACTTTCCCGCCGCTTTCTTATCACTTTGCGGCTTCGCATTTTTTGCTGCGCTTGCATCTCCACGCTGGGATAACCCCATCGCTGCCTGGCTTTTTCCGCTATTCCTCCTTTATTACACCAGGATCGGCCGGGTGCGGCGCAAATTTCTATGGCTGTTTATCCTATCGGCCGCGCTCTATGTAGTTACGATGGGCGGAGTAGTGCCCTTCCCGCTTCCAGTACTGGTGGTCATTTCCATGGTGGAAGGGTTGAAAACCCTGCTTCTCGTTGCCGCAGATGCCTGGGTAACAAAGAAAAACAAAGGTGTTTTGTATGCTTTGTTTTATCCTTCCGCGGCTGTTGTTATGGAATACCTGAGTTCGCTTGGAGGCAGCGGTGTCTGGGGATCGATAGCTAATAGCCAATATCCATTTTCCTGGCTGGCGCAACTGGCCTCTGTTACCGGAATCTGGGGCATAAGTTTCCTGCTGTATACTTTTGCTTCATTGATCATTTGGGCGATAGCCGCCAAAAAATGCGACGTTGCCTGGTCAAGGCCGGTCATCGCTTTCGGGATTATTTTAATAATCATTCTTGTGGGCGGCGCAGTCCGTTTTCATTCCCACGACGAGACCGGCGGACGTGTTGTCAAAGTAGCGGGCGTAACCGTTCCGGTGCTCCATTTTCTCGAAGCGGTCTATAAAGACTATTCCGGCCGCGAGATCATGCTTGACGAGCGGACCGATCTGACGTCTCCTACCTTGCAGAAAACTGTTCCAGCAAGGATTTCTTTCATAGAGAGTGAAGACACGGTTCGTTTTAAAGTCGGTTTTGCTGCATTGCTGCAGATCGAGGACAGTTTATTTGCGTTAAGCGAACTGGCTGTTCAAAAAGGCGCCAGACTCATCTGCTGGTCGGAAGGCAGCGCCATCATTTTTCGCCGCCAGCAAGCTGATTTGCTTCATCGCGGGACCATATTTGCCATGCAAAATAGGGTCTATTTGCTGATGTCCATTGCGGTAATGGACAGCGGCAAGATTTCAGTCGGCAAAAAATTTATCGAAAACAAGACGATCTTGTTGGCGCCTGACGGTACGATTCTCAATGTATTCCATAAAAATAACCCTGTGCCAATGGTGGAAAGCAGTAAACCAGGCGATGGCAAAATACCGGTCATTCCAACCGAACTCGGCCGGCTTTCGCCCTCTATTTGCTACGATGCCGATTTTCCACAACAAATGCGGCAACTGGGTAAAAGCGGTACATCGCTTTTGATGCTTCCCTCCGGTGATTGGAGCGCTATCGCGAAATACCATGCGCAAATGGCGCTTTTCCGGGCAATAGAGAATGGCTGTTCGATCTTCAGGCAGACAAGCGGCGGATTATCTGTCGCCACCGATTTTCGGGGTAAAGTGTATGGTCAATTCGATTACTACACCCCGGGCAACAAAATGTGGCTGACGGCTCTTAACATCGGCCGGGTGCAGACAATTTACACTTATGTGGGAGATATTGTCGTATACATCTGCATCGGCTTGTTGATTGTTATTATAACGCGACGCTTTTTAAAAATGTAAACTAAGGCTTACCCGGTCACGAATATCCGGAATGATTTATTTCGCTGGTTCTACGAGGTCAAAACGATTTCCGTAGAGGTCTTCGAAAACGACATCGGTGCCATACGGCAGGTGACTCGGTTCACTCTCAAATTTGACGCCTCGCGCCGAGAGCTTTTCGAAATCCCTTTTGCAGTCATCAGTTTGCAGCGTCAGCAAGACGCGGCCGGGCGCCTGTCGTCCAATTGCTTGCCTTTCAGGATCTTCACTTGCAAGGACGAAAACGATGCCGAAGTCGGCCTGGTCGGGAGCTTTTACGGTAAGCCATCGGTAACTGCCAAGGTCGATGTCCATTTCCGGAGTAAAGCCAAGCTTGTCTGTATAGAATGCATGGGCTTTGTCGAGATCGGCTACAAGGATAGTGATGTGACCTAATCGGTTCATAGTGTTATTTTTGTCAATTTAAGCGGATATTACAACACGCACTTCTCGAGGATTGCTTTTTGTGATCTTAGCTTTTTGCCACAACGGACGCTATGTATGCACTAGTGTTCGAAGATCCCGATTTGCTATTCTTGCCGCACCGTTGTTGTTGAAGCCGGCTTTTCTGAAAAAGAAATATTACTATCGAACCGCCGTAAGCAAAATGGCTGAGCTTTTAGCCTTTTCTACGATCCTCTCAGTTCCTGCCGATATATAATTGATTTACTATTTAATCCAACTGTTTAGGAGGCAGGACAATAGCATGCAAAAATGTTATCCTGAATTTACAAAAACCGAGAACCGAAAAAAATAAAGAAACGAATATCTATGGCTAATCGGTAATAAAATTATTTCCTTTTCTTTTTCCTTTGTTCCTAACTTTGGTCTTTCTCCTTGCTATTTTCCGCTATTTTCTTCCACATCGGATTAATTCGAGCGGAGTCCAATGAGCGCAGGAATCAAACCTTTTTAATCACTTCTAAAGCCACCTCTATGTCCAACACTAAAAAATTCACTAAAAATCTACCGATTGAAACACACAAGAAGAAAGCTGCTGTACCGTGCACCATAGCAAAATAAATACAGGCCATTAACGCCTTTTCCTCAACCCGTCCATCCACACCCCGCCAGGAATACGCGCATTTACCCATGCCTCCTAACAGCTTCAGCTAGACGCATGCAAATCCCCATGACCCGATAATTAGGTGCAATTTCTTAAGTAAAGTGACCCGGTTGTTATGAAGCGAAGTGTCCGACCGGGGGGAGCGTAGATGATCGTTACCTCCGTCACTTAATAAACAATTTCATAAAAAGACAACATCAAAGATTTATATACAATCTAATCATATGCATTAGATCATTATGTATATTGTATTCTCAAATACTAGCGATGCAGAAATAGACCAAGTCCTTTCTAATCTTTATTCTATTGCTTATCAATGCTGAATGCATTCTTGCCCAGCGGCTGACGCCGAACATCATCGCCAGAATCGACAGCATCTTCGCCGAATGGAACAATCCCTTTAGTCCCGGCTTCGCCATAGGTGTCGTCAGGAACGACTCACTTATCTTCGCTAAAGGCTATGGCTTGGCCAACCTCGAATACGGTGTCCCGATCACCCCCAAAACGATCTTCCACATGGCATCGGTCGCGAAGCAATTCACCGCCTATTCCATCTTGGTGCTGGAAAGACAGGCAGACTCAACCTGAATGATGATATCCGCAAATACCTGAGTTGGTTCCCCGATCTCCAGGAAAAGGTTACCATCCGAAACCTGCTCAACCATACCAGTGGTATCTTTTCCATTGTTTCAAGCACCCCTTGCAAAAAATAAGGCTGGTTGTAGCGTTGTAATGGTTTACATATCTTTGTACAAAAGAGAGTATGCCGGTAATTTCAATGTTTTACGGTATTATCATCCGGATGTTCTTTTTTGACAATAAGGAACATAAAATGCCTCATATTCACATTGAATATGCTGATTATAAAGCAGTTATGGAAAATCTATTGGAAAACTGCTGGCCGGAGACTTTCCAAAGGACAAATTGAAACTGGTCGCTGCATGGATAGAAATACACAAAGATGAACTGATGGCCGACTGGAAGCTGGCGGTAGAAGGGCAGCAGGTTTTCAAAATTGAAGCGTTAAAATAAGATGCGAACAATTACTAACATAAAGGCGCTAAGTGATTTTCGGTTGGAATGTCTTTTTAGTGACGGCAGCAGGAAAATTGCCGATATCAAGCCTTATTTAAGTGCGGAGGCGTTTAAACCCCTATCGGATCGGCGCATATTTTCTTCTATGCTCTCGAATCAAGGATATTTTGTGGAATGGAAGGATTATGATATTGACCTCAGTGCTGATAGTCTTTGGCATATCGCAGCAAATGCTTAAAAACTGGTCAACAAGGCTGTACGTTTCTCAAACCTTTGATAAGTGATATTAAGCAAAGTAGCAAAATTGATATTACGAAGGTAGCTTATTAAAATCCAGCTCGCCTGGGGCGGCCATCCTTATAATACTCCCCATTTTCGAGACCAAAAGGCCAGTGTGCTAAGTTAAGATAGGGCCTGTAAGACTGCGGTCTCAGGCTGCCTTTTTGATTGGTTCATGATACCTATTATTGGGTGATTGCCTAGTGGTATGATGCGTTTTATCGTTATAGTAGGCAATGTGGTTTTGAACGCCTTCATACAGTTCAAAACCATCATCTGCCGGGTTCAGAAAGATATAATCGTACTTGATGGATTTCCAGAATCGCTCGATCCACACATTGTCCAGCGCACGTCCTTTACCATCCATGGAGATCTGTATGCCCAGGCTTTCGAGATATTGCGTCCACAGAGCACTCGTGTATTGTGTACCCTGGTCGGAGTTGATGATCTCCGGAACACCGTGAGTAGCTATTGCCTCTTCGAGCATGGCCCGACACCATTGCGCACTCATGGAGTTGCTAATCGACCAGCCTACTATTTTCCGGCTGTACACGTCTATGATGGCGGTCAAATACATGAATCCCCTCTTCATCGGTATATACGTAATGTCGGTGCACCACACCTGGTTGGGTCGGGTAATGGCCAGGCCGTTGAGCAAATAGGGTTTTACGAATTTTCTTAACCCCAGTTTGGTCAAATTCTTACGCCGGTACAGCGTTTCACGACCCATGATCTTCAATAGGCGGCGGATACGCTTTGGGCCCACCGGGTAGCTCCTGGCAATCAAAAACAGTACAAGGGACACCACCCCTTCAGTCGGGTGATCGGTGAGGTGCCTATCGATGATCTCCATCATTTTGAGATTCTCCAGTTTCTCCGGAACAGGTTTGTAATACACTCTGCTTCTATTGACGGTAAGTAATTCGCATTGCCTGCGGACCGATATACTTTTCACTCTCGGGCTTATTAGACTTGCCCGGTCTGCTATCCTCCAAGTCTCTTGAAACTTTTTTTTAGAAATTCATTCTCCACCCTCAACTGACCGATCTGGGCGTATAGTTCCTGAGTGTCGACATCTTCCTTCTCAGGCGAACCTGCCTTCTCGAAGGCTGCACTCATATTCTCCAGAAACTCTGCCTTCCATTTAGAGATCATAACAGGGTTAACATCGAACTTCTTGGCCAGCTCCGCAAGCGTTTGCTGGTTCTTAACAGCTTCAAGAGCAACCTTGGCTTTGAAGGCGGGAGAAAATTTGCGGCGTGTTTGTTTTTGCATTTTGAGATAGTTAAATTACGATAAATATTTAACTAGCCCGGTGGTCCGATTTTAGGGGAGTATTATAATGTTAATCAGCCACCGATCGCAACACTTTTCCGAATTGCAGAAGTTTTAGACGTCAATGTCTGCGAACTACTCAATACCCGATAAACAAAGTCGGAAGGAGACACAATTATTGAATGTGATAAATGGCTGCAAGCTCGATAAAAAACTATCCGAACAGCGCGAATGTGAAATTACCCGAAGTAATGTTTCCGGAGAATATAAAATCGCTTAATCTCTTTCGATCCTCGTTCCAAAAACCCTATTGCGGGAACTTCCATGGAGGATGCTTTTTACGAAAGCGAAACAAACCTTTTCTACGTGTTCACAATCCAGGCCGAGTCTGTATAATGATAGCGTCGATGCGGTAAGGTTTCGACGCTTCTCTGACAATTTAGAAGCGAGCTTTATGTCCCTTCTGAAAGAACGCCTCAATGATCATTTTCAAGACTATAATTTCGATGCCTGAGAACCTCAAATTACTTAATAGAAGCTAGCAAACTTACTGAGGCTACATATTCTATATGCAAAATAAAACGTATATTTAAATGGACATGCAAAAACTTTCGGTTTTCCTGCCAATATACAAGACCCGTAAATTCTGTAAAAATAGGCATAAGATTTCCCCTACCTTTGACGTCGCTGAAGCCTATTTCGGCCTTTTTCAAATGCAAAAAAATATTCTGCTAATCGATGACGATCCAGACGATGCCGAAATTTTTTCAGCCGCCCTTAGCGAGATTGACATTGATGCAGTAGAAAAACCGTGATCTCGTGACTGCCTTTAGCTAGGGATTCCAAAGCAACCTGCCAGAAATTCGTTGCCAGCCCGTACCAGCGGGACCAATAGGCTTCCGCCAGTTCTTTGGTAGGGACGTTCCTATAGGAAGACGGAGGCGTAGATAATGGCCGGTCGTTTTTCTCGTACAGCCGGAGTCCTTTCTCGTAAAGCGAACAAAAAAATGGATGTGCCGCCTCTATCTGGCTGTTCACAGTCGGCAGTCTGTGTGCGATGCAGGTAATAGTGATCGTGGGGGTACTAAATTGCTCTACCATCTGAACGGTAACATGATCTTCCCGCTCTTCATCTTTGGCAGTAATGACCAGCAGGTCAAAGGTCGGATAAAGCTCTTCCGTATGCTGCTGAACGCAACTCCAATTCCGGTAAAAGCTGGTCCGGACGCCATAACAGATGATCTTTTCAGGTATAACAAGATCGGCAATTCTCTTTATCAGCCGGTTAAGCTCCTCCTTTTGGGTACTCAAAAGGAAATCAAGGTGAGTAAGCATGAACAAGGTTTTCAGTGGATAATAGTAGTATCAGACAGTTACGGCGTGGTCCCCGACCTCCAGTTTCAGCAGGTCGTTTTCCATTTTAAGGACGTTTAAAAGAGCCGATCTTGTTTGCAACAAATCCAGCTGCAATGCTTCATTATAGAAGTAGGAATAGTCGGCCTTGTAGAGCTTGCCTAGCTCTCTGGCCTGTTCCTGAGTGATCAGTACATTTCCCTTTTCAATATCACTATATATTTCAACAGAAATGCCCAATTTCGCCGCAACCGTTTTGGTTGTGTATCGCTTTTGCATGCGGCAAAAGACCATTAAGATGTTTTCCATAAATTTTTGATTTTTAGCAGACAAGAATAGAGTGTTGCCCGGACGGGGGAGATAATGGAGAGATAACAGCTGGGATCGACGGGTAATGTACGGCGAAGGAAGCGGATGCGCTCCTTGTTCTGCCGGGCTTTTAAATAGCGAAAGACCTGTTGAAGCAACACCTTGTAGATGAAGACGCCCATTCCCTTTCCTTTCGTCAGCAAGTTTTTATTTTGCCACAGCTGATGGAAAGTATTGACGGTCAGTACTTCCAATTCAGCAAGGTCATTTATTCCCGTTAACCGGGCAATGGCCGAGTAAATCCGGGGATAATAGAAATCAATAAATTGCATTTCGCCTATGCTGCCAGAAGAAAGCGCCGGAAACTCATTTTCCGCCGTTCCTGGGTCCCTGGTATCATTAGTGCTCATACAACATGAGTTAATGGTGAAGGGAGATGGTTGGATGGCAAGAACTGACCAGGAACAAAAAAGACGTGGGTTAGTCCTTACCGTCTGCGAGGGCTGCGACACCCTGACTACGAATAAGAACGCCCACGCCGTAACGTGAGCGATTTACCCTATTTCTCGTAGTCTTTAAAGGTCGCAGTTTCGCAGACCGAGAATAAAGCAAACACGCTTATAATATCTTATGTGTTCGCAAATCTATAATAATAAGTCAGGAACTGTTAAACAAAACCATTTTAAAGCATTTTTTCGTGTTATAAATGTAATAAATGGTATTTAATATGCCAAATATAGATTTTAAATGTCACGCATTCATAAGTTCTTTTAGATGTACGCTATTTTTCGTTAGTTGCTATCAATTAGCCCCTTAGCAATTGAAAGCAAGAATACATGCCGTCCAAAAAGAAACGATACAATCGAATAAAATTAGCCTTGTATGAGAAGGAAAAATCTAATAAATGGCTGGCGCAACAGTTAGGTGTAAAAAGTGAGACCGTTTCTAAGTGGTGTACTAATGTCAATCAGCCATCTATTGCTACCCTTTTTCGAATTGCTGAGACATTGGAGGTTAGTGTTTGTGAATTATTGGCAGCAAAATAGGCCCCGAAAATTCATTATATTTGTAGAGCGGCATCGTGAAAGGCTAACACGTTAATTGTAATATATGCAAGTCAACGATCTTAAATACAATCTACTGGATAAATTAATATCCGTCCGGGATATCAATATCCTGCAAAAGATTAACGATCTCATCGGTAATGTGGACATTAATAGCCCGGTTTTCAAGGTCACCGATGCTCAAAAGCGAATGTTAATGAAAAGCGAAGAGGACATACGCGATGGGAACATTATCTCCGATGATGAATTAAATGTCGAAGAAGATCAATGGTTAAACGGATAGTCTGGACGAATACGGCCAGGAAAGCCAGACGAGAAATATTAGAATATTGGATAAATCATAATGGTACTGACACATATTCCAAAAAACTTTCCAGGCTATTTAGAATAAAAGTAGCCTTGCTTCAGTCAGGTCATTACTTGGGAAAACCTACAGATTTTAACGATGTCCGGGTTTCTTTGGTCAATCATTTTTCCATCTTTTACAAGGTACGGGAAGAGGAAATTATTATCGTAGGTGTTTGGGACAATCGTAGGAACCCCGATGATCTTCACAAAAATCTTGAGCTTTAGTAAGCTACTGCCCTTGAATCGCATCTCTTGGTTAATATTCAAGAGCGAAATCTAAATATAAAGCACAACAATTCAATTTATTATAAAATGGGCATTGCCTTATATTCTTCTAGGAACGCGGCTCCTTGTAAAGAACTTAAATACAATATAATCAATCAAGAATGTAAAACACAGATCGTTAATATAATGAATAGGTTTTTTGAAAAAAACCAACTCAGCGAATATGCCGAAGAATATATTTGGCCAATGATTCAGGAGATACTAAAGGACGAACACGGGACAAATAGCTTATACCGAGAGGATGTTCATAGAACATTTGGAGGCTATATTGCGGCGTCGGCAGAAGTGACAGGGTATCTTACGGATGTAATAGACCATGATAAATTACTTGATACAATTGAGCTTATTTTCACGGTAATTGTGAATTGCGAAAAAACTGTGCTAGAGGACGGATATCGATTGCAGAGTTATACTCCTGCTCAAGTAATTGAAGACCTGAATACTCGATTTGCTCAGCACTGCATAGGGTATAAATTTGAAGGACGCATGCTCGTTCGAATTGATAACGAGCTGCTATACAGCACGATAACAAAAGAGTTAATGACATTCTTATCAAACCCCAACTACCATAATATTAACGAGGAGTACATGCAGGCACACAAACATTTTCGAAGCGGGGACTATAAGGATTGTGTGGTGAATTGTGCCAAAGCCTTTGAATCAACGCTAAAGGTAATCTGCGATAAAAAAGGCTATGCCTTTAAGCCAACAGACACAGCTGCGCCGCTGCTAAGTATTCTATACAATCAGAATTTTATACCAACATATCTACAGACGAATTTAACAGGTTTACGCTCGATCTTAGGCGATGGGGTGACCGTTATCCGGAATAAGACGAGTGCACATGGAGCTGGTACTGCTGTAATTGATGTAAATGAGGGGTTGGCTGCTTTTGCTTTAAATTCTGCTGGTAGCACAATAAAATTTTTGCTTACGCTCTTGGAAGGAAAATAAGAATGTCGCAATTTTTTGAACAATACTTTAATATAAAATAAAGCAAAATTAGTATGAAACAAATTAAGTTCCTTAATGTAGTACTTTCAGTTATTGCAACCTGTCTCATTTTAATCACTTTGGCGGTTACAGGGATGATTCCTAGCGCCAACGCGAATAACTCTACCCCTAGATATATTTCCGTACCAATAAATTCCGACGGATCAATAAATGTAAAAGTAATTGGGAACCCAGTTTCCGTCGATGTAGTAAAAATCAATGGAAACGAGCTGTTCGGTAAGAACATCCCTATAAGTTTAAACGAAATCGATGGTCAGCATATTGGATATAAGGCTTTGCCAATTAATTTGGAAGAAGTTGACGGCAAGACGATAAGAGCTAATTCAGTTCCAGTGGTTTTAGAAAAATAAAAATAAAGATAATTTAGGCTAATGAAAATATTATTCGTTGTCCTCCTACTAACGAACGTAATAGGTCCCTCCTATGCTCAACAATTAGTAGAGTTTAAGCTATTTCATAAACAAGCAGATATTGAAGCGTATCTGAAATCATTGTGCAAAACTGCTGATTGGGAAGTAGATTCCATTGTACTGACCCCCTAAAAGACTGGACTAATTGATCAAATCAATTTAGTCATTTAAATTTAGGGTATTATGGCAAAGAAGTACAGAAGCTTTTCTGTCGAGCAAAAGCTTCAAATCATCCAAGAGGCTGATCATCAAGGTGTCACTCAGACACTTCGTAAGCACAATTTGTCCCATTCTGTGTTCATGCGGTGGAAGAACCAGTTTAATCAGGGTGGCCCAGCCAAGCTGCAGCCGCAATATCGGAAGGTAGATCCGGAACTGAAGGCCTTGCAAGAGGAGAACGCCCGGCTTAAAAAGATCATCGGCAATCAGGCACTGGAGTTAGAGTTCAAGACGGAGCTATTAAAAAAAAACGAGGCCTACGAGCGGAGGCTCAAGGGCTCGTGAGGGCTTATGCGCTTCGGAGTATACCAGTTCGAAGCCTGCTGGAATGGGCCGATCTGGCGCCCAGCAGCTTTTATTACAAGCAGTCTGGCGCCCGTAAAGGCATAAAACCCAGCACCCACACCGTTACGGTTCATGGCGAGATGATAGAAAACAAAATCGTCGTTATGCAAGTAGAGCAAGTGCTGCTGTAAGCTCCCCTTATTTCCGGCCCACTAAGGCTTAGAATTTTCAAAGATTTTTTAGTTAAGCAAAAGGGAAACGGATTAGATATATTCCAGCGGAGGCACAAAGCCCAACGCCTGGTGAGGTCTTGAACAGTTGTAATCCTGCCGCCACTCTTCGGCCATTTGCCTGATCTGTTGCAAAGTGAAGAAATGATAGACATCTAAAAGTTCCCTTCTCAAAGAGCCATTGTTCCGTTCGATAAAAGCGTTTTGTACCGGCTTTCCCGGTTGGATGAATTGTAATTGTATACCTCGCTCCTCACACCACAGCTGCAGGCGATCGCTGACGAACTCAGGTCCGTTGTCGACCCTGATCCTGAGGGGCTTCCCGCGCATCTCGATGAGCCGTTCCAGTACGCGGATCACCCGAAGGCTGGGCAGAGACGTATCGACCTCTATCCAAAGTGATTCCCGGTTGTAGTCATCGATAATATTCAGCAACCTGAACCTCCTGCCATCGACCAGGCTATCCGACATAAAATCCATGCTCCAGCCTTGGTTGAGAGCGTCAGGAACGAGTAGTGGCTGTTTGACCCGTTCTGGCAGCCTTCGTTTGATCTTGCGGCGGATATTCAGCTTTTGCAGCTTGTACACCCGGTAGAGACGCTTATGATTACAACCGTACCCTTTCCTGCGGAGCCGATAATAGCATTTCCAAAAGCCGATGGTCGGATGCTTGGTGACCAGTTCTTCCAGGGCGACCATAAGCACACTATCATCTTTAGTCACTTTGGTATACCGGAACACGGATCGAGGCATTTTGACCAGCTTACAGGCCTGACGGACACTCATCTTCTCTTTCACCAGCAGTTCTGCTGCTTCCCGTTTGTCGTCAGGCCTCCGTACTTTTTTTCCAGCACCGTTCTAATGGCGTCATTTTCCAGCGTTAGGTTGGCCACAATCCGCTTTAACCGATTGTTTTCTTCCTCGAGGTCCTTCATCCGTTTGACTTCGTTGGCCTCCATACCGCCGTACTTTGCCTTCCAATTGTAGATGGTGGCTTCGCTAACACCGTGTTCCCGGCTGAGATCCTTGATGGATATGCCAGCTTCTTGTTGCTTGAGAATGGAGATAATCTGGGTCTCCGTAAATCGTACTTTTTTCATAATTGCGCCATTTAAGTTAGAAATTTTTCTCTAAACCTAGTGGGCGACTTTTGGGGGAGCTTACACTGCGACAGGAATTCTGTTGTTATGGGTACAAGAACATGACAGCCGAGCTCCGGGAGCTGGGATGGATCATTAATCACAAAAAAGTGTACCGGCTGATGAAAGAAGCAAGATTGCTATACGGCGCCCGGATTCGGCCCCTGCCGTTTAAACGAAATTTTATTCGATTCCGAAGCCTGAAGCCGGAAAGACCCTTGCAGTACCTGGCAATGGATATCAAGTACGTCCATATTCACGGAACCAGCAGAAACGTGCTCCTGCTGACGGTGATCGACATCTACAGCAGAAAGTGCTGATCTACCAACTGAGAAGCCATATCCGCAAAGGTGACGTCCTGGTGCTACTATCGCTAATGCTGCTGGAATACAAAGCCGAGGGCATGTCCATCCGCAATGATAACGGTTCGCAGTTCATTGCCCAGGCCGTTCGGGTTTATCTGAAAGACAAAGGAATCCTTCAAGAGTTCTCTCACGTCGGCACACCAGAGGACAACGCCTACATAGAAGCCTTCCATTCTAACCTCCAACGAGAGGTGATCGACCGATACGAGTTCGACTCGATCTACCATGCCCAGATGGTGCTCGATCGCTACTACGAGTGGTACAACGAAAAAAGACGGCATGGCGCCTTAAATAGGCAAACCCCGAACCACGTGTTCAAAAATATTAATCCGGTCCCTTTTGAAAATGAAAAACTACTAAACTACCTTTAGAAAACTGTCCAGTTTATTGGGGGTCGATACACCATTAAAAAGAAATTTGAAGCAGGAACTTTACTAGAATGGGTTTCGCTGCCTCTGATTGAGAAAAAAGTATACTCATCCTTGATAACAGTTCATTTTGTATATGCCCCTAATTTAAAATCCTATATATGTGATGTAATGGCTATAACCGTTGAGAATGAACATCTACCAGAATACCTATCCTTGTTCAATAAGAAATATAAAAAACTAAAAGATCACTGGGAATTTGATACTGGGCAAAGTTTTACGAATAAACATATATACTATTCCTTTGAATTTGAATTAGGCCCAAATGATCATACCCCAATAGGCTATTCATTAATTAGGGGAAAGGTTATCCTTAAATAAAAGTTAAATGCAGAAATATGAAGATAACTAAAATAGCAACTCAATGTTTACGCCCATTTTGTATACAGTGCTATAATTTAGGCATTATATACTTATCAATTTCTTTTGTAATATTATCCAATGTTGAATTCTTATAATTTCTACCTAAAAATTCTTTAAATCTCTCTTTTTTTGCATCGTCATCCCAATCCATCAAAGTCAAGCTGGTTAACGGTCGTCTAAGTTGTTCCGCGAATTGAAATAAAGGCAAATAGGGCGGGGCATAGTAAAAAGAATGCTCCACTAGCCTTTCATACAAATCCGGCTTTAATGCCCGCTTTAAATCCCGTACAACGTCTGCCAAATGGACGGGCGGAGCGGCCACGTTCAGGGCATCAGCCAAATGCGGCATACCCTCGTCCTGGAAAAAAGTATGCAGGTAAAACAGGAAACCCGGCTCCATTTCATCCAGTAGATCCCGGCTGTAGTGATCATATTCCCGTTTAAAAAGTTCCAGGGAGAAGTCGTCCGGGTGTTTGTTGATCACAAATTCCACCAGCTTTTCTTCCCGCTCGATCACTTCCCCAATCCGGGGAGGGTGCAGCTCTCCCGCGACCCGGATACCATATTTCGGCTTTAGGAACAGATCGAATAAATTACTCTTATAGACCGTATTGCGCCGGTCATAGATCAGCTGTATATATAAGGGAGCCAATAGTTTGCCATGAAAGGAAACCTGTCTGATCTTCCCATTCGGGTACACGTTGTACGTGACGCGGTAGGTTTTACTTTTGTCCATGTTGCACTGATTTAGTCCGTTGTAGACCGTTTTGCATCTTTCATATCCCTCTCACTATATCAAAACACACCAATAAAGATCAAACCAGTTCAATTGAGTAAAGATAAGTATAATTTTTAAATGTTCGACAAATATATTTGTATTGCCTAACAAAATGTCGTACCTTAGTTTGGTAATGCTCTTTGAAAGGGGAGCGATTTTGTGACAGAGAGAAAAGGAGTAGTAATGGAAAAGTTGCCACCCGAAAAGGCAGCCGAATTGCTCCGAAGGAATGGAATGGAGGTATCGGTAGAACAAGCGGCGCAGATTATGAAGTTTCTGAGAATGTTAGCCGGTATCGTCGTTACCCATTATTTAGAGCAGGGCCGTTATCCCCAGAAAGAAGCGGCCTAATGTCGGACAAAAACAGCCTGGACCTTGGCGTTCAGGCTGTTTTTCCTTTTGATGTAGTAACTTACCCTAACCATTTTTAATGCCTTAAAATGCTGGATTATGAAAATTGCCGATCTGTATGTGCGGGTATCCACGGATGAACAGGCCGATAAGGGATACTCCCAAAGAAGTCAGGAAGAACTCCTGCGCCGCTATTGCGATATTAACGGTATAGCCGTTCGGCTCGTCATTTATGAGGACCATTCCGCCAAAACCTTTAACCGCCCGGAATGGAAAAAATATCTGATGGAATTGCGCCGCCAAAAGGGAAAAACGGATTGCGTTCTCTTCCTTAAATGGGACCGGTTCAGCCGTAACGCCGGGGATGCCTACCAAATGATTAACACCCTGCGAAAATTAGGTGTAGAGCCGCAAGCCATCGAGCAGCCCCTCGATCTTTCCATACCTGAAAACAAAATGATGCTGGCGTTCTACTTAGCTGCCCCGGAAGTGGAGAACGACCGCCGCGCCTTAAATGTGATCCACGGAATGCGCCGGGCCAGAAAAGAAGGCCGGTACATGGGGCTGGCTCCCATCGGATATGCCAATAAAGCCGACGAATCCGGCAGAAAATATATTGCGCCAAAGGAACCACAAGCCGGTATTTTGCGCTGGTCGTTTGAGCAGCTGGCGGACGGGGTATTCAATACCGAGCAGGTCTTTAAAATGGCAAAGGAAAAGGGATTCAAAGCCACTAAAAGCCTGTTTTGGTTTGCCATCCGCAACCCGGTTTACTGCGGCAAAATCTTTCTGGCGAAGTACAAAGAGGAAGAAAGCCAGTTCATCAAAGGCACACACGAACCCATTATTTCAGAGGCTTTATACTATCAGGTGCAGGACGTTTTAGACGGCAGGAAACGATCTACTTACCGGCCCAAGATCGTAACGAATGAAACCCTTCCGTTACGTGGTTTTTTGATCTGCCCGAAGTGTGGCAAACTATTAACCGGCAGCAAATCGAAAGGCCATACCAAATATTACACCTATTACCATTGTACAACGGGCTGTACCTGCCGGTTCAATGCCGAGACCGTGAACAAGGAATTTATCTACGAATTGAAGAAAATGGTGCCCCGTCCAGAGGTCGAAATATTGTGCAAGATTGCGCTAACGGAAGCATGGAATAAGGACACCGGAGGGCAGGACGACCGCAAACAATTGTTAGAAGAAATCAGAGAGGTAGAAAATCGCTTATCAAATGTCCGTGATCTTGTCGCCACCAAGCAAATTGATCCCGCAGATTTTAGGGAAATGAAAGCGGATTTTAGTCTCCGATTGGACAAGCTAAAGGCCAAATTGTCAGCCTGCGATAATGAGCAATTAGACTTCACAGGCTTGTTAAATACGGGCTTAAAAAATTTGTTCCGGATGGATAGCGTGTATGAGAAAGGCGACACGGAGAAGAAGCGGGAAGTAATTAGTTCGATGTACCCGGATAAATTGATTTTTGACGGAGATCGACTTCGAACTCCCCGGGTCAATGAAGCGGCCCGGCTGATATACAGTCTGGGCGCGGGTTTGGACAAAAATAAAACAGGACAAAATGGAACTGTTTCCACTTTGTCCTGTCAAGTCGGGAAGACAGGATTCGAACCTGCGACCCCCTGGTCCCAAACCAGGTGCGCTACCGGCCTGCGCTACTTCCCGAACTGTCGTGAACGGCCGTGGGGGGCGTTTGGACGACGAGCCGCGAAAATAGGGATTTAAACCCGTATTGCCTAGCGCGGAGCAGTCGATTTGGGAAGATAGTGGGGTTTGACCGGTTTGCCCCTTTCATTTGGGGGCAAGGTGGCGATGGAGTGTGGGGGTGGTAAGGTGGCGTTTGGCGAAAGAGGTGACGGGCGGCGGCTGCGGGGGGCGGCGGACGATGACGGCGGGCGATGACGGCGGCGAGGGGACTGCTACTGCTTCAGGACCTCCTCTACCCTGCCCTTGTAGATCCGGCCGATGGGGATGCTGTGGCTGCCGATGCGGATCTGTGTAACATTGTAGGAATGGACTTTTTCCCTCATCACCATATATGAGCGATGAACGCGGACGAATCGGTGGGGGGACAGCAACTTCTCCAAAGAGGTGATACTTTGCTTTACCAAGAGGGTCCGGTCATCTTCCAGGTAGAGCATCACATATTCTTTGCGGCTCTCGAGGAAAAGGATGTCATTGACCAACACCTTCGTCATTTCCTTGTTGATCCTGAAATACAAAAATGGATCTTTGCTGCCGTTGTTCTCGCCGGAACTATCGGTGAAAGACCATTCATTGGATAGCTGTCGACCCGCCTTTTCCACGGCTTTCATAAAGCGCACGAAGGGTACCGGTTTCAGTAGGTAATCCACAATATCCAGTTCGTAGCCGTCCAACGCATATTCCCTATAGGCCGTTATTAGAATGACCTTGGGCGGATCGGAGAGACTGCGGATAAAGTCCGTTCCCAACAGTTGCGGCATCTTGATGTCCAGGAACATCAGGTCGATCCGCTGCTGGCGCAAAACGGGAAGCGCTTCTATCGCGCTGGAGCAAGTGGCGACGACTTCCAATTCCGGAACCTGCGCACAGTAAGTGCTTACCAGCCTCAAGGCCAGCGGCTCATCGTCGACGATCAAACAGCGTATCTTCATGAGCGGACGCTTTCATTAATAATAGTCGACCGTTGCCCTGACCGGGCCGGCTTGCTCAGGTCAATCGTCAGGGAAATAATATAGACCTCGTCGCCGGTATCCTGCAGCAGGGCATGCTTGCCCGGATACAACAACTCCAGCCTGCGCCGCGTATTGCTGATGCCGATGCCACCTGCGACCTGGACCGTGGCGTTCCAGTCCACACTGTTGATCACCCGAAAGAGCAGCTGGTCGTTCTTCACCGACAACTCGATGCTCATCCATACGCGGCCAAGTTGCTCAGCCGTGCCATGCTTGAACGCGTTTTCCACAAAAGGCTGAAAGAGCATGGGAGCGATCATCTTGCCCGCAATGTCGCCGCTAAAATCGGTGGATATGTCGAGCCGGCTGCCATACCGTTGTTGCTCGAGACTGATATAGTCCCGCATGACCTTGATCTCATTTTCCAATAAAACTTCAGGGGCTTTGCATTCATAGAGCACGTAGCTCAACAATCCGGACAGCCGCAACAACATATTCGGGGCAATGGGAGAACCCTCCAGTACAAGGGTATACAGGTTGTTAAGTGTATTGAACAGAAAATGCGGGTGCAACTGGGCTTTCAACAGTTCGAGTTCGGCGCTGATCCGCTGTTGTTCGATAGCCATTTTCTCGCGCTGTTCGCGGTACCAGTATTTGAACATGCTGATAAAGACGGCAAAACCAGCCACCGTATTCATGACGATAAAGCTGAAGATTGCGAAGATCGTCCGATAGGCCGTTTTCAACCCCAACGGCGGACTTGGCCGGCCGCTACGGATGGGGATCAGGATGTAATACCGGAACAGAAAATTTAGCAGCAGGCCGGTAACCATCCAGGAGCCATAGATCAACAAAAAGGTCAGGTACCGTTCTTTGACGAGGAATCGCGGGACCATCCAGAAAAGGATCACGTACACGAACAGCATATTCAAAGGGGTGAAAAAAAAAGTGGTTTCCACACCCAGCTGCAAGTTGTGCAGGTCGAAGCCCGATTCAATGGAGAAAACAACAAAATAAACCAGCCAGAAAAGAACGTGCCGGAGCAGACGATGCTTCGGCTCAAACATAATATGCTTGATCAGACCAGTCATACGCTAAGGTACTTATTTCCGTGGATGGATAGGGGTGCCCCCGGTCATATCAACCAACGACCGTTTTTTCCGCCGAACTACCGCTATTCCCATCAACGCAGCTCGTCACGGCTAACGCTCGCAATAAAAGTCCTTTCACCAACGGACGAAGCGGACAGCTTATACCCCCGCGGGAATGATGACCGGTTTTTTATCCATGTTCTTGTGGAGATAGGCGTTGGGATCGTGAAACATGGCTCCCTTGGGAAGCCACTCATACCAAGAGCCCAAGTCCTTTTTAATTTTATCGATGTAAAAGGCCGGGAGCTCGGCAGACTCTCCTTCAAAATAGCTGCGGAAAGCCCTGTCTTCGAGGAGTTGCTGGCGGACCTTGCGGAAGAAACGTATCCTGCCATAACCCTCGGAAGAGATCGCACGCATGACATTCATCCAGCGCGCCGTCGGGTTGCGGATAGCCGAAAAGCGACGATAGATGCTGCGCGGAGAGAAACTATATTCCGTCAGATCAATGACCTTGTTGTAAAAATCCACCCAGTCGTAGTGCTTAGGCTTTACATTCATGGCCAGGTGGTTGTTGAGAAAATGGAACGGGAAAGGGAGAACGCGGCCTGCTTTCTGGTAACCCAGGTTCAAGGGAGCGGCCTCGCCGAATGCAGTGAGCAGGGAATACCCCGGAAAGGCGCCAGGAGAAAGATCAATGAATTTTTTGGTGAGCTCGAATGGTTCGGCGCCCTCGTCGCTGTCCAACCCCATGACGAAGTTGGCTTGTACATAAGGCACATGCTGCAGGATGCTGTTGATGTGTTTGGCGACCTGTTTCACTTTCTCTTCGCCAAAATGCTGTCCCGTCTTCGACTTCCCGCCCAGCTCGTACCAGGTTTCAACGCCCGGTAAAAGGGCGGTGAATCCATTTTGCTTGAACACCTGGAGGTGTTTTTCGGTCAGGATGGAGAGGCTGCTTTCGGCAATGAACCGAAAACTGTTGGCGGGTGCGGCCGAAGCGATCGCCTCCATATTGTCTTCGAAGCGGACGCCAAAATTGGGATCGTGCCAGGCGATCATCGGTTGCTTGAATTTCGTCAGCAGGAATTGCAGGTCTTCCTTCGTGCCCTGGTAGCTGAGGGGCTGATATGGAACGGTCGAATCGATACAAAAAGAACAGGTATAGGGACAGCCCATACTGCCGATCATCGGGACGATCTTGAGCAGGGGTGCTTTTTTGAGCGTCCCTTCGATGAATTTCCAGCGCTCTTTGACGCCGGGAAGACTTAGCGGCTGCTTGCCGGATGCGAGGTATCTGCCTTCGGGACGATGCGGTGAACGATCGGCTAATACGTCGGCGATGGTCTCCTTATTGGTGAAACCAAGCACGTAGTCGAAATATTTTATTGCATCATCGGGATAGCATCGGGCATGCGGGCCGCCCAATACGGTCACAATGCCGCGTTTCCGGAAATTATTGCTCAGCGCATACGCGAGAAGTGCAGCCTGCGTAAAGGAACTGATGAACACGACGTCAAATCCGCCCGAAAATTCCTTTTCCAGTTCTTCGCGGCCGGTATAACAGACGAGTTTTACGTCATGGCCTTCCTGTTCGCACCAGGTCGCGATCACCTGCGGCATGATACTCGCCAGGTTGGCATGCATGATCTTCCCCCAAAGCGTGTGGGTAGGCCCTTTACAAACGAGATCAACAACACCGATCTTTAACTTCTTTTTCATCGAGATAATGGAATTTTAGCAATGTGTATTGGTGGCAATGGGAAGGTACTGCTTAAAGTTTTACCAGGCTAATATATAATTCACAGGTGGGGACTTCGAAATTTCGGGTCAATTGACTAATACAATGGCCATTCCATCGTAGTCCTTTAGTCCCACCGTCGTCATAATGGTGGCGGTAACGCGCTCGTCGGCCGCCAGTACTTGGTTTAACTGCTGTACCCCGATAACAGCCGCGTCGGTGGACGTGGGATCCAGTACCTTGCCATCGCGAATGACATTGTCGAAGATGATCAGGGTGCCGGGTCTGGAGAGTTGCAGTGCCCATTCGTAATATTGCGCATAGGGCGGTTTGTCGGCGTCTATGAAGATCAGGTCAAAAGGACCAACCCCTTCTGTTGCCAGTTCGGATAACAATTCCATGGCCTTTCCAAGGCGGATTTCGACCTTTCCTTCCAATCCCGCGCGCCGGATATTGGCTTTTGCCAGGTCTGCGTGTACCGGGTCGACTTCCATCGTGACCAAGCGGCCTGTTTGCGGAAGCCCCCTGGCCAGCCAGATGGTGCTATACCCGGCAAAGGTGCCCAATTCCAGGATCTTGGCGGCCCGGGTCAGCTTTACCAGCAGTTGCAGAAAAGCGCCCTGGACGGGAGAGACGCTCATATCGCCGATGCCGGCGTGTTCAATCGATGCTGTTGCACCCGTCAGTGCATTGTCTTCGGCTATGAATAGGCGGCTGATATAGTCGTCGACGCGAATAAATAGTTCTCTTTCCATTGGATCAATTTTTTTATAAAAGTAGGCCAGCAGGATCAATTGCCTGCGGTGAAAAAAGGCGCTGTTTGGCTCGGGTAGGGAATGCGAGGTGTTGAAAGGCGTTTTGCGACTGGTCATGCTCTAGTGACCCCGCGTAGACTACTTATCATAGCGCATCCAATGCGACCGTACCATGGCGCGAGGAACCGGCCATTGGATCAGCATGTCCGCCAGACTTAGGTTATCGGGTGACCAATCCCGTGAAAAATTTTCGGAGTGGGCAGTATTGGCGAATGCCGGTGCAACTGAGACAGCTATGCCACCTACGACACCTGCGGCGAGCCTAGGCGTCATAGCGGGTGCCGGCCAAGTAGAACCTGGACGTTTTTTGGTCTGTTGGCGGGTTTATGGAATGGGTGCCCGTCGACATGTTTGCTGCCGTTGAAAAGGTTTTCCTGTAGATATAGATCAGATCATACTCAATATACGTTTTCGCTTCGATCAGTCCGAACGGAGGAAAGGCCTTACCGGCGTTTTGCCAGCGGCATCGAGGTAGTTGACGAGTGTACATTCAAATTTGTCTTCGAGGAAATATCGGAAAACCCGGGTACAATACAAGGGAGATGGTTTTGTGTGACATCCAAACGACCAAAAAGATTGATCAATAGAAAGTAAAGCATGTGACCGCCTCGAGTTACAACGTCACGCCACGAGTGTCATGGAGATGGCCAAACTACTCATGCTTATGAGGAGTGCGGAGAGGGTGGGAAATGTGCCGATCTCCAATATGTTGGTTATCAAATGTTTGTTGGCCTGGGCCGGGTTGCGGCATGAATTCGGCTGAGAAAGAGCGTAAGCGATTTTGTCGATGAAAAGATAAGGAATATTTGCCCGTCGCGCAGCCCAAATGCTCTTATTTTGGTTGACCATTGTTGGCCCCAACCAGGTTTGGTGCACTACCAAGTATTTCCTTATTCGTCGGTTTCGCCATCGGCGCCTTACTTATCGAGTAAATTCATAAACTGGCAAAATAGAACATTAGAATCATTGCAATAATAGCTAAAAAATCCTTAAAGTTTCTAAATCCACATTCAATCGGCATTGCGTCCACTCACATTCCGGGCTGTTATCGGTTGGAATCATATTCTTTATGGCATGAGCCGAAACTATATAGGGGCCCGCCGCTGTTCCTAATTCAAGACTAGCTCCCGTCCAGCAGTAAAAATAGTAGCTGTCCGGATGTTCCAAAGCTGTCTTCCATTCGTTTTTGGATATATAAAAACCAAAACTTTGCAGGCTACTTCCAACACTACCCTTAACTTCTATTTTCACAGCATCCCTTTCACCATAATCGAGTTTCAATAGCGTCCCCCGAACACTCCTGATATCATAGCCAAACGTGTCGCTGATTTCGCTGGCCCATTTCACCACGAAATGGGTATCCTTCACGCCATCCAGTTCCAAACGATTCAATTCGTGCTCCATCGCAAGCTTTTCTACCATTTTTCCAAGCTTTAATTTTTCACCTTCCTTATACGTCTTATATCGCGCGAAAACGGCCGTCCACCAGTCGCGGACATCATTGTCTGACATCAAAAACAGTTCGGCGCTTTCTAGGAGTGCGACCCAGGTACAGGGAATAAACGCTTTAAAAATCTCCGCATTTTCATCAAAATAAACCAACCAATCGATCCGCTGAAACGCCAAAATACGAAATAACATACCCCTCATCGCCGCAATATTGGGCATTTCTACCACACATAAGGGATATAGCTTCTCCTTGCAGTACGTCGATGCCTGTAATTTGTTACCAGAGACTTCCAAAACTCCGCTTTGCATCCCTAGTGTAAGCCCCCCATCGATCGGAATTGTTCCACCCAAAAGATTAGAATTTCTGACAATAGCAACAGCCTCCCCGACTTCGATGTCCTGAAAACGCCCCGATAAAAAGATTAAATGCCAAAGTGCGATAACATTTCCCGGAGTAACAACCATTGCCTTCAACTTACTCATGGCTATTTACGTGTCTTTTGATTTCATCAAAATCTTTTCCGTCAATCCCGTCTTCTTGCGAGGCCAGGATATCGGCAGGGTCATATACTAAGGTCTGGAGATATCTATCGTCCAGGATTTGACCCATAGCTAGAATCTTTTCATTAAGCCGCCGGATAACCACGTCATCGATAGTATCCTCAGATACCATAATTTCGATTGTTGTATCAACACAAGGATCCAAACCCAATCTGTGTATTCTGTCGATGGATTGTAAATAATGCGCAGCATTAAAACTGCGATCCAGGTAAATGGCATGATGACAAACCGTATGCAGGCTAATACCTTCGCCGCAAGCCTGCGGGTTGGCAATCAAAAGCCGGCAGGTTTTATCGAAATGAAATTTCCGGATCCTGCTTTCCCGGCTGTTCTCGTCATCATCGGACTTGGCGGGTACTCCTCCATAAATAATCACGGGGTTATAGGCCGCCAAAAGGCGTTCCAGCAAAAAAATATTTCTAATAAAATAAGACCAGATAACAATTTTTGCCTCCTGGCTTTTCTCAAGTAGTTCGGCCACGCGCGATCTCAAGCGCTCCAATTTCTTCGGCTTCTCAAAAGAAATAAACTCTTCCAACAATTCCCAAATACGGGTATTCTCGGGCAACGGCAACACATCTTCTGTATATTCATCTTTTTCGCCTAAAAGAATGGGATTCGAAGCAGCCTGTAATAATTTTGTCACGCTTCTACCAATTCTCCTGAAATTATTTCGGTTCGCATTGTCCATCCCTGCCATTATTCTGGCGGCCTCGGATTTCAGCAACTGGTAAATTTCAGCTTGCAAAGGACCCATCGGAACAAGTGTATAAAGAAACTCAGGTTTTTTTAAACCCAATTCATTTTTTGTAGTTCGTACATACAATCCTTTTAGGGATTCGTTTATTTCATCTATCTGTCTGTCTCCGTCGGTCCGTGAAACGCGTGAAAGTATATTTTCTGCCGGCCACAAAAAATCAAGCTGAGGGAATAAATCGGTATAGGATTGCGGCATGGGCGTGCCGGACAATATATCCCTCCTGACGGCTATATCCGCCAATTTCATAATCTGGGCAAAACTTAAATTATTGGATCCGCTTTTAATGCGATGAGATTCGTCCAATACAAAATGCACAAAGTTAGACCAGAAAAAATCCGCCAAAGGACACATCTCCTTTCGCATTTTTTCGTAATTGATAAGCAAAACATCCGGGTTGTCGGCAATCGCAACAGAGATATTATTGACGAGAGGATTTGTAATTCTCGTAACACGAAGCGCAGGCCCAAAGATACTCTTAATCTCATCTTCCCAGGATATAAATGCATTGATCGGTGCAATGACGAACAGCTTCGATACCTGTTGATAGTGTTTTAAAAGTGCGAACACGGCAAGCATCGTTGCGGTCTTTCCCGCCCCCGGGACAGAGAAATTGGCACCATGTTTCAGACTCAATAGCCTCCCAACATCTCTTTTTTGTTCGTCTTTCAGCGGCCGGTCAAAGCCGATTTCCGATAGAAGACCTTGCAAATTTTCCGGGACTTCGAACTGCGTCGCACGGCTTTTTAAGCTACTTCGATCGCTCAGATACTTTTTTACCAATTGTTCCGAGACTTCATCAAAATTAAGTTTAATATTATTGCTCCTGCAAATCTGCCCAATCGGAACAAGGTTCCGTTTAAATTCACCCCATGGAAGGGTAAATAAATTTCCGCGATAATGAAGATCGGAATAAGCGCTGCTCAACAAAAGCGTGAGCTCATTAAGTGCCCGAAAGTCAGGTTGTACAAACTCTAGTGTGGTAATAAGTGAGCTGGGATTGACTCTAACTTCAATTAGTGATTCCACCGTATTAATTTTCGAAGGACTTAATTTGTTCTCGGAGTGCCTCCGCCACTATCAAAAGCTGGGTTATCTTATTCTTAATCTCTTCGAGTTTGGCCGTATCATTGTCGATTACCAGGTTTTGGATCTGTCGCAGAGCCTCACTCACTCCGTTATACACGGCTTCGGTATCATTTTTTTCTTTATTTTCTGCCTTTACATCTGCAATTTTTTCTACTAATGCTGGCGCAATTGTGCTCGCGTCGCTTGCCTTATCAAAAATCGGCGCCTCCGGAGTATCTTCATCGGTGCTCAAAATATCGTCTAAAAGGTCACCGGTCTGATTGTCTTGTTTTTTTGTCGGTGAAGGCTTCGATTCAGTTCCTTTCGCAGCGGACTTCATCTTTTCATAAACTTGATCAAAGTTTTTAATTAAATCCCCCACATATCCATAAAGACGCCCTACCGGAGGTTTTTGTTCAATTAATATAAATACGCCGTTTGTCAATTCAGCGCTCCGGCGAGGGTCCTCTTTAAATTTTCGCGAGTTTAATGCCTTTTCCAACTGAATAAAGGCCTGTTCTACGTCATCTAGTTTAGGGTAGTCATATTCCCCTGGTATTCCTTTCCATATCAAGAAGGCATCCAACAATTGCATCATCCTTCGCCTTGCCTTAAGCTCTTTAATGTCTATCCCCAGCCGCGTTGCCATTTCATCCTCTTTAAAACCATAGCGGCTGTCTTCCATACCGCGCCGGATATTCTTCAATTCATTTATCCAGTGATAGTTTTCCTTAAAATCTTCTGAAATTTGGAGATCCTGCTCTAATCCATATATATCTTTAGGAGTCGTATCATCGGGCAAAACAGCACAATCGATGTATCTTTCTCCAAGTGATTTTAGCGCTGCTGTGCGCCGGTTGCCATTAATCAGATAACCGTCAAATGTGATAATCGCCGCATCGTTTTGCCCCCTTGCCTTAAGATCCTCGAAAAATTCCTTCCCGGACGCCTTATTAATTTCGTTGAGAATTTCTTCCTGAGCTTCCTGGGCTTGTTCCGATTCAGGGTCGGAAAATAAATCTTTCGGAAGGCTGGGATGAGTTCTTAGGTAATTAAGCTGTTGAATCTCGGTTCTTGAATTCTCTAACCGGAACATAAGATAATCCACATCGACCTGTATAATCTTGGGATATAAAGTATGTTTGCCCCGCCAATTTTTTATAGTATAGGTGGGGGTATTTTCTTCTTTTTTTGCGGCCGCCACCCTTTTTCTGATATATTCGACCCGTTGATTGTGACTTTTCATATAAAGGTTTATAAAAATATTAATTACAAAGACCAATCACCATAAGTGGGACTTTGATTATGTCGCGGAAATAGTCGATCTCTTTTGTTAAGCGTTCATATTGGGCATGATTTGCACCCATTTTCTTGGATTCAAGTTTGTGTGCAACAATGATAATCCCTACTTCAATCACTTTCTTTTCACCCAGTTGGGCTAGTTTCAGAATATCAGCATACGTTCTCGCCACATTGCCTAATTGAAAACATACTCCTACTTTTTGCTGCATGTAATTAATGGTCAATCTCGAGGTGCCTACCTTTACTTTATCTGCCCAACCCTTTCCATTGAATTTACTCGAAATTGCTTTTTTAATTGCATCGGGTTTGTTTTTTCCAAATGCCAGGTGCGGCTCGTTGAGAAAAGAATGAATCTCTGCCATCATCCCGTTTTTGCCGCGCACTATGTCTTTAGCTTTTAAATGGCTGTATGTATCGCCTATCTTCATCTGTGATTTTTAAACTCTTCAGGAAGGATCGAGAGTTTGGATTGGGTATGGTCGTAAATGGGTTCGGTAATTTCTCGCATTTTCAATATTCCTTCTTTAAAGTATTTTATACGTTTCTCTCCGATATCAATGTACTTTTTAAATTTCTCTATTCCAACAGCGCCTCTCTCATTTTTCAGGGCTGCGATCAACGTACTCCCCACACCGGCAAAGGGATCCAATATTTCGCTGTCTGGTTCTGTCAATGCCAAGATGCATCTTTCAACCAATTCAATCGGATATTGACAGGGGTGATCCGTCTTTTCTTTGTGATTGGCCTTGACATTGGGTATATCCCAAAGTTCTTTTTCCCAGTCTTGTGCCAAAATGCTCCAGACATCGGATGGGTTTTTTCCTTTTGGGTTACCAGAGAGCTTTCCTTTATTGGGCCCTTTGAAATGTCGTTTGCCTGGATATTTCGACTTGACCCGTACGTCATCCAGGTTAAATATATATTCATCACTCTTGCTAAACCAAAGAATTACCTCATATCTGCCTGAAAACCTGCTATGGCCATGCAATCCATGGCCAAAATGCCATATTATTCTATTTCTAAGCTTAAGATTGTGCTTTTTAAATATACCATAGTAAAATATATCTAACGGATAAATCTCCTTATTCTCATCCACAAAATTGCCTACCTGCCAGCAGATGCTTCCATGATCGCTCGTAACCCGGACAATCTGCTCGATAATTTCTTCCTGTTCCTTTAAATATTCCTTAATGGACTTTTGCGTTTCATATTCCTTGCCTACATTATATGGCGGAGAAGTGATAACCAGATCGAAACGTCTGTCTTCATATTTTTCCTTCAAGATTTTTGCGGAGTCTCCATGTTCATACCTCACACTTGCAGTATTAGTTTCATCTATTTCAATTTGCTCTTTTTTAAGATTGGTCATTTTCTTCATACTATGAGATTTCCCTACTATTTGACAATCAAATATTAGCTATTGCTTTCAACTGTTTTTAGCCGGTTAAAGTAGTAAAAAAATAATAGCTCTACGGCTCGAATTGTAAACCAATGTGTATATTTTCTTTTTTTTAATAACAAACTGAATACCAATCAATTAGATTCCGTTGCATTAAACGAGGAATGTGGTCCTGAAATCTAAGCAATAGCCCTGAATTAAACTAGGGTGAAAAAACGGTTTGTTGCAAAAGGCAATAAAATCAATTTATTTATTCGATGATAACTGTTAGCTTCACCCATGTGAACATTATAAGTGAGCTGGACTAACGCTCTAATGAGTGCAGAGTATACCACCTACACGATTGAAGGGTTCCATCGCCAAGTCCGGAAAGTCACAAGACTATAAGGAGGACCCCGGATATGACCTTGCTGAAGCTGATTTATCTGGCCATTCAGCATATTCAAAAAAAAATGCCCCCAGCCTTTAGAAGTGAGGTGTGACTGTTTTCAGTTATCGATTAGATTTGGTGAACGCTTGCGGCTGAGACCGGATAGAGCTCGTTGGCAACTGATATTTCTTGCGGCCCTGGAACATTACCCGGCATTATCTAAAAAAATACCACTTCCAACGAGATGAGATTTACTCCTTGAATCAGAAAATGATACAGTTTATATTACAATCTAACTCAATTTTTGGCGGAAGACCGGCTCAAATCGAGCCAGTCCTTTTTATTCTAATTTTATTTTCTTTCGCCCTCCACGCTGCCAATTTTGCAGTACCGTAGCAAGCAGATATCGTCCCGCGCCTGATGCATTTTGGTCATGCCACGCGTTCGAAACGAATTCCGCAAAGCGTTTATATCCCTCGTCTGAAACGTAAATGTTCAGCTGATGATGTGTATACCCGGACCGCCTTTGGGTCTGCCGCCCTTATTTTTCTGATCGGTATGACCGCCGGTATTCAACCCTGGATCGTTGTGGTTATCTCTTGTTGTCATGGCATTTTCTTTATTTTGTTGGATTACGGCTTGAGAAGACGACTTTGGAGGCTTGAGGTTTTTTATCCCAAACGTGCCACGTTTGTACATCTGGGCGGTTGGCAGAGAGTCTGAAGTTCCATCGAAGTGCAATTTTCTACGCCGCAAAAATGATTTTAAACCGTCTTTTTTCCTCTTGCTGGCTCTGTACGATTGGTTTGAGTGAAAACCTTTCCTTCAGCGCCTGCATGTCATTGCTGACCTTCCTATCGAGTATCTTGGCATAGTGCTGCGTTGTCTTTAGATTGCGATGCCCGAGCATCTTGGAAACCGTCTCGATGGGCACACCATTGCTCAGCGTAATCGTGGTAGCGAAGGTGTGGCGGGCAATATGGAACGTTAGGTACTTGTCAATCTGGCAGGCATCCGCGATTTCCTTTAGATATTGATTCATCTTTTGGTTACTCAGGATCGGCAAAACAGTATCCTTTTTCAGGCAAAATGGATGGTCGAGATACTTATCTAAAATCTGCTGCGCTATCGGTAAAAGAGGAATTCGGGAGGCCGTATCTGTCTTCTGTCGGCGGGTGAATATCCACTTTCCACCGTCGATGCCGTTGCTAATTTCTGAGCGCTTTAACTTCTGCAAATCGGCATAAGCCAGGCCAGTAAAGCAGCTGAATAAAAAGATGTCCCGGACCTGCCTTAGGCGCTCAGTGGCGAAGGTTTTGACTGTCATCCGTTCTAATTCTTCCACCGTTAAAGCCTCCCTTTCCACCTCTCGTAATGCCATGTTGAAGCCCATAAATGGATCACGCTTCAGCCAGCCGTTCCGTAGCGCGCGGATCGCCATTTTCTTGACACAGGCGATATATTTCATGGTCGTGTTGTGCTCTACGTGCTGCAAGCTTTTGTACCAAAATTCCAGTTCGGTGATAAATTCATAGTCCACCTTTCGGATGTCGATATCGTCCAATTTGTACTTCCACTGTAGGAAGATTCGGGTATGTTTCAGCACGGTATTAAACTTGGTCAGAGTTCCTTTGGAGAACTCTTTTCCTACCAGGGCCTTCACCTGTTCGTTGTGATATTGGAAAATTTCGAGCAGCAAATGCGGGCGCTCTCCACTCGCCTCACGGCCTTGGACAAAGTTTCGAACGGCTTCAGCAGTGACGGGCCTGCCGCTCATGAGCAGCTGGTGCCGGGCTTCGTGGACCTTCGCTTGCAAGGTGTCAAGATAGCCATTCAACGCGTGGGCTTCGCTTTCTGGTGATGCGGTCGCATGTCGTGGCGGCGACTTGGGAACAATGGCACGGCCGGCTTTGGCATTCCATTTTGCAGGGTCCCAGGATCGATGGATTGACATTTCTTTCATTACTCCGTCAACTGTAATACGGAGATAAATAGGGCGGTGAACTTTGGTGTCACCATGCTGCTTTTTGAGGTAGAAAAGCAAACCAAAACTCTTCGAGATCATACACAAGTGCTTTTAAACTGTGATTAAATTAGCAATTGCATACGTTCTTGACTTAGGCGAAATATGCGCAACCTAGCTGGAAGTCAGGGCTTTTGATACTCCCCAGTGAGCCATTTTGGCGAATTTCAAGCGGCTCACGAATTGCTCACTGGAAAACCAGAGAAAATGAGGCAAAGTGAAGCAAACTCCGGCGGCCCAGAAAAAACAAAAAGCCCGTCAACACTCGGTCAACAGGCTTTCGACGAAAAGTTTGAGAAACCAACTGCGGAGAGGGTGGGATTCGAACCCACGGTACAGTGTTACCCGTACGACGATTTAGCAAACCGTTCCTTTCGGCCACTCAGGCACCTCTCCAAAAGGTCCAACTGTCGTAATTTCAATTGGGGAGGCAAAAATATAGATTTATTGGGTTACGCCCAAAAGGGGAGATGGTTTTATTATTTTGGGGGATGCCGCGCCGGCGAGAACGGGGTCGGATGCATCGGGGGGCCGAGCTGCGATGGGCGGGGCGGGAGCGGGGAAATAAAAAACCCACCGGATGAGGGTGGGCAAAGCTTTTTGCGGCGCAAGTCGATCGGGGTTACATCGGGGTGTGGAACGTGGAGCATGGGTTGCGGGGTCTTGAATCGTGCAACGTTCAGCGTGGAGCGTGGGTCGCCGGGCCGTGGCACGTGGCGCGTATCACATGGCGGCGAGCTGCACTTTCTGCTGGAGTTCCATCACGTTCTCGCGGAAGAGGTTGTCGGTATCCATGAGGTCTTTTACGGTCTGACAGGAGTGGATGACGGTAGTGTGGTCGCGACCGCCAAAGTGTTCGCCGATGGTCTTGAGGGAATTTTTGGTGAAAGCTTTGGCGAGGTACATAGTAATCTGTCTCGCTTGAACGATCTCGCGTTTGCGGGTTTTTTGGAGCAGCTTATCATAAGAGACATCGAAATATTCACATACCATTCGCTGGATTGTCTCGATGGTGATCTCTTTACTGCTAGTTTTCACAAAATTACGGAGCACCTTTTTAGCCAATTCAAGGTCGATTTCCCTCTTGTTGAGCGAAGATTGTGCCAAAAGTGAGATAAGCGCGCCTTCGAGTTCCCTTACGTTGCTGCTGATATTGTAGGCCAGGTATTTGACTACTTCCTTTGGCATTTCGAGCCCATCATTCTTCATTTTACGCTCCAGGATATCGATCCGGACCTCATAATCGGGGATCTGAAGGTCTGCGCTGAGCCCCCAACGAAAACGGCTCAGCAAACGCTCCTGCAGACCATCGAGGTCTTTGGGTGGCTTGTCTGAAGAAAGGATGAGTTGTTTACCGGACTGGTGCAGGTGATTGAAGATGGCAAAGAAGGCATCCTGGGATTTCTCGGCGCGGCTGAAGAACTGGACGTCATCGATGATCAATACGTCAACCAGCTGATAGAAATGGATGAAATCGTTGATCGCGTTGTTGCGGCTGTGATCCACGAACTGGTTGATGAATTTCTCCGAACTTACATACAATACGACTTTGTTTTGATGCAGCCGTTTGACCTCGTTGCCAATGGCCTGGGCCAAATGGGTCTTGCCCAATCCTACCCCACCATATATCACTAAAGGGTTGAAGGAGTTGGCACCGGGCTTTTCGGCTACCGTTTTACCCGCGCGCCGGGCCACCCTGTTGCAATCGCCTTCGACAAAAGATTCAAAGGTATAGACCGGATTGAGTTGCGCATCGATCTGCATCTTCTTCAGTCCGGGAATCACAAAGGGATTCTTGACTGGGTTGTTTATGATAAGTGGGAAATCCATTTCGTTGTTGGAAAACGTTTTGTATCCATGGGCCGGAACATCCATCGTCAAAGGTTTGTTCTGATGGTTACCGCTATCTACCATGATCCGGTATTCCAACATCGCGTCTTTGCCTAATATCCGTCTCAGGGTTTTTGCTAATAAATTTACATAATGCTCTTCCAGGTATTCATAAAAGAACTGGCTAGGGACTTGTATCACCAGTACATTTATCCTTAACTCGACAGGCTTGATCGGCTCGAACCATGTTTTATAATGTTGCCACTCTACGATATCCTTGATTATCTCTAAGCAATTACTCCAAACTTTGTCAAACGCTTTTGCCATTATACAATAACCAATTTTTATGCCGATTTAAAGAATAGTAATTTCTACAAGACAGCTAAGGAACCGGATTCTAAAAAAGTTGCGCAGGGCGGCGAATATCAAAACTTTTCAGGAAATAAAAAATTTTTTATTCACGTCTTTTTGTGGTTACAATACAGTCTTGACTCTTGAGAAAAAGAATCATTTTTTTACTACAACACTCACAGCCGGCCTAACTAAAATCGCGCTGCAAAAAAAATCTTTCTACAGCTATTTCGGCCATCAGTCTTCCTCAAAAACCTTTGCTTCAGGACTTATACACCTTCATGCGCGTTGGAAACAGTTGTAAAGCAACCACCTCCCCGGGGCATCGAACGACAGTAGTGGTGGATCCAGGCGTAATACAACAGTTGACCCTGCCGGAGTGGCTTAAACTTACTTTTTATGAAGAAGGGAGATGTGAGCTTCGATGTGAACGAACCTTTCTTCATATCTGTAGAGTTTGTTTGTGAAGTCATTGAAGATACAAATAATTTGATTGCATTTTTAAATCATTAATTTTTTTTTTTGAGAAATGCATTCCGTGCTTCAAGTGACAATTATATCTCTAACAGGCAGAACTATTTATAGTAATTTTGCATGCCACCATGCAGAAAATTCTCGAATTGGTTTTATTGCCTGCCCTTGCCGCAGACGAAGCGGTTCTCCGGACTGAGATCGCCAAGGCAACAGGTGAACGAAAGGAAGACATCAGTGGTTTTCGCGTCTTGCGAAGAGCGATCGATGCAAGAGCGCGGCAACCGAAGGTGCTGCTTACATTGGAAGTCTTTATTGGTGAGCCTTTTCAAACTATCGTTATAGAAACCGTATCGTTTCCGGACGTATCCGGGGCGGATAGGCAAGTGATCGTCATCGGCGCGGGACCTGCGGGTTTATTTGCCGCGTTGCGATTGATCGAAAAAGGCATCCGGCCTGTGCTGCTGGAAAGAGGTAAGGATGTTCGGGCAAGGCGGCGTGATCTGGCCTTATTGAACAAAGAAGGTGTCATCAATCCGGAAAGCAATTATTGTTTTGGCGAGGGCGGTGCGGGCACCTATAGCGATGGAAAATTGTATACCCGGAGCAACAAGCGCGGCGATGTCCAGCGCATTCTGCGGCTGCTCGTGCAATTTGGCGCCGATCCTGCTATCCTGGTCGACGCGCATCCGCATATAGGCACCAACAAATTGCCGCAGATCATACAGGCGATGCGGCAACAGATCACGGACAGCGGCGGCACGTTTCTCTTCGAAAAAAAGGTTGTAGACTTTATTCTACAGGACGATATCATCCTGGGTGTGACAACTGCCGATGGTCATACCTTCAACGGCAGTGCGGTGGTCCTCGCGACGGGTCATTCTGCGCGCGATATTTTTCAACTGCTCCATCGAAAGAAGATATTGATCGAGGCGAAGCCATTCGCTTTGGGGGTACGCATCGAACATCCGCAGCCACTGATCGACAGCTTACGATATGGTGTACCTTCGCCTTACCTGCCGCCCGCTGCTTATTCGGTCGTGGAACAAATCAATCAGAAGGGCGTGTTCTCGTTTTGCATGTGTCCGGGCGGCATCATCGCACCGGCTTCTACCGCCGCCGGAGAATTGGTAGTCAACGGGTGGTCTCCTTCAAGACGCAATAATCCGTTCGCCAATTCGGGCATCGTTGTGAGCGTGGAACAAAAGGACATGGGCGCCTATGCAGCTGAAGGACCGCTGATGGGGCTTGCGTTTCAGCAGGCCGTGGAACAAAAAGCGTTTGTCGCGGGCGGCGGGCGGTTCGTGGCACCGGCGCAACGCATGGCCGATTTTGTGGCGCGACGTCCTTCCGCCAATCTTCCGGTCTGCTCCTATCTGCCCGGCATCCATTCCGTCGCGCTGAAAGAAGTATTGCCCGGCTTTATTGATGACGCCTTGCGGCGGGGGTTCGAGGCCTTCGGGCAAAAAATGAAAGGCTATTTTACGAATGAGGCGGTGATCGTGGCAACGGAGTCGCGCACTTCTTCGCCGGTGCGCATTCCAAGGGACGTCAATACGCTTCGTCATCCGCAGATCACTAATCTTTTCCCCTGCGGCGAGGGCGCAGGGTATGCCGGCGGCATCGTCAGCGCGGCGATGGATGGTGAAAAAGTGGCAGACAAAGTGTAATTTTCGGACGAATGCAGCGACTCATCAGTGGATGTGGTGACTCATCGGTGGGCGCGGCGACTTATCGGTGGGTGCGGTGGCTCATCGGCGGGCGCGGTGACTTATCGGTGGGCTCGGTGACTTATGGTGGATACGGCGACTTATCGGTGGATGCGGTGGCTCATCGGTGGGCGCGGCGACTTATCGGTGGACACGGCGAGTGATCAGTGGATGCGGCGATAAATGAGCAAGCGCATAGATCAATTCAAGCGCATAGATCAATTAATAAAAAAAACTCAGTCATGAATATCCTGGAAGTGAAGGACCTGGAAAAAAAGTTTTGCCACGCAGACGGCGGTGGACAAAATAAGCTTTCAACTGGGTCAGGGTTCCATCTTTGGATTGCTTGGCCCCAACGGTGCCGGCAAAACCACGCTTATCCGGATGGTGACCGGCATTTTCTACCCGGACTCGGGGCGTATCCTGTTCGAGGGCAGACCGTTCGCGCCACAACAGGACAGCATCCGTATCGGCTATATGCCGGAGGAGCGCGGGCTGTACAAGAAAATGAAGATCGGCGAGCAAGCGGTCTATCTGGCGCAATTGAAGGGGCTGAGCAAATCCGATGCGACACGGCGGGTGAAGGAGTGGTTCGTGCGCTTCGAGATGCAGACCTGGTGGACCAAAAAAGTAGAAGACCTCAGCAAGGGCATGAGCCAAAAACTGCAGTTCGTAACGACTGTGCTGCATGAGCCAAGCCTCATCATACTCGACGAGCCGTTCAGCGGGCTAGACCCCGTTAACGCCAATCTGATCAAGGACGAGATCTATGCGCTGGCGCGCAGGGGAGCGACGATCATCTTCAGCACCCACCGGATGGAGCAGGTAGAGGAGATCTGCGACCATATTATTCTAATGAATAAAGGAAAGAAGATACTAGATGGGACGGTGAATGGGGTGAAACAGCAGTTCAAAGAGGATCTTTTCCGGATCGGACTGGAAGGTGAGCTGCCGGCGCAGGTCGAGGGTGCGGGTGCGCTGTCTGGTGCCATGGCGGCGGGTGCGCTATCTGGTGCGATGGCGGCGGGTGAGCTGTCTGGTGAGATGGCGGCGGGTGCGCTATCTGGTGCGATTGCGGCGGGTGCGCTGTCTGGTGCGATGGCGGCGGGTGAGGTGTCTGGTGAGATGGCGGCGGGTGCGCTGTCTGGTGAGATGGCGGCGGGTGCGCTGTCTGGTGCGATGGCGGCGGGCCAGGAATCGACAGCCTTCACCGTGGTCGGCCGGGAAAACAACAGCCTGGTGGTGAAAATCGCTGCGGGCCATCGTCCCAATGACGTGCTGCGTTTCTTCATCGACGGCGGCCATAACATCACCTCCTTTACCGAGCTCCTGCCTTCGCTGAACGATATCTTTATACGGCTTGTGGAGGGCACCCCCTTATCCCGTCAATTCGAAAACCGCTAAATGCTATTGCAATGAAAAAGATCTGGCTGATCACGCGCAGGGAGTACCTGACCCGTATCCGGAACAAGACCTTCCTGCTCTCGACTTTTTTGCTTCCGCTGGTATTCGTCATCTTCATCGCCGGCTCCTTCCTCATTTCCACGCAAACCCATACCCGTCACCGGATCGCGGTGCTGGATGCGAATGGCTATTTCAAGGATTACTTAAAGAGCGATAGTGCGATAAGCTTCGACTTTTCCCCGGCCATCGATTCCACCAACTACGAGAAGAACGGCTGCACGGCCGTGTTGATCATTCCGCTGCTGCCGGAGGATAAAAAGACCGAGTACCGGCTGAAATACAAAAAACAATTAGGGCTCAGCGGCATCGAGGACCTGGAAAACAGGGTCGGCAATGCAATAACCGACCACCTGATCTATGCGAAAACGTCGATTACCCGTGGTAAGTTGGACAGCATCCGACACAACTCGGATATTGCCCGGTTCATGGCGTATGAGGACCTTGGCAAGACGGCGAAGGTTTCCAACCAGGGTATGTCGTTTCTCTTTGCCTATATCAGCGGCTTCCTGATCTACCTGCTCACTTTCATTTATGGCGCGATGGTGATGCGAGGGGTGATGGAAGAAAAAACGAACCGGATCGCGGAAGTGGTGGTCAGTTCAGTAAGGCCGTTCCAATTGATGATGGGCAAGATCACGGGTATCGGCGCCGTCGGCCTTACCCAGTTCCTGCTTTGGGTCGTGCTGCTGGTCGGATTGGCGATCTTAGCCCAGGGCTTGGTACCTGCCACTATGTGGAAAGAGGTGCAGGAACTGCAGCAAGCCAACGCGATGGGGAATGCCGGGGCGGCAATGAAGGTAAGCGACGCTGCGAACAAACTCTATAATGTCCGGAGCGCCATCGATAGCACCAACTTATTGGTCATATTACTTTGTTTTCTCTTCTATTTTACGGGCGGCTATCTTTTCTATTCCGCACTTTTTGCCGCCGTCGGGAGCGCCGTCAACGAAGATCCGCAGGAGGCTCAGTCGCTGATGCTGCCCATAACGCTCCCCGTGATCTTTTCCTTTGTGATCATGTCCGTCGCAGTACAGGACCCTGGCGGCCCGCTGGCTATATGGGCCAGTATCATCCCCTTCAGCAGTCCCATCGTGATGATGGCGCGCATTCCCTTTGGCGTGCCTGGAACCGTTCCCTTCTGGCAGCTGGGGCTTTCGATGCTGTTGCTGGTGCTAGGGTTTGTGGGTAATACGTGGCTTGCGGGAAAAATCTACCGGACCGGCATTCTCATGTACGGGAAGAAACCAACCTGGAAAATGATGTGGAAATGGGCCTTTCGTAACGCTTAGGGTGAGCGCTGCCTCTCCTTGGGATGAATGGCAAAAAAACAGCGGAGGCCGGTGCAACATTCACGGTGTTCGTGCGTACTTTTATACGAAGGATATCGTAAGATCCCGGCATTTTAAGCTATCCGGACATTAAATTGGAAGGCATAACATCAACATAGATCTTAAGCCTCATGTGTAGTAGAAAAACGGGACTGTTCTCAGCCCCGTTTCTTTATTTTCGGGGATGCGCATTGGCTTCTAGGTGGCCTGGAGCATGCGGAGCACGGGATATTCCGCATTGCCCGAGTCGAGCTCACCTTCTTCGGGGAGGAACTCTACGTTTAAGCGTACAGGTGTTTTTTCGCGGATCGTGATATTGGGGCGTTTAGCGGATTGATAGCCTTTTTTGTTGAATTCCACCGTCACCTGTAAGGCGGGGAGTTCTGCAAAACGAAAATAGCCATCCGCATCGGTGAGGACTTCCTTTTGATTATTGGTGCCTGGAACGGTGGCGGAGACTACGACACCTGAAAGTGGCTTTTTGGTAACGGCATCCGTGACATAGCCGTTGAGGATCCCTTGTACCTTGCCTGTGCCAGCTTTCGCGCAGAGTGCGAGGGGGAGGAGCAACAACGATAAGAGAAGTTTTTTTGGCGAGTTCATAAGACAGTTTTTGGTGGTTAGCGTACGACTCCCAGGCAATCGTGGTCATTGCTTCATATGGCGGAAAGCGGTTACCGACTAAATATAACTGAATTTTATCAGCTGAACAAATTGCGGCGTTGGGGGTTGGGGGATGAATCAAATTGAGCCGCCGAAGTTGGTGGCCTCTTAATGGACAGCCGAAGGCGGTGGCCTTTAATCGACGGCCGAAGGTGGTGGCCTCTTAATGGACGGCCGAAGGGCGGTGGCCTTTTATTGGACGGCCGAAGGCGGTGGCCTCTTTTGGACGGCCGCAGGCGGTGACCTCTTAATGGACGGCCGAAGGGCGGTGGCCTTTTATTGGACGGCCAAAGGCGGGGGCCTTTAATCGACGCCCGAAGGCGGCGGCCTCTTTTGGACGGCCGAAGGGCGGTGGCCTTTTATTGGACGGCGTTCATTAAGATTCTCCGAGGTCGATCTCGGTATTGTCGCCGATGTTGAGGCTTCTCGATTCGCCTTTTACCTCGGTGTCGCTGCCGATGAGGGAATGGGTGAGGACGATATCGTAGAGGTCGGCGAAGGAGCCTATGATGGAGTCTTTGAGAATGGAATAATTAATGCGTGTCTTTTCGCCGATGGCCACATTTGGGCCGACGATGGAGTTTCGGATGTCGCAGCCGGGCGCGATGCTGACGGGCTGGATGATGATGGTATTTTCGAACTGGTGTTCGGGAGCGATCGTCCCGCCGAACTTCTTGAGCAGTTTGGCATTCGACTCCAGGAGGGTCTCCTTTTTACCGCAGTCGAACCAGTTCTGCACCCTGAAGGCGCGGAATTTTACATCACTGCGGATCATGCATTCGATGGCGTCGGTGAGGTTGTACTCGCCGTAGCTGGTGACGTGGTTGCGGATGTTCGTTTCCAGGCAATTGAACAAAACGCCGGTCTCCCGGATGCGGTATATGCCGACCAGGGCCATATTGGATTTGGGGATCTGGGGTTTCTCCACTACCCTTTCGATGCTGCCGTCGTCTTCCAGTTCGGCGACTCCGAAGTTGCGGGGATCATCTACCCTTTTTACGCCCAGTAGGGAATGGGGCTGGCTGAGCACTTCCTTTACATCGTATTCGCAGATGGTGTCGCCCAGGACAATAAAGACCTCGTCGTCGCCAACGATATTTCGTGTCAGCAAGACGGCATGGCCGATGCCCTGTCTTTCGTTTTGAAAAACGAAGTGGGCAGTCAGCTGCGGGTATTTCTGTTTGACGAAGTCCTGGATCTTCTCGCCAAGATAGCCTACGATAAAAATAAACTCGGTGATACCGGCTTCCATCAATTGGTCGACGATGATGGAGAGAATGGTCTTACCCGCTAAAGGGATCAAAGCCTTGGGTTGCGTGTAAGTGTGCGGACGTAATTTAGTACCAGCGCCTGCTACCGGAATGATCGCTTTCATGTAGATTTTGTTGTCGTCGTCGAGCTTTGCGCGTGTAAAATACTGAATTTTATTCTTTTTCAGCCACCCTGTCCGTTTTAAGTGGAGTTGTTCTATTTTTGCGGCATGCAAAAAGATACGTTAGTTTTTGATCTGATCGATAAAGAATTGGCGCGGCAACGCCATGGAATTGAGTTGATCGCTTCGGAAAACTTCACTTCCCTTCCTGTGATGCGGGCCATGGGGACGGCGCTGACCAATAAGTATGCGGAGGGTTATCCCGGAAGAAGATATTATGGCGGCTGCGAGATCGTGGACCAAATAGAACAACTGGCCATCGACAGGCTGAAACAGATCTTTAATTGCGAATACGCTAATGTACAGCCGCACAGCGGCGCGCAGGCCAATGCCGCGCTGATGCTTGCCATCCTTCAGCCGGGAGACACCATCTTAGGTCTTGACCTCAGCATGGGCGGTCACCTGACGCATGGTTCACCCGTCAATTTCTCCGGCAAATTATACCGGCCGGTCTTTTACGGGGTCAAGCGGGAGGATGGGCTCGTGGATTATGACCTGATGGAGACCGTCGCCAAAAAAGAAAAGCCGAAACTGATCATCTGCGGTGCCAGTGCTTACAGCCGTGACTGGGATTATAAACGGATCCGGGCCATCGCCGATGCCGTCGGCGCTTTTGTCATGTGTGATATGGCCCATCCTGCGGGTCTTATCGCCAAGGGGCTGTTGACCAGCCCTTTCGACCATTGCCATTTTGTGACCTCGACGACCCATAAGACCCTGCGCGGTCCCAGAGGCGGCATTATTCTGATGCAAAAGGATTTCGACAACCCTTTCGGGTTGAAGGATGTGAAGGGGAATACGCGGCCTATGAGCAATCTGATCGACATGGCGGTGTTCCCTGGTACACAGGGTGGGCCGCTGGAGCATGTCATCGCCGCGAAGGCCGTTTCCTTTGGCGAGATACTGTCGGATACTTTCACGGTGTATGCGAAGCAGGTTATTTCCAATGCGCAATCGATGAGCAAAGCTTTTTTGGAGCTTGGCTATGGCACCGTCTCCGGTGGCACGGACAACCATCTGCTGCTGATCGACCTGCGCAGCAAGCAGATCAGTGGCAAAAAGGCGGAGATCGCGCTGGATAAAGCCGGGATCACCGTCAATAAGAATATGGTTCCCTTTGACGACAAGAGTGCTTTCGTCACCTCCGGTATCCGGGTAGGTGTGCCGGCCATTACCACCCGCGGGATGACCGAACAACATATGGCTACTGTGGTGGAGATGATCGACAGGGCATTGGTGAATGCCGACAAGGAAGATGTCCTGAAGGGTATTTGTGGTGAGGTGAGCGTGTTCATGAACGAGTTTCCGCTCTATCCTGAGTTGGGGTAGGGCTTAAATAATTAAGTGTATGCTGCAAAGAAAACAAACGCTTTGGATGCTGCTGGCCATGATATGCGCCGCGCTGACGTTTAGGTTTGCCTTCTACTTCGGGAATATGAAAGTAGGGCTGAATGGGATCGCGCCGCTGGAGGTGAAAGCGCTGCCTGTTTTTGGTGCGGGGAGTGTGAGCGCCGGCTCCGGGAGCGTTCTGATCCTGCTCGTTACAGTGATCATCATCGGGGGCACGCTTGTCAATATCTTTAATTATAAAGCAAGGGGAAAACAGTTGTGGATCACCATCGGGCTCGTCGTCCTGTCGCTGCTCAATCTTCTGCTGTATTGGTGGAAGAGTGGTGTCCCGCCTTTCGAGTCGGGCAACTACAGCCTTGGCGCGCTCCTGGCACTGGCCATGCCGGTCTTTTTGATCCTGGCCGCAGTGGGGATCATGAAAGACCAAAAACTTGTTAAAAGCGCTGACCGGCTTCGGTAATCGTTCCGGGTGTTGGGGGATTTTGCTATATTAGATCAAACTCCCCTTATGCTACGAAATTATCTGCGAACTGCGCTGCGGAATCTGTGGCGGCATCGCGGGTTTTCCCTGCTCAATGTGCTGGGACTGACGGTTGGCTTGACCGCGTTCTTCCTGATCTTTTTGTATGTGTGTTTCGAGCTGAGTTATGACTCCTTTCATACGAAGGCGGACCGGATCTATCGGGCGGTCGGCGATCTGAAGACGCGTACGGAGACGCAGCATTTAAATACCGTTCCAACTCCTGCGACTATACATCTACCAAGCGGATTTCCCGAGGTGCAGGCTACGACCCGCATTCGGTTGGGAGATAATTGGATGGTCATCCGGGGCGCCGAGGTCTTCGAGGTGAATGATGTGGCCCTGGCCGATTCTAACTTTTTTTCCGTATTTGATTTCCCGTTGTTAAAGGGGGATCGTCGAACGGCGCTCAAGGAGCCTTTCAGCATTGTGCTCACGGAGACGACGGCCAAACAACTTTTCGGGAATGCCGATCCGATCGGACGGTCGTTGATCGTGACACGTATGAAATTTCACGCAACGGTAACGGGGGTCATGAAGGATCTGCCGGAGAATTCTCATGTCAAGATCGAGATGATGATGTCCATGTTTGCGGATACGTCGGGCGGGCGTGTCGATGGAGGCTGGAATGACTATGGCAGTAATGCGTACCTGCTGCTGCGTCCGGGCGCGAGCGCGGCCGCGCTTCAAGCCAAATTTCCGGCCTACCTGGAAAAGATCGGTGGGGCGGAGATGAAAAAGGCGCAAGAACAGCTTACCGTGTCGCTGGAGCCGCTACGCAGCATCTACCTCTATTCTACGCGGGACAATGCCAGGACGGGAAACATCACCAATGTTCATATATTCTCGATCATAGGAGCATTTATCCTGCTTATCGCCTGCATTAATTTTGTCAATCTGACGACGGCGCGGTCGGCGGAGCGTGCCAAGGAGGTCGGTATTCGCAAGGTGGTGGGTGCGGGAAAGGCGATGCTGGCTGCGCAATTCATCGGGGAAAGCATCATCTTGTGCGTGATCGCCTGCCTGCTGGCTATACTCTTTTCGGCGCTGCTGTTGCCGGGCTTTAATTACCTGGCGGGAAAGGAGATCAGCACGGGCATCTTCCTGCGTCCGTCGTATTTGCTGCTTTTGCTGGGTGTGTCAATCCTGATCGGGATCATCGCCGGTCTTTATCCCGCTTTGGTCCTGTCTTCTTTCAACCCTATTGCGGTGTTGAAAGGGCGGTTCAGTGCGGGGTCGAAGGGGCTTGTATTGCGAAAGACGCTGGTCATCGTACAGTGTACGATCGCAACGGGTTTGACGATCGCCACGCTTGTCGTTTTCCATCAATTGAATTTCATGCGCAGTCAGGACCTGGGTTTTAGCAAAGAGCAGAAACTCATACTCGATACGCGGGATGATTCGGCGAAGATGGCCTTCAGGGATGAGGTTGCCCGGCTGCCCGGGGTGCTGGCGATGGGTATGACGAACCTTGTGCCGGGTGAAGGGGATAATGCCGATGGCTGTCAATTGGAGAATGTTCGGGGCGATATGCAGGCGACCAATTCGGCGGTGTACTTCGTGGATTACGATTACATCGGGATGATGGGGATGAAGATGGCGGCAGGACGCGCTTTTTCGCGGGCCTTCGCCACGGATACGGCGCACAGTATGATCCTTAACGAAACGGCGGTCAGGCTATTGGGTTATACTTCGCCCGAACAGGCGATCGGGAAACGGTACGAGCAATTCGGGACGAAGGGCATGATCGTAGGGGTGGTTCGAGATTTTCATTTTCGCTCATTGCAGGAGGCGATCAAACCATTGACGATACGCATCGAACCGGGGGCGGGCGACCTGCTGTGCGTGAAACTGGATGGGCATCGCGTCCCGGCTACGATGGCGGCTATTCAGGAGAAATGGAAGCATATGCTGCCTACGCGGCCATTCACGTATTTCTTCCTGGATGAGCTCTTCGATAAGCAGTACCGGGCCGAGGACCGGTTTGGCCGGTTGTTCCTGAATTTTGCGATATTGGCGATCTTCATTTGTTGTCTCGGGTTGATGGGGCTGGCTTCTTATAGCACGTTGCAGCGGACCAAGGAGATTGGCGTGCGGAAGGTCATCGGGGCTTCTGTGGGTAATATTGTCTTCCTGCTTTCCAAAGACTTCCTGAAGCTGGTTGGGTGGGCATTTTTGCTGGCGGCACCGGTGTCGTATTTGTTTATGCACCGATGGCTGGAGGGGTTTGCCTACCGGATCACGGCATATTGGTGGATCTATGTGGTCGCCGGCGTGGGGGCGATTTTGGTGACACTGTTGGCCATTAGTCTACAATCGATTAGGGCGGCGCTGGTTAATCCGGTGAAGAGTTTGCGCAGCGAGTGATCGGAGAAAATCAAAAAAATTCTTGGCGGATTGGCAAATCTTCCTACATTTGCCTAACAGTGTTAAATGATTTACGCTGCCTAAGTGGCTTGTGGGTCGGAATTTAGCGGTTTTGCGCGCAGCGGCTAGATTTGGGCGGGATGCGATGCACGCAAAATTAAAACCCGTCGGGAGGCGGGGGTCGCCGATTGGCGAAATATAGATCACATGGGGAGCAAGGAGAGAATTCATCGATTGAAGGAACAGACCAGGGTAAACATCCTGGATGCGGCTTACGATATCGTGAAGGACGAGGGTTGGCAGGCGTTGAGTATGCGCAAGATCGCGGATAAGATAGAGTATACTGCTCCGATCATCTACGAATACTACGCCAATAAGGAAGCGATCCTGTTGGAATTGACGAAGAAGGGTTTTATGCTGCTGGCGGCCCGGATGCAGGAAGCGAGAGATAAGCATACCGACCTGGCGGCGCAGATCGAAGCGATGTGGCTGTCCTACTGGAATTTTGCCTTTGAAGAAAAAGAGTATTATCAGCTAATGTTCGGCGTGGAGGTGAACTGCTGTATCATGGATGAGATCCTGCCAGCGGGAACTACGCCCTATGATATTGCCGCCGGTCCCATCGCCGAGTTGATGGGTATCAGCGACATCGAGGACGACCGGGTTTGTACAAAATATTATACTTACTGGTCCATCATCCATGGTCTCATCTCCATCAACATCGTCCGAAAAGGAACGTCGGACGAGATAAACCGTCAGATTCTAAGAGATGCCATCACCGGCATCACCCGGTCGCTGAGCAATTAAGCAAGGCCGACCGGTGGCCCGCATCGGACCGTGATTGCTGCCTGCCGTACCATAAAAAACTCCTCAACGATTGTCCTTTCCGGCGATGACCATTCGTCTAGCCATATGGATGGGAAATTTTTTTGCCTACACATTTAACAGTGATAAATATTATGAACAAAAGCAACTCTTATCCGTTTGATTTAACACCATTAAAAAATTTAATTAAGTCATGAGAAAATATCTATTTTTTTCCGCCATGCTGATAGCCGTTGCTGTATATGTAACTGGCTGTAATGAGGCACAGGGTACACAAGCTGCCCCGCCGCCCCAGTCTCTTCCGGTCCTGCCTATCCATTCTGCCCCTGCAACGACTTTCCAGGAGTTTTCCGCATCAGTAGAAGGGAAAACGAATGTCGAGATCCGTCCGCAGGTCAGTGGCATTCTTGAAAAGATCTATGTAGAAGAAGGCGCGTACGTGGCATCAGGTCAACTGCTTTTCAAGATCAACGACCGGCCTTACAGTGCGCAAGTGAGCAACACTTCCGCGAACGTCGCGGCCGCCAAGGCCAATGAAGAAAAGGCCGCCATCGAAGTACGCCGGCTGACGCCGCTGGTGGAGAACAATGTCATAGCAGATGTTCAACTGAAATCAGCGCAGGCCGCCTATGCTGCTGCGAAGGCGCAGGTCATACAGGCAGAGGCCGAGGGCAACAATGCCGATATCAACCTGGGGTACACGTTGGTGAAGGCGCCGGTGGGCGGCTATATTGGCCGCATCCCCTTCAAGGTCGGCGCGCTGGTGGGTAAAGGTGAGGCACAGCCGCTGACGGTGGTCTCGGATATCAAAGAGGTGTATGCGTATTTTGGGATGAGCGAAAGTGATTTTCTACAATTCACCAACCGATTCTCCGGCAAGACGATCGACGATAAGATCAAGGGATTGCCGCCGGTGGAATTGCAGCTTGCCGACAAGAGCATTTATCCTTACAAAGGCAAGATCGAATTGATGGAAGGTCAGTTCGACAAGAGTATCGGGGCCATCACGTTCCGTGCCACCTTCCCGAATGCGGATCGTCTTCTGCGCTCCGGCATCACGGGAAAGATCCGTATTCCTCAAGGCAATTCCGGTCTTTTGCCCGTGCCGCAGACGTCCACCTACGAAATACAGGACAAGGTCTTCGTGTACGTCGTCGGGGACAGCAATAAGGTCGCCGGCAAACAGTTGCATATCGTCAGCAAAACGACCGACTATTACCTGGTAGACAAAGGCGTACAGGCCGGGGACAAGATCGTGTTTGCCGGGATGGATCGTCTGGTGGATGGAGCCGTGATCAGCCCTGAGCTCCTTTCCGCCGACAGCCTGTTGAAGGTGATGCCCTTATAATCTCTCGCCGCCCGGGGCGGCGATAAACAATTAATTAATATTATGCTCAAGAGATTTATTGAAAGGCCGGTGTTATCAACGGTCGTATCGATCATTTTGCTTATACTGGGTGGGTTGTCCATTTTTACGCTGCCCATCTCGCTGTTCCCGGATATTGCACCGCCCAGCGTGCTGGTGACGGCCACTTATCCCGGTGCCAACGCCGAAGTCGTTGCGCGCAGTGTCGCTACCCCGCTCGAAGAGGCCATCAATGGCGTGGAGAGCATGACCTATATGACTTCGAACTCCAGCAACGATGGCACCATGTCGCTAACAGTTTATTTCAAACAGGGGACCAACGCCGATATTGCAGCCGTGAACGTACAGAACCGGGTGTCCAAGGCCACGAGCCAGATCCCGGCGGAAGTTATCCAGGCAGGTATTTCCACGCAGAAACAGCAGAACAGTATCATTATGTTCGTCGGTCTCTACTCGACCGATACCAGTTATGATGAGACATTCCTACAGAACTATGCGAAGATCAACCTGATCCCGAAGCTCCAGCGTATACAGGGGGTCGCCGATGCGCAGCCTTTCGGTACCAAGGACTACTCCATGCGCATCTGGCTGAAGCCGGACAGGCTGGTGGCCAATAATCTTTCGCCGATCGAAGTGATCAGTGCCATCAAGGATCAAAGCCTGGAGGCGGCGCCGGGTCGTCTCGGTCAGAGCAGCCAGGAAGTGTATGAATATGTACTCAAATACAAGGGGAAGCTGAACAAGAACGAAGACTATGAAAATATCATCGTCAAGTCCAACAGCGATGGCTCGGTAGTCCGGTTGAAGGATCTGGCCCGGGTGGAATTTGGCTCGTATACCTATTCGTCGAACAGTAAGCTTAACGGCCATCCTACGACGGGTATCGCCATCCAGCAGCTATCCGGCTCCAATGCGAATGATATCCTTACGCAAGCAGAAAACTTGCTCGACCGGTTCTCGAAGCAATTGCCCACGGGGTTGCATACCACCATCATGTTCAACTCCAAGGAATTCCTGGATGCATCGATCGATCAGGTGAAACATACGCTGATAGAAGCGTTCATCCTGGTGTTCATCGTGGTATTCATCTTCCTGCAAGATTTCCGGTCGACGCTCATCCCCGCCATTGCGGTGCCGGTAGCCATCGTCGGTACATTCTTCTTCCTGCAGGTATTTGGGTTTACCATCAACCTGCTGACCTTGTTCGCCCTGGTACTGGCGATCGGTATCGTAGTGGATGACGCCATTGTGGTCGTGGAAGCGGTACATGCGAAAATGGAAAATACGGGATTACCGGTAAAGGAAGCGACCTTAACGGCGATGAGCGAGATTTCCGGCGCCATCATTTCGATCACCCTGGTCATGGCTGCTGTGTTCATTCCGGTAGGCTTTATGAAGGGGCCGACGGGCGTATTCTACCGGCAGTTCGGCTATACGCTGGCTATCGCCATTTTTATATCCGCGGTCAATGCCCTGACGCTGAGTCCGGCGCTTTGCGCCATTTTCCTGAAAGATCTGCATTCCACGGATGAACATGGAAAGCGGAAGGGGTTTGGCGCCAGGTTCTTTGCGACCTTCAACGTGGGTTTCAAATCCATGACGAATAAATATGTGACCAGTCTGGGATTTCTGTTCCGTCACAAATGGATCACGATCCTGGGGCTGGTTGTCCTTGCCGGCAGTGCCTACCTGATCATGCAACGGACACCCAGCGGATTTATTCCTACGGAGGACCAGGGTTTTATATTGTACGCCGTGAATACGCCTCCAGGAAGCAGCCTGGACAAGACGCACAAGGCTGTCGAAGAGATAGACAGCATCATCAAGGCCGATCCCATTACCGACCGACGGTATAATATCGAAGGGCTGAATTTTATCACGAATGCCAATGCCTCGCCTTATGGCGCGGGTTTCGTCCGGATGAAACCGCTGGATGAGCGCGGACCGATAAAAGACATCGGTACCATTACGGGGATGTTGACGATGAAAGTCGCCCAGCAGGTGAAAGATGCACATGCCTTCTTCTTCACTTTCCCGACCATACAAGGTTTCGGGAACGTAGCGGGATTCGAATTCGCCTTGCAGGATCAGACCAATGGATCGATGGACCGGCTGAGCGCTATGTCCGGTCAATTTATCGGTGCGCTGATGCAACGCAAGGAAATAGCCTATGCCTTCACCACGTTTGCGTCCGGCAATCCTCAATATATGATGGATGTGGATAACAACAAGGCGAAGCAGATGGGTGTCTCCGTCGCCGATCTGATGCAGACGATGCAGATCTACTATGGCAGCAGCTTTGTCAGTGACTTTAACCGCTTTGGCAAATACTACCGGGTGATGGCGCAGGCGGATATTGCCTACCGGAACAATGAAGCCTCGCTCACGGGTATCTATGTCAAGAACAACCAGAATCAGATGATACCGGTCAATCAGCTGATCACCTTAAGAAAGGTATATGGACCGGAGACAGTAAGCCATAACAACCTTTACAATTCGGCGACCATCAATGGGGTTCCCAAACCGGGGTACAGCACGGGTGATGCGATAAAGGCCATCGATGAAACGGCGGCCAAGGTGTTGCCGCGCGGATGGGGTTATGAGTATACGGGTATCACCAGGGAAGAAAAAGCTGCGGGTTCGCAGATCATCTTCATCTTCGTGCTGAGCCTGGTATTTATCTACTTCCTGCTGGCGGCGCAATATGAAAGCTATATCCTGCCGTTTGCGGTCGTCTTATCGATCCCTGCCGGTGTCTTCGGGGTATTTGTCTTCCTGCAGATCTTCGGTATAGACAACAATATCTATGTGCAGGTTAGCCTGATCATGCTGGTAGGTCTGCTGTGCAAGAATGCCATCCTGATCACGGAATACGCTGTTCAGAGACGACATCACGGTATGAGCCTGGTGGAAGCGGCGACGGAAGCGGCCAGGCTCCGGCTTCGGCCGATCCTGATGACATCCTTTGCATTTATTGCCGGACTCATGCCGCTGATGCGTGCGAAGGGTGCCGCGGCGCTTGGCAACCGGAGTATCGGTACCGGTGCGGTCGGCGGGATGCTGACGGGTGTGCTCCTCGGGGTCTTCATCGTACCGGTGTTGTTCATCATTTTCCAATACTTACAGGAGCGGTTTAGCGGAAAGCGCGTCTTGGCTACGCATACCGATCCTGTCACGGTGGTGCCCGCGTAAAGCACAAAAAATTATACACTATTATGAGACCTTTTCAAATAAAAACTGCCGCTTTTGCCCTTTTGGTGGGGCTGGTAGCATGCAAAGTTTCAAAAGACGTGGCAACACCGGCGACGCAGTTGCCTGGTCAGTTCCGTTCTGCCGAGCGTACGGATACGACGAGTATCGCGAGCGTCCCGTGGAAGAATTTTTTCGCCGATCCTGTCTTACAGCGGTTGATCGACACCGCGATCGTTCACAACTACGACATGCAGGTGGCTTTGCAGAATATCAAGTCTGCGCAGTTGACACTTGGGCAGGCCAAATTAGGCTATTGGCCCGATATCACCCTGCAGGTAACGGCCGACCTTACCCGTCCGGGCAGCCAGAGTCTGAATGGGATAACGGCCAATGATTTCCTCCACAGCAAGTACCTGAACGACTACAATGCCAATGTGGGTCTTACCTGGGAAGCGGATATCTGGGGAAAGATAAAGAACAAACAATCCATGGCCCTCGCGCAATACCTGCAGACGGCGGAAGCCAAAAAGCTGTTGCAGACCAATATCGTGTCCGATGTAGCCGAAGGTTATTACAACCTGCTGATGCTGGATGCGCAGCTGACTATTGCCAGGGCCAATCTGGCATTGAATGATTCTACGCTGCGGATCATTCGGTTGCAGTATACGGCCGGCGAGGTAACGGCGCTGGGTGTACAACAGGCCGAGGCACAGGAGCTGACCGCGGCTCAACTGATCCCGCAATTTGAGCAAAGCATTCTCCTACAGGAAAACGCGTTGAGCATTCTGACGGGCAACCTTCCCGATGCCATCGACCGGGGAGGCAAGACACTGGATGAGATACAGGTGCGGGACAGCCTTTCCGGAGGTGTACCGGCTGAATTGTTGAGCCGCCGGCCGGACGTCAGGCGCTCGGAGCTGGCCCTTACGATCGCCAATGCGGATGTAGGGATCAACAAAGCCGCGCTTTATCCGACGATCATCATCTCGCCTGAAGGCGGTTGGGACAACTATCTCCTGAAGAACTGGTTCAACATCCCAGGGTCGGTGTTTGGTGCTGTCGTCGGCGGACTAACGACACCGGTGTTTCAGCGCAAGAAGTTGAGGACAGCCTACCGGATCTCAGCCGTCGACCGCGAGAAGACGGTGATCCAGTTCAAGCAATCCGTGCTTACGGCGGTGGGTGAGGTGTCGGATGCGATGGGTAAGATTTCCAAATTGAAGGACCAGCGCGTTGTCGTCGCCAACAAGGTGGACACGCTGCAGCTGGCTATCAATAACGCGAACAGTCTCTTCCGCAATGGTCTCGCCAATTACCTGGAAGTGATCACGGCGCAGAGCAATGTATTACAGAGTGAATTGGAATTGGCCACTATAAAGAAAGGACAATTGAGCGCTGAAGTGGAATTGTACAGATCGCTTGGCGGAGGATGGAATTAGGGATTAAGGAATTATCGACAGGCAGTTGTTCAAGATTGGCATTGTTCTCCTCAGGGGCCGGTTCAACACCGGCCCCTTTTCTTTTAGGGTAAGAATTTGCCTGTAAAGCTTTCTTTTATTTTTTTTAATCCCGCGGGTATTCCGGCGTAGACCAGGTTGCCGCCGCCGTCGCCTGCTTCGGGTCCGAGATCGATGACCCAATCGGCGCTGTTGATGACATCGGTATTGTGTTCTATGACCAGGATGGCATGTCCCTGGTCGATCAATGCATTAAAAGAAGTGAGGAGTTTCCGGATATCGTGGAAGTGCAGACCTGTTGTCGGCTCGTCGAAAATGAACAAGATCTTTCCCTGTGTCCGGCCCTTGCCGAGGAAGGAGGCCAGCTTGACGCGCTGAGCCTCGCCACCGGAGAGGGTATCGGAGGATTGACCGAGCTTTACATAGCCCAGGCCTACATCGCTCAGTGGTTTGATCTTTTGGAGGATATCCTTCTCGTCCTTGAAAAAGACCAGGGCTTCATCGACGCTCATGTCCAGCACTTCGTAGATATTCTTCTCCCGGTAGGTGACTTCGAGGATCTCTTCCTTGAATCGTTTGCCGTGGCATACTTCACAAGTCAGGTGTACATCGGCAAGGAACTGCATTTCCACTACCTGTTCACCCTCGCCTTTGCAGGTGTCGCAGCGGCCGCCGTCGACGTTGAACGAAAAATGTTTGGGCTGAAAGCCGCGCATCTTGCTGAGGGGCTGCCGGGAATAGAGGTCGCGGATCTCGTCATAAGCCTTAATGTAGGTGACGGGATTGCTTCGCGAGGATTTCCCGATCGGGTTCTGGTCGACCATCTCCACCTGGGAGACCGCTTCGAGATCGCCCTTGATGGCTTTGTGCAGGCCGACCTTATCGCCGGGTTCGCCTTTCAGTTTTTGCAAGGCAGGATAGAGGATCTGTTTGACCAGTGTAGTCTTGCCGCTGCCGCTTACGCCGCTTACAACGCAGAGGACGCCGAGCGGAAATTCCACTGTCAGGTCTTTGAGGTTGTTTTGTCTGGCGCCTTCGAGGATGAGCGACTGTTTCCATTTCCTAACGGTTGCGGGCGGCGTGATCGCCAATTCACCTTTGAGGTATTTGCCGGTGAGGCTGTCTTCATCGGCGATCAATGCGGCGTAGTCGCCTGCGGCGACCACTTCGCCGCCGAGATGGGAGGCGAGCGGTCCCATGTCGATGATATAGTCGGCTTCGCGCATCATCATCTCGTCGTGTTCTACGACGACGACGGTATTGCCCAGGTCGCGCAGTTCTTTGAGCACGCGAATGAGTCGTTCGGTATCGCGCGAGTGGAGTCCAATGGACGGTTCGTCGAGGATATACAGGGAATTGGTGAGGTTACTGCCCAAAGAGCGGGTCAGCTGGATACGCTGACTCTCGCCGCCACTCAGGGTGTTGGCCAGACGGGCAAGCGTCAGGTAGCCGAGGCCTACGTCCAGGAGGGTGGACAACCGATGGCGCACCTCGATGAGGATGCGTTTGGCGATCGCGAGTTCGTGGGGTTGGAGTTGCAGGTGGTCGAACCAGGCGCTTAGTTCTTTGACGGGCATTTCGCATAGCTCGCCGATGTGGCGGTCTCCCACCTTTATATACAGTGCTTCTTTTCGCAGCCGGTAGCCTTTGCATTCGGGGCAGTCGGTGCGGCCGCGGTAGCGGGACAGCAACACACGGTATTGTACTTTATAGAGGTTGCGTTCTACTTCGGCAAAGAAGTCGTTGATGCCCTGCACGTGTTCGTTGCCTTCCCAAAGGGTTTTGTATTGTTGTTTGGTGAGGTCGATGACCGGCTTGTGGATGGGGAAGTCGAACTTTTTGGCGGCCTTTATAAATTGTTCTTTCCACCATATCAGTTTCTCGCCTTTCCAGGGTGCGATGGCGCCTTCGTAAACGCTAAGGCGTTTATCGGGTATCACGAGGTCCTTATCGATGCCCAATACCTGGCTGAAGCCTTCGCAAGTGGGGCAGGCGCCAAAGGGATTGTTGAAGGAGAAGAGGTTGGGAACCGGTTCTTCGAAGGTCAGGCCGTCGAGTTCGAAGCGATTGGAGAAAGTCAGTCGTTCCGTGCTGTTGATCTCGAGCTGCATTTCGCCTTCGCCTTCATAAAAGGCGGTGCTTACGGAATCGGCGATGCGGTGCCGGTCGTCTTCGTCGAGTGTTTTGGCGACCAGGCGGTCGACGAGGATGCTGATGCCGCCGATCTGGATGGCGGGACCGCGCCCGTCGGATCCATCGCTTTTTGTTGCGCCGGATGCCTTTGCTGTGGCCGGCGGTGAAGGCAATTTGGTTTTGAGGGTCTTATCGTCCATTTCGAGGAGGTCTTCGATGCGAAGCGTTTCGCCGCCGGCAGACGTATGATGCGTCTCTCCTGTTCCATTTTTAACAGGAAGGTAGAGTCGGGAAAAACCTTTTTGCAGGAGAATATTGAGTTCTTCGCGGGCATCGCGGTTGCGGTGTTGGCGAAAGGGTGTGAGCAGCAAGATCTTATCTCCGTTTGTGCGGGCGGCGATGGCCGACACTACATCGGAGACGTCATCTTTTTTAACGATGCGGCCGGAGATGGGGGAATAGGTCTTCCCTACCCTTGCGAAGAGCAGGCGGAGGTAGTCATAGATCTCGGTCATGCTGCCGACGGTGGAGCGGGGGGTGCGGGTGATCACCTTTTGTTCTATGGCGATGGCCGGGCATAGTCCTTTAATATAGTCGACATCGGGTTTATCCATACGGGCCATGAACTGGCGGGCGTAGGCGCTAAGGCTTTCGGCGTAGCGGCGCTGGCCTTCTGCGAAGAGGGTATCGATCGTCAGGGAAGATTTCCCAGAACCGGAAACACCTGTAACCACCACCAGTTTATTTCTGGGGATGGACACGTCGATGTTCTTGAGGTTGTGGACTCTTGCTCCTTTAATAAATATGGCGTCTGCGGGATAGGTTGTGCGTCCTTTTCTAATTATGCCTTCCGGCTGTTTTACGCTATCCGGCTGTTTTACTCCTTCGGGCTGTTTTACTCCTTCGGGCTGTTTTACTCCTTCCGGCTGTTTTACTCCTTCCGGCTGTTTTACGGCGTCAGACTGTTTTACGGCGTCGGGCTGTGATGCCGGCTCAAGCCGTCCTGAAGGAGCAGAAGGAGAAATTTTTTGCTTTTTTGGTTGCTTGACTTTACCCGAAGATGTACCCATATATTAAAGTGCGCCGGAACGCCCATGTCGCTCCTTTAGTATAACAAACTTACGGCAAAATGGATGAGTATTGCCAAAAAAATTAGGAGCGGTTGATGTGTAGCTGTTTCGCAAAAAGAGCAGCCGTAATAGGACAAATAAGTAATCCCTTTATCAATGTCTTACGTATATCATGAAGGATTTACAATTTAAAAAACAAAAAATTTCCCAAAATGTGGATTATTCCAAAAATTGTATATCTTTAATCCCGTATTAATGCAATAAGTATTTGTACACAATTGGACAGTGAGTGTGAATATTATTTTTTAACAGTTTTAACCAAGCGTTGCCTATCGACTGAGGACTTCTACACAGAAAAACCGAGCCATCTTTAAAATCCACAATATATCCTATCACCTTTAAAACCCGTAGAAGTTTATGACATTGCTACGCAAAAAAACTGATCACGAACTTATCCATCAATTCAGAGACGGCGATCTTTATGCGCTTGAAGCCTTGATCGTCCGCCATAAGGATAAGTTGTACACCTCCATTCTTTTCCTGGTAAAGGACAAATACCTTGCCGAGGATATTTTCCAGGACGTTCTTATCAAAATCATCGACACTATTCGCGGCGGCCGCTACACGGAAGAAGGAAAATTCCTTCCCTGGGCGATGCGTATCGCGCATAACCTTTGTGTCGACCATTTCAGGAAGGTAAAGCGTACGCCTGCCATCAAGACGAGTGATGACCGGGACATCTTCGAAGTGATCCATTTCACTGAAGAGGGTGCTGACACCAAGATGATGAAACGCCAGAGCCACGACAGGGTAAGGCAGATGCTCGACCTGTTGCCGGAAGACCAGCGTGAAGTGATCATCCTGCGTCACTATGCAGATCTGTCCTTCAAGGAGATCGCGGCTTTGACGAATTGCAGCATCAATACGGCCCTGGGCCGGATGCGTTATGGTCTTATCAATCTGCGTAAGATGATGACCGAAAAAAAGATCGCATTGTAGAGAATTTTACTTTTGAAAGGATTTTAAAGATGGTAGTCCATTCGCAGGTACGAAGAATACGATGGGCGATTTTTTAATAATCTTTAACTAGCTTTAAAGTACGGGGAACGGACAGAACCGCTAACTTCATTGTGTGAAAAAAGATTCGATTAAAAAAATAATTAAGGGGTTTTTGCTCGCCAGAGCAAAAACCCTTTTAGCTTAATGTCATTCTGGCCCTCCATCTGGTGTTAAGGTCTTGCCCTACTTGACCGGAAGGCCGGGACAGAATGACGCCTAATTAGAAAGAGACCGTTTTGAGACGGTCTCTTTTTTTATTGTCCTGGTTGCGGCGGCGCCTGTCGAAGCCTGTTAGCGCGCGGCGGTCTTTTCGTTTGAAGTTTTGAAGGCGTCGAGGCCGCATTGCAGCCAGGCAGCGTATTGTTTTGCATTCGGCGTATACCCCACGGGTTTGTTCAGGAGTTTTTCATCGGGGCTGATGATGACGTAGAGCGGCTGGGACGCGTTGACGAAGTTCTCGGACTGAAAGGTGGCAAACTTGTCTCCGATGGTGCGAATTTCTTTTTTACTGCCATCGCCGGTAGTAAAGATGAATTGCTCATCGTCTGCGAGTTTTTTTCGATCATCGACATATAAGGACACGAGGATATAATCTCCCATGATCCTTTCCTTCACAATATCTTGGGTCCAAACGTTCTCTTCCATTTTCCTACAATTGACACAGGCCCAGCCGGTAAAGTCTATGAGCAGGGGTTTGTGCTGCTGTTTGGCGAGTGCAAGCGCTTTATCATAATCGTTCACAAGGTCTGCCTCTACTCCTTTGCCGTGGCCGGTACTGCCGTATAGGCTATAGGATATTGGTGGCGGGAAGCCGCTGACGAGAGAAATATTGGCATATTTTGTATTGGTCACTCCGGGTGCAAGAAAGCAGGCAAACGCCAAAAAGGCCAGGCCCAATAAAATTCTTCCATTACTCAACTTCTCCGGCGGCGGGTCATGTTTAAATTTAATGACACCCAACAGGTACAATCCCAGGATCAAGCTGTCAAGGATCCAAAGTCCGAAGAAAGTTTCTCTTTTTAACAGTCCCCAGTGTTCAACCAGGTCGGCATTTGAAAAATATTTAAGGGCGAGGGCCAGCTCAACGAAACCGAAGACGATCTTGACGGTTTGCATCCAGCTGCCGGAGCGGGGCAGCGTTTGCAGCCAACTTGGAAAGAGGGCGAAAAGCGCAAAGGGTAATCCGAGTGCGAGGCCAAAACCAGCCAGTACGACGGTAAGCGTCACAGGATCTCCGTTTTGTCCAAGCGAGCCAGCTACGAAGGTTCCCAGGATCGGACCGGTGCAGGAGAAAGAAACGATCGCCAGTGTGAGGGCCATAAAAAAAATGCCGCCTATGCTGCCGATGTTCGATTTGGAGTCGACGGAATTGGAAATACTGCTGGGAAGGGTTATTTCAAACAGTCCGAAAAAGGAAAGGGCAAAAACAAGAAATACTAAAGCGAAACCAACATTGAGCCACACGTTGGTGGAGATCGTGTTGAGGATGTTAGCATTGTTTTTATGCAGGAAATAAAACGGGACGCTGATCAGCACATAGATCAGAAATATGAAGAATCCATACAGGAATGCATTGGCAATCCCTTTGGACCTTGAAGCAGATCGTTTTGTGAAAAACGAAACAGTGAGGGGGATCATGGGAAAGGTGCAGGGCATGATCAGACCGATCAGGCCTCCGAGGATACCGAGAAAAAAAGCGCCTAAGAGCCCGCTGTTGTTGTCTGCCCCCGTTCCGCCGCATTTGTTGACAGGGTTGGCCAGATCGATGGATGCCTTTTTAAGGTCGTTGGCTGCTGAGGCCGAGGCCTGAAGGCCGGCTGATTTGGCGATCAGTCTGCCGTCTGTGGTATGCGCATAGCGGAAGGGGACGTCGATGGGGCCGATGACGGAATCTTTGTAAACGGCGATAAAGGTAAGGGTGCCTTTGAGGTCGGCGGTCGAGGCGGCGCTGGGGTCTATGGTCGTGCTGCGGTTGGGGGTTGTGGCGGCTGCCGGGATGGGGGTTTTGCCTGCTTGGGGGCTGCTAGTTGTGCCGGCTGCCGGGATGGGGGTTTTGCCTGCTTGGGGGCTGCTAGTTGTGCCGGCTGCCGGGATGGGAGCTGCGCCAGGCTTGATGTGGACGAGGTAGGCAGCTTCGCCGGTGAAGAAATTTGTCGTGGCGCCGTTGAAGATCGGATCCTTTTGGTGTTGGAGCGCCCCCTTTTCGTCGATGCCGGTGATCGTCGCGTGTGCACTGGAGTCCAGCTGTACGCGGGAGTAACCGACTGTATCAGGATTGGTTGTGGAATACAGCTTCCAGCCGTTGGCGATGGTGGCGTGGAGGATGAGCTCAGTGTTGCCGTCGGCGCCTTTGTCTGCGCTGAACGTCCATTTTACCGGGCCCTGTGCGGTATCGGTCTGGGCCATCGTCCGCAGGCCGAACGTCAGCAGTATAAGCGTGGCGAGGTAATAAATGTGTCTCATCCTATCCACCTATATTAACCTTAATGTCTACGTCGGCGGGCGGCAAACATTCTTTGTCGTTGCAGACCATGAACTCCACTTTTCCTGCCAGCGTGGTCTTTGCGTTGCTTTTTAACTTCACTACTTGAACGAAGTCAACGGTCTTTTCATAATAGTTGACGTTATGGTTCCAGGCGGTCTCGAATTTTTTAACGAGCTGGCCCTTTTCCTTTACCGCTCCGTCAAAGGCAAAAAGCGGGCTTTTCGTAAAAGTAAAGGCAGTGGGAATGGGTCCGTCGCCGCCCGCGTCCTGGGCATACAAATGAAAGTCGCCGCTGATGGTGGCCATCATATGGATCTCGTAGGTCTTATCGGCTACTTTCTTTGCGGAATAGACCCAACTGACCTGTTTGGAGGATTGGGCGATCGCAAGCGTCCCGCTGCCGACGATCAGGGCTAAGAGTATTGTTTTTTTCATATTGTGCGCTAAAGTTCAGGTATACAAACGTTACAAAAACGCTAAAAGTTAACCGACTCCGGTTGACGCCGGACAGATGGCTGGCTGGCGTCGATGAACAGGGTCTTGAGAATGGCTTTGCCGTCGATGTTGCCCAATGCTTCGGAGCAGGCTCGTTCCGGGTGCGGCATCATCCCGATGACGTTGCGGGTTTTATTGCAAATGCCGGCTATATGGCGCAGCGAGCCATTGGGGTTGGCCGATTCGATGATCTGGCCGTTTTCGTCGCTGTAACGATAAAGCACCTGCCCGTTCACTTCGAGCTCGTTGAGGATCTTTTCGTCGGCGTAAAAGCGGCCTTCTCCATGGGCGATCGGAATTTTCAGCGCGCGGCCGTTGTCGCCGGCACCCCTGAGGAAGACGTTCTTTGAGATGAATTGCTGGTTGGCGTTGCGGAGGAGGGCGCCTGGCAGGAGTTGGGATTCGCAAAGGATCTGGAAGCCGTTGCAGACACCCAGTACTCTGCCACCCTCGCCGGCGAAGCGGGTGATGCTTTGCATGATGGGACTGAACCGGGCGATGGCGCCGCAGCGCAGATAGTCGCCGTAGGAAAAGCCGCCTGGAAGAACGATGCAGTCGGCCGTGCCAAGGCCCGAGAGGTCGGTGTCTTTGTGCCAAAGCATGATCACTTCCTGGTCGAGTTCGGATTGCAGGGCGTCCTGCATATCGCGGTCACAATTGGAACCCGGGAAAACCACTACTCCAAATTTCATAGTTGCGCTATTGAGACTATAAAGATACTAAATTTTTGGGGGTCTGCTCATAGCGGAGGTGGGAGGCGGAAGCGGCCGGCTTCGAGGCCTTTGCGGATGAGGGCGGCGGTGGCGGCGGGGCTGCTGTCGTCGGCTGCGATAAGGTTGGCCTTTGCCACATCGAACTCGGCATAAAAGTCGAGGTAAGGGGTATAATCCGCGATCGCCCCTTCGGTGCGGGCAGCGGCACGGGCGGCGCAGACGGCTGCAGCTGGTCTGATCACGACGTAATCGAAAGCCATATCGGGGAATCGGGCGCGGAGGGGATCGATAAACCAGAGCGGGATCGAAAAGTCGAGGATCGTCTCGTAGCCGCCTTTTGCACAGGGCAGGGCGGCCGCGGCCATGGACCAAAGCATGGAACGGAAGATCTTCGTGCGCCCGTGTCCCGGCGCCCCTTTGACGAAAAAGGACCAGAATCTGTCCCCTTCGATGCAGACGGTGGGACCTGCTGAGCCGGCCACGAGCTCTTTTGCAACAGTCGATTTGCCGGCGCCTGGGGGACCGGAAAGTAAGATGACCGGGTTCATATAAAGTGGTTCACGGTTGCGAAGATGACCAATTTCATATAAAATAGTTCATGGCAAAGATATAGGCGACGATCAGCCAGTGGAGGATATTGGGCCAAAGGGTCTTTGTGGGGTAATAATAGGCGGCGGCATGGAAGGCGGCGAAAGGGACGGCCATGATCACCCAATTCTCATAGGAATTGACGCGATTGATGAGGATGATGACGAGGGCCACCAGCAGAAAGAGCAGGAGCAGGTTCCAGCTCTTGCGGACCTGGATGAGGTATTTGCTGAGGTTGTGCTGTACGAAATATCCGCCAATGATAAATGGAATGATCAACCAGAGGATACCAAGGGTGATCCAGATCGAGGAGGGAAAGGCGGGCAGGGTGAATAGGATCTTCGGAATGATATCGGCCCAGTTCCAGTGACCGGAAAGATAGAGAAAGAGGAAGAGAAAGTAATAGGGAAAAGTAAACCCGAGCACCCCTACGAGCCATTCCCGGATGCGGAAGGCCCGCATGGTCAGCAGGCCGCTAAGAACGAGCAGGAGGAAGGCGACAGCGGGGATATAGAGCAGGGAAACGATGCCGGTCCAGACGCCGATATTGAAGATGGCGGTGCCGGGCCGCTGGCTGTTGTAGAGTTCCATCATCCGGTACCAGACCCAGATCATGATGGTATTGATGAGCAGGGGGGCGGAAAAATGCGCCCAGTCGGGTAGCAGGGAGGTGATCAGGATATAGGACATGCCAGGCAGGAAATTGGGCTTGGGCAGTATTTTGTAATGGTTGGAAATACGATTGAAAAGGGTGGCCTGGATGATGAGGAGCAGGAAGGTCAGGATGGAATAACAGACGGGCACGCGATGGAAAGCGCTATCCAGGGCATGGAGGATCAACCTGTAGAGGTAGTTATCCTCGGGATGCAGTGCCGGCGTGACAGGGTGCAGGAAGAGGGGAAACTTCAATACGAGGGCATACACAACAAGGATCAGCCCATTGACCGGGTTTTTTTGTCTGAAGATGCCTATCATTTAACAATCAGCTTTAGAAATCAACTTTTGCAAAGCAAAGATAATTTCTGTAAAGACAAGGAATAATTGATTCCCAACCGCTGACTTGTTTGCCATAGCGCGGCATAAAATCGTAACCATGGTCCAGGTTACGGAGTGTGGGATAACGGGTGACCCGGCCTTCGGGGCTGATGCTTTGGTCGTTCAGGAGCCTGTTACGGCGTTCGTCGACATTGAACAGGAAATGCAATTCGCCGCCTGTATTGACTACGCCATGGGAGATGTGGTTCTCGGTCTCGTCGTCGAACTGGCTTTTGATGATGATGCTGCTCCACTGGAGGTCGCTGTTCCCGTCGAAAGAAAGGACCATGATATTCTCTGCATGGAAGCGGGTGGCGTAGTTGCCATAGTTCCTGGCCCAGGGGTTGTAGTAGGGGCTGTAATAATAGGGGGAATAGAAGCCCCCGGGGCCGAATGAGGGGTTGTACATGTAGTCCCAGCGATTGAACATGTTGCCGCGGGAAGTGGTGTATAACGATTCGGTGACCAGGAGGAAGCCGCCGTCTTTTTTGGTGATGATGTGTTTGATGAAGAAATCGTTGAAGGCCATGCGAACGTTGGCGTCGCTGCTCTTGGCCTGCGCCCGGAGTTCGTCGCTCAATACAGTGATCTTTTCCGCTACCCTGCTGTCGGTAGCCTTGTCCCAGATCACGGAATAGGTGCCCTCGATGTTGCCGCGCCGCTGTTTATAGTAGAACCCGCAAAGGATGTAGCGCTTATTTGTATTGTCTACTTTTATTTTTATCTCATCGAGGATACGGTCGCCGGAGCCGATATCCTTCACGGAAAAAGAGTCCGCGACGGGCCCTTTGGAGACCAGGGAGACACGGGTGATGTAATCATTGCTGCCGCTTCTGAGGTAGCGGCCAAAGACCAGTTGTCCGTCGTTGTCGAGCTGGAAGTCTGTGAACAGGTCATTGCGTTCTTCCATGGGAAGGTAGATGCGGTGGCGGTCGAGATTGGTAAGGTTCTGGTCGAACAGGAAGGTCGTGAACAGAAAGTTATGGGGGTTCTTGCTGTTGATCTTGAAGAGCATGATGCGCGACTTGTCTTCGCTGACGACGGTCGTGTATATTTTGTTGTTGGAGGCGAAGCCGACCTGGGTGGTATCGAGTTCTACGGGCTCACCAATTTTCTGGGCCTGCGGGTCCAGTTTTACGGCAGAGACATGGACGATATTCTTGTGCTGGTATTCGTAGATGAGGTAGCAATAGTCGGGATAGGCGACAAAATCCACGTTGATGTAGCGTTCGGGCATGAAGGCCAGCGGAACGCGTTGCAGCAAGTGCATGGCGTTATCGTAGATGCTAATGGCGCTGGTTGAATTATTGTTCTTGAATACCAAATAGTTACCGCCAATTTTCCCGATGATCTCGAAGTTGGTCCGGCGTCCGTCTTCCCGTTCCGGTTCGGTATAGGTGATCTGCTGGACCTGCGCTTTTAGCAGTGAGGGGGCCAGTAGAAACAGGGCAAGCAAAAGGCAGGACAGGATGCTGCGCATAGTTTTCACTACGTTTTATTTGATTCTAAGTTAGGTAAAAGAATTATACTGACACCGGGTCCTGAAATCCTTACGTGCTTTTTCCACCGCAGGTTGCCGGGGTAGCCCTCTGCGGTGAAAATTAGCGTTCCCTTTTCGGCTATTGCACGTAGATTTGCCGCTATTGTGAGTAAACAGATCAACAAAGTAAGCTTTGCTAACTTAGTTATAGCTTTGGGCATCATTTATGGCGACATCGGGACCTCTCCGCTCTACGTGCTCAACGCCATTATCCACGGACGGGTGATCCAAGAGGAGCTGATCTTAGGTTCTCTTTCCTGCATTATCTGGACACTTACACTTCAGACCACCATCAAATACGTTTGGCTCACCTTAAAGGCTGATAATAAGGGAGAAGGAGGTATTTTCTCGTTGTATGCGCTGGTGCGCCGTCAGAAACGGTGGCTGGTGATCCCTGCTATGCTGGGGGGTGCGGCATTGCTCGCTGACGGCATGATCACCCCGCCCATTTCCGTAACCTCGGCCATCGAGGGCTTACGGCAGCTGCCGGCCTTCCGATATATCGACCAGACAACGATCGTTTATCTGGTGATCGGCATCCTGGTAGTCCTTTTCTTCTTGCAGCAGTTCGGCACGGAGTCGATCGGGAAACTGTTTGGCCCGATCATGTTCATCTGGTTCACTATGCTGGCCGTATTGGGTTTTAGCCACCTTACCGACGACCTTTATATCTTTAAAGCGCTGAGTCCGCATTATGCGATCGAGCTTTTGACCAACTATCCCAAAGGGTTCTGGATCCTCGGCGCGGTGTTTTTGTGTACGACAGGCGCGGAGGCTTTGTATAGCGATCTTGGTCATTGCGGCAGGGGCAATATCCGGTTTTCGTGGATCTATGTGAAGATCTGCCTGATCCTTAATTACCTGGGGCAGGGTGCTTTTTTGCTGACGCAGTACAACGGGAGGGTCTTCGACACCAATTTAGGCAATCCCTTCTACAACATCATGCCGCCATGGTTTGTGGTGCCGGGCATTATCATCGCTACTGCGGCGGCTATTATCGCCAGTCAGGCGTTGATCACGGGGTCGTTTACCCTGATCAGCGAGAGCATGCGGCTCAATCTCTGGCCGAAACTGCGGATCAGCTATCCCACCGAGGAGCGCGGGCAGTCCTACATCCCGGCGATCAATTTCCTGCTTTTCCTGGGTTGTACGGGCATTGTGTTGTACTTCCGTAATTCTTCGCATATGGAGGCGGCCTATGGGCTGGCTATCACCTTGTGCATGCTGGCGACATCCATCCTTTTTGCCAACTATATGATCTCGCGGCGAACGATGCCGGTCCTGATCTACCTCTACCTTGCGGTATACCTGACGATCGAGCTGAGTTTTCTATCTGCCAACCTCGAGAAATTCCCGCACGGTGGTTTTGTCACGCTGATCGCAGGGGGTGGATTGTTCGCGATCATGTACGTATGGTTCAGGGCGCGGAAGATCAAGAACAGGTATGTGGAATTCGTGCGGATGGAACATTACATCCCGCAGATCCAGGAGCTCAGCAATGACCGGTCGGTAGCCAAATCGGCCACGCACCTGGTCTATATGACCAGTGCCAATAACCCTAAGGAGATCGAGCATAAAATCATCTATTCTATTTTGAACAAGAAACCGAAGCGGGCCGATATCTACTGGTTCGTACATGTCGATACGCTCGATGATCCTTATACCGCCGAGTATTCGGTGGAGCATATCATTCCCAATGACATCATCCGGGTAGAATTCCGGCTGGGATTCCGAATTGAGCCAAAGATCAACCTGATGTTCCGAAAAGTGGTGGAAGACCTGGTCAATAACCGCGAAGTGAACATCACGAGCCGATATGAATCGCTGGAGCGGAACAACGTGGTAGGCGATTTTCAGTTTATCGTCATGGAAAAATACCTGAGCCAGGATAATGAGCTGCCCTTTTTAGAACGGGTGGTGATGAAGTTGTATTTCTGGCTGAAGGAACTGTCTCTCTCTGAGGAGAGAGGTTTTGGGCTCGACCCGTCCAATGTTACGATCGAAAAATTCCCGCTGATCGTATCGCCGGTGCCAAATTTCAATCTGCAGCGCATAGAAATAGAATGAGAAAAAAGATCGTTTTCCGATGGGTGAAGATATTCCTGCTGGTATACAGTGTCGCAGGGATCGCGTGGTATTACGGTCAGGACAGGTTGCTATTGCATCCTGTCAAGATGGACAGGAATGAGGCGTACGACTTCAGGCAGCCTTTTACGGAATTGAATCTGAACTATGACGCTGTCACCAGCCTGAATATTGTTCAGTTCAAGGCAACGGACCGGCCGGCCGATAGCCTTGCGAAGGGAGTCGTGTTGTATTTTCATGGCAGTTCTTATAACCTGGCTCATTTTGGTGAACACGCGTATGAAATAACGTCGAAGGGTTATGAGTTGTGGATCATGGACTATCCAGGCTTTGGCAAGAGCACGGGCGGGTGGAAAGAGAAAGAGCTCTATGCCTATTCCCTGGTTTTCTACAAATTAGCCCGGAGCCGGTGGAAGCCCTCGCAGATCGTGTTATACGGCCGCAGTTTTGGGACCGGCCTCGCGGCGCAGCTCGCTTCGGTCAGGGATTGCCGCCGGTTGATCCTGGAGAGTCCTTATTATAGCATGACGTCGGTCTTCCGCCGTTATTTGTTTTTATACCCGGTGGACATGATGCTGCACTATCGTCTGCCCACCTATCAATACCTTGCTGCTGTCACGGCACCGGTGACGATCTTTCATGGCGATGAGGACGGAACAATACCATACAGCAATGCCCGGCGGCTGGTGCCGTTGTTGAAACCCGGGGATGAGTTTGTGACGATTGCTGGTGCGGGGCATACCAGCCTGGATGATTTCCCTTTGTTCAATCAGAAGTTAGACTCCGTTATGCACCTTTGATCAGGTGGCGGACACTTTCCAATTTTTGTGTGGGGATGAAGTAGTCGTTCTGTGCGAGGATGGGGCCTTCGGCGTAGACGTCGATGGATTCGAGTTTGCCGGCTTGCAGGATATAGCCCTCGTAGCCGAAGGGTTTCAGCAGTTCGAAGAGGCGGATGCGTTCCTCGCGTTCGAACAGCTCGCAGAGGAGGATGGGGTGGTGTTGTTGGATGATGCGGGTCATGGATACGAAGACGCGGTATTCCAGTCCTTCGACGTCGCATTTGACATAATCCAACCGCGGCAGGCCGTCGAAGAGGTGGTCACCGGTCTCGTTCCTGACGCGCTCCGATTCGTTAAACGTCAGGTGGGGGTTGGCGTCAACCACCCGCGCCCAGGCAAAATGTTTGGCGTCGCCCGCGGCAGGGATACCCATCTCGACGTAATCGCTGTCGCCGCCCAGCGCCACCTGGTAGAGGGTGGTGTTGCCGGACTTATGCCGCTGCAGCAGATTTTGCAAGGTGTCGTGGAAGGCTTTCATGGGTTCTACTGCGTAGACCCGGCCTGTCTTGCCTACGAGCCGGCTCAGGGGTAGTGTAAAGTAGCCCAGATGGGCGCCGATGTCGACGCAATAGTCGCCTGGGTGGACGAGTTTTTTCAGAAAATAGACGTCCCTGTATTCTTTGCCGAGCAGGCCGGCACGGTAGAGGCGCTGGAAAGAGGCCGCCAGAAGGGAGAGGTAGCGTTTTTCACCCAGGATGTTGAGTAGTATCGATTTGATCGCCATAACGGGTGGCAAATCTACGATTATATGCCGAAAATGTGTGCCTGTGCCGTTCAAATGGGTATCACATTGCCGTTTTTGTTTTGACGGATCTTATCGGGCACGGACAGGAGGATCTCCTGGTGGAGGGCCTGCACGAGGCGTTGTTTTACAAAGTCCCGGTGGATGACGAGGCTGACTTCCCGCATGGGTGCGGGCCGTTTAAAATGCCGGATCAGTTGTTGTTGTTTCTTTGTGAGGTTCAGGGCGGCCAGTTCTGGCAGGATGGTGACGCCATCGTTGAGCTCCACCATACGGCGAAGTGTTTCCAGGCTGCCGGCCTCATAGTCGAAATGACTGCCTTCCTTGCTGGCCTTCCTGAGCTCGCAGAGCCGGACGATCTGGGACCGAAAGCAGTGGCCTTCTTCCAGCAGCCACAATTTGTTTGGATCGATATCCTGGGCCAGCATATAGGTCTTCTTGTAGGCGGCGTTCTTGCGGGAAACATAGACCAGCAGTTCCTCGTAAAAAAGAACTTGTTCACGGATACCGATCTCCTGGAGCGGGGTGACCAGGATGCCGACATCGATCCGGCCTTCGCGGAGGCGGGAGACGGCTGATTCGGTGGTCAGCTCATTAACCACTAATTTGATCTGAGGATATTTGGTGGTAAAGCTCTGGACGAAGAGCGGAAGCAGGTAGGGTGCCAGCGTTGGAATGATGCCGATGCGCAATTCGCCGGTGAGCACGCCTTTTTTTTCCTGGATGATCTCACCTATCTGCTGTTTTTCGGCAAGGATCTTCCGGGCCTGGTCAACCACTGCTCTTCCGGCCTCGGTGGGGATGACGGGCTGTTTGCTGCGGTCGAAGATCTTCAGGCCGAGTTCCTCCTCCAGCTTTTGGATTTGCATGCTGAGGGTTGGCTGGGTAACGAAGCAATGGCCGGCGGCGGTGGCAAAATGCCGGTAGGTGTCAACGGCAACGATGTATTCGAGTTGAACGAAGGTCATAATCTGGTGTAGGGAAGGCGCTTTGACTCCCACACAAAGTTAATAGTAATTGAAGTAGATGATCTCGTAATCGCCGAGGCAGGCTTGCAGACATAACATTCAGCCGTCCTACGGCATCGTTGATCAGGCTAAAGTTGAGTGTGACGCCGGAGTAGCCGTCGAGCGTGCCCGAGACGGAATTGAAGGCATTGACGGAAATGGGGTCCAGCGATCCGCCGTAGTTGTCCACCTGCAGCGTATACAAGAGCGGGCCCATCGCTGTCGTGAGTGCGGAATGATAGAGGGGATTGGCCGTGCTGCTAAACCCGAAATTCAACGAGCCGACGAGAGAATCCGCTGTTCCGGTGCTATTGGACATATAGGTATGGATGGCCGTGGCATTGCCATTGCTGACGAAGATAGTGTCGATCTGGTTGTGGCTTACGGACCCATTGAACAAGACGGTCGTTGCGATACTCCCGTTGGGGTAACTGTAATAGGCAACGTATCCTGTGGCCGTGCAGGTGTCCTTGGTGAGCCGGTTCTGGCCGTCATAGGAGAGGTTGTGGACCTGCGAGCTGCCATTGGTGGTATAGGTGTAGGAGGCGGGCGGGGTAGTGGTGCCGGTGGTGGCAAAGACGGCAGACCAGGTCTTTACCGCCGGTGTGCCGCCGACAGTATCGTATTCAAATTGGGAGAATTGGGTGACATGGTTGGCACTATCATAGGAAAAAGAATCCACTATAGTCGTCCCGGGCGAATAGGTGGCGGCGGAAGAGACGTAAAAAACGGGGCTATTGGAATTACCCGACCGGCTGGTTTTACTGCAGGAAGTGGCAAAAATAATGACAAGTACGGGGGCGCCAAATAGGATTGTTTTCATGTTGTCGCTTTTTTTTTAGCGTTTTAGATGGTCAATAATTCTTAACGTTTGAATAACTAACTTTGATATGTGAGATTGGTCTCTTTTTATAAACCTTACATTTCCAATCATCAAAATTGAAGAATTATGTCCAAAACACGCGCTTTCTGTTTCTTTTTAACCTTTCTGCTGGCCGGCAGGCTGGATGCGCAGACAAAAAGCCAGGCTCGGGTGCGGAGGATCGATACGGTTGCCGTTTCTATCCTGGACCGCATGAGTGCCGTGATCGGGCAATTGAGTTCCTGCAGCGTCACGATCAAGTCCAATTACGATATCACCAACAAGGAGCTTGGGCTGATCAAACATTCGGATGAGCAGCAGTTATTCCTGCATGGGCCGGATAAATTGCTGGTGAAGTCCGATGGGGACCAGGGGAGCCGGGATTTTTATTTTGATGGGAAGAAGCTGAGCTATTATTCTTTGGACAAGAACCAATATGGGCAGATCGATGCGTCGATGTCGCTGGTGGATATGATCGATACGGTCAGTAAGCTGTATGGTGTCGAATTCCCTGCAGCCGATTTTCTTTATCCCAGTTTTGTGGATGATATCCTTTTGGAGTCAAAGGAACTGGTGTATCTTGGATTGACAAAGGTCGATGGGAAGGAGTGTTATCATATTGCCGGTCGTGCGGCCGATAAGACATTCCAGTTTTGGATCTCCGACGATGCTTTCAGCTTACCGGCTAAGATGGTGATTGTCTATACTAACCAGGAAATGAGACCGCAGTATGAGGCGGTCCTTACCGATTGGCAGGTCAATCCTACCCTACCCGAAGCCATCTTTGACTTTACCGTGCCCCATAAGGCCGGCAGGGTCAAGCTGGTTCCGATGACCCATAAAAAATAATTTTTATACCCTAATTACAAAATATGCGAAACACTATCAATCATACGATCTTTTCAGCTGCGCTGATACTGGGGGTTGCGGTCCTCGCCGGGCCGCAGCAAGGCATGGCGCAACGATTCAACCATGGCGGCGGCGGTGGGGGTGGTTTCCATCCTGCGCCTGCGCCCGCCGCGCGTGTCGAAGCGCCGAGGCCGGTGCCTGCGAGGCCGCAGGCACAACCTGCAAGACAGGAAGCACCGCCTGAAAGGCCAGAGATGCGCCAGGATGTGCGTCCCACCATCAATGGCGGCAGCCAAAATTTTGGCAACCACGACTACAACAGGACGGTGAATGTGAACGTACATGAGAATGTCAATGTGCAGCGGAACGTATCCGTTCGCGATCATGTGAATGTTTATCATACGGGCGCCTACCGGGGTGTTCATCCTTACTATTATCATCCTTATCGTCCGTACTACTGGGGGCCGCATTGGCATCCGCTGGGATTTTTCCTTGGAGCGCTGGCGGCCGACGCGATCTTTTTCAACTACAATAACCAGCGTTATTATTATGACGATGGCTGTTATTATCTGCCTAGTGATGGCGGGTATTCGGTCGTTCCTGCTCCGATCGGCGCCACGGTCGGGTCGCTGCCGGATGGTTATGAGACGACGATGGTGGGAAATGACACGTTCTATTATTTTGGCGGGGCTTTTTATGTACCTATTGACGGAGGATACCAGGTGGTCGCAGCGCCGCCGGGCGCCGTGATCTCGCAATTGCCTGTAGGCGCCGTCGAGCAGCAGGTCAATGGGCAGGACGTGTTGGTGTACAACAACGTATATTATTCGCCGATCTCCCAGGATGGGCAAGATGCCTATGAGGTGGTAACGCCCTAGGCTATTTGCATCGCTTTTGATAGGGCCGCCTTTGTGGGCGGCCTTTGTCATTCTATGAGGCGGGCGCTTTCGCCGTCGACCTCGAACGTATGTACGACGCCAATTTTGAGGGCGATGTTCTCTTTGCCGTGGCTGACGGGGAAGCCGTAGCATACCGGGTACTGATAGTCGCCGATGGCGTCACGGATGATCTCTTCCACGGTTGCGCCGTAGGGACGGGTGGTATCCCGCATGTCGGTAAATCCGCCGATGAGGAGGCCGGCGAGACCGGCCAATTTTCCGCTGCGTCGCAATTGACGGAGCATGCGGTCGACATTATACAGGTATTCACCCACGTCTTCCAGGAAAAGGAGTTTACCCCGGGTATCGATATCAGAAGGGCTGCCGACGAGGTGAGCCAGCAAGGTCAGGTTGCCGCCTACCAGTGGGGCGTGGGCCTTTCCGTGTCTGTTAAAGCCGGATGGCTTGCAGCTGCAGGCCGTTGCTACGCCGGTCAGGGCGGCGTGGAGTGATACGACACCGGGTGATGCAGCGCCGCCGTCGTTAAACGCCCCTGCCATGGGTGCATGGAGCGAAGCGATATCGTAGTTGGTGAAAATATGCGCGTGCAGGACGGTGATATCGCTGAAACCGATAAGCCATTTGGGTTTTGCCACGAAGGCGGTGAAATCGATATCGTCGATGATGCGGCTGAGGCCGTAGCCACCGCGGCCGAAAAGAATGGCGTCGATGGTTGGATCGTCGAGCAAGCGTTGCAGATCGGCTATGCGTTCCCGGTCGGTTCCGGAAAAGTAGTTGTTGGAGTTACCTCCGAGCGTATCGCCGATGACGACGCGGAAACCCCAGGTCTGCAGGGTATCGATGCAAGTCTGTGCTTTTTCGCGCGGCATGAACCCTGCCGGGCAGGTGAGCGCGATGGTATCGCCGGGCTGGAGGAAAGGGGGAAGGATGGGCATAGGTGACTTGATCAGGAAATGGTGATTTCGGGTTCGAAGAGGCGGACCGATGTTGGCTGTACATCGAGGATATGGGGCATACCATACTTTAACGCATAGTTGTTCTTTTGGTGGCCGACGGGGAAATCGAAACATACCGGGTAGGCGTAGGGTTTGATCCTGGTGGATACGATGTCATAGAGCGTGTGGCCGAAGTCTTCGCCTGCGTCGTCGGGCTTCGCCTTGAAACCGCCGACGACGAGCCCTGCGAGCCGGTCCAGTTTGCCGGTGCGCTGAAGGTGCCAGAACATGCGATCGATGCTATACAGGTATTCACCCGTATCCTCTACGAACAAAATTTTTCCTGCGGTATCGATATCGGAGTGGGTGCCTGCCAGGGTCTCCATTGTTTTCAGGTTGCCGCCGATGAGCGGGGCGCGGGCGGTGCCGGGTCGGTTTTGCGGATGCGGCGGGACGTTGTAGCTCATTTTGTCGCCGTTAAGCGCCTGACGGATGGAGAGAATACATGCTGCCTGTATAGGGTCCGCTCTGGCCCAATCGTCCGGAAAGCTGTTGCACATTTTTGAGTGGATGGCGGCCAGGTTGAAATTGGTATGGAGGTGGCATAGGATAACGGTGATGTCACTGAAGCCAACGACCCATTTCGGGTGTTGGAGCAGTGGGGAAAAGTCGAGGTGATCGATGATATGGACGGCGCCGTAGCCGCCGCGGGCGCAAAGGATCGCGTGGAGTTGAGGATCGTTTATCATTTGCTGGAAGTCTGCGGCCCTTTCCGCATCGGTGCCGCCGAAGACGAAATCTTTTTTGCCGACGGTGTCTCCTATCCTGACGCGAAAGCCCCAGCTTTGGATGAGTTGTACCGCCGGTTCGATGGCTGCGGCGGTAATGTCGCCGGCGGGGCAGGTGATGCCGATCGTGTCGCCGCTGCGGAGGTAAGGGGGGATACGGAGAGCGGGTGCGGGGGTGGCTTCGCCGTTGCCTGCGGGCGTGTTGGCTTTCGCTTGTGTGCGGGGGCCTGCGAGTGCGGGGGTGCTTGCGAGTGCGGGGGCTGCTGCGAGTGAAGGGGCTGCTGCGAGTGCGGGGGCTGCTGCGCCGATGGTCAATAGAGACGAGAGAAAGTTTTTTCGGTTCATCTATGCATTATGGATTAATATTGTTGGGTTCACTGATTAAAATTACACATTTTAGCATATGCGTGCTGCATTGGTCATCCTGTTGGTGTCATTGGGGTTTGGGAGGATGGTGAAAGGGCAGGATCTTAGCGGCCAATGGACGGGTTCCGCTACGGCGGAGGGACAAACGCACAGACTGGTGCTGTCGATCAGCGAAGGCGACTCTTCTTTTGCGGGGATGTTGCACTGGTATACACCCGAAACGCACACGATCAGGCATATTGTCGTCAGCGGCCGTTTCTATGGCCGGGACTCGACGCTGAGCATCCGGGAGGACAGTGGAGCGGCGCAGGGGCCGCCGGGCGGTTTCTACATTTTATTTTATCGTCGCACGGCGGGCCGGAGGGATGTGCTGGAGGGCCAGTGGCATGCTGGCGATGACTATACGGGCCGGTACGACCTGACGATCAGGCTGGAGAAGAAATCGACGCCTTTCATTCCTTTGCCGGTGATCAAGCCAATCCTTCATAAGAAAAAGGATTCCACCGATGCCAGCCGCTATCCGATCCTGGAGGGTAGGGAATCTGTGGTGGCGGCGCATATTCCGGTAAGGGGCACCGATACGATCCGGGTGGAATTGTTATGACAATGGGGAGATCGACGGCGACTCGGTGAGTCTTTTTGTCAATGGCGACCTGTTGGTGCAGCACATCAGGCTGGCGGCGCAACCAAAAATATTGCTGATCCCCATCGATAAAAGTCTGCCAGTCAATTCCCTGCTGCTGGTGGCCGAAAACCTGGGGCGTTTGCCGCCGAATACCGCGTTGATGGTGGTGACGGTGCATGGAAAATCTTATAACCTGTTCCTTTCCACCGACTACAAGAAGAATGCGGCCATAGCGTTTAGCGTGCAGGAGTAAGGAGTCGCCTGGCGTTCGGGGCTTTGCTGGCCGGGCAGTGCTCGTTGCGCCTGAGTGGTGGAAAGAGTGTAAATTTGCAGCCAATTATGACGACTTTACCGAAACGATACCTGATCACGGCGGCCCTGCCTTATGCCAACGGACTGAAACATATTGGTCATTTGGCGGGCGCTTACCTGCCTGCCGATATTTACGTCAGGTACCTGAGAGCGCAAAAGCGGGATGTCGTTTTTGTGTGTGGCAGTGATGAGCATGGCACGGCTATTCCGATACAGGCGATGAAGGAAGGGACGACGCCGAGGGCCATCATCGATAAGTATCATTTTCTGATCAAACAAAACTTTGCGGATCTGGGGATCTCTTTCGATATCTATCACCGGACGAGTGAACCGATCCACCATGCCACCTCACAGGAATTTTTTACTGATCTGAACAGTCGCGGAGAGCTGATCGAGCAGGAGAGCGAGCAATATTATGACGAGGAGGCCAACACGTTTTTGGCGGACCGGTTCATCGTGGGCACCTGTCCCGTTTGCGGGAATACACGGGCGTATGGTGACCAGTGCGAGAACTGCGGCTCATCGCTGAGTCCTGAACTGCTGATCAATCCGCATAGTACCCTTAGCGGGAAGCCGCCGGTGAAGCGGAACACCCGGCATTGGTATCTGCCGCTGGACCGGCACGAAGCCTTTCTACGGGAATGGATCCTTGGAGCGCACAAGGATGACTGGCGGGTCAGTGTGGTAGGACAATGCAAGAGCTGGATCGACGGCGGTCTGCAGCCGCGTGCTGTCACCAGGGATCTGGACTGGGGAGTCAAGGTGCCGTTGCCGGAGGCAGAAGGGAAGGTCTTATATGTTTGGTTCGACGCGCCTATCGGCTACATCAGTGCTACGAAACAGTGGGCCATCGACAACGACAGGGACTGGAAACCGTATTGGTATGATAAGGACAGCCGGCTCGTTCATTTTATAGGTAAGGACAATATCGTTTTCCACGCCATCATCTTTCCAATCATGCTGAAGCTGCATGGCAATATCCTGCCGGGGAATGTGCCTGCGAATGAATTCATGAACCTGGAAGGCGATAAGATGAGCACCAGCAGGAACTGGAAGCTGGAAATGCAGGATTATATCGATGACTTTATAAAGAAAGAGAATGGCGGCACGCAGCTGGCGGACAGCCTGCGTTATTATTTGACGCTTATTGCGCCGGAGACCAAGGACAGCGAGTTCACCTGGAAAGGCTTCCAGGACGCCAATAACGGGGAATTGGTGGCCAAACTGGGTAATTTTGTCAACCGGACGTTTGTGCTGATGCACAAATTGTGCGGCGGTAAAGTGCCGCCGTTGCATCCTGTGCGGATGGATGATACCGATAGGGAGATGATCGCCGCGATTGGTGCCGCTAAGACCAGGGTGGAAGCGCTACTGGAAGGTTACCGTTTCCGGGATGCGCAATTCGAGGTGATGATGTTGTCCGATCTGGCCAACAAATACATGCAGAAGAAGGAGCCGTGGATCGTGGTGCGGAGCTTGGAAGCGCAGCCCGAAAATCAGCAATTGATCGACAATTGTCTGCATATCTGTTTGCAATTGACGGCCAACCTGGCCATTTTGGTGCATCCTTTTCTGCCTTATACGGCAAAGAAGCTGCTGCACATGATGAAGGTAGTGGACAAGATGCTGGATTGGGAGAATGCCGGTAAAATCGATTTGCTGAAGGTTGGGTATAGTCTGCGGCCGCCGGAGCTCTTGTTCCGGAAGATAGAGGATGAGGAGGTAAAGGAGCAGATCGCGAAGCTGCAGGCGGCATCGGCGGCGAGGATAATGGAGGCCGAGCCTGAAGGGAAGACGGGGGCGGTGCTCAAGACAGCGGCGGCGGCGGGGAATGAGGCTGCGCTGAAGACGGCGGCGGCGGGGACGACCGAGGTGACGGCGGAGAATGACGTGGCGCTCAAGGCTGAGACGGCGATGAAGCCGACCATTGTTTATGACGATTTTGACAAATTGGACCTTAGAGTAGGCACGATCCTGGATGCTGAAAAGGTGGCGAAAGCAGATAAGTTGCTCAAATTGAGTGTTGATCTGGGTACTGAAACGCGGACGATCGTGTCGGGCATTGCCCAGCATTTCGACCCTGCGGCCGTCGTCGGAAAGCAGGTGGTGATCGTAGCCAACCTGGCGCCGAGAAAGATGCGGGGGATTGAAAGCAACGGGATGATCCTCATGGCTGAAGACGCCGCCGGAAAACTCTATTTCGTTAATCCTGACGGCAATATGGCGCCGGGCTCGACAGTGCGTTGAAGAGGTCGGCGCATCTCGTAGCCGGGCTATCCGGCCGTGCACACGCGAAGGTGGCGCTCGACCCGGATGTAGTTCCGTGGCTTCTTCACAGGTAAGTGCAATCACTTAAATTCACAACCTCATATACTTGGGGACAAAAAAGCACGTTAGTGTAAATGGCGTTCCGCCCTTCCCGTACTTTTCCGTCATAAAATCCCCATGAAACCTGTAAAACTAATCTGTCATCCATCCAAATCCAATTTGTGCTATGAATCAGACCCTATCTTACAAGATCCTGCCTTACAACCGTTATACCTCTTTCTACCAGGAGCGGGAAAGTTTCTATAGGAGTTTCATCAATCAATATTATCTGGATTTCGCGCATCAGCAGCTGGCCCAGGAGCACTATCACTCCTATCCGACCAATACGCTGATCGCGCCGCAGGATATTCAGTTCGGTGCTTCTCCCCGTAAAGTCATCTGGAAGATCGGCATGCCTTCCTTCCAGGTAAAGGATATCAATGACTTCAAGAACCATAAGATCCTTTTCTACCGCACCAAGCTGCTTCGTCAGCGGGTGCTCATCCAGTTTCATTTTATCGACGGGTTCTTTTATTATTCCCAGTTGAGCTTCCTGACCTTTACGGAAAAGACGAACAGCATCCTGTTCGATTCCATCCGCAGCAAGTACGAATGTTCTATGGCTGCGCAGCAAGAAGAGGACAAGCTCATTCTAACGGACATTTGCAGCAATAAACTCATCATAGAAAAAGGGGTATACCTTACCGTGAGCTACATGACCGGTGACAGTTATCCCCGCGAACAGATGCAGTCGCAGCTGCAGCAAAAATGTGAGATCGTCTGCAGGGCCGACAACTACGAGATAGACAAGCTGAGCAAAATACTGTAAAATTTTCCTTTATACATGTCAAGAGGCCGGGTGCTCCCCGGCCTCTATGCGTTTCAAATTTTTTCACTACCTTCGAATTTAATAGTTGTTTAACTAACTAATTTAACCATATGAACCGTATCATCAAGAAAGTGGCTGTATTGGGCAGCGGTGTGATGGGCTCCCGGATCGCCTGTCATTTTGCTGGCGCCGGACTGCAGACCTTGTTGCTGGACATTGCGCCGAAGGAGCTTACTGCTGCGGAGACGGAAAAGAAGCTGACGGTGGAACATGCGGCGGTGCGCAACCGGATCGTCAATGAGGCGCTGGCTGCGGCGATCAAGTCGAACCCTTCGCCTGTATACACCAAGGAGGTGGCAGAGCGGATAAAGACAGGAAATTTTACCGATAATATGAAGGACATCGCCGGCTGTGATTGGATCATAGAAGTGGTAGTGGAAAGGTTGGACGTCAAGCAGCAGGTGTTTGCGGAGGTGGAGAAATACCGGAAGCCTGGAACCCTTGTTACTTCCAATACGTCGGGCATTCCTATCCATTTGATGGCGGAGGGTCGCAGTGAGGACTTTAGAAAGCATTTTTGCGGGACGCACTTTTTCAATCCGCCGCGTTACCTGCGGTTGCTGGAGATCATCCCGACGCCATTTACTGATGCGGCCGTGGTGGATTTCCTGCTTCATTACGGCGACCTTTACCTGGGTAAGACGACGGTGCGCTGCAAGGATACACCTGCTTTTATTGCCAACCGGATCGGGGTGTTCAGTATCATGGAGATCTTTACACTGGTCGATGAATTGGGGCTGACGGTTGATGATGTCGATGCATTATCCGGACCGTTGATCGGCCGGCCTAAGAGTGCCATCTTCCGTACGGCGGATGTGGTGGGCATCGACACCTTGGCAAAGGTGGCGAAAGGTGTTGCGGATAATTGTCCGGATGATGAACAGCGGGCGATCTTTGCGATCCCTTTGTGGCTGGAGAAGATGTTGGCGAACAACTGGCTTGGAGATAAGACGGGGCAGGGGTTTTTCAAGAAGACGAAGGGTGCAGGCGGTGAGAAAGAGATCCTGACGCTTAATTTGAAAACGTTGGAATATGGTCCACGCCAGCGGCCGAAGTTTGCTTCGGTTGAAGCGGCCAAGGCCGTAGACGATCTCCGGACGAGGTTAAAGATGCTGGTGCAGGCGCCCGACAAGGCCGGCGAATTGCTGCGCAAATTTCATTTCGCCCTTTTCTCCTATATCTCCTATCGCATCCCCGAGATCTCTGATGAGTTGTACCGGCTGGATGACGCCATGATGGCGGCCTTTGGCTGGGAGATCGGGGCCTTTGAGAGCTGGGATGTGCTGGGTGTCGAAGCAACGGTGAAGAAAATGAAGGAGGCCGGGGTCAACGTGGCGCCCTGGGTGGAAGAGATGCTGGGGGCGGGCGTAAAAAACTTTTATAAGACTGAGGGCGGGAAGCGTTTGTATTATGATATCCCGACGAAGAAATACGTTCCGCTGCCGGGCGGCAATGCTTTTTTAGTGATGAAGCATTTCGAGGAGCAGACCGTGTGGAAGAACAGCGCCTGCAGGTTGTATCATCTGGGGGATGAGGTGCTGGGTCTGGAATGGGCCACCAAACTCGGGACCATTGGCGGTGAGGTGTTGGAAGGCATCCAGCGGTCGATAGCCCTGGCAGAAGAAAAATACAAGGGTCTGGTCATCGCAGGAGATGGAACGAATTTTAGCGCCGGTGCCAACGTTGGGTTGATCTTCATGCTGGCGGTGGAACAGGACTACGATGAGCTGGACATGGCGGTGCGGCAATTTCAGCAGACGATGATGCGGGCGCGTTATTCGGCGATACCGGTAGTGGTGGCGCCTCATGGCCTGACCTTGGGTGGGGCATGTGAACTTAGTCTGCATGCCGACCGGGTCGTCCCTGCCGCGGAATCTTATATTGGGCTGGTGGAGCTGGGTGTCGGCCTTATTCCCGGAGGAGGGGGCACCAAGGAGTTCGCGCTTCGGGCAGCGGACGAGATGCACGACGGGGAGCCGGAGACGATCACTTTGAAGAACCGGTTCTTTACGATTGCCACGGCGAAGGTCTCCACTTCGGCTTACGAAGCATTTCAATTAGGGATACTGAAAAAAGACCGGGACATCGTGAGCATCAACCAGGGCAGGAGGATCGCGGAGGCCAAGCGATCGGTGATCGAGCTCTATGATGATGGGTATATTATGCCGGTTCCGCGCAAGGATGTGAAGGTCCTGGGCCGGTCTGCGCTGGGCGCGTTGTATGCGGGTATCCATTCGATGTGGCGCGGGCAGTATGCGACCGATCATGACGTCGTGGTGGCCAAGAAGCTGGCCTTCGTGATGTGTGGCGGAGACCTGAGTGAGCCGTCTCTTGTGAGCGAGCAATATATCCTCGACCTGGAACGAGAAGCTTTTTTGAGTCTCTGCGGCGAGAAGAAGACATTGGAACGGATACAGAGTGTGTTGAAAGGCGGAAAGCCGGTACGGAATTGACGGGTAGGAGAAAAGAAGGTTGTACTTTAGAGCGATGTCCCTAATCCGCCGCAGGCGGATTGTCCGACAGGACAGAAATTAGCGCGAAGCGGGAGATGCGCAAATTTTCGGGTGGCGAATCTCCTGCTTTGTTTATGGGGGAAGCAGAATTATATGCCTCTGCACACGAACTGATCGTTCGGTCAGTACTATGTTTTTACGGTGAGGCTGCCGACAGGGAGTTATCCCGGCAGATCGCCGAGGACGTCCGTGCGGCTTGGAATGCTGCGGGGGGCAAGGTGAGGATCAAAGGAGAATGGTATGCGGTCCGGTTTGACATCGAGGGCATTTATGATCCTGATATACAACCGGCGGCGGTTTGGCACAACACGGACCCGCGGCTGAATTTCTTCCGGATCGAAGCGTATTCCCAACATGATATTTCGGCTGTGGATGGTCTGGGCTGCAATACCGGTTATTTCAAGTTGGGCAATCTGCTCGGCCATAGTACGACTGCGGCTCATGAATACGGCCATACGCTGGGGCTTGATCATCCCAAGGACCTGGATATCCGTGGCAAGGGGCAGCCGGGCATGATGTATCCGCGCGGGACCCTGTGTGATCCGGCATATCAGTATGATCCGGCGGCTTTGCCGGGAGGGCCCGGAGGAACGCTGAATCCTTTTATGCGCAAGGTGCTGGAAAGTGATATCGCGGGGCTGCGTTTGCCGCGTTTGTGCTTTAACGAGAGGCGGCTATCGGTGCTGGGTGAGTTCTCCTCTTTTTTCCATCAGAAGCATGAGGCGGTGGGCTAGCCATTTATCGGACAATGACAATTCTATCTATAGCTGCAGTTTCCAAGTTCTACGGCCGGATCAGGGCTTTGCACGAGGTATCCTTTGACGTACCGGCGGGATCTGTGTTTGGCGTGCTTGGGCCAAATGGCAGCGGCAAAACCACCATGCTGGGTATCGTGATGGATGTGCTGAAAGCCAGTAAGGGCAGCTATTCCTGGTTTGGCGAACCGCCTTCCGAAAAACAGCGAAAGCAGATCGGCACGTTGCTGGAAACGCCCAACTTCTACCACTATCTCTCGGGAGAGCAGAACCTGCGTATTGCCGCTGCTATCAAGGGAAAGGGCGAGGGTGACATTCCCAAGGTGCTGGAGATGGTAAAACTTACCGAGCGAAGGCATTCCAAGTTCAGCACTTATTCGCTGGGCATGAAGCAACGGCTGGCATTGGCTTCGTGTCTGCTGGGCGACCCGCAGGTGTTGGTCTTCGATGAACCCACGAATGGTCTCGATCCCGTCGGTATTGCGGAAACGAGGGAACTGATCAAGGAACTTTCCGGGGCGGGCAAGACCATCCTGCTGGCAAGCCATCTATTGGATGAGGTAGAGAAAGTCTGTACGCATGTCGCCATTCTGCAGCGGGGCGTATTGCTGACGGCTGGGCCGGTGAATGAAGTGCTGAGGGATGAGGAGTTCGTCGAGGTCGGGGCGGAGCCGTCGGAGCTCGTGGCGCTGCAGGCGTTGCTGAAGGGGTTGCCGGGTGTCAGGCAGGTTCAGGCAAGGGAGGATCATGTACAGTTGTATTTTGAGGGGGCGGGGATAGATCCGGCTGCTATCAACCGCTTTTGCTTTGAAAAGGGGGTGGTGTTGAAGCACCTGCAGTTACGCAAGAAGAGCCTTGAAACAAAATTCATGGAACTGACCAAATAAACGACTTATGCTGCATTTACTACGGGTAGAATGGTTAAAAGTAAAGAACTACAAAACGTTCTGGATACTGCTTGCGATGACGATCCTGAGCATACCGGGTCTGAGCTACGCGATCTATGACCTGATGAACAACAGTTTTCCCAAGCAGAGGGGGGTACAGAATATAGTAGGCAGTCCCTTCGCTTTTCCGGATGCCTGGCAGACCGTGAGTTGGAATTCCACTATGCTTTTTATCATACCCGCCATCCTGATCATCACGCTGACGACAAATGAATTCACTTTTAAGACGCACCGGCAGAACATCATCGATGGCTGGAGCAGGAGGCAATTCCTGTCGGTAAAACTGGTGGAATTGGTGATGCTGGCGGTTGTGTGTACGTTGGTCGTCTTCCTGACGACCCTGGTATTCGGTTGTATTGCGAATAAGGTTGCCCCGGGGCAGAACCTGTGGCAGGATAGTCGATTTGCGTTCTTTTATTTTGTGCAGCTATTGTCGTATTCGACGATCGCCTTTCTGCTCGCCCTTTTTATTCGTAGAAGCGGGTTGGCAATCGGCGCCTTTCTGATCTATATGTTGGCGGAATTTATCCTAGTAGGCATTGGCCGGCATCGTTACAAGCTGGAGGGTGTGGATTATCTGCCCGAAGAAGTAACGGACCGGTTGATCCCGCAGCCGTATCTGCATCGGGTCCTCGAATCATCGGCGGATCAGGTACGCTGGGAGCAGCACCTTGTGATCTACCTGGTGGTGGCTGTTGTTTACCTGGTTGTATACTATCTGATCAGCGACAGGCGGATTACGAAGAGTGATCTTTGACGAGGTCGTCCAGTGCGGCGTCCAAGGAAGGATACAGAAAATCGAACCCGGCCTGCCGGGTTTTTTTGGCGCTGACCGTGGTGCTTTTGAGTACTTCGATGCTCATTTCGCCCAGCATTGCTTTCAACAAGAAGGCAGGGATGTATACCGGGACGAAGTAGCGGCCTTTTAGGCGGCGGGCGAGGGCGAGTGTCAGGGTGCGGTTGTCCTGGGGATGGGGTGCGGTGCCGTTGTACACGCCCTGCCAGTCGTCGTGTTGGAGGGCGTGGAGGTAGAGCCGGCAAAGGTCTTCGATATGTATCCAGGAGATGGCCTGGCGGCCGCTGCCTAGGATCGCTGCCACGCCGAGGCGGATGGGTTTTATAAATTCCTTCATAGCGCCTCCTTTACGGCTCAGTACGATCCCGGTGCGGATGATGACGAGTCGTTTACCCAAGCCCGTGACCGGGGCGATCGCTTCTTCCCAGCGGCGGCAGGTCTCGCCGAGGAAATCGGCGGCTGCGGGCGCAGGTTCTTCGAAGGGCTGCGGGTTGGGGATGAAGTGATCCGGCTCGTACCAGCCGATGGCGGACGAACTGATGACTGATTTTACGCTGTTGGGGATCTCGCCGAGTGCCTTTACGAGTGTTGCGCAGCTGGTGGTGCGGCTTTCCAAGATCAGTTTTTTTCTCTTTGCCGTCCAGCGGCTTTCGGCAACGCCGGCTCCGGCGAGGTGGATGATATGGTCGGCCTGGCGGATGGCCTCGGGGTCGATGGTACCGGTGGATGGGTCCCAGTGGAAGGTGGTGACGGCCGGGGTATTTGCGGGCGATCCGGCGATCTGGGGTGGGTGGGCGTTGGGTGTTGGAGGGCTCTTGGGGGTTGGGGGGCTGTTGGGTGTTGGGGAACTGTTGGGTATCGGGGGGCTCTTTGGTGCTGGGGGGCTCTTGGGGGTTGGGTCACGGCTAAGGATGATGACGCGGTAACCGTTTTCGGTCAGGAGTTGTTGGAGGGCGGTCCCTACGAGGCCTGTACCGCCGGTTATGAGAATAGTAGGCATAGGGCAAAGGTACAAAAAAGGGCGCGTGGCCTTTGGGCGAATGCGAATCATCGGACTTTTTGGGCTGGAGGGTATTTTGGTTGGCGACCCGGAGGTCCAAAACAAAATCCCCCCGGAGACCCGGGGGGATTAAAACAACTAAAAACAAACTATGGTGTATCAATCCGGACGTTTGCCGTCCAGAAAGGTATTGATCGTACTAATCTCCGTGTTGTTGTTCTCATCGGTCTTCACTTCGTAATTGCTATAGAAGTTTTCGACGTTGGAGATCGTGTTGTACAACTCTAAATTACGGCGGATGTAGGCCGGCACAGTTTCAAACTCATTATTCGGATCGGCAGCATTTACATTGAACGACAAATTTCTCAATTTGTTTATCCGTTCTGCTGCGCGGCGTTTGAGATCATCCGTATCGTCCTGCGGTGCAGGTTCCTCTACGGGTGAGTTCGGCACCGAAAGCGAGTGGGTTTGGTGGGCCCCAGGCTCATCCGCCGCAGGATCCGTATCCCTGAATACGAGCTGCATATCCGGCGACGCGTCATCTTCGGACAACGGATCGGGCGCAGCGGTGTGGAGGGACGGCTCCCGTAAAGGGGTGTTGTGTTCCGGCATCGCTTTTGGGGCACTGTCAGCGGCCGTGGTACTGGATTGGTTTTCCTTGGCTGGCTCTTCGGCGTAGATATTGGATGGCCTTGCAAGGTATCCTCCCGACGCTGCAGACGAGGGAGAACGTTTTTGGGCGCCTGCCGCCTGTTCTTTTATTTGAGGAATGGGTTGTGGTTCGGGTTCGGGAGCGAGTACCCACTCGATACGCGGGGAGCGTTCCTGGGGGAAGTTCGGGGTTGGCGGATGGGGTGTGCTTTGGGCTGCGGGCTGTGGTGTGCTTAGGGCGGCGACCTGCGATGTGTTTGGGGCGGCGACCTGTGGTGTGCTTTGAGCCGCGGGCTGCGATGTGTTTGGGGCTATGAGCTGTGATGTGCTTGGGGCTGTGAGCTGTGGTGTGTTTGGGGCTGTGAGCTGTGGTGTGTTTGGGGCTGTGAGCTGTGGTGTGCTTGGGGCTGTGAGCTCTGATGTGCTTGGGGCTGCGATCTGCGATGTGCTTGGGGCTGTGAGCTGTGGTGTGGCGTGGGTCGGGGGGACTGTGGTGCGGAGTAAGCCGAGGGCTGTGATGCGGCGAGTGTCGCCGGTTGCGATGCAGCGTAGGTCGCCGGTTGCGATGCAGCGCGAGCTGTAGGGAGTGGTGCTTCGGCAGCGTCGAGTGAGAAAAGGGTGGGTTGAAGGGAATCCGGTAATGGAGCGGGGGGGTTGTCCTGGTCCATTACCGGGGATGAAGCGTGTAGCGGTCGCTGAGCGACGTCGGGATGAGCACGGTTCAGTTCCTTCGGGTTAAGGGATTCTTTTGCAATCTCATCAGAGGGAAGAACAGGCCGTTTTTCCTTAGGATGTTCTTCGGCGGGAAGACTCAAGGTCATGAGGATCTTTTCTTCCTTCTTGGGTTCGGGATTAATATCGGTTTGGTTGGGCGGGAAGGGATCTTTATGTTCGAAGCCCGTAGCGATGAGTGTAATCCCCAGGCTGGCGCCTAGTGAATTGTCATAGCCAAGACCAAGGATAACGTCGGTATGTTCGCCTGCGCGGGCGAGCAGGTAATTCTGAATGATATCTACTTCATCCATGGTGAATTCGTGTTCTCCTTCGCTGGAGTTGATATTGATCAGGATCCATTTGGCACCGCTGATGTCGTTGTCGTTGAGCAATGGGGAATTGAGGGCTTCTTCGATGGCCTTTTGTGCCCGGCTGTCGCCTTTAGCGGTGGCATTCCCCAGGATAGCCACGCCGCCATTCCGCATGACGGTACAGACATCTGCGAAGTCGACGTTTATCTGACCGGTGCTGTTGATGACATCCGTGATGCATTTGGCGGCGGTCGCCAGCACGTTATCGGCTTTTGCGAAGGCTTCCTTCATCTTCAGGTTGCCAAATTGATGACGCAGTTTGTCGTTGCTGATGACGAGGAGCGTATCCACGTATTGCTTCATGATCCGGATACCCTCTTCTGCCTGCAGCTGCCGTTTGCGGCCTTCATAGGCGAAGGGTGTCGTAATGATACCGACGGTAAGGATACCCAGGTCTTTGCAGATCTTGGAGATGATGGGTGCGCCGCCGGTGCCTGTGCCGCCGCCCATGCCAGCCGTGATAAAGGCCATTTTGGTATTTACTTCAAGGATGCCTTTGATCTCCTCGAGACTCTCCTGCGTCGCTTGTCTCCCGATCTCAGGATTGGCGCCGGCTCCAAGTCCCTGGGTGAGGTGTGGGCCTAACTGGATCTTATTGGGCACGCGGCTCTGTGCTATGGCCTGAGCATCGGTATTACAAATGATGAAATTCACTCCTTCTATGTTCTGGCTGAACATATGGTTTACTGCATTGCTGCCACCACCACCCACACCAATGACCTTGATGATGGATGATTTCTCTTTCGGTAGATCAAAATGGATCATAAAAAAAAATTTTAGAAATTACAGGGTATGATCTTCTTCTTCTTTGAAAAGATCTATGATACCGTCCTTGAATTTGCCCCAGAAATCTTTTACGCCCCTGCGGTTGCGGACCCGTTCCTGTTGGAGGCTCTCTTCGCTGGTCAGCTGCTCCACGACAGGTTGTGCCTCGGTCTTCCGGAGCGTATCGGGCACTTCGACGCGGCGGAAGTCCGTTTCGAACTCTTTGCGGTCGTGTTCGTAGTCGCTATACCCTTTAAGAATGAGTCCGATACAGGTTGAATATGTCGGCTTTGCGAGTTCTTCGATATGGCCGGCGGCCAGGTGTTCCGTCGGGAAGCCGATGCGGGCGTTCAGACCAGTGATGTATTCGGTGAGCTGGATCAGGTGGCGGAGTTGCGATCCACCGCCGGTCATCACGATACCGCCGTTCAGCATGCGGTTGTCGAGCCCTACCTGTTTGAGGTGGTAGCTGACGAAATCCATGATCTCGCTCATACGGGCCTGGATGATATTGGCCAGGTTCTTCACGCTGATCTCTTTGGCCGGCATGCCGCGCAAACCGGGAATGGTGATATAGGCATTGGCCTTCGCCTCATTGGACAAAGCCGAGCCAAACTGTACTTTCATTTGTTCAGCCTGGGTCTTGAGCACTCCGAGTCCCGTTTTTATATCATTGGTGATGTTCTCGCCGCCGAAAGGGATAACAGCTGTGTGTTTGAGAATCCCTTCATAGAAGACGGCCAGGTCGGTTGTACCGCCGCCGATGTCCACGATCGCTACTCCTGCTTCGAGGTCTTCCTGGCCCATGACGGCGGAGGCCGAAGCGAGTGGTTGGAGGACGAGGTCTTTGGTCAGGAGGTTACTTTTTTCGACGGCCCGGTTGATGTTCCGGATCGCGTTCTTATCGCCGGTGATGATGTGGAAGTTGGCACCTACTTTGACACCGCCGTAGCCGATGGGGTTGGGGATGTTCTGGAAATTGTCCACGGTGAACTCCTGCGGGATGACATCGATGATCTGGTCGCCGGCGGGGATGTAGGTCTTGTACTGGTCGGCCACGAGCTGGTCGATCTCTTTGCGGGTGATCTCTTCCTCTGTGTTCTGCCGGACGATATCGCCGCGGGTCTGGAGGCTCTTGATGTGGTGGCCGGCGATGCCTACATACACTTCTTTGATGTCGAGATTAGGGTTGGAGGCATAGCAATTGTCCAGCGCCATGCGGATGGCTTTTATCGTTTCGTCGATATTAAGCACCTGGCCGTGTTTGACGCCGTTCGAGTTGGCGCGGCCAAAGCCAAGGATCTCTAATTTGCCGTACTCATTCTTACGACCGGCTATGGCAGCGATCTTGGTCGTTCCAATATCGAGACCGACGATGATAGGCTGATCTTGATTCATAGTTTAGTTTATTTTTTTTTAGTTGTTTTTGATGATGGTTGGGATGGTGTTTGTTGTATTTGCTGTGTTTGTTGTGTTTCGGGCACGAGATCGTAGGTGCCAAGGTTTTGTTCTGTTTGTGTATTGTGCTCCAGCGGCCGGGTATTCTGTTGACGGAGGGTATCGGCTTGCAGCTGTTGTGCGGACCGGATCAGTTGACGGATATTGTCGAGACCCTGGAGAGAATCATAGCGGCTGCCGTCATTTCCCTTCTTTATTCCGATCACCTGACCGGAATAGGATACATCGATCCGGGCATATTTGTCCATGCCTGTCTGGCTGAGCACTGTTTTATAAAAAAGGAAGAGCCGGTGGAATTTGGCAGCGATATCGGTGCCGTCGCCAAACGTAATCCGGTGGTCGCCGACTTCCGGTTCGAGCTCGAATGTTTTCGCCGGCGTGATGTCGATCTGTGCGATCTGTGCGGTCCAGAAGCTATCGCGGCGGATAAAATCGCCTAGCCGGAGGATGCCTATTGTCAGGGCGCTGTCTTCACCGTGGAGCTTCAGGTTTGGAGCGGGATACCCGGTGAATACAGGCAGTCTTGCCGGGGGTCTTTCCTGCAAGGGCAGTTGTATCCCGCTGCTATCGGCATAAAAGCTATTCCCTTTGCGGGTGAAGATGCGCACGGCCGGTTCCCTTTCGACGATCCGGACTTGCAATACGTCGTTGTTGTCGAAGAAAAGCTGCGCGTCTTTTATCCAGCTATTCTTTAGTATGGTCGATTCCAGGTGATGGAGGTCGAAGGTCACGATAGGCTTGCTCTCTCCCCTACCCGCGCCCGTGAGCAGGTCGTTGATGCCTTTCGTATCGATGAAGTCGGCGGAAGGTCCCTTGATGGTTATGCGATATCCTTTGCAATGATTGTTGTTCCTGTAACGGATGGCGGCTACGAGCAGGACGATGCCGCCGGCGCCGGCTATGCACCAGAAGAGGAATGCGAATAGTTTTTTTATGTTTATCGTTGCGGCCATTTATTTTTTTGTCTGTTATGGCCCGCCCAATGGCCCAGCGGACCATCAGACGGGTACAACAATGTCCGTTGATCACGGACAATAGGTTATCTCTCCAGCAATTGCCGGATCGGTTCGACCAATGTATCGATGTCTCCTGCGCCGGCGGTGATCAGCAGATCAAGGTCGTCGCCGAACAGCTTCTTATCATGCAGGATCGACATGATCTCCTTTTTGTCAACGATCGAGGCCTTTTGATCGGGTATTTTACTGGCGATCAGTTCACTGGTCACGCCCGCGATGGGGAGTTCCCTGGCGGGGTAGATCGGCAGCAAAAACACTTCGTCGGCCAGGTTCAGGCTTGTAGCGAACCCGTCGGCGAAATCCCGGGTCCGGGTAAAGAGGTGCGGCTGGAAGATGATCGTGCAGGTCTTTTCCGGGAACAGTTCCTTCGCACCGCTGATCAGGGCCCTGAGTTCTTCCGGGTGATGCGCGTAGTCGTCGATGTATACACAGCCGGGCTCTCTGACGATGTATTCGAAGCGGCGTTTTACGCCCCGGAAGGCGGCGACGGCGGCCACGATCTTATCTCCTGCGATGCCCAGGGTATGTGCGACGGCGATCGCGGCAACGGCGTTCTCTACGTTATGCCGGCCGCCCATGGGCAATACAACCTTGTCGATGCTCCAGTCGGCGCTTTGTATGCGGAACAGGTAGTCGCCCTGATCGATCCTGATCTCGGACGCATAATAGTCAGGAAGAGCCGGCCGGCTGGTCGCCTGGTGGTCGGCAGGTATGTCGGTCGCGTGATTATCCTCGAGGCCGTACGTGTGATGGCGGTCGCCTTTTAATTGCGCTTCACGGTCCAGGCCTTTTTTGCTAAACAGCAAGCCGCCGGGTTTCAGGCAGCCGGAGAAGTCGATAAAAGCCTGTTGCACCGCTTCTGCTGTGCCGTAGATGTCGAGATGATCGGCGTCCATTGCAGTGATCACAGCGATATCGGGTCGCAGGCGCAGGAAGCTGCGGTCGTACTCGTCGGCTTCCACGACGCAGACATTGCGTTCGTCGCTCCAGTAGTTGCTGTTGTAATTGACTGCGATGCCGCCCAGAAACGCATTGCAGCCATATCCGCTATGGCGCAGGATATGGGCGATCATGGTTGTGATCGTCGTTTTGCCGTGCGTGCCTGCAACGCAGATATTAAAAGCGCTATTGGTGATCAGCCCCAGCACCTCGCTGCGTTTCATGAGGGTCTTCTTGTGGTCGAGGTAGTAATTGAGTTCCCGGTGGTCCTTTGGTACCGCCGGAGTGTATACGACGAGGTCCGGATTGGTTGGGATGCGGGCCGGGTCGTCTTCATATTGGATGGGGATACCCTCGGCTTCCAGCTCCCGGGTGAGTGTAGTCGACGTCTTATCATAACCCGACACGGTTTTGCCGTGGAAGTGGAAATACCTGGCCAGGGCGCTCATCCCTATACCGCCGATACCTATAAAATAGACTGTCTTTATATCTTTTAATTCCATCATTGTTTTAATACTTGCATAATCTCACGCGCTATGCGATCGGCTGCGTCGGTGATAGCCAGCTGGCCGATGTTTGTTGTCAACGCGTCCTGTTTTGACCTGTCTTTCGATAAGGCCAGTGCCGCGGCCACTAGTTTGCTTTTTGCCTCGCTGTCTTTTATCAACAGGCCGGCGTTCCTGTCTACGAGGTGTTGGGCATTGACCGTCTGGTGGTCTTCCGCCGCGAAAGGGAAGGGTACGAACACCGCCGGTTTTGCCGCGACGCAGAGTTCTGCGATCGACATTGCGCCGGAGCGTGAGATGACCACGTCCGCGGCGGCGAAGGCGTATTCCATCTGCCGGATGAATTCGTTGGTCCATACATAGGCGCGGCCGGTGCAAAGGGTCGCCGCCTGTGGAGCGAAGGGCTTACCGGTCTGCCAGATCAGTTGGGTATCCGCTTTGCCGAAGTCGTCCAGGTGCACGGCGATGGCCTCATTGATGCCTTTTGCGCCAAGAGACCCCCCGGTCGACAAGATGGTAGGCAAGGCCGGGTCGAGGCCGAAGAATCGAATGCCTTCTTCGCGTGTGATCTTACTTTCCACGATATTGCTACGCACCGGGTTGCCGGTGATGGTGATGCGGTTTTCAGGAAACAATTTTTCCATGCCTTCTGCGGCCACGAAGATGCGGGTCGCTTTCTTTCCCAATAGGATATTGCTCTTCCCTGCGAAGGAATTGCTTTCATGGATAAAGGTGGGGATGCCTTTGGCCTGTGCGGAGCGCAGGACGGGAAAGCTGGAATAGCCCCCCACTCCAACGACGGCGTCCGGTTTGAATGTTTTCAGGATACGCCCTACCTGGAAGAAGCTCCTGATGAGCTTAAAGGGGAGTCCAATGTTCTTCAACAGGGAGTTTCTGTTAAAGCCGGCGATCGTTATCCCTTCGATGCGATAGCCTGCCTGGGGTACTTTCTCCATTTCCATTTTGCCCTTTGCGCCGACGAAGAGCAGTTCTATGTTGGGGTCCAGGTTTTTTAATGCCCCTGCGATGGCGATGGCCGGGAAGATATGGCCGCCGGTTCCGCCGCCAGCTATGATGATCCGCTTACTCATGCGGGGACCGCCTCCTCGTCGGATGCTTCGGCATATTCCGCTGCCTCTTCTTCTGTCGTCTCCGCATTGCGGGCGACGCTCAGGATGATACCAATGGCGAGGCAGGTAAAGAGAAAGGAACTGCCGCCCATACTGACCAGCGGCAGGGTGACCCCGGTAACGGGAAAAAGGTTTACGTTGACGGCCATATTGGCGAGGGCCTGGATGACCAGTGTAAAGCTAAGGCCCAGTGCAAGAAAGGCGCCGAAGGCGAAGGGGCAGCGCCGGAAAATACGGATACTGCGCAAGAGGAATATCAAATAAATGAATACGATGAACAATCCGCCTATGAGACCATATTCTTCTATGATGATCGCATAAATAAAATCTGAGTAAGGGTGCGGAAGGAAATTGCGTTGCTGGCTGTTGCCGGGACCGAGGCCGATGATGCCGCCCTTGGCGATGGCGATCTTGGCCTGGTTGGTCTGGTAGTTGTTCTCGTCGTTGTCCTCTTTTCCGCCGTAGACGAATGTCTCTACGCGGCTGATCCAGGTGTCGACGCGGACGAAGAGGCGGGACCTGCCTTCAGTCTTTGGCTTTTCGGTAGTGTTGCCATTGGCCTTGTGCCGGATAACGGCCACGGATATGAGCAGGATGACGGGAATGGCTGCGACGGCGATGGTCAATAACAAGTGTCTGGCGCTTACACGACCAATGAACAGGAGCATGAGGCTGGTAGCGCCCGTGAGCAAGGCTGTGGACAAGTTGGCCGGAGCGATCAGCAGGCAAACGATGACGACGGGGGTGATGACAGGTAGAAAGCCGCTACGGAAGTCTTTGATGGTATGCTGTTTTTTGCTGAGTGTTCGGCTGAGGTACATGAACAAGGCCAACTTGGCCAGATCGGAGGTCTGGAAGGTCATATTGATGATGGGCAGGCGGATCCAGCGGCTGCCTTCGTTTAGTTTTACGCCGAAGAAAAGGGTGTAGAGCAAGAGCGGGATGGAGATCATGAAGAGGATCGTCGCCACGCGCGAATAGATCGTATAGTTGACCTGATGGGCGAAGTAGATGATCCCGATACCCAAAAGGATAAAAGCGAATTGTTTGAAGAGATAGATCTCGGTGTTACCCTTGTACATCTTATAAGCCAGCAAACCGGTGGAGCTATAGACGACCAATAGGGACACGACGGCCAGCAAGACCACTGCGGTCCAGATAACCTTATCGCCTTTCGTCCTCGATCTGAGGCTTTGGAAGGGTGTCCGTTCTATCGTCGTCGTGGCGCTCATAGATCGCGTACAGCCTCCTTAAACTGTTTGCCTCTGTCTTCATAGTTCTTAAAGAGGTCGAAGCTGGCGCAAGCGGGGCTCAGCAGGACGGTGTCGCCTTTGATCGCAAAGTGAAAAGCGGCTTTGACGGCCTCTTCCGCGCTGGCGGTGTTGACCATCAGGGGAACGTCGTGCTGAAAGGCCTCGTGTATTTTGCGGTTGTCGGTTCCGAGGCAGACGATGGCTTTGACCTTCTCCTTGACCAGCTCGCGGATGAGCGAGTAGTCGTTGCCTTTGTCCACACCGCCCAGGATGAGGATGGTCGGCTTGTCCATGCTCTCCAGCGCGTACCAGGTGCTATTGACATTGGTGGCTTTCGAGTCGTTGATGAATTCCACGCCTCTGACGGTAAGGACGGACTCCATCCGGTGTTCCAGGGCCTCGAAGCTTTGGATAGCTTCCCTGATCTTCTCTTTCCGGATGCCCACGGTGGCGGACGCGATACCTGCTGCCATAGTGTTGTATTGATTGTGAATACCCTTGAGGGCGAAATCGTAGATGCTCATTTGCAATTTCTCGCTGCCGGCGTTGATGTTCATTTGTCCTTTGTTGATGTATCCTCCCTGGTTGGTTTCCTGTTGCATGGTAAATGGTAATGGGTTAGAGTGAATGAGAAATCCTCCTATATGTGCGTGAATCACCGGGTCGTCCTGGTTGTAGATAAAATAATCTCCAGCGGTCTGGTTCATGGTGATGCGAAACTTGCTGGCGATATAATTTTCGAACTTGTAGTCATAGCGGTCGAGGTGGTCCTCTGTGATATTCGTGAGGATGGCGACTTCCGGCCGGAACGCGATGATGTCATCCAGTTGGAAGCTGCTGATCTCCACCACGTACCATTCTTTGGGGTCTTCGGCGACCTGGCGAGCGAAGGAATAGCCGATGTTACCGACGAGTGCGCAGTCCAGGCCGCCATGGCGGCAGATGTGATAGGTCATCGCTGTCGTCGTGGTTTTGCCGTTGCTGCCGGTGATGCCGATAATATGGGCATCGCCTTTGTGGCGGTAAGCCAGTTCGATCTCGGAGATCACGGGGATCCCTTTGTCGCGGATGCGTCGTACCATGGGGTTTACGTCGGGTATGCCGGGGCTTTTCATGACTTCGTCGGCCTGCAGGATGCGGCTATCGGTATGGCGTTTTTCTTCGAAGGCGATGCCGTTTTTGGTGAGTGTCTCGCGATAGGTGTCTTTCAGGGGGCCGCCGTCGGAGACGAACACGTCGTATCCGCGCTGGGCCGCCAGGATCGCTGCGCCTACGCCACTCTCGCCACCGCCTAATATGACCATTCTCTTCGACATAGATTCTTGTGATGACAGCGCTTCGCGCTGTCGAGGGCCGGAAAGTTTTTGAAGGGCGGATTAGGGGTTTTTCAAAAGCATGAACTTAACTGCACCACAATACCTTTCGACTAGGGTTCTGGTTTTTCATATAAAGATTTGCGCTATCTTATTTTCAATGTTGCGATGGCAAATGCCACGCAGAGTATCGTTATGATCCAAAACCTCGTCACGATCTTGCTCTCATGGTATCCCAGTTTCTGATAGTGGTGATGCAGGGGGCTCATGAGGAAGATCCTTCGTCCTTCGCCATATTTTTTCTTACTGTATCTGAAATAGGTGACCTGTATGATGACGCTTAGGCTTTCTACGAGGAATACGCCGCAGAATATGGGTATCAGCCATTCTTTACGTACGATGATGGCCAATGCGGCGATGATACCACCTAAGGTGAGGCTGCCCGTATCCCCCATGAATACCTGTGCTGGGTAGGCATTGTACCAGAGGAAGCCCACGCAGGCGCCGATCAGGGCGCCGATGAATATGGACAGTTCTCCCAGGTTAGGGATGTACATGATGTTGAGGTATTCCGCGAAGCGGATATTGCCGCTGGCATACGCGAAGATGCCCAGGCAGGCGCCGATGACGGCGCTGGTACCGGTCGCGAGGCCATCGAGGCCGTCCGTGAGGTTGGCCCCGTTCGATACGGCGGTGATGATAAAGATCATGATCACGATGTAAAGCAGCCAGGTCAATCCCCGCAGGGCGTGAGGAAGGAGCTTCGAGTAGTTGAATTCGTGGTTCTTCACGAAGGGGATCGTCGTGATCGGTTCTTTTGCTTCAACGAAATATTTCTTTTGGTTGTCGAGCGTAACGACCTTCAGGCCGGTGGTATCGGAGGGCAGGGTTGTGCCAACGTACTCGCGCCAGACGCGGGTGTTGCCGTTGAAATAAAGGGTATAAGCGACCACCATTCCCAGGACTACCTGGCCGAGGACCTTGAACCAGCCGGCGAGGCCGTCCTTGTCGCCTTTTTTGTAGGCGACGCCAGTCGCCTTGGCGATGCGTTTGGCACGCAGTTTCAGGTAATCGTCGATGAAGCCGATGATGCCAAGCCAGATCGTGCTGAAGATCATGAGCCGGATATAGGCTTTGTGCAGGTCGGCGAGCAATAAGGTAGGAATGAGAATAGCGAGGATGATGATAATGCCGCCCATTGTTGGTGTGCCCTTCTTCTGCTGTTCGCCGGCCAGGCCGAGATCGCGGACTGTTTCGCCGATCTGCCGCTTGACGAGGTAGCGGATCAGCGTTTTGCCGAAGATCATGGTGACGACGAGGGAAAACACGACGGCCAGCAACACCCTTGAGGTGATGAACTGGAACAAAGCGCCGCCTGGCACTTTTATGCCCATCTGTTTTAGCCATTCAAATAAAGTATATAACATAGGTCTATTTGTCGAGCAATTCGAAAAGCTCCGTCAAGATCTGTTTATCGTCGAAGGGGTGTTTCACCCCGTTTATTTCCTGGTATTTTTCGTGTCCTTTTCCTGCGATGAGCAGGATGTCTTCGGGGCCGGCGAGGTTCAACGCGGTGCGGATGGCCTCTTTGCGGTCGGTGATCGAAATATATTTGCGTTTGGCGGCGGTGTTCAGGCCCGCCTCGATGTCGCGGATGATCTGATCGGGTTCTTCGCTTCGGGGGTTGTCCGAAGTGAAGATCACTTTGTCGCTGTACTCGCATGCTGCGGCCCCCATCAGCGGGCGTTTGGTCTTGTCGCGATCGCCGCCGGCGCCCACGACGGTGATGATCTTCTCATGGCCTTTTCTGAGTTTCTGTATCGTGGCCAGGACATTGATCAGGGCGTCCGGTGTATGCGCGTAATCGACGATACCGATGATCTTCTCTTTTGGTGAAACGATATAGTCGAACCGGCCTTCGGCGCCGCTGAGTGTGCTGAGGCAGCGGAGTATCTCGTTCTTGTCCTCGCCCAGGCAGATGGCGGCACCATGAACGGCCAGCAGGTTATAGGCGTTGAACTCCCCGATGAGGCGGAAATGCACCTCCTGGTCGTTGACGGTCATCACGAGACCGGTGAGGTTGTTCTCCAGGATCCGGCCTTTGAATTCGGCGAGGGTCTTGAGGCTGTAGAAGTATTTTTTTGCATTCGTGTTCTGCAGCATTATGGCACCTCTCTTGTCGTCGGCGTTGGAGATGGCGAAGGCGTCGGAGGGAAGGCCGTCGAAGAAAGACTTCTTTACCCGGATATATTCTTCGAAGGTTTTATGATAATCGAGGTGATCGTGGGTGATGTTGCTAAACAAGCCGCCGGAATAGTGGAGGCCGGAGATACGGTGTTGATGGATCGCATGGGAGCTGGTTTCCATGAAGGCGTGGGTGCAGCCGGCATCGAGCATCTCGCGCAGCAGTGCGTTGAGGTGCAAGGAGTCCGGGGTGGTGTGGGTAGCCGCTACCACGCGGTCGCCGATGCGGTTCTCAACTGTGCTGAGCAAACCGCATTTGTAACCCAGGGCGGAGAACAGCTTATACAATAAGGTGGCGATGGTGGTCTTGCCGTTCGTGCCGGTGACGCCGACGAGGTGCAGCTTCTCGGAGGGATGACCATAGAAGTTATGTGCGATGATGCCCGCCGCGATGGAAGCGTCTTCGACCTGGATGAAGGTGATGTTGCCCGGGACGGGGGCTGGCAGGTCCTCGCAGACGATGGCCGTGGCACCCGCGGCGATCACATCGGGGATATACTTGTGCCCGTCTGTGTGGGTGCCTTTGACGGCGATGAATAGGGAGCCGGGGCCGGCCTGGCGCGAGTCGGTCTGCAAGTTGACGATCGTTCTGTCCCGGTCGCCATGTATGGACCGGATGCTCACTTTATACAATATTTCCTGAAGATCTGCCATAGCCCCTATCGGGTTTCATTAGTTCAGTTGAATAGATATCGTTTCTGCTTTTTTGATCGGTGAACCTGGTCCGGGTTCCTGTGACCGCACTTTTCCGCTGCCTTTTACCGTCACGCGCAGGTCCATGCTCTCGAGCATATAGAGGGCGTCCCTGAGGCCCATACCTTTTACATCGGGTATGGTTTGCCGCGAGACCAGGTGTCTGTTGAGGACGGCTTCGCCGCCGGCCTGGGAAGCATACAAGCCGCTCCAGTCGTTTTCGCCGGCGGAATCGGTGAAGGGCAGGTTGAGGGTGCGCTCTATCAGCCTTAGATTATTTGTGCGTCCGGCGTTGTAGAAGCGGGAGCTGTCCCGGGTGAGGGGGGTGTTGCTTGCCAATTCGGGCTCGGTGCTCATCAGCCGGTCGGCTACGGCTTTGAAGACTGGGCCGGCGACTTTTGCGCCGAGGAATTTTTTGGCAAAGGGTTTATTCTTGATGACGACGATGCAGGTGTATTTGGGTGCTTCTGCCGGAAAATAGCCTACGAACGAGGACTGGTAGATATGTTCGGCATAGCCGTGTGAGCCGTTGGCCACGAGGGCGGTGCCCGTCTTGCCTGCTACCTTGTAAAACGAGTTTTTAAACGTGTGCATGGCGGTCCCTTCGGCGTCGCTGCATACACCTTTCAGGCATTCCTGCAACTGTTTGAGCGTTTCGTCACTGCAGATCTTTTCCACGAGCGTCGTAGGCGTGTTCTCTTTTATGGTGATGCCCGACTCCTGTATGCTGCTGACGAGATAGGGTTTCACCATGCGGCCGTTGTTGGCGACGGCGTTGTACAACGTCAGGGTATTCAGCGGCGTGATGAGCACCTCGTAGCCAAAGGCCATCCAGGGCAGTGCGGTGGCGCTCCAGGTCCGGGATTTGGGGGTGATGAGAATGGGGGTGGCCTCACCGGCCAGGTCAACGCCTGTGGGACGGTCGAGACGGAGGGCGCGGAGATGGCTGATGAATTGGTTGGGGTTGGCGGAATAATTGGCGACAGCCAGCTTGGCCATGCCGACGTTGGAACTGATCTCGAATGCTTCTTTTACGGAGAAGGTGCGGAAGTCATGTGGTTCCGAATCATAGACGGTGCGGCCGCCGATCTTCCATGAGCCGCCGTTGAGGTCGACGGTGTTGGCGAGCGACACTTTCTTGTCTTCTAGCAGGGAGAGCAGCGTAACGAGTTTGAAAGTAGAGCCTGGCTCGGTGGCGCGGATGGCGTAGTTCATGTCTTCCCAGTAGGTGCCGTCGGTCTGCTGGCCGAGGTTGGCGATGGCTTTTATTTTGCCGGTGGCCACTTCCATGATGATGCAGGTGCCGTGTTCGGCCTGGTCTTCCTGGAGTTCTCTGAGCAGGGCGTTCTCGGCGATATCCTGGATGTTGACATCGATGGTAGTGACGACATCCCTGCCGTTGACGGACTCTATCTCATAGCCTTCGACGGGGATATAAGCGCCGCCGGCGATATAGCGGACCAGGCGGCGGCCAGTTTCGCCTTTAAGAAGGGTATCATAGGTGCGTTCGAGGCCGACGTTCTGTGCATTCGTTCTTGCCAGGCCAATGGTACGATTGGCCAGCAAGCCGAAGGGGTTCAATCTTTTATTGATCACTTCCGGAATAAATCCGCTTTTGTTGCGGCCTTCGCGGACGAGGGGGAAAGTGCGGAGTTTGCGATATTTCTCGAAAGGAACATTGGCTTGCAGGAGGTAATAGCGGTCATTGGCCTGGAAGCCTTTCTGCAGTTCTTTTTTGTAGGTCTTGGTGGAGCGGTCGCCGAAGAGTCCTGCGAGGCAAAGGGAAAGCGAGTCGAGATTGGCGGTGAAGCGATGGCCATTCTTTTCCCGTAGTCCGTCGGCGCCGAAGTCGATGTAGACATTGAACCAGGGGATGGAAGTGCTGAGCATGCTGCTGTCATCGCTGTAGATGGTTCCGCGTTCGGCGTCGAGCTCGACGAATTTCTGGTGCAGGCTGTCGCTAAGTGCTCGCCAGTAGGTGCCCTGAATGCGCTGGATATATATGACCTTTCCCAGCACTACGAGGCTTAATGCCACGATGCCGAGAAAGCAGAGGTAGACCCTCCATAATATATCGCGTTTGACTTCCATTTTTTTATTGCGTACTTGTTTGGTGTGCTGGTTGTTGTGGTGTTTGATTCGTTGTTTGCGTGCTAGTTGTTGTTGATGTGCTGGTTGTTGTTTGGTGTGCTATCGGCGATGACATAGGGAGGTTGGGTGAGTTGTTTGAGGCCGAATGGTGCTACTGCCCTGGCCAGCTCGCTCTGCTTGCTCCGAAACATCACTTCGCTTTTCAATGTTTTGTATTCGTATTGCAATTCTTTTACTTCTTTGCCGGTGCGGGTGATATCCCGTGAGATATTATCGGCATAATGACCGTTGTAGATATAGATTACAGCGAGGGCTGCCAGGAAGAGAAAGAACCCGATGTTCCTCATGAACCAGCGGTAGCCGAACAGCGAAGGTTTCCATCGGGAGCGCGTTTTGCTTTCCGAAGGGGAATTTCGACGGCGGGTGGGCTTTTCCGTTATCGCGGTGTCAGCGAGTCCGGCATCAGTTGGTTCCGTATTTTGTGTCTCTTCGTTCATATGCGTTCTGCGATACGCAGTTTGGCACTGCGGGACCGCGGGTTTTTTTTTTGTTCGGTTTCGCCGGGGGTGACCGGTTTTTTGGTGATCGCTTTTAACAGGGGATTTGCCGTTGATCGTCCGAAGGGGTCTGAAGTGTCTTCATCTTGGAAAGATCCTCTTTTGAAAAAGTTCTTGACGAGCCTGTCTTCCAGGGAATGGAAGGTGATGATAGCCACGCGGCCGCCGGTTGAAAGCAGTCCGGGTGTTTGCAGCAACATTTCCTTTAAAGCTCCCAGTTCATCGTTCACTTCTATGCGTAAGGCTTGAAAAACCTGGGCGAAGTATTTATTGGGATTCCCTTTCACCACGCTGTTAAGGGCCGTTTTGAAGTTAGCGATGTTCCTGAGCGACATGGTGCTGCGAATGGCGACGATCGTTTTAGCCAGGGTTTTGGCATTGGTCACTTCGCCGTATTGCTCGAAGAGTTTATGGAGGCGTTGTTCGGGCCAGGTGTTTACGATATCGAATGCCGTGATCGTCTGTCGCCTGTCCATCCGCATATCCATTTCGCCCTCGAAGCGATAGGAGAAGCCTCTTTCGCCCTGGTCGAACTGGTGGCTGCTGACGCCCAGATCTGCCAGTATGCCGTCGACCGGGCCCGATTCGTTGAGGCGAAGAAAGCGGGAGAGGTGGCGGAAATTGTGGGGCAGGAAGGTGATGCGGCGATCGTCGGGCAGGTTGAGCCGGGCGTCTCCGTCCTGGTCGAAGGCGAAGAGTCTTCCTTTTGGACCGAGGCGGCTGAGCATGCCGCGGGAATGTCCGCCGCCGCCGAAGGTGCAATCGACATACACGCCAGTGGGGTGGATGGCCAGACCGTCGAGGGATTCTTCCAATAGGACGGGCAGGTGGTAGGAGGACTGATCCTGCTCTTCCCTGTTGGTTGTCATAATGAAAGCCCTCCGGGGTTCATCACCTGTTTTGCCAGGCTGCTGAATGCTTCCGGTGAAAAAGATTCAAAGAACTGTTGGTACTTACTTTTATCCCAGATCTCGATTTTGTCTACTGCCGAGGCCAAAATGATGTCTTTGTCGAGGCCGGCGTGGTCTTTCAGGTTTGGGGGGATCAACAACCGCCCGGCGGAGTCCAATTCGCACATGGTCGCGCCGTTGAGGAAATATCTTCTGAATTGACGAACTTCGGGCTCAAAATCATTCAATTGGCTTATTCGGGTAAAGATGGGTTCCCAACTCTTTATGGGGTAGAGGCTCAAGCATTTTTCGAATCCACGATTGACTACGAATTGGGTAGGACCTTCTTCCGGGAGCTGCTTTTTGAAGCCAGCTGGAAGCAGGAAGCGACCCTTCGAGTCCAGCGTAGCTTCGTATTCGCCCAGAAAACCAATCATTTATGAGGAGTTGAATCAACCTAATTTTAATACTAACACAAAATAACACTTTTTCCCACTTTTATTAGGGAAATTGAAAAATTTAATTTTTCCACAATAGTGCATTGTGGCTCTGTGTGTTGTCTAGTATGGGGTTGCGGGTTGAGCGGGGGTGTTACTGTTTATTTCACCTGTGCATTGAGTGTGAATTGCGGTGGATAAGCCGTGGAAAAGCGTGATTGAGTTGTGGACAAGCCTGTGTTGTGGTGTGGGCGTTCAATTGGGGGATTGCGCTTTCGATTGGGGGATTGCGCTTTTGATTTGGGGGATTGCGCTTTTCATTGGGGGGATTGCGCTTTTGTTTGAGGGATTGCGCTTTCGATTAGAGGATTGCGCTTTCGATTGGGGCTTTTCGGGGAGGCTACGCGGATTGTGGCTGCTGGGGTGTCGGCGGGGGGATTGCTCGGTTGGGGTTATCTGAGGGCTTTTCGGTAGGGGTTATGCGGGGACTTTTCGGTAGGGTTCTTGGGGCGCTGTGGATGTCTGGGAGGGTGCGTCCGATCGGTGTTTCAAGGCTGCGGATGCTCGTATAGGGGTTGCTCTGGCAGGCTTTCTCGTTTGGGCTTATAGGGTTTTTCGGTTGGGGTTCTGGCAGGATCTTGGGTTGGTCTTAGGGTGTCTTGGCATCTTGGGGATGGGTTCCCGACTAGGTTTCCCGGGTGTGTGCGCTCGGGTTAGGATGCTAGGGTTGGGAGCGCGAGGCTTGGAGCGCGAGGCTTGGAGCGCGAGGGTTGCGAGCGTTAGGGTTGGGGCGCTAGGGTTGGGGCGCTAGGGTTGGGGCGCGAGGGTTGGGGCGCGAGGGTTGCGGCGCGAGGGTTGGGGCGCGAGGGTTGGGGCGCGAGGGTTGGGACTCTACGGTTGGGGCGCTCACTTTGGGAAGCTTACTCGGGGAAGCTTACTTGGGGCGCTTGGTTTGCGCTTTCCGATGGGGATGCTCAGGTTGGGGATGCTCGGGTTAGGGATTCTCGGTTTGAGAATCCTCGAGACGGACGCACGGCTTCGGTTGCCCGCGGAAGGTGGACGCGCTCGGTTGTGATTGCGGCGAAGGTTAACTTTCAAAATTATATATATGGCACTCTCGGGCTATTCGGGCACCCCGCTTGTGAGGAAACTTGGGATCAAGCCGGAGATGAAAGTCCGGTTGATAGGTGCGCCGGACGGTTATATGGACTGGTTGGAGATCGATGTGTCGGGGCAGCTGTGTGCAGCGGGCGCGGTGCCGGACTTTGTGCATTTGTTTGCTGTCACGCGGCGTGATTTTGAGCGGGAGATGAAACCATTGGCGGAGGAAAGCGGGCAGAACCGGGCCATTGTCATCTGGGTGTCGTGGTATAAGAAAAGTTCAGGGAAGGCTACCGACCTCACGGAGGACGTGATCCGCGGGTATGCAAAGGCCAATGGGCTGGTGGACATCAAGGTATGTGCGGTCAGTGAGGAGTGGAGCGGGTTGAAGTTGGTGGTGCCGGTCAAGGATCGCTAACCTGATGCCGGTTGACGCTCATCTGCCGTTGAACCCATCCGCGGTTGAAGTTAATGCGCTGCGTCGGCAATTGGGGACCTTTCTATGGTTGAACCGCGGCAGCGGAGCTGGGGATCGACGAGCTATTCCTTGTCTTTTTTGGCGAAGCGGCTGCTGATCGGGATGCTGA